>JAXMAV010000005.1:0-476583 GCA_046350255.1 Gemmataceae bacterium
TCACAATTAAAGTTAAGGCTATCCACTGAACGCGGCATTAATACCGGCCAGGCGAATGAGAAACAGGTTTGGTTTCATCAAGTGACCAAGAAAGTCAGGGGGTAATGGAGCAATTCCTCCACAAGAAGAATTCCACTGATAATCTTCACCGGGCTGTGGCTCTTTGTAGCGCGCGATGCAATTATATCAGCGAAACCATCTCCGTTGATATCACGAACCGCCACATTGACACCTCCACGGAAGTGGGCTTCAAAGGCGATAACTGGTTTGCCGATCAAGGCGTGAGTAGTCATGATAGTCCGGCCATCAAATACGCGCACCTGAGGAAGCCAACCGGCGCCAGCCCCGACGACCAGATCGTTGGCCCCATCACGGTTTACATCACCCACTGCCAGACTGGCACCGTGCTGAAATGGCTGGCTGAACACAGTAAAGCGAGCTAGAACTATAGGCTGAAACAGACCTGCTCTATTGGGAGCTCCGCTAAAAATAGCTATCGCTGTTGTGACACCGAAATGGGTAATAGCGATGAGGTCAGGAAGTCCGTCGAAGTTGACATCACTAACAGCGGTTTTCACCCCACCCCTGAAGGTCGCTGAAAAAGGCATCACCTGGTACTGAATACTGCCTGTTTCGGCATTGCGCACTGTGACCAGAGGGATGCCGCCTGGTTTCACCGAGTTTGCGATTGCTGCCACGTGATTGAATCGCTCGATACTTTCAAAAACGACATTTTTCATCGATGGCGAGCTATTGAAACTCCAAAATCCTGTTCCAGGAGCCATCCAATGCAACCGGCGCCCGCCAATCCCATCGCGAAAGACTCGAGTATTGAGCCGAAGTTGATCGCCTCCGTTGTAGTACGGACGGCCGGGGATAGGCCGGTTCCCATTAACTGTGGCAAAACTCCATCGGCTTGGAGTCACCGAAAAAACATTGGTTTGGTCGGTGCCATCAAGTCGCACTGCGATGATAGTGTCCCGGCCTCGATCTCCTGTAGCATTGTAGACAATTCCCCCCGCGGAAAAGGCACGTGCGGGAGGCGTTGTCCTCGCTGGCCCAGAGCCTACCGATGACGGATCGTTACCGATGAATGTGGGGGTGAGAAGGTAATTGAATGAGCCATTGGCGCCATGGTCATTGATAGTTAGTTTGTCTCGGCCGCCGTTGCCGACCAGGGTTAGCCGTCCGGGCAAGCGATCGAGGTTACCCTGATTACCCTGATGAGTGTCGCCAGCCCCGAAGGTGTCAGTCAACTGACCACCGATTACCTGAGTAGTGCTTCCGGCCAGAGTGCTGGTGACAAGGAACTGATTGGCCATGCTATAGGCACCCTGTATTAAGATGCCGTTCTCGGTAAATCCTCCGAAGTTGCCACCCGTGGACCGGTAATTAATTATGCCGGGGGCCAGACCGATTACCGCGTCGCTGGTGATCCGGACGTCGCGAGATAGCTGATCTGCATAGTTATCCAGGATCAGGCGATTGATGCGTCCACCGCCAGTATCGATGGAAAGGGCGCCGAGGATTCCGGCAGTAGTGCCCCGGCTGGCTGTGCCAGCCAACGAGTTCACCACGACGAGATCATCGCCCGAACCGCCGATGACCTGGGTAAAGCTACCTGAGCCGGTGGAACGCAAGTTGAACTGGTTGGCTCCCTCACCACCATGAACCATCAGGTTGCTACCTGCCCCAGTCGCCTGCAGGATTACCACATCATCCCCAGGCCCAGTTGTCACGTAAGTACTCGTCGCTGCACTCGTGGTCGCAATGGTCACCACCGCCTTGCTCGTACCTGTCGCAAGGTGAACGCTCTCCATTTCGCGGAAGTTAATTGGTTGATTCAGGCCACTCCGTTGCAGGGTGCTAGCGTCAAGCACATAGGCGAGTTCACTAGCGGACTCGGAGCTATCATCAAGGCGGATAGTATCCCCAATCGGCAGAACGTTGAACCCCGGCGAACTGGAAACGGCATTTGGCTCTGGACGGTTGCCGCCGCCATCCAGCGTCAGAATTCCAGGTAGGCCGTTGAGTGTGTGGGTCAAAGTACCGACTTCGATCGTGTCGTTACCTTCATCCGCGCGGAGCGTGATCCGATCGCTACCAGGTTCGATCGAGCTGACTGCGATCCGGTTGGCCAGGCCGGTGACAGCCAGTGCAGCGCCCCCGAGTGGGTCGATGGCGGGAGCTAGCTTCAAAACGTCGTCACCTGGGGTGCCGTGCAGAATAAAGCCATCGACATCCCCGTCTGCAAGCGAGTTCATCCCACCATACAGCGTCAGGTTGACCACCTCGCCTCCGGCCAGGTCGAACACGGTGACGGAGTCACCACCCGGGCCGCCGAACATGCTCAGGTTTTCGGCCGCCACCTGCACCCGTCCTGTTCCCCCCGACATCATTTGGATCAGAACTGTTCGTCGAGTGTCACCCCTCTCGGTGGTCATCAATTCGATGGTGTCGTCAGACACCGTGCCATAAGCTCGAACCTGATCAACGCCATCACCCCCCTCAAGAGTGTCATTTCCGGAGGCCAGGTTGACGAAGAACGTGTCGGCATCAAGACCGCCGTCGAGTAGATCTTTTCCGTCGGCCGCAGCGTCAAGCATATCTGGACTGTCTAGCATTGCAGGCAGGTAGTATCCGCCACTCAAAACGTCGAAACCTGCGTCACCATAGAGCTGGTCGTCCTCCTGCTCGCCCAGAAGTTGGTCGTCCCCATCTCCCCCATGCAACACGTCGCTGGCCCCACCTACCACTAACCGGGACACTACTACCGTCCCCCCGAGTCGCGGCTCGACGGTTAGTCTGGAATCCCCGAACAACCGATCGACTCCGGCCCCGCCGATAAGCAAGTCTCGCCCAGCTCCGCCGATCATGAGGTTACCGTTGTTGCCGCCCAGAAGAATGTCGTCGCCTGGGCCACCGTCGTATAGACCCGGAAGGAGGGAAGCAGTGGCATCGATCTTGTCGTCCCCATGAATCGCAGGGTTGCTGCTGCTGTCGCCATACACCACCAGAAGGCCAGGCACGACGGCCGGTGCTGTGATGACGAAACTGTCGTTTCCAGGTCCACCCTCCACAAACGTGGACGTTCGCATTGACACGCCAGTGACGCTGAGGAAGTCATCGCCAGATCCAAGCAGGAGCTGGAACCTTTCGATCTCGCGGTATGAGATGCCACCAGACACCCTCTCGCCGGCAATCCACTGGTCGTCGCCCATCCCCAGGCCGGATACCTGAGAAGCGCTGAGTTGCCCAGCGCGTCCCGTGGCGTCGTCGGCATTATTGATCAGGAGCTGGTCAATCTGCTCCTCCTCTTCTGCCTCCGCGATATTCTCCAGACCACCTACGCCGTTGTCGCTCTCGCCAGGAAACAGAAGCGGGACAGCCAGAGCCTCACCAGGCCGGTCGCTGAATCCGCCGGAGACCTGCACCGGGCCTTGTATTCCCGCCAGGATCGCAGGGAACCACTCAAGACCCGGCACATCCCAATCGGGGCCGGATGTCCTGAAGGTATCGCTACCAGACCCACCGAATAGATGTGTTGACACGCCAGCAGCAGAGCTTACCAAATAGACAGTATCATCCCCTTCACGCATATCGAGTTCAGAGACCTCGACGCCATCGAGTGTCGTTTCGTTCTCTCCAGCGAGGATGTTCAACGCAGTCACAACTACCACATCATCGCGATCGGTTCCCAGTATCTGGAGAGTATCGCGGCCCACGCCGCCATGAACGCTCACCGATGCACTCCGAACATACTGGAAGGCATTGAGTACCGTTGGCGTATCCTTGGTAAACAACTGCACCGTAATGGTGTCGCCTCCTTCTCCCCCACTCAGGTCCAGTGGGGCCAAACTGTGGTAGACGACGAAGGTGTCGTCGCCATCGCTTCCATCTGCCGTCACCTGGTACGAGGCTCCCGGGCTGAGGTAGCCTCGCGAGGTAGGTGTGGTGGCGAACATGTCCCCGGGGGCAACAGAAGGGCGTTCGGAGGCGTAAATTTGGCCCACCTGGAATGTGTCGTTGCCTGCGCCACCGATTAGGGTTGTTAGTGCGCAATTGTCATCCAGGACGAGCCGGTCGTCTCCTGCTCGCCCATCAACTGATAACCCCTCGATGTTGCCATCACAGTTGACACGCTCTGCCTGGCGCGAAATGCTGTCGGGGCGAATATCATGCAGGAGCGCGACGAAGTAGGCGCGGAGAAGGAAGTTGTCGGCAAGAGAAGTCCCCACCAACTTCAGCAGATCGAGACCGTATTTTCCGGTGTCGTGAACATCCAGGACCCAGTCGCCCCAGCCAATGAAGTCTACTTGATAATTGTCGCTTCCTTCCTGGCCGTCAAGCTTCAGCCAGCCCAACAGTAATGTACCCGGCACAACGTGGAATGAATCGTGGCCTTCACCGGTTTCCACAGTGGCGGAGCCGGTGGTACCTTCGATCAAAATGGTGTCATTGCCCGCACCACTCCGAACAAGGGTACTCGTGCCAGCGGGAGTGTCTGCCACGCGAAAGTTGTTCCCCATGGCACCAAGCGCAACTTCTAGCTGGTGAAGTCCACTAAACCTGATCGACCCTATCATACCCAGTCCGGACAAATTGTCGGCCGTGAGTACACCACTGGTTGCGTCTTCGAGGGTATCATCGATGCTGAGGCTATCAATTCCGCCTCCGATTACAGTTACTGTGCTGGTGATTTCCCGGAGATGTCCGCCTGTGTAGACGCCATTAGCCTGGCTACCGACCTTTACGGAATTGTTGCCACCCTGAGTGAACAGAGTGAGGAGACCGCTGACACCCACCACGTTGACATGGTCGTTACCGGTGCCAGTTCGGATCGTCGTTGCCCCATTGGGAGTGCCAAGTACCGTAAGCGTGTTCCCCAACGCACCGAGGTTAAGATTCAGGACGATCAATTCGCTGAACGAAATGTCCGCGAGACAGAGACCAGTCAGAGTGGTGGCCGTCAGGATAACATCACTGTTTGAATCCCCACTGGCATCAGCGTTTACAGTGTCACCGTCTGACATCAGGAGCAGTGAGGCGACAAAGCCACGAAGCGTTCCGTCTGAGTTAACAAATCGATTGTCTCGATTGCCAGCCGCATTGCTGCCGAGGTTGATAGTGTCGGGGTCAGGACCACCCCCAACTATTGTCGGTCCACTGATGGCCCGGATGTTCATGATATCACTGTCGGCACCACCATCGATGGAAGTCAGCCCAATCGGGGTATTGATAATCGTAATCACGTCATCCCCCGCACCAAGCGCGGCAACGAGGCGAGTTAATTCCCCGTTATAGCGTACCCGGTCCAAGGTCGCCGTGCCGATCGTGAGGACACCGAGATCACCCACGACATCCACATTTACGGTATCCGAGACGGCCCTGCCGCGCAACTCAAGGAACTGGTCGCTGCCGTTGCTTTGAACCGTGATGTCGGCCCCAACCCCTGAAGTGGTATAAACCACATAGGCACCGAGAGCGGCGGAACCGCTCCACTGGTTGGTCAGATATGCGGTGTTAGTACAGGGAGTCACGCTGATTGGTGTCCCAGCCACGGTGATCTGGCCATCGTCGTCGTTGACGACCAGGTGGTGGTTGCCGGGACCTGCGATCAGGTTTACCGTCTGGAAGATGGGCTTGCCGTCGTGCTGCGACAGAGATTCCCGCTCAGTTCCCGCCAGCCAGACGTCGGTTGTGCCGGGCTGAAGTTCGCCCGCAAGGTAGTAGTTGCCGAAGAGGGCCATGTCAAGATCGCGGAACTCGATCAGGGTATCCTGGCCGCCTGGGTTCATGAAGATCTCGATTCCAGTACCACCAGTGACGATGTCGTCGCCAAAGCCGCTGTCGATGCAGTCGGCGAAAGGGGAGCCGATCACGCGGTCGTTGCCGGCACCGGCACCGAATTCGAGTTGCTTGAGCAGGTGGTCAGTGATGGTGGAGGCGTCGAGTGTGTCGTCGCCGTCGCCGGTGTCGATGGTAAGCCGGTCGCCGCCAGGGTCGGCACCACTCACCTCGAAGCGGAGGCCGCCCGCCTGCTCGCCACGGATGACAGGCATGTGGAGATCTGTGTTCATCTCAGAACTCAGGGTGAACCTATCAGGCCCGTCGGTCCCCAGGAACTTCCCCTGGTCATCGGAACCGTCTGGTTCGTAGGCCGGCAAATTGAAGGTGTCGTAAACGGAATTGCCTTGCGAATCTAGCCTCGGCGTGAGAGAGCCGTCAGGCTGGACGTCGAAGACCTGCCTGTACTCGGTACTCGAGACTTGCAGGAGGCGGGTCTGCATGGCCTCGAGCCGGTCGGTGGTCAAGTCGTTCGGGATGCCCTCGGCCACGTCCTGCACCAGGTAGTGGTGGCCGTCGATTACGATATCTACCAGTTTTGGGGTTCCATCGGGGTTAAACAGTGGAGTGAACACCTCGGTGCTGGCAAACGAGTTGTCCTCCACCAAGCGGAAGAAACTGGCCAGAACCGACTGGGTAGATCCCAAGGGGTCACTGGCCAGGAAGACCCTGTACACATCACGCTGTTGGCCCTGCGTGTCCACACGGGACTCAGTGACGGGGCGGGACGCGCGAACCTCCCTCTGGCCGAGGTCCACTCGTACGTCCTTGATGTCTGTCGGGGCCAGGCTTTGGATTGTGACACTATCCACCCCGGAGCCGGCACTGACCAGGAGCGATTCCAGCCCGTCGGGCAGAAAGGAGGCGCCGGCCTGGATCCTCACGCCACTGCCGTTGGCATGAACGGTGATGGTGTCGTCCGAATCGTCCAAGCCGTACACCTCGAGGCGGTCTGTCCCGTCGCCACCCCGCAGTACGGCATCGGCTCCGTCGCCGATCGTCCATACGAGGGTATCGTTGCCCTCCTCGCCGTAGACCCAGTCCACGCCGGTCCCGCCGACGAGAAAGTCACGGCCGTCGCCGGCGTACAGCGTGTCGTTGTCGGCGCCACCGTCGAGGCGGTCCTCGGCGTCCCCACCGAACAGCAGATCGCTGCCAATGCCGCCGAACAGAATGTCCCGCCCGGCCTCTCCATACAGCGTGTCGTTGCCAGCGCCGCCGTCGATCAGGTCGTCGTTGTCGCCGCCGTCGATCAGGTCGTCGTTGTCGCCGCCGTCGATCAGGTCGTCGCCGGCACCACCGTTCAACTGGTCGTCGCCGGCGCCGCCGTCGAGGTGGTCAGCACCGGCGTCGGCGTTGAGCAGGTCGTTGCCGGCGCCGCCGGTGAGGGTGTCGTCGTCGGCGCCGCCGGTGAGGGTGTCGTCGCCGTCACCGCCGTCGAGGGTATCGTCGCCGTCACCGCCGTCTAGGGTGTCGCTGCCGAAGCCGGCCTTGATGGTGTCGTTGCCGGCGCCGCCGTCGATTTGGTCATCGTAAGAGGCGCTGTCCAGCCGAGGGGTGTCGTCGTCGTGGTCACCAAAGATCGAGTCGCCACCGTCGCCGCCGTGGATGCGGTCCGACCCGGCCCCGCCGACGAGGATGTCGAAGTTGGCGGCGCCGGCGGGCATGCCGGGGTCGAGGTTGTACGAGGAGTTGCCGTTGGCGGCGTGGAGGACGTCGTTACCGGCGAAGCCGCGGAGGGAGTCGTTGCCGGTGCCGCCGATGAGGGTGTCGTCGTAGGCGCTGCCCTGGATGGTGTCGTCGCCCGCGCCGCCGTCCACGGTGATCGACCGTACCTTCGGCACTTCTCCAACCGTTTGGTCACCACCGAGGTCGATGTAGTCGTTGCCCGCGCCGGTACTCAACGAGACATTCGTCAACGCGTTGATGGCGAGTGGGTCAAAGGTGAAATGGTCGTCCTTTGCCGTGCCTTGCGTGCTGAGAGTGGTCACCTGGCTGGCCCGGAAAACCTCCACGATGCCGCGCGACTTTACGACGAGGTAGCCCGCGCCGGCTGGGAGGCTGGCCAGGTCGAGCCCGTTGCGGTCGCGCAGTAGCCGCCTGTTCGCGAGGTCCTTGTCGGACGACGGAGTGGTGGCGCTGGCGTAGTCGTACAGGTCGGTGAGGTTCGGGGTGTCGGCGTACTCCACACTGTAGTTGTGCGAGTCGTCGGAGCCATTGTTCAGGTAGCGAAGGGTCAGCGAGCCTGTGCTGCTGTTGAAGTCGGCAATGTCGAGGCGGGCGGCGGGGTTGATGTCAGGGTTGGTTCCGAAGATGATGACATCGTTGCCGCCGAAGCCTGTGATGGTGTCGGTGCCAGGGCCGGAGATGAGTGTGTCATCGTAGGTGCTACCCTTGATGGTGTCGTTACCGGGGCCACCATCCACAAGGATCGATCGGGGTTTCACCACCAGCCCGACGGCTTTATCCCCGCCGAGGTCGATGTAGTCGTTGCCCGCGCCGGGGCTGAACAGGACGTTCGACAGTGCGTCGATGACGCGCGGGTCGAAGACGTAGCGGTCGTCCCTGGCGGTGCCGTCGGTGCGGATGGTTGTTACCTGGCTAGCGCGGAATACCTCGACGGTGCCGCGCGACTTAACGAGGATGTAGCCCGCGCCGGCCGGCTGACTTTTCAGGTCCAGTCCATTGCGGTCGCGCAACAGCAGCTTGTTCGCAGTGTCCTTGTCGGCCGCGGGGGCGAGGTCGGCTGCGTAGTTGAACAGGCTGGTGAGGTCCAGGGTGTCGACGTACTCGACGCTGTAGTTGTGCGAGGTGTCGGAGCCCATTCCGGTGTAGCGGAGGGTCAACACGCCGGTGTCACTGTTGAAGTCAGCGATGTCCAGCAAGGCCGGCTGCGGGGCGGTGTGGTTGAACGAGGCCAGCACCTCGTCGACGAAGCGTTGGCGGAGGTTTACTAGGGTGATGCGGCCGAAGAGGGTATCGATGCCGACCCAGAGGTAAGCCTCGAGGAAAGCGCGAAGGTCGCCGCTGATGTTGAATAGATCGAAGAACGAGTTTCCAGTGAGGGCCTGGATCTCGTTGAAATACACCCGGCCGTCGACATTGACATCGGCGAGGTCGAGGTAAATGTTCGCACTGATGCCGCCAACAACACCGGCCTCGGCGAGGCCGGCGAGGCCCAGCGAGGCGCCAGCATTGATCGTGGCGGAGAGGGTTACCTCGGGCCGTTCCTGGCCGTTGCTGTTCCAGTCCGTGATGAAGAAGCCGTCGAATATTTTGTCGATCTCATTCAGAGGGAAGCCGAGTTCCTGCCAGGCGCGGATGCCGCGCGTGTCGAGTCCGAAGCCGAGGTCGGTGGTCACCGAGATGCCGCCCTGCAGGACGGCGTTGAGACCAGGGAATACTGGGTAGGACTGCTGGTAGTTGATGCCAATGCGCAGGCTCGGCATGTTGTAGAGGAACAGCGTGACGTCGCGACCCATCAGGAAGCCGAGGACAGCGGAGGGGTCCTGCAGCAGGGGGAACTGCAGCGATCCGGGAGTGGTGCCGAACTGCTTGACGATGTTGTTGGCTGCCGTCGTCCCGCCCGAGCCCTGCAAGTTGGGATTGATGGCGCCCTGGGTGTCACTCGCCTGGACGGCGGACTTCTTCTGCGTTAGCACTGGGCCCGACAGTGTGAAGGTGCCGAAGTTGATCACTCCTCCTGTTTGTCCCACATTCTTCACCTGGTCGTAGAAGGTGCCGAACTCCTTGATCGAGCGGAGGGCCAGCTTGGCGGCGTTGAAGTCGTTCGGGCGCATAAACAACCCGGCAACATCGAGCAAGGTAAACTTGGTGATCCCCAGGTCGATCGGGGTGGTCAGCAGGTCCACGATCTGGCGAATGGGCGTGCCCTCGCCGATGACCTTGTTCACTTCCTGGATGATGGGTAGGACGAACCCGGCCAGCGCGCTGCCGAGATCGACGGTCACGTTTTCGAGGACCACGACCGGTGCGCCACCGAGCATTACGGTCGAGCCGGACCCCGTCGAGAGTTGAACATCCGCGAACGATTGGTCGTAGTGGAGGACCGCCTTCATCGTCGGCAGCGTGATCAGCCCACCGCTGGGGAAACTGACTCCGATGCCCAGGTCCACATCGGCCTGGGCAAATAAATCTGCTACGACGTTCAGCGACTCCTGGCCCACCTCCCAGCGGCCGTCCTGGCTTGCGTCGATCAAGTCGAGACTGAAGCCCGCGTAGAAGCCGCTGCGGCCGTCGTGATCGTTCTGCACACCGAACTGTGACCCGTTGGAGCTGTTCATCTCGGTGAGGCGGACCTGCAGAAAGCCAAGGTTGGCATCGAACGAGGCATTGTCTGGCAGGGTGGCGGAAAGTGTCAGGGCCAGTTCGGCGCCGTCGCTGGTGGCGCCGGTGGTGTCCACGTAGAAGCCGACGCCATTCTCCAGTCCGAAACCGAGGCTCAGGACGTAAGTGACGTCGAGGTTGACGGCTGGCAGCCCGGTGGACAGCTCAAGGCCGGGGACGGCCTCGGCAAAGTCCAGAGTGATGGTCTCGTGGAAGAGGGTGTCGGAGATCAGGAAGTTGAACTTAACACCTGTGGCGGTGAACGTGACCTGGACGTCATCGGCCGAAGTCATTGCCCGGTAGGCCCGGTTGCCTAGCCCGTCGAAGATGGGAGTACCATCGGCGTTCTTCAGGGGCACGACGAGGATCGCACCGAGTTTGTCGAAGATCGCCTCGCGGAGGACATCGACGGTGCTCCTGTCGGCCTGGGTACCAGCCAGCAGCGTGGCACCGAGGCTGCCGGGCAGGTAACGGGCGGGGTCGTCCCAGCGCAGGCCGCGCTTGTCGGGGGCGATGCCAAGCAGATCGTCGCGAAGCTGATCGACGAATCCGGCCGCCTCCGCCATCTTGTTGGCGATGAGTGGGAAGTTCATCTGAGCGAAGCGATCAAAGAACTGCTGTTTCATGCCAGCGAACATCAGATCGATGCTGACGAGTATGTTCTTCGGGTCGTTGAGGAGTTTGAAGAGGTCGAAAGACCCCTTCAGGCTGGGGGTGACCACCTTGACGTTTTCCAGGCCAGTCGGCACGAAGTCGGCCTCGACATGCAGGACGTGGTCTGCGACGCCGTCGTTGTTGGTGTCGTCGGTAGTGCCGCCCATCGGTCGATCGGGGGAAGGGAAGAACAGGGGCAAGTCCAACTGGGCGCTGCCTGAGAAGGCCAGGTCGTAGGGTTGATTGGCGGTCACGTTGGACAGAAGGTATCGACCGCTACCGTCGTTGTTCGCCTGCATGGCGAAGTCGAGGTGGAGGTCGAGATTGTAACTGCCATCCGCGACGTTGACAGCCACTGTAAACGGATCGATACCCGGGATGTTGACCGTGATGGTGCCGCTGAAGTTAAGAGGGGCGGTGCTGAAGGAAGTCAGATCCAGCTTCAGCCGGCTGAAATCAGCGACGTAGAACTGCGGCTGGGTGACGTCCTGCAAGTCGAAGGTGAAGCCGACGTTCATGTCCACGTTAGCGTCGATGAAGATGGCCCCAGTGGCGCTGGCGTCAAGCTGCAGAGCGCCCCCGTCGCCGATGAGGTCCTTGACCGCCTGGGGAACGCCAGGCAGGTCTTTCAGGTCTTGCAGGCTGAGGGAGAACGGCACCTCGGTGATGATGTGCTTGGCGAGGTTGACGCTGACGGAGAGGGCCGAGTTGCTGTAGGCGAAGCCGAAAACCTTCGCGGCGTCGTACTGGGCTAGCAAGTCGCGTTGGACCTTCAGGGCGGCCAGGTCGGCTGGGTCGGTCAATGCCAGGGCGATCTCGCTGTCGCTGGAGTTGGCAGTGAGTCCCAGTGCGGCCAGTCGAGCCTCTGCGGCCACCACCACGTCGGCCGTTTTGCCGAAAAGCGTGTCACGATCAACCTGCAAGGAGTCATTCGTGGCGCGGCTCACCAGGGCCGCGGCGATTGATCCATCGCTGGAGGCGCCCGTCAGTCCGTAGACCCGCAACCGGGCGGCGGCGGCGACAACACCTGGCAGCGCGGCTGCCGTGTCGCGGTCCGCGGTGGCACGGGCGATTTCGTCGGGGCGCTGGATGCCTGCTTCAATCTCGCCATCAGTGGGCAGCGACCCTGCCTCGGTGGAGAAGCCGCGCGCGCTCAAGTAGTTCCGGGCGATCTGATACTGGTACTTCGCTCCGTTGTCGTCCGGCTGCGGCTGCTGCAGCAGGTCGCGGAACGACTTCGCCGCGGCCACCTCGGTCGAGGTGTCGAAGGCATTGGCGATGTCGTCCTCGGTTGAGTTGCCAGTTAGCCCCAGCAAGGCGAGCCGATCGATCGCCAGCAGCACCTCGGGGTTGGAGGCAACCAGGTCGCGGTCCGCCTTGAGCGAGTCGTAGGCGGCGGTCGCGTCGGTGGACTGCCCCACCAGGGCCAGGGCAATGTCGTCGTTGGTCGAGTCGCCGCTCAGCCCCAGGGTGGACAGTCGGGCGTTGGCGCCGACGAGGTCGCGGTCGTCCAGGGCTGCTGCAAGCCGACCGTCCAGGCTGGCCAGGGCAGCAGCCAACTCGTCGTCGGTGGAGTTGCCGTTGAGAGTATATTGCAAGTTCGTCAGGGCTTCGTAAGCGGCTGCTACAGCTGCCTGGTTCGGCAGTTCGGCCCCAAGATTCAGGCGGGTATTCAACTCGTAATTCAGGTCGCGCTCGAACCTCTGAAGGTCCGAGCCATTCCGCAGCGTCTGGCGGAGGACATCGACGGCATCCTTAACCCCCTTCAGGAAGTCGCCGTTGCCGTTACCCAGCAGCTCTGCCATGCTCTTGTCGAGGACCGGCAGCTTCTGGAAAGCCGCGCTGTCGGGGGAGGCCCAGTCCACCAGCAGGGCGCTGAGGCCGTCCAGCACCTGGTCCAGCGAGACACCCTGCAGCTGAGACAGGACGTCCTGTCCGGCCGTTGCGAGGTTGGCCGACATGCTCTGGAAGAAGCCAGAGAGGCTGGCCCCAGGTGGCAGGATGGACGGGTCAGTGGCGCTGTTGAACGAACTGGAGATAACGATTGGGTCACTGGACAGCCCGGCAAGTGCCCCGAGCAGGACGACGGGCAGGTTGACGTCATAGCTGGTGTTCGAGGCGAGGCTGGGCGCGCCAATGAGGCTGCCGGTGGTGTCGCCGGTCAAAGTGTTCAGGGTCATCCGCCCCGAACTGGCCAGTGCCACCTGGGTGTTGAACTGAATTGTGCCCTGCTGAATACCCACACCCACCGGGCCGAGCTGCAACCGGACGTCGATGGGGTTGTCCGACCCCAGCGATAGCGCACCGACCAGTTGCGGTTCCTCGACGTAGAAAGCGCCCTGTTCGTCCAGGCCGAAGGTGAACTGGAACTGCAGGTCGCCGCGCAGGCGCAGCGGCTCGGATTGCGTCGCGTTCAGTGGGACGTTCAGGCCCAGGAAGTCGAAGCCGTCGAAGTTCAGGCTCAGACCTGTGGTGAACGACGTGACGGGGATCGTGGCCGTGAACTCGCGGGAGTTATTGGCCGTGGTCGGCTGCAGGAGCGGCTTGCCGTCAGCGCCCTTCAGTGCCAGCAGCGTCTCGGTGGTGACCTCGGCGATGGTCAGGTCGTCGAACACGCCGACGATGCGCTCCCGGATCTCGTCGCTGATCTTCTGCGTCAGCGCCGCCCCGGTGACGTTCCACAGCCCAGCCAGGTCCTGACTGACGAATGGGATCGACGGCACGCTGGACAGGAGGTCAGAAATCTTGGTGCCGAAGTTAGACGCCCAGGTCGCGAACCCCTCCAGCCCGTCGAGCAGCCGCTCCTGGTCGGAGGTGCCCTGGTCGTAACCATCGACGGGACCGGCGAGGGGGTCGATGGCTGTGACGGGCACGGCCTTGCGTATGCCGGGGTCGATGGTGGCACTCATCAGCGCGCTGGCATCGGTTGTGTGCGACATGCCGAGGTAGTGCCCGACCTCGTGCAGGGCAACCGTCAGTAGATCGTAGCGGCCGAAAGCAGCGGTGCCGGGCTGGGCGATGAAAACGCCGCTGGACTCGGCAGCGAATTCGGCTTCGTTAGCTGGGGTCGCATCGACGAACCAGCCCAGGCCGGCCGCGTTAACGTCGAAGGTGATCTGGTTGCCGCTGATCCGTGACAGCGCCTGGCCGGGCAGGTCGGCGATGGTGAGGGTGAACTGTTCGGCACGCAACGACAGGCCGTTGACTGTGTTCCAGCGTGCGATGGCTTCCTCGAAGACGTCTGCAAGGTCGGACTGCTGGAGTGAATCCCTCGCGCCTGCCCCTTTACCGGGAGAGCTTCCCTGGAGCAGATCCGGCCGCAGGAACTTGCGAACCTCCTTGCGGATGTTGGTGGTGCTGAAGGTGAAGCCCGGCGTGACCACGTCCTCGGTATAGTAGGCGGTGATCGTGCGCTCGGACCCGCCCGAGTCGATGAACGTGATAACCCGTTTGGTGCCGAAGACCTTATCGGATACGACGTGGGTCAAGGCACTGTAGTCGATGATGTCCTTGACGTTAGACGCCCCGTTGGGGTCGTCGATGATGGTCGCAGAGCCCGAGTTGTTGGTGAAGATGTAGGTGTTCGCCTCGGAGCCGCCGATGAAGACGCTGCCATCGCCTGGGCCCACGAGGTAGTTTTCGATACTCGTCAGTGTGGAGCCGTCTCCAGTGCCCAGCTCGGCGTCGTTGACGAACATCTCCAGCACCGTGGAGGAGGCCACGGGCTCGAAGGAGATGGACCAGGGAGAGGCCTGAGTCCCGCTCCCCGAGACGGTGACGTTCCTGATCAGCGACGACAACCCCTCGAGGGCCGTCTTGACGTCCTGGGCACTGGCGTTGTGGGCAATCGGTGCCGTGCTGAGGCCGTTGATGAGCAGCGTGAAAGTGCCCGATGTGGCGTCGTTGGACAGAGTGGAGTCGATGCGGTTGGCGGTATCCGTTGTTTGCAACGTACTGTGCCGCCCAGAGCGGGCCTTTCCGCGGCGCAGGTCGACGAAGAGGGGGCCGGTTGTTTTGGCGAGGCTGAGCGTGTCCATGCCGCCCTTGCCGTCGATGATGTCCTGGCCGGGGCTGAAGACAAACACATCGTTGTTGTTGTCGCTGCCCGTCAGCGAGTCGTTGGCACGGCTGCCGGTGACCACTGAGGCGCCGGCGATCGCGAAGTTGCTGATGATGCTGGTGTCCACACCGAAGGCACCGAAGATGTCTTCCAGCCCGCCGAAGCGATTGCCAAGAACACCGGTGGCGCCCCCAAACAGCATCCGGCGAGCGGGGTAGGTGCCGAGCGGCCCCAGGGGGATGGCCGGGATAATCTCCACGTCGGCGCCGGCGCCGGTTCTGACGGTCACCCCGGCCGTCTCACCCGGCAGGAGGTAGTTGGAGTAGTCCAGCGCGATGGTGCCCCTATTCCCCGAAAGGAGACTGATACCCGAAGAGATGAGGCCCGGAAGACGTGCACCGTTGAGGAAGTGGAAGGTATTGATGCCCATACCACCGATGATGTTCTCGATGTCGGTGGCGATGACCATGTTCAGGCCGAGGCGTATGCCATAGTCGTTGGCCAGGGTGTCGAAGATGCCGTCGGTCCCGGTCTTCTTAAGTAGGTCCTGCATCTGGGCACCGAAAAGACCGTCGGTGACGACAACGACGTTCATGCCCACGTCGAGCGTATTGAACGTCGAGTTAGTAGGGTCAGCTCCGTTGCCCAGGCTACGGATAAGGTTTCGAAACGTGTTCAAGTTGGCGGTCGTTACCTCGACAATAGTAAAGTCGAGGTCGTTGAAGAAGCTCGAGAAGTCCAGGGTGTCGTAATACTCAGGCACCGTCACGCCTTTGATCTGCACGTCCGGCGGCTCGAAGATGCCGGCGATCCCCCACAGCGGGCTGTTGAACTGGTAGGTGTCCGGGCCGAACCAGCCGGTCATCAGGTGGATGCCGAACTGCGGCGAGACCAGGTTCGAGCCGATGGCGAAGGTGTCGGAACCGGTGTCGTGGATCGAGACCCAGGGGTGCGGGTTAGTGCCGGCGAGGGCATCTAAGTGGAACAGTCCTGAGATCTTGCCGCCGATGGTGACGGTGAGGTTGTTGATCTGCGGCACCCTGGTAAAGCCCGGGACGTGGGGCGAGGCGAGAGTCGTGTTTCCGAACTTGAGTTCGTCGAACCGGGCATTAACAGTACGAGCAAGGAGATCGAGGGACAGCGGTATTTTCCTTGCCTTTTCAGTACTGTAAAAGTTGGGTGCGAAATTCAGGTTGTTCACGATGGAGAGGTCTGGCAGCGATAGGCCGAGGATTGAGTTGACCCCCTTGATTGCGCCGACCACGTCCGGGGAGTGTGTGCCGCCGTCGGCGATCAATTGGCCGTGGAACACTGTTTTGCCGAGAATGGTGAAAGCGTTCGAATACCGGCCGGCATAAATCACGGTATTCTCGTCCGTATCCGTAATTAGCAATTTGTGGTTCTGCACCGCAAGCTTTATTGTTTTAGCGGAGCTAGTCACCTCGATTGAGGTGCGCCCTGTTTCGCGGTTAACCTTAAACTTAAATGACAGGGGCTCGGAGACGGCGCGGAAATCGATGATGAGTTTGTGCCTGGTGGCGACTGTATCATAGGTGTTGAGATTGGTAGTTATGTTTAAAGTCTTGTTGAGGCGAAAGAGGTCATTCCCAACGAGGACGGTTGAATCGGAACGTGAGGTATAGACGTACTCCAGTTTCCCCAGGGGGGAAGCGACCACATTGATATCCTCTTCTCCTTGCAGTGGAGTGACTAGCAATGAAGCTGGAATGAGTACCGTCTTCACGGCGGGCTGATGAAGGAACTTCTGAAGCCAGTTCTGGTCGTCCACCCGCCGCCTTTCCGTCCCGTCTTGCTCAACGGTAAGTGTCAACTTCGTTCCATCGGCTGTCACCTTGACCATGCCGGGCATCTTTGTCTGCAGCAGTGCCGCTACTTCCTCGACGGATTGGCAGGCGTCCAGTTCGGCCCGCGTCAGGGTGATTGTCCGGTTGAACTTCGCACCACCTGTGTTGATATAGAGGACGAAGCGCACATCTTGGGTGCTCGTTGGAGTCGGTGTCAATACACCCAGATTGATGTGGCCGTGCCTGTCGATGTCGAATGCCGCCACCAGGGAGGCGTTGGCCTGGTCATCATGCCCGGTGCCTTTTTCAATCTCCTTTCCCTCGGCCTTCTGTCCTGCAGCAAATCCCAGCAAGGCCACGGGCACGCTTCCCTTGGACCAAATGTTCCCCTTCAAGGAATCCAACGGCCATTCCAGTGGAACCGTCCCGGTCGTGCCGTAATAGCCCCCGTTACTGAGGACATGCGTTGTAGGCCTGGATTCTTGATCAAAATAAGCAGCCTGGAAACCGTCTAAAGTGTAACGGGTATTAGAAAGCGAAGGAGTGGACTTGGTGAGAATGATGTCGTCACTTGCCCTGCCCTTCACCTCGTCGATCCGAAAGATCTGGTTCGCCGCCTGATTCCCAATCCCGGTCGCGGAGGCAGGCATCACCGTGAGGGAGCGGGTGAGGAGGTTGTTCTCAATGATCTGCAGTGGAGGAACGTTGGTCGTAGGGGTCAGGATGCGGATCTGAATCGGGGAGGACCATGGGTTGCTGCCGGCCGCGTTCTGCACCACCACAGAGACGCCGGACAGGGTGTTCAGGGCGTTGCGAACCTTGTCGATAACATTTTGCGTCGTGTCGCCTGGGCTAACCTCGATCGGAGCAGTCGTCTTGTTGCCGAATCGCAGGCGAAAGGTGCCGGCAGTCGCCAGTACGCGGAGAGTGGGTAGGACGTTATCTGAGGCAGTCTCCACCCACGCGCTTGCCCCGGTGTAGAAGAGGTTGGTGTTGTCTCCGGTGATCGCTTGCGACTCCAGGAGGTTCCCGGCCGAGTCGAGGAAGGCGGCACGGATCGTGTAGATCTGCCCCCAGCCGAGCCCGGACTGGTTCGGGTTGAGGCTGTTATCGCCGTCGTCGATGATCAGGTCGCTAGCACCGAGCTGAGTCTGCAGGGCGATTTGTAGTTTACTGAAGGCGGAGAGGATCGAGTCCGCGGGGTTGATGGTGACTGTTGCTGACTTGTCGTTGTTCGACAGTACGAAACTACCCGATCGCCCCGTCACCTGAAGGGACATCCACTCCTGCCCCTCCGTCGAAACCCTCGCCTCCTCGCCTGTCCCCAAAAATGTGCGGAACAAAAGGGATTGGCCGACCAGCGTGAATGGGGCAGACCAGGGATCCAACGGCGATGGGTTGGAGACAGCGACATCGTGATAGCCAGCCATACTCAGCGCTGCAGCGATCCGGGCACATGCGGTGTCGGCAGTATCCCCATCCAGGATGTCGATAGGGGCGGTGACGGTAAGCGTGCCCTCATTGTCGATTGGCAGGACGAATTGCCCAGAGCGTGCATTGATGAAGAGCACCCGATGGGCCAGGCGTCTACCCATGGCGGACGTAACGACATCTGCACGGGCTTGTAGCATCTGCACGTTCTGCATCCCCGAGAACTCCACCGTGAAGGGAAATTCCCAGGGGCTGGAGTCAGGCACGTCCTTGAAGGTCACCTTGGCCCCCCTGACCCCGGGCAGTCCCGCCAACGCCACTTCGACGCGCGCCGCCGCCTGGGCGGCGTTTTCCCCTGGGGAGATGGGAATCGCTGGGGTGGTCTGCCCTCCATACGACAGCCTGACCGCGCCAGCCGTGGGCCTCACCGTAACCTTCTGGACGCTATTGGGTTCGTTGACGATCGACAGGCCGTCGATTCCCAGGGGGCCGACAGGGCCCGGGTTGGCGAAGCGAATGACCCAGGGCCGCACCAGCGTGCCTGGGGTGGCGTCCGGGTCGAGGGAGACGTCGCCGTTCAACTCGGAAGCATCATCAAGCACCTGGATCTCCAGACCCAGGTCCTCCCGAAACTGTCGTTCCAACTGCGACGCGGTCATCCCTGTCGTGACCGTGGTCGTCTTCAGCACCCCCAGCTGAGAGTAAGACACGGTGTAGGAACCTGAATCGGCGGTGGTGGAGAGGAGGCGGACCTCACGCTCGGGGGCCTGCCCAGTGATCAGACGAAAGCCCACCACGGTGCCGCTCTCCAAACTTGAGCCGTCCAGAGTCATCTCGCTATCTACCGGGCCGAACTGCGCGCTGACGTCGTTCGGGACTGCTGCAAGTGCCACAGTAACCACCGTATGTGAAACCGAATTTCTAGCGGCTTCATCGGCGACCTTGAATGAACTGGCAGGGGGTAATGGCACTGATACGGCGGCCACCGGATTCACCGGCACCGAGGTCACTACCAAACGAGGGGTTATGTCGACCTGTTCCAGGACCTGCCTGGGAAACGGTGTGTCGAACTCGATCCGCCAGACACCGGTCGATCCGGAAGTGACCGTGACGTCGTAGCCCAGCTGTGCGAACACGGCCTTCATCCTCGCCTCGTCGGCGTTCCAAGGAATCGCGTCAACGGTAGAGCCGTTCATCCGGATCGAGAAAGTGCCGCCCGTGGCGTCACTGACGATCTGTCGGACCTCCTTGACCGGCGCAACTCCCGGCCGGATCACTGTGACTGCCGCTTTAGGGGGGGTGAGCGATTTAGCATCCGTGCCGAGGTTGACGGCGACGTGCTGCTCATAGCGCGAGTAATCGAGAGTGTTCGTCTTGCCCAGGTCTTGGGATAAAGGCGCACCGGTCAACGACCCGGGCAGGGTCGCCCCGTTGATCATCTTGTAAGTGTTGTTGCCCTTGCCGCCAATCACGCTGTCGATGTTGTAGGCGATGACCTGGTGCTTTTTGCCCGCGTCATACACCGTCACCTTGTTCACCGCACCCGCCAGGCTGTTGTCCCCGCCCGCCGCCAGGGTCACCGGCTCGACGAGAAACGTCAGGTCAAACGTGCTGGAGACGTTGCTGAAGTCCAGCACCCCCCCACCGCCGAACTGGTTCTCGATGGTAAGCAGTTCAGCCCAGTTGTCGAAGAACTGGTACACATTACCCTGGCCGGAGCTACCGACGATCCGCTCGACCGCAGTCAGCCCGCCCTGGACGGCCGCCAGCGTGTTGGATGTGGAAGCGTCGTCGCGCACATTTAGCCCGCCGCTCGGCCTGACCTCCACTGTCAGCTTGCGTGTCACGGCGCGGAAGTCGAGGCTGTCCTTGCCGCTGCCCTGGGCCTCGGTAAACGTCACCTGCCCCCAGCCGTCGGGGAAGACGTAGGTGTCGTTGCCCTCGCCGCCAATTAGGCTGTCGGTACCGCCGCCGCCGATCAGGGTATCGTTGCCGTCGCCGCCCTCAAGGACGTCGACGGCTGGGCTGCCCTCCAGGCGGTCGTTGCCCTTGCCGCCCCGGAGCGTGGCCGCGTAAGTGCCGGCCCGCAGGTCGTCGTCCCCGGAGCCGCCCAACACGGTGTTGAAGTTCTTGATACCCCCCGGTGCGAACTTCGCAACGGCCGTCGAGCGCCCGTCGCCGCCCGCCGGAGTGCCGGGCAGCATCACGCCCACGTCGGCGGTGTTCAGGGAGAACGCGATGGTGTTGTTGCCCGGCCCCGCGTCGATGGGGCCGATGGCCCTGGCGCCCTTCTCGAAGTCGACGAAATCGTCACCGTGGCCGCCGATGACCTCCTCAACTCCGATGAAGATGCAGCGGAATAAGCCGACGCGAACCTCAATCCTGCCATCGCTCTTATAGGTGATGAAGACGGTCTGGGTCAGCTGCGACAGATCGAGCACATCCTTTGTGCTGCTACCCGCTATCACCTTCTCAACATTGGTGGCGTTGACGCGGTTATTCAACCCCTGTGCAATGTTCAGCCCGAAACTAGTGTTGACGCTCACTGTCAAGCCAGCAGAGATGCCCTTGAAGTCGAGGGTATCGTTGCCCTCGCCGGGGTTCTCGGTCACCGCGTCTAGCCCCCAGTTTCCCAGGAACTTGTAGGAATCATCCCCTCGGCCGCCGATCAGGAAGTCATTATTGCCAAAGCCGTTGATAGTATCCGGACCGACAGTCCCATTCAGGGTGTTACTTCTCTCGTCACCGTTGATTGTATCCAGGGTATGGCCATACTCGGTATCGACTGATAACAACCCCACCGTGGAGACCGACCCTACCTGAGTCTCGAACACCCAGTTGCCGCCTACCGATGCTCCCCCCGTTCGGTCGGTCGAGGCGGCCACGTCTGCCCCAGTCAGCCGGCTGAACTGTTGTACCCAGGCTTGCCCCTCGTCACCACGAGCCAGCTGGCAGCCGTACAGCAGTACGTCGGCCCCTGGCACCAGCGCCAATCGCCAGGCGCGCAGCAGGGGTGCCTCACGGGCAAGAGCGGCCCGATCCACAACACCATTACCCAGTTGAAGCTGCCCGTTGGCACCATGTGAGAGGATATGCACTGCCGGCACATCTCGGAAGCGAGCCAGGATCTGGGTAATCTGCTCAATGCCATCCAGGTCGGGTTTAATGACAAAGACGAGTGGCGTCTCGGAGCCTGTATGAAGCATGGACCGCAGCAGGGCTTCCCTATCCTGAACCCGTGAATCGAGAAAGATGATAGCTCGCCCAGGTTGACGGGCAGTTGCCGGTGTGGCGACCACCGACTGCGCGGCATTCTTTCCGCTAGTTAAAGAGTCAGAGTGGTAATCCTGTGTCAGCATACCTCGATGAAGGGATTGCTCGATAGCTAGTGGACTTGGGCCGAGCAATGACAACCTGGAAGCAGGCGGATTCGCAAGGGTCAGCAGGATTCGCTCCTCCAGTGATTCCAGGCCGATTTGCGTTCCCTTCTGCGCCCGCCGCCCATATCCAGTTGCTTTCATTGGTACCTCTTTGGAGAGAATCTCGGTTCCGGAGTATTGTCATTAGATCGTCAGTACAAACACGGACTTGCGGAGAGGCGATTCTTCAAACTATTTGGAATGGCCTGGTTTCAGGGTCTATGCGCCGAAAATACACCTCATCCACATAGCCCCGTGCTGGTTTGCTATTGATTGTCATCATGGTCTTGAGCGAACTGAGGACGGCGACCATCTGTGCCGATCGAGCGGTCTTATAACATACCTCGATCGGCAAGATGCACAGGAGCAAGGGGTTTTTGATTGGTGTAACGTGAAGAAAGAATGGGAAGTTCAACACGCCAACTAGAAGCAACAAGTCCTTGACCAGAATGACTACAGTAACAATGAAGTAATTGCCCTTCTTAGTTTGGGATCGAAACAAACCAGAACCCAACATCACTATGCCAGCATGCCCGGTTAGAGCAAAAGCCACTATGAACACAGGCTGCCGGGACAGGTGTAGCCGGGTCGAACAAGGAAAAGATGTGGAGAGAGGGACCAGTCCTGACCGCTCTGTTTCCACCTCATTCAGCCCGCTGACTACTCTGACTGAATCCATGCGCTGGGTCGGATTCTTCTCCAGCACGTTCATGATCAGTTGAGAATGCGTAAGAGGGCCGTGACACAGGGCGGTCAGGCAGATGGGAGGCGTACAGTTTGAGAGGCCCATCGATATCTCCGGACAAGGGCCGCTGTTCCCCTGGAGGGGCCAGAGAGACCTGGTACCTGAGGAAATGGGGGAGCCTACCTACCGAAACGCTCGGACGGGGAATTGTCTTTCAGAAAAAGGGGCGAATGCGACTCAGCTAATCCAGAAGATCAGCCAGGTCCCGACGCAAGCGCCGCATCATCCATCAGCGTGCGATATAGATTGCGTTTTCGCTGACACCCAGATGCCTGGAGATCTCCTCAGGGGATCGACCATTGATCGTAGTTTCCGGGAAGGCTTGCCAGGTGGTAGGCTCGAACTCCGCTTGGATGATCCCCAGGGCCCGCCGCGAAACGGCCTGCTGGAATTTGATCTCGAAGAACAACTCGGCCTCATCGCTTATTTCCTCGCACGACGGACGCCGGCTCAGAATTTTCTCTTTCCGGCACACCCGGCGATTCCGATCGCGTAGCTTGTTCATCAAAATGGTATTCAGCCAACAGCTAAATTTGGCTTTGCCCTGACGGCGGAAACCCGGCAGATGTTTGATGAGAGTGACAAACACCTCCTGCACTAGGTTTTTCTGCATATTCATCGCTTTGGCCACGTCGGCGAGCCCAACTTACCAACGGGGGGTAGAGTTCAATCAACCGGGTCCAGACCCTCTCGTCCTGGTCTTGCTGAAATCGCTCCAGGAGAGAAACGGGCGTTCTGTGAATCGCCCATTCCCTCGGCCTGACAAGGCGGAGGAATTCCCTCACCCTAGCCGCTCCTCGACCAGGCTCCTCGCTACAACATCTAGATTGAATACGCTTCCTAGAGCAAAAACCTTCCCGGGTTTGTCCGTTCTACTCGTCAGACACACGCGGCGGTTACTTTTTCGGCCCGATCCTGCCCTCGTCGTGGTCGATGGTGCAATTCGGCATGGTGGCATGGAAGTCGGCGAGTCCCTTCATCGTTACCCTGGTATTTCGCACATTGAGGAACCTCAATTTCTTGAGATCCTTGAGCTTGGCCAGACCGGCGTCGGTCAATGGTAGGTCACACAACCAGATGTCCCGAAGATCCTGAAACTCCCTGAGTTGCTCTAATCCGGATTCCGTCACCAGGGTGCCATCGATGCCAAGATTTGTCAGCGCAGGTAAATCTTTGAGATAAACCAACCCGGCGTCGGTCACTTTCGTGTAACCGACACTTAGGTGCGTCAGCGCCTTGCAGCCTTTGAGATGTGCCAGCCCCGCGTCCGTAACCATTGTTCGCTTCAGAAATAAAGTCTTCAGGCCCTTCAGGTTGTTGAAGCACTTCATTCCGTTGTCAAATGCGCCCTTCTCTTCCAACCACACCTCGTTCAGTATGAGCTGGCCTTTCGGCAGGTCCGCCACGCTGCTGATCTGGCGATCAACGCCATGCAAATCCACTTTTCCCCCTAGCGATAGCACCCACTCCGCTGCCGCGCGGTCGGGGTCGGACACGGGCGGCCTGATGAATACGCGCTGGAAACTTTCCAGCCCGCGCAGAGAGGCGAAGGCAGGATCGGAATGAATTTCGTCTTGGACGAGATGCCCAGCGCGGACAGCTTGCTCGAGCACCAGCAGCGCCGTTTTGTTTTTTCCGGCGCGCGCCAACGCCCGGGCAGCGTCGGGGAATGCATTGGTTAGGTTCAGCCCCAATCGCATGCGCGGTTCTTGGGCCAGAGCCACAGAAAGGAGTTTCTCGATTTCATCGATCTTACCCTGCCGTAACAGGGCCAGCAGCAAGTACTGGCGCGGATGGTTGGTCAGTTCGTGTCCTACTCCGTAGAGCTTGTTGCGTAAACGAACGGCTTCTCGGGCGAATTCTTCGCCGGCGGCGCAATCCGGCTGGGGTCGGACCAGCAGGTAGAACTCAGCCAGGAAGGTCGCGAAGTGGGCTAGGCGGTGTTCCTCCAGACCTGATTGCTTCCCATTTTCGTAGGCAGCGCGGGCAAATCGCTCCATCTGGGCGGCCTGTTTTGTTCGCTGGCTGGGGTCACCGGTACGTTCCGCCTGGGCGAATGAACCACGCCAGATGGCCACCGCGGTGTCGTAGCTCATCTCGGCCAATCGCTGGCTGTCGCCCCCGATGGTGGTGCGGAAGTTCTCTTCCAACTCGAGAAACGCCTTCTCAGCCTCCTCGTAGCGATGTCTGCGGAGGTGCAGATAGGCCAATTCACGCTGCAAAGCGATGTACAGGTAGTGACGCTTGCCGACGCGCTGTTCAAGGAGGCCCAGTGCCTTGTAGAGAGTTTGCTCGGCCCGGGTCATTTGGCCCAGCGCCTCATATCGCCGGAAGGCGACAATGTGGTGGCACAGGGCAGCTAACTCCTTGTTAGCTACCTTCTGGACCATCTCAATCGCTTCTAATGCAAATGGAAGCGATTCAAGAAACCGGTCGTTGATCGAGTAGTAATTGCAAAGAGCGATCAAGGTGACGGTGCATTCCAGGGCTTCTTTGCCAACCTGATCGGACGCCTGGATTTCAGCCTCCCTGAGTTGTTCCCGCTGGAAGGCAAGCACCTCGCGAAGCATCGGTTCGGGCGAAATCCCAGGCAGCATGGTATGGACAAAGGCGAGGTGAAACTTGCTCGTCATTGCCTGGGAGCTCCTGGCCCCGAATAGCCGAGTCCGCATCGCCAGAGCCTCAGTGAACAGCTCCTTGCTGGTTGTGAAGTGCCCCCGGGTTAGTTGCATGAACCCGGCGTTGTGTAGGCTCGAGGCGAGGTCGGCATGATCGGAAGGCAAGTGCTTCCGCCGCAGATGGAGCGCTTCGGTAACAAATGGGGTCGCCCTGGCGCCTTCCCCCAGACTCAGATACACGTGGCCCACCTTGTCAAGCAGCGCAGCCCGAATCAGCGGTTTCTCCTTCAGCAGGTCAGGGTTTGCCAACCGCCTGGCGCCACGATTAACGATGTCAAGCGCCGTCGGATTGGTGTTCGCCTGATCGCCCAGAATCCGTCCAGTGAGCACAAAGGGATCTGCCTGTTCAAAGAGGCCACCTAGAAAGTCAGCAACGGCATGGGCAGCGGCGGCATCTTCGACTGCGTTCTTGCGGACCTGGTCAGCCTCCTTTTCGGCATTCCTGGCGAGGAGGGTAGCCGCCTCCGCTTCCTGTCGCTTTCTGTCGGCCAGTTCGCTGGCCTTCACCGCCACTCGCCATTGCTGGCTGACCAGAAGAAGGGCCAGAACTATCACTACTGCTATGGCGGTCAAGGCCGGATGCCGCTGACACCAACGGATGGCCCTCCCTAGTGGACCCGGCGACCGGGCCTGGGTGGGTTCATGCCGTTGCCAGCGGCTCAAATCCTCGGCCAGGGATCTGGCGGTGCAATATCGCCTGGCTGGGCTCTTCTCCAAGCACTTTAAACAGATGGCTTCCAGATCCTGGGGGACCGCAGGGTTTAGCATGCGGGGAGGGACCGGATCCTGATGGAGCATCTGGTGGATCGTCTCCAGCACGCTCGCCCCCCGGAAGGGGGGTCGGCCGGTCAAAATTTCGTAGAGGATGGCACCCAGGGAATAGATGTCCGTGTGCGGTCCGATTGGCAACTTTTGCGCGCGGGCTTGCTCGGGGGCAGCATAGCTAGGGGTCCCCAGGAACAGGCCGCTTTCGGTCTGGCCCTGGTCGCATTGCAGGATCTTCGCCAGGCCAAAATCGGTGATCTTCGGTGCAGCATCCTGAGGGCTCCGCGCCAGGAGAATGTTAGCGGGTTTCAGGTCGCGGTGAATAATCCCCTGCAGATGGGCAGCATCCATGGCCAGTGCCAGGGATTCGACGAGCCTGGCTGCTTGCAAGGCCGGCCAGGGAACGCCGTTAATCAGGCGGTCCAGGCTCTCGCCCTCGACATACTCCATGCAGAGATAAGGTTCTCCGCCTGCTTCGCCGACCTCGTAGATCCGCACGATGCTGGGATGCTGCAAGCGTGCTGCGGCCAGCGCCTCGGTGCGGAATCGCGACAACTCGCCCGCGGAGGCCAAATTGCCGGAGCGAATCATCTTCACCGCGACGATGCGATCCAACCGCAAATGTCTGGCCTTGTACACCACCCCCATACCACCGCGGCCCAGGCAGTCCAGAAGGACGTATCCTGGCACCTCTTCTCGGGAACGGCCAGCAGCTGACCGGGAACTTTCTGAGTAGGCCACCGTGGCACACGTCTCTTCGCTAGAACCTGGATTGGCCAAACCAGAGTTCGTGGCGAGGGGTCGAATGAGTGGATCGGAGGTGAGCCGTTCCAGGGTCTGCTGGCAAGTCGTGCAGAACTCAACGTGGAACATCAGCCCAGAGCTTTCCGCAGGCGGCAAATCATCGACCAGCAGGCGTGCCAGCAACTCCTGGGTAGGGCAAGACTCCATGTACGCCACTCCTGGTGCGTCAGACCTCGTTCACTGTCTGATCCGTACATCCCTCGAGACGTTGAATTTCTTCTCGCACCCGTTGTTGTACCTTGCATTTGGCCGAGTAGACGGTGGCGACAAGCATGCCAAGGCGGGCGGCGGTGTCGGCCCCGGATAACCCCTCCAGGGTAGTCAGCCGGAAGGCGTCCCATTGGCGAGGGGGAACCTGAGGGCGGACACGTCTCAGCGCTTCTTCAAGCAATTCCTGATCGTAAGCCGATTCCAGTTGCCGAACCAGTTCCTCGCGAGCCTCGACGTTCTGGAGCAGACGTAAGACATCGCTGTCACCACTGCCCCGATCAGGCCGGCGCTCGTCGAGATAATCGAGGAGGGCATGGTGAGTCACAGTCTTCAGCCAGGCACGGAAGCTACGAGTTGGGTCGTAGTGGAACTTGCGTATTTTGACGGTCAGTTTGGCAAAGACAATCTGGGTGACGTCCTCAGCATCGGCGGCCTGGAGCGAATAGGTCCGGCAAAAGGCTAAAATTGCGGGACGGTAGCGGCGCACAAACTCCTGCCAGGCCACCCCGTCGTTCGGCTGGTTTCGGAGCTTGCCCAGCAACGTTGCGCTGGTTGCCTCCGGTTCCCGATCGCCCATAACCCCGCGCTCCTGGTGACCAGGATTTCCGGTCATCAACGTTACACAAACCGACAGCCCTTTTCCTTGCGAATGATACCTCAAGGCGAAATGGGCAACAATGTTCTAGTCGAGGATTTCTCGGCCAGACCGACCACCCAAAGGCGGGATGCCGGCTAACCCCCGCCGGGCACGGCGTTGGCGCCTGTCTTTAGGGTGATGAGGCCAGGAAAGGAAGTTCGGATCCGGCCCTCAGGCTTCTCATGCAGTGCAGGATCGTTTTGAGGTCGATCAGGAGTTCAGCAACCTCGTCTTCGAGGTCAGAAACGGACCCCGGCACGAAGTTCGCCACCTTGCTTACTTGGCCCACGCCATACCCACTCGACCTGGTTCTATTTCCGGCTGTAGGCTGGAAGTTCCTCAAGGCCAAGGCGTGCATAGTCCGCAAGGACGCGCCGGATGGAGGTCCCCACGAAAAATGGGTTCTCCCGCAAAGTTGATACTGCTGGCGAATTCACGCGGCGGTAGCCATGGGGATCATCAACCTGGCGAAGGCCGACGTCCGGGTTTGCTCGCGGGGCTTCTGGGCCAGCCAGTCACCAATGCACCATTCATCGCGGACGCGGTGGCCAGGTGCTGTAGCGCGTCTTGGCCTCCCCGGCGTACCGCGACCGCCGCAAGCCGCACGCTGACCCCTTGAGAGATCGTGCCCTCGACCCCGGCGCGTTTCCCGTAGTCCTCCTTGTACTCCACCGTCTTCTCCGCGCCCGCCGCCTCAGCGCTCGTACTGCTCGGGCGGATCGTCACCGACCGCCGCGTCCCCTTCCGCATTTCTCCTTGCTGGGGCAAGCCCGCAGTCCCTCGCCAAGAACTTCACCTTGATCACCTCGTTGTCGCGTCCGTCCACGCCGGGGGCCGGCCGCTGCTCGTCCGACCTTCCGGGCACGTCAGGCGCTGGCGTTCCAGTCACGCGGAAGTCCCCGGCCGCGAAACCCTGGCGCAGCGGGCAACCGGTGATGGTCCGCCCGCGTCGCCCGACCAGATCTACCCCGAACTCCTGCCGGCTCTTGACCAGCAGTTCGGCATCGGCGTAGCCGGTGTCCGCCAGATGCTTGCCCGGCAGCAAGCCCTGGCCTCCAGCCCTCGTGGATCACCGGCGTCATGTCACCGTCGGCGACCGGTGCCGGCGTCGTCTCGACGTGCGTGATCAGGTGCGGCGCATCACCCTCGCAGGTCTCCGTCAGGTGGACCTTGTAGCCGACCCAGGTCGTCATGTCCTGCGGGCGTAGCGGGCCCGGGGTCGTACGGCGAGCTGATGAATTGCCTCGCCGGGGGAGCCCTCCGCCTCGGCGCCCGGCGCAGCTCGCCCGGTAGAACTGCTGCAGCCAGACGGGCAGCGTCCTCGCCGCCGGCACGTCCCCCAGCCACGGCACGAGCGTCCGGGCGCATCCAGCGCCGCCAGCAAGGGCGGCCGTCCTCGCCGACCTGGCAGGTGAAGGCGCGCGCTGCTCCTCGCCGGTGGGGAGGCGCGACGCACGCGCACGCCGGCCATGGCGCTTCAGCCAGGCGGCCTGGCTGTTGGCCGCGAGCCACCGGGGCGGCCACGGCCAGGACATCGAGGGCGTGACGGCCTCCCGGACGCAGAGAAGTCGGTTGATGGCGCGACGCGGCCCAGGACGTGGGTGGAGTCGATGCGTTGCCGGCCGCGAGCCTTCAGCTGGCCCTGGCGCGGCAGCAGTCCAGCACGGCGTCGAGCAGGCGCTCGCGCCGGCGAGGAGTCGGGCGCGGCCTCGCACAGGACAAGCCGTCGAAGCCGGGGTCGGTCAGGTCGAGGCCGAGTGTACTTCCAGTCGATGCGCTTACGGACGGCATCGGCGGCCTGTCCGATCGGAGAGGTCTTCGATGAACTGGAAGACGTGACGAGGGCCAGACGCCAGGGCCTCGGCGGGCCGGCCGCGCGGGGTAGAGGGGGCGAAGTCGCCGTCGGTGAAAACGGTGCCGAGCGAGTCGCGCGGGGCGATGGAGACGTTGTCGCCGGGGAAGCGCGGGCGACCCGCGGTTTCATCGGGAACCTCCGCGAGCGGTTCGGTTCGCAAGGACATGGTAGATCTCGGGAGGTGTAACGAGGGGACCGGACCAGGATATTCTACGCGCCGGTCCCTCGTGAATTCGCCAGCAGTATCAAAGTTGGTGACGACGGGATAGCCTTCTGACGTCGCCCCCTTCCATTCGATTCGATCACCCTGCCTTGCGGACCCGCGCGCGGAGGAGTCGCAACCCCGCCCGCCCATACATCTGCCGCTTGATCACTTTTACTCGACCAACACACTGCCCCCGTCGAGACGCCCCGTACCTCGGCGAATACTCTGCCAGTGATCCCGCTCGCTGTGCTGCTCGACCTGGCGCGTCAGGTCGAGCGCCTTCGGGCCGCTTCCTGCGGAGGTCCCTCATGCCGGACGATCGCGACCGACGGCTCCCCCCCGCCCCCAGACCGTCAATCCTGTCCTGAACCAACTCTGGCAGAGCCTGCCCCAGGACGATCAACGGCAGGTCCTGCGCGTCCTCGGCCGACTCGTCGCTCGTCTCGTCCGGCCCGACAAGACCGAGGAGGCGAACGATGAACGCCATTGACATCGGCTTGTCACTCAGTCGTGCTTCTGCTGCCCACCCCAAGATCCGGCCTGACCATTTCAACCGCCTGGCCGTCGTCTACGTCCGCCAGTCCACCCCTCGCCAGGTCATCGAGAACCGGGAGTCGACCGCCCTGCAGAATCAGCTCTCCGGACGCGCGGGCGCTCTGGGCTGGCGCGAGGATCGCATCCTGGTCATCGACGACGATCTGGGTCAGAGCGGCAGTTCCGCCGCCGACCGCGTCGGCTTCCAACGGTTGCTCGCCGAGGTGGGCCTCAACCACGTCGGTCTCATCCTCGGCTCGGAGATGAGCCGCCTTGCGCGTTCCTGCAAGGACTGGTATCAGCTCCTTGAACTGGCTGCCGTCTTCGGCGTACTCCTCGCCGATCAGGACGGCCTGTACGACCCCGGCGACTACAACGACCGCCTCCTGCTCGGGCTGAAGGGGACGACTAGCGAGGCCGAGCTCCACGTCCTGCGCGGCCGCCTGTTACAGGGCAAACGCAACAAGGCCCGCCGCGGCGAGCTCCACAGCACCCCGCCATTCGGTTACATCCGCCTCCCATCCGGGGAGCCGGCCATCGACCCGGATGAACAGGTGCGCTCCGTCGTCCGCCTGATCTTCGAGAAGTTCACTGAACTGGGCAGCGTGCGTGGGGTGGTCCTCTATCTCCTTCGCCACTCCATCCGGTTGCCTATCCGCCCCTGCTACGGGCCGAACCGTGGGCAACTCGAGTGGCGCGCTCCCAACCCGGCCACGGTCCACAACATGCTGTCGCACCCCATGTACGCTGGGGCGTACTGTTACGGCCGGTCCTACATGGATCCGCGCCGCAAGGTGCCAGGCCGCCGGCATACCGGGCATGTCCGTCGGCCGAGGGGCGAGTGGGAGGTCTTGATCCGCGACCGGGTGCCGGCCTACATCACCTGGGAGGAGTACGAGGCCAACCAGCGGCGTTTGCTGGGGAATCGGTCCTGGTTCAAGTCATCGGGGGCACTGCGGTGCGGCGCTGCTGGCGGGCCTGGTCGCCTGTTCCTGCGGCTGGAAGATGACTGTGCATTATCATGGCAAATCGAAGTCGCCGCGGTACATCTGCCACCAGAGCGATCCGGTATTCGGGGCCGAGCGGCGCTGCCCGACCGTATCGGCACGCGGGCTGGATGAAATGTTCGTCCGGCTGGTATTGCAGGCGCTGCGGCCGGCGGCCGTGGAGTTGAGCCTGTCGGCCACGGATGACATCCAGCGTGAGGCCGAGCGCCTCCAGACGCACCGGCAGCAACAACTGGAGCGGGCCCGCTATGAGGCCGAGCGGGCCGAGCGCCAGTATCAGATGTGCGAGCCGGACAACCGGCTGGTGGCCCGGGAACTGGAGCGGCGGTGGGAGGCCGCGCTACGCGAACACCAGCGGTTGACCGAGGAGGACGCCCGCCGCCAGCAGGACCAGTCGGGACCGTTGTCGGAGGCCGACCGCCAACGGGTACGGGCGCTGGCGGCCGATTTGCCGACGCTGTGGGAGACAGCGGGGCCGGCCGATCGCAAGGAGATCGTGCGCCGGCTGATCGACCGGGTGGAGGTGAAGACGAACCGAGCCGAGACGAGGCGGGTGACGATCCGGTGGGCCGGCGGTGGCATCAGCCAGTACGAGGTCACCCGGCCGGTGGGGAGCTACAGGCACCTGCAGGACTTCGATCGGCTGGTGGCCCGTGTTCAGGAGTTGCGCGCCCTCGGCCGGATGTCCGGGGAGATCGCATCGACCCTGAACGCCGAGGGCTTCCGCACCCCCCGGCGCGATCAGCGGTTCACGGCAGAGAAGGTGCGGCAACTCGTCCTCCGCTGCGGCTTGCGCCCGCGCCGGCAGCCCGTGTCGCGTGAGAGCGTGCGCCTGGGGCCCGACGAGAGGTGGATGACGGACCTGGCCACCGAGCTGGCGATCCCGGTGGTCACGCTCACGGCGTGGTGCCGCAAGGGGTGGGTACAGGCCCGCAAGATAAACACGCCGGAGCCGCGTTGGGCCGTGTGGGTCGGCGGCCGCGAGAAGGAGCGGATGCGGCGGTTGAGTGCCGGTCGCGCCGGCGGCCTGAAGTATCCGTACCCGGTGGAACTGACGATGCCCGCGACCGATCGGAAGCGAGAGAGCGGCGCACGGAAAGGAGGATGATGTGTGGATCACGTCGCTTCCTGGTAAGGCCCATATCAGGAAGCGACGGGGGGCGTCGCTCCGGCAAACGGTGGGTGATGAATTCAGGGACACCGATTGTCTTGTTTTCAATGTGCCAGAACGACGCCAGCGTGAGGCGTTGGGCCCACGAACCGACCAGTTGCCGGTGGAGGCGAGAGCGTGCCATCGACGGTGTTAATGTGGTCCAGTCCCGACACGACACCTCCGGTCGAGCATGGTGCCAGTGTGGCGCTAATCAAGGACAGCAATCGGGGTTGGCTCGGTCAACGGCTACATCAACCGCGCAGCAACACTCACGGGCCAGAACAGGCACGATGGCCGGGTCACCGAGCCGAGTCACTTCGCTCGTCAGGATGCATTTCAATGAAGTGGTAGGATGGATAAGGGAACGAGAGCAACGACGTGACCGATCGGAGGGCCCGCTTACAGGAGGAGGGGAAACAACGGACAACAGAAGGATTTTATGGACCACTGGTTGCCGAAGTGAGGCAGCCCCGACAAATGCATGCCAGCTGTGGAGAAGCGAGAGACGGCCCGAGACAATGGAGGTTTTATGTCTACCGCACCTTCAAACGGTTCACCTGACCTTCGACCGGGCCGTTACTCCACGGTTCCGTCAGCGCCGCCGCCACTGCCGCCTCATCCTGACGCAGGCTGTTGGCGAACGACCTCCACTCCGCGCAGCCCGATCCTGTTGCCCTGGTCAGCCAGTCCGCAAACGACGCCGTTCCTAACTTCTGTACCTGGTCCGCGAACTCCGCCGCCAGGTCCAGCCCCTCCCGCAACCCGGCGTCCCCGGCACGGAGGCGATCGATATGCCCTTGTTCCTCGGCTGTCCGGTCTTCCACCCGGCGGATGAACTCGAAGGCCAACTTTCGGGCCGACGGGGGCGGTGGCGGGGCCGGCGGCTTTACAGGTCCGACGCGCGGGCCGGGTGGGCACGAATGGCACCCGCTTCAGGTCGGTCCGTTCGCAGATCGGCTTGCACAATTCTGCCCAAAATGTGGAAAGACTCGCACATGACCAAGGAACTGACGAACCGGAACCCACCACGCCCGGCCGCCCGGCGCCTACTTCCGCACGCGGGTAAAGATCAGCGTGCGCGACCCGTTCCCCGGACCCGAGATGAACCGCGTCGGCCTCCGGTCGGGTCCACCGCCGATGACCAGCAGGGTGTCGCCCGCCAGCCGGTACAGGCACTTGTTGTCCGGCATCGCGTTGCTCAACCCCACCCAGTCGAAGTGGCGGTCGGCCTCCCCCTCCGGAAAGGTCATCTTCCCGGCCCAAAGCGGCCTCACCACCCCACCCTCGGCAATGGCCACCTCGACCGAATCCCTCCCCAGCCGCATTACCAGCGAGTGGGTGTCGGAGAGGTCCGCCCTCCACTCGCCGGCAAGCGACTCCCGGGGCTGGGCGGAGGCCGAGAGCGTCAGGCAAGCGGCCACCGCGATGGCGAGGAAATGCGGGCTCAGGGCGAGATGGGTGGTCCTCATGCGGGGGCTCCGTGGTTCCTGGGCGATCACAGCCCGCGTATATCATTCGTTCCAAAGGGGTGCAACGCGACTCGACTCTGGGACGATCATTCAGCGGGGAAGCCGTGAGCTGGGCAGAACGCATCGCCGTCAAGGTCGGCGACAGGGTCGCGGTTTCCGCCCGCTGGCTCCGTAGCACGGCGCAATACACCGGGGAAATCTGCTTCGCCAGGGGCACGGTCACGGAACTGCGCGACCTGGGCGGCCTGACCATCGCCAGCGTAGCTTGGGACGGAAGCCCCGAGGACGTGCCGGAGCGGATGAACGTGCGCAACCTTTCGCGGGTAACGGAGCGTGGGGTTCTCGACCATGACCGACGCCGCCCAGATTGCGCTCACCTTCTGCCGTGAATGCCTCAACTGGCGGATGCCCGTTGACCGCCGGTTCGGCCAGCAGAACCGGAACCCGCACGGCAACCCGTCGAAGGCCTGGACCCCCTATGTCTTCGACCACGACGGCAAGCACGGCCAGTTCCACTACACCGACCTGAACGCCGTCATGGCAGCGGTGCGAGCGAGGTGCGATCAGCACGGCGGGATCGCCGTTCTCGGCTTCGGCAAGCGCAAACAGTTTAGCGCAGCCGTTGAGGTCTGGGAGGTTGATGCCTATGGCGAAATTGAGCATGACAACCCATGCCATGCACACCTCACGGCGTACGTCGAGGTCAGCCGGGAACTGAAGGCGGCCAAATGACCGACCAGTTCCCCGGCCTCGCCGTCGATTGCCCCCTTCCCCCTGACATGCTTCTCGCCTTCGGCTACCCCGGCACCGACACCCTCGACTTCTCCGCGACACAGACGCGGGCCATCATCATTAATCTCGCTAACCCCCAGCTCCAGGTGGTCGCCAAGGGCAAGCTATCGCTGAAACTCGGCTCCGCCACTGCGTTCGAGAACGTCGTGGGCGGAAGTCAAAACGACACGCTACAGGGCACTGGGGCCGCGAATATCCTCGTCGGTGGACCTGGCAACGATAAGCTTGTTGGCGGTGCCGATTACCAGGTGCTTCTTGCCGCCGAATAAGGGCGCAGGCCTATCCTACGAACGCGACAGCCTCAGCGGCCCCGTGAATGAGCCTCGGTACCCTACCTCCAAGGTTCTGCATTTTTCAGCATTTACTGCGCTTACGCCGAGTCGAATATTGCAGAATCCAGGTGTTTTTTCGACATTCCTCGCAAGCCTTCGTCCAGGCTTGCAAATGAGTTGTAACCGGTGTAAGTTGTTGACAAATAAATGGTTTGGTGCTTTTCGGACAACTTTGGGCACCGCTTCCCAAGCTGGCCGTCGTGGGTTCGTATCCCATCGCCCACTTTAATACAAGTTCAATCGAATAAGGTAGTTAAACATCAGGCAAGACTAATGCTGAGTGTCCTACCAAGTTCGATGAAATAGGGCGGAGTGAGCTCATTTTTACTAAACTTCCGCCCCAGAATGACACCGGCACCCAACAAATGCTGCGGAATTAATACAGGACGATGGCGCGTCCCGGGCCGCCGTGGCAGTTACGAACTTTGACGGCTGCGAAGAGGAAGAAGGCTCCCTTCGCGGGGATCTTATCGACGTTTACCAGCATCTCCACGCCAACCATGGATCGGCTGCCCAGGGCCCAGTAGGTCATCAAGGCCCGACGTGGATCGACACCTCCGAGGTCGGGTGCGTCGGTAGCCACGCAGCGAATGCCCTTTTCTTTCAAGTAGATTATGACATCGGGACCTGGGGCGGGCCAACCTTCCGCGCGGCCTGATAATGGATTGAACCACATGCCCGTGTCTGCCGGTTCGGGTTTCAGGTGTTTGTCGGTGTGTCCTGTTTGGAAGATCACCACGTCGCCAGCACGGAGTTCACGGGTCTTGCGTTCGTAGGCCTTGATGTGTTCCACTGCAATTTCTGGCGAGGCAGGCCAGTCGCGTTGATTGGTAGTACCAGCAAGTGAGCGGACGTCAATCACTCGAGCCTCGCCGCTGGTCCAATCGAGTGGCACCTTCTCGGTGGTCATCGTACTGGATCCACGTTTGCCGTACTTCTTCTCGAACTGTTCCAGCCAACCCCGCACTTCTGGTTCATGGCCAACGGATTCATCCGTCGCAGGGAGCGCATAAGCGGGTGGTACCAGATGAGTACCCGTCATGGCGTCCATGAGGTGGCCATGGTGCCACATGTCGAGATACTTTGCATACAGGAAATCAATCTTGAGGTAGACCTGGCGATGCGTCCCCGTGGCGAGGCCGGGAGATGTTAATGGCAGCTTGGGCGACAAGGTCGGTGACAGGTCGATTGCGCGCTTGTTCTTGCAGGACTCGATCAGTCGTTTAGGCAGATCACCACCCACAATGGAGAATGCACGGCCCTCGCTATAGGGGCCGCCCTCGTGCTTTGGTCCGAGAAAGCAATAGAACGCGCCAGTGGCAGGAAGAGCGCGAAGATTGGTGGCTCCCTCCGTCCAGATCATTCCATACTTCAGTCCAGCGTAGTGGGTTGGTTCCGCAAGATCGGGCAACGGTCCCATACTAGCACTATCTGTGCCGAGGGCCAGCACGCCGCGTTTGCCGAGGAATTCCATGCAATCCGGATCTGGATCTGGGTAGCCAGGGGCCTTGCGATCCAGGATGTCGGCGATAAAGCGGCGACCTTCAGGTAACGGGCGATAATACCTGTCAGAATAGTCACTGCGGAAGAGAACGACGTCGCCGAACTTTACTTTGCGATGTTGTTTCTCGAATCGTTCAACATGCTCAATCTTGACCAATGGGCTAACACCTCTGGGGGCTTTATCGAGAAGGTCTCGCACATCGACGACGCAGGCTTCCCCTCCAAATTGCCATGGCTCGATCTTGTCGGTATAGGCCAGGCCAAGAGGGCCAGACTTTTCACGTTTGAGTTCGGGCCGAGCTACCGAGTGTGGTGGGACATCGAGTTGCGTGCCGGTATTGCCGTCAATGAGTAGAGCATCAATGTTATAGGCTGACTCAGGGCCAATCTTTCGCTGATGGATGATGGCAAATCGCGGGAAAGGGTGAGTAGGCCAGGTGCAAGGATACTCTGGAGCGATAAGTAGGGAGAGATCCACAAAGCGACTGGTTGCAACGGGTGGTTCGCCTGCCCGTGCAAATCCTGAAAAGATATGATGCCATACCAGGATTGCTAATATCACCTGGAATGGACACCGAACTTTATTTGTACATGGGAGCATGGTGTTACCTCATGTGGTCTCGAACATACTGCGGGGGAGAGGGAACCGAAGCAAGCGCGATGTCCAGCAGTCCTGCTAGTGTCTCCTCGCCCTTCGATTCGCGAAGCGGTGCTGAGAAGCGTTCCTTTAGCAATGCCCGTAATCGAGGAGCGTTTTGTGTAAGGCCTCCCGAGAGCACAATGCTGTTCCACAATGGAGGACAGAAGCGGTTTGCGATCTGAGCATAGTTGTCGGCCATCGCCCGAAACGCGGCATGGAACAGAGTGCCAACGGACAGATTCTCGGTGGAGATGTGATCGATCCTGCCACGCTCACCCAATGGAGTGCGAAAGAACGAGAGATCCACGTGCAGATCAGTGTCGGGGACTGATGAGACAAGTTGGTTGATGGTATCCCAAGGATTCTGAAGAGGGACGCCCTGTATTCTAGCCAGTTCTGTCAGCAGATCGACGAGCACATTCAACGAGCGACCTGCCGGCAGATGGGTAACAGTATCGAGGTTATCGCCGAAGAAGTACTTTCGACTTTGGTAGGGCCCTGGCACAAACCGCGTCGAGCGACGACTGACCTGCGAGCCTGTAGAGATATTCAGTGACAGCTCGTCCGATAGCAATCCTGCGCCGCGAAGTGCACACTGATGATCTCCATACGAGCCGAACACCTGGAGCTTGCGCCCGGCAAGTCTAGTCTCGCCCACACATCTCTCTGACAGTAATAGTTCCGGTAATTGGAGTGCGTTCAACTTCAGCAGGTCGAGCGCCGGGCGGTGCCATGTGTCGTTCCGTAAATCAAGCATGCCGATTGCGTGTGTGGCATGCATCGGAACAAGATGGCCAACGAGGTGAGATACAACAAAATCACCAATGGTTGCTGGTGTTGCGTGTCGTGGAAGTTGGCCCTGGGATTGCAGCCAACCTAATAGCGCGGTGGTTGAACCAGGCTGCAGTTCCTGGCCCAGTTCGCTCAGGTAGTTTGCTGTAATCCAATGTTCGCGAACCTTCTCCAGGAAGGAACTGCCTGACCCAGTCTCATCGAGTGTTCGCTGGTCGCGCCAGGAGAGATAATTGGTGAGCGGATTTCCTTGTTCTTCGAGCAAAATCAGCCCACCCATTTGTGCCGAGACACACAACAATTCGGCGTTGGGCGATTGGTCAGACAGCAGGGACAGTACTTCGCCAGTAGCCTGGATAACGGCGAATGGGTCGATTTCAATCCATTTCGACGGTAGTCCACGTACTGGGGCGGGGAATGGGCGCAACACCGGAGGATGAATCGTTGAGGTGGCCAGGTCCAACACGGCCCCCTTGATGCTGGACGATCCGATATCGAGCCCATAAGCGATCATCGTGAGGCAGCCCCCTCCGCCACCACGGGATTCGTGAGGGCTCCAATGCCATCAATCTCGATGGTGACAGTGTCCCCTGGTTGCAGGAAGACTGGCGGCTTGCGTGCTGCTCCGACGCCATGCGGGGTGCCAGTGAGGATCACGGTGCCGGGTGCCAATCGCGTGCTGCCGCTGAGAAACTCGATAAGCGTAGGCACGTCGAAAATCATGTCGTTGGTGTTCCAGTCCTGCATCGTCTGGCCGTTTAGGATGGTGCGAATCCCAAGCGTGTTGGGGTTGGGAATCTCATCGCGGGTGACAAGGCAGGGACCGAGAGGGCAGAAGGTGGCAAATGTCTTGCCGCGGCACCATTGACTGCCGCCGTACTTCATTTGCCAATCTCGAGCACTGACATCATTGGCGCAGGTGTAGCCGAGTACATAATTCAACGCATCCGCCTTGGAGACGTTGTAACATTCCTTGCCGATGACGACCGCGAGTTCGCACTCGTAATCGACGGCTTCGCTCTTCAGGCGAAGGGGAAGAATAATTGGGTCGCCGGGGTGTTGTAACGTGCCGCTGTTCTTCATGAAGACAACTGGCCACTCTGGAATCGGTTGATTGCCCTCGGCTGCGTGTTTTCGGTAGTTGAGTCCGATGCAAATGATGTCACGCGGTTCGATGGGGGCAAGCAGCCTGGCGACAGTTGCCGACTCGTTGGTGTCAGTCAGGTTGCCGAAAAGGTCTCCAGAAAGGCGGGTGGTACGACCGTCCTCGTGCAACTTACCCAGCGATGTTTCGCCAGTGGTAGTTTGATAACGAACGATCTTCATGGTTTTGCTCCTTGAGGTATAACGAAATCAGAAAGAGGCACTCCCGTCATTTCGGAGGCTTGCCGCAACTTGTCTTGGACATCCACCGGCAAGTGGATGCCATGTTTCAAGGCATGATGGTAGTTATTCCACTCCCGTTCGCCAGGGAGTAATACTCGTTCGACGCCGACCGCCGTGGGGGTAGCGTGTATTTCGTCAATCAATTGTTCCAATCGCTGGTAGAACTGATCCAGAGGGGAGATGGCAGCCACATCCATCACTATAAACGAGGCGTTGTGCCACGATGGGCGGCTTGACTCATCGAAGATCCAGCTGCCGACCTGCCAGGTCATGTTGCCGCCTGGAAGGATCGCGGAGAGTAGTTCGCACCACAGTCCGAACCCATAACCCTTATGGCCGGCCATGGGAGCCAGTGCTGCCTGTTGAGGGTAAAGGCTGCCGTCGGTTGTCGGGAGGCCGTCGGGACCGATGAGCCAGGTGCTGGGGATCGAGTCTCCGCGCTGGATGGCCGCATACACCTTTCCACCGGCGACAGCGGCGGTTGCAATATCGAACAAGATCGGATCGGCATCGGGGACTGGGATCGCATAGGCTAATGGGTTACTCCCGAGGACTGCCGATCGTGATCCAGGAGCGGCCACGCTGGGGATGTCGTTGCCTGTTACCATCGCGATCATTCCTTCGCGAGCTGCCAGCGCGGCGTAGTAGCCCGCAGCGCCGATGTGGCCGGTATTACGCAGGCCGACATAGGCGACGCCGACCTGGCGAGCCTTCTCGATTGCTTTTCGGACAGCGAACATACAGCCAACCTGCCCCAGAGCCGATTGGCCATCGATGATAGCCCAGGCCGGACCCTCTCGCTCCACTCTAGGTTCGGCTGTGGCGACGTATCCGCCGCCTTGCAACTTCTTGATATAGCCGGCCAGTAGCTTGGTGCCGTGCGTGAATACACCCATAGCGTCGGTGGTGACGAGTGCGATGGCAGTGCTTTCTGCCTGGGGCCTTCTCAGACCACAGATAACGAGCATCTCCGTCAATGCATGTTGCAGAATGGGCATGGTAATTGGTTTCATCGTCTCGTCTCCGAGCGAACATCGTGCCTGGTGTGACAACAGAGTCGCATTTAACGACCTGGTAGGGCGTTGACGACGTTCGGCAATTGTTCTCCCCGCAATGCCATCACGGCGATCTTCGTGGCAGTTTCGCGTAGCACTCGCACCGCTTTTGGACTGGCCGAGGCAATGTGCGAGGCAGTGATCACGTTGGGTAGGGACCTTAAGGGACTATCAATGGGAATCGGTTCTGGGTCACAGACATCGAGTGCCGCAGAGGAGATCTGTCCAGATTGCAGCGATGCTACGAGTGCGGCAGTGTCAATCAGATCACCGCGGGCGAGATTCACAACGATGGCGCCGCGTTTCATCTGCTGAAGTGATTCCGCATTCAGCAATTTCCTGGTTTGGGGAGTGGAAGGACAGTGGAGCGTTAGTATGTCGGACAGGGTCAGCAATGTGTTAAGTGCGACCGATTCGCACCCGGCTGCCTGGATGACATCAGCGGGCACGAAGGTGTCGAATACAAGACGGCGGCACTTAAACGGAGCGAGTCGCACTGCTACTTCGCGCCCAATGCGGCCAAAACCCACGATGCCAATGGTTTGATCGCGCAGCGTCCGCAAATGATCGAGTGGAGTCGCCAAACCCCATTTGCCCTCCCGAATGTGCAGGGTGTTTGGGACGACCTGGCGGGTAAGGGCTAGCATGAACGCCAGGGTATGATCTGCAACTTCATCGATGCAGTAATCTGGCACGTTACAGACTGGAATGCCGCGATCCCGTGCGGCCTGTAGATCGACGTTATCGACGCCGATGCCGTACCGCACGATCACCCGGGCCCGCTGCATGGCTCCGATGACTTCCGCGTTGATTGGTGCGAATTGGGTAATGACCGCGTCGGCCTCGGCGACAAGCGCTTTTAGCATGGCAATCGATTTATCCTTGCCAACTTGCAGTTCGGCCCCGGCGGCTCGAAGGATCGTCTCCTCGATTTCCAGCGAGGGGAACGTGTAATCCGTAACGACTACAACCGACATGGGATCACTCCGCGACTCGACTTGACGGTATCTGCTGATGCAGGGGCATGATCACAGAGTATCAATGCCTCATCTTCAGGAAAGGTGGGATACCTGCTCGGGTACGTCGCGTCTTTCAGTGGCGGCCTGCTGGGTTTTGGTAAAGCATGATCAAACCATGCCAGTGTAGGAAGCCAGGAACACAGGCATGAGCAACGGAGTCCCCACCTTGCCACAGCCCGACCTGTTGATCGTCCACCACTTCGGCGGCCTACCCGATCTCCGCGTCGTTTGTACCCGCAAGAACTGATGTGATTTCATCCCGGAGATCATTCTCCGCGTGGTCCACTGCGGCGCGGACAGCATGGAGGTGATCAGGCGATTCGGACTGGCCCGGGAGGTGTGGATGAAACGCTTCCTCGCCTGGCCTAACGGTGTGCCCAGCCAGGGCACCATCAACGTCGTCATGACTACGCTGGATAGACCCCCGTGCGCTGGATGGCTTTGGTGTGCGAATCGACCGGCCTGGTCCTTATTGCTATAGACGGTAAGGCGTGCCGCTCGGCCCCCCCTCCACTGCCTAAAGATGCTGGGGAGGGCGGCACGCACAAGATCTCCCGGCGGTGCCCGTACTGGTCCAGGTACTCGAGCACCAAGGCTCGCTGGTAACGGGTGGACGCCGGCGGCTGTAAAAGAGAAACGCTGGGACAGATCCAAGGGCAGGGCGGCGACTATCTTGCATAAAGGTGAGCCGGCGCGATTTTACCTGCTTTCTTTGGAGCCCGGTTCGGGTAGGGGTTTGAATAGATCGGGTTCGCGAAGGAGGACCCGCCAGGCGTCCACGGATTCCTGTCGCTGAGGGCGTTCGGCGAGGGGGTCGTAACCTGGTGCGCGGGAGGGGTCGGCGAGCCGCGGGGCCCAACCTCCGTAAAGGTGAGCCTCGGCCAGGTGTCGGATGGCAAGTTTGTCGTGGTTGAGCCACTCAACTAGTTCGGCGGCGCGGGTGGGGCGTTCCAGTTCCTCGCGGCGGGGTGGCAGCAGCAGACGTACCACGGTTCGGGCGTCGGCGGCTGAGTAGCGTCTCACCTGCTGGAATAGGCGCTCCAGGGCGGCATCCCGGCCGGTCCGGATGAGCCAGAGCCGCAGACCACCCGCGGCTGTCGCGCGCAGTTCTGGTTCGGGGCGGCGGTCGTCGAGAAACTCGAGCAGTGCGGTCATGTCGTCCAGGCCGGCGAGGAAGAGGACCCCCAGCGCGCGCTCGTCGGGGTCGGCAGCTTCGCGGGCGTGGGTCAGCAAGGTATCCACCACGTCGCGGGACGGAGTCAGGCGGGTGATCCATCCCTGCAGGGCCAGGGCCGCTGCATGGGCTTCGGGACGGTCGAGACGGGGCGACTTGCTTAGCCAGTCGGGCGGACTCTGAAGCGTCTCCTGGTCGAGTCCGGGGGCATCGCTGGCCCACACCAGGCGCGATTTCGCCGGCAGGTCGAGCTTGCGTCCGCCGCGTTCGAGTTGGATGCGACCCAGAGTGTAGAGCGCGGCCATCACGGGGACCGGCCAGGTGGCGCTACGGCGAACGAGCGAGTGGGCATCCCACGTCAGCTCGACTACCACACCGGCCCCCGGAGGGAGTGTCAATGTCCAGGATTCGCGTAAAAAGCGTAGCTGGACGCGGGCCGGCTGGGTCTTTCGCGGGTTGAGGACGCGGATGCGGCCACGCTCGAGAGCGAGATCGAGGTCGTACCCGGCGGCGGGGACGCTAAGTACACCGGCCGATTCAAGCACGCCGGTGGGGCCGTCCAGCTGCGGTAGGCTGCCCCAAAGGGTGAGTCGAAGGCCGTTATCGAGGCCGATGTGTCCCTCGCAGCCGGCGGGGGCCACCAGGGGAGTGGTGGTCAGCACAGGTTCGCCGGGTTGCAGAGCCACCCAGCGGCCAATCTCCTGTTGACGTTGCAGCAGCAGGCTGGGCCAGGTGGTGACCGGGACATAACGTCCGACCGGCCGTTCATCCACGGCCGGGGCAACTGGCGCTGAGGGAGTCGGAGGAGGAGGCGAGGTTCCCGGCTGAGCGGGCGAAGGGGTGATCTCCTTGGTTTGTTCAACCACCTCGGGTTCCGGGCCGTTGGTCACGGCTTCGCCCAGCGGCTTGCCGCGACGGTTGATCACCAGGAAGCCGACGGTGCAGATGAGAATAAGCAAGGCTGCAGACCCGGCGATAAGGTAGGGAAGTGCTGAGGGCAGGGGGGCCGGCTCGGCGTCGGGGAGGGGGGCCAGGTCGAGGTGAAGAATCTCGATTGTGGCTCCGGTGTAGCCCATGCGCAGGGTATCGCCAACACGGAGGGGACGACGACCGCGACCGCGGATCGGTTGCTCATTGAGCAGGGTGTCGTTGCTTGAATCGAGGTCGCGGACGACGGCCCCGGTGGGGGTCAGGTCGATCTGGGCATGCTGGCGGGAAACCAGGTCGCTGGCGGTCCCTTCCAGGGCCAGTTCACAGGACGGATCGCGACCGATAGTCAGCGTCGGGCCGGCATGTTCGACGGTGAAGGCCTGGTCGGTGGCGGTGATCTTGAGGCGGATCTTCATCAGAGCACCCGGAAGAGGAAGCGTTGTTCGCCGAGGCGGAACTGGCAGGTGTCGCCCAGGGCGACCTGCTCAACACGGAGCCAGAGCCCGTTTAGCGAGCGGTGGTTCTCGACGTACCAGCCCTTGTCTGTACGGTACACACGAGCATGGCGCGGGCTGACCAGTGCATCCTCGGGCCGGGCGATGACACAGGCGCGAGGATCGCGGCCGATCCAGAGTTCGGAGTGGGCCAGGGGAAAGCGCTGGACAGGGCCGGTGGGAGCCACCTCGACGAGACTGGGGCGGAGGTCGCGGCCGACACCGGGCTGCGTGTCGCTGACCTGGTCGAAGTCAGCCACCTCGAAGCGGTAGCGGCCCTGGCCGATCAGTAGCTCGTAACCATCGCGCAACACACTGGAGCCGACGCGGACATAGACGCCGTTGGTGCTGCCCTGGTCGGTGAGCAGCCAGCGCCAGCCGCCAGTGGTGCGCTGGCGGACGATCTCCGCATGGCGGGCGGAAACCTGGCTGTCGTGAGGGATTCGAATGTCGCCTTCAGTTCGGCCCAGCTGGGTCCGTTCGGCGCGGAGGCGGAATAGCTCTCCATCGGGCCGACCGTCGTCGAGCATGCATAACAGGGCCATGGGTGGACGCTGGGTCGGCCGTTCGGCGCGGACGTCAGTCGGTTCAGGGGCGACGGGCACAGGGGGCACTGGCGGAGGGAGCAGATCGTCGCCAGAGCGGCCACTGCGCCGGGCAGCGATGGCCTGCTGAATCTCCTCGTTGGATTCCAGGCGGGTGCCCTCCATCTCGGCGGGGGGTGGACGGAACGGTTTACGGGGCGGTGGCATGGCGGTCTCCTGGGGCGCGGTTCAGGGACGGGATGGCGAACGGCGGCGCGACTCCTCCGCCATCGCCTTGTGAAGGATGAGATAAAACTGCCGATTGTCGGCGGTGGACGGGCCAAAGCGTAGGCCGTTGGTGCGGAGATGCTGCACCAGGCCGGCGACGTCCTCGGCCTGTAGAGTCTGGCCGAGCAGGGTTTTCGCCTCGACGGGGTCACCCAGGACGTTGGCAGTGCGCTTGAGGTCGTTGAGGAAGCGGTAGGCGGCGATCTGCTGGCCGGGGCTGTTGAGAGGGTTGTTCCCTGCCGACTGGGCCAGGGCGATGACGCGGTTCCGCATCGATTCGATCTGCAAGAGGAGGTCCTTGAGCAGGCCACGGGTGATCTCGCCCCGGGCGGCGCTGGCGCGCCCTTCCTTGAGTAGCTCCTCGACCCGGGTGCGGTTGTCGGCGAACTCGTCTTCCTGGAGCAAAGGAGGCCAGAGGGTGCGTTCCTGGCGGAGCAGGCCGACGTGGCCACCGCTACTGCCAGTGAAGTTGATGCCGGCGAGCAGCTGGCGGGCGTTTGGGATTTTCACCGACGAGGTGCCGGGCGGGATGGACAATGTGCCGAGGTGGTTGGCCAGAATGTTGAGAGCAGAGCCATCGAGGACGAGGGGCAAAGGGGTGTCTTCTTGCTGGCTAGTACGCAGGGCGCGCTCGCGAGCACGCTTCTCTTCCTTCTCCCACTGCTCGAACTGGAAATCGCGCGTCCAGGCCAGGTGTTCGAGTCGGGCGCGCTCGGTTTGTAGCTTCTCCTGGCGCACCTTCTCACGTTTCAGGGCGGCTTCCTGAATCCGGTTCCAGTACTCTCCCTTGCTCTGTTCGAGGTTAGACAGGCCGGTGTAGGTGGACAGGCGCGGGCCGTAACCCCAGTAGCGGGAGGGCTCGCGGTAGTCGAACATGCGAAGGCGAATGATCAGCCGGGGTGGATCGCTGGGAGGCGGCGGAGCATTCTTGACAGCTTTGTCTTTCTCGGCCGGGGGCTGAGCGAACATCAGCAGTGGCAACATGAGAACACTGGCGAAGAACAGGAGGAGAACGCGAAGCATGGGGGACCTCCAGGGGCAGATGGAACCGAGCTGCGGGACGAGGTGGCCCCGGGTTAATCGCCGATGCGGACGAGGTCGAATTGCAAGGTGGCTGCTCCGTAACTCTGAAAATACTCCAGCTGCACGCGATGATCACCAGCGGAGAGGCGGAATTCTTCGGACAGCAGGTTGAACATGCCAACCTTCCAGATTTCGGCTTTCAGTTGGTCGTCGATTAACACCCTCAAGCCATCGTCCACCAGAGACCGTACCTTGTAGCGCCCTGCCGGGAGCTGGAAGGAGGTGCGTGCGACCATCAGGTAGAAATCCGGGCCGACCTTTTTCGAGGGAGGCACATCGGGGTGATAGCGATCGAGAGGGGACGCCATCGACAGCAGGTTGATGGTATCGCGCGTCAAGCGATCAGTGGGCTCTTTCTTGAGCAGTTCTTCACGCGCCTTGACCTGAAGAATGGGATAGGAGCTGGGGTAGGTGTGGTAGGCAACGTCCCATTTCTGGTCGAAGCGAGAGGGCAGAGCGTAGCCGGCCGACTCGATGTTAAGTGTGATGCTGAAGTTGCTCCGTTCGTTGGTGGGGGCATGCCAGAACTGAACTTCGACGTGCGAGGGAGTAGTGTTGACCCACATGGCGCCCCAGCGATGGCTCTTGTCGTGCGATTGGATGCGCGTGGTGGAGAAGTCGAGGCCATCGGGCAGAAAGCGGCCGGCTCCACTGTTGCTGTGGTCCGTCACCCGACCTGGCCAGCGAAGATGGTTTATCACGATATCGTTGGCGATGCCGCGGGAGTTTTGAATCTCGGTGATGCCAGCGCTGGAGATGCGAAGCATGTAGAAGCCAGCCAGATTGTTCAGGCGGATGCGGATGGTAACGGGAGAAAGTGGTACCTGATCGATGCGCGGCTGCAGCCGGGCGGCCAGGACCGTTCGCTCGTCTGGTTTGGCCCGGTTGAGGGCTAGAAGATAGAAGGCTCGGGCGCGCCGGCGGGCACTGGCGGCATCGGGCTCGGGCAGCTTCCCGGCTATGTCCCACCAGCGATCACCCCGGGCTGCCAAATCCGCGACCGAGTTCTTTTTGTTCGGCGCCGGGGTCAGGTTCTGCACTTCGGGAGTGCCAGCTCGCATAAAATCATAGCCGGCTGCGTAGTTGTTGTGGGCCAGGAGTAGGTAGAGGCCGCGCGCTGTGTTCACCACGGGGTCGGAGGTCACCGAAGTGGCGGCCTTCGCAGCGGGGGGGAGACGGTTGAAGGCGGCCTCGATGCGATCCACCTCGGTCGTGAGGAAGCGGGCCTGATAGGCGTACTCGGCCCGCTCGGGATTGCTCGCAAGTGGGGTTGCCAGGCGGGCGGCTTCGCGGGCGGTACTGAACTGTTCCAGCGCCAGCGCTTCAAAGCCAACGCTCAGCAGTTTGGCCAGGACCCACTCCTGCGAGGCGGCCGGGCCGCCCGCCTGCACGACACGCTGGAAGGTGCGGAGCTTCATTGCCGGGAGGTCGATGCGGAAGTCGTTGTTCAGCCGGGTACACAGGTTTGCGGCCTTGTCGAGGTCGCCGGCCTGAGCGGTCAGCTCGCGGGCGAGGTCAAGCAGTGCGAAGCGTTCGTCGGGCTGGTCCAGCGATTCGGCGCGGGTGGCATAGCGTTCGGCCATGCGGAGCAGATCTGCCGGTTTGGCGGAGACCAGTTCGGACTGGATACTCTCGCGCACTGTGCGCTGCAGGTCGGCGATGCTGGAGAGGTCCGGGGTGGGCCACTTGCCGGATAGATCCCTGGCAGGGGCGGAGGGAGACTGCAGAAGTTCCTTGATCTCGATATTGCGGAAGCGAACGACGCCGACCATGCGTTCCAGGCCGATCGGACCGGCGTGGCGCAAGATGCCGGGGCGAGGAGGGCCCTTTTTGGCCTCTTCAAGGTGTCGGTCGATGTCGGTATCGACGGTGACGGTCCCGTTGACGATGACGCAGAGCCTGCGTCCACGGAGATCAACGGTCATGGTGTTCCAGCGTCCGGGAACCAGGTTGGGTAGGCTCCCCTGGCTGTCGAGGCGGCTCAGACTGCCGGTTCGTCGATGTTTGTAGAAGGCGACTGACTTGGCGAATTCAGGGTGGGTCTCGTCGATGATGGCGATCTCCGCCTGGGTCTCGCTCGTTCCAGGTTTTGGGGGAATGGGGTCGCAACGGAAGGCGACGCCACTGTCACTTCCGGAGCCGATAGCAAACTCCAGGCGGAGGATAAAGTTGGTGTACTCTTTGTCGGTCATAAGCCAGTTGGGTACGCGTTGAGCAGACAGGGGGTGGCCATCGGCGATTAACTCGCCATCCTTAACCGACCAGCCTCCTTCTGAACCCTTGCGCGCGACAATCCGCCACCCCGAGAGATCCTTGCCGTTGAAAAGGGGAACGAAGCCGGTAGAGGTGGGGGAGGCTTTCATGGCTTCCAGAAGGACCTCGGCGGCGGGCCGATCATTGATGGTCACCAGCGACTTCATGGCCCTCAGGATGGGCACGCGTATCGGGGTGACATCGACTTGGATGTGATTCACCTGCATTTCAGTGAGGGGGGACAGATCGACGTTCGGCAGGCCGCGCATTTGTAGACGTTGGATGGGAAGACGACGCAGGGGACTCAGGTCCTTGACGGGCGTATGGTCGATGTTCAGGTAGGTCAGCGGCATGTCGGCCAGGGGAGAGAGGTCGGTGACGCGAGTATTGGCGATTTGCAGAGCGTGCAGTTTCATACCGCGCAGGGGAGACAGGTCGGATAGCAAGCTGCCGAGAAGTTGGCCCCAGATAACCAGGTTGTGTTCGCCAGGAAAGGCACGGACCGGAGTGATGTCGGTGACGTGGTCGGTGTAAAACATGATACCACCGCCGGGTACCTTTTCGACACGAGCTCGGAAGTTAGGGTTGCGTCGCTTGAGTTCGGCAGCAAGTTCGACCAGGCGCGCGTCATGCGGAAGGGACTGGATCTTCTTGACCCAGGCATCGTCCAGTGGAGGGAAAGCGAGTTGGTTGGTGGGCCTGGAAACTACGGCTAGCGGTTTGAGTTTGGCGGAGAGCACTGTCCGTCCGCCGGCGCGGAGAGTAATTTCCTCGCCGAGGGTCTCGAAACCGTCCTTGCGCACCTCCAGCCGACGAGAGCCTGGGGCGACGCGCAGCTCGGCGTGGCTACCATCGCGGAAGAGAACCTCGACGCGTCTGCCGTCAACGCGCACCTCGGCGTCCTCGGGCAGGTCTGATAGCTCGATGGTGCCGTCCGGGGTACGCACACTCAGGAAGACGAGGCCCAGAACCGTCAACAACAGACCGGCCGCGCCAGCGGCGATGGCCCACGTCGGAAAGCGAGGCCGGCGCGAGCGTTGTTCCACCGCGGGCATTTCAACCAACGGGGAAGTCGGAGCGACGGGAGCAACGGGGATCGATTTGGGCGGCTGGGTTTCGCTGCCACCGCCGACATGGGTGCCAGCTCCTGCGGGCACGGGTGCGGAAGCGGCGGGGAGAGGAGGGACGGCGGCTCCCTTGACGAAGGGAGTGAGCGCCTGGGCCAGCTGGCGGGGAGAGGCGTAGCGCTGGTCGGGCTCCTTTGCCATGAGTTTCAGGTAGACGGTCTCCAGCGCGGCAGGCACGGCCGGGCTGGCTTCGCGTAGGGAGGGAGGAGCAATATCGCTGTGCTGGCGGAGCAGGGCCAGGGCGCCGGGGCCGGGGAAGGGAGGGCGGCCGGTGAGGAGGAAAAAGAGGGTGCAGCCCAGGCTGTAGAGATCGGCCCGACAATCGACGCGTGCGGGGTCGGCCCATTGCTCGGGGGCCATGTACTCGGGGGTGCCCATGAGGACACCCTCCTGAGTGAGGCCAGCGCCTGGGGAAGCCGAGGTGAGCTGGGCGAGGCCGAAGTCGAGTACCTTGACCAGACCCTTGCGGGTGATCATGAGGTTGTGGGGTTTGACGTCACGATGGACGAGGCCATGCTCGTGGGCGGCGTGCAGACCGAGGGCGGCCTGCTGAATGCAGCGGCAGGCGAGAGGGACATCGAGAGGTCCCTTCTTTGCGACGAAGGCGGCGAGGTCGATCCCATCGACGAACTCCATGGCGAGGACCATGGCATCGCCGGCATGGAAGGCCTCGTAGGCCTGGACGACGTTGGGATGGTGGAGCTTGCCGACGGCGACAATCTCGCGCTCGAAGCGTTGGCGGATGTCGTCGCGTGCCAGTAGCTGGGGATGGATGAGTTTGAGGACGGCCTTGCGGTCCATGAGGAGCTGTTCAGCGAGGTAGACAGTGCCCATGCCGCCGCGGCCGATGATACGCAGGATGCGATAGCGGTCGTGCTGTGCGAGAGCGGGGGGGATGTCATCTGGGGGGGCAACAGGCAGGACCGGCCCAGGAGCGGTGAGGGCGCTGGAGATCGCAGGGACTGCACCGGCGACGAGGGTGCCTCGAGGAGCGGAGGCGCGGACCTGGCGGAGGAAGCTGTCGGGGGGCAGGCTGTCCAAGCGATCCCGGCAGTCCTGGCAGGTGGTGAGATGCTGCTCGACGGCCTGGGTTTCAGAGTCGGACAGCCGGCCATGAACAAACGAGGCCAGGGTATCGGCAGCGGGGTGGTCAGGGTTTGTCATGGCGATCCTCGGCGTGAAGGAGCGGGCCAGATTCCGAGCGTCCTGTAGAGAATAAAACGTGGGAGGGAGGGTGACTTGTCGCAAAAACGCCTGGAAGGGCCAACTTGATCAGTCGAGCAGCCCGTCGGCCTCCTCGCGCAGGCGGCGAAGCACGCGGGCCTTGGCAGAAAAGACGGCGGCAACGGTCAGACCCAGCTCGTTTGCCACTTCGGCGGCGGGTTTGCCATCACGGCCGTGTAACAGGAAGGCGCGAAAGGTGATTGGGTCGAAGTCGCAGGCTACCAGGTCGAGCAGCCGGCCGAGGACATGCTGGTCGTGGGCGCGGTCCCACTCACGGCTAAGGGGTGCGGCCGGATCTTCCAGCTCGGCCAGCCACGATCCATCAGCGGCCAGCATGTCCGGGCGGTCGGACGCGGCTCGGTGGCGAGTCTTCACCTTGTTGAGAGTAACGGTCCGCAGCCAGCAGCGGAAGGAGCCATCTCGGCGCCGCTCGAACCGGGGGAGCGCTTCCACCAGTGCTTGCAGGACGTCGGCGGTGACGTCGTCAGCGTCCTGGCGCAACGCTGGGTCCCTAAGCAGCCAGCCGCGGACGAACGGCTGATAGAGATCGACCAGCCGCCGCCAGGCCCCCTGGTCGTCGGGCCGTTTCTGAATCCGCTGGAGGAGACTGACGGGGGTATGCATGCGGACTCCCAGAGAAACTCTCTGGTGTTGGTAATTCAACCGAAACTCCAGGTCAGGCGCGGGGCTCCGGTTTCCAGGCGGGGTCCGCTCGAATCAGGATATCATGATCGACCTGTCCGTGTGAATGTCGTACCGGACGGACCGGCTCCATGTCGTCGGATCGGAGATCGACACGTGGCTAGCCAGACAAACATCGTAGCCGACCTGAACGTGAGTGGCACGGCAACGCGGACAAACGTCAGATCGCCACGAGGCCAGGTCGGGGGAGAAGACATCAGGTCTGAATCCCTAGCTCGGCGATGCGGCGGTAGAGCGAGCTGAGTCCCATGTTCAGCCGGCGGGCGGCTTCGCGCTTGTCGGGTGACTGGCGCAGGATGCGTTCGATGTGCTGTTTCTCGAAGCGGCGGACCGCTTCGGCGAGGTCGTCCACCATCGACGAATCCTGGGAGGTCGGAGCCAGGTCGGGGGGGAGGTCGCGCGGGGTGATCATCGGCCCCTCGCTGAAGATGACGGCGCGCTGCAGGGCGTTGTCCAGCTCGCGGACGTTGCCGCGCCAATGGGATGAGAGCAGAATCTGCATGGCCTCGTGGGTAACGCCGCGGATCTGTTTGCCGACCGACTCCGCGTGGCGGGCCAGGAGATGCTCGACCAGGGCGGGGATGTCCTCGCGGCGATCGCGCAAGGGGAGGATGCGAATGCAAACGACGTTGAGGCGGTAGTAGAGATCCTCGCGGAAGCGCCCGGCCTCCACCTCCTGGAAGAGATCCTTGTTCGTGGCGGCCAGCACGCGAGCCTCGACGCGGATTGGTTCATTGGCACCGACAGGCAGGATCTCCTTCTGCTCGATGGCGCGGAGAAGTTTGGCCTGGGTGGCCAGGGCCATCTCGCCGATCTCGTCGAGAAAGAGGGTACCGGAACCAGCATGGACAAAGACACCCGCCTGGTCGCGGTCAGCACCAGTGAAGGAACCCTTGCGGTGACCGAACAGCTGGTTTTCGAGCAGCTCGTGCGGGATGGCAGCACAGTTGACGGCGATAAAGCGAGATCGGGGATCGTCGCGGGCGGCGCTGTGGTCGTGTATGGCGCGGGCGACCAGTTCCTTGCCGGTGCCAGATTCGCCGATGATGAGGACGTTGGAGCGCGTGGGGGCGACCTTCCGGATCATTTCAAGCACTGGAGCCATACCACCGTCGGCTCCGACGATCTGAGCGGGGGGGTAGGCGCGGTTCAGCTCGCGGCGCAACCACTGATTTTCGAGGGCGAGCTGGCGCATGGCCAGCAGCCGGCGAATCTTGCCCAGGACCTCGTCAAGGAGGATGGGCTTCATGAGGTAATCGTGGGCGCCGCGCTGGAACGCCTCGACGGCGTTCTCCACGGTGGCGAAGGCGGTGATAAGCAGGACGCTGGTTTCGGGGCTAAGACGTTGCAGGCGGGCCAACGTCTCCAGGCCATCGATGCCGGGCAGCTGCATGTCACACAAGGCGATGGCGAAGGGAGTTTTCTGGGCCAGTTCGAGCGCTTCCTCGCCGGACGAGCAGCAGGCGACTTCGAACTCCTCCTGGATGAGATACTCGGCCAGGGTTTCCCGGATGAGCGTCTCGTCGTCGATGATCAAAATCCGATCGCCGTCCCGTTCCGAACTGGAGGAGGTGGGGCCGCGGCGCTGGCGCGGTTCTACCATGAAACAACCTCACGCGAGGCGATGGATTCGGAAGGACGGGACGGCTCGACCGGGGGCAACGGCAGGCGGACCCGGAAAGTAGTACTTTCTCCCGGGGTGGACTGGAAGGTGATGGTGCCGCCGTGATCGGTGATGAGCCGGCGCGTGACGAAGAGTCCCAGGCCGGTCCCGTGCTTCTTGGTGGTGAAATAGGGCTGGAAGAGGCGGGCGGCCTGGTCGGGCGAGATGCCGTGCCCACTGTCGCGGACGGCGACCTCGACCCAATCCGGTCCGCGTTCCACGGTCAGTTCGATAGTGCCATCGCGCTCCACTGCGTCGATGGCGTTTAGAATCAGATTGAGGAACACCTGCACGAGTTGATCGCGCATGCCATGGAGCAGGGGCAGGTCGTGAGGCAATGCTGGCGAGGCGATGCGTCCGCGAGTGCGCTTGTAATACTTGGCGATGTTGAGCGCCTCGTCGAGAATCTCACCGAGGGCGAACCGGACGCGATCACGCGAGGCGGGCCGGCTGAATTCGATCAATTCGCGCAGCGTCGTCTGGATGCGCTTCAGCTGGCCGGAGACCAGGGCGAGCTTGTTGAGGGTGTAGGGGTCGGACTCGCGCCGCTGGAGAATCTGCACCATCGAGCTGATGGACGTGAGCGGGTTGCCGACCTCGTGGGCGATGCCGGCAGCGAGGAGGCCGAAGGCGGCCATCTTCTCCTGTTGGAGGACGTGAGCCTGGGCTTCCTGTAGCTCGGCGGTTCGTTCTGCGATGCGCTGCTCGAGTTCGGTTTGCTGGCGCTGCAGGGCGTGGTTGAGCTGACCGAGATAGGCACCGACTCGTTTGAGCAGCATGGCCAGGGAGGTACTTGCCCAGGTGACCCAGGCGAGCATCACCAGCATGAGACCGAACTGCAGGACGATTCGATCGTCGAGAGGCAATGCCAGGAACAGGACAATGTAGCTGATGGAGTGCAGGGCGCAGGTCAGGTAGGTGACCAGGGGCGAGTGGCGGACAGCGACGCAAAGGATCGACAGGAAGTAGTAGTAGCGGAAGGCGCTGTCCTGGCCGCCATCGTAGAAGCAGAGCAGGCCAATGAAGAGCGATTCCATGCAAGAGATGACGAGGGGATACTGACCGAGGAAGACCCTGCCGCGGAGCGAGAGGTAGGTGTCGAGCAGGGTGTAGACAGTGCCTAACGTGAGGATGGCGTTGAGGACGGCGAGGCGTTCGGGCCCATGGGCGCGAAGGTGAACAAGGATGAAGCCCAGGAGCAGTCCAAACCAGCGGACCTTGACGGCGATGGCCTCAGCGGCCAGCTCCCAGGGGGTAGCGGGCAAGCCGCGGCCGTCGCTGGTTCGGACAGCCATCATCGGAGGTGCAAGCATGTGATCCGCCACGTGAAGTTTCTACCCTCATTATAGCGAGCGGCGGGGTAGTTCTTCCGCAGGGATGGTCTCAGCCGGGCGAGGCGGTTTGTCGGCCAATCGAGTAATAGGTGAAACCGGCCTCGGCGACCTGTGGGGTTTCGTAGAGGTTGCGCCCGTCGAAGATAACCGGGTGGTTCATCAGGCGGCGCATGAGTTCAAAGTCGGGTCGGCGGAACTGCTGCCACTCGGTGACGATGGCGAGGCCATCAGCACCTTCCAGGGCTCCGTAGGGTTTATCGCAGTAGATGAGCCGGTCCCCATAGATCGCCTTGACGTTTTGCATGGCCTCGGGGTCGTGAACACGTAGGTGGGCGCCGGCGCGGAGGAGGTTGTCGATGAGAGCCAGAGCGGGCGCCTCGCGGATGTCATCGGTGCGCGGCTTGAAGGCGAGGCCCCAGATGGCGAATGTCCTTCCCTGAAGCGCATCGTAATGCGCCTGGATCTTGGAGAAGAGAACCTGCTTTTGCGCCTCGTTGACCTCGTCGACAGCTTCGACAAGCCGGATGGGCGCGCCAGATTGGCGGGCGAGGTAGATTAATGCGCGGATATCCTTGGGGAAGCAGGAGCCGCCGAAGCCGGCGCCAGGATGGAGGAACTGAAAGCCGATACGGATGTCGTGGCCGATGCCGCGACGGACATCGTTGATATTGGCGTCGAAGCGTTCGCAGAGATTAGCCATCTCGTTAATAAAGCTGATCTTCGTAGCGAGCATGGCGTTGGCAACGTACTTGGTCATCTCCGCCGATTCGGGCGACATGGCCAGGAAGGGTCGTTCGGTGCGGAGGAAGGGAGCGTACAGCTCGTGCAGGATCTCGGCGACCTCGGGACGGCGAACGCCGACGACGACGCGGTCGGGCTTGGTGCAATCCTCGATGGCGGCGCCTTCCTTGAGGAACTCGGGGTTGCTGGCGACATCAACCGGGTACTTGCAGCGTGCGGCGAGGCGCTCGCCCAGTTGGCGGTTGGTGCCAACGGGCACAGTGCTCTTGATGACCACGATCTTGGGACCATTGATCTTCTCAGCCAGGGCGTCAGCCACTGCCCAGACCGTACTGAGGTCGGCCGCGCCATCGTCGCGCTGCGGGGTGCCTACGGCGATGAAGATGAGCTGGGCTGATTTGATTCCCTCGCCCAGGTCGGTGGTGAAGACGAGCCGGCCCGCCTCGGCGTTGGATCGGACCATTTCGCTCAGGCCGGGTTCATAGATGGGAATGCCGCCGCTGCGGAGGAGCTCGACCTTGGAGGCATCCTTGTCGATGCAGGTGACCTCATTGCCACAGTCGGCGAAACAGGTGCCCGTCACGAGACCCACGTAACCAGTGCCGATGACCGCGATTCTCATCGTCGTTCTCTCTGCGATAGTCGTCGAAGGAGCACCTAGGGAAGTTTCCGCCAGGCCTCGATTGTGTCTGCAAGGGTTTGTTCTAGAGAATATCGGAGAGTCCACCCGGTTTCCTGGCAAATCTTGGCGGTGCTGACCCGCATGGCGAGCGGCTCGGTGGGTCGGAGCAGATCGGCACGCTGCTTCAGTTCGACCTTTAGACCGGTCAGGGCGATCATGCGGTCAAGGACTTCCTGCATGGTCCAGGTCTGGCCCGAGGCGAGGTTGTAGGCCTCGCCCTTGCGGCCGCGTTCGAGGAGAAGCAGGTAGGCGGCCACGATGTCCCGCACGTCGCAGAGGTCGCGGCGAGGGGTCAGGTCGCCGACCTCGAGGGTGGGGACTTGCTTGCCGCGTTCGATGGCGACCAGCTGACGGGCGAAATTGGGGATGGCAAAATCGCCGCTCTGGTAGGGGCCGGTGTGGTTGAACGGGCGCGCCCGGACGATGTCGAGGCCCGGCGAGCAGGTGTACTGAAAGGCGGCGAGGTCGGCGGCTGCCTTGCTGACGGCGTAGGGGGTGTCGGGGCAGAGGGGGGTATCCTCGTCGAAAACCTGGGAGGCGTCGAGCGGGGCTCCGTAGATCAGGCCGGAGCCGACAAACAGAATGCGCGGACGGAAGCCAGACCGGTCGATGGCCTCGCACAGGCGGCGCGTGGCGGTAAGGTTGCCGGCCCATGCGGCGTCAGGTTCGCGGAACGAGGCGCCAACCTGCGCGTAACCAGCGAGGTGCCAAACGTGGGTAGGGCGAAACTCGCGGACAATGCCCTCAAGCGCAGGAGCGTCGGTCAGGTCGGCGGCGATGACCGGGGCGCGCGGGGTGAGGTGCTGCCAGGCGGGCGGCCAGTTGGGGAACAAGGAGAGGCCCAGCACTTCATCGCCGCGATCGAGCAGTGCCTGGGTGAGATAACTGCCGACGAAGCCGGTGGCCCCCGTGACGAGCGAGCGGAAGGAGCCAGAAGACGCGGTGGCGGGATGCATGGTTTGCAAGCCTGGAGGTCTGGGCGGATTCCCCACCCTGGAACGATCTGCGAAGGTGGGGGCATGGTAGCAGGGGTGGACAGACACAGACAATCGGACTTGGCACGATGCGAAGCCGTCTGGGCGCGCACGTGGTCGCCTGGAGTGTGGGCTTGATTCGGGGTGGAGCGAGCTGATGGGAAAACCTGGCGGCGCGGGGTGGTCGCCTTTTACCTTGACACTAGTCGTTGTCCTCATTAATGTTGGAAGCACTCCTGCCGAACCTGAGCGGTCCATCCGGGCGTGATCCGAGGAGAGAGGTTCCGTGACAAAGAAAGAGATCGTCAAGCAGATTTCCGAGAAGATCGGCCTGACTCAGCTGAAGACCAAGGAAATCGTGCAGCAGACGTTCGATGCCATTGTCGAGACGCTTCTCGAGGTCGGCCGCATCGAGTTGCGCAACTTTGGCGTGTTCGAGGTCAAGCAGCGCAAAGCGCGCAAGGCCCGAAATCCGCGGACCGGGGACAAGGTAGATGTGCCGCCCAAGAATGTGGTGACCTTCAAGCCCGGCAAGGAAATGGAAGAGCGGGTGCGGAAAATGAAGCACCTGCCGAATCTGGCCCAGCTAGACGATGACGACGACGACGATCTGGAAGGCAGTTCGACGGTAGCGCCGGCCAACAATGGGGCCGACCACGAAGTGAGCCGGTCCCGGTCGCGCAAGGTTCCCTGAGCGGAACAACCCGGGGGGCTGATTCAAGTCGTTCCCTCGTTCTGGTCGATACCAACCTCGGAAATCATTCCATCCGCACGACTGGACTGCGCGTCTCCACGATGCAGCCGGGTTGAGTGCGGAATCGCCGACCGGGGAGGGTTGGTCATGCGGCGCTGGTTATTTTGCCTCGTGGCGATGAGCGTCCTCAGCCAGGTGGGATGCTTCATCAACACCTACTCGAGCAATCCGAATCGGCGTATGGCCGAGTTGCTGAACCGATCGGAAGACCTCCGCCAGATCGAGCTGGAGTGGGAGCGCATCTGGTTTGTGGACCAGCCCTCCCACTTGACGCCCGAACGGGTGCATGGCGGCATTCAGTAGCTTCCCCGGCCGAGCCCGATCAGGGTTTGGCCTGGGGAATCTTGCTGAGCATCTTGGCGATGGTGTCGTCCCTGGCGTGGCGCTTCAGTGCGGCGACCAGGTCCGCGCGAAGTCCGTCCGGGAGTTTACCCTCCAGGAACAGGCGTCCCAGAGTGCGTGCGCCCTCCACGGTGTCGCCCAGGACCGCGAGTGCCTCTTTTTTCAGCTCGAGGGTGGCGTCCTTCTCCTGCAGCAGGGCAAGGACTGCCTCGTCGGCTACGCGGAGAGGCTGGGCGCGCAGAGCCTTCAGTGCAGCCAGGCGAACGTCGTCGCCGGCATCCTTGAGCTGCGTCTGGATGAATTCCTCTCCGTTAGCGCCGCGCCGGGCTCCCGGCACGCTGAGCACCTCGAGCAGGGCCACGCGCACGTCGCCGGATTCTCCCTCGATGCTATTGAGATAGCCGGCGATCCCTTCCAGGCTGACTGGAGGTTCTAGGAGGTAGTGCGGAGCCGAACGGACGACGTCGGCACGCTGCTGCGCGGACAGGTGCGGATTAGGCAGAAGGCGCAGGATGGCATCGAAGGCCGGCTGGCTGCGGAGGCCGCGGAAGACTTCGGCAACGCGGTCGCAATCGCGCTGTACACCGGAATCGGCGAGCGCGACCAGGGCATCGATGCCGGGTTTACCCAAAATTTCGAGCGCGCGAACCAGGCCGTCGCGGAGATACGGATCATTTCCGGTGTCGAACGCCAGTGCGGTAGCGAGTGAAGAACCTGCGCCGGGGCCAGCGATGCGGCCCATGGCCAGGGCGACAGCGCGGCGGACCATGCGATCTTCGGTGGCCAGCATCTTCAACAGGGCGTCGTGGGCGATCTTGTCGCCCTTTTTCGCGTAAAGGCCCAGGGCATCGGCGGCAAGGCGCTGCATCTCGCCGTCCCCCTCAGCCAGAGCCCAGATATATGCCTTCAGGACCTCGTCGTTGACCATGGTCTGCAGGATGCCCATCGCGTGGATCTTGGCCCAGAGCTGAACGTCGTCATTGCTCAGCAGCTTGATCAGGGCAGCGCGATTGCGTTCGCCACGGCGGGTCAACTCGATGGCTGCATGTTCGCGAAGGGTGCCTTCCTCCGAGGCGAGTGCCTCAATCAACTTTTCGTCGGTCAACTTCTGCAGGCTGGCCCACGAGGTCGGTGAGCGCAGCGGCAACGCGGCGGTTTCCCCGGCACCGGCCCAGCTGAGACGAAGAATGCGACCACCCTTGCTTCCTTCAATAGTGGCAGCCCGGCGGTCGAGAAGGTAGATAGCCCCGTCGGGTCCGGTGCGCAGTTGCGCGGGATGGAACTGTTTATCGCCGGGAGCAGCGAGCAGGACGAACTCCTCGACGACCTTGAAAGTAGCGCCGATGGCTTCGACGCGGTAGGCGCGGACGGTGCCCTGGTGCGGGTCGGGGTAGAGGAGCAGGCCGCGGTATTCCTCGGGAAGGCGCGTGTCGTTGTAGATGAGCAGGCCCTGCGGCGCGCCAGGACCGGTTTTGATGAGGCCGGGCATTTTGCCGGGTAGCTCGCCGAAGACAGCGCTGCGGAGCGGGTCGGGTTGACCAGCCGCGCCAAGGCGCCAACCCAGGTCGATGCCTTCGGGAACCTGGACGAGGCGGCAACCCATGAACTTGCCCTGGGCGAAGTCGCCATCGACGTGGAAAAGGCTGGCGCCGAGGTCAAAGGCGGGGTCGCCGTGCGGGGCCCAAAGACCGATGGCATACAGTTGCAGGCGGCTTCCATCAGGGCGGCAACGGAAGATGGCGCCGGAACGCAGGACTGTGGCTCGGGAGCCGTCGGACCCCTCGGCGTGGTGGTCACCTGCCAGAGCAGAGATGTAAAGCCAGCCGTCAGGACCGCGCGTCAGGCCGCAGGCGTTGGCCAGGCCGCGCACGATGGTTTCGCTGGTGTCGAGCGGACCACCCGGTTTGGAGGCGCGATGACTGCGGACACCGCTGCCGCTGGCGACGTAGAGCGAACCATCCAGGCTAAGGACGGTGGTGGGAAGCTGTTCTTCGAGGAGCGTTTCCGCGCGATCCCAGGGGCCATTTTCCTTGCTAGCCGACAGCGCCTTGATGGCGTCCTTCGTCTTTTTACCGACAATGGAGATCTTCCGCGTCGTGCCGTTCTTGTAGCGCACCGTCTCGACGATGCTGGTAGGTTGCCCCGGGGTGCGAGTGACTACCAGGGGCTTGCCATCCTCGGTGAATGACAGGCTCACGGGGTGAGGCAGGACCGTCTCGTCGGCGACCACCTCGAGCTTGATTCCCTCAGGCGCGCGATAGCCAGCGAGGCGAGCGTCATCGGAGCGAACATCAACCAGCTTGACCCATTCCGGCGCGGGCCTGGTGGGCGAGCGGGGTTTGGTGGGGTCTGTTCGCAGAGGATCAACACCGGTCTGGGCCATGGCGGTCAGGCCAAGGCCGCACAGAAAGAACAGGAAGGTCCGGCGGAGCATGGGAGTACTACTCCAGGCAGAGGATTCAGGGTGTATCGCGTTCCACGTAGTAGTCGATCCAGCCGACCAGCATCTCTTCCCAGGTCTGATCGCCCCAGAAAATGCGTGCGGTCGGGTCGGGGTTGTTCGGATTCTTGGCCGAGTTGTCGAAGTGGCCCAGGCAGCGGAGGCGGGTGCCCTTCTTGAGAGGCACCGGCTTCTCGGCGCGATAGACGCTTTGCCAGTAAAAGTTGTAACGCGGGACGGAGAGTAGCGTTTCCTTCTTTCCGTCGGGGGTGATGGCCTCGTAGAGGAAATCCTTGCCGCGCAGGTGCATGTGCGGCATGAATGCAACGATGTGGATGTTGTCGCGGAAGGTATGCTCGGCCTCGAGGGGGAAGTTCTCCGCGCCCGGTGGAATGGAGACGAGCCGACTCATGAACCAGCGGTTGAGGATAGGCCGGGTGAGCACTCGATGCCTGGGCGGCTCCTTGGCGAAGATCAGGCCGACAGATGAACGATCGACCTGCGCCTTACCGTTGGGGGTGTAATGCATCTGAAAGAGCAGGCGTGAGCCGGCGGGGACTTTCTTGGCCAGGCCGGGTTCGAGGACAATGGGCATGTCGCCGGGTGCCATGCCGCAGAGGATGTTGCCGGGCCCATCGGGGCGAAAGACCTCGCCGGGAGGAACGATGAAGACGAGGATGTGGTGGACGACCTCGGGGGCGCCAGGACGGGCTTCCGCGCGAACCACCCACCGATCCTCCTTGAAGTTCGTGGGGACGCTGAAGTACTGGTAGGGGACGCCACCTTTGGGCGTCTCGGCGGGAATGGCGTAGTCGCGCGGCATGGTCAGGACGACGTCGGGGGTGCCGATCTGCCAGTCGGTGGGGAACTTGCGCGGCTCGGGCATATCCCGCTGCTGGCCCTGAGGCATCCCCTCGTCGATCCAGGTGCGAACCTGCTGCTTCTCTTCCTTCGACAGGACGCGGCTGTTGGACCATTTGCCGTGGGCGGGGTCGGCGAACCAGGGCGGCATCCGACCATCGTCAATCACCTCACGGATGGTATCGGCCCAGGCGACGGCGTCATCGTAGGTGCTCAGTGGCATCGGGCCGACCTGGCCGGGACGATGGCACTCCTGACAGTGCTTCTGCAGGATGCGGCTGATGTGGCGCGTGTAGGTGATCTTACCGTTGGGGCGCGTTTCCTTTACGCGGGCGATGAGACAGCCCGGGGCCTCGGTCACTGGCTGGTTAATCGGTTTGCCAGCCAGGAGTTCGTCGAGTGCCAGGGCCAGGTCGCGCCGCGTGGGTTTGCCTGCGCGGCGGTAGCCGATGCCGAATTGATCGTCGATGCGGCCGCGATAGACGACCTTGCGCGTCGCGTCGAGAAGAAAGACCTCGGGGGTGCGTTTGGCTGCGAACTGATCGGCGATGCGGTTACCGGCGTCCTTCAAGATGGGGAAAGGGAGGGCATGGCGCCTGGCGTGCTCGGCGATGCGGGCCGGGGTGTCCTGACGATTACTGTTGATGCCGAGGAAGCGGACGCCCTTCGCGCTGTAGGTGGTGTGCAGCCGCGTCAGTTCGGGGAGATACTCGTTGTTGAGGGGACATTCGGTGCCCAGAAACAGGACAACGATCGCCTTGCTCGCCTGCCCGTCATTGAGGTCGACCATCTTGTCGGTGCGTGGATCGGGGAGGCGGAACGGGGCAATGGTGCGCGCGTCAGCCCGAGTTGCATCCGCGGGAGCGGCGAATAGTGATGCCAGACCGATAAAGACCGACGTGAGGATGAGCAGTCGCATGTACTGTACCTGTCGGGCCATTAGAGACCACGGGACGGAGTCACCTGGATGTCCTGTTCCTTGCCATTGCGTTTGATGCGCACCGTGACGGTGGAGCCGCCTTCGACGTGGCTGGCCGCCTCATAGAGATCGTGGACGGAATCGGTCCAGCGGCCATCGAGGATGAGCAGGCGATCGCCACGCTTGAGACCGGCTTTCTCGGCGGCGCTGCCAGGCACCACGGCCTTGATATCGACTCCGTCGGCCTCATCACCGGTCTCCTTGGCGGGTACCAGGCCCCATTGTCCGCCCGCGATGAGGGTTTTTTTGCCTGGTCCACTGAGCAGGAGCATGGCCATGGCATTCATGACATCCTGAGGCTTGTAGCCTGACGGCACCAGGGTCATGGTCTTCTTCTCGTAGTCGATGGTCATCTTGAACCGGGCAAAGAAGGGGAAGCCAACGAGGCCGTCGATGCGTTTGCCAAGGCGCTGACCGATCAGCTCGACGGTGGGGTGATCCATGACGATGCAGGCGACGTCCTCGACCTTCTGACCACCAACCTCGAGGTTCTTGATGCGCGCCTCGCCAATGGTTCCCAGGCCAGGAAACATGGAGGTGGGCTTGCCAGCCAGGAGTTTGCCGTCGCGAGCCACCCGGCTGTTGACCAGCGAGGTGGGAGCGCCAGTGTCGAAGATGAGCAGGTACGGCCCCATGCCGTTAACCTTGACCTGAACTGCCATATGCCCGGAGCGAAGAAGCTCGAACGGGATGGTGGTCGGCTGGCGCGAGGAGGGCGTCTCGCCATGGACAGGGCCGAGCAACATCGCCAGCAGGAGGATAGATCCGGTGATGCGCATGGTTCAGATTCCCTCGCCGGTGGTGAAGCTAATTTCCTGGGCGGCATCACCTCGCTGGACGGTCAAGGTGACTGGTTTGCCCGGAGCAACGGCGCGACTAAAGCGGAGAACGTCAGCAATATTCGTCACGGTCCGGCCATTGAACTTCGTAAGGACGTCGCCGGTACGGAGGCCGGCGGTTCCTGCGGGGCCTTTCGCCAGAACAGCTGTGACACGGGGGTGTTCGTCGCCGTCGGCAAGCGTCATGCCGTGGAAGCCGCGCAGGGCGATCTCAGGCATGGGACGCCGGCCGAGCAGTTTGCCGAGCGAACCCATCAGGCTGCCGAAGGTTTCGAGCCCGCCCTGGCCGCCTCCCTTGGCACCGAGGCCGAGAATCTTGCTGGGTTTGTAGTCGAGTTCGGTCCAGACCATGCGGTCGCTGGTAAAGTCGATCTCCATGCGGAAGGTGGCCAGCGCCTGGTAACCGAGCAGACCGTGAATCTCGAGCCCGGCCAGACCCATGCCGTTCATTCCCTCGAGCTGGAAGGGGGTTTCAATACGAGCCAGGGTGGGAGGCATGCGCAGGCCGCCCTCGATGTCGAGGCGGTCGAGCGTAGCCCAGCCCTGGGAGTTGGGTTCGACGCCAGCCTTCTTGGCGGCCTTGGTCGCGAGGATGAGTGCCGGAGCGCCGGTGTCGAGGATGAGGTTGAAAGGCCCCTTGCCGTTGACCTTGGCGCGGACAACGATGTGCTTGGGGATGGTAAGCTTGTAGGGGATTCGATAGACCCGCTTGCCGGGCTTCGCCTCGTCCGCCGGGGCCAGTGCGAGCACCAGCGGGAGAATCATCAGAGCGAGGCTCCAGAAGCGCATGCGATGCTCCTGATCGATGGGCCGGGCGACCACAGGCATCATAGCAGTTTGCAGATGAATGGGCACGGCGCGAGGCGTTTCCGCGAAAACACCCCGCGCCGTGCGTTTCGTGTGCGGTCTACTTCTTGGCCCCGTCGGCTCGGAAGCGGAAGCGACCGGGTTTGTCATCAGTGGTGACGCCCAGGAAGACGAAGCACATCTCGTTGTCGGTCTGATCGCCGAAGCGAACCCAGGTGGGCGGGTTGAACGGGTTGTTGGGATTGCTGGCGGAGTTGTCATAGGTGGCCTCGACCCGGAAGCGGGTGCCGGCCTTGAAGGCAATCGGTTGCTTGAGGAAGTAGCTCTCCTGCCAGTTGTAGTCCCAGTCGTCGATGTGGAGCAGAACGGTCGGCTGGCCACCGGGCGGAATCATGGTGATGCGGGCAGTTCGGCCGAGCATGTGCATGTGATGCATTACGGAGTGCAGTTCGCCATCCTCGAGCGCCTCGATGCCCCCGGTGACGGTGAATTTCTCGGTCCCCGGTGGGATGACAAGGAAGCGGCCCGGGATGACCGCCGATCGGTACGGTTTGATGCCGGGCTTTTTGCCGAAGTAGAGTCCGATGGAGGTGCGGTCCTTTTCGACCTTACCGTTGCGGTGATAGTGCAGCTGGACGACGAGGTCGGATCCCTTGGGGAGTGGATAGCCGTAGCCCTGAGGGAGGAAGCGGGCGCGCTGGCCGGGGGCCCAGCCGCCCACGCCGCCGAACTTGCCCGAGGCGGGAGTGAAGCCGACACCCATGCCGACGGGGTAGCCCGGTCCGCGGTCAATCTCGTCGCTGCTCTTCTTCCGTGCCTGCTCCTTCTTCTCCAGGTCGCGTGCCTGGCCGGTGGTGTCGAAGAAGTTCAGGGTGTGATGAAGGATGCGGTTGTTGCCCGGGCGCACCTCGACAGCGATGACGTGTTTATCCTCGGTCAGGCCAGTGGGCAGCACCACACAGCGAAAGACATCCTTGCCGGAGGGGCCAAGGGTCATTTCCTCGGGCATGGTCAGGATGAGGTCGGGCTTTCCCAGCTGCCAGCCATCGGTGAAAGTGCGACCGGCAGGCGCATCGGCCGGGTTGCCCTCGGGGGTGCCACCATCAACCCAGGCGGCGAGGGTGGCGATCTCCTGATCGGTCAGGCGGCGTTCGTTGTGAAACGGCCCGCCGGCGATGGCCTTCCAGGGCGGCATCTTGCGGCTTTTCGTGTAGTCCTTGATGTCGTGGGCCCAATTGACGGCCTGCTTGTAGGTCATTAGCGAGAAGGGGCCGACCTCGCCGGGACGATGGCACTGCTGACACTGGTTCTGGAGTATGGGAAGCACGTCGCGATGGTAGGTCACCTTGCCGGTGGCTTTGATCTCGCGCTCGCGAACGATGTGGCAGCCGATGGCCACGGTGGCGGGGTTGCGCACGTCCTTGCCAGCCAGTACGTCCTCGATGGCCTGCTTGAGGTTGTGCTCGGTGATGCGCGGGTTGAGCTTGAGCCGAGCGGAATAGGCGTTGTCGATACGGCCGCGGTAGCGCAGCACATGGCCTGCATCGAGGACGAACACCTCGGGTACGATCTTGGCCTTGAACAGGTCGGCGACGCGGAAGCGGTCATCCTTCAGGATCGGAAACGGCAGACGGTAGTCCTGCGCCTGGCGAGCCAGCTCGGCGGGGGTGAGATCTTCACTGGAGTTGATGGCCACGAAGGCGACGTCTTTGGCGGAGTAGCTGCGAGCCAGCTCGGCCAGGGTGGTGCAGTAACTGTTCGAGACGGGACACTCGAAAGAGAGGAACGCGACGACGACCGCTTTTTTTCCCTTGAGACTGGCGAGAGTCCAGGGCTTGCCAGCGGCGTCGTCCAGCGTGAACGACTCGATCTTCTTGTTGAGCTTCTCGACATCGGGTGTAGGTTCGCCCCGGCCGGTGGCAGTGAAGGAAAGGCCCACAGCGATCCATCCGAGGAGAAGGACGTAGCAACAACGCTGACGCATAGAAACCTCGATATCGGGCGAGAGGGGCGCAATTAACGGAGATGCCTGGATGAGGCATTCTACCAACGGGAAGGGCCGAAGGTTTCGCCGGGAGGTATATCGGCGCGTTCCTCACCCACGGGGTTGGCAAGCTGTGCGGGTCATTCCTCCCACACCGTGTGGTAAGCCTGGATAGCTTCGAAATACTCGCAGAGACGCTGATAGAAGGGATGATGGGCCAGGGTGGCGCTATCACCCAGGACAATTAACTTGCGGCGGGCTCGAGTGAGGGCGACGTTGGTGCGGCGGACGTCGGCGAGAAAGCCGATCTCGCCTTCGAGGTTGCTTCGCACCAGGGAGAGGACTACGGCTTCTTTTTCGCGTCCCTGAAAGCCATCGACGCTGTCGATCTCCAGGTCGTTCACGCTGGCCAGGAGCCGGCGCAGGAGACGAACCTGGGCAGCGTAGGGGGCGATGACGGCGATGTCGGCCGGGGAGACGCCTGCGTCGAGCAGGGCGCGCACCTTGCGAGTGGCCAGGTCGGCTTCCTGGGGGTTGCGTCGGCTTTCGCCATCGGGTTCGAGTTCTTCGTCGTAGCCTGCGCCGGCGCTGTCGATGAAGGTGACCGGCGTCTCTGTCAGCGGGCTGGCCGTCACGCCGGGAAGGTCGCACAGGCGATGCTGGCTTACCGAATCATGGGCCAGAAGGGAACCCTCGTAAAACTCCTGCGAGGAAAAGGTCATGATCTGCTCGTGCATGCGGTATTGCACGTCGAGCCGGCGCGTGAGTGCGGGGCCGAGCAGAGAATGAAGACGTTCATGCAAGCTGATGGCGAAACCGCGACGGGCGGCCTCGGCAGACACGACGGTGGGGGGCAACTGGCAGGGGTCCCCCGCAAGGAGGAGACGGCCACCCCAGGCCAGGGGGATCCAGCAGCCGGGCTCGGTGGACTGGCAGGCCTCGTCGATCACCACCAGGTCGAAGTGCGCGTTGCCGAGCAACTCGTCGTCCAGGCCGGTCGTGGTGGCGCAGACGATGGGTGTGCGGCCAATAATGCTGGCGATGGCCTGGCTTTCGAGCCTGCGAGCGTCGGCGAGAAGACCGCGGGCTTCCTGGCGCATCTGCTGTTTAGCGCCGGCCTCGGGGCGGGCTCGCGTCCACTTGCCGGCCTGGCGAAACAGAGTGAATGCCTCCTTGATCATCTTGCGGGCCAGGCGCGTGTCGTCGGCGTCTTCGAGAAGCAGGTCCAGGGTGTGCTCGCGCAGGTGGGGCAGGACGCGGGCGGGATGGCCGAGACGAACGGCGGTTTCACCGTGGGCCAGGAGCTTGTCGAGGACGTTGTCGACGCCCATGTTACTGGGCGCGCAGACCAGCACGCGCTGACCGCGCCGCACCACCTGGCGGATGATCTCGACGACTGTGGTCGTTTTGCCAGTACCGGGCGGGCCGTGCAGCAGAGCCACGTCACGGGCGGTCAGGGCAAAGGCCACCGCCTCGCGCTGAGAGTCATTGAGATTTTCATCGAGGATGTCGAACGGCTGGGACGCGGCGAACTCGGCAGACCGTTCACCCAGAAGCACACTGCGCAGCTCGGCGAGGCGGTTCCGGCGAGCGCCGGCGGCCCGGTCGAGCGCCTGGCGCTGCCGGATGCGGGCTGCCTCGTCCGGAGCGATGTCGAGACGCCAGAGGGCCCCGGGGCCTTCATCGTCGGGTGGTTCGTTGAAGGCAACCTGCACCTGATTGGTGCCGCGATCGCTGACGACGCCTCGATACCCCTCGGCCCGACGTGTGCCCTGAAGCGATAAGACTACCGGAGTGCCGGAACCCAGGCGCGTCCATGGCAGGCGGGCCTGGAGGTCGCGTTTGGACAGGGTGAGCAGGTAGCGACCGCCGAGCCCGGGGTAGCCATCGCGAAACACGAGATCGACCAGGCTGTAGCCAGAGGCCTCCGCCTGGGCGGTGGGCAGGCGTTGCACACGTTCGACCACCTGCCGCGCCTCCGCCTCGGCTTCCAGCTCGAGGAGCTCGGCAAGTCGGGCGAAGTGAGCGGCAGGGTCGAGTGGATTGGCGGTCATTGTAGAGGGGAATAATCTGTCGGATTCATGTAGACCGACTCGATCTTCTCGACGAGCTTGCCATCCTTCTCGGATTCGTTGCGCGCCTTGATCCAGTCGGGATCTTCACGGAACCCTTTCCAGCTCTTGTCGGCGGCTTCCTTGCTCGGGTAGGCGAGGACGTAGATCATCTTGACCTCGGCATCCGCGGGGTCGGTCGGGCTCCAGAAGCCGACGAGTGTCATGCCGTGCTTCTTGAACAGCTTGCAGGTGTGATCGCGGAAGCGAGCGTGAAGGGCCTTCATCTTCCCGGGTGCGGCGTAATACACGCGCATCTCGAAGACGCGAGTATCCATCTTCTTCTCCTTGTCGGCCAGCGTACGGGAGGCGAGGCCGGTGAGCAGGGGCAGGGTCAGCAAGGCGAGCAGGAACCAACGCATGGGATTCTCCAGTTACTTCTTTTTGCCGATGGCGATGAGGTGGGTTTCTCCGCGGAAGTACAGCCGGCCGTTGGCTACAGCCGGGGTGGCGAGGATGGTGTCGTCCAGGCGGTTGCGCGAGACAACCTTGAGCCCGGCGGGAGTGGGGGAAAAGGTGAAGACTTCGCCTTTTTCCGAGGTCACCAGGACGGCTCCATTGATCAGAAGAGGCGAGGCCGACACATTGGCGGCCAGGCGACTCTTCCACACCTCCTTGCCAGAGACGGCCTCGAGACAGAAGGCCTGTCCCTCGTCGAGCACACCATAGAGATGGCCCTGGTAAGCGACCAGGGAGGGGACGTACGGTGTGGCGCGGGCGCGATCGCGCGACCAGGTCAGGTTGGTCCGGGTGACGTCGCCCTTGCCGCCGAGCTTGACGGCAATCATGTTGCGGTCACCGCTGCCGTCGCCAGCGCAACAGAAAATATGCCCGTCGGAAACGATGCACGACGCCACGGTGCGGAGCGGCATGCGCGAGAAGGACCAGGCGTAGGTCCAGAGTTCCTTTCCGTTGGCGGGGTTGTAGGCAGTGACCCCCGCGGTGCTGGTCACGAGCAATTGTTTGCCGTTGGGTTCTTCCAGGATAAACGGGGTGGAGTAACAGGCACGGAAGGCCCTGCGCTCGACCTCCCAGAGTGGCTTACCGGTGCGGGCGTCGAACGCCAGGAGATTGGCCGCGCCGTCCTGATCGTTGTTGACGAAGACTCGCCCGTCAACCACCACGGGTGAGAAGCCGGGGCCATGCTGGCTGGTGAAAGGGCCAAGGTCGTGCTTCCAGACGAGCTTACCTTCCAGGGTGTAGGCGTGGAGTAGTACGCGTTTGCCATCCCAGAACACGGCGAAAACATGCTCTCCATCCGAGCAGGGGGTGGAGGAGGCGAGGCTACCCTTGGGATTCTGGATCTTGCCGACTGAGCCAGGAACCAGGGCGGTCCATTGCTCCTTACCAGTCTCGGCATCGTGGCAGACGAGAAGACGGTCGGATTTTGTCGCTGCCTGGTAAAGCAGGCGGTTCTTCACGACGATGGGCGAGGAATGGCCGACGCCAGGCAGCTTGATCCGGAACAGGACGTGGTCGTCGGTCCAAGGGAGGGGGACGTCGCGATCGTCACTGACGCCGGTACCGTTGGGACCGCGGAACCGGGTCCAGTCGGCAGCCGGGGCTGTGCTGGCAAGCAGAAGCACGAGCAGTGGAGGAAGAATGCGCGATACCTGCATGTTGTCACTCCGGGGAAGGCGGTCACGATGCCGACCGGGAGACACTATAACGAACCGGGGCGCGATTGTGTATCACCTGAGTGCGAGGATCGCGTGCGCTGGCGGCGGCAGGCGTCGCTGCAATGGCGGATCTCGTCCCAGCAACGGGCCCAGCGCTTACGCCAGGCGAACGGTCGGCTACAGGTGGCACAAATGCGGGTCGGCAGGTGCGGTTTGCGTGAGGGCATGGGGGCGATCAGACCTCCCAGGCGGCGAGATCGCAGAGGAGAAGATCGGGATTGCAGGCAGCGAGCTCCTCGCGGGAATGCCAGCCGGTACAGACGGCGACGGCGTGAGCACCGATGGCGCGGGCGCAAGTAATGTCGTGAGGAGTGTCGCCAATCACCCAGAGGGAGGAGGGTTCGATGCCCTGGTGATGCTGCTGCAAGGCAGCGAGGGCCTCGCGGGCCACGTCATCGCGGTGGAGGTGGTCGTCGCCATAACCGCCGAAGGCAAAGTGATCGGCGAGGCCGAAATGGCCCAACTTGATGCGTGCGCCGACGCGGACGTTGCCAGTAAGCAGTCCGAGCGTCGTATCGGAGCGACCCTGGAGACGGGCAATGAGATCGACCACCCCGGGCAGGACGCCACCGGGCCGGTGACGCAGGGCGGCGGGCAGATGTCGGAGGTAGCCCTGGAGTAGCCGGTTTCGGTTCTCGGGGGTGGTGGGCAGGCCGGCGTGGTGCAGGACGTCGGTGGTGATAGCGCGATCGGTCCGACCGCTGAGGCGGACCTGATCGATGGGAGCCTGAAAGCCGAACTCCTCGGCAAAGCCTGCTTCAAGGGCGGCCTTGCCAGCGCCGCCAGAGGAGAGCAGGGTGCCGTCGATGTCGAAGAGAAAAACGTGCAAGGAACGACCCTCGAAGTCAGTCAACGACCAGGCTCATCAGAGTTCGATGCGCGTTCCCAGCACCTTCAGGAAGGCGGCCAGCCAGGCGGGGTGGGCAGGCCAGGCAGGCGCGGTGACGAGGTTGTTATCGGTGTGGGCCGCATCGACGGCAATGGACACGAAAGTTCCACCTGCCAGAGTGACCTCAGGGCCCACGGCGGGGTACGCAGTCAGCGAGCGTCCCTCGACGACACGGGCGGCGGTCAGGATCTGGATGCCGTGGCAGATGGCAGCGATCGGCTTTTTCGCCTGAGCGAAATCGCGCACCAGGGCAATGACGCGGTCGTCGAGGCGGAGATATTCCGGAGCGCGGCCGCCAGGCAGAACCAGTGCATCGAAGGCGGCCGCCTTCACGTCGGTGAATGACGCGTTGAGGGCGAAGCCGTGGCCAGGTTTCTCGGTGTAAGTCTGGTCGCCCTCGAAGTCATGGATGGCGGTCCGCACGCGCTCGCCTGCCTTCTTGCCGGGGCAGACGGCGTGGACGGTGTGCCCGACCATCAGCAGTGCCTGGAAAGGGACCATGACCTCGTAATCCTCGACGAAGTCGCCCACCAGCATCAAAATCTTCCTGGCAGCCATCCTACCCTCTCCCCTGGTCCTCAGGAATGTTCTCTATCGATCATGATAGTAACCGGAAGCACTCCGTGATGGTGTGTACGCATGTTCTCTGGTAGAATGCCGACATGACGAGCGCCGATCCACTCGACCTGTTTCTTCCCCCGGTGAAGGCCTGGTTCCGGAACACACTGGGGGAGCCGACGGCGCCCCAACGGCAGGGATGGCCCAGCATCGCTGCGGGACAACACACTCTCATCCTGGCCCCAACCGGCTCCGGAAAGACGCTGGCTGCCTTCCTGGCCTGCCTCGATCATCTTTGGCGGCAGCCGGATCTCGGAAGGGGGGTCCGGGTGCTGTATGTGTCGCCGCTGAAGGCGCTGAACAACGACATCCATCGCAACCTGAAGGTACCCCTGGAAGGGGTGGCTGCGATGGCGCGCACGCTGGGGTTCGCGCTGCCGACGCTGGAAGCGGCCGTGCGGACGGGAGACACGCCGACGACCGAGCGGCAGCGATTGGTACGCCGTCCGCCTCACGTACTCATCACCACGCCCGAGTCGCTCAACCTGATGCTGACTTCTCGCGCGCGAGACACACTTCGAAACGTCAGGCATGTAATCGTCGATGAAATTCATGCCCTGTGCGGCAACAAGCGCGGCGTGTTCCTGGCCCTGCTACTTGAGCGGCTCGAGTCGTTGCAGCAACATGGCTCCTTTGTCCGTATTGGTCTATCTGCGACACAACGCCCCCTGGAGGAGGTGGCTCGCTACCTCGGCGGTCAACAAACGGTGGTATCGGAGACTGCGCACCGTCAACAAACGGTGGGTACGGAGCGGTGGAAGGGACGATCGGTGACGATCGTGGACGCGGGGCTGCGGAAGGATGTGGACCTGGGTGTCATCAATCCCGTCGAGCAGTTCGGGCCGTTGCCGGAACAGTCGGTGTGGCCTTCGATCTACCGAGTGCTCAGCGATTTGATCCGCAGTCATCGCTCGACCATCGTGTTTACGAACGACCGACGATCAGCGGAGCGAATCACCTCGTTTCTCAACGATGACGACGACCTGGCCCGGGCGCATCATGGTTCGGTGGACCTGGAACGGCGGCAGGAGATCGAGGTGGCGCTGAAGGAAGGGCGGCTGCCGGCGGTGGTGGCGACGGCCTCGCTGGAGATGGGTATCGACATGGGAGCGGTGGACCTGGTGTGCCAGGTAGCGTCACCGGGGAATGTGGCGAGGGCGCTGCAGCGCGTGGGCCGGGCGGGCCACCTGGTGGGGCAGAAAAGCAAGGGGCGGTTCATCCCGCGGATGCCGGCCGACCTGCTCGAGCAGACCGTGCTGTTGAGCGAGATGCGCGCGGGCCGCGTCGAAGAATTGCGCATACCTTCAGGCTGTCTCGACGTGCTGGCTCAGCAGCTGGTGGCGATGGTGGCGATGGAGGAATGGTCGGTTCCAGACCTTTTCGCGCTGGTTCGACGAGCCTACCCCTACCGCGATCTGTCGGCGCAGGCGTTTGAGACGACGCTGGAGATGATCAGCGGGCGTTATCGCTTTACCGGGTCGGAGGCGAGCCGGGCGGGCACCATGGAGGCGCTGCAACCGCGCATCAGCTGGGACCGTCTGCGCAACCGGGTGGCGGCCCTGCCGGGGAGTCAGTCGCTGGTGCTGGCGAATGGCGGGACGATTCCCGACACCGGGCAATATGCCGCCTATCTGGCCAATGGGACGCGCATCGGCGAACTCGACGAGGAGTTCATCTACGAACGACGGGTCGGCGAGGCATTCCTGCTGGGGACCAACTCGTGGCGGCTGGAGCGCATCGACAGCGATCGCGTCATCGTCAGCCCTGCTGAGGGAGCCCCGGCCATCGTGCCGTTCTGGCGCGGCGAGGGCATTGGGCGCAGTTACGACCTGGGTGTGGCCATTGGGGCGTTTCTGCGCGAAATGGCAGCCCGATTGACACAGGGCGATTGCACGAGCTGGTTACGCGAGCAGTATGGGCTTGACGCTGCGGCAGCACATAGTCTGCATCACCACGTGAGTCGGCAGCTGATCACCACCGGGGCGCTGCCGACCGATCGGACCCTGATCATCGAAGCATCGCGGGATCAGCTGGGAGACTGGCAGGTGCTACTGCTGAGTCCGCTGGGGAAACGGCTGCACCTGGCGCTGCGCTTCGCGCTGGAATCTCGGCTGCGGGCCCGGCTGGGGTATGCTCCCCAGTGTTTGCACCACGATGACGGCATCCTCGTGCGGTTGACCGACGCCGAGGAACCGATGCTCGATCTATTGCAGGGGCTAACGCCAGCCAATGTGGAGGAGATGATCCTGAATGAGCTGGCGGATAGTGCTCTGTTTGCCCTCCGCTTTCGGCAAAATGCGGCGCGTTCACTGCTCATGCCGCGCGGGCAATCGGGGCGGCGCGCTCCGCTGTGGTTGCAGCGCATGCGCGGGCGCGATCTCCTGCAGGTTGCGCGGCGCCATGCCGATTTTCCCGTGGTGGTGGAGACGTTCCGTGAGTGTCTCCACGATCATCTCGACCTTCCGCGTTTACAGGAGTTGTTGCGCGGCATCATGGCAGGAGAAATCGAGGTGATCACCCGGCGAGCCGACACGCCGTCGCCGTTCGGGTCCGGGCTGTTGTTCGCGTTCACGGCCGCATTCATGTATCAATACGACTCGGTGGAGAAGGATGGGCCATCGAGCCAGCCGCTTGATCGCGACCTGCTCCAGCAGCTGCTGCAACCGGAAAGCCAGGCACACCTCCTCGACCCGCGTGCAGTCTACCAGGTGGAGCGCAGGCTGCGCGGTATGGGGTTGATGCCACGCAACGTGGCCGAGATGGCCGAGTGGCTGCGTCGGCTGGGCGACCTGACCGACGAGGAGTGCGAGGGGCCGATGCGCGGGCTACTGGCCGAGCTGCAGGCCGATGGGCGCGCGCGGGTGATTGAGTTGCCAACGGTTAGCCGACCGCGCCGCTGGATTCTCGCGGAGGAAGAAGGTCTTTATCAGACTGCGTTCGGACTGGATAGTTCCCGGCCCGCCGAGATGGAGTCGGCGGCTACGTTTCTGCTCGAGCGCTTTCTGTGCACACATGCACTGGTGGGTCTTGAGGACATTCTGGCACGGTATCCGTTCGAGCGCGCCTGGGCGCAACGCCAGCTAACCCAATGGGTACGAACGGGACGCGTGGTGGCGGTGGCAGGGCGTGAGCCAGGGGAAGCGCCGACCTACGCCGCACCGGAGAATCTGGAACAGGTACAGCGGGCGAGCCTGGGACTTCTACGGCGTGAGGTGATCACCTGCCAGCCGGGGCAATTCTGCGACTTTGTGCTGCGCTGGCAGTATGCCCATCCCGAAACCCGGGTGGGCGGAAGCGAGGGGCTGAACCGGGTGCTGGAGCGCCTGCAAGGCTGCCCGTTAGGAGGGGAAATCTGGGAGCGCAGCGTTCTGCCGGCAAGGGTGCTGGAGTATCAATCGCGCTGGATGAACGAGTGGATCGCGGGCGGCTCCGGCGTCTGGGTGGCACATGGGGCGTCCGAAGTGGCATTTCTGGGTCGGCCGCTCCTGGGACAGCTGGCGGCGCCAACGCTGGCCGAGGGTGAAGTGTTTGCCGAGGAAGCCGAAAAGGTGGCGGCTCGCTTGCACGAGCAGGGAGCGTCATTTGTGACCGATCTGGCCAGTGACACCGGGCTGACACCTAGCGCAGTGCGCAAGGCACTGTGGCAGCTGGCGCGAGCGGGACGAGTAAGCAACGATCAGCTGGACGTGCTGCGCAAGGGCGAACCAGACGAGCTAACCGGGGAGCCGTCGCGCACTGGACCGTCGCTGCGATCACTGCGTCGAATGGCGATGCAGAAACCGGAGGGGCGCTGGTCACTGTTACGCTGGGGCAAACCGGGGCCAGAGGAACTGGGTCTGGTGCAGTGTCATCTCTTGCTTCAGTGGTTTGGCGTGGTAGCACGCGAGCTGTCGCAGGGCGTGACTGGGCTGTTGCCGTGGCGCATCCTCTACGAGGTGCTCAACCGGCTTGAGCTGACCGGGGAGGTTCGCCGTGGCTATTTCGTCGAGGGGTTGTCGGGGGCGCAGTTCGCGCTACCGGAAGCGGTGGAACTGTTACAGCAAAGTCACGCCCCTGCCACGATCGCAGCGCCGGCGGTGCTACTCAACAGCATGGATCCGGCCAACCTGTATGGCTCCGGAGCGCCTTTTGACATCCCACTGCTCGATGGTGGAGTTCGGTCGTTGCAGCGTCGACCGGGCAACTGGGTGACGCTTCGCGCGGGCAAGCCGGTGCTTCTCATCGAGGCGCAGGGCAAGAAGATAACGGCGCTGGCCAGCACCAGCCGAGAGGATCAAGCGGCCGCGGTCCTGACCTTGCCGGGGATGCTCGACCCAGGTGTGGCGGGGCACCTGCGGCGGATTACCGTGGAGGAGTGGAATGGCAAGCCAGTGACGGCAGGCGAGGGGCGAGAATTGCTGGAGCAGGCAGGGTTCGTGCGCGATTATCAGGCGATGACGCTGTATGGCGCTTACCGGTAAACGTTCTTCTCGCAACGAGGGGGCCGGAGGAATATGATGGGCTACATCGTGGGATGGCGTCTGCCTGAGTGTCGGGGAGGTGAACCATGGCGGTTGTCGGGATTCGCAATGTGGCAATGACGGTGCTTCTGGGGATGCTGACCTCGGGGCAGGTGTGGGCGCAGGAGAAGGCTGGCGGTGAGAATCCCAACGAGCCCAAGCCAGCGAACGTGGTGTTTCGGCTTGTGGCAGATGCGACCCTGACGGTGGATGGCGAAAAGACGACCCAGACGGGATCGACAAGGCGGTTCGTTACTCCACCATTGAAGGCGGGGCGCAAGTACGCCTACAACGCCGTGGCGGTGTGGGAGCCGAACAACTATACCCGAATAACCCGATCGCGAAAGTTCCATGTGGTGGCCGGCGGCGAGGTGGAGGTGGACCTGCGGAAGGAAGACCCCGCGCAGCCGGATCACATCTTCGTCCGCTATGTCCCCACTCCGCAGGCGGTCGTCGATGCGATGCTGAAGCTGGGTAAGGTGAGCGCGGGCGACGTGGTATATGACCTGGGATGCGGTGACGGGCGCATTCCCATCACCGCAGTGTCGAAGTTTTCGGCGAAGCGCGGTGTCGGAGTGGATCTCGATCCGCAGCGCATCAAGGAGTCGCGCGAGAACGCCAAACGCGACATGGTCGAGGACAAGGTCGAGTTTCGTCAGGAGGATGTGACAAAGCTGAAGGACATCAAGGATGCCACGGTGGTGACGCTGTACCTGGGCGAGGACCTGAACCGGTTACTGAAGCCGATTCTTCTGAAAGAGCTGAAGCCAGGGACGCGGGTAGTCTCGCATCGTTTTCTGATGGGCGACTGGAAGCCGGAGAAGACGGAGGAACTGACGGTCAGCGGGGTGAAGTTCAAGCTGCACTACTGGACCATTCCTGCGCGCGACAAATGAACGACGCAGGCGGACCCTAGATCCACTTCATCCAGCGGAAGAACAGTGAGGCGACCCCACCGGCGCAGAGCATCAGGCCGATGACGAGTGGGAAGCCATAGGAGGCGTTCTTGAAGTCGGGCCAGACGTTCAACTCGAAGTTCATGCCGTAGATGCCGGCAATGAGCGTCATGGGCAGGACAGTGGTGGAGATCATGGTGAGGACCTTCATGATCTCGTTGAGCTTGTTGGCCTGAGAGGCGAGCAGGGTTTGCATGAGGTCGGTGACCATTTCCCGCGAGGCTTCCATCAGGTCGGAGAAGCGGAGGAGATGGTCGTAGACGTTGCGGTAGTATGCCATTTCACGCTGATTGATCAGCTCGAAATCGCCACGGGCCAGCCTGGCCAGCACTTCACGCTCGTAGATCATGGTTTTTCGCATGGCGATGACGCCATGCTTGAGGGAGAGCAGCTGGGACAGCAGGTTCGAGGACGGTTGCGAGAAGACCTGGACTTCCAGGTTATCAAGTGAGTCATCGACCTTGTCGAGCAGGGGAGCATATTCATCGACCATCACGTCGAGCACGAGATGGAAGAGATAGTCAGGCCCGCGGCCCAACTGGGTTTCGTGCTTCCTTAGAAAGAGAATCAGCTCGTCGATGGAGGCCAACTGCTGGTAGTGGTGAGTGATGAGGATCTTATCGGTGAAGACAGCACTGAGTTGCACAGTGATATAGTGGTGCGAGGTGGACTCGATTTCCTCCCTGATGAGCTTGAGCGCGGTGGGATGCAGCGGGTTGACGATGACAAGCAGGTAGTCGGGGAACTCTTCGACCTTGGAGAGGTGCGGATGATCGCCGGGGTGGTTGCGCGTGTAGGTGATGTCTTCTAGCGAGAGGGTGTGGATTGGGTAGAACTGACGGAGGATGAGCGCTTCTTCCTCGGGGGTAGGATCTTCGAGGTCGATCCAGAGGGCATCGGGAATGGCGGAGGGCGGAGGTAGCAATTCGACTCCGCCACGTTCGCAAGTTCTGGAAGCTTCGTCCCAGCGGTGGATGCGAATCAAATTTGCACACTCCGTCGAGGACCTATCAGAGGTTGATTTCACGCAAGGCGTTCACCAAAGCATCGATATCATCGGCGGTGCTGAAGGGGCCAGGACTGACGCGAACGGCGCCATCGGGGAAGGTGCCCAGAGCGCGGTGGATGTAGGGGGCGCAGTGCAAGCCCGGCCGAATGGCGATGTCAAACGCTTCATCGAGGATGCCACCCAGCTCGGGGGCGGGCAGAGTGTCGCTGCGGAAGCTGATGGTGCCGACCCGGCGGGCATGATCGCGATGGCCGAACACGGTGAACCCCAGCTGATCGAGTTGCTGCCACAACCGTTCGACGAGTTCGACCTCGTGGGCGTGAATGCTGGCAAGACCACGTTCCTCGACAAAGCGGATGCCAGCGCTGAGCCCGGCGATGCCGAGCACATTGGGTGTTCCGCCCTCCAGGTAGTAGGGGAACTCGCGCGGCTGGGTTTCGCTGGAGGAGTCTCCTCCAGTGCCTCCCTCGCGCCAGGGACGCAGGCGGGCGCGCGGGCCAACGTACAGCGCGCCGGTTCCGGTGGGAGCCATGAGCGATTTGTGGCCGGGGAATGCGAGCAGATCGATGTTCATCGCCTGTACGTCGATGGGGACGACGCCTGCGGTCTGGGCGGCATCCACCAGGAACAACAGGTCGGCTTCCCGGGCAATGCGGCCGACGTCGGAAATGGGCTGAATAGTTCCGACAACATTGCTAGCGTGGGTGATGGCGATGAGTCGGGTGCGCGGAGTGATGGCCCGGCGAATGGAGTCGGGATCGATGGTGCCACCCGCATCGGCGGAGATGCGCGTCAGGCTGATGCGGTCGGCGAGTTCCAGGGCACGAAGGGGACGACTGACGCTGTTGTGCTCTAGGTCGGTGGTGATGACGTGGTCGCCATCTTGAAGGACACCCTTGAAGGCCATGTTGAGGGCGTCAGTGCAGTTGAGGGTAAAGATCCAGCGTTCGGGTTCCATGCCACGGAACAGCTGGTTTAAGGCATGCCGGCAGTCGTCGAGGGCACGTTCAGCTCCCAGGGCCATTTTGTGGCCGGCGCGGCCGGGGTTGGCCAGGCTGGTGCGAGCAAACGCATCCATGGCCCGATAGACCGCCTCGGGCTTGGGGAAACTGGTCGCTGCGTTATCGAGATAAATGGTCATGGCTGCTCAGGTCGAAGGTGTGAGGCCGGGAGAAGCGGGCGTGGCGGAGCTCCCGGCACGCGAGAATGACCATCCCCTGGCATCGTCAATGGCCAATGTACCGGGCGTACAGCGTGCGCGCCTTCTCGGTGTCGTTGGTGCCCTTGATGATGGCCCGTCCATCGGGGAACACAGTAAACTCATAGGATTCGACGCTGAACTTGAGGAGAAAGCGGTTGAAGCTAACTTCTCCCATGGTGCCCAGGTGGCGCGCCATCTCCTCGAAATTGAGCCGGCTGGGCGTCCGGTGCGACACCTGCACGGCGTTGCGTCCGCACAGGCTGGTGGTCTGCGAGCCGTGAGCACCATCGAGCCACTCAAAGCGGCGATGCTTGCAGCAGGGACAATCGACTTTGCCGAGCAGCGGAGCCACCTTGATGCGGCGATGGATGTTATCCCAGATGTCGAGGTAGGTCAGCTCACGATTCACCTGATCGAGGTTGCCGGTCAGGATCTTGATTGCCTCGGTGGCTTGCAGGCTAGCCACGATGTTGACGATCGGTCCCAGCACGCCGGCGGTTTCGCAGGTGCCGGCCTCGCCGGGGGAGGGGGCGGCTTCAAACACGCAGCGAAGACAGGGCGTTTCGCCGGGCAGGATGGGCAGCACCTGGCCATGGCTGCCGATGCAACCGCCGTAAACCCAGGGCTTGTTCAGCTTCACCGCCACATCGTTGATCAGGTAGCGAATCTCGAAGTTATCAGTGCCATCGAGAATAAGGTCGGCATCCTCGCACAGCGCCACGATGTTGGTCCGATCGATGTCGGTCACCACCGACTCAATCGTGATCTGGGAGTTGATAGCCCGGAGCTTACGCGCGGCGGCTTCCGCCTTGGGTAGTTGTTCGGCGACGTCGTTCTCGTCGAAGAGGACCTGGCGTTGCAGGTTACTGGTTTCGATGAAGTCGCGATCGACGACGCGGACGTGACCGACCCCGGCACGCACCAGAACATTAGCCAGCACCGTACCAAGTGCGCCGCAGCCGCACAGGGTTACTCGCGCCTGCTGGAGCTTGCGCTGGCCGGCCTCGCCAATACCGTAAAATCGCATCTGCCGACTGTAGCGATCGAGCGTGGGGTCCATCATTCGGCCTCTTCCTGGTCTTCGGGTTCGAGTCCGAGGTCGGACAGGAACGATTTCAGTGTCTGGATGTGTCCCTTGGGCCAGCGCTGCTGGCGGGCGAAGGCGACCAGGCAGGCCATGTCCTCGCGGAGCCGGATGCGCTGGCCCGGTTGGAGTCGTTGCAAGTACCCAACCATGCCCTGCAGCGCTTCCTCGGCGGCATCTGGGTTGACGATCTGCTCCGTGGAACCGCTCAGGAAGACGATACCGTGGAGCACCGCAAGCCAGAACGGATCGATCTCGAGTTCAGCGGGTATTTCGGGAAAGAGAGCGGCTCCGTCCGGTACCTCGCCCAGGTGGTCATCCCCGGGTTCCATTTCAGCCTCCGGCCACGGCGGGAATGATGGCCAGCTGATCGCCATCCTTGACCGGGGTGGCCAGGCTGTCGAGGTAGCGGATGTCCTCGTCGTTGAGGTAAATGTTGACGAACCTGCGCAGCTGGCCGTTGTCGAAGATGCGCCCGGTCAGCCCGGGATACTGGGTGCCCAGGTGGTCGAGAACCGCTTGAACGGAGGCTCCGCTGGCCTCGACGATGGTCTTGCCGTCGGTGTGCTGTCGCATCGGTGCGGGTATCTGAACTTTCACGGCCATCCACAAACTCCTTGGTGCAGAAAACAACCCGTGCCGAGCTGGCGCAGGCGGCAGGGAAGGCGAGGGCGCGGTACAAACCGGGAAGCCGACCTCACTCTGTAGCGAGGTCGGCTCGCCTTAACTGTAGCAAAGGGCGATCCTGGGCGGAATCGCGCAGCCAAACGCTAGGCCAGGGCCGGTTCGGCGACCGGTTCCAGCAGGCGAGCAAACTCGGCCATGGTAGGATTAATCTCGGCGGGCTGCTCGAGTTCCGTCACCACGGCATCCTGGGTCTTCAGACCGTTCCCGGTGATGCAGATGACGATTTCCTCATCGCGGCCAATGCGTCCCTGCTCGATCAATTTGCGCGTGACCGCAACGGTGACGCCACCCGCGGTCTCGGCGAAGATGCCCTCGGTGCGGGCCAGCAGGGCCATGGCTGCACTGATTTCGCGATCGCTAACGTCCTCTGCCCAGCCGCCCGACTCGCGGATGACCTTGCCGGCGAAGTAGCCATCCGCAGGGTCGCCGATGGCCAGCGACTTGGCAATGGTATTGGGTTTGCGCACGGGTCGGTGGACTTCCAGGCCGCTCTTGACGGCGTTGGAGATGGGGTTGCACCCGGTGGCCTGGGCCCCATGGAACTTGACGGGCGTTTCCTCGATCAGGCCAATCATCGCGAGTTCGTGGAATGCCTTCTTGATCTTGCCAATCAGGCTTCCCCCCGCCATCGGCGAGATCACATGCTGCGGGAGACGCCAGCCCAGATCCTCAGCGATTTCGTAGCCAAATGTCTTGGAACCTTCCGCGTAGAAGGGACGCAGGTTGATGTTGACCAGACCCCAGTGATAGCGATCTGCGATCTGCTGGCAGAGGCGGTTGACCTCGTCGTAGGTGCCATGCACGGCAACCACCCGGGCGCCATAGACGCTGGTGTTAAGAATCTTGGCTCGTTCAAGATCGACGGGCACCAGGATGCAACTTTGCAGGCCGGCGGCAGCCGCGTTCGCTGCCACGCTATTAGCCAGATTACCCGTCGAGGCACAACCAACCGTGGTGAAACCAAACTCGCGTGCCTTGCTCAAAGCGACGGCAACGACGCGATCCTTGAACGACAGGGTGGGGAAGTTGACGGCGTCGTTCTTCACCCACACCTTTTCGACACCCAACTCGGCCGCCAGGCGGTCAGCCTTCACCAGCGGAGTGCCGCCCACCTGCGCACCGACCGTCGGCTCACCATCCAGGGGAAGCAGCTCGAGGTAACGCCACATGGTGTGGGGACGCATGGCGAACTTCTCGCGGGACACCACCTCGGCAATGGCCTCGTAATCGTAATCGACTTCGAGAGGACCGAAATCGTCCTCGCAGAAGTTGATCGGCGCCACGGGGTAGAGCTTGCCGCAGAGACGACACTTCAGGCCACGTACAAACGGGGAAGGCACGCGAGAAGTCCTCCAGTATGAGCTGCCTCGAGGAGGCTAACGGATCTAGCACCGGAGGTGTGTATCGTCCAGGAAGGCATCCACAAGGGGTCGGGTAAACCGCCATCAGGTGGATGAGAGAAAGAGGAGGCGTGCGGGGCACACGGTCTTATCTCTCCCGATCGAGCTGGCGCCCATGACGCCAATAATCGGGTAGGAGGTAGCACCTGCATTCCATCTGATCATTCCGTTGGAAGGAAGTCGTCAGGAACCGGTTGCTGTGGCTTCAACGGGCCTAATCCCTCAGCCACTCTGGATAAGATACCCACCAGGTTGTTGGGTGAAATCTTAGATGAGAGACGAGATTGGGGCAATGGAGCCTTCCTTATTTTTTCCCTACCATGGTGCCCCATGTAGCCCCAGAAATATCGTTACCATCCGCAAACTCAGTCGCCTCCCCGGAGTGACTCAGGGGAGGCGACAGTAAGTCTGAGGCTCTCTATGGGGGACAGGCACCCCCGGAGGACGATTACTCGGGGCGCGGATTCTTGCTCTTCAGATCCTTCCGCAGAGCTTCCAGTTCCTTCATGATCAGATCGATATTCTTCTCCAGCTTGTCAATCCGCTTGCTCGCATCGCCTTGACCAACCATAGGAAACCGCTTGCTGGATTCGACTTGGCCCGGGAGGAGGATTGGTGCGGGAACCTTGGGAGGTAGTGGGGCGCCTGGTGTTGTCGGTACCACAACCACGTTGGGAACAGCCCCGAGACCAGGAATGTTCCCAATTTCCGCCTCGAACGCTAGACCTGCTTTGTTTCGGTAGAGGTAGATTTTGCTGTCCTGGCCCCTAGTCACGGTGACCTTGGGAGTCTTTCCCGGAAAGAGCCCCTCGATTCTCTCCTTGAGGGCCTTGGCCTCCTCAGGCTTGACCTCCACGCCGCTGATCTCGATGCGAATGGTATCGGGACTACCCCTGTTTACCATCACGTGGATATCACGATGGGATAGGACCCTGGCATCTTTCGCTTTTTTTTGCCCTTCCTCGGCGCGCTTGCGCGCTCCTGCCTCTTCTAATTCGGCCGCTGTTGCCCGGGTGTTCGCCAGTTTGTGAAGCTTGCGGCTCAGCTCCTCGAGCTCCATTTTCCGCCGCTGGATTTCTCGTTCGATTGCCTCGATATCCTTTTTTGGCGGCTCCTGCGCCTGGCTCAGGCGGGGGACCAGCGGAAGCAGGCACAGGGCCAGGCCGAAGACTGCAAGCAGGGCCGGGCCTCCCAGCCGGGGAGAAATCGAATCGCGCAGGATCATGGTCAACCTCCTTTTGAGATCGGAAACTTCGCCCAGGCCGCTGGCCAGGGGAGGGAGAGATGGGACCGCAGCATCGAGAAATTCCAGGGTGTCCACAATGGCCGAGGCATACACCTTGCGTGCCGAGGGCAGGGTACGAACCACCCAGGCATCGCAACATTGCTCCTCGGTTTCGCGCAGTTCGCGCCGGGCGAGCCAGGCAATGGGGAACCACCAGAACAGGGCGAGCGTCACGAACTCGATCCAGCGCACCCAGTGGTCTCCGCGGCGCAGATGGGCAAGTTCGTGCAACAACAACGTGTCGAGGGCTTCCATGCCGATCTTCTCTTCCAGTCCTTCGGGCAGGAGGAGTGCGGGCGCGGTGAATCCCCAGACCATGGGTGATAGGCGAGCCGGGACCAAGTACACTCCGGGAGGCGAGGCCAGCCCCACCTGTGCGCATAGTTGGTTCACTCGGTGAGTCAGCGTCTGTGGCGCCGGCCGGCTGAGACGCAAATTCCGGCCGAATCGCCACAGACGAGTCCCCGCCAGACTCACCCAGGCCAGAGTGCCAACCAGCCAGACACCCAACAGCGTCCCCTGCCAATCGAAGGGCGTGTCCTCATCTGGCGCGGACATCAACACTGGCGAATTTTCCACCAGAGGCATCTCTGGCAAGTCAGCCTGGTCTTCTTTGTTTGTTTCGGACAGCAGCGCCAGAAGCGGTGGTTCCTCATCGAGATCGGACAGACTTTCGCTGGCGGCCTGGGGAGTAACGGCCGCCCAGGGAATGGGGATGATCAATAGGGGCGGGGTGACCAGCTTGATCAGCACCAGCAACCAGAGGGCGTGCAGAACTGCGGGCCGACGACAAAACAGAGCGATGAGTAGCACCAGAGCAGTCAGAATGACGGCGGCCACCGCATTGCTCAGACCGATGTGGAGCAGAGAGGACATGGCGCGATTCCTTTCAGCTCTTACCCCGGGTGTCGAGTTCATCGATAAGGTTGCGCAACTCCTGACGCTCCTGAGCGTTGAGGTGACGATGTCGGACCAGGTGCGTCAGAAGCGGCGTGAGCGAACCGCCGCACAGCTTGGCCGCCATGTCCTCCAGGCGCCGACCGATCAGATCCTCGCGGGCTATGGAAGCCGAGTACAAATTGGCCGGCGAGGCCTTGCGCCGGCTCACACATTGCTTCTCCTCGAGACGATCCAGCAACTTCTGGACGGTGGCGTATTGCGCCGTCTCGCCGCCGGGGTAGATGATGTCGGTGATCTGACGAATGGTGGCGGTGCCCTGGTCCCACAGCACCTGCAAGATCGCCAGTTCTTTCTCGGTCACATCCTGTGGGGTGCGCCCCATCGCCACTCTCCTGCATCAGACGGGATGACTGAGCCCATAGTAAGTCGAAATGTCTGAGGTGTCAAGCAGAGAAAATCGCAACGCCCAGGAGATCGCTTTCCCCTACGATGCCACTGGCGAGCGGTGTGCAGCGAGGAGAGCCATGCCCGAGAAACTACTGGAGGTATGTGACGTCCACCGGGCCTATGGTGATCTGGTGGCGCTGGATGGCGTGTCGTTCGAGGTATTCGAGGGAGAGATCTTCGGGTTGCTGGGGCCCAATGGCGCGGGCAAAACCACCCTGATGAGTATCTTATCGTGCCTTGCGGAGCCTTCCCGGGGCGAGGTACGCCTTCAGGGAAGGCGGGTCGTGGCCTCGGACCGCGAGGTGCGCCGGTCGATCGGCATCGTACCGCAGGAGCTGGCCTTGTACGACCAGCTAACGGCCCGCGAAAACCTGGAGTTCTTCGGCGAGCTGTTCGGCATCCAGGGCAGCGAGCTTCGCAGGCGGGTCGATAATCTGTTAATGGCCGTGGGGCTGGAGAGTCGAGGGCGCCACCGGGTTGGCACATTTTCAGGGGGCATGAAGCGCCGATTGAACCTGGCTGCCGCCCTCGTGCATCAGCCCCGATTGTTGCTGCTCGATGAGCCGACTGTGGGTGTTGATCCGCAATCGCGTAACCTGATTTTCGAGGAGGTGCGGCGCCTTCAGCGCGAGGGGGTGACAGTGGTCTACACCACCCATTACATGGAGGAAGTGGAGGCACTGTGCAACCGGATCGGCATCATCGATCGAGGAAAGCTGCTGGCCTGTGACACGCTACCTGCCCTGTTGCAGCAGTTGCAGGGGGCAATACGTCTCAGACTGACAGCGGTATCCCCCGAGTTGCGACGACGGTTACTGGAGGTATTCCAGGGAGATGACCTGCGCATCAACGCGGAGGAGGTATCGCTGGCATGTAGTAATGTTCAGGGAGCACTGGTGCGTCTGGTGGGGCTGCTGAGCGAAACCCAGAGCGAGCTGTTGCACCTGGAAACGCAGGAGCCCAACCTCGAGCGTGTCTTCTTGCATTTGACAGGCAGAGCACTGCGGGATTGAGGAGTGGTCCCATGGGTGTGATCTACACGTTGTCGAAAAAAGAGCTGCGCTTGCTGCTGCGCGATCGCCTGGCGACGGTGCTGCTCGTGGGCATGCCGCTCCTGTTCATTCTGGTGCTGGGGCTATTACTTGGTGAAAGCTTCGGCCAAAAACCCGACGATGCCTTGCGCATTTCGCTGGTCGATCTCGACACGGGCAAGGGGCTGGAAGACAAACCGTGGTCGCACTGGATTCATGCTGACCTGGCTGCCACGCCGGGCATTCGCATCGAGTTGATCGGTGAGTTAAGCGAGGCGAAAAAGCTGATCCGGGATCATCGACGGGCCGCGGTCCTTGTGCTGACTCCTGAGTTGTCGGCCAGCATCAATCGCTGCTCGTTTCTGGACCTGCCTGGAGCTACCAACCCATTCCATCGCGAGGGAGTGTACCTTGATCGCGTGGGGGTGGAGCTTCTAAAGGACCCGACTCAGAATTCTGCTGCTGCCATCATCGAACAGGTGGTGCAGGTCTCCATGCTGCGCGTCATCCTGCCGTTCATGATCGGCAAGGCTTTTTTGAAACTCAGCGAACCTGCCTTCATTGATCGACTCGGTGAGGCGGTGCGCCTGCCAATGCCGGCCGATTTCCCCACCCTGGTGCAGTCGGCTCGGAATCTGCTCAGTGACCCCCGGGTGCGCGTGGCTCGCCTGGCGGATCGCAAGTTGAACGAAACCCTGTCTCAGCTGGAAGAGAAGATTCGGAAGTTTGAGCCGCTGGTCAAGCAGGACAACCTGCAGCTGTCCGAGATGCTTCGGCTTGCAGCAGGTCGCGATGAGGAGCGGGCGGCCCTCTATCGAGACAAGGTAGGGCAGGGGGTGCAATCCGCGCTCGAGAAGCAGTTCAGCAAGTACAACCTGGTGGGTATGACCTGGGCGGCCCTGACGCGTTCGCAGGGCAGTGGTGCCGGTGCCGAAATCAGCGAGTATGTCGATCAGGAAGGCTCGGGATTACTCAAGCGCGGGGCGCATCGCTACCAGATCCTGGTGCCGGCCTATACCGTGATGTTCTCGTTCTTCCTGGTGCTAACCGTGGGTTGGGTGTTCGTCACGGAGCGCCGGCAAGGCACGCTAAAACGGCTGAATACGGCGCCAATCACCCGGGCGCAGGTAATCCTGGGGAAGCTGGTGCCATGTTACCTGCTCTCGGTTGGGCAGGGGATGTTCTTACTCATCGCCGGGCGATTGCTGTTTGGCATGCGCTGGGGACCGGAAGAGTGGCCGCTGGCCGTACAGGCGGGCTGGTTATCGCTGGTGGTGCTATCCACCTCGCTGGCGGCGATGGGGTTGGCGTTGCTGGTGGCCGCCCTGGCACGGACCGAGATGCAGGTCGCTCTGTACGGAGCTGTGCCGGTCCTCATCCTGTCGCTGATTGGCGGATGTGTTCTTCCTCGGGAGATGATGCCGGCGGAGACGCAGAAGCTGAGCCTCCTGACCCCACAGGGCTGGGCGCTGAATGCCTATCGCGAGTTGCTCGGTGCGGCCGTCAACTACACGCCAAATCTGACCATCGTCCTGACCGCCTGCGGAGTGCTGGCCGGGTTTGGTCTGGTGTTTCTGGCCCTGGCGTGGGGATTACTCCGCCTCGAATAACAAAGCGTTCCAGGCGACCGACAACGCAACGGAAAAAGAAAGCGGCCCTCGGGGGAGAGGGCCGCTGAACGGAAAGGCTTCGGGGGAGGCCAGGTAACATGGGGGCAGGTGTGGAGGAAGAGTGGTCATCGGGGGTAGTGTTACCACTCTCGTTTCACTCAGCGGGGGTGGCTGAGTGCCAGTACTGAAAGCAATCGTCGTGCCAGAAAGACACTCCCAGCGTGCCCTGTGAAGTAAGTGATTTCTTGGAAGGTAGTTAGCGAGAGTTACCGCCTGGTAGGATTAGCAAAACTTAGGGGAAGGGAGTGGCTTGCAACCGTCGGCTTTGTAAATCGTTCAACAACTTCTCCACGCATGTTGTACTGATACGGGAGACTCCCGATGTCGATGGATGCCCTTGCTGCCTCGCTCTACGATCAGATCCTGCAGATTCCCCTGATCGATCCCCATACGCACATCAACCCACTGCGCCCGGCGTCTCGCTCGCTCGATGACATCCTGGGTTATCACTACTACACCGAATTAGCGCACTCGGCCGGCATGAGTAAGGAACCGCTGGGGGCCAACGTTGATCCACGCGAGCGAGTGCGAGCCATCCTCGGGCACATGGATCGTTACAGCAACACCGTGCAATATGCCTGGTTCCTCGAGATCGCCAGGACGTTCCTGGGGTTCCAGGGTCATCGCCTGGGGGTGAGCGACGCCACCTGGCTTTGCGATCAGGCGGAAAAGCTGATGGCTCAGCCCGACTGGGAGCAGCAGGTGCTGATCCGGTCCAACCTCGAGCAGGTGTTTCTCACCAACGAGTTCGACGATCCCCTGGAAGGGTTCGACACCCAGCGATATGTTCCCTGTCTGAGAACTGACGATTTGGTCTTCAAGCTGGATCATCCAGGGGTGCGCGAGCGTTTGGCGCGGGCTACTCAGGTCGATGTAGGTGATGCAGCCACGGCCCGACGAGCGGTCACAGCCCTGTTCGAGCACTTCACCCGCAAGAATGCCAGGGCCTGCGCGATTTCGTTGCCACCCGATTTCTCACCGCTACCGGTCAGCGAACAGGAATTGACCCGTGCCCTGAACACGCAAGGTTCAGACGAGCAGGCAGCGCGCATCCGTGCCCGGGGTTTGTTCTGGATCCTGGCCGATCATTGTCGGAGTTTTCGTCTTCCCTTCGATCTGATGATCGGCGTCAACAGGCGCGTCTATGTCGAGGGGGTATTTCAGGGACAAGACCTCTTTGACAGTCGATTGTCACTGATCCAGTATGCGGAGCTGTTCAACGCTTTTCCCACGGTGCCGTTCTGCATCTCGGTGCTGTCGAGTGGACTGAACCAGGAGCTAGTAAGTTACGCCTGGATCTTTCCCAACGTGATCACCAGTGGTCACTGGTGGTACGCAAACATTCCCGCTTTCATCGAGTCCGACCTGCAGGCGCGGCTGGAGGCGGTGCCTCGCACGAAGCAGATCGGCTACTACAGCGACATGTACAAGCTCGAGTTCGCGTTGCCCAAGTACAACATGTACCGACGCGTCCTGGCACGGGTACTGGCGGAGCGATTCATCCGCACCGGCCTGATGACCGAAAAAGAAGCTCTGGACGTTGCTCGGCATCTTCTCCGCGGCAACGTCCAGAGTATCTTCGGGGTCTGATCGACCCGGTTACTTGGGCAGGCTGTCGTCGAACTGTCGGGCGATGTTATCGATCAGCGGCTTGCCCACCACTGTGGGGCGGTGGAAGCCGTACATGCCGCGCATCAACTCGAAGCCCATGATGCCAACCACGAAGAGAACGATTACCGTGGGGAAGAGTAGCACCGCCGGAAGGGCGCCCCACTCAGCCGGGGCGGCCGGTTCGCGGGAGACAGCATCGTCATCCTCGTCGGTGTCATCGTCGTCGTCGTCGACTACCTGTTTCTTCTTGCTCTTGGCTGGCTTTTCATCTAGATCGAGTTCCAGATCCTCGGCAGAGGCATCGTCCTTGAGGGCGGCGGCTCGCGTTTTGGCGGCAGCAGCTGCGGCGGCCTTGCGCGGCTTTGCCACGGTGGCGGCTGCATCGTCCGCCTCGTCACCATCTTCGATGGCCACCACCTGGCTGTCGCTGGATTCGCCGGCCGAGGAATCGTCGTCCAGTGAAATCTCGAAATCCGACCCTTCCAGATCGGTATCATTCTCATCCAGGGCAACCGCCTCCGAACCCGATTCATCATCGAGGGCGGGGACGTCGAAGTTGGTTTCCTCGAAAATGTCGCCGGCTTCCTCTTCGACGCCGAGACTTCCCTCGTCGTCCAGGGTTAGCTCGAACTCGCTGTCGCTATTGTCTTCGGCTACCTCGCTGCCAGATTCATCCAGGCTCAACTCGAACTCGCTCGAGCTATCAGCCGATGCGCCTTCGTCGTCGAGGGTCAGTTCGAACTCGCTGGAGGAAGAATCGGTTTGAGAGCTGTCATCCAGGCTCAGGTCGAACTCGCTGGAGCTGTCGTCGGTTGCTTCCGGTTCGGCAGGTTTGCGATTGGCCGACCGAGCCTGAGGCTTCGGTGTGGTGCCTTCGTCGAGAGAAAGCTCGAACTCCAGTTCGTCACTTCCACCCGCTTCCAGCGAGATACCGCTATCCGCTGGCCCCTTCAGATTGATGCCGCTGTTGCCTCGTCCGGGGCCAGACACCTCGCTACCCAGCGAGACTTCTTCGTCTCCCTCAAGCAGGGGAATCTCGCCCGATCCGAGTTCAACAGGGGACTTGCTCGCATCGAATGGAATCAGCTCGAAGTCGCTAGCGCTCTCGTCAGTCTTCTTGGGCGCGGGCTTGAACGGCTTCTTGGAGTCGAGATTGAGGTCGGGTTCGCTGAGTTCAAACGGCGATTCCGTCGGGAGGCCCTTGCCCGCCATCTGTGTGGGTTTGGAAGGCTTCCGCGTCTTGAAATCTGGAGGAAGCTTGGCCTGTTCGGCGTCGAGGTCGATTTCCTCTGTGATGGGCCCCTGTGAGCTCCCGCGGCCCCGGTCGATCGAGGCGACCTCGTCGAGGCGGATATCGCTGTCGGACTGCGACTTTTCCTTTGAAGCACCCAGCTTCACGTCGCTGTCGCTGGAATCATCAACCGGTGGCTTCTTTCGCGAGCCAGAATCTTTCTTCGACTTGCCACTCGAAGAGCCCTTGCCGGCTGGCTGCTCCAGGCGGACATCGCTGTCGGAGTCAATGCTCATTCCGCCGTCCATTACCAGGCGGACATCGCTATCGCTTCCGGGTTTGGCCGAGCGGGCGCCCGACTTGCCAGCGTTGGAGCGTGGCCCCGAGGAGGCAGGCTTCTCCCGACCGATGGGCACTTCATCGTCTTCCAATGCGAAATCGGCAGGGATGAGATCTGGGTCGGCCGGCTTGGCGGCCTTTTTGCCGCTGTCGCCCGACTTCTTCCCTTCGCCCAGCTGCAGTTCCACCTCGCTACCGAGGCCACGCTTACGCGCCAGCTCCTCGATATCCTGGGAACGAAATCGCCAGCTGCCACGGTCCTGGAAGGCCCGGATGGTCTTCTTCTTGGCCATTTCCCGGAGTTCATCCGGGGACATCTGGAGGTACTTAGCGGCTTCGTCGAGCGTCAGGTACTGCTGCATGGTGGTGACCGCCGGGACGGGGTGCTGCGGAACGGGACCGGCTCCGTGACAGGCTCTGACATCCGTTCAGATTATTATTGATTGTAAACCCTGAGGAGGTGAATGCAAGCGCGGGGAGCAGGCGCAATCTCGCAAACTGCCGGGCTACCGGCAGGGTTGCGCGTCGAGTAACGGATCTTTCGGTGGCTCCCATCGCTCAGAGCGGAGGAAGCGATCCGTCGGCACGGAAGGAGAGAGGACGAGCCGGCCCTAGCACCGTGAATTCAGTTTGACGATCCGGCGAGGACAGAACTGCCTCGGACACTTCGAGTTCGTCCAGGTGCAGGGTGTCCTGGATGCGAAGCAGGCGTGCTTCTTCAGGCGCCCGGGTGCCAATGATGGCCAGTGCTGCCTCGATTACTTCGCGATCGGTGTCAAAGTAGACCGGTGTGAACGCCCCTTCAGGATACCCTGCCGTGAGGCAGTTGATAACCGTGGCGCGATAGTTGATCGCCTTGACCAGGCTGGTGGTGGTGAAGTCAGCGAGGCCGATGCCAGAGGCGTTTCCGTGAGTGTTCTCGGTCATACCGCGCACGAAGATCAGGCGGATGTTCGGCATCCCCGGAGGAGCAGGCTGCCCACGAAAGGCGCGCTTCCGACCCACGACGTTGGTATCCATCCCAGATCCCGAGATGTCCTTGCCAATCCGGTCGACGATGCAGATGTCGGCGGAAAGCACCGGCAACTTCGGCAATAAGCGACGCGCGTCGATCAGGAGGGCTTCTTCGCGTTCGATAAACCGGTCCGGAACGACCCCCTCGATGCGTGCGGTTTCGTCGTAGCCATTTTCCACGATGCCCAGGCCGAAAGCGATGTTGGCCTTTGCAAGCATGGTCTGCCCGACGCTGCGCACCACCTGGTCAAATGGTTGTTCGATCAGGACCCGATGGTAGTGGAGCGCGCCGGTATGCTTCCCCAGACCGATGAGGATCATCTTGAGGAAGCCACTCTCGATGGGCCCGTGGAACGCGGTGTGCGGCTTGATGCGGGCCACGACGCCGATGTGGTCAGCCTCAGAGGCGTGGCGGTCGAGATAGACCGGGTAGCCCTCGGAGGTGGTTCCAACCGTGATGGTATCCATCGACGCGCGAATAGGAACTCCGACGAACTCCTCGGTGATGCCGTAGCTTTCGAGAATCTTGCGCTGGCCCTCGGCGACGCCTCCGCCATGGCTTCCCATGGTGGGGACCAGAAACGGTTTGGCGCCCAGTTGTTTGAGCGAGTCGGCGACGGCCTTCAAGATGATCGGAATGTTGGCGATGCCCCGGCTGCCTGCAGTGAGGGCGACCGTTTGCCCGGGACGAATCCGCGAACCCAGGTTCAGCTTCTCCATTTCCTGGCGCACGGTGCCGGGAATGTCGCTGACCTGGGGTCGTTCGAGATGCTGACGAATGCGAACGATGGACGGGTAACCCATGGCAAGGCTCCGGAAAAAGCTAGGGCGGACGGGGAGCGAGAGAAGGCTCCACGCCCGCCCGGCAAGGCGGCAGGATCAGGTGCCCTGTTCCCACCCGGTCATGTATTTCTTCTGGGTCACCGTGAGCTCGTCAAGGCTGATCCCCATCGACGCCAGTTTTTCGCGGGCGACGTAGCGTTCGACCTCGACGGGCACAGTGTGTACAGCGGCAGTGAGCTTCCCGGCGTTCTTGATGCAGTACTCGGTGGCGAGCGCCTGCGTGGCGAAGCTCATGTCCATGACCGACGGCGGATGCCCTTCCGCCGCCGCCAGGTTGACCAGGCGGCCTTCGCCGATCACGCGAATCCGCTTGCCGTTCTTGAGTTTGTACTCGTGGACGTGATTGCGCACATCCATCGGGTCGGCATCGCATTCGGCGCGCAGAGCGGGCAAATCGATTTCGACATCGAAGTGTCCCGAGTTGCACACCATGGCGCCGTCCTTCATGCGCTGGAAGTGCTCGCGGCGGATGACACCATGATTACCCGTGACCGTAATGAAGATGTCGCCCACGGGAGCCGCCTCGGCCAGGGGCATCACATGGAAGCCGTCCATCGCCGCCTCGAGGGCTCGAATCTCATCGACCTCGGTGACGATAACTCGCGCGCCAAGGCCCCGAGCACGTAGGGCGACGCCCTTACCGCACCAGCCGTAACCACACACGACCACTTCGCGACCCGCAAGCAGGACGTTGGTGGCGCGGATGATGCCATCGATGGTGCTCTGGCCGGTGCCGTAACGGTTATCGAAGAAGTGTTTGGTCTGGGCGTCGTTGACCGCGATCACCGGGAACTTCAGCACGCCGTCGCGCTCCATGGCGCGCAGACGAGTGACGCCCGTCGTGGTTTCTTCCATAGACCCGACAACCTGGCTGATGACACGGTTGCGCTCGGCCGGAGACAGTTTCTGAGCCCAGGCTCGCACCTGCGGATGCACGTCATCCAGTCGCTCCAGCGCCACGAAGACCATGGCGCTGACGAGATCGGCCCCGTCATCCATTGTCACATTGGGTTCGTGCTCGAGCGAGGCGACAATGTGCTTGTAGTAGGTGTCGGTGTCCTCGCCGCGGATCGAATAGACGGCGATGCCGAAGTCCTTGACTAGGCTGGCGGCCACGTCATCCTGGGTGGACAGAGGGTTGGAGGCAATCAGCACCACGTCTGCGCCGCCGGCTTCCAGGGTGCGCACCAGGTTGGCCGTTTCCGCTGTGACGTGCAGGCAGCAGGACATCCGCTTTCCCGCCAGGGGCTTTTCCTTGGCGAAACGCTCGCGGATGCGGGCCAGCACGGGCATATCCGCGTCCGCCCACAGAATCCGCTTCTTGCCCACAGGGGCCAGGCTCAAATCCTTAACATCGTGTGGCACTTTGGTGGCCGGAGGCATCTTGGTTCCTCTCCTGGATCGAACGCCCCGGCGAAACCCCACGGTTAGCCAGGGTCCAAGCGCGGACCTCCCCACGGAGGCCTGCGATCGAATACCACTCGTTGTAGGGATGCCTGTTAGTGGTTCAAGACATGCTCTTCTTCCAGCCATGCCGGCCCACCCGCTCATCAGCTACAATAGCCCGAGTCGGAGGCTGCCTCGTTCCCCACGTTCTCCCCCACGCGGCCCACATGACCTCTCTTAAATGGATCTTTCGGCCGGCGGTGCTGATCGGTTTTTCGATCCTCCTGGTGGTTGCCGCCACGGTGGTGGTCTTTCCCTTCGAGGGTGGAGCCGCGCGGCCCCAACCCCAGCCGGTCAGCTCTGGCGACCTGGAAATTGCCTGGCTCTACCCTGCTACCAGTGCCACCACCTGGGAGCGCTTCGCCCTGGCTTTACAGCAGACTCGTCAACGTCTGCACGACGCTTACCCCGAGCTACGCTGGGAGTTGCATCAGAACGAAACCGCTCACGCTCAGGGCACCCCCGAGGTAGCGCTCAGCTGGACCCGGGATGGGACCACTTCGCGCCTGCTTTTTCGCTGGTACAAGCTGACCAGCCAGTGGACTCCCGAGGCCTGGGTGGATGCCTTGTTGGCCCGGAGGCCAACGCCTCTGGCCATCGTGGGAGGCAATAACAGCCACTGGGCCAGGGAGCTGGCTCGTTGTCTGGCAGCCGGGACCCAGGATCTTCCTCCTACCAGCCGGCCTCTGTTATTGCTCACCACTGCAACGGCTGATCGTGTTCCCCTAGTCGAGGGACGCGATCGGTGGGGCCCTTCTTCTGGCGAAGCGGTTTCTGCTCGCTGGATCGACGACGCCAGGACGGTGGTCCTCACCTCCATCTACGCCGATCGCACCTTTCGCTTTTGTTTCAGCAACCGCCAGATGGCCACTGCAGTGACCCGCTTTCTCTGGACGCGGCCAGATCTTTGCCCGGATGCCGACCCGGCCTTTCTGGTGCAATGGACCGATGATGCCTATTCACAGGATCTCTTCGCCGGGTACATCCGCGTTCTCGATCATCGCGCAGCCGACAGCTTTCTCGATCAGTGGGGCTTCGTTTCCGGGGCGCTGACGCTGGGACTCCCCGCCCCGGCCCTTGCAGGCTGGCACACCTCGGCGTTTCGCCACGAAACCACAGTGTTGCTCGATGTCGATAGCAGTGTCGGCACGTTTGCCTCGCCCAATCCCTACGAATCCAAGGTGGTGAGGGACCTATTATCCCAGGTTGGACCGGTTCCACGTCGGCCGCTGCTCGTCCTGACCGGCCAGCAGCAACCGTCGCGCCGCTTGCTGCGTGACCTGGCTCGTTCCGCCCCCGATACCGCTCGTCGCTTCGTCGTGGCCATGGGAGACGCCCTGTCGTTCAACACCATCTTTCGAGATCGCCAGGTTACCTGGCCCATTCAGGATCTTCCCTTCTGCCTCGTCCATTTCGCGCATCGCAACCCCGTGGATGAATCTGCCGGGTTCCAGGCCAGCGGCGGAGGATCATTGCGTTCACCAACGGGGTCCAGCGGCACCGAGGATGTGCTGCTGTTTCGGGATATCACCGAGGCCTGTGCTCTGGCGTTGTTGCGGGATGGAGGCAGCCAATCCACGCCGGTGGAACTCGCTGAGGGACTGCAGGCTGTCCGCTTCGTCGAGGGACGATTGACGCTGGGAAGCGTTGGAGTGCCGTTCTTCGCTACCAACGGTCAGCGCACCGGCGGTACGGGCGAGCATGTCGTTCACATCCAGCCACAGTTCGTCGGCGAGCGCGTCCTACCCCGGGCTACCATCGAAGTCTGGGCGCGCCAGGCGCCGCGCGGCTGGATTCGCGCGGCCAAACCCTTGGTCATTTCGTTCAACGAGTTCGAGGTGCAGCATGGCGACCGACCCCAGTGAGGTCGTGCCAGAACCCGACTGGCGCCGCGTCTGGCGCTACGGCCGGGCCCTGGTCGCGCCGGTGCTCATCTGGCTGCTTCTCGGCGGACTGGTCCTGCAACCGCTGCTCGACTGGCTCCACAGCGAGGAAACTTACGACCGGGCTGCCATCCAGGAGTGGATCGAGGAGGCTCGCAACGCCGATGCCACCCTGGGTGACCTGGTGTCCGAGTATGCCAAGCGCACTATGCGCTATCTGGAAGTGCGCGAGTCGCTCAGAGAGTTGAAAGACGGAAGGGTTGAAGGACCCAGGGCCGATCCGACACGCGAGGACACGCTTTTTCTGGAAATGCTGGCACTGGGGGAGCGGGTGGCGGTCCGGCGGGAGGAGATCTATCAGCATCTTCGGGCGCTGGGAGAGCCGGCCACCAAGATGTACCCGGGGCAGTTACCTTTGTTCCCCATCATCTATCGGTTGGAGGTGCGCATCTCCTTCCCGCGGGAGGTGGATATTCCGCCGGTCGATGATGCCGGGCCTGCCCTGGGGGATGGCATCACCTGGGAATCGGGGCTGGAACCCAGTTCCGGGCAGTATCGCGAGACCACCATCCCGCTCCGCGTGGCTGGGACCGAGTGCCAGGCCAGCGTCGTGGTGCGGTATCAACTACGCGCCTGGAACAAACGTCAGCGCGATGAGGAACAGAAAGCCCGGCGCGTGCGTCAACTGGGGTTGCTCGCCGTGGCAGCCACCATCCTGGGCGTTGCCTGGTTAATGCTATTGCAGGCGGATGAACGCGAATCGCAGCGCCATCGCGACGAAGCCCGCCATCGGATCGACCTGGTCGAACGCCAGCGGCTGGACGAGGAGCGTCGGCGCATTGAGATCGAGCGGGCCTTGCTGGAACAGCAGGTGGCGACGCAGGCGGCCGAGCAAAAGGCGCTGGAGTTGAAGTCGCACCTCTACGCCTCCATCGGCATCATGGCGGGGTCGTACGCGCACAATATCAAGAACCTGCTGGTCCGTCCCAACGATCTACTTCGGCGCTGTCTTGAACCGGGAGCCAACGCGGCGGAACAGGAGAAAATGCTGCGCGAGATTCAGCAAACCCTGGGGCTGGTTACCGAACGGCTCCAGCAGATTCTCCACACCGTACGTCGTGATCCCTCTACCGCCGAGTCTTGCCCCGTGGATCTTGCAGCGCAGGTGACGGCCCTGGGCCAGACGTGGGGACAGCTAGCCGCCAGTCGCTGGCAGCTCGATCTCGACCTGGAGCCGCCTTCAGAACCACTCTGGATTCGCGGTGACGAATCCCACTTGCAGCAGGCCATCGAGAACCTGTTATTCAACGCGCGCGATGCCACTTTCGAGATGCGAAACCACCTTCGGGAGGAAGCACGTCGAAAGGCAGGGCAGGAGCCCTCGGCGCGCCGTCAGGCCCTGATCGCGGCCGCTAGCTGGAGGGGCAGGGTGGTCGTGCGCCTGCACCAGGAGCGAGGCTCGGTTGTCCTGGAAGTGAGCGATAACGGAGCGGGTATGTCGCCGGAAGTGCTGGCCCGTTGCACCGAGGCACACTTTTCGACCAAACGAGAGAACGCCCTGTACGAGGGACATTCGACCGGGATGGGCCTGGGTCTCTCTTTCGTTGCCTCGGTGCTGGAGAACCACCGGGCGCGCATGGAGATTACGTCGGTTTCTCACCAGGGAACAACGTTTCGCATTCGGTTCCCCGCGAATTCTACTCGGAGTGTAGATGAGTAGTCCAACTCGACAGATTCGTTCGCTCTGTGTCTTCTGTGGCTCGAAAACGGGTGACCGCCCTCTCTATGCCGAAGCCGCGCGCAAGCTGGGCCACGAGATGGCCCAACGCGGCGTGGAACTTGTCTACGGCGCGGGAAACATCGGGTTGATGGGTGTGGTTGCCGATGCCGTCCTCGAGGCGGGCGGGCGTGTAGTGGGTGTGATTCCACAGGGACTGGTGGAGCACGAAGTGGCACATCGCAGGCTGACCGAACTGCACGTCGTCCGCACCATGCACGAACGCAAGGCGTTGATGGCCGACCGCAGCGACGCCTTCCTCGCGCTCCCTGGAGGGTTCGGCACCCTGGACGAACTTTTCGAGATTCTGACCTGGGCTCAGCTGGGCATCCATGCCAAACCGGTCGGACTGGCCAACATCGCGGAGTTTTTCACCCCGCTGTTACAGTGGCTGAAACATGCAGTGGCCGAGGGCTATCTTCGCACCAGGCATCAGCAGTTACTGCACGTGCGTCAGGATCCCGTGGAACTCCTGACGCACCTGCTTACCCTCACACCCGGCGAGCCGGGCGCGCGCTGGATCACCGATCTGGATCGCTGAGATGGCCAGCCCCTGGAGTGCTCACGCGCCGTCCTTCTTTTCCGGAGGAGGTGGAGGTGTGCCCTCCTTTTCCTCCTTGTTCGCTCCCAAGCCTTCTTTGGGAGCAATCGGAGGCTCCTCCGTCTTCTTCTTGTCTTCCGCTCCAGCGGGAGGTGGCGGTGGGGTGGCGGAGGAGTCCTTCTTCTCCGGAGGAGCCGGCGGCGGCGCGGGCTTGTCCTTGTCCTCTTCCTTCTTCTCTGGCGGGGGCGTGGGCTTATCCTTGTCGTCGCTCTTCTTCTCTGGAGCCCCGGGCTTGTCCTTGTCGTCGCCTTTCTTTTCCGGCGGCGGAGGTGGGGGCGTTGGTTTGTCCTTGTCGTCGTTCTTTTTCTCGGGGGCCGGCGCTGGTTTATCCTTGTCCTCGTCCTTCTTTTCTGGTGGAGGAGACTTTTCCTTGTCGTCGTCCTTTTTCACCGGAGGAGGCGGCGTTTTCTCCTTGTCGTCGTCCTTTTTCACCGGAGGCGGTGGCGTCTTTTCCTTGTCGTCGGGCGGTGACTTTTCCTTTTCCTTGTCGTCGTCCTTCTTTTCCGGAGGCTGAGGCTTGGTTTTCTCGGGATCCTTTGGCGCCGGTTTTGGCTTGCCCTTGTCCTCTGGATCGAACTCACCTGGCTTAAGCTTGTCCCCATCTTCGGGGTCCTTCGGTTTAACCTTGTTCTTGTCGTCCATGTCTGGATCGCGAGGCTTGACTGCCTCTCGATTGCGAGCAGGGTTGATCTCTGACCGCACCTTGTCCAGTGCGGACCGCAACGTGAAGGCTCGTCGCCAAACCACCGGATCCCGTTCGGCTGAGGCAATCGCCTTGGTGATGCCCGCTTGAAGCTCCGGGTATCGACCCAGAAGGGGCTTCACAGTGAGGAGAGAACCTTCGTATATGCGGTAGCAGGCTGCCGCATCGCCTGCGTTGTAGAGGTCGGCACCTCGGTTGATCACCTCGCGCAGCATGGGGAACAGCGCCTCTTCAACCGACCCCGCCGAGTCGGGTTTCGGAGCGGTCCCCGGCGGCTGGGCCAGGAGCATGGCTCCCAGCATCAGCGGAAGTAGAAAAGCAGAATGTCGTGCCGCGCGAGCCATGGGACCACCTCAAGCCTGGGGGCCGTCCATACCCGAAGGACGGAAAACCGCGACGATCTTACCGGAGGAGCGATTCCACCGGTAGAGCTATTTCCTGGCCTTGCGAAGCGCTCGCGGCTGCGGATAGAGTGCTTCAAACTTTGCGACCTCAGACCCAAGGAGGGGGACGTGGCGGATAGAAGCAGTGCTCTGGTGATCAGCGCACTAACCCGTGCGGCAGCGGATCCACTGGGGGTGCCCTTGCACGGTAGCAAGTCGATGCCCGGCCTCTTTCCGAGCACGGGGGTGGGGAAACAGGCAGCCCAGCGCTGTTGCGAGGAGGGGCTGCTCGCAGCCGTCGAGACCAGCATGGCGACCGGCCGCTGCGCCATCACCGAAAAGGGAATGGCCTACCTCTACGGCCAGGTCAGCAGTCGGCCCGTGCTGGAAGACTGTCTCCGCATACTCGAGGAACGCGAAGCTCACCTGACCCAGCTGGTGCAGATGGTGAAGCAGATGCAGGCAGGCTGCGAATCGCTGCGCAGCGTCATCGCTGGGGTGGTGACCCGGATGACATCGCCCGGGGGTGATCTCAAATCCCTCCTCGCGACATTCCACAACGACAAATCTACCGAGGATTGCACCGATCCAGCGCCCGCCCTGGTGCAAGTGCTGACGCGATGGGCCCAGGGCTCGGCCCAGGATGATTGTCCATTGCCACAGCTCTATCGCCAGGCGGGCCTTGATTCTGGCTCACTCGGCCGCTTCCACGACGCACTGCGAAAACTCCTGGAGACCGGCACCATCTACCTGCACCCCTGGACGGGCCCGCTCTACGCCATCCCCGAACCGCCGTTCGCGCTGCTCGTGGGACACGAAATTGCCTATTACGCCAGCCTGCGAAGGAAGGATGAGGGATGAACCCGAGGGTTCTTCTCCGGAATCTGACCCTTCCTCCTTTTCCTCCGAGGTGACTCATGTCCACGACCCTGACCAACCGTCCCGTTGCAGAGCGCGCTCTCGAGGTCCTGCGCCGAGCGGGAAATCCCTTCCGCAACTACTTCGCTCGCAACCCGGACGACGAGGTCTGCGCCCGATATCACGTGCCGGAGTTGTATTTGTTGCAGCGCCAGCAACTCCTGGGTGTGGTCGATCTTTACCGCTACGCTCCCACGACGCATTCCGAGGTGATCCCAGTCCTGGGCAACAAGGGAGCGGGCAAGACGCACCTGCTTTACTCAATTAAGCACGGCGGCGAAGGAGCGTGGCAGCTGCTGGTCACCCCCGGGGTCTACCAGAAGGACACCGAGTTTCTCGAGTATCTGCTCTTTCAGCTGATCGACACCGTGCTGGGTGGAGGCCGACAGAAGAACACCCGGCCGATCGAGTACATCGGCGAGCAGTTAGTGCGCAGCCTGTTTGCCTCGGCGCTAACAGCGCTCACTCCGGCCCAGAGGCTCGAGGTGTTCCCCGCACCAGGTCTGGGAGGCTGGGCTCGCAAACTGGGCCTGGGTACTTCGCAGGCGCTGGAGCGCGTCCAGTGGCTCATCGACAGTCTGAAGAAGCCGGTCGCCGTGCCATTTCAGGCCGGTGCCATTCGCAAGGCCTGCGACGAGGCGAACCTGGACCATGCCCGGGCGCTCGAGTTGATCGGCCAGTACATCGATCAGACTGAGGCTCGGAACACTGCCGGGTTGATGCGTCGTCACATTCTCGAAGGGTTTGCCCGGGCCATGCTCCTGGGAGATGAGGCTGACCTGGCCACCTTCCTCACCTATGGATTTGCAGAGCTGGATTTCCAGGTGCGTCCCAGCCGCCAGGAACTGGTGCTCGCACTCTTCAAGGCGCTGATGGGGGTGCTCCAGGGGCTGCGCATCCCGGTTGTCATCGCGTTCGATCAGCTCGAAGATCTGCTGCTGGCCCGGCGCAATGATGATGCTCATCGCACGGCAGAGTCGTTTTTCGCGGGTATCGTCCAGGCTATGCATCAGCTCGATGGCATCGCCTTTCTCATTTTCGCCGAGCGCGGACTGTGGAACCGCTTTGTTCCCTCGCTGGATGGCTATATTCAGGATCGGCTGAATAACCCGATCCACCTGCCGGAACATGGGACCTTGCAGGCTTTGCGGCTGGAAGCTCCTCCGCCGGACCTCGTTCGCAGCGTCGTGGAGGCCCGATTGCGGCCCGCCCTGGAGCAGCTGCCCGACCCGGGCGATCTGCCACCCTATTTCCCCTTCCATGCCGAGCAGATCGATCGTGTGGCCCGGACGGAACCTACTCTGCGCGACATGCTGCAACAGTTCCGCCATCAGTTTGATGCCGTCGTGTACCGCATGAACGAGCAACTGGCCGAGCCCGTGGGAGAGATACCTCAGGTGGCCGCCCCGGTGGTACGGTTGCCCCAACCCGAGGTGATGCCCCCAGCCGTCAAATCGGTGGTGGTCGTGGAATCCCCAGTGGAACCTCCCGTCGAGGATGTCCGTTCACCCGCCGTCGCGGCCCGACCGATCGAAACGATCTGGGAGCAGGAAGTTCGCTCGGCACGGCGCAAGATCGAACCGGAAGGTTCATTGACTGGAGCCACCCGGGAACTGCAGGCGGGGCTTGGCACCTTTCTCCGTATCTGTCACGAACATGGCGTGAAGGTGGGACCCTGGCGCCTGCAACACGTCGTCCCCGAGTTGACCTTCGGCGACCATCCGACCTATGGCGTGCTAACCATCGCGCACTGGGTGTGCAAGGGAGGCCAACCATGGAAGGTGGGCATTGGCCTCTTCCTGGGACGTGGCCCGGCCAAGCCCAAAGACCTGGCCACCAAGTTGTCCTCGCTCGAACTCGAACCGTCGGTCATCGACCATCTGATTCTACTTCGACCCGAGGACGACCTGGCGCTAACCGGCAAGAGCAAGACATGCTGGCAGGAGGCCGAGCGCAACGGCCGTCACGCCCGGCTGGAGCCGGTCGCCCTCGATGCGTTCTCCGTGCTATACGCATTTCCCCGGGTGATCACATCGCTGGCCGAGTCGCTCCCGGAAGGTCAGGCGCTGCCGAACCTTGCCAATCTCCTTCAGGAACGATGCGAAAAGCTTCTCGAACAGGTGTGTATGCCTGTCCAGGGATAATGTCATCCTGAGGTCTCAAACGACCGGGCAATCCAGAGCGCGAGTGAGGCTCCTGGGTCGCCCGGTCGTTCACTTTCCACAAGAGACTGTTCGATCGCCCCCGGGTTTGTCTGCTATGATTGGCCAGATGTTCAGATTCTTGGGAGAAATAGATGGCCAAACCATGGGCCCGGCACATTCTTGCCGGCCTGGGAGGAGCGGGAGTAGCCACAGCCGTGGTGGCTGGCTACCAGGCTCTGTCGCTCTGGCTCCCTCCCGAGGTCGACTCCTGGTTGCCCCTGGTTCTGGCTGGGGTGCTGAGCGGTCTTGGCACCTTTGTGCTTCTGATGATGGTGCATCGGACCTGGACCAGTCGCCTGGCCGTGGCTCAGCAGGTTGCCCATTCTCTGCTATTCAATCCTTCTTCGAGCAAGACCACGGAGGCGCAGCAGGCTCTTGCTGATGCCAACCTGACAGGCCTGTGCCAGGAGTTTGAAACTATTTCGGCCGCCTATCGCCAGGCGCTGGCCGAGGTGGTCGAGCTTCGGATGCAGCTGGAGCATCTGGAGGATCATCGCAGCCACCATGCTCGGGTGAACGCCTCGCGAATCTCGGAAAGCCTGGCAACGCATTTTGTTGTAGGAAGCTCTCGGCATCGCCTTGTGGCCCGAATCGCTCCGAATCTGAATGTCATCTCCATCACCCATCCCCTGACACGCCTGCTGGGGCGGCGCGTGCAGGATCCGCTGGCCTGGTCGTTTCTCGAAGTAGTACATCCGATGGATGCCCTTGCCTTTGGCAGCGCAGTGCGTGAAGCCCTGCGCGATGGGGAATCACATAACAGTACCGTCCGCCTCCTCGGACCGCACACCGACGACGGCCAGGAACGCTTCATGCAGCTGGACGTGCTGACCGCCTACGACGATCAGAGCAAGCCGCTGCATCTCCGCTGTCATTTTCAGGACGTCACAGCCCGGGTGCTCGCTGAGCGCGAGAAGACGCTGGCGAACGAGCAGCTGCTCAAGATCAACCAGGATCTGGAACGACTGAAGGAAAGCTACCGCGATCTGTACCACTTCGCGCCAGTCATCTACTTCAGTCTCGACGCGGCCGGCAACTTCGTCGCTTTCAACGAGACCATGCTGCGCACGCTGGGCTACCCTCGCGAGTTGCTTCTGGGCAGGTCTTACAGTCAGCTGCTAACTCCCCGGGGCAAGCAGGCCTTTGCTGCCAACCCTACCTCGATGCAGGAGGTGGGAGACCAGGAAACACAGTGGCTCAAGCAGGATGGCAGCGTAATCGATGTCTGGATCGGCACCACGGTCATTCTCGACGCCAATGGACAGTTCCTGCGTTCGAGAAGCGCTGCTCGTGATATCACCGAAACCAAGCGCCTCAGCAAGGCGCTCCAGGTACAGGCCTTGGAGCTAAGCCGAGCCAACGAGCAGCTGCGACGAATCAACCAGGAACTCGAGGAGTTCACCTACGTTGTCTCCCATGACCTCAAGGAGCCGCTGCGCACCCTGGAGGCGTTTAGCTCGTTCCTTGCAGCCGACTACGAGCACGTGCTCACCGGAGAAGGGCAGGAGTACATTGCCCACCTCAAGCAGGCCAGCCGACGTCTTGGTTGTCTAATTGATGACCTGCTCACCCTAAGCCGGACCGGTCGCGTCATCCACACACCTCGTCCGTTTTCCTGGAAGGTCACCATCGACACGGTGCTGGGCGACTTGCAGGATCTGCGCCAGCGAAAAAACGCCAACATCCGCGTTGTGGACCCGTTGCCTCCCGCCGTGGGTGATGCGGAGCGCATCAGCCAACTACTGGCCAACCTCATCACCAACGCCCTTCGCTACAACAAGCACCCGGAGCCAACGGTGGTGATCGGCTCGCGGACAGCCGAAGCAACCCGTGCGCGCGACCAGGTAATCATCTACGTGCAGGACAATGGAATCGGCATCGCTCCCGAACACCACGAGCAAATCTTCGGCATCTTTCGCCGACTGCACCATCGCGACGAGATCGAGGGAACGGGAGCTGGTCTGGCCATCTGCAAGCGCATCGTGGAAGCGCATGGAGGCAAAATCTGGGTCGAATCTGCGCTGGGCCAGGGAGCCACGTTCCTGTTTACTCTGCCTGCCGATACCCATCATCCTCCGCCCAACAGCGTTTCCTAACCCAGAGGCACCCGGCTGGTCATGTCTGCGCGGCTATGGCTCATCGATGACGATCCCTCCATGGGTGTGATTGTTGGCCTCCTGGCCCGGCGAGCGGGACATGGATTGACGGTGTATCGCTCCATCGAGGAAGCCTGGACCGCGCTCATAAACCAGGACACGCCACCTTCATTGGTGCTTCTGGATGTCAATCTTACTGGCGGAAGCGGCCTGGAGTTTCTGCGTCGGCTGGCCCGGAACTGGCAAACACCCGTGCCGACTGCGCTATTTGTCTCCGCCGGCATGGTGCAGGACATCGCACGCGCCTGGCGCGAGGGGGCCGACTACTTCCTGGCAAAGGAACTGGTGACCGACCGATCACAATGGACTTTGCGCCTCGAGGAGATTCTCCGACATATAGATGGCCACCAACCTACAAGAGGGTTAGAATATTCTTCGAACAACAGAGCGACCTTGTCCGAATTGACTCATCAGGCCGAGCAGTTGACCCGATTCCGCGCGTTAGATCCTGAGCTTCGTAAGGCTGTCCTTTTTCGAGCCACACACTTCCTCGCCCAGTTGGATGGTGTCTCCGGGGACGATCCCGTACTATCTTGTGAGGCTGCCAGGACATGGTTCGGTCACGTCGTCGATCAACTTGAAGTCCGCCTTCAGGGCGTGTGCCACTAACAGGCCTGTTGCATCGTTCGCGTCCACCTGCTCAGATCAGCAAGGGGACGGAAAGGATGCCAGGGTAGGGGGCAGGCGGATGGCGACTGGAGCAGTGAGCTGGGCGGAGACATGAAAGCGGATCACGCAATACTCTTGGTGGAAGATAATCCTGCGGATGTAAAGATCACCCAGCGCGCCATCAAGGAGAGCGGTCTACCATTCGACCTGATTGTGGTGCGCGATGGCCAGGAGGCGCTGGACTATCTCCATCAGCAGGGCAATCACGCGGAATCGCACCCCTGGCGCATTCCCGCGCTGATTCTCCTGGACATCAACCTGCCCCGAATGAATGGTCGGCAGGTGCTTGAGCACATCCGCAACACGCCGACCCTGCGCGCGGTCCCCGTAGTGGTGCTGACCACCTCGAAGCGGGAGGAGGACATTCGCCAAATGTATTCCGCCGGCGCCAACACCTATATCGAGAAGCCGCAGGACTTTCAGCGATTCTTGCACGTGCTGCAGATGATCCATCACTACTGGATGGACATGGCGGTCCTGCCGCCGCAGCCTGAGTAACCGAACCCTGCCATGAGTCACGCCAACTCCTTGACCTGGTGGTTCGCCCAGGCCAACTACGAACAACGAGTGCCCACCCCCGGCGATCTGAAGCTGGAACGGATGCGCCTGTTGCTCCGCCGGCTAGGTGAACCACATCGACGGCTTCGCATCCTCCACGTTGCAGGCAGCAAGGGCAAGGGTTCAACCTCGGCGCTACTGGCCACCATCCTCGATCGCGGCGGCTACCGGGTGGGGCTGTTCACCTCGCCGCATCTTACCAGCCTGGAAGAACGCTACCAGGTCGGCGGCAAACCGATCACCCCGAACGAGTTGACACTTCTTGCCGGAGAAATCCGCGAGGTGGTGCAGGCGTCTCCTCTCTTTGAGACCACTGCGCCGACCTTCTTCGAAATCGCCACCGCCATCGGATTTCTTCACTTCCTTCGTCGGCGCTGCGACTTGGTTGTGCTCGAAGTCGGGCTGGGAGGTCGGCTCGACTCTACCAATGTCTGCCGACCTCTGCTCGCCGTCATCACAAGCATCAGCTACGACCACATGCACTTGCTGGGATCAACCCTGGCGCAGATCGCCTGGGAAAAGGCCGGTATCGTGAAGGCGGGTGTCCCCACCATCTCAGGCGCCACCCATCCCGAGGCTGGAGAAGTCATCGAGCGCGTTTGTGCTCAGCGCGGTAGCCGGTTGCTGCAGGTGGGGCGAGACATCCATTACCGCTACACGCCTGGTCAGGTGCGCCCGGGAGCCTACCTACCTCCCCGTGTCGAGGTGGCAACACCTACCCGCACCTGGCCCAGTCTCGCTCTCAACCTGCTAGGAGATCACCAGGGAGCCAACGCAGCGCTGGCCCTCGCCAGCGTCGAGGAACTGCGCCGCCAGGGCCTGCATGTTTCCGACGAAGCGGTCAAGCGCGGACTGGCCGAAGTAGTCTGGCCAGCTCGTCTGGAGGTGGTGGCACAACGGCCCTTGGTGCTGGTGGATTGCGCCCACAATGTCGCCTCGATGGAGGCGCTGGTCCACACCATGGAGGCCTCCTTCCCGGCCGGTCGGCGCTGGCTTGTCTTTGCCGGGTCCACCGACAAGGACATCCCGGGCATGTTTCAGGTGCTGACTCGTGCATTTGATGGAGTGGTACTGACTCGATTCACGGCCAACTCTCGCAGCGTCCCACCCGAGCAACTCGCCGGCATCTGGTCGAACTTGAGCGAAAAGCCGTGCGAAGTCAGCTCCACACCGCGCGAAGCCCTGGCGCGGGTGTTAGCCTCGGCAGGCCCCGACGATCTCGTCTGTATTACCGGGTCGGTGTTCCTGGCAGGCGAGGTGCGACCGTTGTTGCTGGGGACCGGAGGCGGCACGTTTTCCCTGGCGAATCTCCTCTCTCCGCGGTAGGCTATGGAGTTGAGAGATGGTGCACAGCCTGGGAGGCTCCGAGGCGATCATGTCCAAGTTACACCAACGCATCCTCTTCTCGTCTCTGGCATGGATCCTGCTCACCGGGCTCCTCCGTGGCGACAACCCCGATACCCTGGAAGAAGCCAAGAAGCGCCTGCAGATTGAGGCCCAGCGAGTGGAACGCGAGTTCGCCGACGAGCGCGCCGCGGCCTACCGCCTGGTGCGGTCTGACCTGCCGCGCGTACTCGAAGCCACGGAAAAGCTTCACGGCGTCCTGGCCCTGGTTCGCAACGATACGGCTCTCGACGCCAAACGGCGTGAGGTGCTGATCATCACCCTGAAAGCCGATCTCGATCGTGTGCAGCAGATTGCCACCGAACGTCGTCGTGTGAATCTCCGACGCGAGGAATCTGTCGCCCGCCTGGCCGTTCAGGATAGCAGGCGGACCGAGGACACACAGCGTGGCGATCCGGGCCGTAGCGTCTCCGACGAGGCCAGGGCCCTCATCGAATCGCGTAGCCGGAGCGTTACCGAGGCCCGACTCGATCGTTCGCGCAACCTCGACCGTTATGCCCGGGTGGCGCGCGCCGTCGAGGAAGCGGCCGTACCCGAATCTCAAAACATGCGCTTCCCCAAGGACTGGGCAGAACTGTCAAAGAAGCGGTCCTCGGGCACGAAGCTCACCGCGCTCGAAAAGTCGATCATGAAGGCGCTGGCCTCCCCTATCGCGGCAGAGTTCGACAAAAATACCCTCGAGGAAGTCGTCGCCTACCTGCGCAAGGTCACCGGCGTCGAAATCATCCTCGACAAGCGCGCACTGGAAGAGGTGTCGGTCACCTACGAATCCCCTGTCACCCTGAAGCTGCGTGCCTCAACCAGGACCGTTCTGAAGCGGATCCTCAGTGATCTGAATCTGACTTACGTCATCAAGGACGAGGCCATCCAGATTACCTCGCGTGAGCGGGCCAACCAGATGACGACGACGCGCACCTATTACATTGGTGACCTGGCCACCGTGGTGGATATTACCCTGCCTCCTGAGTTGACCCAGCTGATCATGGTCGAGAATGTGAACCGCATCATCGCGAACATCACGCAGAATGTCGACTCGCAGAGCTGGAAGGTGAATAACCCCGATGCGGCTGGCGCCATCGTCTTCGACCCGGTGACGATGACGCTCGTCGTCAAGCAAACCGCGGAGATTCACTTTATGCTGAGTGGAAGTCGCTAAGATATCTCCATGGCTCAATGCAGCGACGCCGGGCGCGAAGGATGCCTTCGCCCGGCGTCGATCATTTGTGAGCCCGAACTGTCACTCACAACGAATAGACTGCAACCCCCGGGCCAGGGCAGCAATGTGCTGCTCATCTGTACCGCAACAACCGCCAAGTAGGCGGGCTCCGCTCTGCACCAGGGGCGGGGCCATCTCCTGGAAACGCTCGGGACCGATGGGGCTACTACCTGGTGGCCCTGCATTGGGCCGGACGAAGAGGGGCAGATCGGTTTCCTGGCGATACGCACGCAGGATGCCAGCCAGGTCGTCTAGCTGCAGGTCGCGACCGCAGTTGACCCCCAACGCAGCAACGTGGTGTCGGCTGGCATGTGCAGCCAGGAATCCAGGAGGATGACCAGACAGCGTTTGCCATCCTCCTCGCCCGTTTTTCAGGAACGTGAAGGAACACAGCACAGGCAGTCCGTCGATCTCGGGAACTCGATGCGTGACATACTCGATGGCACCGAGAACGTTGGGCGAGGAGCAGGTTTCCAGCAGGAGACCGTCCACGGCGGTGAAGGCTGCTATGGTCCGGACCAGGGCTTCGCGATCGACGAACTCTCCCGGGCTCCCTGGAGTGTAAATCGGTCCCACGTTGCCAAGCAGGTAGGTGCATCCGGCGAGGCGGGCCAGGCGGATGGCTGCCTCGACGAGATCTTCCAGGTCCGGTTCAAGACCATGTCGGTCCAGGGCCAGGGGATTGGCCTGAAAGGTGTTGGTGAGATGCACGATGGCTCCCGCCAGCACATACGAGCGATGAATCCGCTGGACGGCGCGAGGGTCGGCTCGGTTCGCCAGCTCGCAGCAGGGCAACCCCAACGGCAGAAGTCTGGTGCCCATGGCTCCATCCATTAGCCCTGGAGCACCTCGATCGAGAACCTGGTGTAGTGTCATTCCATGAGCTTTCCGTGGGGAGTTTGCCCTTGCGCAGGGGCGAGTTATAGTTTACCAATGAGAAGTCTGTCTACCTGTCCACCAGGTTCGTCCGAAAGTCCCACTTGGGCAAAGCGAGGCGGGGGTGGAAAGCCGGGTGACGGTTCTCGGACCCTGTAGCCGACGGGACGCATCATGGAACTACCCGACGAATCCATCACCTACTCCTACCAGGGCCTTCTTGTTCCTGGTACCGAGGAATGGACCACGGCCGCAGAAGCACGGGCGAGCCAGTTCCTTGCCGCGGGGCGACTCAAGGAGCTTCAGCAGCGCCTGCTGCAATGTCGTAGTCTGGTGGCCGCTGACCGGGAAGTGCGGAACCCCGCGCCCGAGGTAGGCCCCATTGACCCCGGCTTCATCAACCTGCCGCTCGATTTACTGGAAGGATATCGGCGGAAGCAGGATGCCAGCGACCTGGGACGTTGTCTAACTTTGGCCAACCGTTTGCGCGAAGAATCGGACCGGGTAGTTTTCCTGGGCGCGGGCGGATCGTTCCTGGGAGGACAGGCCCTCTTTTCTGCGCTACGCAGCACCTATCACAACGAGCTCCCTTCCGATGCGCGCCTGGGAGTGCCTCGCATTTATTTCGAGGGGTATTCAGCCGACAATGATGCGCTGCAGGACCTGCTTGATTTGCTCCAGGTTACCTGCGTCGATCCTGACCGGCGGGAGGAGCGCTGGTCTGTTGTCACAGTGTCGCGCACTGGAAATAGCCTCGAACCGGCGATAGCGCTGCGCGTGTTTCGGCGAGAAGCGAACGAGTATTACGGTCTACGCTCACCCTGGCTGACCCGGTTGTTCGCCGCGGTGACGGGCCAGACCTCACGCATGCGCGACCTGTACCAGGCCCTGCGCATCGATGACCACAATGTCGTCACCATCCCTGATGGCGTTGGCTCTCGCTTCAGTGTTTTTTCGCCTGCGGGGTTGCTGCCTGCCGCCGTCATGGGGCTTGATATCCGTGCCCTTCTCCTGGGCGCGGCCGCAATGACCAAGCGCTTCCTGGAAGAACCGTTCGAGCGTAACCCCGTGCTGCAGCTGGCAGGGGTCAACCATCTCATGTACCAGGAGATGAACAAGCCGTTGCGCGTGCTGTCAATCTGGTCACGCCGCCTGGATCGGGTGGGAGACTGGTACACTCAGCTAGTGTCGGAGACCCTGGGCAAGCGCGGAGGTGGACCGACGCCTCTCTCGCAGGTGCTTACCCGTGACCTGCACAGTCGGGGGCAACAGCACCAGGATGGCCCTCGCGATCGCTTCTTCCTGAATCTGGTGGTGAAATCGCCGCTGAACGTACCCATCGGCATTCAGATGGTGGACCACAACGAGGATGACCTGAATCAGTTTAACCGACGGACGTTGCACGACGTGAACCAGGCCGCCTGGAAGGCGGTCAACCAGGCCTACTGGGATGTGGCCCGGCCCACGTCGGACCTCATCATGCCGACGCTGTCCGAGCACACCATGGGCCAGCTGCTGCAGATGCTCATGCTGGCCACGGTGGTGGAGGCTCGGCTCCTGGGGATCAATCCCTATGGACAACCCGGCGTGGACGTGTACAAGAAGCACATGCAGCAAGCGCTGCGAACCCCTCCCGAGATCAGTGCCTCGGGGCAGGGCGTGATGAACCGCCCCCGGGAGTGACGGGGCGTTCTTCGTCACTGTGCTTCGCGAGGAGTGGATCATGACCGAGGCAGCCTTCCCGCCCGGCTATGCCGGCCCGTGGCCGGTTCTTAACATGAATGAACGCCGGGTGCTCGGGGTGCTGGTCGAAAAACAGAAGACGCTCGGTTCCGATGCCTACCCAATGAGTCTCAATGCCCTGGTGACCGGTTGCAATCAGAAGTCTAACCGTGACCCCATCCTCGACCTGGAAGAAGACGACGTCGAGGAAGCATTGATGCGCTGCAAGTCGCGCGGGTTTGCCGCCAAGGTGATCGGCGGTCGCGTCGAGCGCTGGCGCCATCTGCTGTACGAAGCCTGGCACGTGGATAAATTCGAGATGGCCGTGCTGGGAGAATTACTGCTCCGCGGTCCTCAGACCGAGGGAGAACTAAGAACTCGCGCCAGCCGCATGGACGAGATCGAGGATCTTGATACACTGAAAAAGATTCTTCGTCCGCTGGTGGAGCGTAAACTGGTAGTCTACCTGACGGCTGAGGATCGCCGTGGCGCCATGCTGACCCATGGCTTTCATGATCCTGCCGAGCTGGAGCGCCAAAAATCGCGGGCCCATGCTGCGGTCGCCAGCATGTCCGCACCACCACCCGCGGCGCACGTTGCTACTCCTCCGGTATCGGCTCCGCGCCAGGACGAACGCTATACTACGCTGGAATCTTCTCTGGGGAAGATGCGCGAGGAACTGGATTCCTCTCGGCAGAAGATCGTGGCTCTGGAACAGGTAGTCGGAGAGTTAAGAAAAAGTCTGGAGCAAACTCGCCAGGACATGCTCGCGCTGAAGGCGGCCCTGGGAGGTTGACCCGAAGAGATTACCCAGGCCAAACAAAACCCCGCCCCTCACCGCAACATCGTTGTGGCCGACTGTTGTCCGCCGGGCGGTCTGCTACAATGAGTATACCATGGAACGACTCAACAAGTATCTGGCTCACGCAGGCGTCGGCTCTCGTCGACACTGCGACGATCTCATCCAGCATGGGCGCGTCAGCATCGATGGCCAACCCGTGCGCGAAGCAGGTGCCCGAGTAGACCCCTCGTCTCAGCAGGTGGCCGTCGATGGCCAGCCCGTCGAGGCCGAGCCGTTGGTCTACTGGGCGGTCAACAAACCCCGCGGCTACCTCTGCACCAACCACGATCCCCAGGGTAGGCCCCGCGCGGTCGATCTGATCCCGCATGTGCTGCAGCGGGTCTACACCGTGGGTCGGCTGGACGAGGACAGCGAGGGGCTGTTGTTGATGACCAACGACGGCGACCTTGCTTTCAAGCTGATGCATCCGCGCTTCGGTGTGTCCAAGACCTACCTGGTTCAGGTGGCGGGCAAGCCGACCCGGCAGGATCTCCAGCAACTCCTCGACGGGGTGTGGCTCTCGGATGGCCACGTCAAGGCACGGCGCGTCAAGAAGCTCAAATCGCAGGGCGAAAGTACCTGGCTGGAAATTGTCCTGTGCGAGGGGAAGAATCGTGAGATTCGCCGTATGCTCGCCAAACTGGAACACAAGGTGATGCGGCTGCGACGCACGGCCATCGGCCCGATCCGCCTTGATCGCCTGGGCAAAAGCAAGTCGCGACGCCTCAAGGTGGACGAGGTAGAACGTCTACGGCTGGCCTGTCGGCCCCGGCCTCGTCAAACTGACGAGGAAAAGACCAGCGTGGCAGTCGCAGTCGAGGCACCTACTCCGAAGCCTCGACCGAGTGTTACTTTATTGCCCCGCCGTCGTCCTGGTGCCACTCGGGGACGCAAGCGGACATGAGTTGCGCGCCGATGCAACATCGGATGTCCGTGGTCCAGAACGAACGGCTGGCGCGTGACACCTATCGCATTCGCCTGGCCGGGCCGACCCTGGCCAGCGCGATGCGTCCCGGTCAGTTTGTCATGCTTCGCATCCCAGGGACCACCGATCCGTTGCTTGGCCGACCATTCGCGCTCTACGACACTGTCGTGGAAGGAGATGCAACCACCGGGATCGATGTGGTGTATCTCGTCGTCGGCAAGATGACCAACCGTCTCGCTCTCATCCAACCCGGTGACGACCTGGAGGTGGTCGGCCCCCTGGGGAACGGGTTTTCCTCTCTCGAAGGCAAGGGTCACGTCGCGCTGGTGGCCGGCGGAATCGGACAAACTCCGTTCCTGGCCTACATCCGCGATCTGCTCGGTTACCGCGGCTACGCCGGTCAGCCGGCCCGGCGTCGGGTAGATCGCGTCTCGATTTACTATGGCGTCCGTAGCGCCGACCTGGCAGCCGGTGTCGAGGATTTCCGCCAGGCCGGGGCCACTGTGCATCTCGCCTCGGATGATGGCACCCTGGGCACCAGGGGCTACGTGACCGAACTCCTTCAATCTCACGCACCGCCGGATCACCTGGTCGGCTGCGGCCCAGAGCCGATGCTGCACGCCCTGGCTAGCCTGGCTCAGCACTGGGGTGTCTCCTGCGAGGTGTCGCTGGAAACCCCGATGGCCTGCGGAGTGGGCATCTGTTTCAGTTGTGTGACCCGAGTCAAGGTCTCGGACGAAAGCTGGGACTACAAACGCGTCTGTGTCGATGGCCCAGTCTTCGACTCTGCCCGCCTTCAATGGTAGGCCCCCGCGAAAAACACTGGTGAGATGGAACCGATCGAGGTACACTGCAGGCTACTCCGAAGCGGAGTCATGCGATTACCTGCCCTCCCTCCTGCGTCCACGGACGTCTCACCACCTGGTTAGAAGGCCCGACTCTTCCGGGCGGAGTATAGCCATGCTAGGTTTTTCTGCCCAGGGCACTCGTCTGTGCGATGGCATTACCCGGCGTGAATGGATGCGCCTTGGCGCCCTCACCACTCTGGGGTTGGCAACGCAGTCGACCCCGACTGCATCGGGCTCCTCGTCCTCATCGAGAGCGAAGGCCTGTATCGTACTGTTCCACCTCGGCGGGCCGCCTCAGCACGAAACCTGGGACCCGAAACCTGACGCTCCGGCCGAGATCCGGGGACCATATCGGCCTATCGCTTCCCGGGTGCCAGGCATCCACGTCGGCGAATTAATGCCGCGCACCGCGCGATTGATGGACCGCATCTGTGTGCTGCGGGCGCTTTCGACGAACGACAACGCTCATTCGTCCAGCGGCTACTGGATGCTCACAGGCGTTCCCCACGCGCCGACTAACTTCGAGAATGCCAAACCGGGCGCTCCCAACGACTGGCCCTGCCATGCCGCCATCGTACAGAAGCTGCGCGGCGGACGAGGTGGCCTTCCCGCCTCGGTGGTGCTTCCCGAGCATATCTGGAACAATGGCGGCATCTCCTGGCCCGGACAGGAAGGTGGCTTGCTGGGCCGGACGTCGAACCCCTGGCTCATTCACTGCCAACCGCATGAGCCGCGATTTCAGATCACTGGTCTGGGGTTACCACCAGAGCTGTCGACCGATCGCCTCGACCGCCGGCTCGCTCTGCTCGATCGCGTCAACCGCTCGCTCGAGAACCTCGATCGCAGCGTGCTTCCGGTACACGAGGCGCGTACCCGCCAGGCCATCGATCTGCTTCGCGCCGGAAAGGCTCGTCAGGCATTCGACCTCGACCGAGAACCGTCGCAGGTTCGTGATCGTTACGGAAGAACACGCTGGGGCCAAAGCTTGCTGCTGGCCCGACGTCTGGTGGAGGAAGGTGTTTCCTTCGTCCAGGTGAACTGGACGCGCATGGCCGGCGAGGCGGACAACAGTCCCGCCTGGGACACTCATGGCAATAACGCGGGAAATCTTCGGCGGCTGATGCCGATCATGGATCAGGCCTATTCTGCCCTGCTAGAGGATCTCGTAGCCCGGAACATGCTCGATCAGACGCTGGTGGTCTGGATGGGTGAGTTCGGGCGGACCCCGCGCATCAATGGCGCCGGGGGACGCGATCACTGGGGCCATGTTTTCTCCGGAGCCCTGGCTGGAGGCGGCATCCGCGGTGGACAGGTTCTTGGTGCATCTGACCGCATCGGCGCCCATCCTCGAGATGGCCGGGTGCTGCCGCAGGATCTGCAGGCCACGCTGTTCCACTGTCTGGGGTACACTCCGCACACTGAGGTACACGACACCCAGGGCCGGCCCCTGGCCATTACTCGCGGTCAACTGATTCCGGGGGCGATTTGACGGCTCAGGCAGCGTGGTGATCCAGCTCGATGAGGATGGCGTGCCAGTCATCCGGGCGCAACTGGCTGACCGCGTCCTCTACTCGCTTCATGTCGCGGAGCTGGTGCCCCGGTCTGGCCAGAGGCGCGCGACTCCAGATGGCGTACACACGTTCGCGCCCCGCTGGGGGAGCCATCTCGATGTTGTCGATCTGCACGGGAACCCCTGCATGGATTCTCGCCACCTCGTCGATTCGGGCCGGGTACAGCAGGTGGATGGCGCCGGCGGGCCCCCGATTGAAGACGACAATAAAGCCTGCCTGATCACTTACGACCTCAATGCGCACCCGGTCGCCGGTGTGGAGTACCACCCGGTTGGTGTCGTCGGGAACACGTTTGATATCTCGAACGATGCAGGGAGCTGGCTTGTGGGCAGCCACGGGAATGCACTCGCCGCGGCGTAGTCGTCCGACGCTCATGTTCAACTGGACGGGGCGCACCTCAGCCCCGGGGGCTGCCTGCGGAGCGAAGTTGACAAGGACGCCTGACTGTTCGGCCAGCGTGTCCATCATGTCCTCGATCCAGCCACAGACCTCGACCAACCGGGCTGCCTCAGTATCGCTCACCACCCGCATTCGAGTCATTGAAAGGTCCTCCCCGGCCTCCATCAAATCGGCGATGAGATCAGCGAGTTCCTGCTCTCGCGAAGTGGCTGGTTTCTCGCCCCAGGAAGTCAGATCGTCAGGGGGAAGCATGGTCAGCCTCCAAAAGGTGGCGTAAGTGCTTGAGGGCCCTACAGCGCAGCACGCGGATGGCCGCCACGCTTCCGCCAAGCCGGGCGCGAATCTCATCGTCCCGGAGGCGGTCGAAGTAGTGTAGTTCAACTACCAGGCGCTGCTTCTCGGGGAGACGTTGGAGGGCGGCCAGAAGGGCGGTGGCTCGCTGCTCGCGTTCGGCGCGCTCCTGAGGTGAACGTTGCTCGGGCTGATCCTGCAGAGGGGTATGCTCGCCAGCCTGGTAAACCGGTTTTCGCCGGCGAGCGGCGTCGATGGCCCGGTTTCGGACAATCTTCTTGATCCAGGCGAGCAAGTGCGGCACGGTGGGGTCGTTGTCGAGAAGGTCGTCGAGGTTCTCGTTGATGCGCCGCAGGCCCGACTGGACAATGTCCGAGGCATCCTTCCAGTCCGGACCAAGTGTCTGCCGCACCAGGGCATGTAAGTAAGGCCGTAGCTGAGTGAGTAACTCATTCAGGGCCACGCGGTCGCCCTCGATCACTCGTTGCAGCAGAGGTCCCAGCCGGAACCGGTCCTGGTCGTTCATGGTTGTCCTCCCGCAGTCCAGCCACAAGGAACGCCGGGAGTGGGCCGGCGTTACATGCTCAGCCTACCATTCAGAGGTGACGAGGCGGTAGCGGCTTTCTGCGCGAACCGTCAGCCGATCCGGATAGGATCTCCTATCTCAATGCAGAGGATTGTCTACAAGGCAGGTAACGGACCATGGATCATTCGCTGCGAGGTTCCTTCCGACTCTTCCGGGCGGCGGGCATCGATGTATACCTGCACTGGAGCTGGTTTCTCATCGCGTTGATCCTCGTGACGAGTCGGCGACCAGACGGCATGGAGTACCAAGCACCCGCCTGGAAGGTGGCCGAGTTCGTTTCAGTGTTCGTCTTTGTCCTGCTCCACGAGTTTGGCCATGCCCTGGCCTGTCGCTCGGTGGGGGGCAAGGCCGAAACGATTCTGCTGTGGCCCCTGGGAGGTGTGGCGTTCGTGGCGCCGCCTCCACGTCCTGGCGCATTCCTCTGGAGCATCGCGGCCGGTCCCCTCGTCAATTTCCTGCTCTTAATTCCGACATTTGCACTGTGGAGTTATGCCTCGTCGCAGGGCTGGGCTCAGAGTCAGCCCGACATCTACCGCTTTCTCGGCCTGGCGACCGTCATGAACGCTGCACTGTTCGGTTTCAACATCCTCCCCATCTATCCGCTCGATGGCGGGCAAATGGTGCAGGCCTTCCTCTGGTACGGCGTGGGTCGCTACGAAAGCCTGCGCATCGTGAGCCTCTTCGGCATGATCGTCGGGGGACTTCTCCTGCTTGGCAGCCTGGTGGTGTTACCCCTCATCGAGGGATGGGCCCTTATCACCGGTCTTCTGGCCCTGACCATCACGTTGCGGTCATTCGTCAGTTTCAAGCAGGCCGAGGCCATCCTCACCGTCCAGGCACTACCGCGGAACTCGTCGGTGCGCTGTCCGTCCTGCCACACCGCTCCTCCCCAGGGCAGCTTCTGGGTGTGCGACCACTGCCAGACCCGGTTCGATCTGTTCGACCATCGCGGCAAGTGCCCTGCTTGTGGTGCCTGGTATCTTGAACCCAGCTGCCCTCACTGCTTCGAGACCAGCCACATCGATCAGTGGACCTCCACGGCGCCGGCGCCGCTGAACGAGCAACCCTGACTCATCCCACAGGGAACATTTCTGAGATAAAATAACAGAAAGTGGCGGAAGAGCCGCCCCGGGCGCACTGTCGCTTACCGAGGGCAGAATCGATGACGGAACCCAACCATCCCCCCGATGACATCCTGGAGCCGACCGATCAATCATTACTGGTGCGTCTCCGGTCCGGCTGCGCCGACGCGGCCACTTTGCTCTACAGCCGTTACTCCCGACGCCTGCGCGAGCTGGCCTCAGCGCAGTGTTCAAAGCAGCTGAGCCGCCTCGTTGAGGTGGACGACATCGTGCAATCGGTGTTCGGCAGCTTCTTTCGCGGAGCCAGCCAGGGCTTCTACGACCTGCCCGAAGGCGAGGAGCTGTGGCGACTCTTCCTGGTGATTGCCCTCAACAAGATTCGAGCCCGGGCACGCTATCATCACGCCGCCTGCCGGGATGCCCGGAAAACCGCGGGAGCCGAGACCTACACCTTCACCCTCGAGAATGTGGCCGCACGCAGCGACGATGCCGAACGGCTGCTGGCGCTGGTGGTGGAAGATGCTCTCGAGCAGTTACCCGAATCCCAGCGAGCTGTCATTCGCCTTCGGATCGAGGGTCATGACGTGACTGAAATATCCCGGCGGATCGGCCGGTCACAGCGCAGCACCGAACGCCTCCTGCAGGAAGCCCGCCAGAAGCTTGCCGTGTTGCTGTCGGAAAGCGAACCTTCCCCACCTTCATGAGCCAGCGCATGACACCCGCGCTCATCGACCTGGACGACTACGTGGCCGCGTACGAAAAGGCCGCCTCGTCCGAGCAACTCCCCGAACTGGCCGCATTCCTACCACCTGGAAGCAGCCCTCTGCGTCAACCTGTCCTGCGCGAGTTGGTCCGCGTGGAGATGGAGTTATCCTGGGCGCACCGGACTCCCCGTCGGATCGATGAATACCTCGCCCGGTTCCCCGAGTTGGTGAACGATGTCGCGGGGGTGCAGGGGATCGCCTTCGAGGAATTTCGCCAGCGCAGCCGGGCCGGAGAGCACCCCTCGCCGGACGAGTATGCCAGCCGGTATGGCGTCGAGGTGCAGGATTGGGTGGTCCCTGCGCCTTCGTCCCGCCCAGCTACAATCGGTTCGACACGCCTGGTGACCGACCCGGCTGGGAAGCCGGTCCAATCTAAGCCGATTGTTTTCGTCGAGGAGTTTCCACCGATCGGAGAGCAGGTGGCCGGGTTTCGCCTCCTGGCCGAGCTAGGCCGCGGTTCCTTTGCGCGGGTCTACCTGGCGCAACAAGAGGCGTTATCGAACAGACTGGTCGCCTTGAAGCTCACGTCAGCCCCGTTCGGTCATGAGGCGCAGGCACTCGCACGCCTGCAACAGACCCACATTGTCCCGATTTACTCGGTGCATCCGGTGGGTAGCCTCGTCGCCATTTGCATGCCTTACTTCGGAAAGCTTACCCTGGCGGGTGTAATCCACCAGCTTCGAGCTGCCCGGCCGCAGCTGCCCACCTCCGGTCGCTGGCTGGTCGAGCAGATTCGTGCCACGTGTGATGACATTCCCGAGCAAGCTCCCGGCATCCGGGAGCTTCAGGAAGCCTCGTTCGTTGAGGCCGTTCTGTCCCTGGGGGCGCGCCTGGCCGAGGGATTACATCATGCCCATCAACGCGGTCTAATTCACCGGGATCTGAAGCCGGCTAACATTCTACTAACCGACGAGGGGCAACCGATGCTCCTCGATTTCAACCTGGCCGAGGAAACCTCTCTCGAAAATGAGCCAACAACTGGGCAGGTAGGAGGCACGCTGCTCTACATGGCCCCGGAATACCTCGCTGGGTTGCAATCGCGGCAGGCTCGGGGAACCCCCGCGCTGGATATTTATGCCCTGGGGTTGGTGCTGTGGGAGTTGCTCGCCGGTGAGTTTCCCTTTCCACGCAGGCAGGGAGCCTTTGCGGATCTTCAACAGCGTATGATCGCCGACCGCCAGACGGTTCCCGCGGGCCTGGCGGAGAAGAACCCGAAAGTGACCCCCGCTGTCGAAGCCATCCTGCGTCATTGTCTCGAACCGGACCCTGCCAGGCGATATACCAACGCCGAGCACCTGCGCAACGATTTGCAGTGTCAGCTCGGTCACCGCCCCTTGCAGCACATTCCTGAGCCGTCTCTGGCCGAGCGTGCCCGCAAGTGGGCCAGGAGACACCCGCGGCTCACCTCTTCGGGAGGGGTCCTGGCCCTTCTGGTGCTGGTGCTGGTCGGTGCAGGGCTGGGGCTGGCTCAACTGCTCGTGTCGCGGAATCGGCTGGAAGCGCAGCAACGCTTCCGCGAATCCATCGAGACAGCTGCCGAGGTACCCGTTCTCCTGGCCACACCCGATTCCAGTGAGGAAAGTCATACACAGGGTGTGCGCTGCTGCCGATCCCTGATCGATCGCTACGGAGTGCTCGCTGACCCTGGCTGGCGTCAGCGTTCCCTGGTAGCGCATCTATCACCAGACCAGAAGACCCAGCTGCAAACCCGGCTTGGAGAAGTGTTGTGGATGTGGGCCCGGGCCGAGATCTGGCGTGGAGATCGCAACCTGGCCCAGCAACTCAACCAGGCGGGCCAGTCCTGTTATCCCAAAGAGGCGATACCTGCCGTACTTCTACGTCAGGAGGCCGAACTGCGATCGAACCCTGGGGGCGCGAACCAGAAGTCGGTATCCGACCCGAAGGCAGAAAATCTCTCTCCGGCACGGCAGCAATTCCTCGAACTGCTTGACAGGGTAGGGAAGGGCCAGTGGCAGCAGGCGCTGCCGTTGCTTGAGGCCACCACTCGCGAGCAAGGAACAAGCCCTACTTCCTGGCTCCTGCTGGCCAGGGTGAACGCCGAGTTGGGCCGGCACGAGCAAGCGGCCGTATGCGCGGAGATGGCCACAACCCTGGCCCCGCGCTGGGTCTGGGCCTGGTTTCATCGTGGAACCTACCTGTTGAGCGCCCGCGACTGGTCCCGCTCCGTCGAGGCACTCGACCGAGCACTTCAACTCGACGAGACGCTGGTCGTGGCTCGCATGAACCGCGCCATCGCCTTGCTTGAGATGAAGCAACCAACAGCGGCATTGCGTGACCTGGACGTTGCGTTGGAGGGTGGTCAGGGCCCCACGCGGTTGTTCTTCTTGCGCGCCCAGGCGCGTGCCCAGGCTGGCGACGAGGCCGGGGCGCGCGAGGATCAGGACGAAGGTCTACGGAGCGAACCGCAAGATGAGATAAGTTACATTACGCGTGGCCTGGCGCGGCTGCCGAACGACCCGCGCGGAGCGCTGGCCGACTTTGACCGGGCAGTCCAGTTGAACCCCTCCTCGATTATCGGGTTACGCAACCGCGCCCATGTCCTGTCCGAACAGTTGCAGCGCACTCCGGAAGCGATCCAGAGCCTCGATCGTTTGCTCGAGATTGTTCCAGGTGATCAACTCGCCCTTGCAGGTAGAGGTGTACTGCAAGCCCGCCAGGGAAAGCGCGAGGAGGCGCTGCGAGACGCCCGCGTAGTGCTGGCTGCAAAGCCCACCGCCGGACTTCTCTACCAGACTGCCTGCATCTTTGCCATCACAGCACGCCAGGTGCCAGGCGACCGGGACGAGGCACTGCACCTGTTGCGCAAGGCCTTTCGCCTGGAGTCGCGCTGGATCTCAATAGCCAATGTGGATCCGGACCTGCAGAGTCTGCAGAGCGATGCCCGATTCAAGCAGCTGCTCCGAGAAAGCGAAGCCACGGCCGGGTCATGAGAATAAATCTGGATTTCCTGGCGGATCCTCGGGCGCGCCTGCACTTCCACTCAAGGATGATGGTGTGCTAATGTAATCTTGGCGCCACCTAAACGGAACAGATCGATGCCTTCGTCTCTCAGAACCTCACTCCATCTGCGCCGTCCTGCGCTGGAATCACTCGAGGACCGCTCGGTCCCAGCCATGTTCGGGCAGCCCTGGCAAGACCCTGGCCATCTCACCATCAGCTTTACTCCCGATGGCACCAGATTGGGTGGAAACTCCAGCATTCTGTTTCGCACCCTGGATGCACAGATGCCACGCGCGGTCTGGCAACGAGAGATCCTCCGCGCGTTTCAAACCTGGGCAGTTCGCACCAACATCAACTTCGCCCTTACCAGCGATGCTGGCCTCCCGTTCGGCACTAGCGGGCTGATTCAGGGCGATGGTCGGTTCGGCGACATCCGCATCGGTGCTCAGCCCATGTCTGGGGAGGCGCTGGCTGTTTCCGTGCCCCAGGATCCGGCCTTGGCGGGGACCTGGTCGGGCGACGTATTCCTGAACAGTCGAGTGCGTTTCACACCTGCAAACCTCTATCCCATCATGCTCCACGAGGTGGGCCATGTACTGGGATTTTCAAATAGCACAGATCCCAAATCTCCGATGTTCTCTCGGCTCGGCGGCAGCAAGCCCCTTACCGCTGGCGACCTTACCCGTCTGCAGGCCCTGTACGGAACGCGATCTGCCGACAGCTGGGAAGGAACTCAGGGAAACGACCAGTTCGGAACGGCCACGGATGTGAATGCGGCCGTGGGAGGCTCGGCACGCAACGGGTCGGAACCCTGGGTGGTATTTGGTGACATGGGTTCCACTTCAGACGTGGACACTTACCGGGTCAAGATGCTGCCTGGTTACTCGGGATCCGTCACTTTTCGGCTACAATCTGCCGGGTTGAGTCTACTGGCTCCCTCGCTTTCACTGGTCAACGCTAGTGGTGTGCAGGTGGGATCGCAGATCAGTCCCGTCGCCGCACTGGGACGAGGCAGCATACTGACCATCCGACTGGCTCATGTTGCTCCTGAGTCTACCTTCTATCTACGAGTGAAGGGAGCCAGTGCGAACCAGTTCAGCCTTGGACGCTACGGTCTGTCGGTGCTGTACGAGGATCTACTTACCACCACTGCCGGGACCGTGGGATCGGTGCTACGACAGACACCTTCGGCGGTTACCACTTACCAGGATGACCATCTCTTCGAGAATCTAGTGGGAGCCCTGTTCAGTGAAGACAGCGGATCCGACGATGATTGCAACGGGATCGGGGCCAGTGAAGTGGAGGGCGAAGGGAACGATGCTTCCTACGTCCTGGGAGGCAGCATCGAAAGTCCAACCGATGCCGATTGCTTCCGGCTCGAAGCACCAGAGCGGGCCAACGATGCCACGCTGGCACTGATCATCCGGGTCACCACAACTCGGATCAACGGTCTCATTCCTCACCTGGAAGTGCTTGATCGCGATCTCAATCCGCTTGCTAGCCAGATCCTGGTGAACGGAGACGGAGTACTGGCCATTCAGGTGATAGGTCTTGAATCTGGCAGGAAGTTCTTCCTCCGCTTCACCAGCCCGGAAGGAGATACGGGCAACTATCAGGTCCGCGCTCAGTTTCGGGATACGCCCTTTTCTCCCCAGGCATTTGTTCTCGGACAGCAGGGGCCTGTCCAGCCATCTTCCAGCTACCGACTCTTTGTCGGGCAAACGCAGCTAATGCAGTTCACTCTGGCAACCGAAGCAGTAAACGCCGGAACGACCGGACGAGTGAGATTCGAGCTAAGAAACAGTGCTGGGCGCGTGGTGGTCAATCTCGTGGCCAATGCTGGGGAGACCCTGACGGCGCCGACGCTGTTTCTTTCTCCGGGATTTTACTCCGCGACCTTCACCATCGAACCTGTCAATGGCGGCAGTCTGGTAGAACTCCAGTATCGACTGACTGGAGCCACCCTGTCCGATCCGATTGGGCCTGCGCTGGGGAATCCCACGCTTCGACCCCAGTACACCAACCCGCTCGATCCCACGCAGTTTCTCTACCCCGGTCAGGTGAACTGGCAGGATCCCTACTTCTGGATCCTGATCGACCCGTCGGGCTACCTGGTAATTCCAGGCACCACCACCACGCCGACGGTGAACGCCTATGCGTTGAACAACGGCGTGGTCATTCCCACGGCTCCGTAAGCCCCGAACATCCCCTCCAGACCAGATCTTCGTCAGGTTCGTCCCCGGAGATTGTCAAGGCGCCCTTGGGGACCTGCCGCGACGGGTGTATAGTAATGATGCCCAGAGATTCAGCACCTGACCGCGGGAGTAACTTTCGATGGCTTCGACGCATCTACATCCCACTACGCCACTTTCCGGCGCGCAGATCCTCGTGCAGTGTCTGCTGAATCACGGTGTGGATGTAGTATTTGCCTACCCTGGCGGGGCCAGCATGCCGATCCACCAGGCGCTGACTCGCGTGGGAGATCGACTGCGCACCATTTTGCCGCGCCACGAACAGGGTGGCGGGTTCGCTGCAGCTGGGTACGCTCGGACTACCGGTAAAGTGGGTGTCTGCCTGGCCACCAGCGGTCCGGGAGCCACCAACTTCGTCACCACCCTGGCCGATTGCAAGATGGATTCCTGCCCCATCATTGCCATCACTGGCCAGGTGGGCACCCCGGTGATTGGCACTGATGCTTTCCAGGAGACCCCGATTATCGAGGTCTGCCGGGCCATCACCAAACACCACTATCTGGTCACCCGCACCGAGGATATTGTCCGGGTGTGCAAGGAGGCGTTTCACATCGCCTCGACGGGTCGCCCCGGGCCCATCATCATCGACATGCCCAAGGATGTGCAGACGCGGCTAATCACAGTCACTGACTGGGATCCTCCGATGAATCTGCCCGGCTATCGGCCCGAGCGACGCGCCACCCGGCCGGAGCTGGAAGCCGTCCTCGAGATGATTCGCCAGAGCCAAAAGCCGATCATCTACGCTGGTGGCGGCATCATCACCGCCAATGCGGCCAACCACCTGCGGGCGTTTGCTGAGAAGACCGGAATCCCTGTGGCGCTGACGCTGCATGGCCTGGGCGGCTTCCCAGCAGATCACTTCCTTTGCCTGCACATGCTGGGTATGCATGGGACTGTCTACTCGAACTACGCGATCAACGAAGCCGACCTTCTTCTGGCTTTGGGCGTGCGGTTCGACGACCGAGTGACCGGCAAGGTTTCCGAGTTTGCCAAGCATGGGAAGATCGTACACATCGACATCGATCCTTCCGAGCTAAACAAGAACAAGGTGGCCCATCTGCCGATTCATGGTGACGTCGGCCATGCTCTGCAAGACCTGAATCGTCTGCTCGACGCCGAGCCTGCTCAGCCCACGGGAAAGGCAGGGCGGTTCGGCGACTGGATTCGCCAGATCGAGCACTGGCGCGAGACCGAACCGCTGCGGTTCGCGGATCGCGACGACGCCATCCTGCCGCAGTATGCCATCCAGCGCATGTGGCAGATCCTGCGCGATCGTGGCCAACTGGATGACACCATCGTCACCACTGGCGTGGGCCAGCACCAGATGTGGGCCGCCCAGTACTTCCGGTTCAACAAGCCGCGCACCTGGGTCACCAGTGGCGGTCTGGGAACCATGGGATTCGGCCTTCCTTCGGCGATGGGTGTGCAGGCGGCTCACCCGCTCAAGACAGTGATCGACATCGACGGCGATGGTAGCTTTCTGATGAACATTCAGGAGCTTGCTTGCTGCTTCACCGAAAAGCTGCCCGTGAAGGTGCTGCTGCTGAACAATCAACACCTGGGCATGGTGGTGCAGTGGGAGGATCGCTTCTTCGAGGGCAATCGCGCTCACACCTACCTGGGAGCCGGGTTTGGTGAGGAGCCATACCCCGACTTCGTCAGTCTGGCACGCGGCTTCCGCTGTGGTAGCCGCCGCATCAGCCGCAAGGAAGAGGTCGATGCCGCTCTCGAAGAGATGATTGATAGTAAGTTGCCTTACCTCCTTGAGGTGATGGTGCCCTACCAGGAGCATGTGCTGCCGATGATCCCCTCGGGCCACACCGTGCGGGACATGATCAAGGCCTGATCCATCCAAACGCTCACAGGGCCCTCAGGATTCATCCGGGGGGCCCTGTGACTGTTTATGCACACACCATTAGGCTTACCGTCGACGTTCTCCCCGACCCACAGGGGCCGACTTCGGGGGCGTATTCGGCGTGGTTGCGGGAGTCGGTCGCGGCGCCGGATTGGTTGGGACGACCATCGGCCTGGAACCCGCTCCCGGCGTTGCTGGTCCCATTGGCCGTGGAGTTGGAACCACCGGCTTTGGTTTCACTTCCATCGGCGGGTTTGTCATCGGCGGCGTCGGAGAAGGATTCACCTTCGGTGATGTCGGAGTAGGATTCAGTGGTGGCTTTCCCGGCGGCAGAGTTGGGGCCGGGTTCATCGGACGAACCGGTTTCACTTCGGGTACCGGAGTGATTGGAGGCATCGGCCGGGTGGGCTTGCCAGGGGTGGCCGGGTTGACTGGAGTCGTCGGCTTGACCTCTGGCTTGCTGGGAATCGGCTTCGTGTCCAGCGGCTTGACCGGCTGCGTTGGCTTGCCTGGAGTCACCGGCTTGACTGATGGTGTAACTGGTTTCACCGGATTCATCGGAGTGCCATCTGGCTTGCCGGCCACCGTCGGACGAACCGGCGGTTTGGTTGTGTTCGTCGAATCGTGTCGGCCAGGCATCGGCGGAGGAGTCGGTGTTTTCACCACCCGAGCCGGCGGCGTCCCCTTGGGTAGGTCGATCCTGGCCTTGAGCGGAGCCGCAGTCTGCGTGGTCGGGGCCTTCTCTCGCAGGCGATCCTCGGTGCGCCGGCGTTCCTGGGCCAGGGTGTTCAACCGGGCGACTTGCTGCTTCTCCTGGTTGATCTGAGCTGGCGTCAATCGATCCAGACGCACCTGACGGCTGACCGAGGTGGGAGCCGCCTTTCCCTCAGGAATGCCCGCCAGCGACGACATGGCGGTCACGTTCACCTTCTTCATATTTTTGACAGACGTCAGCGCGGTCACATTCTGAATGTTGGTGATGTTCACGTTCTTGTTGACGATGTTGTTCGTCGTCTTGTTGACCACGATGTTGTTGATCACCGTGTTCTGCTGAACCAGGGTGCGCGGAGGCGGAGCGATAGTACCGGCGAAGCGTCCCGAGTAGAGACCGACCAGGCCACGCTCCCATGCCGGGAACCCGCGGTAGGCGCTGCGATAGTAACCGAAGTTCAGGTCCACGCCGACGCCACCACCGAAGCGAAAGCTCGTCCAGGCGGTGAAGGAGGATCGGTAGGGGCTACCGAAGTAATCGCCAAAGTAGTATCCACCCCACCCACGCCGCACAAACAGCGCGCCACAGAGGAAGTCGGGCTGGATGCAGTAAGCGGGACGGTAGACAAAACCAGGAGTCAGGTAGACCGGCCGGGTGAAAGCCACGGGGGCAAACAACAGGCCGCGGTCGAGTAGCGGGAAGTCCCAGTATCCCGGAACGAAGACGTAGCCGCACGGAGTCCAGCGGTAGCAGGCCGGCACCCAGACCCAGCCTGGTCGATACCCCATCCAGTGCCCTGGGCGCCAGACAAACCGCTGCGTCTGGTAAACCCAGGTGCCCGGTACGTAGGTGTAGTTTTCGCCCGGCGCGGGCACCGACGGACCGTTATCGATTGACTCGGGAGGTGGCGGCAGGTACTCCGTCTCCTCGCCCTGCGAGGCCACGCCCCAGTAGCCACTCACCCAGCGAAAGCCACCCGCTGCTCGTTGCCAGGTGCCCGGCACCCAGTTCCGACCTGGAGGCACGGCCCGCCAGAAGCCAGAGATCCACAAGAACTTGCTGGCATCCTCGTCCCAGGACCAGTACCCCGGGATCCACACCATGTTGTCACCCTCCGGCTTTTCTTCCGGAGGCGCTTCATCGATCGCTCGGGGTGGCTCCTTGGGAACGATGGGTCCCGGTGCCGCCTGCGACCGAGTGGGTTCGCCGTAGGCTTCGTGGACCGCGCCGCGCGCCTGTACCTCGATTCCCGGCGGCGGCGCTTCAACTCCGCCTTCTCCCTGGCCCGGAACCTGAGGGGGATCTACAAGCGCAATGGAGGCGGTCAGCGCCGCCAGCCAGAATGAGACGGTTCGATATCGCATGGGCATCTCTCCTCGTTGGTGTCTGCCTGGCCTGCCCGGTGGGTCCTGCTCATTCTGATCGCATTCTATCCCGCAATCAGAGAGGCGATCCCATCGACCTGTAGTTTACTCGACCGGGGCAGGTGAACTTCTCTACTTGCAAACGGAATGCCCTGGCCACCTTGCGCGAGCCGCCCGCGGGATCGGGCGCCACTCATTGGAGTTCTCGCTGCAACTCCGATGATCGGCACCAATCTCTTTCTCGGCCCGTCAGGATTTGTTTGACCCAGGGTGGCCGTCGCATATGCTGGGCCCTGGGATGGGTTTCGCCATGAGGGGGGGCGCGATGGAGCTGAAGCAAGTTGAGGGGAAAGGCAAGTGGATGGCGTTGACGGCCGCCCTGCTGGGCTGGCTATTCGACGGGTTGGAGATGGGGTTGTTCCCACTCACTGCCCGCAATGCCCTCCTTGATCTGGGTGTGCCCCCGAATGATTACGTGCTCTGGCTGGGCATCATCACCGCCTTTTTCCTGGTCGGTGCTGCCACCGGCGGCGTGCTCTTCGGCTGGCTCGGGGACCGCATCGGTCGGGTCCGGGCCATGATCCTGTCCGTGCTCACCTACGCTATCTTCAGTGGGTTGTGCGGCTTCGTCACGTCCCCCTGGCAGATCGGCGTCCTCCGATTCATTGGTGCCCTGGGAATGGGTGGCGAATGGTCACTGGGAGTGGCGCTTATCAACGAGATCTGGCCCGGAAAGTCGCGTGCATTCCTGGCTGGACTCATCGGTGCGGCCGCTAACGTCGGCTACCTGGTGATCGCTCTGGTAGGCCGCCTCGTGGTGGAGAACATCCAGGGGGTGCGCGAATCGTTGCTCAGTCTCTCCATTCCACCCGACCTGGTGAACTACCTGGTCAACTCGGAGAACAAGGGTTGGCGCCTGCTCATGGTTATCGGTGCCGCTCCGGCGCTACTGACCCTCTTCATCCGTATCTGGGTTCCGGAATCCGAACGATGGGAATCCGAACGTGAACGCGGGGCCACCTCACACTGGGCCAGCCGCGATCTGCTCGCGGTCCTCGTTGGCGCGCTGGGTGCCTGCGGCATCATTGGCCTCTGGTCGTTCCCCTTGCCGTTCGTCGTCCGTTTACCAGGAACCATCCTTGGCCTGGTGGTGGTGTTCTCAGGTTACCTCTTCCCTGTGATGCAATATTTGCAACGCTCCGATCAGACTGACTTCAGGGGAGTCCTGCGGCACGGGGCCCTGCGTCGAATGGTGCTGGCCGCATGTCTTAGTGGCGTGGCTTTGCTAGGCACCTGGGGCACGGTACAACAAGCCCCGCCATGGTCTGGCTCGCTGCCCGAGGCTCCTGCCACGGCAAGCTCCCAGGTGCAGATCTGGTCAGCCAGCGGCGCTATCCTCGGTAGCGTGCTGGCGGCGCTCGTCGCTGACTTTCTCGGCCGGCGGATCACCTACTCCTTGCTCTGCCTGGGATCACTGGTGATCATCCCGACCATGTTCCTGGGCAGCGACACTTTTGACAGCCGGTTTCTCTTTATCGTCTTCCTGGCGGGCGCCATCACGGCCGCCTTTTACGGCTGGTTGCCGCTCTATCTCCCGGAGCTGTTCCCCACGCGCATCCGGGCGACGGGGCAGGGGTTTGGCTTCAACTTCGGGCGCGTTATCGCCGCCATCGGTGTACTTCAGCTGGGCAACTTGAAGTTGCTCCTCGAACCCTTCGGCTGGAGAGACGCCCACGTCTACTCGGTGCTGGCAGGCATCTACCTGATCGGGATGGCAATCATCTGGTTAGCTCCCGAAACACGCGGACGCGCCTTGCCCGATTAGGTAGGTCAGATCGACTCCTCGGGGAAGGCACCGAGCCCCAGTCCGGTCAGCACCCGGGTTTGCATCTGGCCATCGCGGATCGAGAAGATTTCGGGGAAGCGCTCCTCCCACGGAGCGTTGGCCGCCGGGCAATATTGCCGGGCGTTGGCCTCGATGGCAGTAACCCCGGGGACGTGGGCCGCCAGCCCAGCCGAATGAATCAGCGAGGCTCCGGGGCAGGTAAGATCCTGCACGCAGAGGAAGAGACCATACTTCCTCGCAGCCGCCGCCATCAGCAGTGATTGCGATTGACCCTTGCATGCCTTCAGAGCTGCCCCGGTGTAACCCATGTCCCGGGCCAGTTGCAGGCTGCGGAGGTCGAGCAACGACTCATCGATCACCACCGGCCGAAGCCGCGAGGCCTCGTGCATGACATTGTGGCGATTGCTTTCCAGGTCGCGCGCCGTGGGTTGCTCGATGTAGGCCACGCGCTCATAGGCCCGCGGGGCGCGCTCGCGCAGCCGGGTCAGGAAGGAAAGTAGTGAGGCGACGTTTGGACAACGCTCGTTGAAATCGAGGGAGTAGTGCCACCTGTCGAGGCCACGTTTTCCTTGCTCCACCTCGCAGACACGATCGACCCGGCAAACGCGATCGACGTCCCAGTCCACATCCTCGCCGTTGAGTTTAATCTTGAGATGTGACAGCCCGTTGTAGTGAATCCATGCCCCGAGCGTTTCCGGCAGACCATCTCCAACGGGTGCCTTCACCTCGCTGGGTTCGAGTGGATCCAGCGCGCCCACCAGATGGTAAAGCGGCATGGTGGGTTGCGGTTCGCGAGCGATGTACTGACTGAGATGCTCACCGCGAAACTCGTCACCCAGATAGTGACCCAGGTCGTGGGAAAGAAAGTCGGGCCCGTAAGTGTGGTAGCAGTTGAGCCCATGCACTTTTCCGAAGGCATCATGCAGGGCGGCGTCGAATGGGCTAGCCACCACCAGCGTGCATAGCGGTGGGATGGGATCGACCAGCCCCAGCTGACTTGTCACCTCCTGCGCGGCCTGATGGTAAGCATGTTCAAGCTGCCAGGTCAGGTCAATCGGATGGCCGAACTCTTTACTCGCGCCTGTGATAGCTGCGACGCGCCGGGTAAGCTCCTTCATCGCGCCCAGCGTCTCATCGTAGGTGAGGCGCCTGGAAGGGAATGACCAGACATTCCCCAGTGGCATGGATCCACGTCCACGACCGACTTTACCATCCCGCGTTCGGACGACGCAGGTGGTTTCGAGCATGGTGGCCCGGTCGAGCGCGATGCCACCGAACTTGATCGGCGTGCGATACTGGAAATCCTCGAAGCTGTATTGGACTTCCTCGATGCGGATGTTGGTTGATTTCACGGGGGAGACTCCAGGGAGGCCGGGACGAACATCCCTCTATCCTATAACCCCGTCTTCCTCATCGATCATGGACGTCGCACAGCTGGCGGCCGGGGTGCGGGCGCTTTCCGTAGCTCGGCCAGCCGTCTGGTAGCCTCCTTGCCCTCGACTGTGTCCGCGCCGGTCTTCTCCACCTGCTCCCACAGAGCCAGAAGCTCTTGCTCCAGAATTGGCTTGCGAAGGAGGTCACGCGCAGGGATGGGGCCGGTCAAGAATTGCTCCACGCCGCGAGCTTCAAGGAACGCAAAGAGCTGCTGTTTTCGCTCGACGAGCGCCCGCCATTTCACCTTGGCCTGGGCATCGTACTGCTCGAGAAGCGTACCTGCCCTCCGCGCGGCGTCGGATCCTGCCCAGCGGCGCATCACACCTTCCAGCTGCAGGACGCCGCTTTCTTCCAACCGTTTGTCCTTCATGCGCACGACCGCCTCGTCCACCAGAGCGTTGGCCCACAGGTCGCTGATGGGAGCCGATCCGTCGTTTACGCGCAGCGTTGGGGCGGTTAGCATCTGGGCGCGACGGACACCACGAGCCGACTCCATCCACAAAAAGGCATCCTCGAGAAACGCCCCCATCGGCAGCGAACTACCCGCACGAGGTATCGTCCACAAACGGGCCCTGGCTCCGAGGTCGCGCAGTACTGGAAAGCGGATCATCTCGATCTCGCGGCGGTTCGGGTCCACCTCTCCCGTCATTAGCGCCAGGCTGAGCCGGTCCTTCATCCGCTCGCGCATCCACGGCTCCGGCCGAGGCGAGCTGGCACCACTGATGGCCAGCACCCCGCCCACGAACTCGGGATAGGCATAGGCAATGTCGCATGCGGTTCTGGCGCCCTGGGAGAAGCCGGCGAGATAGAGCCGATCGGTATCGATGTTCATGCGCCGACGGAGGTCGTCAAGAACATCGAGCGTCAGCTGCATACGTAGGGCAGGGTGGACCTCATCGCCGCCATTGTAGGCGACGGCAAACAGCACGTTAAACTTGCGACACAGGGCATCGAAGGCCAGCAGTTCGTCTGGCACCGCCTTACCTGAAACAAACACGATAGCCGCGTGCGGAGTGGCGTGCATGTAGCTGCGAGGCACCCAGAGTTGATAGATCGTCTGGGTTGAATCATGCAGCATGAATTCGCGGGGGGTGTTGTTTAGAAGCGCCGGAGGCATGGCGAACGACCAGTCAAGCCTCGGCGGCAGCTGTACGCGCACACGCGGATTGTTTCCATGGATGATGGGCGGACGAACGGTGCCGGGCGGAGGATAGACGTAGATCCGGCGTGGCCTGTTTTTCGGGTCGTTGTTTGCCAGGGTGAGCCCAGAAGCCACCATCGCCAAGAACCCAATCACCAGGCATGCGCGCAGCATCGGTCGTACTCCCTTCGCACCGATTGATCCTTCGCAAGTCTACCCACAAACCAGCGCCGACGGCGGGAGCAACGCTCCACCCCCGGGCAGAAAGACGATTAGAATCATCGGTCTGCGCTGATTAGGCCTCCAGGAGGGAGCCCGACAGTAGGATGATGAGGAGTGACTCCTTGCCCAGGAGGAAAAGCTTGCCAGGCTCGATAAAGCATGCCGACTGGCCAGGAGAAAAAAGCCCAGACCTACTGCGGTGGTCTCTTCCCGAAGGGAGAAGGGCGGGACATAATACTTTGAGATGGCAGCCGAGCCATCTCGCAATTTACCCGCAGGGAGAATCAGGCGATGCGGCCCATCCGTTGGCTTGCTTTGGGAGTGACTCTCGTAGCCGCCTGGTTGCTTGTTCCAACCACCTCGCCGGCCTGTCCATTTTGCACAATGCAGGGCCAGACCCTGACGGGTGAGGTGAACAATGCCACCATGGTGCTGTTCGGCAAGCTGAGTAACGCAAACGAAAAAGCCGAGACTGTCGATATCGACGTCGAGTTGGTGATCAAGGACAACCCTGCGCGGGGCAAGGCCAACAAGCTCACACTTTCGCGCTACGTCGATCTCTCTCTAACGGCCGACAAGGATCGCTTCCTGGTCTTCTGCGACATCTTCAAGGGCAAGATCGATCCTTATCGAGGCATGGCCCTTAAGTCGGGCACGAAGTTGCCAGAGTACCTTCGGGGCGCCTTGCAGGTGAAGGACAAACCTGTCTCCGATCGTTTGAAGTTCTTCTTTGAATACCTCGACAACGCAGACAACGAGATCTCCAACGACTCCTACAAGGAGTTCGGTAATGCCGATTACAAGGACTTCCGCGGGATGGCAAAAGATCTCCCGTCCGATCGGGTGATGAAATGGTTGAAGAGTCCGGACACACCTTCGTTCCGCATCGGTCTGTATGCCTCCATGCTCGGCCACTGCGGCAAAGAAGCTGACGCCGGCGTGCTCAAAACCTTGCTGGATGATCCCGAACGGAAGGCTGGCAGCGGCGTCGATGGTATCATGGCCGGCTACGCCATGCTCCGACCCAGGGATGGCTGGACTTACATCCAGTCGGTGCTGAAGAACACCAAGGAAGAGTTCATGTTCCGGTACGCGGCGCTCCGGGCGGTGCGCTTCCTCCACGATTATCGGACCGACGTGGTATCCAAAAAGAACCTGGTAGAGGGGCTGGTCATTCTCCTTGAGCAGGACGACATCGCTGACCTGGCCATTGAGGATCTGCGGAAGTGGAAAGAGTGGGACACCGCCGACCGGGTGCTGGCTGTGGCCAAATCCGACGCCTACAAGCAGCCCATCGTCAAGCGGGCCGTTCTTCGCTATGCACTGCAGTGCAAGGGCAACAAGGCCGCAGAAGCATTTGTCGAGGCCCGACGCAAGGCCGACGCCAAGGCCGTCGAGGAAGCCGAGGAACTCCTGAAGCTCGAAACCGATAGCACCAAGCCCGTTCCGTCTGTGAGCAAGAAGTAACTCCAGGGAGAGGACGCATGACGGCGATTGCCAGGATGGCCCTGTTCGCCGCGGCGCTAGTACTGTCTGGCGCGGGAGTAACCGGGGCCTGCAGTCTCTGCGATCCGCGCGCATATTCCGCGCCGACCTTCCGGCAAGAAGCCGCCTTGCCGATGGCTCGGGTGGTCCTGCACGGGACAATCTCCAACCCGCGTACCACCGGCGGGCTAACCGGCGAAACTGATTTTCAGATCAAAACCATTCTGCGCACGGACCCTGTCGTGGCAGGCAAGTCGTCACTCGTTTTGCCGCGTTACCTGCCCATCAACGACAAGGATAAACCACCGCACTATCTGCTTTTCTGCGACGTCGATAAGGGCAAGCTCGACCCCTACCGAGGGGTCGTGCTCCGTGGCGCAGAGTCGGTTCCGTACCTAAAAAAAGCGCTGTCACTTCCTTCAAAGGAGGCGGCCGCCAATCTGACCTTCTTCTTTGGGTATCTCGAAGACCCAGATCCGGAAGTTTCGCGCGATGCCTTCTTTGAGTTTGCAAAGGCCAACGATGCCGACATCGCCCGAGCTGCCCCTGGGTTAGATGCGGCTCGCCTTCGCAACTGGTTGAAGAATCCGAAGACGCAGCCCCAGCGGATTGGGGTCTACGCTCTCCTTCTTGGGGCCTGCGGCAAGGAGCAGGATATCGCCCTGCTGAGGACCTTGCTCGGCAGTCAGGAAGAACGTTACGTCAATGCCGCAGACGGTTTGCTAGCCGGCTACATGCAGCAGAAGCCACGCGAGGGGTGGGACTTCCTGCAGGAAGTGCTAGCGGATGAAAAGAAACCGTTGCTGTTCCGACTGGCGATGTTGCGCACCATGCGGTTCTATCAACTGGCCCACCCCAAAGAGAGCCGAGCACCTATTCTCAAGGCCATGCGCACGCTTCTGGCCCAGAGCGAGATGGCCGACCTGGCCATCGAAGATCTCCGCGCCTGGAAGATATGGGACCTGACCCCCGAGATTCTCAAGGTTTATGGGCAAAAGGGCTACACCTCACCACTGGTCAAGCGCTGCATCATCCGCTACGCCTTGACTTGCGCCCCGACCGACGCATCCCGCGCGTTTCTCAAGACTCGTCGAGCCGAGGAACCCGACGAGCTCAAGGTAGTGGAAGAAAGTCTGCGCTTTGAAGCACCGTGAATGGCCATTATTTCTTTAACAGGTCTGCCACGGGCACACCCCACAGATCGAGGCCGCCCTTTCCGTCGGGGCGATCCGAGGCGAAATATAGCAGCCGGCCATCGCGCGAGAGGTTGGGGGAGCGATCTCCTCGCTTCCCTTCCTTGCTATTTAGCGCCTCGATAGCTTCTGGTTGGCTCCAGACATTTCCTTCTCGCTTGCAGGTAAATAACCCCGTGCGGCCGTCCTCGAGCGGCCCCTGCAGGAACATCGTCTTGCCGTCTGGCGTCAGGCAAGCATGGTGGAAATTGACGGGGAGGTCGAGCGCCTCGGGTTCGTCCCAGCCCTGGGGACCCATACTGTTCGCGCGCTTGGTCACGAACTGACGCCAGCCTTCCTTCGTTTTCCGCGAGAAGTAGAGTGCCTTACCGTCGCCCGAAATCCACGGGTACAGTTCGTCCTCAGGGGTGTTGACGTTGGCCACAGGAGTGGGCGCCGCCCAGGCCTTGCCGTCGTCGTGACGGACCGCCACAAACAGGTCGTAGTTCTTCGACTTTTTGTCCTTCTTGGTGGCGAAGTAGAGGAAGTGAGGATAGCGCCCCACCGTGGCGAAGACGCTACGATCATCGCCCTCGGTGGTGACATAGTCCTCGATGATCTGTCCCTTTTTGGGCCAGGCCAGATTCGCCGTCCGTCGCCGCGTAAACCAGATGTCGTCCTTCTTCGTCTGGTTAGAAGTCCAGTAAAGGGTCAAACCACCATCTGAAACGTGCGGGTCGTCCTCGTCCGCCTCGGTGTTCACAGGAATATTGAACGGCTTGATTGGCTTGACCGGGGCGGCTGGCACAGTCGCAGACCCCAGGTATACGAGAAGGCCAATGAGTCCAGAGAAGCCAAGAAGAGCACGTCGCATGGGAGTGTTCTCCAGCGAAACCGTCGAGTAACAGCCCAGAGCAGTTTAAGGAACGCGGGCAGGCTGTACAGCGCGAATGACCCAGCGATTGCGGCCATACTCCTTGGCCTCGGCCAGGGCGGCAGCCGCCACGTCTGCCATCTGCAAGTAGGTGGCGTTGATGCTACCCTCGGCAACGGCAAACCCCAGGGAGATGGTAATCGATACTGACTGATCGCCCACTGGAAAGGGTGTTGAGGCCACCGCCAGCCGGAGACGTTCGGCCAGGACTTCCGCCCCGGCGAGGTGTGTCTCCCGGGCGATGACCAGAAACTCCTCGCCGCCGACCCGACCAACGGAATCCACCTCGCGGATGGTCGCCGAAAGGAGCCTGGCTAACCCCTTCAGGACCTGATCGCCTCCGGTCAGCAGGTGACGAGTATTGATCTCCTTGAAGAAGTCGATGTCGATGTAGCCGATGGCCACGGGACTGGGGTAGCGTTCGTGCCGTTTCAGCTCGAAGGAGGCCAACTCTTCCATAGCTCGCCGGTTGAAGAGACCGGTCAGTGGATCAGTCAGCGCCAGGCGCTCCAGCTCGCGCGCCCGCTGTTCGAGCAACTGATTCGCTTCCTGCAACTCACTGGTACGCTCAATCACCCGGCGTTCCAGTTCATGGTTGAGCTGCTTGAGTTCCTGCAGGTAGCGATCGCGCTCGCGCTCAAGGAGAAACTTATCGGCCGCGTTACGCAGGATCTGCAACAAATCCTCGTTCCGCCATGGTTTGACGAGGTAGTAGTAAACGTGGCCGCGATTGATCGCCTCGATGGCATCTTCCAGTTCGCTGAACCCAGTCATAAGCAGTGGAATGGTGCGCGGAGAATGCTCGCGGGCCCATTCCAGCAGCTGTACTCCGGTCCGGTCGGGCATGCGCTGATCGGTCAGCAGAATATCAATCGATTGCCGCGTCAGAATCGACTCGGCCTCCCGGGCGCCCTGGGCGGTTACCACCTCGAACTCGGGCGACGCCAGGTGGGAAATCATCGGTAACAGCGTTTCCTCGTCGTCCACCACAAGCAGTGTGCAAAGGCGATTGGCCGGCCGGGTAAGGTGGGCGTGCACCTGCATCACGACATGCTCGATGGCCGGGTGATTCCGGGATAGACAGGCGTGCAGACGCCGGTCGAGATCGGCCAAGTGGGTGCTTAGGGGTTCCCGGGAATGCTCAGTCTGCAGCTGGTTTAGCGTAACCTGATCCATGGCCGAAAGTTCGTGATCCAGGTCGGCCGAAAGGAGCGATTCCAGAGACAAAGCCGTGCCCTGCGGGGGCGACCAGGGTACACCGGATAACCGGGAGAGAAGCAGCCCGCGACCACGCACCAGACGCAGATTCACACTGCGGATGGTCAGGTCGAGCATCAGGGCGATGGTCTGGTAGTTGGCCTGGGCGAAATACCGAATCACCAGCGCCAGGCGCCATTCCTCTGGCAGCGCCAGCACAGCCTGCAAGAGAATATCAACCTCGCCCGGAAGTTGCTGGTTGTCCGCGCCGGTCGCTCCTCCATCTCGACTGGGTTGTCCCCGCTCTCGACTCAGACCGTTAACAATGTTAACCAGCAACGGAGCGAAGCGCGTGGGCAACGCCAGAGACGGTAGCTCCTGCAAGCCTCGCAGCAAGGTCTCCACCGCAATCTTTTCTGCTGCCTCCAGTTGGCCCGTCAGAGCGTAGCTGTAAGCCAGGATTGGGCCAGCCCAGCGTTCCGCCAGATGCAAACGCGCCTCGGTCTTGCCGTTCAGAGATTCACTGACCAGAGTGGCGTCATCCATCCGGGGACTCCCCGGAGCGTGGGGGGCAGGCATCCAGGAGCGCCAGGGTGGCCCAACCAGTGGCCAGGAAGGAGATGAACTGGTGTTTTCCACCCGGATCACCGTTGTCGAACCAGCGCTGGATAGGGCGATTGCGCGTAGTCACGATCCAGGCTCCTTCCGCAGTTTGCGTCCGAAGGAGATAGCCAATCCCACGACGATATACCGCATTCGCCCGGTCGATGCCGGCGTGCCGCAGCGCTAGAAGCACCGTGGCTGTGGCATAAGCATCGCCCTCGCGCAGGGGAATCTGCCGCCAGGCACCATCGGGCAGCTGCTGGCTGGCCAGTTCGCGCAGCGCTTTTTCGATTCGCTCCCGGGGTGCTTGAAGATCGACCAGGCCCCGAAGGTGGAAGACACGATCCTCGGTCGATTCGGGCCGGGCTTCGAGAAGCCAGGCAGATCCTTTCTGATAGGCCCGGGCAACCTCAGGGTTACGGGTCGGATCGATCGATGCATAGTGACGAAAGGCCGCCAGCGCCAGCGTGGCGTTCGTGAATTTGCTCCCCTCGCTGGGCACGCGCGGCATCTGGGCAGGCCACGAGCCATCGATTTCCTGCCGCACCACCAGATACTGTACCAGCGCGTTGGTCATCTCATCAGCCGGGTGTCCGCCTAATTGCAAGGTGTGCAGGGCGTAGGCCGCAGTGGTACTGCGCCCACCCACATTCTCCCCCTTGCGAATCGAGTCTTTCCGGTCCTGAAACGAATCCCGGGTGAACCGAACCTGATCCTGAAGCAGGTCGCCATCAATGGCAAAACCGCGATGACGGGCTTGCAGCAGCGAAGCTATGGTAAGTGTCTGGTGATGACAGCTAAAGCACTGGCGGTTTTGCACGTACGCAGCCGCCCCGGTCTCAAGCCGGCGCAACCCACGAGCAATGGCCTGGTCCAAACGGTCAGGAGGGGCAGCCCCTGGGGAGGGCGTCGGGCTGATTACCAGCAAGAACGGAACAATCCAGCGAACCATGATGACCTTCCGGACGGGGGAAGATACATTAGTTTACCTGATAAACAGGGAGTATGAGGTCACTTTGGCCAGAAAATAGCGAATCCACGTGTGGCCAGGTCGATCCGATACAGGGACTTCCCCGCGGTGATGTAAAGAGTCGATCGCTCCTTACCTCCGAAGATGCAGTTGCTAGGCGCTTCGGGCGTCGGAATGAATCCCAGTTTCTTCCCCTCGGGAGAGAAGATGGTCACCCCTCCGGTTTTTCCCTGGCCAGCCGTGGCGTAGATGCGGCCAGCCTCATCGAGGCACATGCCGTCCACCCCGCGGTCCTTGCCGAAATCGTGCAACACCTTCTTCGGTCCCACCGTTCCATCCGATCGCAGCGGGTAAGCCAGTAGTTGGCGTGTTGTTGGACCACTGTCTGCCAGATATAGCATCTTCATATCGGGAGATAGGGCGATTCCATTGGGTTTTTTCACATCCGTGATCAGGCGAGTGACCTTGCCGTCCCGGTCGATCCGGAACACACTTTCCGTGTCGATCTCGCGTGGCTCGTCTCCCACATAACGCGGGTCAGTAAAGTAGATGCGTCCCTCCCGGTCGATGATCAGATCGTTGGGGCTGTTGAAGCGCTTACCATCCCAACGGTCCGCCACGACTTCCACGGTGCCATCCCTGGTGGTGCGGGTGATTCGACGGTTGCCCCCGGTGTTGGCTCCTTCACAGGCGACCAGACGGCCCTCGGCATCGAAATCGAGCCCATTAGAGCGTCCCGACGGGCGACGAAACACGGTCGTCTTCTTCGAGGCGGGGTCGAACTTCATGATGGCGTTACCAATGTCGCTGAAATAGATGCCACCATCCGGTCCCACCGCCGGTCCCTCGGTAAACTCGCCTCCAGTCCACACCTGTTCGACCCGGGTATCCAGGGGAACCAGAGGCTTTTCGCTCAGGACTAGAAGCACCATCAGCACGGGTGTAAGCATCGGTCGGTCTCCAGGTCGAATCAATCGAGGAACCGCTGGCGTAGCTCCGGAGTTGGCATCCGGCAGGCGTCCATCTGGCCAAACCAGCGATACCGGTTGGCAGCCACCATCCGATAGACCCAATCGCGCAGGAACACCGGGACGAGCAAGAACATGCTCAGCCCCGGCCAGGGGAGGTTGAGAAAGCGAGCAATACGCAGTGCCGCGGTGGAGCGCACGTAGTGTCGATTACCCTCGACAAGCACCAGGGTGTCGAGGGTGGTGGCATCCAGGTGGAACTGTTTCAGCAGAGCCTGACCGGACTCGGACTGTAACGCCGCGAAGCGGATTCGGCCTTGTGGGTCGTGATCGATCAGGAAGTTGACCGCTCCGTCGCAGAAGCGGCACACTCCGTCAAATAACACGATTGGTTGAGTGGTCATCGTCCGTCCGTCTGGATGCCTGGCAGAGAATGCTATCGTTCTACAACCCCGGCCCCGCGCAGACGACCTACCAACATGGAGGGACCCGCGCAGGTTTGTTACTCTCGAAGTGAACCGTATTCCGGGACCGAGGAGTAACCAACATGACCACTCATTGCAAACGAAAACCTCATAGGCATCTCCCACGTGAGGTCGTGTTTACCTTCCTGCCTGGCATTACACGTACCCGGCAGCCGATTCCCTACTGTTACCGTCTGGTACACCAGGCTTCCGCCTCGGAGACGCCGGGCTGTCTGCTGGCCTGGGAAGTCCTTGGTGGACGCGACATCTACCAGGTAGCGCTGGAACGCCACGAGTCAGGTTGCCTGCGCTGGCATTGCACCTGTCCCGACGCCGTCTACCGGGGAGAGGGCCGCACGCAAGGCTGCAAGCACGTACGTGGCCTGAAAGGTTTCGGCCGGGGCTAGGGCGGATGCGAGATTCCTCGCGTCCACCCCTTGCGAGAGCGGGGCGCGGTGGGTTAGGCTGCTATCAGCCTCCTTCCCCAACCCTCTGGCTCACCCCCAACGGTAGTATGCGGCTAGCATTGTTCCTCGCATTGATGGCCGGCACGGTTGTGGTGGCCTTCCCCAACCCAAAACCGGATGCCTACGAGCCTCGAGTGGCCGCCGCCACCGACGAGCCCGAGCGGGCACGCAAATCGTTCCGGGTACCCGCTGGATTCCAACTGTCGCTGTGGGCGGCCGAACCGCTTCTAGCCAACCCGGTCATCTTCGCCATCGATCATCGCGGCCGCATTTTCGTGGCCGAGACGTTTCGGTTGCATCAAGGGGTGACCGACATCCGCGGCCACATGGACTGGCTGGACGACGACCTTTCCTGCCGCACCGTCGAGGATCGTGTGGCCATGTACCGGCGGAAGCTCGGTAAAAAGTTCGCCGAATACAACGTGCATCACGAGCGGATCCGCCTGGTAGAGGACAGCAAGGGGCAGGGTAAGGCCGACCGTGCGACCGTCTTCGCTGATGGCTTCCGCCGCCCCGAGGACGGCATCGCTGCTGGCTTGCTGGTACGAGGAAACGACATTTATTACGCCTGTATTCCGGACCTGATCCATCTGCGTGAAGGCAAAGACGGCAAGGCCGTCGAACGTCGGGCGCTGCACACGGGTTACGGTGTACATGTAGGATTCCTCGGACACGATCTGCATGGGCTGGTCATGGGGCCAGACGGCAAGATTTACTTCTCTGTCGGCGACCGCGGCCTTAACGTCAAGTCGGACCACCGCCATCACTTCCACCCCGACACGGGGTGTGTGTTGCGTTGCAACCCCGATGGCTCCGAGCTGGAGGTCTTCGCTACTGGCCTGCGTAATCCGCAGGAACTCGCCTTCGATTGCTGGGGCAATCTCTTCACGGGCGACAACAATTCTGATGGTGGCGACCGCGCGCGCTGGGTCTATGTCGTCGAGGGCGGCGATAGCGGCTGGCGTATTGGCTATCAGTTTGGCACCGCCATGGGCAACCGTGGCCCCTGGAACGCCGAGAAACTCTGGCATCCGCAGCACGCCGGCCAGCCCGCCTGGCACATCCCTCCGATCACCCACCTGGCCGATGGACCATCGGGCCTTGCCTACTACCCCGGAGTGGGCCTGCCCGACCGCTACGACAACCATTTCTTCCTGGCCGACTTCCGTGGGGGCGCCGGCAACTCCGGCATCCGCTCGTTCGCCGTGAAACCTCGCGGCGCAGGCTTCGAGTTGACCGACTCGCATGAGTTCTTCTGGAGTGTACTTGCCACCGACGTCGATTTTGGCCCGGACTGCGCGCTCTATGTCAGCGACTGGGTGCATGGCTGGGGGCTGACCGGCAAGGGACGCATCTGGAAATTGCGTGACGAGGCGCACGCCAACGATCCTTTGGTCCAGCAGACCCGGCGCCTACTCGAGGAGGGTTTCGAGAAACGCCCCATCAAGGAGCTGGCTTCTCTGCTCGCACATCGGGATCGCCGCGTCCGTCAGGAGTCACAGTTTGTCCTGGCCCGGCGCGGCCCTGCTGGTCGAACGGCCCTACTCGAGGTGTTAAGCAAGAGCAAGGAGCCGCTGGCCCGGGTGCACGCGCTGTGGGGGCTGGGGCAGGTTCTGCGCGGTAGCCGCGAGCTTCCGACCGAATTGACAACATGCCTCAGCGACAAGGACGCTGAGATTCGAGCACAGACCGCCCGCCTACTGGGTGACCTTCGCGCCACCGAGGCGGGAAAAGGGTTGATTGCCCTCCTGAAGGACGAATCGCCCCGCGTCCGTTTCTTTGCAGCCCAGGCACTGGGGAAAACCCGATCCCTGGAGGCTGTGCCGGCTTTGCTGGCCCTTCTTCGTGACAATGCCGACCGGGATGTTTACCTTCGCCACGCCGCGGTGCTGGGGCTAGTTGGCTGTGCCGATCAGGCCGCGCTGGTTGAGGCTTCGCGCGATGCCTCGGTGGCTGTGCGACGTGCCGTGGTGTTGGCCTATCGCCGCCTTCTCAGGCCGGAGGTCGTCACTTTCCTGGGTGATGCCGATGCCGACATCGTCGCCGAAGCCGCTCGGGCAATCAATGATGCTCCGGTAGAGGCTGCCATGCCTGCCCTGGCCGCATTGAGTGAACGGCGCGGACTTTCGGCCTCCGTCGGTTACCGGGTGCTCAACGCTCGATTTCGCGCTGGCTCCGCCGAGGATGCAATGGCGATCGCTCGCTTCGCTGCCCGTCCCGGTGAACAGGAGGACTTGCGTGTCGCGGCGGTCTCTCTGCTGGGTGATTGGGACCAACCCGGCATTCGCGACCGGGTCATGGGCACCTATCGCCCGCTGGGCCCCCGTGATGTCAAGGCGGCGCCGGCTGCTCTACGTGCTTCCTTGGGCGGCATTTTTGCCGGTCCTAACCGGCTGCGAAAGGAAGCCGCCCGCGTCGCAGCCAAACTCGGCATCAAGGAGGTTGGACCCGCCCTCGCCAAACTGGCCATGGATAAACTACAGGCCGAGGAAGTGCGCGTCGAAGCACTGCGGGCCCTGGGGGTGCTGCGCGATACCACCTTGGAGAAAGCGACCCGCTTCGCACTCACCGAGGGCACGCCACGGCTGCGTGCCGAAGCGCGCCGGCATCTGCTGAACCTGGCACCTGACGAGGCGCTGCCTCTGCTGGCCACGGTAGCCGAGAAGGGCAGCCTGGTCGAACAGCAGCAGGCTTTCGATGTGCTGGGAACGCACCGGGGCCCCGCCAGCGAACAGCTCCTGGTCACCTGGATGAAGCGCCTGGTGGAAGGGAAGGTCGAACCGGAGGTTCGCCTCGACCTGGTAGAAGCTGCCGAAAAGCGCGGGGTTGACACACTCCGCAAACTGCTTCAGAGCTACGAGAAGGGACGACCTGCCAGCCAATCCTTCGGGCGCTACCAGGATACACTGGTGGGAGGCGATGCCGAGGCGGGACGGCGCATTTTCCTCCACAAGGGCGAGGTGTCGTGTCTCCGCTGTCACAAGATAGAGGGGCAGGGCACCGGCGAGGTAGGACCCGACCTCACTGGCATCGGCAGCAAGCAAACGCGCGAGTATTTGCTTGAGTCGATCCTGCACCCCAGCAAGCAGATTGCCCGAGGCTTCGAGACAGTGGAAGTGGTTCTGGTGACCGGCCAAGTCCGTGCCGGCATCCTGAAAAGTGAAACGCCGAAGGAACTCCGGCTGCTGACGGCCGAGGGCACCTTGCTGACCATCCCCACCTCCCAGATCGAGGAGCGTCGCAGTGGTAAATCCGCCATGCCAGAAGACCTGGTTAAACAGCTGAGCCGCCACGAACTCCGCGACCTGGTGGCGTTCCTGGCCAGCCTGCGGGAGCCGAAAAAGTGAAGCTGCAGCGCACACTGATTGTCGTGGGGACAGCCGTCACCCTGTTCTGGTCGTTTGCCTTGGCAAGGGTCGTCGAGGCTCCGCGCCTGGTCGTCCAGGTAGGAAAGGGGTTGTTACCAGCCCCGGTCGATGGTCGGATGCTTGTGTTCCTGCGCCCGGTGCGCCTGGGATTCAAACCAGACACTCTGATTGGCAGTGGTGGGCCCTTCGACCTCGAAACCGCGATCCTAGGAGCGGATGGCAACGCGCTGACTTCGGGATCGAAGGTGATGTTGGACGATCGCTGCGCCACCTTCCCCCAGGCGCGCCTGGCCGACCTGCCGCGCGGGGACTACTACGCCCAGGCGGTGTTCGATTTCAACCGCGATCTACGTCTCGCCAACGCCCCAGGGAACCTCATCAGCCCGGTTGCCCGCATCAAACTTCCACCTGAGGGGGGAGCCGTGGAGATGACGCTCACCGAGGCCTTGCCTGAAGAGCGTCTACCACGCGACACCGAGACTCTCCGGTTTATCCGATTGCGGTCGGAAAAGTTGAGCAAGTTCCACGGAAGACCCATCTACCTTCGAGCTGGCGTGATTCTGCCGCCCGGCCATGCGCGGGAACCCGATCGGCGCTATCCTCTGCGGGTGCAGATCGGCGGGTTTGGGACGCGCTTCAACGTGGTCGAGCGGATGATGCACCCAGGCTCCTCCTTCCAACGCGCCTGGACCGCTGCCGACACGCCCCGCATGATTCTGCTTCACCTTGATGGGGCCGGCCCTCTGGGTGATCCCTACCAGGTCAACTCCGCCAATCATGGCCCCTACGGCGATGCCATTGTCGAGGAGCTTATCCCGCACGTCGAGCAGCGGTTCCGTGGTATGGGCCAGGGCTGGGCCCGTTTTACCGAGGGCCATTCGACGGGTGGTTGGGTCTCTCTGGCGCTGCAGGTCTTCTATCCCGACTTTTTTGGCGGAACCTGGTCGCACGCGCCCGACCCGGTCGATTTCCGCGCCTTCGAGCTGGTGAACATCTACGAGGATGCCAACTTCTACGTCAACCGCTCCGGGTATGAGAGGGCTGCCTGCCGCACCATTCAGGGTGACACCGTCTACTCGATCCGCCGCGAAGTGCAGCACGAGACAGTGCTGGGCCGTGGAGGCAACTGGACGCTCTCTGGCAAGGACTGGGCATCCTGGAACGCGACGTTCGGCCCTCGTGGCGCGGATGGCCTACCCACCGCTCTGTGGGATGGGAAAACAGGAGTGATCAACCGCGCTGTTCTCGATCACTGGAAGCGCTACGACCTCCGCCTTCACCTGCAATCCAACTGGGAGAAGTTAGCTCCCCGGCTGCAAGGGAAGCTGCGCATCTGGGTAGGCGAGGCCGACGACTACTTTCTGAACAACGCTGTCCACCTGCTCGATCAGTTCCTCTCTCGCGCTCGCCCGGCGAGTGGTGCTAGCATCACCTACGGCCCGCGGCGCGGCCACAGCTGGCGCGGTCTGACCGAACGCGACATCCTGGTGCAGATGGGTGCAGCGATGGAAAAGGCCCAACCGCGGCGCTAGCTTACAAGGGTCCGGTGGGCCAGAGCGATGGCACCGTGCAACACCACCTCTTCACCCAAGGCAGCGTGGACGATGTCGGTAAGCCCCGCAAACGGTTGAAAGACCTTCTCGGCAACGGCCGCGCGCAACGGGTCAAACAACTGGTCGCCCAGCAGGGATACCCCGCCGCCGATGACAATGCGCTGGGGACACAGCAAGGCGATTACCTGGCAGACAGCCTCCGCCAGGTAGTCGATGGCTACGCGCATCGCTTCCTGTGCGCAGGCGTCGCCTTCCCGGGCTGCGCAGGCTACCTGCACTGCTGTCAACGCATCCGGATTCAGCACCGTGCGTCCGGCGAACACTGATCGGGCTAGCTCCGAGGCCACCCGCGCGATGCCCCAACCCGAGGCGATGTGCTCGAGAATCCTTCTTTTCCCATCGAGAAAGGGAAACCGCAGATGACCAATCTCGGCAGCGCCGCGGCCCACGCCCCGATAGATCGTGCCATCGAGGATGAACCCACCGCCGATCCCTGATCCCAGGGTGATATAGAACACCGGAGACATTCCCCGGGCGGCTCCATGGATCGCCTCACCCAGCCCGGCGACGTCGGCATCATTTCCCAGGACAGCGGGCAGGTGTAGTGTTTGCCGCACCCACTCCACCAGGGGGAAGTTGTCCCAGCCAGCCACATGATGCGAGCGGATAACCGTCTGGGTCGCGTCGTCGGTTGGACCACCGAAACCGATGCCAACTCCAATCAGATCGGCGGAGCGGAGCCCAGCCCGGCGCAGTAGAACCGGCAGGGCGTCCATGATCTGCTGGCGAATCCCTGCCGCGCCATGGGCCACTACCACATCACTGCGCCAGAGCGCTCGTAGGCGTCCGTCATCGGGGCCCACGCCCAGCTGCAGCTTGGTTCCGCCGATCTCGATGGCCAGGTAGTTCATGCGGGTCGCGGTTTGTTGTCCATGCCGATGCGTCGATGTAGATCATCCACCACCCAGTGGAAGGCCGCCAGATGCACGGTCTCGACAATGCCCATGTCATCGAGGGGGACATGCAGGCCGTGGTGGGCCAGCTTTCGCAGCTTGCCGCCTGAGAAGCCGGTGCAGCCGAAAGTCTTCAGACCATGTGCGTTGGCCCAGTCCACGGCACGGAGAATGTTCGGACTGTTGCCCGAGCCAGAGATGGCCACCAGCAAATCACCTGGGCTGGAGAGGTTCTTGAGCTGTTCTACAAAGATGCGGTCGAACCCCTCGTCGTTGCCCCAGGCCAGGATGTACGGGCTATTATCGGTCAAGCTAAGGATGCGCACGCGCTTCTTGCCATCGTTCTCATAGTCTTCGCGTCGGAGCGAGCCCTTGCCCACGTCCTCACAGAAGTGCGAGGCGTTCGAGCCCGAGCCGCCGTTGCCGATGATAAAGACGAATCGATCGCGGAGATAGCAGTCATGGATGAGGTCGGAGAGCTGACGTACCTCCGCCGGATCGATCTTGTTAAGTTCCTCGCCCACCCGGGCGAGAAAGGGTGCGACATCGAGCGTTACACCAAGCATGTAGTGGTCCTCCTGTAGCGCTCTGGCCAATCTAGCAGGTGGGGGAAAGAGGAGCCAGACGGCTTCCCCGTCGCGCGGTACAATGCTGCTACCATTGTGACAGGGACCACCATGACGCGCGACCTGATTCTCGGCACCGCCGGGCATATTGATCACGGGAAGACCACTCTGGTCAAGGCACTGACCGGTATCGACTGCGATCGTCTTCCCGAGGAGAAGGCGCGCGGCATCACCATTGATATTGGCTTCGCCATCCTCGATCTGCCGCCCTATCGCCTGGGCATTGTGGACGTCCCCGGACACGAACGGTTCGTCAAGAACATGCTGGCCGGTGCCACGGGCATCGACCTGGCCGTCCTGGTGGTCTCAGCAAAGGAGTCGGTCAAACCCCAAACGCGTGAGCATCTTGAGATACTTCGTTTGCTCGGTCTGCGCCATGGCGTCATCGCCCTGACCATGTGCGACCTGGTGGATGCCGACACCCGGGAAGTGGTAGAACTGGAGGTGCGCGACCTGGTGCAGGGCACCTTTTTGTCTGACGCGCCCATTATTCCCACCGCTGCACCTTCTGGCGTGGGTATCCCCGAGCTGAAGGCCGCCATCGCACACTGCTGTCAGCTGGTTGAGGAGCGCACGGCCCGCAACTGGTTCCGCATGCCAATCGATCGAAGCTTTATCGTTCAGGGGCATGGCACCGTAGTCACCGGCTCGGTCGTATCCGGCTCGCTTCGCGTCGGCGACGAGGTGGAATGGCTGCCTTCGCGTCAACTGGTGCGCGTTCGGTCGCTGCAGAATCACGACCTGGCGGTCGAGGAGATCCATCGTGGCCAGCGGGCCGCCATCAATCTCGCTGGTATTCGCCATGAAGAGGTTGTACGCGGGCAGGAGCTGGCGACGCCGGGCTACCTGGAGCCATCCCGGGTGATGACGGTGCGTCTGCACTGTCTGTCTGATATGAAACGGCCGATCAAGCATCGCCTTCCTGTGCGGTTGCACCTGGGCACCCAGGAAATCATGGCCACGGTGTCGCTGCTGGATTGCGACACCGTAGAGCCCGGCAGGTGGGGCCTGGCCCAGTTGTTTCTCGAGGAGCCCGGTACCTCCACCTGGGGCCAGCCATTCGTGGTCCGCGAATCATCGGCGCTTTTAACGCTAGGTGGAGGACAGATCCTCCAACCTGTGGCCCGCAAGATTCGGCGGCGTCATCTCGAAACCCTGGAACGCGTGGAAAAGCTCTGGACAGGCGACCTGCTCGACCGTGTGTTAATGGTCGCATGGTTCAGTGGGTTTCGCGGATGTACCCAGGCCGATCTCTGTCGCGATGCCGGACTGGCCCCGGACCAGGCCTCCGGGGCAGTCGATACGCTTCGTAAGGAAGGCAAGCTGCGCGAGCTGGTCATCGGTCCGGCGCGTCGGCTTCTCCTGCATCATGCCGTGCTGGAAGACCTGGAAACCAAGGTTCTCGCCATCCTCGACCGTCTCCATGAACAGTTCCCGCTCATGTCCACGCACGACCGCCAGAAGGTGCAGTCGCAGCTCGACTACGTTGGGGACGACACCCTGGTCCAGGGCGCGGTGGAGAGCCTGATCCAGCGCAAGAAACTGATCGGCGACCTGCGCCGGATCGGACGGGCCGACTTCAAACCCAAGCTCAGCGCCAACCTGCGGAAGCTGAAGGATCGACTGATCGCAGCCTACCAGGCGGCAGGCTTCCAGCCTCCCGATCCCGGCAGCTTTGCCAACCAGGCGGGCGGCAACGCGGGCAACCTCCGCGATTTGTTCGACGTTTGTGTGGCCGAGGGCTACCTGGCTCGTGTCACTGACGACATCTACCTGCATGGCGATGCCGAAGCGCTCATGCGCACTCGGATCACCGAACGACTGAACCAAGGCACGGGACTGACTGTGGCGGAGATCCGCGATCTACTGGGCACGACGCGCAAATACGCCGTCCCTCTCTGCGAATATCTCGATCGGATTGGACTCACCCGGCGCGAAGGCGACCTGCGGTTTCTGGCTGCCGCAACCCCTTCCTCCTCTGGCGATATTTCGGCCTGAAAGCGGTTCCACGCATGGCGGATAATCCTTATCGCAATCTTCCTTCCGTGGGGGAGGTGCTTACCACCGCGACGCTTCGCGCTCTCGAGGGACTGTACCCCGCGCCTCTCATGGCCGAGACAGTCCGCAGCGAAATCGCTGAGCTGCGAAAACGTCTGGGGAAGGGGATGACTGTGGACGGCGAGCTGGTCGCCGAGTCCATCGCCCAGCGGGCAGCCGCTCGCCTGGGGGTAGAACTCCAGCCCAGGCTGCGCCCCGTTATCAACGCTACAGGTATCGTCCTGCACACGAACCTGGGTCGGGCCCCTATCGCGCCCGAGGCCGCCGAGGCGGCGCGCCAGGCTGCCGCGGGTTATCTAAACCTCGAACTGGACCTGGAGACCGGCAAGCGCTCCTCCCGCCAGGTAGCGGTGCGCAACTGGTTGTGCCGCCTGACCGGCGCCGAGTCGGCCACGGTGGTCAACAACAACGCCGCCGCCACGGTGATCGTCCTCCGCGCCATCGCCATGGGCCGGGAAGTGGTCATCTCCCGGGGGCAGCTAATCGAAATCGGCGGTTCCTTCCGCATCCCGGAGATCATGGCCGTTTCGGGGGCCATCCTCCGCGAGGTAGGCACCACCAACATCACCCGACTCAGTGATTTTGAGCGTGCCATCGGACAGAACACCGGAGCGCTGCTCCAGGTGCATTCCAGCAATTACCGAGTTTCCGGCTTCACGCAATCGGTAGCGCTGCCCGACCTGGTATCGCTCGGACGCAAACAAGGCATCCCGGTCATCGACGACATCGGCTCCGGGGCACTTGTCGATTTCACGCAATTTGGCTTTCAAGGTGAGCCGGTAGCTTCGAAGAGCGTTGCGGCGGGAGCCGATCTCGTGCTCTTCTCCGGCGATAAGCTCCTGGGAGGACCTCAGGCCGGTATCATCATTGGCAAGAAGGAGTGGATTCAGAAGATCGAGAAGGACCCGCTCATGCGGGCTTTTCGCCTCGACAAGATGACGCTGGCAGCCCTTGAAACCACCCTGCGGTTGTATCTCAATTCCACAAAGGTGCTACAGTCGATCCCGGTGCTCCGACTGTTGTCTCTACCCCTTGCTGATTTGCAGCAGCAAGCCCAGACCCTGGCCGCCCGCCTCGCGCGGTTGCCAGGCATCACCGAGGCTGTCGCCGAAAGAACCGATGCCTACGTCGGAGGCGGATCCCTTCCCGACCAGGCGATGCCCACCTGGGTAGTTAAGCTACGGGCCAGTCACATCACCGAGGAGCAACTGAGTTATCGGCTGCGGACAGGACGATGGGCCGTGCTAGCTCGCGCGCAGGAGGGGCGGTTGATTCTGGACCTGCGCACGATCTTCCCCGAGCAGGTCGAGCCTCTGATCGCGCTGCTCGGGGAAGCAATGCAGGCCTAGTGATTACTTCGACGCGCGAGCCTTGCGGAGTTCACCCAGCTCCGCCTGCGTCTTGGTGATCTTGGCCTTCAACTCGGTCACGCGCTCCTCGGCCTTCTTGCGGTCGGCCTTGGTCGCATCCTCAGCCAGGCTGGCCATGGCTTCCTGGGCCTTGGTCAGCGAGGTGCGCAGGCGACGCAGTGATGATTCCATCTGGGCAATCTGCTGCTCGCTGCTGTCATCCTTCACAACGAACTTGCCGCCCTTCATCTCGGGAATCAGCCCCTGGATCACCTCGCTGGGCAAAGCATAACTCTCGGTGCGTCCTGCCCGAGCAATGTTGATGCCCAGGGCCTTGCCCTCAAGATCCACAATAGGGCCGCCACAATCGCTGGGCTTGATGAGCATGTCATGCTGCAGGATGGTGGGGAAGCCGCCGAGACGATGGCTTAGTTCGCTACCCATCATATTCATGCGCTCGCCACGGCTGAGAATGTCGAGTGGGAATCGACTCAGGCGAGCCGACACCTCGTGCTCTTCTTCACCACGCTTGACGACGATGGACACCACCTGACCAGGTCGGAAGCCCTGGATAGTCGAAATGAGCCGTTCCGTCGAAGCCACGGTTCGACCTGCCACGTTGAGGACTACATCACCGACCTTGAGCCCAGCCTTTTCTGCGGGCGAGCCGCTGGTAATGCGGCCAATGGTGGGCAGTCCCCGTTCGCCTGGTTCCAGCATCACACCCAGGTAGCCGCTGTTGGCCTTGGGGGCTGTCTTGGGCATCTCCATGGCAGAGGGCCGCCGGACTGCCACGCTCACCACTCCAATAGCCACAGGATCCTGTCCCAGGCCCGGAGCAGCTACCCAGTTGCCCACCTCGCCCTTGTTGCTGGCTTGCCATTCGATCGGCTTGAGCCCACTGACGTTGATCTTCAGCAAGGCCACATCATGGCGGTCTTCCATACCCACCAGACGGGCCGTAAAGGTGCGGCCATCCTTTAACTTGACAGCCAGCGATCCGCGTAGCTCGCTCGCCTTGGTCAGGATCAGGCCATCGGCAGACACGACTGTCCCCAGACAGACCTCTTCACTGTCTGACAAGAGGCGGACCGTGCTGTCGCTGGCACGGGCCACCACCGGCCGAAAGGTGGCCACAATGGCCGGACTGTTTCGAATGTGGGAAGTGCCCTGGGCAGCAAGCGAACTCCATTCGCCCACCAGCAAAGCGAGCCCGAGGGTCAGGAAGGGAACCAGGCCGAAGGAAGGTGAGTTGCGAGGCATGGATCAACAGCTCCGAGGCGGTGGGTTTCGGGTAGGTTCAATCTTCGGACCGTTGCTTACCGAGTGTGACAGTGACCTTCATGGTCTTTCCGTTGCGATCCAGCTCGATCGCCACAGAATCTCCTGGCTTCTTCTTCATCAGATAGTTGAGCAGATCGGGACGGCGCGCAAGTTTTCGCTCGTCGATGGTCAGCAACACATCGCCCGTGCGGATTCCAGCCGCGGAGGCCGGGGTCTTGGTGTAGACATCCGTGACCTTCAAATCGTCGGTGTCCAGATCAAAGGCGACTCCGAGATAAACCGGTGACCGTGGTCGATCCGGGCTACCCAGGGCACGGCCCCATTCCTCACCTTTGACCATCCGGTCCCAGTTGTCCTTGTAGGTGTTCACCGGAACGTGCATGTTGCCGTTGATTGACTGGCTGATCCAGCTGTGGATTCCAATCACATTTCCTTCGAGGTCGAAGAGAGGGCCGCCAGAATCTCCTCCCACTAGAGGCGTATCGGTTTGAATCCACTGGCGATTCGAGAACAGAACACGACCCAGTCGAACGACGGGAGGCCGCCCCGGCTTGTATCCCCCCGGATGTCCCACCGTCAAACACCACTGACCCTGAACAACCTTGGTCGAGTCTCCGGTTTTGATGGAAGGCCATTTCCCCTTGTCGGTGATCTTGATGAGCCCGGCGTCCCGGCTGCGGTTCCAGCCCAGCGTCTCGCCATTGATCCGCTTCCCATCGGGTAGTACCAACGTGCACTTCTGATTCGGAGTTTGAGAGATGTGCCCAGCTGTGAGCACGAAGCCATCCTCTGTGATGATGACACCGCTACCCGCTGAGATACCACCCGATTTCGGATCGGGAATGATAATGGCCACGGTGGCTGGCATGGCCTTTTTGAGAACTGCCTTGACCTGCTTTTCAATCGCCTTGAGATCCTCAACCGATTCCGGGATCGGTTTCACCGAAGCAGGGCCTGTTTTCTTGGTGGGAGCGGGAACATCCTCGGGAGCAGCCGCCATGCAGGTTGCGGCCAGGAGGAATAGACCCAGGAGCATTCGAGCAGAGGTGAAAACCATCTCGGCCTCACACGAAGGTAGGCGCGACTCCACCAGGGTTGGAGGATACGCGATATGCCCGCTTTACGCAAGCATCCTGTGTTCAATGGGGCAGGTTTGAAGGCAACTCGAGCACGTAGGCAGCGCGCCACCACCCCATTTTAGACGACCGGAAGCGTCCATTGAAACAGTTTCTCGTTACATCTCGACTTCCTGCCTCAAACATGCCATTTTCTCTTGCATCCGAACAACTGTTTGATACGATAAATTAGAACAGATGTTTGAATCGCTTGTTCCTGGGGAGTGTGATCGATGCCCGAGGATCCCCGGCAGAAGCTCCTGGAGATCGCTGGCCAGAAGTTCGCCGAACGTGGCTTCGACGGTACCAATGTCCGGGAAATCACCGAGGCGGCTGGCATGAGCGTGGCCTCGGTCAACTATTACTTTCGCAGCAAGGAAGATCTCTACATCGAGGCGGTCCGTCATGCTGGTCTCTCCTGCGACCTTCTCACGCCCTTTCCAGAGTGGGGTCCCGAGATTCCTCCAGAGACCCGCCTGTGGGATTTCATCCATGTCTTTCTGCTGCGACTGTTGCGTACCGATACTCCACCCTGGCATCGCCTGCTGATCATGCGCGAGATTGCCGAGCCGCGTCCGGGAGCCTGTGAGGCGTTTGTTCACAGTTACGTCGTGCCGAGCTTTCGGATTCTGAACGCCATCCTGGCCCAGCTCACTCCTCCCGACCTGCCGGTCGAGGAAATTCACCTTCTTGGGTCGAGCATCGTCGGCCAGGCCCTGCACTATCATCACGCACGGCACGTGCTTCCTCTCTTGTTCGAAGAATCGCCGGGCTACGATATTCGCCGACTCACTGACCACATCTGGCGGTTTTCCCTCGCCGCGATTCGCTCGCTGTTTCCTCAGACATCCGAGGGGAGGGTGTTATGAACGCTGACTTCCCTCCTGCAGGACGCTGCGTCGGAGTGACCAAGGATTTCGGTGACGGTGACGAACGCATTCAGGTGCTGCGTGGTATTGATCTCGATCTGCCCTGCGGTGAGATGACGCTCCTGGTGGGCCCTTCGGGCTGTGGTAAGACGACACTGATCTCGATCATAGCCGGCCTGCTCGATGTGTCCTCGGGCGAGCGCATGTTCGCGGAACGAACCTGACTCGGCTGTCGAGGACGCAAGGTTCGCTTTCAGCGAATCGATCAGGTTCGTTTTCCAGCAGTACAACCTGCTCCCGGCTCTGACCGCTGCGGAAAACGTCGCGGTGCCTCTCCTGATAGCCGGGGTGCCGCGTCGAGTGGCGGTCAACCGGGGTCGAGAAATGCTCGATCAGGTGGGCTTATCGAACAAGGCTAGTGTCCTGCCAGCCCATCTGTCTGGAGGCCAGCAACAACGGGTCGCCATTGCTCGTGCGCTGGTACATCAGCCGCGCTTGCTGGTGTGCGACGAACCGACGGCGGCCCTGGATGCCCACTCGGGTCACACCGTGATGGGATTGATCCGTGAAGTGGCAGTACGACCAGACCGGGGCGTAATCGTCGTTACACACGATAGCCGGGTCTACGGTTTTGGTGATCGCATCGTGACCATGTCGGATGGCCTGATCGAATCCGTCGAGGAGCGCCCGGCCTGCGAGCCGTCTTCCGCTCCGGTGAGCCATTGATGTTGAGGAGGGGATGATGCTGCATAAGTATTTCCTGCCCCTGGCCGCTTTGGGCATGCTGGGATTCGCTCTCATCCACGTCAGTCGAGCCCAGCAGGATCCGCCTCATCTAGAGCCACCCATCCAACCCGCACGTTCGCCTCAGGGGACGGCCGTGGCAGGCACGGGCACCGTCGAGGCTCAGACCGAGAACATCTCTGTCGGAAGTCATTTATCTGGGATTGTGACGGAGGTGCTGGTCAAGGTGGGCCGCCAGGTAAAGAAAGGGGATCCACTCTTCCGTCTCGATGACCGCGCCATTCAGGCCGAGGTGCAGGTGCGGCGGGCCAGTCTGGCTGCCGCACGGGCTCAACTGGCCAAACTGCAGCAGATGCCCCGTCCCGAGGAGATTCCCGCCTTGCAGGCCCGGGTGGCGGAGGCGAAGGCGAACCTGGCCGATCAACTGGATGTTGCCCAGCGCGCCCGGCGACTGCACGCTAGCCGTGCCATCGGGGAGGAGGAACGCAACCGGCGCGACCAGGCGGCTACCATGGCGCGGGAACAGGTGCGTCGGGCCGAGGCCGATCTGGCCTTGCTCCAAGCTGGTACCTGGGAACCCGACCTCAAGGTGGCCCAGGTCAACGTCGAGCAGGCTGCTGCCCAACTGCGCCAGAGTGAAACCGAGCTTGAGCGTCTGACAGTCAATGCCCTGGACGATGGCGAGGTGTTACAGGTCAACGTGCGGCCCGGCGAGTTTGTAAGCAATCAGGCAGGCAAGGCACTGATTGTACTGGGGAACGTCTCCTGCTTGCACGTCCGCGTGGAGATTGACGAACACGACATTCCGCGCTTCTCACCGGAGATGTCTGCCACCGCGACGGTCCGAGGAGACGCTCGCCATCGCTTTTCTATGCGCAGGGTACGAGTCGAGCCGATGGTGATTCCGAAGCGATCGCTCACGGGTGACAACACCGAACGGGTGGACACTCGGGTGCTCCAGGTTATTTACGCCGTCGAGGATTCGACCCGGAAGCTGTACGTGGGGCAGCAGGTCGATGTCCACATCGGTCCTGCTGAAAGAAAGTGATTGCGCAACCGAGGCATGGAACACCGGACTGTCGGGTTCTGCCAGACCTTCCTCGAAGTGCGTGCGGTTGGTGGGTGGGTCGTTTCAGGTCGAGCATTCCGCACCAACTTCACTGGAGTCGCCCTGGCGAAGGGGGAATAGTAGAGGGTACGGAATGGTGATCGTCAAGGAGCGACCCACCCCTCAACAGGAGATCCACCATGCCCAACGATGCCAGGCTGGGATTGGTGGTAGGTGTAACTCTGGTGATCCTCGTTGCTGTCCTGTTTGCCCGCAAAGATGGATCGGGTGCAGGGCCGCTTGGTAAGGGACAGACCACCCCACCGTTTTCAACCAAGGTGGGAACCTCCGCTCCGGTTCCAGGGGTTCCTGGCATGGTCCCGATGATCGGACTGGCTCGTGGTCCTCGGACCCATACAGTCGAGGAAGGGGAATCGCTGATGAGTCTGGCTGTCCGCTATTATGGCGATGCCGGCCATGTATCCTATCTATTCCAGGCGAACCAGGATCGGATCCTCGCGCCGGATCGCGTGCCCATCGGTACGATCCTCCGCATCCCCGATGCCCCCAGACAGGCCGCAGCCAAGCTCGACCATTGATCGAACCAACCCAGCATTGCCCGGATGAGCCTCGCTCCCGGGTAATGTTTGTTTGACCCGGCCTAGGGTATCCACTCCGGTGGAAGGAACGGCCGGGCCAGCGTGAACAGGGCCAAGGCTACTCCCGCGAACGCTGCCACACAAAACAGCACCGAGCAGATCAAGGCGCCACCCGTTTCTTCGGTTGTCGTTCGCGGTGGAGTTGATGGAACAGGAACAGTATCGATACTACCGCGCGGAAGAAGCCTGGCCCGCAGGTCGTCGTAATTCCCAGGCATAGGCCGGGTGGGTCGCGATCCTGGCTGTGAAGTCGGAGAATGGGTATCCACAGGTTCCCGGTTCGAAGTACCCGGGATCGGGCCGCGAGGAATCCTGGCAGGCGCGGCCGCTTCTACCTGGTCTACCAGGCGGTAGGGGGTGGCGGGCTGCCAGGCGGCAGGCTGGTGCGCAGGGCCAGGCTGCGATTCGTAAGGATCGACTAGGGGAGCCGTGGGAGGAATGGTGGAGGCGCTGCGCAAGGGGCGCACGCTAGGGGGTAGCGGGGCAGTTGTACCCACGTCGGCCTGCTCCGGATTCCCAAGGCCACCCAGTAGCTTTCTCGCCACCTCCAGCGGATAGTTTGCTAGCAAATCGCGAATATAGGTTTGCACATCCGCAGCGGAACAGGCCTCCGCGAAAGAGCTATACGGCCGTAGCATGTGGTGCCGGTTGTGTTGCAGCAGACGCAGGCGCAGGCGCTCGGCCTCGGCCTGGTGCCCGGCTTTGAGGGCAGCATCCGCCGCCAGGATCAGGAATCGGTCGCGCATCGATCCCTGGCCGATCTGGTCGTACCGCTCGGCGAGTTCGCGATAAACCACCAGGCTATCGGGGGTCTGGCCCATGCCGCGCTTCCTCTCGGTAGGTTGGATGGTGAATATAATAGCACGGGTAGAGCAGGGTATGAAAGCCGGACCCGGAGAGAAACACGATGGCGGTGTCCTGGGGAGCCATCCCGGCAGTGCTGGCGGGTTTGCGTGTGCTGGACCTTTCGCGCGTCCTGGCCGGTCCCTACTGTGGGCAGATACTCGGCGACCTGGGAGCCGAGGTTATCAAGATCGAACGCCCCGGGGTAGGCGATGAAACGCGCGCCTGGGGACCCCCCTTTCACCCTACGGGGCCATCAGCCTACTACCTGGCCTGCAACCGGAACAAGCGCGGCATAACCATCGACCTTGCCCTCCCGGAAGGGCGCGAAGTGTTCTACTCGTTGCTCCGTCACAGCGACGTGGTGCTTGAAAACTACCTGCCCTCCAGCGCCGAGAAGCTCGGCCTCCTTCCAGCGCAACTGTTTCAGATCCAGCCGCGTGTCGTGGTCTGCTCGATCTCCGGGTTTGGTCGAAGCGGTCCGTGGAATCACCTTCCGGGGTACGACTTCGCCATTCAAGCACTCAGCGGTCTGATGAACATCACCGGGCCTGTGGAGGGACCACCATCCAAGGTGGGAGTGGCTGTCACGGACGTTTTAACGGGCGTCTATGCGGCCACGGCCATTCTCGCCTGCCTGCATGCCCGAGAAAAGACCGGCCACGGTTACGCAATTGACCTGTCCCTTCTTGATTGTGCCGTCGCCAGCCAGGTCAACGTCCTCCAGGCCTATCTCACGCAGTTGGAACTGGGCCGAACGCCGGCGCAGGCCGTCCCCGCTCGCCAGGGCAACGCTCATCTGCAAATTGTCCCCTACCAGTTGTTCGCCACCACGGATAGCTGGCTGGTCCTGGCCGTCGGCAACGATCGCCAGTGGGAACTCTTTGCCCGGACCTTCCTCCCGGCTCTCGCCGACGACCCGCGTTTTGCAACCAACCCTGCCAGGGTCGAACATCGCGCTTCGCTGATTCCCCTGGTCGAGGCCTGCCTGCGCACCCACACCACCCAGGAGTGGGTGCATCGCCTGGAAGCCCTGGGCATTCCTCATGCCCCACTGTGGAGTTACGCTGATTTACTTGCCCAGCCACACTCCAAGGAGCGCCGACACCTCCTGACCGTGCGCGACTCCCAGGGCAGGTCGATCGACCTTGTCGGGTCACCGTTTCATATCGCCGGAGCAGGGGAAGCAGAGCCTTCGCCGGAACCACTGGCTCCACCCGCACCTGGCCAGCACACGCGTCAGGTGCTGCAGTCACTCTGTGGTTATTCAGACGAACAGATCGCTCACCTGCGTGCCTGCGGGGTCATTGCCTGAACGGCTACTCGTAGGCGATGGCCTCGGGTATGCGAAGCGTGGTGGCGTGATAGGCAGGCCAGAGTCCAGCAAGTGTGGCAAAGACGACGCTGGCCAGGCTGACCACGCCGGCCTCGAGCCAGGGAATGCGCATGGGAAACTTGAAGCCGGACTCGTCGAAGATCAATATGTCGATGACGTACCACTCCAGCAGCAAACCGATGGCAAACCCCACCATCGCGCCCACCAACCCCATTAGCACCGCTTCAGCCAGCACCGACCGAAGAATCTGCGCCCGCGTCGCTCCCACGGCACGCAACAATCCTAACTCGCGCCTCCGCTGCAACACTGAGATGAAAAGAGCGGTGACGACGCCGAGCAGAGCAACCAGCCCGACCACGCCCTGCTGTGCATAGGCGAAGGAGTAGACGCGCTGCAGTGTCTTCCGCACGTCGGCATGAATCTCGGGGCGATTAAGAATGAAAAGGTTGTACTTGTCGCCGTACCGGGCCATGACCTCCTGCTGCAGTGCGGCAGAGTCGGTACCTGGCTCGAGGAACAGGTCAAAAACACTGACCTGGTTATCCCGGTAGAGGTGCTTGAAGTTCCGGCGATCCATCAGGATCGTGCCTCGATTCCAGGTATAATCGGTGGCCAGGCCGATCACTTCGACGTCGATGGGCGTACCCCCGTCACCGGGGATGCTGATGTGGTCGCCCACATTCACTCGATACAGGGCGGCGAAGTTCTCCGATACCACCACGGTATGGGGTTCGCGTAACCTGGGAAACTTCGCCAGGCTGCGGCCGAGCGAACGTTCCTGGCCGCGCTCGCGGAATGCGGCCGAATCCAGAGCGACCAGGTAGAGAATGTGCGTGCTAGCATCGCGCGGACTCTGAAACTCGATTTGCAGCATCCGCACGGGCATGACCACCTGCACCCCCGGCAGCTTCTTCAACTCCTCGGCAAATGATTCTGGTAGCGTCGTCGCCGACCCTCCCGCCGTGATGGGTGAGCCGGACGTGACGAAGAGGTCGGCATCGATCTTCTCTTCCAGCCAATCGTACACAGCCACCCGGGTGGACTTGAGAAACCCGGAGGTTTGCACCATCAACCCACTGGTGGCCGCCAGGGCTGCGATCACCAACCCCGTGCGACCCGGCGCGCGGACCAGGTTATCTGCCGCCAGCCGACCTTCCAGCCCGAGCAGGTAGCGGAACAGCGGCTGGATGAAGCGTCCCACCAGCGAGGCAAACAACGGCGTAGCTACCAGCCCGCCCAGCACCAGACAAACCACGCCAGCGAAGATTCCCACCCGAGCAGGCAGGTACTCGCGGTAACGGGCCAGGGCAAACCCTGCTCCAAGGAGCACAATCATGCCTCCGATCTGAAGCACCGCGAATAGCACCGGATGCTTGCGCGGCACACGCCGAACGGCATCGGCGGGTTCTTCACCCGCTGCCTGCAGGGCCGGCACCAGCGCGGCCAGTACGGCCACGAGTGTGCCGGAGATGAGTGCCACCGCGATGAGCCAGCGGGGCAGGGCCACCTCGGCATTCTCAATCGGCACGATCAACTCGGTGATGGTGTTCGCCATCGGACCGACTGCCGCCCGGGCCAGGGCGTATCCGATCGGGAGACCCAGGGCAGAGCCAGTCAGGCCCATCAGGAGCGATTCGCCGAGGAACAACCACGCAATCTGACGCCGCGTTGCTCCCACAGAGCGCAGGATACCTATGTCATGCCGACGCTCGGCCACGCTCACCGACAGCGCGTTGTAGACCAGAAACAGGCCCACGACGAGCGCACCGGCACCGCCAATGGCGAAGCCTATCTCCAGTCCTGCCGTTACATCCGACACCATCTGCTTGGTGGTGTCGATGGTCCGTACCTCGCCCCGGTTCCCCAGCCAGGTCTTCACACGTTGCCTTACTTCCTCGACCGGTTCGCCAGGGACGATGCTGATGCCGATCTGATGGATGAACCCGGGTTTTTCGGGGAAGCAAATGGCCGAGGCGGTGTGCAGATCCATCACCACCACCGGGTTATCGCGAAGGGGTATCTTGCTCTCCCGGAAGGTGAAGGTGCCCATGCGCGTTAGCTCGGACACATGCCCCGAGGTGCGCAAGCGAAAGCGTACCCTTTTCGGATCCGCCTGCGCGAAGGCCTGGGCCAGATCTTCGCTGACCAGGGCAGGAGGCGCCAGGACCAGGCCGGCCTTCTCGACCCACGTGCGTGGCTGGTAGGTCTGATGGATTTCCACTCCAAGAAGGTCACTATCGCCCGGCAGGTGCTTCTCCGCCCGGCTAGGGCGCTCTACACCCAGGAGCCAGACGTCGCGGTTCTTCAGATCCGGCAGGCTGGCCCGAGTCAGCACAAATGGGGTCACACCAGCAACACCGGGCACGCTGGCCAGCTCGAGTTCCTTGCCCAGAGCCGCATCCACCCCTGCATCGCCGTTCATGATGAGCAGGTCAGCTAGCCGGGAGAGTGGGTTCACCCCCTCCTCGATGCCACCTTTCAGCGAACGGCTCAGCGCCTGCGTGGCCACGAGTGTCGCCACACCCAGGGCAATGGAAAGAATGATCAGTATGGTGCGGGTCCTGTGCTGGCGCACATACCCGAGCGATAATGTCTGCAACAGCGTGATCATGGCACCCTTCTGCTCTCAACCGGTGGCAGTGGAGAGTTCGGCGCGGGGGTTGCGTACGTCGGCGGCGATCAGGCCATCGCGAATGGTGACGAGGCGGTCGCCGTAGTTGGCGGCGCTGCGATCGTGCGTGACCATGACCACCGAGCGTTTCTCCGCCTCGGGCAGACTACGCAGCAGTTTGAGAATCTCCACGCTAGTGGCGGAATCGAGGTTACCTGTGGGCTCGTCGCAGAGAATTGCCTCCGGATGTAGCACCAACGCCCGGGCAATGGCCACCCGTTGCATCTCGCCGCCGGACATCTCCTCGGGGTAATGGTCAGCCCGATGTGACATGCCCACGCGTTCGAGCGACCCCAGCGCCTCTCGGAGCGACGATCCGCGCGTTGCTCCACCCAACAGCATTGGCAACGCGACATTTTCAGCTGCCGTCAGAGTGGGTAGGAGGTTGAAGAACTGAAAGATAAAGCCGATGCGGGTGCGTCGGAGCAACGACCGTTCGCGGTCGCTGAGCAACGCCAGATCCTTTCCCATGAACAGGGCCTGACCCGTCGTGGGGGTGTCGAGCCCGCCCACCAGATGCATCAGGGTCGATTTACCTGACCCCGACGGCCCCATGATGGAAACGAACTCGCCGGCGGGGATGGTCAGGCTCACGCCGCGCACGGCCTGCACCGTCCGCCGACCTTGCTGGTAGACCTTGGTAACCTCGCGCAGTTCCATCATGGGGTTGATCTCGGCCACCAGGTACCGTCATGGGACTGGCAGGTGCATCCTGCCGATGGCGCCTCCGTGCCTGACGGATTACTGGTGCAGCTTCTTGTATTTAAGGCGATGTGGCTGGTCCGCTTCCTGGCCCAGCCTCTGACGACGCAACGCCTCGTAGGTCTGGTAGTTCCCCTCGTGCCACACTGTCTTGCTGTCTCCCTCGAAGGCCAGGATGTGGGTGCAGATGCGGTCCAGGAACCAGCGGTCGTGACTAATGATCACCGCGCAGCCGCCAAAGTTTACCAGGGCATCTTCCAGGGCGCGAAGCGTATCAACGTCGAGGTCGTTGGTCGGTTCGTCCAGGAGCAGCACGTTTCCGCCCCGTCGCAACAGCTTGGCCAAATGCACGCGGTTGCGCTCGCCACCAGAAAGTTCGCCCACCTTCCGCTGCTGATCCGGCCCCTTGAAGTTGAACCGGGACACATAACCGCGGGAGGCCACCTTCTGCTTGCCCAGGATGATGTTGTCGGTTCCTCCGGTGATCTCCTCGAAGACGGTGTTGCCATCGTTGAGCGAGTCGCGCGACTGATCGACGTAGGCAGGCAACACGGTTTCTCCGACCACGAGCTTGCCCGAGTCGGGCTTCTCTTGCCCAATGATCATCCGAAACAGGGTAGTTTTACCAGCGCCGTTGGGCCCGATGACCCCAACGATGCCACCACGAGGTAGGTCGAAGTTCAAGTCCTCCATCAGCAGGTTGTCGCCAAACCCCTTGCGGACACCCTCGGCTCGCACCACGGTTCCGCCCAGGGGAGGGCCAGGCGGGATCTGCAATACCAGTTCGTCCTCGCGTTCCTCATATTGCTGGGCCGCGAGTTTCTCATAAGCGCTCAAACGCGCCTTGCTCTTGGCCATGCGAGCCCGGGGTGCCATGCGCGCCCACTCCAGCTCGCGATCCAGAGCCTTGCGCCGGGCCGATTCCGTCCGCTCTTCCTTTTCCAGGCGCGACTTCTTCTGCTCGAGCCACCCCGAGTAGTTCCCCTTGTAGGGGTAACCAGCGCCGCGGTCGAGTTCGAGGATCCACTGCGCCACGTTATCAAGGAAGTAGCGATCGTGCGTAACCGACACGACAGTGCCAGGATACTCTTGCAGATGCCGTTCCAACCAGGCGACCGATTCGGCATCGAGATGGTTCGTCGGCTCGTCAAGGAGGAGCAGGTCGGGTTTCTGCAAGAGGATCTTGCACAGCGCGACCCGGCGGCGTTCACCACCAGAGAGCGTGGACGGCATGGCATCACCTGGCGGGAGACGCATGGCATCCATGGCGATTTCCAGTTGCCGATCCAGCTCCCAGGCGTTGGAGGCATCGATCTGAGCGTTGACCCGGTCCATCTCGTCGGACAGCTTGTCGAACTCTTCGGGCGAGGCCTCCGCCATCTTGTTCCCGAGTTCCTCCTGCCGGTGCAGCAGCGCCCGGATGGGAGCTACCGCCTGTTCCACGTTGCCCCGGACATCCACCGTTTCGTCGAGGCGCGGTTCCTGGGGGACGAATCCCACGCTGAAACCCGGCGTCAGACGAGCGGAACCGATGAAGTCGCGATCCATCCCGGCCATCACGCGTAGCAGGGTAGACTTGCCGGCGCCATTGCTTCCAATGACTCCGATCTTGGCGCCCGGGTAGAAGGCCAGCCAGATATTCTTGAGCACCTCACGCTTGTTGTAGATCTTGGTGAGGTTTTCGATGGTGTAGATGTACTGTTCGGCCATGAAGCGACTTCTCTGCCTCGAAACATGCAGCCACAGAAGAGTGGCGGCGCGCCCTCCCCGGTGGGGCGGTTTGACCTCTTCAGGGTAGTGGAGAACGGAAGAAAGGTCAAACGAAGCACCAGCCCCTCTCTTTACCCGCGAAGCCGGGAAAAGGTTGCATCCGCGCATGGGTTTCTAGAATGACATCACCCGACGGAGATGCGCCCCATGCGCGAAGAAGATCGTCAAGCCATCCTGCAACTGTACGCGGCCGTGGACACCGAGGTGGCCGCCGCAGGGCCAGTCTGCGTGGCCAGCGGGCGTTGTTGCCGCTTCAAGGAGTATGGGCACACGCTGTTTTTGAGCCACCTTGAGGCCGAAGTGCTGCTGGCGAGTGCTCCGGCTTACGACCCGAAGACGGTGACTGCCGATTTCTGCCCCTTTCAGAAGGGCAACCTCTGTACCGTGCGCGAGCCGCGCCCACTGGGCTGCCGCATCTACTATTGCGATCCACATTATCAGGAGAAGGCCAGCGAACTGACGGAGACCTACCTCCGTCGCATCAAACTCTATGCCGAGCAGCACGATCTGGGTTGGCGCTACGCTCCGCTGCACGTGTTCCTGCGTGAATCCTCATCGACTCCACTCTGACCCAAAACCCTGGAGGTTTTCATGCGTCCTGTTCGATCCCTGGGCCTGCTCCTGGTGATGGCCTCGCCACTGCTGGCCGCGGACTGGCCGGGTTGGCTAGGGCCGCGTCGCGATGGGGTCTCTACAGAGAAGGTCAAACCGTGGAAGGGTGAACTCAAGGCCGCCTGGCGCGTGCCCGTGGGTCCAGGGCACAGCTCGCCAGTGATCGCGGGGGGCAAGGTATATCTCCATGCCCGGGTGAAGGATCGCAACGCCGAGGAACTAATCTGCCTGGATGCCCGCACGGGGAAGAAGCACTGGGCGACGAGTTATCCGCGCGACTTTTTCTTCAGCCCGTTTGGTACTGGTCCACAGGCCACACCCACGGTGGTCAACGGCAAGGTGTTCACTCACGGCATCACTGGCGTCCTCACCTGTTTCGACGCCGAGAAGGGCAGCATCCTCTGGCAGGTGGATACCCGCAAGGAGTTCAAACCCGCCTCGCTGGTCTTTGGCACCGCCTGTTCGCCGCTGGTCGAAGGGAATCGCGTCATCCTGAACGTGGGTGCGAAAGGTGCCTCGGTGGTTGCATTCGACACCGACACCGGTGCCGTCGCCTGGAAGAGTCTCGACGATGCCCCCAGCTACTCCTCCGGGATTGCCGTCGGGAAAAGCGCGGAGTACCAGGTGGTGTTTCTCACCCAGCAGGGTCTACGGGCCCTGGCGCCCAGCGATGGCAAGGTGCTCTGGGAGTTCCCCCTGCGAGACAAGTTAAACGAGAGTTCCACCACACCGGTCATGGCAGGCGGCCTGCTGCTGGCCAGCTCCATCAGCTACGGCATGGTGGGGCTCAAGCTCGATCAGTCGGGTTTGAAGGCGGCAGCGAAGCCGGTCTGGCAAAACAAGCAGCTGACCTGCTACTTCTCAACCCCCATCCCAGTAGGCAAGAAGGAAGTGTACGTTGTCACTGGGCAGATGTCGTTCACCCCGGTTTCCTCGCTGCACTGCGTGGACGTGACGACAGGGAAGATCCACTGGACCGTCCCAAAAATTGGGAAGTACCACGCGGCCATGTTGCGCACCGCGGACGACAAGCTACTTTTGCTCACCGACCTGGGAGATCTCATTCTGTTTCAGCCTGATCCCACTGGGTTCAAGGAGCTGGCGCGCACCCGGGTGGCCAAGGGAGAGGGCATCTGGGCGCATCCTGCCCTGTCGGATGGCAAAGTCTACTTCCGCGACGACCACATGCTTATCTGCCTGCAAATGCCCGAGTAATCTGCCGAGAGTGATTCGTCGAGGCGATCCCAGGGGGTCTTCCTCATGATTCTGGCAATCGGGCGTTCGGTCGGGTAGAGCAGCAGCCGACGCCACCCCCGATGGACGCCTGCTGGCTGAGGCCGAACTCGTCGCCCTGCGCGCCGGCCGCGAGTTCACCCGCCGCGCCCTGGAGTCGGCGCTCCAGGGCCAGGCCGACGCCGCCCAACAATAGGCACCACCGCCCGCTGTTGCCCCTGCGGCGCCCGTCGCACACCAAGGGGGCGTCGAGATGGGAGGTCGTCACCGCCGCCGGACCTGTCCGCCTGAGCCCGTACGCCAAACGGCTGGCCTGTCTAGCCGCCACCAGCTGGTCGTTCGACGTGGCAGCCAACCGGCTCGACGAGTTGGCCGGGGTGCGGCTCGACAGCGAGACGCTGCGCCGCCACACCGAGGCCGCCGCGTCAGGGCGGCCTCGACGGCTGGGGGGAGCCGAAGCTTGGCCTGTTCCAGAAGCAGGTGCGGTAGAAGGGCTGGCCCATCGGACCGGTCGGTGGTTGGAGTGCTGCGGCCGGGGCTGGGACGAAGGCCACGTGACGCCGATGGCGGCCCTGGTGTGCGCCGTCCAGACGGACGAGTGGGACACACTCTGGCCTCAGGCCGCGTGATTACCAGAATCGATTGGTACACCTGTACACACCAAGGTGCCCTGCCTGCATACGGACGGATAGCGGCCGCAGTCATACATCAACAGTTCTGGAAAATCGGTTTCAGGGAGGTGGCATCATGTCGATCCGGGCCGTGGTGTTCGATTTTGGGAACGTCCTTGGCTTTTTCAGTCACCGCCGTGCTGCCGAGCAGCTGGCTGCCTTCGCCTCCAATCCCGTGTCCGCGGACGACATCATTCAGCATCTCTTTTATTCGGATCTCGAGCCGTTGTTCGAGGTCGGCGGGATCAGCCCGGAAGAGGTGCTTGCCGGGTTACGCCGACAGTTCGACCTGACCGGGACCGATGAAGAACTCGCCCACGCCTTCGCGGACATGTTCACGCCCAACGAGGCGGTCACCCCCCTGGTGTCCGGGTTGCGCGGGCGCTACCTGCTGGCACTGCTCAGTAACACCAACGACCTCCATTATCGGCTGTTTCGCCGACAGTTCGCCCCGGTGCTGGAGCAGTTCGATCATCTGTTCGTCTCTCATGAAGTTGGCCTCCGCAAACCGCACCCGGACATCTACGATTATGTGGTAGCCCGGCTGGGCGTGAAGCCGGAAGAGTGCGTGTTCATCGACGACCTGCCGGCCAACATCGAGGCGGCCCGAAGCCAGGGATGGCAGGGAATTCTGTACCGGCGCGGCGACGATCTGCGCCACTTACTCTCCCAGGTGGGTGTCCACCCCGCCAGTTGACATCATCACGAACGAGGATGGGATGAATCCGATCGAGAAGGCTGATCCGGAGATCTGGCAGGCGATTCTTGCGGAGAAGCGCCGCCAACAAACCGGCCTGGAGATGATAGCCTCGGAGAACTACACCAGCACGGCCATTCTGGCGGCCCAGGGCTCGGTGCTAACCAACAAATATGCCGAGGGCTACCCGGGTCGGCGTTACTATGGCGGTTGCGAATTCGTCGATATGGCCGAGAAACTGGCCATCGATCGAGCCGTCCGGCTGTTTGGCGCCGAACATGCCAACGTCCAGCCTCACTCCGGTGCCCAGGCCAACATGGCTGTCTATTTCTCCTGCCTGGAACCGGGCGATACCATCCTGGCCATGAACCTGGCCCATGGCGGACATCTCACTCATGGCATGCACCTGAACTTCTCGGGCAAGCTCTACAAGGTGGTGCCCTACGGTGTCCGCCGCGATACTGAACGCCTGGACTACGACGAGATCGCCCGGCTGGCTCGCGAGCACAAGCCGAAGCTCCTGGTGGCTGGCGCCAGCGCCTATTCCAGGGTGATCGACTTCGCCACGCTGGGCCAGATTGCCCGCGAGAATCGCATCCTCTTCATGGTCGATATGGCGCACATCGCGGGGCTGGTGGCAGGCGACCAGCATCCTTCCCCGGTGGAGTGGGCTGACTTCGTTACGTCCACCACGCACAAGACGCTGCGCGGGCCGCGCAGCGGCTTTATCCTCTGCAAGAAAGAATGGGCGCCCAAGGTGAATCAGGCCGTCTTCCCGGGGATGCAGGGCGGACCGCTCATGCACGTCATTGCGGCCAAGGCGATCGGCTTCCAGGAGGCGGCCCAGCCGGCCTTCAAAGCCTACGCCGCGCAGGTGGTGGCCAACGCTCGCACCCTGGCTCACGAGATTCAGCAGCGCCAGTTCCGGCTGGTTTCCGGCGGGACCGACAACCACCTGATCCTGGTCGATGTCACCTCGCGCGGATTGAGCGGCAAGCAGGCGGAGAAAGCGCTCGATGCGGCTGGCATCACGGTCAACCGCAACAGCATTCCGTTTGACACCCGTCCGCCGCTGGATCCCTCGGGCGTGCGCATTGGTACCCCGGCCCTGACCACGCGCGGCATGAAAGAGACCGAGATGCGCCAGATTGCCGCGTGGATCGGCGAGGTGCTGGCGGCACCCGAGGATACCGCAGTGCAGCAACGAGTGCACGCGCAGGTTTCTAGCCTGTGTCAGCAGTTCCCAGCGCCGGCCGAGCACGCCTGATTCCGCTGCCGTACCTCCTCCCAGGCCATGATCCCTGCCAGGGCAATCATGGCCAGGGTGAAGGGGCGGAGGTGATACTGCCAGTCGGTCACGTAGATGCAGTCGATGTGATAGAGCAGGGGACACAGCACCAGCCCGGCAATGACCCCGGTTTTGATCCCTGATGCCGGGCTGCCCAGGCAGTAAAGCAGCGCTGGCAGGACATACACCAGAGCGTCGGCCGGGTTCAGGTGTGGGTTGGCGAGGAACCCCAGCTGAAAAGATAGCCCCAGGCGCAGGAAGAGCGCTGGCACCTGGGGCCATGGGCCGCGCCAGAGGAAGGCAATCCCTCCCAGGACAAGCAGGAGCAGCACCAGGCTCCCCTGGTTGACCTGCGACAGCCGGTCCGGTCCCAGCAGGCCATACAGGATGCATTTCAGGTTGTACATGCGATCCGGAAAGATACCCAACACTCCTGCCTGCGTGGCACTCTCGCGGATCACCTGCAACCAGTCGAGCCAGATCCGGGGTCCCAGCACTAACGAGGCCAGGGCAGCCCACAGGAACCCCAGGAGGCAGGACCAGGCCAGCACGCGCCATTGCCGACCCGCCAGGACCACGACGATGGGAACCACGGCGAGCTGGGGTTTCAGCGTGGCCAGAACCAACCAGCTGGCAGCACTCAGGGAGTGACCCGTGGTCAGCGCGCAGGTGAATCCGGTCAGAGCCACCAGGATGACCAGGGACATCTGCCCTAGCTGAAAGGTGCCCTGTAGCGCGGGAAACGCCAGGACAGTGGCCACCAGCAACGAACGAGCTTCCAGCGACCAGCTACTGGTTAGTGCCAGACACTGGTGCAGGAGTACCCCCACCAGGAGCGCCTGCACTGCCAACCAGGTCCAGAAGGCTGCATCGCGAGACAGGCTTGCCAGCAGGCAAAGAGGCACGGCGGTGTGTGGGGGATAGTTGAACGGCAGCAGGCCAGGTGGATCTCGTTCCGGGACGATTTCCGCCTGATAGCGAGCCTGCAGTGCGAGATCGTACAACTGGGCGCCATCGCCCTGAAGGACCATCGACCAGCCGGTGTAGAACATGGGGAAATCAGCGCGCCAGAACTCCCCGGCGCGGGCGAGGTTCAGAAAGATGAAGACCTGAGCGAGGAATACCCCCACGTTCATGATGAAGCCGCGACGCATCCAGGCGTTCGCTGCGGGTTGCTCCTTCATCCGGACTCACTCCACCGCAAGCGTTTGCGTCCACCCCGTCGATGGTTCCAGGATCAGCAAGGTCTTCACCTGCACGCGGTGTAGCGCACCCGGATTGATGACGCGCGTGGTGCCGGCCATCCTGTCGCAGGCCACGTGGGTGTGGCCATGGAACAGGTAATCGTACACGCTGGCCTCCAGCAGATCGGTCATCAGGGCCTGGTGGTGGCCATGCAGAAAGGCGATCTTCTTTCCGTCGAGTTCGAGGTGCCCGTAGGAACGATGCAGGGTGCCGCCCACTGCCTCGATGGCTTCCTCCAGTGCCAGGCAATCCCAGTCACAGTTTCCCAGGACAAAGTGGGCGGTCCACTGGGCGAACGCCTGCACGATGGGGGGATCTTCGATATCGCCACAGTGCAACACGAGGTCGGCCCCCGCCTCACGTGCCAGTTCAAGGGCTTTGCGAGTACGGGCGAGTTGATTATGTGTATCTGAGAGAACGGCGATCTTCATGGGGGTTCACCATGCGGCGTCGGATCTTCCTGCCAGTGCCTTTACCAGAGCCTCACAGAAAAAGTGCTCTCCCCAGGCCACCGATTCATCCACGCCCAGGTTCTTGTGATAATGGTAGATGCCATGACGGAGTATGCCTTCCCATCCGAGATGACCCTGGGCCAGGAATGGCTCGCCACACAGGGTGTCGAGGATAGTCAGAGCGGCGGTGTGGTAACGATCCTTTTCCTCGGGGTTTTGCACGGCCTCGCCCAGGTCCCACAGGCCGCTGGCGGCTATTGCTCCGGCGGAGGAGTCCCACAGCGCGGCCTGATCTGCTGGTAGGTTGTAATCCCAGTAGGGGACCAGGCCCGCCGGTGTGCGGCGCAGGTAGAACTCGGCGTTGCGCCGCGCCACCTCCAGAAACTCTCGTTCTCCGGAGAGACGAAAGGCGGCCGTGAAGCCGTAAAGTGACCAGGCCAGCCCCCGGGACCAGGTACTGTCAGCTCGCCAGCCCTGGTGAGTGGATTCGCGGACGAACTTGCCCGTGGCCAGGTCGAAGATTCCTTCATGAGCGGTGCCACCGTCGCTGCGCACCAGGTGATTCGCGGTGGTGCGGCAATGGCGCAGGGCCACGTCGCGCAATGCGGTATCTCCGCTAGCATTGGCGGCCCAGAAGATGACACCCACGTTCATCATGATGTCGATGAACAGCGATTCTGGACCGATGAACGATGCCAGATACCCACCCCGCTGCTCTCGCAAGGCCAGGGTGCGACCCGCATCGATGAGGATCTCGCGCTGGTCAGGGTTTCCGTCGAGGTGATACCAGCGCATCGATGTGGAAAGAAACAGAAACCCCAGGTCGTGTACGGCTCGATCGAAACGCCGCGGTGCCAGGGATCGTGTCATCTGCTCGGCTGGGGCGCACCAGCGAGCGTCGCCGGTCTGCTTGAACAGTAGCCAGAGGATGCCAGGGAAAAAACCCTCGCACCAGTGGGTCCATCGCTCGCCTTCGCGTCCCCATTTGCCATCCACGGTGTACATCGGGCTGTAACCGGGGTGATCGTCAAGGATGCGTTGCGCCTGGACCTCCACGAAGGCCAGGGCATTCTGAAACCGGGGGAGCAAGCGTTCGCGCAGGGCAATCGAGAACATGGCCTTCCTTCAGAGAGTGCGGATCGATCTCAACCTGTTCTACAGACTCCCGTTGTGGGGGAGAGAGAGAATCTCTACCTTGAAGACATGATGCGTAAACGATCCCAGGCCCGAGAAGTGGCCCTGCAGCTACTTTTTCAGCACGATCTCAATCCCACTATCCAGCGTGAGGATGTGGTTCGGTTCGTCCTGGCCCAGCTGCCCGACGAGGAACTGCGTTCCTTTGCCCTGGGCCTGTACGAGGGAACCCGGTCGAATCTCGCCAGCATCGATGAACGGCTAACCCGGTCGGCCGAGAACTGGCGGTTGACACGGATGGCAGCGATCGATCGAAATATCCTGCGCCTGGGGGCGTTTGAACTCGAGGATCCCCAGACACCTGCCAGCGTGGTCATGAACGAAGCCATCGAAATGGCCCGGTTGTTTGGCTCTGCCGATTCGACCGCCTTCGTCAATGGCATCCTCGACCGACTCCACCGCGACCGCACCCCGGCCACCACGGCGCTGGAACCCACTCCCTGACCGGACGATGCCCGCGCGCCAGCCATTCACCCAACTGTGCCAGCAACTTGCTCGAGGCCCCCTGGCCGGTCGGGCCGACCTGCATCTGCACACGACTTCGAGCGATGGCCTGTATACGCCGGCGCAGGTGGTCGACCTGGCCCGGCGCAGTGGTTTGGCGGCCATCGCCATCACCGATCACGATACGTTGGCCGCCGTCGAGCTGGCCCAGCAGGCGGCGGGGAAAGCGCTCGAGGTGGTGCCAGCGGTGGAGATCACCGCCGAGTTTCAGAGCAAAGAGATCCATTTGCTCGGTTTTTTTGTCGATCTGCACCACCAGCCGCTCCAGCAGGCGCTGGCCCGGCTTCGCCAGGCGCGCGCCGAGCGCTTTGCCGGGATGGTCGAGCAATTCCGGCAGGCTGGGGTCCAGCTCGATCTCGCCAGCGTGCAGCTGGGCAGCCCATCGCTGGGACGCCGCCACCTGGCCGAATTGCTAGTTGCACAGGGTAAAGTCGGGTCGGTCCGCGAGGCGTTCAACCGCTGGCTCCGGGATGGCAGCCGGTTTGCCCTGCCCAAGGTGCGCCTGCCGGCCGAGGAGGCCATGGCGCTCGTGCGTCAGGCAGGGGGCGTTGCTGCCTGGGCACACCCCGCCTATGATGGGGAAACCGCTGCCAGGCTGTCTGCGCTGGCGGTGGAGGGGCTGGGGGCACTGGAAGTCGAGTATCCCGATTTTCCCCGGTCGATGCGCCAGGCCCTGCGACAGATGGCCCGCGACCGCGGCCTGGCCGTCACAGGGGGTAGCGACTGCCATGGCCCCGGAAAACGCACAGTGGGCGCCTGTACGATTTCCAGTGAAGAGTTGGACCGTCTTCGGCAGGTTCGAGGTGGAGCATGTTTCGTGCCCTCTACGATAAGTTCAAACAAGGCCTGAGCCGCACCCGCGACCTGTTTGCCGGGATCGCCTCTCTGTTCCGCCTTCGCGGGAAGGTGGATCGCGATTTTCTCACTGAGCTGGAGAAACGTCTCTACCTGGCCGACGTGGGAACCGCCGCCACCAGCCACATTGTCGATCGAGTGCGTCATGCATTCCTCGACAAGGAAATCACCGGGGATGTCGAGGTCTACGTCAAGGATCTGCTTCGCGAATTGCTCTCGGCAGGCGAGGGCGTGCGCTACGCTACCTCGGGACCGACCATCATCCTGGTAGCGGGTGTGAACGGCTCGGGGAAGACCACCTCGATCGCCAAGCTGGCCTATCGACTCAAGCAGGACGGAAAAAAGGTGCTCGTGGCCGCGGGCGACACATTTCGCGCGGCGGCCGTCGAGCAACTGACGGTGTGGAGTCAGCGGATCGGCTGCGAGATCGTGAAGAACCAGCAAGGTTCTGATCCCGCCAGTGTGGCTCACGATGCCTGCGAGAAGGCACGTGCTCGCGAGTTTGACGTGGTCATCGTGGATACAGCAGGCCGTCTGCACACGCAGTCCCACCTGATGCGCGAGCTGGAAAAGATACATCGCGTGGTGAGTAAGCAGATCGAGGGAGCCCCGCACGAAGTGCTTCTGGTGCTCGACGGCACCAATGGTCAAAACGCCATCGCCCAGGCCGAGCATTTCAAGCGCACGGTGCGCTGCACCGGGATCATCCTCACCAAGCTCGATGGGACCGCCAAGGGTGGCGCCATCTTCGCCATCAAGCAGAAGCTCGATCTTCCGGTGAAATTCATCGGCGTGGGAGAGAAGCTGGAAGACCTGGAACCGTTTGATGCGGAAACCTACGTCGAGGCGCTATTCGCATGAACTCTCGAGGACTGGCCCTGGTCACCGGTGGCGCGGGTTTCATCGGTTCGCACCTCGTCGAGGGTTTGCTGGCGAGTGGAACCCGGGTGCGCGTGTTCGATAATCTCTCCACGGGCGTGAAAGCGAATTTACAGGGGATGGCTGCCGAGTTCGTCCAGGGAGATGTCAGCGATGCAGCCTCGGTAGCCCGGGCGATGGTCGGCGTCGAGGTGGTCTATCACCTGGCGGCCCTGGCGTCGGTCCAGCGCAGTGTGGAAGCTCCCGAGGATAGCCATCAGGTTTGCGCCACAGGTACACTTCACGTCCTCGATGCAGCCCGCAAAGCCGGAGTCCGTCGCGTGGTGTACGCCGGCAGTGCCAGCGCCTATGGCATTCCGGCGGGTGAATGCCAGAGCGAGGAAACGCCGGTCCACCCGCTTTCCCCCTATGCCGCGGCCAAGCTGAGTGGCGAGGTGTACTGTCAGGCATTCGCCGCCACCTACGGCCTGGAGACCGTCCGGCTGCGGTTCTTCAACATATTCGGCCCTCGTCAGCGTGCCGATAGCCCCTACTCCGGAGTGATCGCCCTGTTCACCGCCGCACTGACCCAGGGGCGGGTTCCGGCCATCTTTGGCGATGGGAATCAGACGCGCGACTTCACCTACGTGACCGATGTGGTGCAGGCTTGTCGTCTCGCTGGCGAGCAGGCCGGCATCTCTGGTGAGGTGTTCAACATCGGGACGGGGAAGGGGACCAGTCTGCTCGAGTTGATCAACCAGCTGAATCACCTGCTGGGCACGTCGATCGCTCCGCGCCATGCCGAGACCCGGGCCGGCGATATTCGGCACTCGCGCGCCGACATCACGCGGGCCATTCAGAAGCTGGGATATCGTCCGGCGGTCCCCTTCTCGGTGGGACTTGCCCGGACAGTGGAATGGTATCGATCGTGCCAGCAGTGAGGGTTGCAATGGTTGTACGCCTGGTTCCGGTTCTGACCCCTCGTCGTTTTCGTTAAGTTCGCGCACCCCGGTAAGTCCGTCACCAGGACCTCCCCAGCGGGGCCATTGCAGACTGACGGACTCTCCGTCCGCGCCGACCGCGTCGATACAAGCGAGGAAACGACTCGTAACGGACCTGAAAGGAATCAGGAACGATGAAACAATCATGGTTGATTGTGACGGGGATGGTCTTTCTCTGTGCAGGGCTGGCTCGTTCCGAGAACCCAGCGGCCGTTGCGTGTCCCTCGCCAGAAAGCTCTGTCTGGACCCAGGGTGAGTATTTGCTCTGGTTCCTGAGCGGGCAACCATTGCCTCAGGCACTGGTCACCCAGGGGCTGGGAGTGCCCGGAACGGCAGATGGCAGGGTTCTCTTCGGTGGCCAGGCAGTTGACATGGGCCTGTTCTCCGGCGGTCGATTTGGCCTGGGCATGTGGATCGATCACGAACACCAGTGGGGCCTCGAAGGGAGCGGCTTCTTCCTGGCTGCGAACACCGCGCGCTTTGACGCTCAATCCGATGCCAACGGGGTCCCTTCGCTGGGACAGCCTGTGAGTATTCCCGGGCTGGGAGAGCAAAGCTATATCATCGCTGCCCCGGGGCTGGTCTACGGGCGGTTCTACGCCGAGCAGGAAACTCGCCTGTATGGCTGGGAAGCGAACGTGGTGCGTAACCTCGTCCGGGAAGATGGCTGGCAGGTGGATGCCCTGGTCGGTTATCGTCAGCTTCGGTTCACCGAAAACCTGACGATGAAGACCAACATGATCAGCCTGGCCCCGGGGATGTTATCGTTCCTCGGACAGCCTCTTCCTAGTGGCGCCTCCCAGTCGATTGTGGACTACTTTGGCGCTGGCAACGACATCTACGCTCCCCAGATTGGCGCTCGGCTTAGCTGTAACGTCGATCGGCTGGGGTGTGATCTGTTCGCCAAGGTGGGGCTGGGGGTGGCTCAGCAGAAGGTCGATATTCTCGGCGGATCAACGTACACCGCGCCCTTCCCTGGGATGGACAACGGGGCAGCCTCAGGAGGCGTGTACGCCCAGCAGACAAACTCGCCTGGTGGGTCTGCCACGCGCTTTGTGGTGGTCCCCGAAGTCAATGCTCGGGTCAGCTACGAGGTCTTCCCCAGTGTGCGCCTGTCGCTGGGCTATGGCTTCCTCTACGTCAGTGAGGTCGCTCGGCCCGGCAATCAGATCGATCGGGTGATCAACCCCAACAATGTGCCCTCGGACCAGGATTATGGACGGTACGTGGGCCCCGACCGGCCTGCGTTCCTGATGCAGCGCTCCAGCCTCTGGGCCCACGGGGTCAACATCGGGGCTGAGATCAAGTTCTGATCGCTCGCAGTCTCAGGCCACGCGATACTTCGCCACGACTTCCTCATCGAGGTCGATGCCCAGCCCCGGTTCCTCAGGCACCACAATGTCGCCATCAACCACGGGGAACCGCTGCCTGGTCAGTGTCTGCCGCAACGCCCCCTGCTCAACGCAGTACTCGAAGTAGTGCGTGTTGGGCAGGGCGGCGATAAAGTGCAGACTGGCGGCGATGTTAATGCCCGTCTTGTAGCTGTGATTGACGCACAGGCGGTGGCGCTCCACCGAGTCCCAGCCAATGCGGCGTGAGCGCGAGAGTCCGCCGACCCGGGTGACATCAACCTGGACCACGTCGATGCCGCCGCGCTCCATCATCGTCTGAAACTCTTTCACGTCGCAGATCTCTTCACCCGCAGCAATCCGCATGGGAGCCCGACTGCTCAGCTTGCCGTAGCCCTCAATGTTGTCTGGGTGCAGGGGTTCTTCCAGCCAGGCCAGATTGAACGACTCGAACTGCTGGGCCCGGCGGATTGCCGTCGCCGTGTCCCAGCACAGGCCGGCATCAACCATCAACTCCACGTCATTGCCCAGCCCTTCTCGCGCCGCCCGGACATGGGCTATATCTGAGGCTTCGCTCTGTCCCATGGGGCCCCAGCCAAACTTGACTGCGCGATAGCCCTGCTTCACCAACCCCTGGCCGATCTTCCGCGTCTCGTCGGGCGTGTCACCGAAGAGGATGGAAGCATAGGCGCGGAACTTTTTGCGGAAGCCGCCGCCCAGCAGTTTGTAGACCGGTTGCTTGATGGCCTTGCCCATCAGATCCCACAGAGCGATTTCGATCCCGCTGATTGCCTGGACGGAAGCGCCCTGCCGGCCAAAAAAGATGGAGCCTTCCATCATGCGATGAATCAGCCGTTCGATCTCAAACGGATCTTCTCCCACCACGCACTCGGCCAGACCCCGACAGATCTTGTGCGATACCGGTGCCTCGATGATGGCGCGAGCCACGTGGGAGGAGGAATCAACTTCGCCCACGCCGGTGATGCCGGCATCGGTGTGGACCTTCACCACCAGCGTTTCCTGACTGCCGTCACAGCGCTCGTTGACATCAGGAAGACGAAGGTGAATCGGTTCGACGCGGGTGATTTTCATGGTGGGTCCACTCGAAAGGGACTTGAGGAGGGCACGGCAGTGATCATAGGACGGGGGGCCAGCAGGGGCCAGGGGCGAGGCCTCCTGACGCTTCAGCCGATTGTCAGCCGGGCGTTTGAAAGGTAGTGTGTACAGTGCAAGAAACGCCGGGCGCTCCGAGACATGATTCCATGCGAGTCTGAGGAGAGGTGAAGATCCATGCGATATCCGATCCGTATGCTGGTGTTACTGGGAATGGTAGGGTTGCTCTGCCTGACCTCCGTCCATTCGGTTCAGGCGGCCGAGGATGCCGACGCCCAGGCCATAGCGGAAAAGGCCGTGGCATTCCTTCGTTCCCGCCAGGGGAAGGATGGGGGATTCTCGCCAAAGTTCGGCCCCGGTGTAACGGCCCTGGTGGTGGCCGGTATGCTGCGTAATGGCTACAAGACCGATCATCCGGTGGTGCAAAAGGCGCTGGAGTACCTGCAATCGAAGGTACAAAAGGATGGAGGCATCTACGAAAAGCGGCTGGCGAACTACACCACCTGTGTCGCCATGATGGCCCTGACCGAGGGCAACAAGGACGGCAAGTTTGATACGATTCTCAAGAATGCCAGCGCGTTTCTTCGCAAACTCCAGCAGGACGACCCCGCCAACAAGGAGATGGCTCTGGGCGGGGTGGGCTATGATGGCAAGTCGCGTCCCGATCTGTCTAACACGCAATTCTTCATTGATTCGCTCCTGGGAGCCGGCGTAAGCAAGGATGACCCTGCCATTCAGCGGGCCATCAAGTTTGTTCAGCGGTGCCAGAACTTCCCGGACAAGGAAAAGGGAAACGACTTGCCCTTTGCAGCCAAGGCGCGCGAGGAGGACAAGGGAGGCTTTACATACACGCCGCTGGACACGGATGACAGCCCCCATGCCACCCCGGAGGGAGGGCTTCGTTCGCTGGGCGCCATGACCTACGCAGGACTGAAGAGTTACCTCTATTCGGGTGTCAAGAAAGACGATCCGCGCGTACAGGGAGCACTTCGCTGGATTCGCAAGCATTACACGCTGGAAGAGAATCCGGGTATGAAGCAGTCCGGCCTGTTCTATTACTACCACACCTTCGCCAAGACCATGGAAGCACTGGGCGAGGAGCGTTTCAAGGACGCCAACGGAGTCGAGCATGATTGGCGCAAGGAACTGCTCCAGGCATTGAAGAAGCGTCAACGCGAAGATGGTAGCTTTCTCAATCGTGAAGATCGCACGTTTGGTGAAGGGGATGCGAACCTGGCCACGGCATTCGCCCTGCTCAGCCTGAGTTACACCAGGAAAAAGTAAAACCACAACCACCCAGAGGCCCGGTTCATGCTTCGTTCCATCGCAGCCTTGCTTGTCCTGGCCAGCTTGGCCCATGGAGATTCGTTCGATTATTACCTCAATCCCCATCTGACGAAGATGGTGGATGGGAAGAACGTCCGCGAGATCAAGCAGTTAACTCCCGAATTGATCGTGGACCATGACAGGGTACTGGCCGGGCAGACGTCGGCTTTTCTCATTGTGCGCACCAATGGCGGCCGACTGGCCAAGTTGCTGGTGCAGGCAGGGAAGCAGAAGGTCGATACGGAGAATGCTATTCCCATCCTTTCCATCGAACGGTTTGTCACGTTCAAGGAAGGGGAGGAGCAAACGCAGTTAGCGGCGGGAAAAAGCCAGTCGCTGTATGCTGGCTTTCGGTTCAGCCTTGATCTTGGTCAGGTGGTGCCTGAATCACTGGGTGGAGACCTGCGTTTCGTGGTCGATGGTGGGAAGGTCTATACCGCGCCCGTAGGAAAGGCCCGGCTTTACCTGGTGACCAGGCATGATCCTTCCGTGGAGCCAAAAAAGACCGGAAAACTGATCATGGGAGAGAAGTTCGAGCCGCGTTACTTTGCCGGGACCTATTTTCTCCACGACGACGGCAGGAGATCGGGGAAACTGGTGCTGAAGGTGGACGAAGAGAATCGGGTCACTGGCGGCTACTATTCGGACAAGGACGGCCAGAAATACGACGTCCAGGGCAAGATCGGTTCTCCTCTGCACACCATTGAGTTTAGTATCAAGTTTCCCCGCACCGAGCAGTTCTTTCGAGGTATGCTCTTCACTGGAAATGGAAAGGCAATGGCTGGGTTCTCTCGGCTCATCGAACGAGAAACCGCCTTTTATGCTATTCGTGAGGAGTGAGGGGTAACTTGACCAGTCGTGCGGCACTGGAGGCACCTGGGGACAAGAACCACGGTCGTTTCCGGGTGGAACTGGTGGACCCTGCGGTTCTCGATTCTCACCTTGAAGCCTGGGATCAACTGGGAGACCAGGCTCTCGAGGTCAACCCGTTTTTCGAGTCCTGGTTTCTACGACCAGCGTTGCGGCATCTCACGCATGGACAGCGTATTCAGATTTTACTGGTGTGGAATGGCTCGCAACTGGTGGGGTTGTTTCCTCTCGTCTGGCAAGGCAACTGCAAGGGTATTCCCTGGCCCGTGCTTTCGGGGTGGACTCATCAGCATTGTTTCCTTGGCATCCCCCTGATTCACCAGGACCATGCTGGTGCCACTCTGCATGCTCTATTCAACCACCTGCCGTCGTTGCTCGGCTGGCGCGGGTTGTTGCGCTTTCCCATGGTGGATCTTCAAGGTAAGTTTGCAACTGCTCTCGTTTCATGTCTGAATGGCCGGCAACTTCCTTACTATGAGGATCCAGGATTCTCTCGCCCCTGGTTCCAGCGCATGGAGCCGAACCCGGAAGAATACCTGGGCAAGGTCATGTCTAGCAAAAGTCGAAAACGACTGTTGCGCCAGGAACAAACCTTGAAGGACCGGGGGTTGCTGGAGTATGGCGATCTGGTGGGCTCCGAGGGGAAACTCTACTCGGCCATCGATGCTTTTGGGAAACTCGAGGGTTCAGGCTGGAAAGGCCGGGCAGGGACGGCGTTGATGCAATCGGACTCGGACTGGGCGTTTTTTCGAGCCTGTGCCGAGCAAGCCCAGCGTCGGGGCCGCATCTCCATGCATGCGATTCAGCTGGAGAATCGCCCCATCGCCATCGATTGTAACTTCCACAGTGGTCGCACAGTGTTTGCCTTCAAGACCACCTTCGATGAATCGTTTGCCGACCAGTCGCCTGGTGTGCTACTCGAGGTACATCTTCTGCGCAACATGATGCAGCGTGCAGACCACGATTTCATCGATTCGTGCGTTGCCGCCCCCGGGTCTCCCCTCGAGCGTCTCTATACGGGACGCAGGCACATCACCACCATCATTGTGCCTGGCGGGGGTATGGTCTCGAATCGGTTTGTCCAGAGTCTACCCTGGGCGCGACGATGGTATGCACGTCTGCGCGGCAAGACCTGAGGTCACCTGGAACTTTCCCACTCCTGCGCTTATGAATCAGGAGGGTTCGATCCAGTTCAGGAGCAAGACAGACCATGCGCGTTTTCGTGACCGGCGGAACTGGGTTGGTAGGATCCCGCCTGGTTCAGCAGCTACTCACCCGGGGCGACGTCCCGGTGGTTCTCTCTCGTCGCCCGGACTCAGCCCGGAAAAGCCTGGGGCCACACCTTGAGATTGTCGAAGGAGATCCCGCTCGCCAAGGGCCGTGGATGGATCGCATCCCTACCTGCGACGGAGTGATTCATCTTGCCGGGGAGAATGTGTTTGCCAGGCGCTGGACGGACTCGTTCAAGCAGCAACTGGTGGATAGTCGGGTGCAGAGCAGCAATAACATTGCCAGTGCCCTGAAGCGAGAACCGCGGCGGGCGGATGGTTCGCCGAAGGTGCTCATCAGCGCCTCGGCCATCGGGTATTATGGGCCACATGGCGACGAGGAACTGACTGAGGAAGCCTCACCGTCCCAGGATTTCATGGGCCAACTCTGCGTGGACTGGGAGAAAGCAGCGAGGTCTGCCGAGTCGGTGGGCATCCGCACGGCCCAGGTGCGCGTCGGCATCGTGCTGGACAAGGAAGGGGGTGCCCTGGCGAAACTACTCACACCCTTCCGCATGTTCGTGGGTGGCCCGGTGGCTTCCGGGCGGCAGTACATGTCCTGGATTCATCACGAAGACCTGGTTTCTCTGTTTCTCTTCGCTCTCGATAACCCTCGTGTGACTGGTCCTCTCAACGGCACAGCCCCCAACCCGGTCACCAATAGCGAGTTCTCTCGCTCGCTGGGCAAGGCGTTGCATCGTCCCTCGCTGGTGTGGACTCCGGGTTTCGCTCTGCGCATCCTGTTGGGGGAGGCTGCTGCCATCGTGACCTCGGGGCAGCGAGTGATTCCCGCCAGGCCACTTGCGCTGGGCTATACCTTCCGATATCCCACCCTGCAGCCTGCACTCGCTCAGATTCTTTCCAACTGACATCACTCCAGGTGGCCAAACAAGAAGGAGGCAAACTGTTGCAGGCCTGAATCGTCGTGAATGTGACCAGCCATGCGAAGATTTCGCCCGGCCAAAGGTCTGTCGCGAGAGTCACTTCACGTTCTTCGAGTGCTCCCCATGAGCTTTTCGGGAAGTATCGATCGGCAGACCTTCCTGACCTACCTGCGCATGAGCGGCCTGGTGGGGGACGACCAGCTTGCCGCTATTCAGGAAACCTATCCCGACATTCAACGAGGACGCTCGTTGGCGCGTGCCCTGGTTCGGGCCGGATATATCACCCGTTTTCAGGCAGAACGTGTGCTGGTCGGACAAACGTCCGGCTTCCTTCTCGGTCAGTACCGCATTCTTGAACAGATCGGCAAGGGCGGTATGGGCCGGATCTACAAGGCCGAGCACCGGACGATGAGGCGTACGGTCGCGCTGAAGGTCCTGTCGAATCGTCTGCTATCCACCGAGCGCGCCGTGCAACTATTCCTGCACGAGGTGCGGGCAGCGGCAGCTCTGCAACATCCCAATATCGTCATTGCCTACGATGCCAGCGTGCACCAGGATCGCCATTTTCTGGTTCTCGAGTATGTCGATGGCCCCAACCTCGACCAGCTGGTCCGTCAGCAGGGCCGCCTGTCGGTTGGGCTGGCCTGCGACTATATTCGCCAGGTGGCCAACGGACTGCAATGCGCGCATCTGCTGGGGATGGTACATCGTGATCTCAAACCGGCCAATATTCTGGTGCAATGGCATGGTCTGCTGGGTGAATCGTCCCCTGGTCTGGTGAAGATCAGCGATTTCGGCCTGGCCCGCCTGGCCACGCCGGCGGAACCACTCCCGGGACATACCCGGGCCACGCTTCTCACCCACGACAACACGGTGATGGGAACTCCCGATTACCTCTCGCCGGAGCAGGCTCGCTCTCTGCACAAAACAGATATTCGTAGTGATCTTTACGGCCTCGGCTGCACCTTCTACTTCCTGCTGACCGGGCAGGTGCCTTTCCCGGGCGGCACCGCGCTGGACAAGATTATTCGCCATGCCACCGAGAAGCCCCACCCCCTGGCTGAGCTTCGTCCCGAGGTTCCTGCCGAGGTGGTGAGCGTGGTGGAGCGACTCATGGCCAAGGTGCCAGATGATCGCTTCTCCACGCCGGCTGAACTGGCCGATGCGCTTCAGCCCTATGCGGTCAGTGGACCCACCCCCTGGGCCAGGCCGCGCACTCCCGCCGAGATGGATCTGGCGGATCTCGATGGCCCGAGCGAAGAAGCATATGCGGACCGAGACTCCTTGCCAGTGGATGGCTCCGATCCCGATTTGGCGGCCCTGGGAAGAACGCTGGATAGCTCCATGCTGGACACGCCGATGGCTGCCAGCCCTTCGCAGATTATTCTTCGCCACCTGCCGCGCGAGCAGCGCCCCTTTGGCCTTGCTCTGGCGGCCGGGATCACCATCGCCATTGGCATCCTGGCCCTGCTCATGGCCATCGCTCTGGTGGCCTCTCGTTGAAGCAGAACGCATCCTGGCTCAGGGCATGTCGCGCGAAGAGGCATGCTTCTGAATCAGGTCGAGAAAGAGCTGGCCATACGCCTGAAGTTTTGCGTCTCCAATGCCGTTGATGCTCCGCATCTGTACAAGGCTGGCTGGTTGCAAACGGGCCAGTTCGCGCAACGTGGCATCGCTGAAGATGACATAGGGAGGTACCTGCTGCTGGGTTGCCAGGCGATAGCGTAACTGTCGCATGGCCTCGAACAGCTGCTGGTCCACCCCCTCCCAGGACACCTCGGCCGCCTGGGAGCGACGCGGTCGGTCGCCACGCTTGCGCCGAACCAGCCGAACGAGTCGGATGGTGCGTTGCCCGCGCATCACCTCCCAGGATGCCTCGTTCAGCACGAGTTTGGGATACTCGTCGACCGTTTGCACCAGGACTTCCTGGCCGATCAGCTGATAGACCCAGTCCCGAAGATCGCTCTCGCCGTATTCCGCCAGCAGACCATAGGTGGATAACCGGTCGTGCTCGCGCTGGCGTATGCGCTCGGTGTCCTTGCCTCGAAGCACATCGATGACATGGTTGAGGCCGAATCCTTGTTTGACGCGCGCCACGCACGACAGGATCTTCTGAGCCACCACCACACCGTCGGGTAGCTCCTCGCTGTCTCCCAGGCACAGGTCGCATGCTTTGCAGTTGGTTCCGGGGAAAGTCTGACCAAAGTACTCCACCAGCGCCTTATGACGACACACCGCGCCGCGAGCGAACCGGTCCATGTCCTCCAGGTGTCGATAGACGCCGGCGAGAAACGAGCGATCTTCCGCCGTTTCCGCTGACTTTTCGATGATCCCCTTGAGCCGGGGGACATCGCCGCCTGAATAGAGCAGCACGCACTCGGCTTCCAGCCCATCTCGCCCGGCCCGGCCTGTTTCCTGCTGATAATGCTCGATCGATTTGGGCAGGTCGGTGTGCAGGACGAAGCGCACATTCGATCGGTCGATGCCCATTCCAAACGCGACAGTGGCGACCACGATGTCGCAGCGCTCGGCCGTGAAGTTCTCCTGGGTCCTGCGTCGATTCTCGTCGGTCAGCCCGGCATGGTAGGCCTCAACGCGCAGCTTTCGCTCCCGCAGCGCCAGGGTCAGTTCGTCCACATCGCGCCGACGCATGCAGTAAATGATGCCCGCTTCACTCCGATGGCGGTCCACCACCTCTAGCACCTGGCGCAGGCGATCGTGTCGAGGAGTGATGCGGTACGTCAGGTTCGGTCGATCAAAATCGCCGACAAGCACCTCCGGGTTGTGCAGCGCTAGCTGGGTGATGATGTCCCGGCGGACGGGTTCTGTCGCGGTGGCGGTGTAAGCATGGACGCTGGCCTGGGGGAAGTGATCGCGCAGGCGGCTGAGCATGCGATACTCGGGGCGAAAGTCATGGCCCCAGTGGCTGATGCAATGCGCCTCATCGATGGCAAATCGCCGAACCCCGGCCTGGGCCAGGGTTCGATAGAGGTCGGTCTGAATGAGCCGTTCGGGCGACAGGAACAACAGGTTCAGTTGCCTCTGCTCGAGCCGAGCTTCCACGTCGGCTCGTTCCCTCGCGGAGAGCGAGCTATCGAGCTGCGCTGCCTGAATTCCGCAGGAAAGCAGGCTATCCACCTGGTCTTTCATGAGAGCGATGAGCGGAGAGATGACCACCACCGTCCCACCCAGGGCTACCGCCGGTGCCTGGTAACAGAGCGATTTTCCCGCCCCGGTCGGCAGCACCACGAGGGAGTCGCGTCCTTCGAGGAAGGCGCGCATGGCCGGTTCCTGCAGAGGGCGCAACTGGTCGAATCCCCAGTGGCGACGGATGACCGACTGGACTTCGGTCATGGTGATCATGATGCCATCTCCCGAGTATGACCACATGATGACGAAACCGCCCCAGGCAGGGAAGGTTAGCTGGATCCCAGGCGCTGCCGAGCTTCGTTTTCCGGCCCGATCCCCAGGCCAAATCGTTGCTGAAGATCGGCGTGGACGGGAAGAAGCCTGGCGAAATCGTCGTCGTGGACTACACGGGGATTGGGGCACCAGTACATCGGTGCGATATCCTGCGTCCAGGCCTGACCGCGCGCCAGGGCCTCACGCTTCAGGGCGGCGTTTAGCACCTGGGTGCTGGCAAAGCAGGAGATGTGTTTCTCGGCCCACTCTCTGGGTCGGTAGTGCCCTGCCCGGTCTACCAGGCCGGCCAGCTGCCGGGATAAGCGGTTCGCCTGCAACAGACAGCCCGTTTGCTCGTTGAGGAAAGCGCGGGAGCCGATCTCGGCATCGTGCAGGACGGCGGCAGGGGTGCCAGCGAATAGCGACTCGGCCACCACCACACACGAACCTTCGCGCCGGGAAAGAACGACACTGGCCCGGGCCCGGCTGAGGATCTGTGGTATTTCCGGATAGGGCAGGTCCTCGATCAGGTTGATCCGGTCGGCGACCCCATAGTCGGCGGCCTGCGCGCGCACCATCGCGGCAGTGCGCCCATCCTGCTCCTGGCCAACCAGCGTCACTCGCAGCTGAGGAGACATATCTCGCAGGGCGGCAAACAGGGCGAAGTGCCGTTTCCATTTGGCGAAGTTAGCGATCATGATCAGGGGGATGTCGCGTTCGTTCCAGGGCCGGGGGCGAAAGAGAGAGGGGAGCACCCAGCTGGAGGCGTAGAGAGGAACGACGCGAAAGTTGCCTGAAATCCGGGGTAGCTGCTCGGTTTCATCCTCGTGACTGATGAGGCTGAACACCGGCTCGGGAAACAGTGCCGGGAAGACGTAGTTGATGACGTTGTGGGGGCTCGAACTGGGGGCGACCACGATGGTGTATCGATCAGCCAGGGCGCGGGTGGATGCACGATGGAGAAGCTTGACCCACTCGCGCTCGAACGACAGGAATAGGACTCCTTTTTCCTGCGGGCTGATCCAGGGTTTCAGCACCGTGGCTGTATGCAGACGACCGTCGGCCGCTGTCGGAACGAACTCCGTCCAGTCGATCTCTTCGGATCGGAGCTTCGGTAGCAGAGCATGCACCCGGGCCAGCACTTCCTGCACCACCGAAGGCCGGCGGGTGATCCGGGCCACCGTGGCCAGGTCCCGGATGCGACGGACGATCTCTTGCGAGCTGCCCGGTGCGCGGCGAATCGCAAGCCTGCCCCCTTGCATCTGGCTCAGGAGGTTCCGGGTGGGTGTGGAATAGCGCACCCAGTCCTCCCACTCGATTCGCATCCGGCGGAGCCAGGCTGGCATGGTTACTTCCCGTCCGAAGTTACTTCTTCGCCAGACGACTGATCGCCTTGAACACCTGCGGTACCTCGGTGTCGTTAACCGAGTTATAAGCGAAGCGCGCGGCCACCTTGTTTTTGTCCACGACGATCACTGTCAGATGCGCATCGGGGTTGATGTTCCATCCTTTGGGTCCATCCTTACCCTTGAAGTAGGTTAGCGCCGTGCGATCATAGTTCACCGATGTTTGCACGCGTGGGAGAAAGGTCTTTGTCTTCTCCTCATCGTCGGTTAGCCATACGCCAACCAGGTAGACATCCTTCAACTCGGCGGACACCTTGTCATCCAGAGTCTTCATGAAGCGGTTCATCGGCCTGGAGAATTTATCCTGGGGGAGAACGAGATAGACGGTCACCTTGTCCTTCCGCAGGTCCACATAATCGACGGCCTTGTCCTTGTTCTCGCCGGTGCAATCCTGCACGGGGAACTTTGTGACCTTGCTGCCCACCTCGGGTCCGGATTCGACATCCGAAGCCCGAATCTGCCCGGTCCCCAGCACCAGCACCACCACGAATATCAGTCGTTTCATCACGATGCACCTCTCCTGATAGATGGAATCTCCGCCAACAACTCGGACGCGACTCGTCGAGGATCGTCGGCCCCGGCGATGGCTCCACTCACGGCAACCCGCGTGGCCCCGGCAGCCAGGACAGAGGCGAGGGTGCCTGGGTGGATTCCGCCGATGGCAAAAGCTGGGAGCGACGTGATCGCCATGGCCTGCCGCACATAGTCCAGACCGGCGAACTCCGAAAATGCCTTGGTGCCCGAGGGAAAGACCGGCCCCACTCCAACGTAGCTGGCTCCATCGAGGATGGCCTGACGCAACTGGTCGGGGCTGTGGGTGCTGACTCCAATCAGCGCATCGGGTCCAATTACCTTCCGGACATCCTTGACACTCAGGTCGTCCTGGCCCAGGTGCACGCCATCGGCCTCGACCAGCCGGGCAATATCGGGCCGGTCGTTCATGATAAACAGGACCCCCGCCTTGCGGGTCCACTGACGGACCTCTCGTGCCCGGCAAATCAGGTCGCGATCGGGGAGCGATTTCTCTCGTAACTGAATAATGCCAGCGCCACCGGCGGCCGCCTCGGCGATGGTCCATTCCAGCGAGGAGACACACGACGCTCCGGAGAGCAAGACATACAAACGGGCGTCGCGCAGCATTTCCCGCGCACGTGCCCCCAGCAGGATGGCTCGTTCCGCCGTGTACGAGCGATAGCGCAACCGCTCGATGCGTTCGGCCAGCAGGGGGGAGGGAACCTTGGCAAACTCCTCGAGGCTGCGCAGGGCCTCTTCCAGGCGTTTGAGATTGGCGCGGACCACGTCGAACAGCGAGGCGCGTTCGTATTCGCGTTCGGTGCTGATCTGGGTGCCGACGTCCTGCTCGGTCTCTCGCGCGCTGAGCAGGGTCGGGGGGGCCAGCTCCTCGAAGGCAGCCGTCAGATCGTGCCGAATCTCCTTGAGCAGGCTGGAAAGGAACGCATCGTCGAGTGCGAACCGGCAGTAATCCTCCACCACGCGCAGCGCCTCGCGCGCGCGGTTGAACCCCGCGTCGAGGATTCGACCGATCTCCATCCTCTCGGTCAGATCTGCCAGCTGCAGGGGATCATCGAGGGGCAGGGCAGGGGGGCGACGCGATCCGAGGATGATATCCAGCTGGGCTGGCTGCATTCCCCCGGCGCGAAGGTTCGCCTCGACCTCGGGCGCGTGCCGGACCAGGGCCAGCAGCAGCGCCTCGCTACTCACCACTCCTTCGCCAGTGAGATCGAAGGCGATTTCTCGGGCCCGGTACAGCAACGATTCCGCCGTGGACGAAAGAGGAGCATCGTCGGCGCCTGGCTGCAGACTTCGACTGGCCCGGTAACGGTCGTAGTCTAGCCCGGCTTCCATCGCCAGGGCGGCTGCTGCCCCGAACTCCTCGTCGAGTAATCCATGGAGGAGATGGAGGGGGTCGCGGGCCGGGGCTCCCTCGAGAAACTGGGCCGCTGCTTCGATAGCTCGGCTCACTGCGGGAGTCAGGGTCGGCAACATGAAGCAATCCCACATCTCTCGTTGGAGGTATGGCCCGCCGGCAAGTCGGTCACGCTCGACACAGTTTACACAAATTCCCTCGCCTTGCCGATGGTCGCGATTGCTGGCATCGGAGCGTTGCCAACCCGACAAAGCGGGAAGTCTGCTGTCGCACCCAGGGGAAGCTGAAGCTCCCGCGGGAGGTGGACCGATTCTGGGATAGTCCTTGCCGGGTGAAGCATCACCCCGAATAGATGATGGCCCCCACGATTCACCACAGGACGATTCTGATGCGCACGTTCACCTGGCGAGTCCTGGTTGTTTCTGGATTTCTCCTGATCGCGGGAGCGCTCTGTTCCCATTCCGAGGCGAACCCGATTCGGCCGTCGTCGCGTTCGCTGCGCATCGGTGTAATCAACACACTCGCGCCGGGAGTCCCTACTTCCCTGCTCTCGCTGGCCATGCGTCCCTTCCGAAGCTACATGGACGAACAAACTGGGGCGGGAGGAGAGATCGTCCGGGGAGGCGATGCGCTGGCGCTGGCGCGGTCACTGCAGGAAGGAAGCGTTCAGATTGCCATCTTTCATGGTCATGAGTTCGCCTGGGCCCAGCAGCAAGTGTCCACTCTCGAGCCGCTGGTGCTGTGCGTGAACGCACTGCGCAGCGTTCGGGCCTATGTGGTGGTCTCTCACACTGCCACGGTGAAGACACTCGACGACCTGCGCGGCAACACGGTTTCCTTGCCTCGGGATGCGCGCGAGCACTGTCGGCTGTTCTTCGAGCGCAGCTGCGTACCTGCGGGGACGACCTCCACCAGTTTCTACCGGAAGATCCAGCGTCCGGCCGAGGGGAGCGACGCGCTAGAGGAAGTGGCCTCGGGCAAGGCTCAAATTGCCATCGTGGATGCCATCACCTTCGAGAAGTATCGCCAGGAACGACCAACGCGGGCCAGGCTGGTCCAGGTGGTGTTTCAGTCCGATCCGTTTCCACCCGGTGTGATCGCCTACGACCGGAAGTGTCTGTCTGCGGACGAGGTAACGCGCCTGCGCACCGCCCTGGTGCAGGCGCATCAATCCCCACGAGGCCGTCAGTCGTTGCAGGTGCTGAAGCTGGCGGGATTCGAGGTCGCTCCGGCCGAGTTTTCGCAACAACTGGAAACGATCCGGACCGCCTACCCGATGGTTCCGGGGCGCTAATCTCCGTCAGTGCGAGCGGATCAACAGGGTGACGGGCTCCTTCGTCGAGTCGCCAATCTGGCAGAGCCGATCGCAGCGATGGCGCTTGATGGTCTCCAGCAGTTTACGTCCATCGTCCTCCCGATCACGCAGACGCAGTACCACCCGGGGCCCCTGACACAGAGCATACCCCGATTCGAGATGACGGACCTCGAGTTGATCCGGATTGAACGGCTGTGCCTGCAACCCCAGGAGCATCCCGCGTGGCGAGGTGGTACCCGTGACGAAGTATGCCAGGTACGGGTCGGGACCGCCCAGGCGATGTTGCTCGTTGAAGCGATAGTGACGCAACGCGCCCAGCGCCATGCGAGCATCGTGGGCCGACTGGCCAAAGTTGGCAATGACCTGTGATCCGACCTTCATTTTCCATTCGCCCTGGTCCATGGAGACCGTGGCCTGGCGCCAGTCGAACACCAGCCGGTCTCCCTCGGGGCTGGCCGAAGGCGTCTGGCCCATCTGGGGGCGGCTGCGCCATTCAAATCCCTGCCGTTCGTGGCGACGGTCCACTTCAGGTGAAGCCAGGGGTGGCACCAGCGGAGAGGCCACCCCATCGAGCCCCTGGCTCGGGACTGACTTCGCAGTACGCTGCGATTTGGCCGTGCCATCCGCATTCTTGGCCTGCCTGGAGAAGAGGTTCGGTTGCAGCTGACGGCTGACCGGGACAGAACCCCGGACAGTGGGCAAGGTCGGGGTGTCACCGCGGGTTCGGGTGGTGAAGACGTACATCACTGGTCGAGTTTGTCCCACGAAGGTGACCTCGTCGAAGTGATACTTCTTTAGCACCGCCAGCGCCTGCTCCGCATCCTGCCGGCCCTGGGCGAAGTTGAAGAGGATGCGCTGTTTGTCACGAACGCACCACTGTCCCTGGAGATCCTCAACGCGGAGTGTTCCCAGGTCGAGAGACAAACCACGAAGGCCGGTCTGCATCACCCGGCCGGGCGCCTGGCCGTCGGTCAGCCAGTATTCCATGAGCGACCCAGCCCCGCCGATCACCGCCCGCTGATTCAGCCGAAGCTCCTGAATTAACCGCAGCGCCTGACGGGCATCCTGCTCCTGGGAGCCGAAGTCCTTCACCACCTGCTGACCTGACACGATCTGCCAGCGTCGGTTTTGCCACGCCACACGCAGGGTGAATGGATCGAACGTCTGAAACTGTTCCAGTAGGGGGGGAGGAGCCGCTGGCGGAGGATTGCTGGGTGAGACCGGGCCACTCTGTGCCAGCACTGCCAGCGTCAGGGTCATGCCGACCAGCATTCCAGAGAGGTATCGCATATTTGTCCCACTCCCGGCGTCGCTTCTGCGCACGTTCCTTTACTCTTTTTCGGCACTCTGCGCTCCGGAACTTCAGAAGGAGGCGATCCCTGCTGCAAGGTCCGCCCATTTTACGGACTCTTCCTGGTTGATCTTGACCTCGCTGGTCATTCTGGAGGACTATTTCACTCGCGATACCGGATCTGGACGATGATATTCGCTAACGACCAGGAACCTCTACAGGCTCCTGGGGTGGACCCGTCCTTCTACAGGTTCGCAATCCGGTCACCAGGTTCAGGGAGATGCGCATGGAATGCGCAGGCGAAAACACCCCCAGCCCATGGATGGTTGCTCGAGAAGGATCAGGGCCGGCTTTGTTCGTCCGGGGCGTGGTGCTGGTCTGGGTGGTGTTACTGGCCGCGGTCTGCATCCGTCCTCTGTTTCAACCTGGCCGTTCCGACCTGACACTGTTGTGGGTGAGTTCGGCCCAGCTCTGGTCGCAGGGACAGTCGCCGTACAACACGGTCGATGAGTTCGTCAATTTCCGTTACGGTCCGCCGCTGGCCGCTCTCTTCCTGCCGCTTTCCTGGGTACCCACCGGGGTAGCGATTGTCGGCTGGCGATTACTGAGTGCCGCTGTATTGCTCGGAGGCCTGGCAGTCTGGATGCGCGAGGCGGCACCCCGTTCGATGGACCGGAAGACAACCGCCTGGGTGTTCCTGCTCCTGGCTCCGCTGGCGCTGGGCTCTCTGAACAACGGCCAGGCCAATGCGCTTCTCGCCGGGTTGTTTCTCTGGACGCTCATCGGAGTCAACCGGCGCGCCTGGAATCTGGCTGCGCTGTGTCTGGCCCTGGCCATCTGGCTCAAGGTCTATCCGGTCGCGCTGGCTCTTCTACTGGTGCTGGTCCATCCCGTGCAACTGGGATTGCGCGTCCCGTTCTTCGTCGTCTTGCTGGGGCTGCTGCCGTACCTGACCCAGGGGCCTGATTACGTCACCGAGATGTACGTTACCTGGTGGAATGTCATCCGGCAGGGCGATGTCTCGCGTCGGTTCCTGCCGCTGGAGAACGCCTATCGCGATCTACTGCTGCTAATTCGTCTGTGGAAGGTCAACATCTCCCTGGGGCAATACACCTTGCTGCAGGCTGTGGGAGCCCTCGCGTGCGCCGTTCTCTGTCTGCATGGCCTTGTGCGGAGACTGCCCACACGGGTGCAGTATCTGCGGATCTATACCTGCGTGCTTGTGTGGATCATGCTCCTGGGACCTGCCACCGAATCGAACACCTACGTGCTGATGGCTCCGCTTCTGTGCTGGTGGGCGGTGCAGGTTCACGAGGCAGGACCAGCGGCGAGCAGGTATTTGCTGGGCAACGCCCTGTTTCTGCTCTACCTGTGCGTGGTAACCGTGGCCGGCCCCTCGGGTCGCACTGTGTTCCTCGCCGCTGGGTTGCAGCCGATGGCGGCCCTCCTGTTTGCCTGCGCCTACGCCCTGGCCGAAAATCGACTGTATGCCATGGAGGCGTCCAAGTCGGCCTCGGTTACGATTCCGGCGAATAAAGCTGCCTGATTTTCCCAGGAATTTGCTCCGCGAACGATTGTGACCTATGGTTGGATCAAGCAAACGGGCTCACCAGTTTTGGTGGTGAGTCTGGGGGTGGTTCTCGAAGTCTAGCCTGGGTTAAAACGCCTTTCATCCTCGAAAGGGCAAACCCTCGGCGACGGGGGGGCGCAAAGAGACAGCTCTGGGGAGGGTTCCTTTCCCAGAGGGCTGCTCTGCCGAAGGGACAGATCGAGGCGAAGTGCCCGTCCGTCCCCGAGGGATCTCGCATCAGGAAGGTGCGACCTCTCGACCCAATCCAGGGACCGATCCTGTCGGTTACTTCAAGAACCACCCCGCTTTCTTTTTCCCACCTGCAGAATTCTTCTGCTGAACCACACGCTCGTTGGCCTCTTCCCATCCGGAGCGGTACATTACCTGGAAGCGGGCCGATTCGTACCAGCCACGCCCGCCGGTTCTTGCCCTCGAGATCCAACCTCATGCGTGGCACCTACCTAACTCCCCTGGCGGCCACTCAGCCCAACCTGCAGCCCCAGGAGGAGACGCACACCCGTCGGATTCCTCCTTACAACGTGATCCTCCTCAACGATGATCACCACTCCATGCAGTTTGTGGTGACAGTACTTCGCAAGGTGCTGGGTTGCACGCTCGAACGCGCGGTGCAGCTGATGATGGAGGCCCACGACACGGGGCGCGCCATCATCTGGACGGGACCCAAGGAAGTGGCCGAGTTGAAGCAGGAGCAGGTGAGCTCGTTCCATGAGGTCCGAGATTCGGACCACGCGCAGCTTGGACCACTGGGCTGTATTCTCGAACCCGCTCCGTGAATCACCTCTGGAGATCTTTCATGGCGTTGGAACCGCTCGCCGTCGGTGTCTGCAGCTGGTCGCTGCAGGTCAAAAGCATCGCTGAACTGAAGTCGATTCTCTCCCGCCTGGGGGTGGATGTCGTTCAGATCGCCTGTGGCGACCCACATCACGCCTCCTGGGATGAGGGAGACGACCTCCCGACGGTCGCTCGATCCGCGGGCATGCGCTTGACCGGCGCGATGCTGGGCTTCCCCGGAGAAGACTACACGACGCCTCAGACCATCCAGAAAACCGGCGGGTTCGGAGATCCGGCCACGCGTCCGGAGCGGCTCGACCGTCTCGCCTGGGCCCTGGACCGCACCCTGGCCCTGGGGTTGACCGATCTCATGCTCCACGCCGGCTTCATTCCCGACCCAGGCGAGCCGGATCGTAAGTCCTTCCTCGATACCCTGGGGCGCGTGAGTGCGATGGCCCAGTCTCGCGGGATCACCATTGCCTTTGAAACGGGCCAGGAAACCGCCGATCTTCTACATCACACCCTGACCGAGCTGCAGTGCGATAACCTCAAGGTGAACTTCGATCCCGCCAATATGCTTCTCTACGACAAGGGAGATCCGTTACGCGCAGTCGAACTGCTGGGCCCCTTCATCCGTAGTGTGCATGTCAAGGACGCCAAACGACCGCAGGTTCCTGGCAACTGGGGAGAAGAGGTGCCGCTGGGCCAGGGTGAGGTGAACATCCGCGCCTGTTTGCAAACCCTGAAGAAGGTTGGCTACCAGGGCCCGCTGTGCGTCGAACGCGAGGTGGGGAACCAGGAAGAGCGGATTCGCGACGTGGCCCACGGTATTCGCTTCATTCGCGAGTGCCTGGCCAGCTAGGTCGGTGGTGTTTCTGCCTGGACCGCCGGACAAGGCCACCTGAGGGGGACTTGTCCGGCGGTCGTGTTTTTCCTACAGATGAGGGCAGGAGATTTGACCCGATTGCGGAGTGTGGGATGCTCTCGTTCGATCATCATGTGCTGCTCTGGCTGCTAACTCTTCCCCTGATTTCCGCCATTGTTGTCTGGTGCCTAGGACCCAACCGGGGGCCGGCCATCCGCGGGATCAGCTTCGTTAGCTCCCTTATCGTGATGGCCCTGGCCGCCATCCTGGTGGTGCGGTATCTCAGCCTTGAACGCAAGGCGCTGGAAGTGCTGCCGCGTTCGGGGATCGCCACCTTTGTCCCCGAGTTTGTGCCGGGTTCCACCGAGGACCTGCCGCACGCCACCACCTGGAATCTCCTCCCGGTGGGCAAGGACGGCCATATTCAGTTCTTCCTCGGGGTAGATGGGCTCAACCTCTGGCTCATCGCTCTGACAGCGCTTCTGATGCTTCCGTCGGTCCTGGTGTCGTTCCGCCAGGTCACCGAGCGGGTCAACGAGTTCTACGCCTGGCTCCTGGCACTACAGACCTGCATGCTGGGCGTGTTCCTCTCCTTCGACATCGTGCTGTTCTACGTCTTCTTCGAGGTGTCGCTGATCCCGCTCTTCTTCCTGATCGGTATCTGGGGTGGCTCACAGCGGCAGTACGCCGCGCGGAAGTTCTTCATCTACACTCTGGCCGGTAGTCTCATCACTCTGCTAGGCGTCCTGGGCGTGGTGATCGCCTGCTACACGCACACCGGCAAGTTCACCTTCGCCATCCCCGAACTGGTCCGCGATGTCCACCTCCAGCTGGCGAGCGACCAGCCTGAGGTCCGGGCCACCTGGAATGCTGTGCAGATGTGGACGTTCCTGGCCATGGCGCTGGGATTCGCCATCAAGGTACCTTTGCTGCCATTCCACACCTGGTTGCCTTTGGCCCACGTCGAGGCGCCGACGGCAGGCTCCGTGGACCTGGCTGGCGTGTTGCTCAAGATCGGCTCATACGGTTTCCTACGCCTCTGTATCCCGCTGGCGCCAGACTTCACCTACTCCCATGGTTTGCCCCTGGTCACCTGGTTGGCAGCCATCGGTGTGGTGTACGGTGCATTCTGTGCCTACGCGCAGGATGACGTTAAACGGCTGATCGCCTATAGCTCCGTGAGCCACCTCGGTCTGTGCATGCTGGGCATGTTCAGCCTGACCGCCGTCGGCATCCAGGGTAGCCTGATGCAGATGATCAATCACGGCCTTTCGACCGCGGCACTCTTCCTGCTCATCGGTATGCTCTACGAGCGATATCACACGCGTCAGATGCGGGATTACAGCGGCATGGCCACGCGGATGCCTCTCTTTGGCGTCTGCCTGGTGTTCGCCTGCCTCTCCAGCGTGGGGCTTCCCCTGCTCAACGGGTTCATCGGAGAGTTCCTCTGCCTGGCCGGCATCTACCAGTTCGAGTGTCTGCCACGCCCCGGAGAGTCGGGTCCAACTCCCCGCGTGTTGCCGATCCTCACGTTCCTGGGTGCGCTCGGCCTGGTCATGGGGGCGTGGTATCTCATGACCATGCTGCGAAAGGTGCTGTTTGGCCCACTGAAGGAGCCTCCGCACGAAGGGCACGCCATCGAGGATCTGACACCCCGCGAGTGGGGTCTGCTCACACCGATTTTCATCCTGTGCGTGGTGATTGGGTTCTACCCGCACCCGATCCTGAAGTCGGCCGAGCCGGACGTGGATCGCATCGCTCTGGTGGTGGAAAAAGCACGCGAACGCGCCAAGCAAGCCGAGAAACGCCTGCCCCCGGGACCCGCCCGGGCCGATGCTCGTCAACCCTGATCCTTCGCTCCGGAGAATCCGGGGATGGCCTACGCCACGATACTCCGGGATGAGCGGTTCACCTTCGCCAGCCTCCGAGAGCTTCTCGCGGCTGCCAGCGAGGAAAAGTCCGGCGATCAGTTAGCTGGTGTGGCCGCTCGGTCCGAACGCGAGCGCGTGGCTGCCAAGATGATCCTGGCCGACATCCGGCTTAGCGAGATCGTGGAACACCCGCTTATTGATCCGGAGGCGGATGAAGTCACTCAGGCGCTGCTCGAGGATCTCGATCACGAGCAATTTGCCTGCCTTCGGTCGCTGACCGTCGGTGAGTTTCGCGAGTTCTTGCTCGAGGAGGAAACTACCGGGGAGGACCTGGCGCTCTTGCACCGGGCCATTCTTCCCGAGGTGGCCTCCGCCGTTGCCAAGTTGATGAGCAACCGCGATCTCGTGCAGGTGGCCAGCAAGATCCGGGTGGTCACGCGCTGTCGGAATACCCTGGGAGAACCCGGGGTGTTCGGCGTGCGCCTCCAGCCCAATCATCCCACCGATGATCTCACAGGCATTTTGCTCTCCACCATCGATGGGCTTCTCTTCGGGTGCGGCGATGCGGTGATCGGCGTCAATCCCGCCACCGAATCGGTGGAGACGGTTGAGGCCATTCTTCGCCAGCTAGATCACCTGGTGGATCGCTTCGACATCCCGACCCAGGTCTGTTGCCTGGCGCATCTCACCACGCAGCTGCTGGCGCTCAAACGCGGCGCTCCGGTCGATTTGCTCTTTCAATCGATCGCAGGCAGCATGACGGCCAACACCAGCTTCGGGATCACTCTGAGCCTCCTCGAAGAAGGGCGCAGTCGTGTTCTGGAGAGCCATCGACGCCGGCCAGTGGCCTGGGTGGGCGAGCAGGTGATGTACTTCGAGACGGGGCAGGGGAGTGCGCTCTCCGCCAACGGGCATCATGGCATTGATCAGCAAACGCTGGAGGCGCGGGCCTATGGTGTGGCCCGGCTCTTTGATCCGTTCCTGGTCAACAGCGTGGTGGGCTTCATCGGTCCGGAATATCTCTACGACGAACGCCAGATCATCCGGGCCGGCCTGGAGGACCACTTCATGGGCAAACTGCTGGGGTTACCCATGGGTGTGGATGTCTGTTACACCAACCATGCCGCGGCCGATCAGAACTCGGCGGACAACTTGCTCCTTCTGCTCGGCATGGCAGGTGTCAACTACGTCATGGGTGTGCCCTGCGCTGACGATGTGATGCTCAATTATCAGTCTACGAGTTTCCATGATGCGCACGCGCTACGTCAACTGTTGAGGTTGCGCCCGGCTCCTGAGTTCGCTGCCTGGCTGGAGAGGGTCGGCCTGTGGCGCGACGGCAACCTCCTGCAGAATCCGGCCCAGCGCGACCAGCTGCTCGCCTGGCTCGACCCGACCTCCAACCGTCTGGCCTGGCGAGGTTAGCCGCACCATGGACCATCATCCCACCAGGGCCGGGAAGGAGCCGATCCCTGGCCTGGCGCTTCGCGAGAAGACACCCGCCCGCATTCTGGTGGGCCGCGCTGGCGGAGGCTATCGCACCTCGACGCTGCTCGAGTTACGCCGAGATCATGCGGCCGCGCGGGACGCAATCTGGGACGAAATCGATCTCGAACGTGATCTTCCTGGCCTCGGTCTGTTTCCGGTGCAGACTGCGGCCCGGGACAAACACGAGTATCTCCTCCGCCCCGATTTGGGTCGGGTGTTGAACCCCGCTGCGCGGCATTGCATTATCGAGCGTTGCCCGCGGGAGGCTCCCATTCAACTCCTGGTCGGGGATGGTCTCTCTGCTGCGGCGGTACGGAAACAGGTGCCCCGGTTACTACCGCTTCTGCTCGACGGCCTTCGGAAGAGCGGCGAATCGGTCGGAATGCCCTTTTTCGTGCGGTTCTGTCGCGTCGGTGTGCTCAACGAGGTGGGTGAACTCCTCCACCCCGAGGTGGTCATTCTTCTCATTGGCGAGCGACCCGGACTGGCGACGGCCGAGAGTCTTTCCGCCTACATGGCGTATCGACCTCAACCGGGTGACACCGATGCAAGGAGAAATCTGATCTCCAATATCCACGATCGCGGCGTCCCGGTTGATCAGGCCGCCCGGCGCATTCTGGCACTGGCTCGCCAGCTGCGCCAGGCCAGGCAAAGCGGGGTAGGGATCAAGGAGGTACTTCCCACGGTGGTGCCCACACTCGACCGGAGACCTGAGCATGGATGAGATGGAGCAGAAGAGCGAAGACGAACGAACCCTGGCGCAACTGGGGTATGAACAGGAACTGCACCGGGGCCTGGGAGCGTTCTCCAACTTTGCCCTGTCGCTCTCCATCATCTGCATCCTGGCTGGCGGAGTCACCTCGTTTCAGATTGGCCTGTGCTCGGTGGGCGGGGCGGCCATCGGCATCGGCTGGCCTGTCTGCTGCCTGTTTTCGCTGGTGGTGGCACTCACTATGGGGCAGGTTGCCTCGGCGTTTCCGACCGCGGGAGGCCTATATCACTGGGCCAGCATTCTGGGAGGCCGATTCTGGGGCTGGCTCACGGCATGGTTCAATCTGGTGGGCCTGGTCACCGTGCTGGCCGCCATTAACGTCGGAACTTACGAGTTTGCCATCGCTTCCCTGGTCAAGCCGGCGGGGTTCGATCCAGACTCGCTGGGGGCAGGAAAACTCGTGGTACAGATCGTCGCGGTGTTGGTCATCACCTGTGTCCAGCGCTGATCAATCGTCGGGGATCGACTACGGCCCGGCTGACCGACTTCAGCGTGGATCCTGGCGGTCGCCATGGTACTCACCGGCGCAATGGTCGTGGCTACCCCCTCCTGGCAGATCGACCGACTGTGGAGTTTCGAGAACTTCAGTGGGTTACCCGCTGGAGAGAGCCCAGTCTGGCCGGCGCAGAATTCGCTGACCTGGTTGTTCCTTCTGGGGCTGTTGATGCCGGCCTACACCATCACGGGGTTCGATGCGTCAGCCCACGCCGCCGAGGAAACCATCGGCGCCAGCCATCATGTACCCCGGGGAATCGTGCGCTCGGTCGTGGTCTCCGGATTGTTTGGCTGGGTGCTACTCTCGGCCATGGTCCTGGCGGCACCGGATCTGCGCGAGGCCGCTTCGCTCGGGGGCGATGCCTTCGTGTTCATCCTGCGAGCGCGGTTGCACCCCGGGCTGGCGAGCGTATTGCTGGTGGGAATCGTAATCGCGCAGTGGTTGTGCGGTCTGGCCACGGTGACCTCGGCGTCACGCATGTTGTTCGCCTTCGCCCGGGATGGCGGCGTGCCGTACTCGGCCACCATCCGCGCAGTGAGTCCGACTCTGCGCACACCAGTGGCTGCCATCTGGACGGTCGCCCTGGGATCGGTGGCATTCACTGTATGGGCGCCTGTATACTCCACCATTACCGCCGTCTGCTCGCTCTCGCTCTACATTTCCTACGTCATGCCGACGGCGCTGGGTCTATTCGCGCTGGGACGTACCTGGACGACGCTGGGCCCCTGGCACCTTGGCCCTCTCTACCGACCGCTGGCACTGCTGGCCGTCCTCGGGTGCGGCATCTTGTTTGTCATCGGGGTGCAGGAGCCGAACCAGAAGGCGCTCGTCACGCTAGTGGTCTTTCTTGGAGCGTTGCTGATGTGCTGGTGGACCCTGGAACGCCATCGCTTCCGGGGTCCACCACAGTTACGCAACGAGGCTGCCCGTTGATTGCCGGTCAGGCCGCCAGGCGGAGACCGCCATGGCCTCGCAGCCGCTGGATGGCCTGCCTGCGCGTTTCCATGACCTGACCAATCTCCCGGGCCAGGCGCGGAGTCGTCTCGAGCAAAGAGTGTAGTTGCGCCGTGTCGAGCACCACTACCTCCAGGTCGGTGAAGGCTGTGACCGTCACGTCGCTGGTCTGACACGATAGTAGCGATTTTTCCCCAAAGAAGTCGCCCCGGGTCAACTGGGCAACGGTCAACTGGGTGCCAGCAGTGTCTCGCACCGTCAGAGAGGCCTCGCCATCGAGAATGAGGAAGAGGCCCTCGAACGGCTGTCCCTCGCGCATCACCAGCTCGCCGTGGGCGTAGCGACGGATCGCCTTCTGGCACAGGTGAGAGGCGATCTCCTCCACATTGGTCAGACCAAACTGACGGAAGGGACGCAGGATCTTTTCGGGAAGCGCTTCCTTGCCTTCCGACTCGACATCCTCCCGGGTCAGCTGGATGCTGGTCTGCGTGGGGGACGGCGCAGCCAGGCCGGCTCGAGCAGAGGCATACCAGAGGCGTGTGAGGATCTCATCGCGCACCCTGCCCACCTGGGAATAGTCGGCCACATGGAAGCCGATGGAATAGATGATGGACGACTCGCCGTTGTCGTAGCGTGCGGTGCGGACTGAGGGACCTGGCGAATCGAGCACGCCGGGGGTCTGCCGTACCACCTCGCCCACGATGGCCTTGATGCGATTGGGCGGCTCATCCATCGAATAAGCGATCTCGATCGATTCTGCATAGATCCGGGTCGGCCGGCTGAAGTTGCCGAAGTTGTTCTTGGCCAGCGAGGAGTTGGGGATGATCTGCAACTCGTTCGCACCAGTGAGAATGTGGACGGCGCGCCAGTTGACCTCCGTCACCGTGCCAACCTTGTCGCCCACCATGATCCAGTCGCCCACTTCAAAGGGGCGCTCGAAGGTGAGCATCAGGCCAGAGAACAGGTTGCCGAGCGGTTCCTGCAGGGCAAGACCGAGAACGATCGAGCCCACTCCCAGGGCGGCGAACACGCTGCCGAAATCGATGTGCCAGACTGATGAAAGAGCCAGCCCGCTACCCAGGGCGACAAGACCGACGCGGGCCAGGTCGCGCACCAGCTTGGGCATGCGAGCCTGCCAGCTGTTCTTTACGCTGGCGCCGAAGACCACGCCATTGACCAGGGCCAGCACTGTGTTCAGCACGCTGATGTACAGCAACGTGAGGAGCACGCGCATGGGCATCGCATCGCGGTCCACCTCGGCCACGTGAATGGCAGTCAAGTAGGCCGCCAGCACCGGCAGGAGAAAGGAGCGAATACTGGTGAGCGTTCCCACCAGGGGATGCTCGCACGCTCGCAGCCGGGTGATCATCTCGCCCAGGATGAGGATGAGCATGGGCGTGCCCACCACCAGCGCCAGGGCCCACCAGAAATAGCCGTCGTGAATGAAAGGCATCATCATGGCGTTGGTCCTCGCTCAGGCAGCCCTGGTGGATCGTTTTTCTCCGCCGCGCGGTTCTTGCGTCTGGATTTCCGGGACCCGGGTGAAATCCACCAGGTCGCGCAGCTTGTCCTGCACCGTCCGGCTGATGAGGATGGTGCCCACCTCGGCCATCGAGGCCAGGCGCTGCGTCTGGGTGATGGTGTTGCCCCAGAGCTCAAAGGCAAACTTACGGCGTCCCACCAGGCTACCCACAACCGGGCCGGTGTGAATGCCGATCTTCAGACCGATGGCCGTGCCTCGTTCCTTGTTGAACCGGGTCAGCACGCGCAGGATCTCGATGGCGAAGTCGAGACAGCGGTTGGGATGATCCACCCGGGCGACCGAAAGACCACAGACGGCGAGATAGCTGAGTTCGTGCGTGCGTAGCTTCTCGATGCCGAACTGCTCGGCGACATCGTCGAACGCATCCACCAGGTCATCGACAACGCGGACATGGTCTGGCTCAGGGATGTTGGCGTTCAATCCCTCGATATTGACCAGATGCGCCAGCAGGATGGTCACTTCGGGGTAGGTATCGACCGCGGTGAGGTTGCCTTCTCGTACGCGCAGTATCGCGGGTGCAGGCAAGATGGTGACCAGGAGTTCCTCGTTTTCGCGCCGTTGTTGATCAAGCAGATCGGAGCGGGTGAGCAGGGCTTTGGACATGTCATTGAACGAATCTGCCAGCTCTCGATATTCGTCCTGCGTGTCCAACTTCACGTTCACGTCGCGCTTCCCTTCGGCCAGGGCGCGGACTCCGTCGCGAATCTGCTGGATGGGTCGAACATAGAGGCGGGCCAGAATCACAGCCAGGACACTGACGATGAGCGCCACCACGACGAGGGTGATGAGGATCCTTCGTCCCAGCTCGTAGGCCGACCCGTAGGCCTCGGCCTTGCTGATCTTGGCAACGATCACCCAGTGGAGCCCCTCAATTTCCAGAGGCCCATACGAGGCCAGGCATTGTTCCCCAAGGTAATCCTGGTAGTCCTCGATGCCGTCCTGACCCAGGAGCGCCTTTTCCACCGGTGGCGTCTTGATCATCTGCTGCAGGATGGGTGTACCATCGTTCTTGATGCGACGGAGCGTGGCCGGCGAGTAGCCCGACTTGCGGAGCATCTGCAAGTAGCCGTCGAGATCGGTGTTGGCGGCGCGATTGCTGGTGCGAAGGAGGTGGTCGGACCCGACGATGTAGACTTCTCCACTCTGGCCCAGACCATCTCGTCTATAGCCACTGTTGCCCGACATGAGCTTGTTTATGCTGTCCACCGGAAACTGCATGACCAGGATGCCAATCCGGTCGGGCCCGTCGAAGATGGGGCTGGCCACGAAGGCGGCAGGCCGCCCCATGCTAGGAATGTAGGTCTCGAAGTCAGCGATACGGAAGGTTTTGCGATCGCTCTGTTTGCGCAGCGAACGCACCAGGTTGGCAAGGTTACTCTGCGCGAAGGGCCCCGTGTAGAGCGAGCGACCCAGCTCGGTCGATTTCTCGCAGGTGTAGAGGATGTCGCCCGAATCAGGGTTGATGAGCAGGATGTCTCGGAACCCAAACCGCGCCATGTATCGCCGGAAGTAGGGATGATACTTCTGATGGACCGCGCTGTACTCGCTTCCGTCGGCCGCGGTGTCCAGTTTCTCGCGCTCACCCAGCGCGTGGGGGTTGGTGGCCAGATAGTGGTACTGCAAATAGCGCGAGGCGTTGCGATGCGGCAGGTAGGTTTCCAGGAGCGGCTCCCCATCGATGTTGCTGCTCAGCCGGGGGAGGAACTCCTTTTCATAGTAGTTCCGCAGCTTTTCAACCTGAGGTACCGGAAGCTCCACCTTGGTGAGTTTCTGGTACGCCTGACGGAATTCTCGCATCGCTTCGACGACGCTTCCTGTTTCGCTCAGGGTGACTACCTGATTGCGCAGCAGATCGATGCGTTCAATCAGACGATCCGAACGAGCCTTGCGCAGGTTTTCCAGCCGGGTGATGGTGCGCGTGGTCAGGGCTTCCGTGGCGCTGGCGTATGCCACGATTCCTACAGCGAGGATGGAACTCAGGCTAACCAGGAGAAGTAGCAGGACCAGGCGAGACTGCACACTGAGTCGTTTCATGAAATACATGGGATACCCAGGCAGGAGTGTCGATGCGAATAGTCGTTCGGGGCGTCCCGGTAGCGCGCAGGTAGTCCAGATGAGATGACGAAGGAGAAGCGCGGCCCGGCAGCAGGGCCGGTCCGGGGTAACGCTGGCCCGTTCCGAGGGCCGCCACCTGCTTGTAGCCCAGGGTTCCGGTGAGGGTCAACGTCAACTGGGGGAGTGATACCTGCCAGGCTTGAAAGCGATCTTTCGCGGCATAGACAAGCAAGCAGGGAGCCGAGAGCCTGGGCAATCTACCTACATCACACAGGATGGTCCGGTTCTGGTGCCCTTCCAGGAACAGTTGCCATGAGTCCAATCCTCTCTTCGTCCCTCAGCCCACAAGATCTGCGTGAGGCAGTGCTGGCCAGCCTCCGGCCTGCCTGGTTCATGCTGGTAATTCTGGGGCTTCTGTTGATCGGCGTGGGGATGGCTGCCGTTGGCTGCGCGTTGACCGCCACCCTCGCCACGATGCTCTTTGTAGGCGTCTTTCTGATCACCGGAGCGGTGCTGCAACTTCTCAGCGCCTTTGGGGCGCGGCAGTGGGGGGGCTTCTTCCTCCAGGTCCTGTCGGGCATCCTCTCGCTGGTGGTCGGCATCCTGTTTGTCGAACGTCCCCTCGAAGCCGCCGCTGGGCTTACCCTGCTGATCGCGGCCGCACTGATGGTCGAGGGGATTGCCCGCATCATCCTCGCAGTCATGGATCGATTTGAAGGCTGGGGCTGGGTCCTGCTCAACGGCATCATTTCGCTGGCGCTGGGGGTTTCCATCTGGCGGAAATGGCCAGACGACTCGTTGTGGATCATCGGTCTGTTTGTTGGGATCGACCTGATCTTCTGCGGGGTCACCTCGCTGATGCTCGGTCTAAAGGCCCGATCGTACACTCCGGCCAACCCGGCCTGAACCAGACAAACTCTTGCGGGCCGGACTGTTCTGATCTTTACTCCACGTAGGCGGCATGGCATCTCCGAAGCGACCACCCAGGCAGGCTGTTCGCACAGTGCGTCTGGTCTGCGAGGCGGTGGCCGACGGTGTGGCCGTGTTCTGCGTCACGGTGTCGGGGTCAGCAACTTATTACACAGCCCGCGAGGTTCTCTGCGAGATTGGTGGTAGAGGCTTCGCCATCCACAAGTTAGGATTGGGAGAGGTCTTTCACGTGCGCATCTGTGGAGAGCGCGACAGCACCTGCGAATGCATGGGGTATCTCCGCCACGGTTATTGCCGGCATGTGCTGGGACTGCGAGCACTCATCGAGGCGGGCAAACTATGACGGTGCAGATGGGGCGGCTCCTTCTTTCGCTGGCCCTGTGCCTGGCAGGATTCACTTACTCGGCGCACGCTTGCTCGGCTCCAGTCTTTCGGTACGCTCTCGAACGCTGGCCTGCTTCCCACTACCAACTACTGGTAGCCCATCAAGGCTCTCTGGAGGGTCGCAGCCAGCAGCAGGTGGAGCAGCTGCGGAGCCTCATCGCTTCTGCAAATGTTCAGCTGCGCCTGGTCGATCTCCATGGGGCTCCCTCTACCGAGGACCGGAAGCGTGTGGAGCGCTGGACAAAGCGGGGCTCCTTTCCTCAGGCGCTGCTGTTTGGTCCAGAGGACACCATCGACGTGCCTCCCCTCTGGGCTGGCTTCCAGTCCACTGAGGAACTCAAAGCGTTGCTGCAATCACCTGCGCGGCGCCTGCTGGTCGATCATCTGTCGCGGGGCGCATCGGTGGTGTGGCTGCTGCTGGAATCGAGTGACGCCCAGGCCGATGACGCAGCGGCCCAGCTTCTGGCGAAAGAGCTTCCACGTCTGGAGCGCGAGATTCGGCTCCCCACGATCGAAGATCCGCGCGATTTACTCTCCACACTGCCGCTGAAACTGTCATTCCCGGTGCTTCGAATCAGTCGGGAGGATGCCACAGAGGCAGGATTGGTGCGGCTGTTGCTGCAGGGGGACCAGGCACCGACCGGGCCTGTGGTCTTTCCGGTGTTCGGCCGGGGGCGCGTGCTTATCTCCATCACCGGCAAGGAACTCCGCCCGGCTGTGCTGGAGCGCTGGGCCAGCTACCTGTGTGGGCCGTGTTCCTGCCAGGTCAAGGAGTTAAATCCGGGCTTTGACCTTCCCCTGCAGGCCGACTGGGATGCTCTTCTTGCGCTATCCAGCCCGGCGTCCGCTCCGGTGCTTGAAGCGCCGGCCATTCCTCCGGGAAAGAAAGTGGCTTCGGTGCAGGCTCCCGAGCGTGCGTTCTCAGTGATCCCTGTGTTGATGATCGCGGGTGGACTGGTGGTGCTGACCGCTGCAATGATTGCCTGGGATCGCTGGCGCGGAGCGCGGGCTCAGACGTGATTCAATATCGCATCGACGACCCAGCAGCCGCGATAGTGCACCTGCCTGGCGCGGGCGTGTTCGAGAAGTCGAAGATGATCGCAACCGGCCTCCTCCAGAGCGTCGGCCAGGATGGGTAGGTCGCCAAACCGGCCTTCCTCGTAGATGACCTGGGCCAGCTTGTTGACTGCTCCGTCGTTGGCCAGGATCCAGTCGCGTTCGATGACCACCGGATCGAACGGATTGCCGAACAGATCATGGAGAAGCTCTGCCTGAAAGACCCGCTCGCGTTCCCAGCTGGTTCCCGGGATAAAGTCTCTGGCTACCATGCGGGCATCCCAGCCGGCATCCCAGGCCGCGTGCCAGGCGAACTGGCGCGTCGTGGCCCAGGCGGCCCCGCCGATGGCAAAAGTTGCCCGGGCGATCGGCGATCCGATATCTCCCCAGATGCGAGCCAGCGAGGCTACAATCCGCTCGGCGGCGGCAAGTTCCGCGAGGCTGGCCTTGCCATCGGCGAACCTCTGAGCGACCTCGATGGCATGGCGGCAGCGGTCATCGCGAAGCTGAGACCAGATGCGCCGACAGCATCCGATGGCGTACAGACGCAGCTTCCTGGGACTGGCGTTTGCAGTAAGGAAGTTGAGCATGGCCTCTGGGCTGAGGCAGCTTTTCCACTGCTCCTCGGTCATGGCTCGCCTTCATCGATCGCTGCGGGGGCGTTCGGGAACATGCTTACCCATCTTACGGAACGTGCCGGTCCTGGGAAGAGCATCCCCGGTGCGTCCTCGGTGTCAGGGGCCATGCGGGGGATCCATCCGCCAGCGCACCTGCGAACGAACCAGGTCAATCTGCACCTGTGGCCGGGGACACTGGTTGTGCTCCAGCCAGTCAAGTAGCTCCTCGATTTCGTGCAGGGCCAGGCCGGTGCAGACCCACCACCCCGCATCATCGAGATGAGGCGCATGGGTACCCACTCGAGTGATGATACGTGCAGGAGAAATGGCCATCGGAACTCCCGGCTTCTGGATCGGGATCCTCTACCATTTCTTATTCATCGGGTCGGCCTGACTGTGACGCTACTGGAATCTCGGCATGTTGCGAGAAACCCCTTCCTTGCCTGGTAAGCTGGAAGGGCGCGAGCCATCAGCTAACTCAGCCGGCAATCGACTCGATGACGCGACCGCTGACATTGGTCAGTCGTTGCTGCCGACCGCCGTGGGGGTAGGTGAGCTTCTCGTGGTCGAACCCCAGAAGGTGCAGAACAGTGGCGTGCCAGTCAGCCACGTGGACCTTATTCTCGACCGCGGCGTAGCCGAATTCATCCGTTTGACCGATGATCTGTCCACCCCGGACGCCACCACCTGCCATCCAGGTGGTGAAGCCTCGTGGGCTATGGTCGCGTCCCTTGCCGTTTTGCCCCGTCGGGGTGCGACCAAACTCGCTGGTCCACAGCACCAGCGTGGTGTCGAGCAGCCCGCGCGATTCCAGGTCGGATAGAAGTCCGGCGATGGGCAGGTCGGTCTCGCCACAGTGGAGGATATGGTTGCGAAGCACATCGCCGTGAGCGTCCCAGTTCTCGTCGTTGTGGCCGCCACCCGAGTAGACCTGCACGAAGCGTACCCCACGTTCGACCAGCCGACGGGCGAGCAGGCAGCGCGACCCGAACTTCTCGGTTCGGGCATCGTCGAGACCATACAGAGTGCGGGTGGCCCTTGACTCCCGGGAAAGATCGACGGCCTCTGGCGCGTGAGCCTGCATGCGGAACGCCAGTTCATAAGAGGCCAGCCGGGCCGATAGCTCGGTGTTGTCGGGGGCGTGCTGGCGATGACGACGGTTTAGATCGGCCAGAAGGTCGAGTTGTTCGCGCTGCTGGCCGGTGGTGGTTCCCGGGGGAGGAGTCAGATGCAGGATGGGGTCACCCTGCATGCGGAATTGCGTGCCCTGGTAGGCGGCTGGCATGAAGCCGTGGCCCCAGTTCGGAGCGCCGCCGATGGGGCCGCCGCGATGGTCGAGCATGACCACGAAGCCTGGAAGATTCTTGCTGACACTGCCCAGGCCGTAGGTGGCCCAGGATCCCAGGCAGGGATAGCCCTGGCGTAGAAAGCCCGTGTTCATCTGAAGCAGGGCGGAGCCATGAGCAAAGCTGTTCGTCCAGGTGCTTCGGATGACAGCGAGGTGATCAACCTTCCTGGCCAGATGCGGGTAGAGATCGGACACCTCGATCCCCGACTGGCCATGGCGGGAGAACTTGCGCGGCGACGCCAGAAGAGTACCTGGGTTGCGCGAGCGCAAAGTCGGATCGATGGCTGGCATCGGCTGACCGTTGCGCCGGGTCAGTTCGGGTTTAGGATCGAAGGTATCCACCTGGCTCACGCCACCGTACATGAACAGGCAGATGACCGCCCGGGCCCGAGGCGCGAAATGCGGCGGTTTGGGATCGAGCGGACTCGCGGGTTCCACCGGCGGGGCAGCAGACCGGGCCTCCTCGGCGAGCAGGGCGGAGAGGGCCAGCCCACCGAAGCCAGCGCCGGTATTCCAGAGGAAGTCTCGTCTCGAGCAGGACTCGAAGCGATGGCAGAACTCGGACATGGCTGCCTCTTATCCCAGGTAGAAGAATTCGTTGCTGTTCAGGAGCACCAGGCAGAACGACGCCAGCGCCCGGAGAGATGCATCCGTCTTGCCGGGCGATTCGCGCTCCAGGCGCGCTTGCTGTTGGGCCAGGAAGGTACGCACCCGACGCACCTCGTCAGCCTGAGCCGGCCGACACAGCACCAGGTCGAAGGCACGGAGGATTTGGGCATCGACCACGGGGCCGGCCTCGTCGTGTAGACGCCGGGCCAGATGGTGGGCCTGCTGATGTGTGAACGTCCCGTTTAGGAACGTCAGCGCCTGCGGCGCCGTGGTGGATTGCGACCGGCATTCGCAGCTGGTCGTGTTGTCCGGGGTGTCGAGCAACTCCAACTCTGGCAGAGCAAGTGAGCGCTTGGCGAACACGTATACGCTGCGTCGGGCTGCCTGGCTGTCGCTGGACTTGCCCCACCCAAGACCCGGCCGCGACTGCGTGGCCAGCACCGCCTGCGAGAGAGGCGGATAGACCCCGGGCCCGTGCATCTGACTATTGAGCTGGCCCGAAACCGAGAGCATGGCATCGCGGACCGCCTCGGCTTCCAGCCGTCGGAGGCGCCAGCGGCCGAACAACGCCAGTTGACGGTCGGCCTGTTCCCCTTCGCGGCCCGAGCTAGTCTGGTAGGTTCGCGACAGAACGATGAGCCGATGCAGCTGCTTGATGCTCCAGCCTGAGTGGATCAGCTCGCTGGCCAACCAGTCGAGTAGCTCCGGATGGGAGGGAGCCTCGCCCTGGAGGCCGAAATCATTGGTCGTGGCCACGATGCCCCGGCCAAAGTGCCAGTGCCAGAGACGGTTGACCAGCACTCGCGCCAGCAGCGGATTCTCCGGCTGGACCAACGTGCGCGCCAGGGCCAGTCGGCGGCCAGTGGTGCTGGGCCGTGTGGTGGGAGCCGCCATCGGGACCGAGCTCAACCAGTGAGATAACTTCGGTTGCACAAGTCCGCCTGCCAGGTCGGGGTTGCCCCGGCGGAGAATCCGGGTGACGGGAACCTGGGTGCGGTCTTCCTCCCAGGTATAGGCCAGCGGAAGTTGTCCCGCGGGATCCTGGGCCAGGTCGGCCTGCCTGCGTTCCAGGCCGGCCAGGCGCTCGCGCTCCGCCAGGGGAGGAACTACCTTGCCGCGCTGTTTCGCGCGCTGGCTGATCTCATTCACCTGCGCGGACACGCTGGTCTTCTGGTCGGTCCAACGCTGGAACGCCTCCATCTGCGTGCCAGACCCGATGGGCCGGGCCAGATCTTCCCGGCCACGCTGGGGTCGCTTCAATGGAGCGAAGACAGCCAGCAGCTCGTAGTACTCCTTCTGCGAGTAGGGCTCGAAGAAGTGGTCGTGGCACCGGGCACAGCGGACCGTCTGCGCCAGGAAAGTGGCCGTGGTTGTTCCGAGGATGTCGTCGAGCTGCTCGTAGCGATCGATCAGATCGTTGGCAGGTTCGTCATCCCAGGTGCCCAGGCGCAGGAAGGTGGTGGCAGCGTGCGAGGCCACACTGGCATCGTCCAGCTCGTCGCCGGCCAACTGTTCCAGCACCATACGGTCGTACGGCAGGTCGCCATTGAAGGCGTCCACCACCCAGTCGCGGTAGCGCCAGGCATAGGGTTTGTCGCCGTCCCGCTCGTACCCGTTGGTGTCGGCGTAGCGGGCCAGGTCGAGCCAGTGTCGACCCCAGCGCTCACCGTATGCGGGAGAGGCCAGGAGGCGCTCGACCAGGGCAGGGTAGGCCGTTGGTGAGCGATCAGCGAGGAACCGTGCCTGTTCTTCCGGGCTGGGAGGCAAACCGGTCAGATCGAGACTGACGCGGCGAAGCAGAGTGCGCCGGTCGGCGTCGCTGGTGGGTTGGATCCCTTCCTGTTCGAGCCGGGCCAGAATGAACGAATCGATAGGATTTCGCTGCCAGGTAGTATTAGCCACGATCGGAGGAGCGGGACGTCGAATGGGCTTGAAGGCCCAGTGTTTCTTCCCACGGTCGATCAACGATTCTTCTGCCGGAGAGGACACAGCGAAAAGCAGCCCAGTGAGGAGGGCAAGCATGCAGCGGATCACGCGAGGATCCTCCAGGTGGGATGAGCTGGCAGGTTCCTTGAGCATAAATGGAATCGGGAGGCCAGGCAAGCAGAAAGGAAGATCTCGCCAGTGGGAGACTTCGCCCGGCTGCTGGTCGGCTGCGCGGGCGCAAGGTAGATTATCCCCGCCTGTCTGATCCACTCTCCGGAGAACCAATCATGGACCGTCGATCTTTCCTGCACAGCGCGGCTTCTGGCCTGGTGCTGGCCTCGGGTGTTCACGTGGCCGGGGCCCAGGCGAAACCGCCGCGCGTGGGACTCATTGGCTGCGGCTGGTATGGCAAGTGCGATCTCTTCCGCCTGATTCAGGTGGCTCCGGTCGATGTGGTGTCTCTCTGCGATGTTGATCAAAAGATGCTCGCGGAGGCGGTCGACCTGGTTTCTCAGCGGCAGAAATCGGGCAAGAAGCCGCGCACCTATGGCGACTACCGCAAGATGCTGGCGGAAAAGGACCTCGACATCGTCCTGGTGGGCACACCTGATCACTGGCACGCTCTACCCACCATTGCCGCCATCGAGGCTGGGGCGGATGTCTACGTGCAAAAGCCGATCAGCGTGGATGTTGCGGAAGGGCAGGCCATGCTGGCCGCCGCCCGGAAAAACAAGCGCGTCGTCCAGGTCGGGACTCAGCGGCGCAGCACCCCACATCTCGCGGAGGCCCGGGAACGCGTGGTGAAGGAGGGCAAGTTGGGGAAGGTGGGGCTCGTCGAGATCTACTGCTACTATCACATGCGGAACAATGACAACCCACCCACCGTCCAGGTGCCCGAGTTCTTCGACTATGAGATGTGGACGGGCCCCGCGCCCAGGCGGCCTTACGATGCCCCGCCGTATCGCGATCTCGGCAACGCGCCGCTCCCGCATCGACGCTGGTGGCGAACCTTCATGGAGTATGGCAACGGTATCGTGGGCGACATGTGTATCCACATGCTCGACATGGTGCGCTGGCAACTCGATCTCGGCTGGCCCAAACGCATCAGCTCGACAGGGGGCATCTTCGTGCAGAAGAAGGCGCGATCGAACATCACCGACACGCAAACGGCCACCTTCAGCTACGACGACCTGGATGTCGTCTGGCAGCATCGGACGTGGGGCCCGCCAGTGGATCCGGAGTATCCCTGGGGTGCTACCATCTACGGGGAGAAGGGCACGCTGAAGCTCAGCGTCCACAAGTACGAGTTCTTCCCGCAGGGCAGCAACAAGCCGTCGATGAGCGGCAAGGCGCTGATTCTCGATACCTTCCCCGAGGATCGTACCGAGCGCGACATGGAGATCCACGTGGCCGAGGCTAACCGTCGGCATCAGAAGGATTTCCTGGCGGCCATCCAGAAGCGGAGCAAGCCGGTGGCCGACATCGAGCAGGGCCACATTTCCACGGCATCGTGCATTCTGGCGAATCTGTCGCAGCAGCTGGGGCGAAGCCTGACCTGGGATGCCGACAAGGGGCAGGTGGTGGGTGATGAGGCGGCTAACAAGTTGTTGAAGAGGCCGTACCGTGAGGGGTGGAAGCACCCGGCCGAGTAAAACGCATCGGGCCGCGCGGGGACTTCACCCGCGCGGCCCGACCCTCGCCGACGGAGCTTTAGCGGAACATCTTGTGGTTGCGGTCGCCACGAGAGAGGAAGAACGCCATCAGGTCGGCGATTTCGTCCTCTTTCAGGGTGTCCAGTAACCCTCCGGGCATCATCGAGACCTTCGAGGTTTCGATCGATTCGATCCGCTTGCGGTTCACCCCGGTCTGCTTGTTCGGGTCGAGCATGTCGGTGTTCACCATCATCGAATCGTTGGAGAGATTCACGATCCGCCCGACGACCACCCGACCATCCACCGTGGTGATCTGCACCGCGGCATACTGGTCGCTGATCACCTTGTTGGGGTCCACGATCGATTCGAGCAGGTCCTTCACGCCGAACCGCCCGGCGACGCCGGTCAGATCCGGACCGTTCGAGCCGCCCTCGCCGTCGAACCGGTGGCAGGCGAAACACTTCGCTTCGGCGAACAGTCTGCGACCACGGTCGAAGTCCCGTTTCTCCTTCAGCGACTTATCGACCATCGGCACCAGTTCGTCCAGCTTGTAGTTCTTGACCAGGGGCCGGGGCTTGCCCACCACTGGCTCGTTCGAAGCTGGTTGGGTGTCGAGGATCTTCTTGAGTTCGGGTGTTTTCTCCCGATCGGAAAGGCTGGCCACCGCGTCCTGCTTCATCGTCCGGAGGAAGCCTCGAAGACTGTTTCCGCCGCGGAAGCTACCGGCCTTGATGAACCAGCGGAAGAACTCCTCGCGCTGAGGCTGGGTCCACCCAGTTTTCAGCACCCGCAGGGCAGTGACGTAAGCCATCTGCTCCTCCTGCGTGGGCGTCTCCGCCAGCAGCTTCATGGTCTTGTTGACCACCGATGGAGCCTCGAGGTAGACCAGCAGCTGGACGAGTTCGCCGTTGTGCTCGCGGTTTTTCGAGGGGAACAACGGATCGAACCGCTCGAGGAGAACCTTGCGCAGCTCCGGCGACGGTGCACCCAGCCGGTTCAGTGCCACCTCGAATGTCCGCAGCAAATCGGTGCGCTGCTCATCGGTCAGCTTCGACCAGTCGATCCGAAGGAGCGCTTCGAGGATCTGGCCTTTCAACTTGTCGTCAACTTTGGGGGAGTCCGGCTTGCGATGGAGCGGGCAGGGAGCAGAGGCCCGGACCAGGCCGAGCAAGGCGTTGATGGCCTTGCCAGGAGCGGTCTCGGCCAGGGCACGTTCGGCCCAGCCGCGGGGTGGCTGATGCTCCAGGGCTACCCGGGCCGCAAAGCGGATGTAGCGATCCTCGTGGTCGAGGTAAGGCCAGGCGGCCTCGATAGCGGCTGGATTGGGTTTGCCGTGGAACGCCTCGAGCGAGTGTCGAAGCTTCCGCATCTCAGCGCCGGTGTCATCCGCCTTGGCCTGGGCAGTCGATTCCTTGCCGACGTAGGTCACGCGATAGAGGCCCGACTGCGTTTTGCGACCACCCACGGCGAAGTACATCGCCCCATCCTTGGGATTGATGACGACGTCGGTGAGAGCCAGCGGCGAGCCGGTGACGAACTCCTCAAGCTCGCCCTTGTAACTGCTCAGATGGGGTGTCAGATGCACGGCATAGAGCTTGCCGTAGCTCCAATCGCAGATGAAAAATGCATCCTGGTACTTGGCAGGGAAGCGAGCCCCGTAGCCGAAGCACACGCCCGTGGGTGAGCCAGGGCCCACGTTGACGACGGCTCCCAGGCTGTCGGGGTAGTAGGCCGGCCACTTGCCTGCACCGTTGCGCCAGCCGAACTCACTGCCGGACGTGGCATGATTGACGCGTGTGGGGCGATACCACGGTGTATTGACGTCCCACTCCATGTCGGCGTCGTAAGTGAATAGCTCGCCCTGGCGGTTGTAGGCGGCGTCGTACTGGTTGCGGAAGCCGACAGACAGCAGCTCCCAGTTCTTCCCCTCGGGATCCACCTGGTAGATGCACCCACCTGGGCCAAGCACACCCGCCATGAAGCCGTTGCCGTCCGGCATGCGCTTGAGCAGGTGATCCTCACCCCAGAGTTCCGGCACCCGTGATGCCGCCAGGGGACGCACCATCTGCGTGCCGTTGCCGCACACCACGGTGAGGTTCTTGCCATCCGGGGTGAGCATGACCGCGTGCGGACCGTGCTCGCCGCCGCCGTTGATCGGTTTCAGTAGCTCGACCTTGTCGAGCTTGTCGTCTCCATTGGTGTCGCGCACCCGATAGAGACCACTCGGATACTTTGAACCGCGATTGACAACGACATACAGGCTATCGAAGGCCCACAGGAGCCCCTGCGCTTCGCCTAGCGGAACATCGATCTTCTCGACCTTCGTGTCCGATGCCTGGCCCTCGAGGGCGGGAGGTGTCACACGGTACAGCCCGCCATATTGATCCGAGACAATGAGCCGGCCCTTGGGATCAACGCACAGGTTGACCCAGGATCCCTGGACGTCGGCGGGGACGGAATAGAGCAGCTCGACCTTGAAATCCTTGAGCGTGCGGAGCGCGGAAGCCGGTGTGGCGGCAGGTGCATTGCCCGGCTTGCGAGGAGGCTGGCCTGGCACCACCAGGAATGACCCGGCAAGCAGGACCACCCCCACGGAGAGAGGGCGCGAGATCATGGGTTACCTCGTTCAAAAGATCTGGAAATCGCAGGGCGAGGGACTCAGATGGTTGGACCGGGTGGGAATGCGCGGCCCTGTGCTCAACTATCATACGACCTGAGCAGGGTTTTTGCTCGTCGTTCCCGGCGGGATCTCGTCGGCGACCTCGGTGCGCCTGAGCAAATGAAGGGGGCTCAACTTCAGCAGACGGGGACAGGCGGTCAGCACCACACCCACCACCACCATGGTGCCCACTCCACCGACCACCACTGCGGTAACAGGGCCCCACCAGGCGGCCGTCACCCCCGATTCAAACTGGCCCAGCTCGTTCGAGGAGCTGATGAACACCGTGTTGACGGCGGCTACGCGGCCACGCATCTCGTCGGGGGTGAGTACCTGCATCAGGGTGCCCCGCACCACCACACTGATGTTGTCCAGTGCGCCCAGGAGACCCAGCATGGCCAGAGACAAAGGAAACGAGGTGGACAGGCCGAACACCACCGTGGCCAGGCCGAATCCTGCCACGGCCAGCAGCATGGCCAACCCGGGACGTTGCAAGGGGGGACGATGCGCCATGGTCAGGGCCATGATGACCGCGCCCAGGGCTGGAGCTGCTCGCAGCCAACCTAGACCAGTCGGACCCACCTGGAGGATGTCTCGCGCGTAGATCGGGAGCAGGGCGGTAGCCCCACCGAGCAGCACCGCGAATAAATCGAGGCTAATCGCTCCCAGGAGCAAGGGGTTGTTCAATACAAACCGCACACCCGCCAGCAACGCCGCCAGCGATCGGGTGGTGTTCACTCGCTGCTCGATCAGGGGCACGATCGGCGTGAGCAAAAGCACACAGACGAGAGAACAGCTGGCCGTAACCAGGTAGGCCAACCAGGGTGGAGCCGCGGCCAGCAAGAAGCCGCCCAGTGCCGGACCCGAGATGTTGGCCACCTGCCAGCCCGTGCTATTCCAGGTAACGGCGTTGGTCAGCGCTTCGCCAGGAACCACCTGGGGTAGCAGAGCGGTGCGAGCCGGTGCACTGAAGGCCCGGGTGGTTCCGGAAAGAAACAGGCACAACAGGATCACATGCACGGGACCCTGCGACCAGGATAACCAGGCCAGGGTTAGCGAAATAAACGCCGACCCCAGCTGCGCCAGCTGAAAGAGGCGTTTCCGACTGAGGTGGTCGGCAATCTGGCCCGCAGGCAGAGCAAACAGCAGGACGGGGAGAAACTGAGCCAGGCCGGCAAGGGCCAGGTACCAGGCGGAATCGGTGCGATCGTATAATTCCCAGGCCACCGCCACCGCCTGGATTTCCAGCCCCAGGCTGGCGATCACCCCTCCACCCAGCAAGCACCGATAACCGGGGTGCCGGAGTGCCGCATATGGGTCGTGCTGGGACAAAAGATGTACCGTGGCGGCCCAAGGATGTGTTGAGAAATCAGCGACAAAACGAGGACGACGGGACTCGAACCCGCAACCACCGGATCGACAGTCCGGTACTCTAACCAATTGAGCTACGTCCCCTCCTGCCGAATCAGTATGGCAAACTCCGATGGGTTCGACAAGGCCTCCTGATCTCTCTGCCAGGTAGCGGATGTGCCGATCCCTTCACGATTTTTTCATCGCACTGGGGAGGGTTATAGGTGCAAATATCCTCCCCAACTCCTACAATCTAGCCTGACAGAGAAACTACATCCAGGCTTCGTGCATCCTGCGTACCCCCCCGGATCAGTCGCATCCGCTCTCCAGAATGTTCGCGGGATCGTGTTGCCTGGTGGGCACCCACACGCACAGAGGCACCTCCATGAACTGGCGGAAACTGTTCGCGCGAGTCCTGGACCGGCGGGAAATTCTGGATCGCATCGTAAAACAACCAACGACTCGGTCGCGTCACCTGACGCCACTCTCTATCGAATGCCTGGAAAGTCGAATCGTACTTAATTCGACGTATCACAACCTGGCACAGGGAGATTATAGCCAGAACTGGGGTACTACCAATACCCTGCTGACCACCAACGATGACTGGTCGCAGGTGAACAGCGTTGTGGGCTTTTTTCTGGATTCCACCTCATTGGTGGGCACTTCTGGAGCTACAAACCCCTGGGATGTGACAACGACCACGGGATCTACAGTAGATCTAGTCGCGCAGTCAGCTAGTACATCTACCGCAGGTGGAGTACACGAAATCGAAGCATCCGGTGTTGTTGCACTGCAGGGTTCCGGTACTGCCCGGGCGCCGTACCTGTCATTTTTTATGAATGCAGCAGGACGTCAGAATCTGCTGATCTCGTACAACCTTGTCGAGCTCGATAGCACCACTGCGCCAACAAATCAGAAGTTCGCACTCCAGTATCGAGTAGGCAACTCGGGAAACTGGACCGATATCGCTGCAGGTAGAGTAGACGGCGCATTCACCGCAGCTGGAAATCAGACCTTCACATTAACGGATGTTGCCCTGCCTGCCGCGGTAAATGATCAGGCGCAGGTAGAAATCCGCATCATGACCACCGATGCCTCCGGCAGTGATGCCATGGTGGGCATCGATGATATCGTGATCAAATCGTCCGCCATTCCGGATACTACTGCTCCCACTGTTTCCTCCATCACAAGGTTGGATGGCAGTTCTTCAAATGCAGCCACGGTTCGGTATGCCGTGCAGTTCAGCGAAAGCGTGACGGGAATCAATTCCAGTGCCCCGTTTTCGGATTTCAGTCTTACCACCAGCGGTAACTTCACCACCGCCCCCTCGATTACTTCCATCACCGGAAGCGGGGCTTCTTATGTGGTGACAATAAACACCGGGGCAGGCAATGGTACAGTTCGCCTGGACCTGATCGACGATGATTCGATCATCGATGCAGCCAGCAATCCACTAGGTGGGGCAGGCGTGCAGAATTACACCACCGGCGAAGTGTACACCATCGACAAGTTGGCACCTGCGCTGGTGTCGATCACTCGCATCGAGGCAAACCCTACCAACCTGAGTTCGGTTCAGTTCCTGGTTACCTTCGATGAAAGCGTAACCGGCGTGGCCACCTCCTCCCCGTTCAACTTTTCTCTGGTGACAGGAGGCAGCATTAGCGGCGCCTCGATCACCGGAATCACTGGGACAGGCGCAACACGAACAGTAACAGTAAACACCGGCACGGGAGACGGCACACTAGGCCTGGATTTAATTTTAGCAGGTTCAATCGTCGACGAAGCGGGTAATGCTCTAGCAGGGCCATTCACCCCTGGTGAAGTATTTGTTGTGGATAAAACCCCACCACAGGTTTTGAGTGTAACGCGCGTGGGGTCATCGCCAACCAATGTGACCACAGTCGATTACACGGTCACCTTCACAGAGTCGGTGAATAATGTAACTGCATCCGATTTTTCGTTGACAGAAACTGGGACACTAACCGGTTCAACCATCAACTCGGTGTCTGGTTCCGCTGGTCAGGTATTTATTGTTTCAGTTGACGTGGGGAATGGAGCAGGAAACCTTCGATTAGATGTGCTGGATGCCGACCGCATTTCCGATGCCGCAACCAATCAGTTAGGTGGCTCTGGACAGGGAAATGGTCAATACTTGACGGGGGAAGAATATATCATTGATCGGTTCAATCCGACCGTGATGTCGATCACCCGGAATAACCTGAGTCCGAGCAATTTGGGCCAGGTGAGCTTCACAGTTACATTTAGCGAAACTGTCACCAGTGTCGATACTACAGATTTCAGTTTGACGCTTGGAGGAACTCTCACTGGCGCAACAGTGACGGATGTGCAGGGGTCGGGTTCTGTTAGAACCGTCGTGGTCAATACGGGGACGGGTGACGGCAACCTTTCGTTAAACCTTATTGACGATGATACAATAGCTGATCAAGTAGGCAACAAGCTGGGAGGTGCGGGGCAGGGCAATGGTGATTTCACCACTGGTGAATCGATCACCATCGACAAGACTCCTCCTCAGGTGCTTACAATCAAGCGAGTGGATGCCAATCCGACACGTGCCACCAATGTCGCATTTGAAGTTGAATTCAGCGAGTCAGTGATTGCAGTGGGTGGCGAAGATTTCGTACTGGATGTGATCGGTGTCACCGGCGCAACAATCAATGATGTGCAGATAATTACCGGAACACGATGGGTGGTGAATGTGTCCACCGGTAGTGGCACGGGAACGCTCAGTGTTGACCTGAACGACATTAATGGAACAATCAAGGATGATGCCGGAAATCTCGTTGTGAGTTCGTTTACCAGTGGCGAAGCTTACAATGTCGATCTGGATTTCCCCACTTACAGCACCATGAATTTGCTGGATGGTTCACCTTCCGGCCTCCCTTCCGTACGATTCGAGGTGGTCTTTTCGGAGAGTGTTACTGGAGTAAATGTGGATGATTTCACCCTGACAGCCGGTGGCAGCGTGAGCGGAGCCTCTATTGCCAATGTAACGGGGTCGGGAACCACCTGGGTAGTCACAGCAAATACAGGATCTGGAAGCGGTATACTTCGCCTTAATTTGGTCGATGACGATTCAATCGTGGATTATGTTGGCAACCCCCTCGGAGGGGCAGGAGGCGGTAACGGTAACGCTAACGGTGCAACCTATACCCTCGATAAACAGTTGCCCAGCGTATCCTCGATCACACGACTGGATGGTTCACCGACCAATGCAGCTCAGGTTCGGTTCCAGGTGAGTTTCTCGGAAGCCGTTTCAGGGGTGGACGTAACTGACTTTGCTGCTTCTGGCCTTGTGGGAGCAAGTGTTGCGAGCGTAAGCAGCAGCTCAAGTTCTGTTTACGTGGTCACCTTGAATACCGGTAGCAATAGTGGTGTCCTGGCTCTGCACCTGAACGACGATGACACCATCACTGACCAGGTAGGGAACCCTCTGGGAGGTTCCGGGGCTGGTAACGGTAGCATTACCTCGGCCGCAAATTATTCAATCGACAAGCTGGTTCCAACCACTGCCTCCTTTACACAGCTAGACCCAGCCTCCAATAGCTTGAATAGCGTCCGTTACCAGGTTGTTTTTTCTGAGACTGTTGTTGGTGTTGATTCCACTGATTTCAACTTGCAAGCATTCGGCCTACTGAACAGCCAAATCAGCAATGTGAGTGGATCCGGTTTTACCTACACCATCACTATCAATTCTGGTACGGGTAGTGGAACAATTCAGTTAAGTCTGGCGGACAATGATTCCATCGCTGACCTTGCTGGCAATCCCTTGGCTGGTCCTGGTACAGAGAATGGCAATGCGAATGGGCCGACCTATACCATCGATCGTGGCGCCCCCACGGTCCTGAGTGTTACACGGGTAGGTGCGAGTCCAACCAATGCACTGAGTGTACAGTTTACAGTTGTCTTCAATGAAAATGTTAACGGAGTGGACGCTTCAGACTTCGTGCTAGATGCTACGGGGATAACTGGCGCTAGCGTTACTTCTGTGGTTCCTGAAACTGGGCCAGCCTCGAGTTATCTGGTTACAGTGAATACCGGAAGCGGAGCTGGAACGCTCAGTATTGATCTGCCTACCAGCGGAACGGGCATTGCGGACGTGGCCGGTAACGCATTCGTGGCTGGGTATACAACAGGTGAAACGTATACCATCGACCGTAATGCTCCAACTGTTGCATCGATCACCCGGCTAGATCCATCTCCTACCAATGCCACTTCTGTTCGTTTTGAGGTTGTGTTTAGTGAGCAAGTGATCAATGTGGCTGCCAATGACTTTACCCTTGTGGAAACAGGTTTGGTTGGGTCTGGAATCAGTCAGATCACTGGCAGTGGATCTACCTATGTGGTCACAGTAGATGTTGGAGCAGGAGATGGCACCCTGAGCCTGGATCTCAATACCTCGGGTAACATTCAGGACTTGCTTGGAAATGATTTGATCCAGGGCTTCTCCGGCGGAGAGCAGTACGTTGTGGATCTTACCGGCCCACAAGTGCTATCCATCACTCGGGTAAACTCGAACCCGACCAATGCTGCCAGCGTGCAGTTTCTGGTGACATTTGACGAGGTGATTACTGGTTTTGATAGCGATGACCTGGCACTGCTTGAAAGTGGAATTGCTGGGTCTAGCGTAACTCAGATTCAGCCATCTGGTCAGAATGCCTACCTGGTCACCGTGGCTGCCGGATCAGGAGACGGAACTCTCGCCCTTGAGGTTGTGGACAACATGTCCATTATCGATGCAGTGGGTAATCCGTTGCAGTTTGGATTTAATGAGGGTGAACAGTATTCATTTGATCGAATTGCTCCCACGGTGCTTTCTATCCAGCGAGCAGGATCGACACCAACTAACGCAACGAGTGTTCAGTTTACCGTTTCCTTCTCCGAGGCCGTTTCCGGTTTCGGCATCACGGATGTAACTCTCGATGTCCTGGGAATCACAGGGGCCAGTGTTGTCTCAGTGAGTCCCAGTACTGGACCTTCTCAGAGTTATACTGTCACGGTTAACACTGGCTCTGGCGATGGCACGTTGAGCATTGACATCCTGGGAACGGCGACCCTCACTGATGAGGTTGGAAATGTCTTGACCGAGGCTTTCCAGACTGGAGAGGCATACCTTGTCGATAAATCAAATCCCTCGGTTGAATCTGTCACGCGTGTTGGTGCTGCGTTGACCAACGCCTCCAGTGTCGAATTCCTCGTTATTTTCAGTGAGCAGGTGATTGGTTTTGATGTGGGCGACGTGGCGCTTGACGTCGTAGGCTTGTCTGGGGCAAGTATTCTATCTGTATCTCCTTCTTCCGGTCCTGCTTCGACGTATACAGTTCTGGTCGCTACTGGTTCTGGGAATGGCACTCTGAGTATTAATACCCTGAATAATTCGACCATTCAGGACGTGAATGGCAACAACCTGAGTGCCCCGTTTACTTCAGGGGAATTCTTTACACTGGATCGCTCACCACCCATGGTGACCAGTATCAACCGGGTGGGTGCTACTCCTACTACTGCTTCCTCTGTGCAGTTTCTGGTGACGTTCGATAAGAACGTATCTGATGTGGATGCTGATGATTTTGTTTTGGACGCAACTGGTATTTCAGGTGCTTCACTTACCTCCGTTACAGGAAGCGGCACATCCTGGACCGTAACCGTTTCCACGGGAGCCGGATCCGGATCGTTGAGTGTTGATGTGATTACCTCGGGCGCTGTTCCCGTGGTCGATGCTGCTGGAAACAGTTTGGCTGAAGGTTACACCGCTGGGCAGGCTTTTGTTTTCGATCGTACAAGCCCAGTTGTCTCTGGTATCACTCGTCTGGATTCGAATCCTAGTAGTGCCAACAGTGTGCGTTTTCAGGTCACCTTTAGCGAAGATGTTACTGGCGTGAACCAGGCTGATTTCTCCCTTAACACTAGCGGGATAACGGCAGCAACTATTACTCAAGTTTCAGGTTCGGGTAGTACCTGGACGGTAACCGTTAACACCGGATTGGGTAGCGGAACGATTGGTCTCCTGGTGGTTGATGACGATTCAGTTGTTGACTCTCTCTCCAATCCGCTTGGAGGTACTGGGGTTGGCAACGGTAACTTTGCTCTCGGTGACAGCTACACGATTGATCGAAGCAATCCATCGCAGGGCGTCAAGGTAACTGTGAGTTCTTCCAGTGTTGTCGTTATGCCGGGGCAACCTGTAACTCTTTCAGTTACGGTTGCCCCGACCACCACTGGAGTTTCCCCTACCGGCACCGTTTCGTTCTTCCGAGGCTCACAGTTACTTCGGACAGCAGGGCTCGTCGGGGGGCGAGCTCAGTTTTCGACGGTAAGTCTACCTATTGGGTCTTCTATCATTCGTGCAGTCTATAATGGTGATTCCAGGTACAAAACTGGATCGGCCTCGCTGTCGCAGGAGGTGGGCGATGTGCCAATCCGATTTGTCAACAGGGCGTTTGTTCAACTGACTGGGACTGCTGTAGGCAGTGTCTTTTTGCAGACATGGAGTTCCCAGCTGCGTGCTGGTCTCGTCAATCGCACTCAGGTAATCCTGGCCATACTTCAGCAGCCTGCTTATCAGAGCCAGGCTGTTCGACAGGTTTATCAGAATCTTCTTCAGCGGCAGCCTTCCCCAGCTGAACTTTCCTCGGGTGTGGCACGTCTTCGGTCCGGTGGGCAAGCATTACTTCAGTTGAATGTCTCCGTACTGGCTTCGCCTGAGTTCATCGCTCGCCGTGGCATCACTAGCTCGGCTAGCTATGTTTCCTCGGTGGTAGCGCATCTGACCGCTGGAATACCGGCTGGCGCTCTTCGTAATCGGCTTACTGGTCAGTTGCTTCAGGTTGCCAGCAGTTTGGGGGGTGGTGGTCCCAGGGTGCTGACCAGCCAGTCCTTCCGTGCTGAGTTGGTCAGAGACCTGGTGAGTAGTGCTCCCGGACGGGAAGCCGTGATTCAACAAATGTTCTTCCGTTATCTGGGAAGACAGGCTGACTCTCGGCTGAATCTTTACACTGGAATGCTTGGGAATGGGGTTGGTTTGCCGCAGATTCTAGCTTCACTACTGGGTTCCACCAGTTATCTGCAAAACGTGTAAACCACGTTTATCCCGCCGATTTTCCTGCGGCTTGCCTGGTAATCTGGGCAAGCCGTAGTGTTTTTTCGGTCTGTGATGCTGGTACTCGTCATGCCTTTCAGCGAACGAGTGACTACAACTCGGTGAAATCGTTCTGGGTTACCGATGATGAAAGTACCCAGGCTTCCTTTTCTTCTTGATGAACCACTGCGCAACAGCCAGGGGCAAAATACGGGCCAACCGGGGAGGGTTGGTCCAGATCGCTCAGGGAGAATACCATGCGCAGATTCATGCGGCCGGGCTGGGTTTTGGGGCTCGCTCTCGGGTTAACCCCTCAACTAATCGCACAGTATCCAGGTTACCAGAGTTATCCCCCTCCCAGTTACTCTGGGTATCCGGGATATGCTCCGGGCATGGTCTCTGGACCGGTGGGATTGCCACCTGGAACCCAGGTGATTGGCGTGGTGACATCCGGTCAACTCAACGCAGCCCGAGCTCCGGTTGTTAATGCTCCTCGCATGGGTGCCACTGTGCCAGGTAAACTGGTGCCCATGCCTCTGGGAAAGGATTCTGGTAGTATCCCGGCGGAAACTATTGCCCCGCCGGTTGTTCTGGCGCCCCATTCTGGGGCCGCTGTGATGATCCCGTCCACAGAGTCGATCCCAGTCACTTCGGGTCTTCCCCTGGAAGTAGGAGAGCATATTGCTGGTGGTCCTTCTGAGCGCAGCTGGCGCATCATTGCGCAGGGAGGTATTACCCTCCTACACATGGATTCGCCTAGCCAGGTGGCATTTCGCACTGTTGGCACCACGCGAAACGCTGCTAACTTACCTACCGGGAGCAGCACTGTATTCGAGACGCGCAATTTCGATAACTCCTTGATTGTTTCTCCCCTCGCCTGGCTCGGAATTGTTTCGCCTGATGGGATCGGTGTGCGTGGTCGCTATTGGTATTTCAGTCAGAGTAACTCACAGTCTGCGCTGAATTCAGATAGCACCGGTGCCTTCGAGATAGAGTCAGCTCTCCCGGGACCGTTCAGGATTGTGTCGTCTGCGACTCGGGGCACGGGAGGGCGATTGTTGGCTGATGGGCTGGCTCCTGATACCTTCGTGGCCTCCAATCATACGGAAATCCATTCGGGCGATCTTGAGGCCATCGGCGTTTATAACTCCAGTTGCTGGACGCTCCTGGGCGGAGTCGGCGTTCGCTATGTGAATCTGCGACAGAACTACGACGTGCTCCGGACGAATCCAGGTGGGTCTCCTACCCCGGGGGTGGAGTTTACCATCGATCGAGAAACCTCCAACGCTACTCACAACCTCGATGCCATGGGCCCCACGCTCGGGTGCGAATTTAGCCGACGCATCGGCGAAACCGGATTCGCTCTGTACGGCATGGGACGTGGCTCGTTGCTGGTGGGGCAGCATCGGTTTGGTGTCACCACCGAACGGCGGTTACGTGGTGACATCTTGGGAGGGATCGTCGATAACACCGATCGATTCCTCGATAACCGCACGGTCCACGACATTGTTCCGATCGGGGAACTAGAGGTTGGTGCTCAGTATACCCGCGACATGGGGCACTGCAACCTGATCGTGCGGGCCGGCTTCCAGTGTCAGACCTGGATTGACGCCGGCACGGCCATCGATTCCTCGGGTGATCTCGATTTCTACGGCGGCACGTTCCTGATCGGCCTCCAGTATTGATCCGCGTGGATCTTTTCCTGACCGCGTCGGCGACCTCCCCCTCGGTTGCCGACGCGGTTCGTGTTTTATTGCCTGGTCTGCTACAATGAACTTTATTCATTGTTTCACCCAGGGGGGCCTTCTCGTGCCTGCGCCTCTTGTCACCATTGTGGGCCGCCCGAACGTCGGCAAATCCTCATTGTTTAACTGGTTGGCGGGCCGGCGTATTGCCATCGTCGATCCGACAGCAGGAGTCACCCGGGATCGTGTCTCCACACTCATCGATGTGGGAGATCGTACTGTCGAATTGTTTGACACCGGTGGCATGGGTATCGAAGACAGCGATAATTTGACTGCTCAGGTCGAGCAGCAGATCCAGGTGGGTATCGATCAGGCCGATGTGATCTTGTTTGTGGCTGATGCGCGGGCCGGTTTGGTTTCTCTGGACGAGGAGGTGGCCCAGCGGCTTCGCTCGGTCAACAAACCAATTATTTTGGTGGCGAACAAGTGCGATGCGCCGACGCTGGACCCGGATGCGGCCGAGTTTTTTCGCCTTGGCTTCGGCCGATTGCTCTGTGTAAGCGCCCAGCAGAACCGAGGCAAACCCGAGCTTCTCCGCGAAATTCGAGATCGTCTGCCCCCTCCGGATCGCCAGCCGGAGAAACCGCAGGAAGTATCTCTGAAACTCGCCATCGTCGGGCGACGCAATACTGGTAAGAGCACCTTCATTAACTGCCTGGCCGAGGCAGATCGCGTCATCGTTAGCGAAGTGGCTGGCACCACACGGGATAGTATCGATGTCCGTTTTGAACGTGATGGCAAGGTCTACCTTGCCATCGATACTGCTGGCGTTCGCCGCAAGAAAAGCCTGGCGAATGACATCGAGTTCTACAGTCTTCATCGGGCCGAGCGATCCATCCGTCGAGCGGATGTGGTGTTGTTGTTCCTCGATGCAGCGGAGCCTGTATCCAAGGTAGATAAGCAGCTGGCCGAGTACATTCTCGATCAACATAAGCCTGCCATTTTCGTGGTGAACAAGTGGGACCTGCTGAAGGCAAAAACCCCCACGGGGCCGATGGCGGACTACCTCCATGCGACGTTTCCCAGTCTAGACCATGTCCCCATTGCGTTCATCACGGCAAAATCCGGCAAGAATGTGCAGGCTGTGCTGAACCTAGCCCAATCGCTTCACAAGCAGGCCACAGCTCGGGTAACCACTGGCGATCTGAACCGGGTGTTGCGGAAGGCGGTGCTGTCGAACCCGCCACCTATGCGGCAAAACCGTCGTGCCAGGATCTACTACGCTACCCAGGTGGAGGTAAGCCCGCCGACCATTGTCCTGTTCACCAATGGGCCAGAGTTGCTGGATAACAGCTATTTGCGTTATCTGCTCAACACATTCCGAGACGAGTTGCCATTCAAGGAAGTCGCCATCAAACTCGAGGTACGTAGCCGTACGCATCTGCAGGAACGCATGGTGGAAGATGATGAAACAGCATCCCCAGTTCCCGCGGAACGACCAGAGAAAAAGTCGAGGAAGCCCGGGCCTGGAGGCAAGAAAGAACCTGGCCTGTGGCAAGATGTTTAACCAGAACCTGGTAAAGCCATGCGAAGCACGCTGATTTCCGTTGCCCTGGTGTTAACCGCACCCGCTCAGTGGGAAGCCAGGCCCGACGTCGGCAAGGTGGAAACCCTTCGAGGGAAGATTGTGCCGTTGAGTGACCTGGTGGCTCGGGCGGGCGGTAAGCTCGATACTGATGCGGTTCCAGTGTCACTGGTGCTGGTTGCGGAGGATGGCAAGGTGTATCCGCTGGTCAAGGATGCCCTGTCGCGGATGTTCTACCGGGACAAGGCACTCCTCGATCGCACCATGCAAGTGACTGGTCGGCTATTACCTGGAAGTTCAATCCTGCGCCTCGGTTCAGTTCACAGTGTCCACAAGGGGGAACTCTTTGAGATCTACTACTGGTGCGATATCTGTTCGATCAAGCGCGGCGAAAAGATGATCTGTGAATGCTGCGGCGGTCCAATGGAGTTGAAAGAGGTTCCGAGCAAGCGTTGAAGCATCAGGCGGCTGCAACCTGGGCATCATCGTTGGGCCAGTCCTCGAACCGGACAGAGAATCGACTGGAGATGCCGGACTCCGCCATGGTGACGCCATATAGCACATCGGCGGCCGACATGGTCCGCTTGTGGTGCGTGATGATAATAAACTGAGAGAGATTCAGAAAGTCGCGCAGCACAGCGGTGAATCGCCCGACATTGGCCTCGTCCAGGGCGGCATCGACCTCGTCGAGGATACAAAAGGGGCTGGGTTTGCTCTGAAATATGGCCAGAAGCAGGGCGACTGCAGTCATGGTCTTCTCGCCACCCGACATCAGGGAGATGCTGCGAAGCTCCTTGCCAGGGGGGCGCGCGATTACCTCGATACCGCTTTCGAGGATGTCCACTCCTTCTTCGAGGACAATGTCAGCCATGCCTCCGCCAAATAGCTTGCGGAACAGTTCCTGAAAATGACTACGAATGGCCTCAAATGTTTCAGTAAAGAGGCGACGGCTATCAGTGTTGATGCGGTCGATGATCTCCTGTAGCGTCTTCTGCGAGGCGGTTAGATCGTCGAACTGGATTCGCAGGGTGGAATAGCGTCCTTCTAGTTCGCGCAGTTCGTCGAGTGCTTCCAGATTGACATTTCCCAGCTTACTGAGCTTTCGCTTGAGTTCTGCAATCTCAGCTTCCGGAGTGACGGGTTCCTCACCCTCCAGTGAAGTGACCACCAGGGGTTGTTCCAGCGCTTGTTGATGTCCCTCGGCGATTAGCTTCTGATAAAGATCGGCCAGGTCAACCTGATAGTCTTCCTGGATGCGATTGCAGAGAACCTCGCGGGAGTGAGACAGGTTGTTCACTGTCAATTCGCGCGAGCGCAGGTTTTCCTGGCGCTGACGCCAGGTTCCCCGACTTTCCTGCACCTGCTGATTCAGGGCGATCTTTCGATCTCGAAGTGAACGACGTTCCTGGGTTAGCTGGGTCAACGCTTGCTCAATCGATTCCTTACGATGATACAGGTCTGCCATGTTCTGGCCGGCCTGTAGTAGCTCTCGTTCAATCTCCGCCGATTTCTGAACCAGACCGCGAATGCGCAGGTCGAGGCGCATTTGCTCGCTGGCGCGCTGATCGTGATCGGCCTCGAGCTGGGCTTGCCGTTGCTTGAGGCCGGCCAGACGCTCCTCGAGCTGAGCCAGACCTACCCGAGCCATCATGGCTGCCTGCTGCTGACGTTGTTCCTGAGATTCGAGGTCGCGGCGCTCCTTCTCGATGGCTTCGGCTCGACATTTTGCGCTGGCCACAGCCGCTTCGGCCTCGGCAGCGTGATCCAGGGCACGTTGCCAGTCTTCGCGCAGACGATTGGTCTCCTGCTCAAGCTGGGTGATTTCTCCCTGGCTCAAGGTGACTTCCTCAGTCAACCCTTCTCGGCGTTCCTGGTGCTGGCCAATGCGCATGCGCATATCGTTGGCTTGCTCGGCCAGCACGGCAATCTCGTAGCCGGCATGGCCAATGCGTGTATCCAGCTGCTCGATCCGCTCTCGAATTGAGTTTAGATCTTCCTCGAACTCCACCAGACGCTCGTCGTGTTGCAGCAGCTGTTCGCGAAGATCTCGTAGTTCGCTCTTGCGCGAGAGAATTCCCGCTTCTGCGTGATGGGTTCCCACGGTCAGAGTGCCGTCTGGTTCGAGCAGCTCCCCAGCCAGCGTGATGCAGCGATAGCCCGAGGTGACAGATTGAATGGCCCGGGCAGCTGCAAGGTCCCGAACGATCAGGGTCTTACCGAGAAGAAGCCGGGGTAAGGCTGAAAATCGAGGAGTCTCGCAGCGAACCACCTGTTCGGCGTGAGCAATGACTCCAGGGTGATCCCCCAGCGTGCCGGGCCCTGCCTGATTACGTACGAGGTCTGTCCGTTCCGTGCCATGGGCTGGCTGCTCAGCCGTGACGGGCGGTTGCAGAAAGCTCACTCTACCTGAGAAGGGAATGCCGCGCTCGGCCAAGGCGCGCTGGAGTTCCTCGGCATTGAGCACGACAAACCGCTGGGCCCGGTCTCCCAGGGCCAGGTCGATCAGGGGGGCGTACTCGCGCCGCACTGAAAGCAGTTCCGCGACGATGCCAACCACGGTTCGCCAGGGGCCAGGGTCCGTTGCTGCCAGATGTGTCAGCACTTCACGAACGCCTGTGCTGAGACCTTCGTGACTGCGTTCCAGGTTTTCCAGCACTTCGATGCGGCTCACCAGGCCGCTGCGCTCGGCTCGCAGGTCGGCGATATGACCCAGGGTTTCTTCGCGGCTGGTGGACAGGCGGTCGCGCTCGGTAGTCAGCTCAACCTGAGCCAAGCGGGCCTGAGTCAAACGGCTCTGCAGCGATTCCTCAGCACTGCGGAGATGCTCCAGTTCCATGTCCAGGGAAGCCAGGTGTTCCGCCGCCTGCTCACTGCGCTGGAGTACCCGGGCCAGCTCTCTTGACAGGTTGTCTAGCTGCGCCTTGTAGGCTACCGCATCGTTATGACGTCTGGCAGCCAGGCGCATTTGATCGAGATGGGCAGCCTCCTGCCGGTCGCCTTCTTCACGTAACTCCAGCCGGCGCTTCTCGATGTCCGCCAGCGATTCCTCAATGTCTTCCACGGCCTGTTGTCGGGCGCGGAACTGGATCTCGGCCTCTTTCCTCTCCTGCTGGGCCTGTTCGCAGCCAGTGGTGAGATCCAGCACCTGGCGGACCAGGTGCATCAGACGCTCGCGCGTCCTGGCCAGTTCCTCCTGATGTTGATCGAGCGTCGATTGCCCCACATCAAAGCGGGCGTGTTCTCCGGCCAGGCTCTGACGGGTTTCCGAGAGGGAGGTCTCCTGCGAATGCAGGGACTGTTCCACTGTGTGGAGATGCGTCTCGACGGTTGCCAGGTCTCGTTCGCTGTTGTCGGCGGTGACACTTTCTTCCTGTAGCTCGGTGCGGAGAGTCTCAAGGGCGGCGGCCTCATTTGAAAATCGAGTATTCACCTCGTGATATTCACGTAGGCTGGAGCCGATGCGTAGCTCCTTGAGCCGGCTGGTGTAGAGTTGAAACCGTTCGGCCTTGGCTGCCTGGAGTTTCACACTGCGCAGCTGTTTCTCGACCTCTTCCAAAATGTCGCGGAGTCGCTGGAGATTGGACTCGACGCGTTCGAGCTTGCGGATAGCCTCGATCTTTCGCACCTTGAAGCGAGAGATACCGGCCGCCTCCTCGAAGATCGTTCGCCGTTCTTTCGGCGCGGTCTGCAGGAGAATATCCACCTGCCCCTGCTGAATGATGCAGTAGGCATCGGTTCCGGCTCCAGATCCCAGAAAGAGATCCTTGATGTCCTTGAGGCGGCAGGGGTGGTTGTTGATGAGGTACTCACCTTCGCCGGACCGGTAGACCCGGCGGGTGATCCGCACCTCCTCGCTGTCGGTAGCCAGGATCGAGCGGCGATTATCGAAAATCATGCTGACCTCGGCCATGCCGAGGCTGCGCCGGGACGCGGACCCATTGAAGATCACGTCCGTCATCTCGCCGCCGCGGAGACTGCGGGCGCTCTGCTCGCCGAGCACCCAGCGCACCGCATCGACCACGTTCGATTTCCCCGAGCCGTTGGGACCGATGATACCGGTAACGCCTTCGGCGAAATCGAACTGGGTCTTGTCGGCGAACGACTTGAAGCCAACGAGCTCGAGTCGCTTGAGCATGCGGGATCACTCGCGCGGAGCAGAACCCCTGGCGGCAAGGTCACGCCAGGGGAGGACGATTCAGGGATCCGGAGGGTCAATTAGGGAGCGGCGTCGAGTTTGCTTTCCGATTTTTCGTCGGGATCCGAGCCCACAGTGTTCAGTTCCGCCTGGTCCTTCCCTGCTTTCAGGAGATCGTCCAAGGCCGGAGACTGGGGTAGAGCGTCGATACGCACCCGGCAGGTCAGGCTGTCGCAGGTGGAGGCCTGCTGCAAGAGCGCGACCACTTCGGGATAGTGAGCGCCCAGGTCGGCCATCGTGCGAATTACTGCTTCCACCTCCAGGCCGCACTGCTTTCGCACAGGTTCGCTCCCAAGGGGGAAGCGGCTGACAGTGCAACGCAGATCGTCCTTCGTGGCGGTCACTGCGAACTCGCCGGCCAGGAACGAGAAGGGCGGGCGAAGCGAAGGCGTTTCGCCGAAGAGAACCACCTCGGCACATTTGGTGGTGGTCAGATGGATGAAGGGCCGGGTGTCGGGAGCCACGCGGTGCAGATGAAACGAATCGTTGAGGAGGTCGCCCCGGACCAGCGGGTCGTTCTCGGACAGCATACGCAGGCCGCGAAACGCTCCGTAGCGAAGTTCCTCGTCCAGATTGCTGACGATGAGTTCCTTGAGCTTCAGATGGCAGACCGCCTCGTCAAGCGAAGCCAGGGCAGTAAGGCACAGGGAGCGTAGCAAGGGGTACTGAACGGCACAACGAGCGAGTTCCTCGCCGCATCCGGGGCTGCCGAGGTAGGCCAGTGCCTCGGCACTGGTAAAGCGCACCAGCGGATTGGTCGATTTCAGCCCGCGCTCCTTCAGCATGGGAATGCTCTTGGCACCAAGGGCTTCCAGACGAAGGGCAGCCACCAGCGTGCGAGATGGATCGAGCAGATCGTCCCCCAGTTTTTGGCGGTAAGACCGGCGATCTGCCTCGGTTTTTCCGGGCGTGTCCGCCGAGTCGGTCATGGGGATGGCCCGGACCACACGCAGGTAGCGCGGCAGATTATAGCGGTACTGAGCAGGCACGCGGACAGACACCGCCATGTTGTCCTTGGTGTGTGCGATGCTGTTATCCAGGGCGCCGCGCAGGCTAGTGGCCTGGAACGTGGAGTTGATTCGGTCGGCAATCAGGCTGGTGAAACGAGCCTGCTGCTTGTCCTGGTTCATGACCAGGGCCAAGGGGTTGTCGCGAAGCAACTTGGCACCGGACCAGATCCGGCCCGACTTCACACGAGTGGTGTCGTCCCCATCGCCAATGCCGACCAGAATGGGCCCACGCACGATGGCCAGCTTGTGCCCGAGGACGAGGTTGTTGCCGCCCTTGAAGTCCGGGCTGAGATTCCGGGTGAAATCGTAGTTGAACAGGTAGGTGCGACGCAGCACGCCGCCCCGAAGACTGGTAGCCTTGCTGCCAGGCGGGAGCTTCACTTCCACATCAATGGTATCGTCTTTTGAAGCTCCTGGAGGAATAGTTGCCTCGAGGATGACCAGCGCACATTCCGCAGACTTGAGCAGGGCAGGGACATTCTGGACCCGCTCCTTCTGCAACTGCTCCTGCAGCATGGCGCGGTAGGAATCGTGGTTGCAATCTCCACCGGTGCCTTCCAGACCTTCGACCAGACCCACGCCACCGAGTGACAGTGGTTCTGCATTGCCGACCGTGGTGCAATCACCCACGGTTTGAATGTCGTAGCGATGCAGTTCGCTATCGTCCTCGGCCTGGGCTCGGGTCTGACTGGTGGTGCTCGAGCAGCCTGTAGAGAGGAACAGCGCTGCAAGCAGACCACCTGCCAGCAACCAGGGCAGGTGGCGCGCCATCTGACGAAGGCCCGGTACCGAAGCAAAACGGGTCATGGCTTCATCCTTGAAGCGGCTGCGCAGTTCCCCCGGCCAGCCAGAAACATCTTCCTGCACGTGGAACGCGAGGAAATGCTGGCCTGCTGCCCAGCCTGATCGTGGATCGATAGGAGGGCGAGACCATAGTGAGAGTTCTCCGTCGTGTCAAGACTAGATTTTGTTCGGGACACTCATTTTCGAGGAAGCAGAATAACGGGTAGTTCCAGCTTGCGGGCGTGGTCGTTCAGCCGAACCAGGTCGGATCTGGTCAGGGTGGACCATTCTTCCAGCAAGTTGGCCAGGAGTTTGGCCTGCTGAGCATAAACCTCGCGAATGCCCTGGGCCGGTTCGCCGTCGGCGTCGCGCACCAACTCGTAGAGCCAGGCTAGCTGGGAATAGAGCCGGGCTCCGCCCTTCTGGGCCAGGATGTCATACGACACCCTGGCTTTCGGGTTATGCATCTGTTCCTCAAGACGGTCCAGTTTTTGCTGGAAGGTCTTGGAATCACGCAGCAACTCCTCCGCCTTTTTGTCTCCTTCGAGAAGTTTGTTCCGCTCCTCGATCTGTTTGCGTACAAGTCGGATGGCCTCGACCGCCTTGACCAGGGCGGTGATATCGTCGCGCAGGCGCAGGGCGAAACGAAACTGGTTGTCGAGTTCTTCCTGAGTGACCTGCTTGGTTTGCACTACCCGTGGATCGGGCTGGATGTGCAAGGTGGTTTCGACCGATTTCCCGTGGGCAGAGAGTCGGAGGGTGTACTTGCCTGGTACGGCCATGGGACCCACCTGGGGTGCTCCCATATCGACATGAGCGCTTCGGATGCGTGCTGCTCCTTCGCTCAGCAGGTCCCAGTGGACTCGATGTAGCCCCGGTTCTCGAGATAACCGAGGCGATTTGTAGCTGTCACTAGAATACCCGCCCACGTCGGAGGTGTCTTCTTCCGGTGGTTTCTTGCTGGTCAAGGTGCGAAGCACTCCGCCTTTCTCGTCCAGAATCTCGAGTTTCACGTCTCCCTTGATGGGGGTTCCCAGGTGATAGCTGATGGCTGCACCAGCTGGAGGGTTGGCTCCGCTGCTCATCGGCTGGGCAGGGCGAGGCGTTCCGGTTGTCCGAAAGCGCACGGCCGGCGGGGGAGCAAACAGATGAAGTGCTCGCGCCTGCCACTCCGCAGGTGGAGTGCGAAGGGGCGTGAGATCGTCCAGAATCCAGATGGAGCGTCCGCTGGTCCCCACCACCAGGTCGTGGCCCTGTACTTTCAGGTCGGTGACTCGCACTGGCGGCAAGTTCAGCTTTAGCGGAGTCCATGTCTTTCCACGGTCGAGCGAGTAGGCCAACCCGCGCTCGCCACCCAGGTAGAGCAGGCCTTCACGACCTGGATCTTCGCGCACTACCTGCAAGAAGCCGATATCCGGGATCTCTTTCGAGAGGTTGGTCCAGGTTTTTCCAAGGTCCCGGGTCATGAAAAGGTAGGGTTTGCGATCGTCGAGGCGATGGGCATCCACCACCACGTAGGCCGTATGCGGTTCGAAGGGCGAGGTTTCGATGCAGGTGACGGTGCCAAACTCCGGAAGGCCTGGCGGAGTGACCTCGCGCCATTCCTTCTCCTGAATGACATGTACCCGGCCGTCATCACTTCCTGCCCAAAGAAGCCCTGGCTGGCGGGGGGATTCGGCCAGGGCGAACACGGTGCCGAAGACCTCCACGCCGGTGTTGTCACCAGTGATGGGGCCACCCGACCACTTCATCTTGCTGCGATCGTTCCGGGTAAGGTCCCCGCTGATTTTCTCCCAGGCTCGTCCACCATTCTGGGTGCGAAACACCACGTTGGCGGCATGGTAGATTGTGCGAGGATCGTGCGGCGAAATGAGGATGGGTGCGGTCCACTGAAAACGATACTGCAAATCCTCGGCGCCATGGCCCGAAGCGTTGTATGGGTAAATTCCGACCGGAACTGCCTGACGCGTGCGGTGATCGTACCGGGAGATGTAGCCGCCATACTCACCGGCATAGACGATGTGGGGGTTGGTCGGATCGATGGCGACATGGCCGGCCTCGCCACCACCGACGGTGTGCCAGGCTGCCAGGGGGATGTCCCCCCCCTCCAGGCTGCGGCTGGGGCCCATCGCGGTGCCAACATCCTGGATGGTGCAGGCGATGTGGTAGGGAGTTCGGCGATCAACCGAGATATGGTAGGTCTGACAGATAGGCAGCGGCGGAGCATACCAGGTCTTGCCGCCATCGATGGAGATGTCCACACCGCCGTCGTTACTGTCGATCATCCGCTCGGGGTTGGTGGGATCGATCCACAGGTCATGATGGTCTCCGTGATGAGGGCCGCCGACACGCTCGAGGGTTTTTCCACCATCGATGGTGCGCAAGAGGGGCACCTGAGGGAAATAGACCACATTGGCGTTGGTGGGATGAATCGTCAGGGTGGAGAAGTACCAGGCGCGTTGCTGCAATGCCCGATGGGAGTTGATGTGCGTCCATTTCTCGCCGCCGTCGTCGCTGCGAAACAGCCCTCCCTTTTCCGCCTCAATGAGGGCGTAGACCCGGCGGGAGTCCGAGGGGGCCACGGCGATGCTGATCTTGCCCCAGATGCCCTCGGGCAGCCCCTCGGCCCGGCGAGTGCCGGGGCGGGCCTCCTTCGCTGCCTCGGCAGAATCGGGTTCGGGGGCAGCAACCAGCTGGGTCCAGGTATCGCCTCCATCGCGAGAGGTGTATAGGCCACTGCCGGGGCCGCCACTTGTCATCTCCCAGGGACGTCGGCGCGTCTGCCAGAGGCCGGCAAATAGAATCCCAGGATTGGCTGGATCGAAGCAGACATCCGAGGCACCGGTGTCATCATTCTTGTAGAGGACCCGTTCCCAGGTTTTTCCGCCGTCCACCGTTCGGAAGATGCCTCGCTGCGGATTGGGGCCGAACACCTTGCCCAGCACCGCCGCGAAGGCGACATTGGGATTTTTCGGGTGGACGATCATCGTCCCAATCTGGCCTTCCTGATTCCAGACGTGCTTCCAGGTTTTTCCTGCATCGGTGGATTTGTAGATGCCGTTGCCACTCTCGACGTTGCCGCGGATATTCGCCTCGCCGGATCCGATATAGATCACATTTGGATCGGAGGGTGCCACCGCGATGGAGCCGATGGAGGACACAGGCATGTCATCGAGGATGGGGTTCCAGCGAATGCCGCCATCCGTCGATTTCCACAGACCGCTGGCTGCCGTGGCCGCATAAAACACCAGAGGCTGGCCAGGAACTCCACAGGCGCGACACACGCGTCCTCCGATGGCCGGGCCGATGCTACGGAACTTGAGACGCTTGTAGGCCTCGGGCCCCCCTTTGGGTTCCTCTGCCGACCCGGTGGATCCCTGGACTAGCACCACTACCAACAACAGACGGATGGCTCCGCGCATGAGGTCACCTGGACTGAAATGAATGCGAATGAGAAGAGGCAGCAGGGCAGGGGAGAGGTGGAAAGCAGTCTGCAACCCAGGCCGGGCTTTGGTGAAGGCCCGGCCTGGTAGGAGTAGCCCCTAGTCGACGTTATCGGGCAGTTCCTTGATGAAGATGTTGCGGAACCAGAGACGGTCTCCGTGATGCTGGAGTTCGATGGGGCCCTTCTTCGGCAGGGGCTGGTTCTTGTCCCAGAAGTTCATGAGGGGCTGATTGTCCACCACCAGCACGCCATTGAGGTACACGGTGACCTTCTCGCCCTTCATGATGATGCGGAAGGAGTTCCACTCGCCGATGGGCTTGTCGGCCTTCTTGAGCGGTCGCTTGCCAAACTTCTCCGGGTTGTTCCACAACGCGCCGGAGCCGGAACTCTTGTCGGCACCACGAGCACCCGCGGCGTTGTCCGAATCCCAGATCTGCACCTGGGGTTGGCCGCGCAGGTAGATGCCGCTATCGCCCTTCTCCTCGATCTTCCAGTCGATCAGCAGTTCGAAGTTGCCGTAGTCCTTGATGGTCTGCAGCGAATCGCCCTTGCCGTCGTAGTACAGGACGCCGTCGGGCTGGATCTTCCAGTGAGCGAAGACCTTCGCGTTTTGGGCCTTGACGCGTTTGGCGTACTCCTCCTGATTCTCCTTAAGCTTGGCACGCTGATTGATCGGGATGACTCCCTGCCAGTGGGTCAGGTCCTTGCCGTTGAACAGGGCGGTGAAACCTTTGGGGGGGACGTTGTGGCCAGCCGGTTTTTTGTCCTCGGCAGCGAGACCCAGCGCGACCACGGTGATCACGGAGGTGAAGGAGAGCAGTGCAGAGCGCATCGAGCGGACTCCTGGGGGTGGGGTGAGAACGTAGGATTCTTCTAAGGTGCAGGGAGGGTTTTGGACAGGGGGCCCTCATGCGATTCGCTGGTCGCGGAAAAACCCCCACAACACGGAACAGGCATCGACTCGGTCCGACGGAGGGCCGGCAATGCTGCGCTTCAGCTCGCCGCGACCTCCTGGCCAGTGGTGTCCCAAGTCGTCGATGGTGTAACTGAGGAAGGGCACGGGCCCTGGATACTCCTCGATGGTGACCTGGTCGGCTCGCTCCATCGTGACCGGGGAAGGCAACCCCCCCAGGGCCTGCGACCAGCGCTGGAGCGTATCGGCCACGGAAACGCGCACTATGCGCTGACGACCCCAGGGCGTCTTGATTTCTCCGCCCTCAAGGGGGACCAGAGGGTCGAGTCGGCCCACCATGAAAAGCGTCGGCACTGGCCTGGCGAGGTGCGGTTCCACGTAGCAGTATCCGGCCACGGGGCCAATCGCTGCGAAACGGTGCGACGCCTCTGCAGCCAGGCGAAAGGTCATGGCCGCGCCGTTCGAGAAGCCAGTCAGATACACCTGATCATGGCGAATCGGATAGTGCGAGGCGACTGCATCCAGCACCTCGTTGAGAAAGGTCACATCATCGGCGTGCGGGCGCATGGGGAACCCATCGCGCAGGCCGTCGTTCCAGACCGGCGGATTGTGCAGGAAGCTGGGCGGATGCGTGGGATCCCGGCGCATCGCTTCCGGCACCACCAGGAGAAACTGCTCCTGCTGGGCGTGTCGATCCCAGTTGGTTTCCCGCACCGTCCAGGTCGGCGTGCCTCCCGCTCCGTGGAGCATCATCACAACAGGCCAGGGGCCAGGAGACGCGGGTTCGACCACGCTGTAATGCCGGCCAGCGAGAGTAAAGTGCTTCATCCCTTCTGCATTTCGTTCCAGAGGGCCCGGTAATACCGTAGAAACTCCGCGCCGGTGTCGGGATCGGCGAACACCTTGCCGTACTCGATCAAGGTTGGACGATCGTAGTGGATGCCGCGCAGCAGGCGGAACAGCTCGCGATAGGGATAGGCGCCAGCCGGGTCATTGAGCAGGTCGTTGATGTGGCAGGAGCGTATCCAGGGCGCCAACATCTTGAACGATTCCGCGATCGAATGGCCCTTCAGGTCGGTGGGGTTGGAGTTCCAGGTGACTCCCACGCTGCGATGGCCGCAGTGTTCCATGATGGTCTTCATGTGCGGGGGATGGGCGGTGCCGCGGCCGTGGACTTCCACCCAGATTTCGACGCCGGCGTCGGCCGCAGCCTTGCCGCAGGGGATGAGCGACTTGCCGATCTGCTCAAGCGTTTTCTCGACGGGCACTTCCCGGGGCAGATCGTTGGGGCGCACCTTGACGCCTTTTCCACCGAGATCTGCCACCAGGTCGACGAACTGTTTGCAGAGTTCGATCTGTCTGGCGACCTTCGCGGAGTCGGGTGCATGAAATTCGCAGGTGGAGCCTGCCCCCCAGAACTCCACCCCGGTATCGGCAAACTTCTGGCGAATCTCCTTCCGCTGCGCTTTCGATAACGATGGCTCGACTCCATGTTTGTGAGTCGTTCGCAACTCGACGGATAGCACACCCGTCTTCTTGCATACCTTCAGCAGGGTCGGCAGATCCCATGTCGCCGCCACATTGTAGGTCACCAGGCCAAGCCGCATGGCTGGTCTGGGCTTCACTTCCGGAGCAGTCTGCCCCAGCAAGGGGGAGACCAGGCCGACGGCAGGAGCGAGTTGCAGGAAAGAGCGACGCGAGTGTGAGGACATGCAGGACTCCTGAAGAAAGACAGGCAATCCGATTGAGGCGGGAAGTCGATGCAAGTTATAATACGAGTTGGGGAAAGGGAGCCACCTGAGGAACGCACATGGCCACGCACGTTCAGCATCGGTCGAGCAAGCATGAGGCGTTCATCACCTCGCAGCTCGAGCGGGTGGAACAACGCATCCGCTTCATCGATGTGTGTACCGGGCTGGGCGGTTGGCTGGCCCTGTCGCTGGCCTACCTGATTGTGACGGTGTTGCTGGACCGGGCTCTTCTCCTGGCTGGCCCCACCCGGCAGACGTTTTTCCTGGTCTACGCGGTGGCCTCCCTGGTCTTCCTCTACTTCACCGTGGTGCGGCCTCTTCGCTGGCGAGTGAACCCATACTATGCGGCTCGTCAGCTCGAGCAAACCTTGCCAGGCAATCGCAACCATGTCATCAACTGGATCGACCTGCACGAGGAGAAGGTGCCCGGGGTTTTGCGCAGCGCACTGGGCCAGCGTGCGGCGAAGGATCTGACTGCGGCAGACATCGATCAAGCGATCAGCAATCGCCGGGCGCTCCTGGTGGCCAGCGCGGCCGGGCTGCAACTCGTGGTGTTGATCCTGCTGTTTTTCCTGTTTGGCCCCGGGCCGTTTCGCTCCCTGGTGGGCCGGGCTCTGGCACCGTTTCGCAGTGGTGAGGCGATTGCCACGCGCACCCAGGTGCAGGTGGTGCGACCCGAGGGCGGGGATGCCCAGGTGACCATTGGTAGCCCGGTGGTGATCGTCGCGGAGGTAACTGGCCGGCGGCCCGAGGTCCATGCCAAGGATGCACCCTGCCTGCTATATCGACACGACGAGTCCGAGCCGTTCCGCAAGCGCTACCTGCAATACGATGCAGGAGACAGCTGGACCACCACCGTCAGCCCGGTAGATGTGGGCAACGGTATCGAGTACAAAGTCACCGCGGGCGACGGAGAAACGCCGATCTACCGGATCACGGTGCGAGCCGCGCCGCTTATCTCCGACTTCCTGGCGACCTATCATTATCGTCCCTACCTGCAGCGCGCCGCACGCTCTCGGATCACGCGGAAGCTGGAAGATCTGAGAGGGACAGAGGTCCATCTGCTGGCCCGGACCAACCGGGTGATCAAGGAAGGGCGGCTCGACTTTGAAGGCCAGGACGGCGTCGGTTCCTTGCTGCGCCCCGAACTCATGCCGGATGACCCGCAGGCGCTCCGGTTCAAGTTCACTCTCGAACGGCCAGGAAAATACCGGATCCGCTTCACGTCCTCCGACGGCGAGATGTTCCTGGATCCGGTTTCACATGATGTGGTGATCTTGCCCGATCATGTTCCCCAGGTGGCACTCACTCAGCCTGGCAAGGATGTGGAGTTACCTGCCCAGGGGCATCTCGAACTGGTCGGCGAGGCGAGCGATGACAACGGGATCGCAGCGATGGCACTGCGGGTCCAGGTGGTCGGAGGCGCGATACTCGGGGCTCGTCCGTACCTGGCTGGTCGGCTGGGACAGGGTGACCTGGGGACGCCACGACGGATCGATTATCGCGATCTGCTGGAACTCGACCGGCTGGTGGACGACAAGGGCCAGCCCTTCCAGGGTAAACCGGGGATGGTCCTCGAATACTGGCTCGAAGCAACGGATGCCTGCGACGTACCGCAACCCAATCTCGGCAAGAGCGCCCGGTTCAAGATCACGCTAACCGAGGGCAAGGCGGGAGCCAATCAAGATAAAGATCGGGCGGCAGCTCGCGATCGGAAGGGGCAGCACGACAAGCAGCAAGGCGAGCAGTTGAAGAATGAAAAGGCCGAGCGCGATCAGCAGCGCCAGCGTGAGGAACAGCAAGAGAAGGAAGAAGGACGCAAACGGGAGGACAAGCAGAATAAATCGGGCAAGCAGGAAGGTAAGAACGAGGGCGACAAGCCGGAGGATGGCAAGGAGCAGGGGAAGCCCGAATCCCAGCAAGGCAACAAGGAAGGGACCGGCGAACAACCTGGTGGACAGGCCGACAACAAGAATCAGGATCCGAACAAGGAGCCAGGCAAGGAATCGAAGAACGATAACCAGACGCGCGAGCAGGCCGAGAATCTGAAGCGCGCTTTGGACAATCGCAACCAGGAGAACCGGGGCCAGCCCAACAAGAAGAACGATCCTGGAGAGAATGCGACCCAGAAGGAGAATGACTCGGGCAAGGACAAGGGAGGCGAGGCTCGGCCAGGTGAGGCCCGGGGAGATGGCGAGAACAAGCCTGGCGAATCCAAGAGCCCGGACAAGAAGCCAGGGCAGGATCCCCCCCGGGAAAACAAGCCTGGCGAGCAGAAGGGCGCAGGCGACAAGCCCGAGCGGGCCGGTGAGAAGAAGGAGCAGGGCGGCCAGGAGGGGAAGAACAACGCCGGTGAAAGCAAGGACGCCGGGAAGCCCGAGGGGCAGGAGGGTCAGGGCCAGGGGAAAGAAGGTTCTCGTCAGGAGGGGCCAAATCAACCCAAACCTGGAGAGAGCAAGACCGGGGAAGGGAAGCAGTCCGGCAAGCCGAACGAAGGGGCGGGTAACTCCAAATCCGAGCCGCAGGGCAAGGGCAAGGAAGGGGGCCGACCCGAGCAGCAACGTCAGGCCGGCGAAGGTAAACCCGAGGAGAAAGGTAAACCCGGTGAGCCCGGGCAGAAAGGCGAGGGCAAGCAGTCTGCTCAGCAGGGCAAGGCAGGGCAGGAAAACGGGCCGGCCGAGAAGAAGGAAGGCAGTACTACGCAGGGTGGTGAGAAAAAGGGAGAGGGCAAAACTGGCCAGTCTCCCGAGAATCGCCCCATGAATCAGGAGGGTGGGTCGTCTCAGGCCAAACCAACCGATAAGGCACCCACCAACGGTGAGGCGAAGCCGGGATCGTGCAAGAACTGCCCCAATGGCGGCCAGGCCAGCGCGGATGGGAGCAAGCCCGGCGAGAGCAAGGGTGGCTCGAACCAGCGTGCCAAAGGCAAGGGCAACCCCCAGGATGCCACGAAGAACGACGTGCAGGAGCTGGCGCAGGAGCTGAAAAACTCCAGCGGAGCGGGGCGCGAGGCCACGCGGCAGGAGTTGGAGCAGATTCAGAACCAGGCCAGGGACGCCGAGGCCCGGGAGGCGGCTCGGCAGGCGTTGCAGGATCAAGGGAAGGACCAGCCAGGCCAGGCCAAACCTGATGCTGCACCGGGCAAGTCCGGGGGCAAACCCGGGGACGCCAAACCTGATGAAGGCATGGGGCAGGCCCAGGCCGCCGGGAAGGCCGGGGCACCCGAGGGGATGGGTGGAGGCGAGGATGGCAAGCCTACCGGAAAAGCTGGGGCCGAGAAGCCTCAACCTGGAAACGCTCCCGGGGTCGCCAAATCCGAGGAAACGGGGACGGCCAACAAACCCGGCGAGGGGCAGCAGGGGGACCGTCGGGGTGGGTCGGGTTCCTCCGACGGCGATGCACAGCCGGTCCGGAAGGAGAAGGCTGGCCAGCATCGCGCAACCATGATGCAGCTGGAGGAGTTTCGCAAGAAGGTGGATCGCGACGTGCTCAAGGATGCCCGGATGTCGAAGGAAGAATTTGCCCGCTTTCTCGAGGACTACCAGAACCTGGCCCGCCGCCAGGCCCAGGCGAAGGATGAACCCGATCTTCCTCCCGGGCCGGGTAGGAACAGTGCGCTTCCCAGCATGGGTGGATCGGTGATCAAGAAGACGGGCGGCGCGGGTAACGGCCAGGAGGTGCGAAGCGAAGGCCGGCCCACTCCTCCGCCGGAGTATCGCGACGCGCATCGCGATTTCCTCAATCGCCTGCTCACGCCGTCGCGCTAGAAATTACCAGCAGGAGCGAGAGCGCGGATGCCAGTCCCTGGTGTCGCGCGCTCGCTACCCACTCCCCCTGTCGAGCAGTCATCCATGAGCTTTCCGAAGCGCTATCTGGTTCGATTTGGCCCCAAGACCACGCAGCACCTATTCACCGATCTCCTGATCATTGGCGGCGGAATCGCCGGGCTACGGGCGGCCCTGGCAGTTCCGCCCACACTGCGGGTGCTGGTGGTGACCAAGGACAAGATCCGGGAGAGTAACAGCACCTACGCCCAGGGAGGTATCGCCGCGGTCCTTTCCCCGGAGGATGCTTTTGAGAACCACATCGAGGACACCATGGCAGCCGGGGCTGGGCTGTGTGACCGCAAGGTGGCCGAGCGCGTGGTCTACGAAGCACCCCAGCAGATCGAGGACCTGATCCGGTACGGGGCGAACTTCGACGAAGGGCTAGGGCGAGAAGGCGGACACAGTGCCGCGCGGATTGTTCATGCCCTTGGAGATTCCACGGGGTTCGAGGTGATGCGGGCCATCATTGCCCGGGCGCGGGCCGCATCGAACATCACGTTCTGGGATCGGACCTTTACTCTCGATTTGTTGACCCATCAAGGGGCCTGTGTTGGTGCGCACATCCATCGTTCCACCCGGGAAAACCTGCTGGTGTGGGCCAAGCAGACCATACTTGCCTCGGGGGGGACCGGCGTGGTCTACCGGGAAACCACCAATCCACCCGTGGCCACCGGAGATGGCATGGCGGCCGCCTACCGTGCGGGAGCCGCCCTGCGCGACATGGAGTTCATGCAGTTTCATCCGACAGTGCTCTACGTGGCTGGTTCCAGCAGGTACCTCATCAGCGAGGCAGTGCGGGGGGCAGGGGCCTACCTGCGCGACAAGGACGGTAAACGGTTCATGCCGGCGATCGATCTCCGTGGAGAGCTGGCCACCCGGGACGTGGTCGCCCAGGCCATCGTCAAAACCATGGAGCGCACGCAACATCCCTGCGTGTATCTCGATCTGTCGCACCTCGACTCCGGGGTGGTACGCAGCCACTTCCCGGGCATTGATCGCGTGTGCAAGGAGTTCGATCTCGATATCACCCGGGACCAGATTCCCGTTCGCCCTGGCGCACATTACATGATTGGCGGAGTTACCACCGACGAACAGGGGCGCACCAGTCTGCCCAACCTGTGGGCGGCTGGCGAGGTCACCTCGTCGGGATTGCATGGTGCCAATCGTTTGGCTTCCAACAGCCTGCTTGAAGGGTTGGTGCTAGGGGCACTTTGTGGCAAGCTGGCTGCGGAAAAGGCCCTGGCCACTCCCGACCACTTCGTGGTGCCTCCACTGGCCGGCGATTTCCAGCCGGAAACCGAGGGGCCTCGCCTCGACGTGGGCGACTTGACCAGCTCGCTGCGTTCGTTGATGATGCGTAACATGGGTATTGTGCGGACCCATCACGGACTGGTTGAGGCTGATAAACAGGTGGGCTTCTGGTGTCGTTATGCTCTGCGGCGCGAGTTTACTACCCGGACCGGCTGGGAGCTGCAGAACATGTTGACGGTGGCCCGGTTGATGATCTGGGCGGCACTGGAGCGGAAGGAGTCGCGCGGTGTTCACTATCGATCCGACTTTCCCCAGCGCGATGACGCTCACTGGATGCGCCATCTTTCCTGCCCGCCGCGCATGGATGATCCGCCGCCGCCGCATCCCCCCGCTTTTTGAGCTATGCTAAAGTGGAGCCTCGCGCGCGGCGGGGACATTCTCTTCAAGTCCACCTCCCCTTCGCTCCGACGAGAGGTAGGGGGAATTTCGACCTGGGATGGGGAGTTACCAATGCGGACCACGAAGTATGCCCTGGCTGGGTTGCTGGTCACCCTGACCCTGGGTCTGGTGATGAGTGCCACGGCGCAGAGTATTGTGACGCCTGCCGCGAATAGCAAGACGCTGCCCAGCTCCATCAAGGAGAGCATCGCCCAGGAGACGAACTACAAGAGCGAGGCGGTTGAGAAGATGCTCAAGGCGCTTGCCCCTGCCGTCAGCGAGCAGCTGCGCGCCGGGCGCGAGGTCGAACTACCGGGCCTGGGGATGTTCCGGGTCGTGCGCATTGACGAGTATCGCGATCTGGTGAATGGCCGCATGACCATCATCCCGGCCAGGAACTTCGTCGAGTTCGTTCCAACGGAGCGGCTCAACCAGGATGCCAACGCGTTTGGGGCTCGTCCGTCGCGCACGGTCGAGGGCTGGGAATTCCGCGCGAATCCGAACTCGATCCAGGGCTTCCGCACCCCCAACACTCGAAATCTGGGTACGCGTACCCGTTAAGGCTGGACAACGCGGGTAGAATCTCGTTGAATGAATTTCTCTGGAGAATTCATCTGTGACCATCCCTGTCTATTCTGGTTCGATCGCTAGCGCACGGCACATCGCGGTGTGCGGCATCGTAATTATTACCGGAGACTAGGCCGGGGGCTCGCTACACGAGTACGATCAGTCCCGGCCCTGAAGCAGTGCTTCAGGGCTATTTTTTTGGAAGCGCCGATGAAACGCATCTTCATCTACGACACTACTCTCCGCGACGGGAGCCAGGGCGAAGGGATCAATTTCTCACTGGTGGACAAGCTGGCGATTACCCGTCGTCTGGATGAGATGGGGGTCGATTTCATCGAGGGTGGCTACCCACTGTCCAATCCCAAGGATTTTGAGTATTTCCGCGAGGTGCGCAAGCTGTCGCTCCGGCATGCCCGGGTGGCTGCGTTCGGCATGACCCGGCGCAAGGGGGTATCTCCCGAGGAAGACACCTGCATTCGGGCGTTGTTGGAAGCAGAAACACCAGTGGTCACCATCGTCGGGAAGACCTGGGATCTGCACGTGCGAGAGATCCTGGGCACGACACTGGATGAAAACCTGCGCATGATCGCCGACTCGGTGGCCTGCTGCAAGAAGGCCGGGCGCGAGGTGTTTTACGACGCCGAGCATTTCTTCGATGGCTGGAAGCACAATTCCGAGTATGCCCTGGCCACACTCCGCGCGGCGGAAGAAGCCGGTGCCAGTGTCATCATTCTTTGCGACACCAACGGTGGCACTCTTCCCGATGAACTTGCCGAACGGGTGACCTCGGTGCGTCGGCAGTTGCGGGTGGAGCTGGGAATCCACTGCCACAATGATTCCGATGTGGCGGTGGCCAACTCATTAGCTGCGGTCCGCTGTGGCGTAACGCAGGTGCAGGGAACCATCAACGGCATCGGCGAACGGTGCGGCAATGCCGACCTCGTCAGCGTGATCGCCAACCTGGGTCTGAAAATGGGCCACGACGTGCTGCAGCCGGACCGCCTGCGCCGTCTCACCGAGCTTTCCCGGTATGTCTACGAAACGGCGAACATGAACTTCCGGTCCAACCAGGCGTTCGTAGGTTCGAGTGCGTTCGCTCACAAGGGCGGCATGCACACCCATGCCGTTGCCAAGATTTCGCACAGCTATGAGCATCTCGACCCAGGGGCCGTGGGGAACGAGCGTCGCATCCTGGTCAGCGAGCTGTCGGGTCAGTCCACAATACTGACCAAGACCTCGAAGTATCAGCTCGCAAACGATCGGGTTCTGATGAAGCGCATCCTCGAGGAGGTGCAGAACCTGGAGAACGACGGCTACGAGTTCGAGGCGGCCGAGGCTTCGTTCGACTTGCTGGTGAAGAAGTGTGCCGGTCTCTACGTACCCAAGTTCCAGCGACTCGCCTACCGGGTCAACATCGAAACTGCGGGGGATGGCTCTCCCATCACCGAGGCAACGGTCAAGGTGCGCGTCGGTCAGCAGCTCATGCACACCGCCAGCGAGGGCGATGGCCCTGTCAATGCGCTCGATGGCGCTCTGCGCAAGGCGCTGCTTTCGTCCTACCCGCAGCTTGAAGAACTGCACCTCATGGATTACAAGGTGCGTGTGGTCAATGCTCGAGAAGAAACCGCCGCCCGAGTCCGCGTCGTCGTCGAGTGGAGCGATGGCGACGGCGTCTGGGGCACCGTCGGCGTTAGTAGCAATATCATTGAGGCATCGTGGCTGGCGCTGGTGGATGCAGTCGAATACAAACTGTTCAAGGATGAAGAACAGCACTCGCGGTAAGTAGACGACCACTTCAATACCTCGGTGTGGCCCCTGAAACTGGGTCGGGTCCACCTGTGTCGGTCCAGGTAGGACCGAGTCTCCTGGCAAAGGAAGCGTTTCGATGGCGACTGAACTCCCCAAGGCGTACGACCCCAAGGAAGCCCAGACGCGCTGGCTGACTTTCTGGGAGGAACGCGGCTTCTTCCACAGCAAGCCTGAAGAGTCGCGCCAGCCGTTCACCATCGTTATTCCGCCTCCGAATGTCACCGGCGCGTTGCACCTGGGCCACGCGCTCAACAACTCGCTGCAAGACATCCTGATCCGCTGGCGGCGCATGCAGGGCTACAACGCGCTGTGGGTGCCCGGGACCGACCATGCCGGCATTGCCACGCAGGCGATGGTGGAACGTCGCATCCGCGAGACAGATGGGAAGACACGGCATCAGCTGGGCCGGGAAGAACTGGTGCGGCGGATCTGGGCATGGAAGGATCAGTACGAGACTCGCATCCTCGGGCAGCTCAAACAGCTGGGGGCCAGCTGTGACTGGCAGCGCACCCGGTTCACCCTGGATCCGATCTGCGCCCGCGCCGTGCGCGAAACCTTCTTCAAAATGTTCAAGGATGGGCTCATCTACCGGGGCAAACGGCTGGTGAACTGGGATGCCCAGCTGCAAACCTCGGTGGCCGACGACGAGACCTACGTCGAGAACATCAAGGGAGGCTTCTGGACCTTCCGGTATCCCGTCAAGGAGTTGCCCGGCGAGTTCATTCGTTTCTCCACGACGCGGCCCGAAACCATGCTGGGAGACACCGCGGTCTGCGTGCATCCCTCGGACGAGCGCTACAAGCATCTCGTGGGGAAGATGGTGACCATCCCGCTGGTGCAACGGGAGATCCCGATCATCGCCGATGGTCTGCTTGCCGATCCAACCCTGGGGACGGGATGTGTCAAGGTGACGCCTGCGCACGACCCGAACGACTACGCCTGTGGCCAGCGCAACAAGCTGCCGATGATCAATATTCTGCAACCCGATGGCACGATCAACGAGCAGGGGGGCAAGTACGCCGGGCTCGATCGTTACAAGGCCCGGGAGGCAGTCATCGCGGACATGGAGGCGCTGGGGCTGTTCGAGGGACGGGAAGATCGAGAGATCCCGCTAAAGTTCTCCGACCGAAGCAAGTCGCCCATCGAACCGTTCCTGTCGGAACAGTGGTTCGTGGCGATGGGAAGCCTGGCGCAGATGGCCATCGATGCGGTCACCAGCGGACAGGTGCGGTTCTTTCCCGAGCGCTATGCTCGCACCTATCTGGACTGGCTAGGCGAGAAGCGCGACTGGTGCGTGAGCCGTCAGCTGTGGTGGGGCCATCGCATCCCCGTGTGGTCACCACCCAACGCGAAGGAGAATTCATGGGCTGGCGTGCCCGATGAGATCCTCCATTTGGCGAAGCAACATCCCGATCGCGTTTCTATCCAGACTTACGAGATAAGCGATTCGATTGTTCCGGGGACAGGCGCAGAGCTTCGACCCATTCGATACTCCATCTGCCTGGGTCCGGACACCGAGGAGATCGCCAAGAAACTCGAGGCGATGGGGTACGAGCAGGATCCGGATGTGCTCGATACCTGGTTCAGCTCGGCGCTCTGGCCGCATTCCACCCTGGGCTGGCCCGACCAGACGCCCGAGCTGCGCTACTACTATCCCACGAGCACCCTGGTCACCAGTCGGGACATCATCACGCTCTGGGTGGCACGGATGGTGATGACCGGGTTGTACAACGTGGCCGATGTGCCGTTCCGGCATGTCTACATTCATCCGAAGATCCTCGATGGCTTCGGCGAGACGATGTCGAAATCGAAGGGCAATGGCATCGACCCCCTCGACATCATCGAGCGCTATGGAACCGATGCGCTCCGGTTCACCATGGCGTTCCTGGCGACGGAAACCCAGGACAACAAGATGCCGGTGGCCAATGTCTGTCCGCATTGCGATGTGCTGGTGCCGGTGCGCCAGGAGCACATGTACATGCGGACAAAGAAGCTGGCCTGCCCCGAGTGCAAGAAGGCGTTTCGCCCCGGGGGACCCTGGCCTGAAAACGATCCAGAGTTGCCGACGGCGAAGCAGGCGTCGGAACGCATCGACATGGGGCGCAACTTCGCCAACAAGCTGTGGAATGCCGCGCGCTTCCTCCTCATGAACCTGGAAGGCTATCAGCCGGGGGCCATTCGCCTGGAAGATCTTCCCCTGGAGGATCGATGGATCCTCAGCCGGTTGGCGACCACCACGGCAGAGGTCACTGCTCAGCTGGAGGGCTATCGCTTCAGCGAAGCGATTCGCACCATCTATGACTTCACCTGGTCGGAGTTCTGCGACTGGTACCTGGAGATGTCCAAGGGCCGGCTGCGCCAGGACGATGCGCGAGCGCTCGCTCAGCGGGTGCTGGTGGGGGTGCTCGATGGCATTCTGCGCCTGGTGCATCCCTTCATGCCGTTCGTCGCCGAGACAATCTGGCAGGCGCTGGGTGAAGTGGCGTTTGAACGCGGGTTGCCCTCGCCAGAACCCAGTGCCGAAAGTGTGGTGATCGCTCCCTGGCCCGAGTATCCTGCGACCTGGCGCGACGAGAGCATGGAGACCCGGCTCCGGCGGATGCAGGATCTGATTCGCCTGGTGCGCGAGGCGCGCAACCGTTACCTGGCGAAGACACCCCGGGCATCGCTCGACATCACGGTGCGATGCAACGAAACAGTGGAACAGGATTTCCGACTTCTGGGGTCGTTTATCACGTTGCTGGCCAATGTGGGGGCTTTCGAGTGTGGGCCAGACGTGAAGAAGCCAGCCCAGGCGTCTACTCAGGTGCATCCTGACTTCGAGTTGTACATTTCGTTGGCCGGCCTGATCGATATTCCCGCGGAAGTGAGTCGCCTGCAGAAGCAGAAGGCGGAAAAGGAGAAGTCGCTCGGCGGCGCGAAAGGTAAACTCGGGAATGCGGGGTTCGTGGAACGGGCCAAACCCGAGGAAGTGCAGCGCGTCCGCGACCAGGTGGTCGATCTCGAGAGTCAGTTGCAAGTGATCGATCAGACGCTAAAGGATTTGCAACAGTCATGAGATTCTTCTCTCGCACCACACTATGGCTGGCGCTAACCGGAGTCGGAGCCAGCCTCGTGGTGCTTGCCATCCTATTTCGATCTCAAAAGGAGGCCGTGGCCACTGGAATTGTGGTGGTGATGGTGTGGATCGGCGTGGGCTGGTATCTGTCGTGGTTGCTGGGGTTGCGTCGGCAAGTGGTGCGACACCTGGGACCACGCTGGAACCTGGGCGAGGTGCTACGTCACCGGGTGCGCACAGCCGAGCGCGTGAACATCCAGCTGGCACTGGATCTGTTGCAGGCGCAGACGGCCTTGGTGGGGCCTTTTGGGATCCGGCATGTCACTGGCTTCGACGACGAGGAAGGAGAAGCCACGGCCTATCCGGGGTCGGAGCTACCCGTGCTGCTCGAAGCCAATCCCGAACCGGTGGGCATCATCTGGGAGCCAATGCCGATTTCCACTGGAGAGACGCTCCATTGCGCCAGTAACGGGGTCTACTTTCTCCGCATCCACGACGAGGCCGTGGTGGCTTTCTTGCAAGGTACCTCGGGGCCGACCAGCAAGCGAGCGATGCTTCAGGTGATGGGGCGCACCCAGGAAATCGCCCGACGGGCCCTGGATGAAATCGTTCGCCTTGGCAACGAACAGAGCCCGTATCGGGGTCAGGTGATTTCGTTGAAGATAGGGGGGCGACGAGCAGGCGACCTGGTGGTGCAGTTTCACACGATCCGTCGGGTGGAACGCGAACACATCGTGCTTCCGCCTGCCTTGCTGACCATCATCGAACGCAACATCTTGGGTTTCTTCCGCCATGCGGAGGCCCTGCGTGCGGCCGGACAGGATACTCGCCATGGAGTGCTTCTACATGGCCCTCCGGGGACGGGAAAAACCCTGGTGACTCGCTACCTGGCCACCAACGTGGGGGCGACCGTACTCCTGGTCAATGGGAGGCAATATGCCCAGCTGCGAGCCACATGTCAGCTGGCCCGACTCCTGGCTCCGAGCCTGGTGATTCTCGAGGACGTGGACCTGGTGGCGGCCGATCGGCGTCGCAATGCTCACACACCTCTGCTGCACGAACTGCTCGATGAGATGGATGGCATCACCGCCGGAGCCGATATCGTCTTTTTGCTGACCACCAACCGACCCGAGGTGCTGGAACCGGCCCTGGCTGCTCGTCCGGGGCGAGTCGATCAGGCGATCTATTTCCCCTTACCCGACCTGGATTGTCGTCGGCGATTGTTTCAGCGATTTGGCCAGGACCTGGATCTCGAGGCTGTAGACTTCGAGCCGTTCCTGGTGCGTACAGAAGGAGCCAGCCCGGCCTTTCTACGCGAACTATTCCGGCGAGCGACGCTTCTGGCAGTGGAACGACAGGAAACGCAGACGCGTGTTCGACCTGGCAAGGACGATTTTGAACAGGCCATCCGCGAGCTGGTGGAGGTGGGCGGCCCGTTAACGCGCACCTTTCTGGGGTTTCCCACCCCCTCTGCAGGCTGAGTGACGGGCAGCACTCGCTATAATTCCCGAATCGTACTCCTCGAATCGGGGGCAATCATTCATGACGGCTTCTCCCCGTCTCCTGCAGCTAGGGCCCGTTTCCAGACCCGGGTGGGTGGCGGACCTCCTTCCGGCGGAAGTCCATCGCACCACCACCTGGCACAGCACCCTGGAAGCGCTCACGCGTGAGGCCTTCGATGCGTTGCTGGTCGATCTGAACGATGTCGCCCTTGTGGATGAGTTTCGCACGCTGCACCAGGCGGGTCGCATCCTGGCTCATATTCCCGATGGCATCGTGGTGGTGGATGGTGACCTGCGCATCCGCTGGACCAACCCGGCATTTCTTCGCTGGGTGGAGCAGACCGATCCTGCCTCGGTGCTGGGTCGGGAGTTTTACGCGGTGCTCGGCCAGTCAACAGGTTCCGGCGACAAGGACTGCCCGTTTCAGGCGGCCCTGGCCAGTCATGGCTCGAGCAAACCGCTGGAACATTCCTGCGTGCAGGTGCGACTTCAGTGTCCGCAGAATCGCCACCTCGACGTGTTGATCACAGTTCTCCAGAACGACCAAACCTCGCCGCTATTTGTCGCTGTCACCCACGATGTGACGCGACGAGTACATCAGCAGCAAAAGCTGAATGCGCTGCATCGAGCCGTTCACGAGCTGGCCTCGCCGGGCGGTTTGCACCTGGCCGACCTGGACGTGGCCTCGCGCACAGAACTGCTTAAGACGAACATTCGACGAGTGACGCACGATCTGTTGCATTTCGATCTGATCGAGATCCGCCTGATCGAGGAAGGCACCGGACGGCTGGTGCCCCTCTTGCAGGATGGATTGATGACCGAGGCCGTGGGGCGCGAGTTGTATGCCCGGCCGGAGGGGAACGGAGTCACCGGGTTGGTCGCGGCGACGGGGCAGAGTTACCTGTGCGCGGACACCCTGGTCGATCCCCACTATCTTCCGGGCGCGAGTGGGGCGCGTAGCTCGTTGACGGTTCCGCTGCGACGGGGGAACCAGGTGGTCGGCACGTTCAATGTGGAGAGTCCGGATGTCCGGGCCTTTGGTGAGGAGGACCTGCAATTTGCCGAGATCTTTTCGGACGCCGTGGCCAGCGCGCTTCTTAACCTCGAGCTTCTTTCGGCGGAGAAAAGTTCCGGCGCGAATCAGTCGATTGAGGCGGTGAATCGAGAAGTGGCCTTGCCGGTGGATGCCATCCTGGCCGATGCCGCTCATCTGCTGGAGCGTTACGTCGGCCACAACGAAGAAATGGCTGACCGCATTCGCAAGATCCTGGCCAACGCCCGGCAGATCAAGCAAAGCATCGTCAAGGTTGGGGAAGATTTCGGGCCTCCTCCCAGCTCGTCCCTCCGGCATCCTCCAGCGGCAGTCCTCAAGGGGATGCGCGTCCTGGTGGCGGACAATGACGATCGCGTTCGTCGCCATGCGCATCAGCTGATCGGTCGCTGGGGGGGCATCGTCGAAACGGCGCGGGACGGTCAGGAGGCCCTGACGATGGCCCGGCTCACCGCCTACGATGTGATCGTCGCTGACATTCGCCTGCCCGATCTATCCGGGTACGATGTGTTTCAGAAGCTTCGAGAAGCTCAGCCGCGGGCTCGGGTCGTGCTCATGACGGGATATGGGTATGATCCCTCACATTCGCTGGTGAAGGCCCGGGAGGCGGGGTTACGCCAGATCTTGTTCAAGCCGTTTCGGGTGGATCAGCTTCGGGATGCGCTGGTCCCCAGTGAGAAGTAAGCATGAACGTCGTTCTGGCCTTCCTTGCCTGGCTGGGCCATCTGGTGCTTCTGGTGGGGTTGCATAACTGGATCACCGGGCACGATCTTCCCAGGAAGACTGCCAAGCTGGTTCACCTTGCCCACCTGCTGGCATTTCTACTGTTTCCCGTTCTCCTGGTGAGTCTGTTTGGCCCTGGTCTGACCAGCCTGTTCTCATTCTCGGAGGATTGCCCCGGCCGGCTGGGTGTGAGCCTGTATGCGGCATGCTGTGTCGGCGTGGCCACGCTGTGGTTGCCCTGGATCAGCCTGGGGCGACGCCGGCGCCGGGATGCGGTCGGACCGGTTCACTCGGAGGTCGTGGATCTGGCTGCCCAGATTGGGCCAACCATCCTGGGCACCGGACGCTACGGTCGGCTGGCTCGTCTGCCGGGGAACCAGGCTTTCCAGGTAGAGTTCGCCGAGAAAACGCTTTACGTGCCAGAGCTTCCGGCGGCGTGGGATGGGCTGACCATTCTGCACCTGACCGATCTACATTTTCACGGGACGCCCGACCGCGCCTTTTTCCGGGCCATCGCGGAACGCTGTGCGGCCTGGGAACCCGACATTGTGGCATTGACCGGCGACATCGTGGATAGCGCACGACACCATGGCTGGATCCTTCCCATCCTGGGCAGGCTCCGCTGGAAGTGTGCTGGCCTGGCTATCCTGGGGAACCACGACCATCGGCACGATGTCACGGTCATTCGCCGACGGTTGCGCCGCATTGGCATGAAGGTTCCGGAGAACAACTGGTTTACGATCCAGGTGCGCGATGTGCCTCTCGCGGTTATCGGTCATGAGGGCCCCTGGCTACCCGGAGTACCCAACCTGGCCGATTGCCCTCGCGAACATTTTCGGCTGTGCCTGAGCCATACTCCGGATCACATCGCCTGGGCGCGCAAGCAGGGCATTCAGCTGATGCTGGCGGGGCATGTCCATGGAGGGCAGATCCGCCTGCCGATGGTCGGCTCCGTCTTCGTCCCCAGCAAACTGGGCCGACGTCACGACTCCGGCACCTTCTATCTGCCGCCGACGCTCCTGCATGTGTGTCGAGGGCTCAGTGGAGAGTATCCCGTTCGCTTCCGGTGCCTTCCGGAGGTGGCCTTGCTGCGGCTTCGCACTGCGCCAGAGAAAGATGCCCACCAACCTTGATATATGAACTTGTGTATAGTATTAGTGGGTGAGGTGAGGGGCGCGAAGCCGGGTTGAACTGGCGTGGTTCGGATCTCGGTGACTACAATCACGGGGTTCTCAAGCGACCTTTTATTCAGAGGATGGCTGATCGCGATGGCAGAAAGCATCCGGCCGGTAGTGCTTCGGCAGGAGACCGAAACGCGCTATTTGACGTACGCCATGTCCGTGATCACGTCGCGGGCGCTTCCCGACGTCCGTGATGGGCTGAAGCCGGTGCAGCGGCGCATTCTCTACACGATGTACCACGATCTGCACCTGACGTTCGATGGCCGGCCGCGCAAGTGCGCCAAGATCGTGGGCGATGTGACCGGCAATTATCACCCGCATGGGACCGCGCCGGCCTACGAGGCCCTGGTCCGGCTGGCTCAGAACTGGGTGATGCGTGGGCCGCTGGTTCATGGGCAGGGGAACTTCGGGTCGGTGGATGGTGACCCCCCAGCGGCGGACCGCTACACTGAGGCCAAGTTAACCGCCCTGGCCGCAGGTCTCATGGACGAGTTGAAGCAGCGCACCGTGCCGATGCGGGCGAATTACGACAACACGCGCGAAGAACCAGTGGTCCTCCCAGCGCAGTTTCCGCATCTGCTGGTCAACGGCACCTCGGGGATCGCTGTCGGCCTGGCGACCAACATTCCGCCGCACAACATGGGCGAGGTGTGCCGGGCTGCCGTCTTGCTCATCGACAATCCCGAGGCGACCACGGCTCAGCTGATGGAGAAGGTGAAGGGGCCGGATTTCCCGTTGGGAGGACGGATCGTCACTGATCGCGCCTCGCTTCGCAAGATCTACGAGGAAGGCACCGGCACCATCAAAATCCAGGCCGAGTGGGAAGTCGAGGAGGTGCAGAAGAAGAAGCAGATCGTGATTACCTCGATCCCCTACGGGGTGGACAAGGGTAAACTCGAATCGGACATCGGCGCCATCATCAGCGAGCGACGGCTGCCTCAGCTGGTCAACCTGGTGAACGAGAGCAATGAGAAGGAAGGGATGCGCATCGTCCTGGAGATGAAGCCAGGCACCGACCCCAACCATGTGATGGCGTATCTCTACAAGCACACCGCGCTGCAGGACACCTTTGCCGTCAACATGACATGCCTGATCCCGGAGATGCACGGGGATGGCAGCGAGAGCGTCCGGCCACAGCGCCTGGGGCTCAAGGAGATCCTGCGGTACTTCCTCGACTTCCGGGTGGCGACCGTCAAGAAACGGTTCGAGTACGAGCTGGAACAGCTCCGGCGGCGCATCCACATCCTTGAAGGATTCAAGATTATCTTCAACGCCCTGGACGAGGCCATCCGGATTATCCGGGAGTCGTCGGGCAAGCAGGATGCCTCGGAAAAGCTGATCGTCCGGATCAAGATCGATGAGGAGCAGGCGGCAGCCATCCTGGAAGCGCAGCTCTACCGCATCGCTCAGATGGAGATCAAGAAGATCCTCGATGAGCTGAAGGAGAAGACCGAGAAGGCCCGGCAGATCGAGGTGATCCTGGCCTCGGAACAGAAGCTCTGGGGGGTGGTAAAGGACGAACTCGGCGAGGTGGCCGAGCGCTTTGCCGGGAAGGATCGGCGGCGGACCCGGCTGGGTTCCTCGGAGGACGAGGTCGATTTTGATCCCGAAGCTTACATCATCCGAGAAAACACCAACGTGGTGCTGACGCGCGATGGCTGGATCAAACGGGTAGGCCGGCTCGCTTCGGTGGAAACGACGCGCGTCCGCGAGGGAGACGAAGTCCAGGCGGTAATGCCGGGAAGCACGGTGGAGCATGCCGTGTTCTTCAGCGACGATGGAACTGCCTACACCATGCGCATGGTCGATGTGCCGGCCAGCTCCGGGTATGGCGATCCGATCACCAAGTTCTTCCGCCTCCCCGATCAGTTTCGCATCATTGGCTGCAGCACCACGGATGTCCGGTTCGTGCTGGATGCGGCTCCCCCAGCAAATGGGGAGGATCCTGCGGGGCCGTACCTGCTAGTGGTGACCGCTCAGGGGCAGGTGCTGCGCACGCCGTTTGCTCCGTTCCGGACGGCCTCCACCAAGGTGGGACGGCGCTATGTTCGCCTGGCGGAGGGAGACCGTGTGGTGCTGGCCTGTGTACTGGCCGAGGAATCGACGCTGATGCTGGCCTCGGCCGGGGGGCACATTCTGCATTTCAACCTCGACGAGGTGAATATTCTGTCGGGGATCGGCAAGGGTGTGCAGGGGATCAAGCTGGAAGAAGGCGATACCTGCATCGGCGGCATGGCTCTCTCGAAGGATCGGACGACGTTGGCGGTGGAAACGACCGGCGGGAAGGTGATGGAGTTTACCCGGCGCCACGAGGTGGTGAGTCGCGGTGGGAAGGGGTTTGAAGCCGTCAAGCGGACCGGCTTTGCCCGGGTGATTCCTCCGGCGATCCAGCTTGTGGACTGGGAGGCGGTCGATTCGCAAAACGGCGAGGCCAGGCCGCGCAAGGACGAGGGGCAACGCTCCCTGTTTGAAAACTAACCGAGGGAATCGGCCGACCAGGTCGAGGCTGCCTCCAGGTGTTCACTGATTGCGAGAAGTGGAAGAACTGCCATGTCCAATTCGGCTGCGAAGTCCACACGGTATTCAGAAGAAGAGATCGTCGTTCTCGAGGGGCTCGAGCCGGTGCGACGACGGCCCGGCATGTACATCGGCACGGTGGACAAGGCCGGGTTACATCACCTGGTCTGGGAGATCGTGGACAACGCGGTCGATGAATTCCTCAATGGTCATGCCGATACCATCACGGTGACCCTGCACAAAAAGGGCGATGCGGTCTCGATCTCCGACAATGGACGTGGCATTCCGGTCGGGCTACATCCCAAACACAAGAGGCCAACCCTCGAGTTGATCCTCACCACCCTCCATGCCGGTGGCAAGTTCGGCGACAGCAACGGCTACGTATATTCCGGCGGTCTCCACGGCGTGGGATCTTCGGTGGTCAACGCCTTGTCGAAGAAGCTGGTAGCCACCATCCGGCGCGATGGGAATGAGTACCGCCAGACGTTCGGACGGGGGAAGCCTCTTTCGCCGCTGGAGGACCTGGGGCCCGCGCGCGGGCATGGCACGACCATTTACTTCGAGCCGGATCCGGAGATCTTTCGGACCACACAGCTCGATGCCGAGCAGATCCGCGAGCGCCTTGCGGACATGTCGTACATCCACAATGGACTCAAGATCGTATTCAAGAACGAAGCGACCGGAGAGTCGTTCGACCTGACGCAGGAAGGGGGCATTCCCACCTTTCTGACGCACCTGGTCCAGAAAGCCGGCAAGCCCGAGGTGGCGGCGTCATTTGCCCTGTCGCGGCGCGAGGGAGACCGGATCGACGTGGCGCTGCAGTGGACCGAGTCCACGGATGAAACGTTTCGGTCGTACGTTAATGGCATCCGCACTGCGGGAGGCGGTACCCACGAGACCGGGTTCAAGGGCGGCATCGCCAAGGCGATTCGCAATTACATCTCCACCCATGACGTGAAGATCAAGGGGCTGGACATCACCGCCGAGGACATCCGCGAGGGAGTGATCGGCGTGATCTCAGTCTTCGTCCGGGAACCGATGTTTCAGGGGCAGACCAAGGATCGGCTGAATAATCCGGAGCTGACCGCGGCGGTGGATAACTTCGTGCGCAGCGGACTGGAAGCCTGGCTAAATTCTAACCGAACCGCCGCGGATGCCATCGTGGGGCGCATCGTCCTGGCAGCGCGGGCCCGGCTGGCGTCGCGCGAGGCGGCGTCGGAAATCAAGCGCAAGAGCGTCACGGCCCGGCGGCTCAATCTGCCTGGAAAGCTGGCCGATTGCAAATCGACGGCGCTGGAGGAAACCGAGCTGTTCATCGTCGAGGGTGACAGCGCCGGGGGTAGCGCCAAGCAGGGACGCAACAATCGCACCCAGGCGGTGCTGCCACTGCGAGGGAAGATCCTCAACTCCGAGGGGCTGGGTCTGGGTAAGGTGCTGACCAATGCCGAGTTAAGCGATCTGGTCAGTGCGATCGGCACCGGGGCAGGCGACAAGTTTGACCTCAGCGGTCTGCGCTACGGCAAGATCATCCTGCTGATGGATGCCGACGCTGACGGCATGCACATCTCGACGCTGCTGTTGGCGTTCTTCTTCCGGCACATGCCCGAACTGATCCGGCACGGTCATGTCTACATCGCCCAGCCGCCGCTCTTCCGCATCAACGTGGGCAAGGAGACATTCTGGGCCCGGGACGATGCCCACAAGGCAGAGATCCTGAAAGGATTGCGAGCCAACGCCAAGCCCGAGGTGGGCCGATTCAAGGGGCTCGGCGAGATGGACGCGCGGGAGCTGGCCGAGACCACCCTGGATCCGCGCCACCGTATCCTGTTGCGCGTCGAGGTGGATTCGTTGGTCGATACCGACCGCGTCTTCGTCGATCTGCTCGGCAAGGATGCGGCTCAACGCCAGCGGTTCGTCATGGACCGGGCGGCTGAGGTGGCGCTCGATGAGGTGGATGTGTAGTAGCTGGCGTTCAGGCGCTGTACAACTCGTGCAGGGCGTCTTCCAGGGATCGGACGGGGTGCCCCGCCGGATGCGTCAGGTCGCGCGTCGGTCCTAGGAAGACCAGCCGGCCTTCCCGAAGGACGGCAACTCGATCACACAGGCTTTCGACCTCGGGAAGGACATGAGAGACCAAGAGGACTGTTTTCCCGGCCTGCTTCTGGGCCAGGATCACCTCGCGCAGCAGTTTTCGACCGTGCAGGTCGAGGCCTTCGGTGGGTTCATCCAGCACAAGTAAATCAGGTTCATTGAGTAGGGCCTGGGCCAATCCCAGGCGCTGGATCATCCCCTTGCTGAAGCGATGAATCGGCTCATCGGCGCGATCGGCCAGGCCGACCCGGGTCAGCATCGCCTCGGTGCGCGGCTGGATCTGCTCGTAGGGAAGGAGTGACATCGCCCCGTAGAACTTCAGGAGTTCGCGGGCAGTGAGATAGCGCGGGAAGGCGTGGTTCTCGTGCATGTAGCCGACGCCGCGCAGGGTCTGACGATCTGCGGCTGGGCGCGCAAATCGGAGGATCTGCCCCGAGGTCGGTTTGCATAGGGAGAGCAGGAGCTTCACGAGGGTGGTTTTGCCCGCGCGATTGGGGCCCAGCAGTCCGAAAACCTCGCCGGCGGCGATGCGGAAACTGACGTGGTCCACGGCGCGGAGTTTCCCTCGGCCCCAGGTGCCCTGGGTGTACTCGCGGCAGACATCGACGTACTCGGCTGCGACGTTCATGGTCGTTGATGGTTACTCTGGAATGGAGATGCCTGGAGAGGCGGGATTGGATCCGGGGAGGAAAACCGTTGCGAATGAGGATGCCCGTTCGCTAGACTCACACCAACATCCATTCGACTTCTGTTCCCTTCTATCCGGGTCCAATCATGTCGGAAGAAACTCCCAGCCTGGTTACGTCTGCGGTGCTTATCCTTCGCATTTCCGAGCCTCAAATCATGGGCGACACCCTGGCCGATGCGCTGCGCGATCAGTTTCTGGCCCTGGTGGATCAGAGTGGGGCGCAACATGTCGTGGTGGACATGAATGTGGTGAAGTACATTTCGAGCGCGGGGATTCGTCCTCTTCTGACGTTGAACAAGAAGGTGAGGGAGCGAGGCGGGCGGCTGATTCTATGTTGCCTCTCCCCTGAGGTTGAATCGGTGTTTTCTGCGACGCGCCTGATCACCACCAGTACCACTCCCCGTTCGATTCCGGCCACCTTTGAGAGCCATACCGACGTTCTCAGCTCAGTGGCGAGTCTGTATCCGCGGTAGTGTCTATGGTTTCTTCTCGACCACGCTGACTCGCACCGGTTCCGTCCGGAGCTCGATTGATTTCAGGCTGGTGAAGCCTCGTCCTCCCGCAGGTGGGTTGCGGTTCACTGGACGAGCCGCCGCCACCCCCAGGAGTGTGGTTCTGAGGCTGACCTCGAGCGTGTACTCTCCGGGTTCGGTCCAGAAATGCTGGGTTTCTCGGGACAGGCTGCTATAGCTGGCCAGACGAGAGATTCCCAGGGTGTACTTCTCGCCAGGTTTGATGGTGATAGTTCGGGAGAGGGATTTCTCTCGCTCGCGGCTCGCCGGGACCGAAACGACGCCGGTTTTTCCCTTGAGCGTCAGGGTCACCCGGGGAGAGGCTCCGGTGATCCGCAGCGACACCTCTTCCTTCGTGCGATTCGTAAGTTCCAGGCTGAGATCGACTTCGGGAGGCGACAGCTTGCCAGCGCGGATCGCGTCGGCGTACTTGTCCGCCGACATGCCCTGGCGGTCGAGGAGGTAGGTGCTCTTTTTCGCCACCAGACGAGCTGAAATTGGGCCCGGCGGGATGTCGGGGGGAGGCTCGGGGCTGGGATCGCCTGGTTTCTGGGCCTGAACGCAGGTGGTCAGGATCAATCCGAGCACGAGAATCCGGGTGTGCTGCATGGAAATTGTCCCCCCGAGATGAGGTCGTCGCGGTTCAGATATCTGTGACGATTCTACCTGGTAAAGAATCTGCAGTCATCCAGGTAAATTGCTCTGCGGAAGAAGGATTGCGACCCCCGGAAGGTGGCGCGGGCCGGGTGAATTCATGTGCGTCCCCATGTGAGGATTCTATAATACCCTCGTTGGTCCGAACTTCGGGGTAGGGGGCTTCCTGGACCCATGGACGAGCTTCATCATGAATGCGGCATTGCCGCCATCTATCATCTTCCAGGCGGACAACCTTCCCGGTTGGCACCCCTGGCTGGTCCGGAGCAGGTTTCTCGCCTGATGCCTCGCCTCCTTCTGGATCTGCAAAACCGCGGTCAACTCGCAGCCGGCCTCACCAGTTACAATCCACGTCGTGAGAAACTCCTCGATACCTACAAGCAAATCGGCACGGTCATCGAGGCGTTCCGCCTGAACCATCAGGCGAAGTACGAGAACATCATGCAGGAGTTCGGTGGCAGGGCTGCCATCGGGCACGTGCGATACGCCACCTGCGGGGCCAACGACCGCAGCTACGCCCAGCCGTTCGAGCGCTATCACGGGTGCAAGTGGAAGTGGTTCGCCTTCGCGTTCAATGGGCAGCTGGCCAACTATCCCGAACTGCGCGACAATCTACTCTCTCAGACCGATTATCATCTCACGCGGAACACCGATACCGAAATCATCATGCACTACCTCAGCCACGAGCTGAGCCAGGCGGGTGATGACCGGCCGGACCTGGTGGAGGTGTTTCGGAAGCTGGCGGACAAGTTCGACGGCGCGTACAACCTGGTCTTTCTCAACGCCATGGGCGACATGGTGGTGCTGCGCGACCCGCATGGGTTCCGGCCACTGTGTTTTGCCCAGGATGGTTCCCTGTTCGCCGCCGCCAGCGAAAGCGTGGCCCTGCTGAACCTGGGATTCAAGGACGTGCGATCGCTGGAACCGGGTGAGATCATTGTCATTCAAGATGGAGAGGTTCGCCACACGCGGTTCACCGCCACCCGGCATCCATCGCATTGCTTTTTCGAGTGGATCTATTTCGCCAATGTCGCCAGCACGCTGGATGGGCGCGGCGTCTACCTGGCGCGGGCGGCCCTGGGCAAAGAACTGGCGCGGCAGGAACGCGAGATGAATCGGGTGCCGCTGGATCGCGATACGATCGTGGTCCCTGTGCCTGACACCGGGAAGGCTGCGGCCGATGCCATGGCCTACGAACTGGGGCTGCCTTCCGTCGAGGGGCTGATCCGCAACCGCTACATCGGACGCACCTTCATCGAGGGGCAAAACCGGGCCGAGCGTGTGCAGCTGAAGTACACGCCCCTGCGCGAGGTGCTCGAAGGCAAGCGAGTGCTGCTTATTGAGGATACCATCGTTCGTAGCACGACGATGAAGACCCTGCTGAGCGATTTGCGCGTCCGGGGTGGAGCCCGCGAGGTCCACGTGCGGGTTGCGTGTCCCCCCATTGTCGCACCATGCTTTTATGGCATCGACATGTCTACCATCCGCGAGTTGTTCGCGCCCCGCTTCATGCAGTCCAACAAGATCACGTTGGCTGAGCAGCAAACCATGGCCGACGAGTTGAACGCCGACACGCTGGCCTATCTCCCCCTGGAAGCGGTGGCGCGGTGCATTGGTCTGCCCTCCGAACATCTGTGCCAGGGCTGCCTGACTGGGAAGTACCCGACGCCGACGGGTGAACGACTGTATCAGCTGTCGCTCTTGCAGCGCCATGGCATGAGCAGTGCTCGGACGTACGAGGCCCAGGCCGAGGTACTCACCGGGTGAGAATCGCGCAGGTCGTGTTCACCTGAGAAGCCTGGGGTGATAGAATACCCTGGGTAGGAGTTGTGCGCATGGCCAGGCCTGACAAGAACAACGACGACGCCTCAATCACCGACATTTGCCGGAACCGTCGTGCCAGTCACGAGTATGAAATACTCGACCGCCTCGAGTGCGGGGTGGTGCTGACAGGGACGGAGGTGAAGAGCCTGCGCGAAGGACAGTCAAGTCTGGAGGACGCCTACGCCCGAATCGACGATGGCGAGGTCTGGCTGATCGGATGCGACATCCCCGAGTATGCGATGGGGAATCGCATGAACCACAAGCCCAAACGGCCGAGGAAGTTGCTGCTTCATCGCCGCGAAGTGGGGCGGTTCGCTGGCAAGGCCTCACAGCGCGGCTTCACGCTGGTGCCGTTGCGCCTGTACTTCAAGAATGGACGAGCGAAGGTGGAGTTGGCGGTGTGTCGTGGCAAGCAACTGCACGACAAGCGCCAGACGATGAAGAAGAAGGATGCAGACCGAGAAATCCGCCGGGCCATGAGCCAGCGCGGCAAGCGTTGACCCCCCTGTCGTTTCCTCACTCTGAACTCGCGAAAGGATTCGCGATGGTCGGCGCCTGTTATCCCGCTGCCTCGAAGCGAGCGCTCACGTTGGCGAATCAGGCCAGCGGTGCGACCCGGTTGAGTTCACCACGAACGGCCCAGGTCATGGAGGACCGACCTTGAACCTCATCGGGCTCGTCTCCTCGCAGGATCATGTGTGTTGTCGGTATCGCCTGGCCGCCTTTCAGGCTGGGTTCGCTCAGGCCGGTCATCGGGTCGACCTGGTTTCGCTTCCGCGCTCGCTGGCTCAGCGCTGGCGTCTGTTTCGACAACTGCGCGGTGCCAGCGTCATCCTCCAGCGCCACCTGCTGCCGTCCTGGCAACTCTCTCTCCTGAGGAAGTCGGTCCAGCATCTGCTCTTCGACTTCGATGATGCGGTGTTCCTCCGCGATTCTTATTCGAGCAAGGGGCTGTACCACTCGCGCCGGCTGAATCGCTTCGTTGGTATGGTGCGAGCCAGCGATTTTGTGGTGGCGGGTAACGAATTCCTGGCCGAGCAGGCGCGGTTGTACACTCCGGACAATCGCGTCGAGGTCATTCCCACCTGTGTCGATCCATCGAAATACGCGCCGCGCCAGGAGGCGGGATCCGGTACCCAACTGGTGTGGATCGGTTCGTCGAGCACACTACAGGGGCTGGAACGCAACGCCGCCCTGTTCAACGCTCTGGGGCGGGCCATCCCTGGGGTGCGTTTGAAGGTAATCTGCGATCGATTCCCTACCTTTCCGCAGCTCCCGGTCGAACGGGTGGTGTGGTCGGAAGCGACGGAGAGCGAGGCCCTGGCCCAGGGCGACATCGGCGTGACCTGGATTCCCGACGATGACTGGAGCCGGGGGAAATGCGGGTTGAAGCTGCTGCAGTACATGGCGGCTGGCCTACCCGTAATCGCCAACCCGGTGGGCGTTCATGCCACGATGGTACGTCCGGGATCCACTGGCTTGCTGGCCACGAGCATCGCCGACTGGGTCGTGGCCGTCCAGCAGCTGTCCACGCAACCAGCTGTCCGGATGGCCATGGGCCAGGCGGGTCTGACTTCGCTCCAGGAACGGTACTCGGTTCGGTTCGGCCTGGACCGTTGGCTTGAGCTGCTGGAGCGTCTCGAGAAACGCCGTCTCATCAGCGTCCGATGAGGTGCCCCGTCATGCAGGATACGTTCGAGCTTCGTGTGGACTCATTTCGCTGGGTGCTGGATAGCTCGCTTGCGGATGCAGGGGTGGAATCGCTACTCGGACCCCAGGGGTTTCAGTTCGAGCGAACCCAGGTCGAGCCCGTGAAACGAGCGAATCATCGCGGCGTCTACCGGGTTCTGGCAGGCGGTCTCGATCTTCACGTCAAGCATTATCGCCACAGCACGCGCGAGTGGTTCCGTTGTCTGTTTCGAGGCCGACGGGCGGTGCGCGAGTTTTACATCAGCCGTGAGGTGGCTCGACGTGGTGTCCCCACCATCGAGGTGATTGGCGTCGGTGAACGGCTCGCCCGTCATGGGAAACCGGATTGTTTCCTGCTGACGCGCACCCTGCCCGGGGCTGTCTCGCTACTCGACTTTCTCGACGTCGATCTGTTTCGCCTGCCGCCGGCTCTGCGAGCCAAGATGATGCAGCAGCTGGCAGTGGCCATGGGGAAACTTCTGGCGCGCCAACATGCCGTCGGTGTGCGCCATGATGATCTGCATCCGGGGAACATGCTGGTCAGCTTTGCCCAGGGGGAGCCGCAACTCTACCTGATCGATCTGGATTGCGTGCATTTGACCTCTCCCATGCCCTGGCCTGCATCTCGCGACAATCTAATTGTCATCGACCGCTGGTTTGCCATGCGGTTTGGTCGAAGCGATCGGCGCCGCGCCTGGCACGCCTACTACGAAGCACGGCCCGACCTGGGTGTGGACGAGCGTCAGGCGGCCCGGGAGATCGCGCGAGCCACGCAGCGCTCGCTGGTTGGGCAGATGCGTCAGTTCGATCGGCGCTGCCTGGGAGGAAATCGTCACTTCACACGTTTGCACTCGTCGGAAGTGGCTGGCTACGCAGTCACCGATCTGGAGACCCGGTCGCTGACTCACCTGATTCATCATGCCGACCAGCCGTTCGACCAGCACGGGGGGAAGGTGCTGAAATGGTCGCGGTCGTCCCAGGTCATCGAGATGGAATTTACCGTGGGAGGAAGCTCCCGAAGTGTGATCTTCAAGCGGCTTCCGTCTCTGTCGTGGATGGAGCCGTTGCTGGCCTGGTTTCGTCCCACACCCACGATGCGATCCTACTTTCTTGGCCATGGCCTGCGATTGCGCGGACTACCCACCCCTCGGCCGTTGGCAGCCTGGCATCAGACCCAGGCAGGTTTCTCCGGTGATGGGTACCTTCTGTTTGAAAAGGTACCCAATGCGCTGTCGCTGCGTGATTATGTCGACCTGGTCACCACCCGGCCCCTGGACGAGCGCAACGCACGCCTCTGGGGTGTGATGGACGAGCTGGCCAGGCTCCTCCGACAGATGCATGACTGGCAGATGTCGCATCGAGATCTCAAGGCCGCCAACATCCTGGTCAGCCCGGCCGGGTGGGTGATGTCGGTGCGCGGACTGCGCGATGTGGAACCCTGTCGCCTTGCACCGCGCGACCGCATCTGGTTTGTTGACCTGGTGGGAGTAAGTCATCGACGCAGCATGCCCCGGTTGCGAAGACTGCGGGACCTGGCCAGGCTGCACCTGAGCTTTCTGGACCATCTGGGGCTGACACGCACCGACCGTCTGCGCTTTCTGCGAACCTACATGATGTGGGGCCTTCGTGGTAAATCCGGGTGGAAGGAGTGCTGGCGCGAAATCCACCGTCTGGCGAACGACAAGGCCGAGCGGAATCGCGCTCGAGGCCGAGTCATCGGGTGAAAACTGTATCGACTGAGCTTGTTTTGCCGATGAGGAAGACGTATCGTCCTCCCCTCCCGGTCCTGAGCCGGGCATGTTTGCGCATGCTGAGGTGTCGATGGTCTGCTCCCCTGAGGCAATCGCCGGCAACCGGAGACCTGGCCTGCGCCGCTGGCCAGCGCTTCTGGCACTTCTCCTGGCGCTCGTCATCACGCCCCTCGGTTGCCACCCGGTGGGGTTTGTTCGGCCACGCGATAAGGTGTCCGATACCAAGGTAGATCGCACCACCGCGTCGGATGATCAGGCCGCGCTGCCTTCCAAATACTCGTTTCGCATCGCGCCGTATGTGTTCACTTCCGACTTCGAGATTTCCCGGGATCAGGCGCTCTTCACTGAACTCGACCAGCTGCGCGATCAGGTGTACAAGGAGCTGCTCCTTCCGCCAGGGACGGCCGAGGTGCGGGTCTATCTATTTGACACGCGCGAGCGCTACGAGCGCTACATGAAGGAACGCTACCCGGACTTGCCCGAACGTCGGGCCTTTTTCGTGGCGCAGCCCCGATCGATCGGCGGGGTAGAGGATCTGCTCGTCTACACTTACTGGGGCAAGCGCATCCGTCAGGATCTGCGCCACGAACTGACTCACGCCCTGCTGCACAGTGTGATTCGCGACGTTCCCCTGTGGCTGGATGAGGGCCTGGCCGAATACTTCGAGCTGCCCCCGGATCAGAAGGGGGTGAATCGCAATCACGTTGAGATCCTGCGTCGAGGGATCGTCTCGGGAGCATACAAGACCGACCTGGCGCGTCTGGAACGGCTGCGTCAGGTGGACGACATGAACCCGGCGGAATACCGCGAAGCGTGGGCCTGGGTTCACTTCATGCTGAACTCCAAACCGGAGGCCAGGACGGTGCTGCTGAGTTATCTGCAGCAGTTGCGCGGGTCGCGGCATCCCGGCGCGCTGGGAGCGAAGCTGGAAAAGGTGTTTCCCGATCTCGAACGCGCCTGGAATGAACACCTGGCGGCTCTCGACACCGAAATTGCCCGGGATCGAGCCGAGTCATTCACCCAGGCCGATTGACCGCGGCCAGGCCCTCCTGCGGCACGCCAGGGTTCCTCCTAGGATGAAGGGAGATGACCTGCATCTGCCGGGGGAGAGCGGACATGAACATCCTGGTGACGGCGGGCAACACGCTGGCGATGGTTGATCGCGTGCGTTGCCTCACCAACATATTTTCTGGCCGGACCGGCGCCAGCATCGCGCGGGAAGCTGTGGCGCGGCAGCACCAGGTGATGATTCTCACGTCGCATCCCGAAACCATTCTGGATGGGCCGGGTTCCGGCGCGTGCGCCGTGCAGCCGTACAAGACCTTTGAGGATCTCCAGGGGCTTCTAACCGCGGTGGTGCCGACCCGGCGTTTCGATGCGATCATTCATTGTGCCGCTGTGAGCGACTATCTCTCAGTGGGGGTATATGCCCCTGAGTCGGGCAGTGGGTTTGATCCCACCACTGGTGAATGGAACGGAGCGCCACCCCGGATGGTGGACCGGAGCGCGGGCAAGGTGCGCAGTGATGCGCCGGAACTGTGGATTCGCCTGCAACGGGCCCCCAAACTCATTGACCGGATGCGCACTGACTGGGGCTTCAATGGCCTGCTGGTCAAGTTCAAGCTCGAGGTCGGCCTGACGGATGAGCAGCTGCTGGAGGTGGCCGAGCGCTCCCGCCTGCAATCGCAGGCCGAATTGATGGTGGCCAACACCCTGGAAGGAGCCACAGAATATGCGTTGATGGGAGAAGGCGCGTCCGGTTACAGGCGAGTGACTCGCAACGACCTGCCTGGGTCGCTGCTGGATCAGCTTGAAGTCCTGCATCGTGAGCGCCTCGCAGGAGGGTAGGGGGGATGGGCAAGGTACTTCTGGGAGTTACCGGATCGGTAGCGGCCATCAAGACACCCGACCTCTTCCGGGCGCTGACCCGGGCAGGCCATCAGGTGAAGATCGTGGCCACGGGGCCTGCGACCTATTTCTTCCGTCCAGAGACTATCCTCCCTCTGGATAAGCAGGGCAGCGGACGGCCACGCGATCTCGTGTTTCTCGATGAGGACGAATGGCCCGGGCGCATCGAGTATCAGCAGTATCAACGGCAGGATCCAGTGTTGCACATCGAACTGCGTCGCTGGGCTGATCTCTTCCTGGTCGCTCCGCTGGATGCCAACACCCTGGGCAAATTGGCCCTGGGGCTGTGCGACAACTGCCTGACCTGCGTCTGGCGCGCCTGGGAACCTTCGCGGCCTGTCGTCCTGGCCCCGGCGATGAACACCCTGATGTGGCAACATCCGGCCACGCTGCGCCATCTCCGGCAGCTTGCTCAGGATGCAGGCGCCCAGCCCTCGACGGATCTTACGCTGGACGACCTGGTGCCCTGGATGAACACGCACTGCCCGCGGCTGCGAGTCGCCGCGCCGGAGACGCGAGAACTTGCCTGCGGGGATACCGGTCCGGGAGCCATGGCTGCGCTGCCAACCCTGGTCCAACTGGTGGCTGAACTTATCTAGGATCGGGAGGCGAGCATGCGCCTGTGTCAGGCCTGTCAGACCAAGAACCCGCCGGAAAGCAACTACTGCCAGCAGTGCGGTCAGATCCTGCCCCGGGGTCAGGCGCCGATCGAGCCGACCATGCACCTGTCCGCAGCACAGCTAGCCCAGGCGCGACTGCAGCAGGACAACATCGACGTGCAGTCTCTGTTCAAGACCAAGGCCCGCATTATCCTAGGTCGTGCGCCCGATTGTGATATCCGCCTGGCACATCCGAGTGTGTCTCGCTACCACGCGCGATTCGAGCAGCGCCCCGAAGGGGTCTACGTGACCGACCTCACCAGCGTCAATGGTGTTTGGGTTTCGGGTCGTCGCATTCATGAACCTACCCTCATCCAGGATGGCGACCGGGTGGGGATTGGCACCTTTCTCTACTCGATTTCCCAGGGAATTCTGCACTCGCTGGACAACAGCCGAAGCATGCGGCTGGAGGCGCGAGGGCTAGGCACCCAGGTGCTCCTTCCGGATGGAAGCCCCAGAAACCTGCTCAGTGACGTGAACTTCGTCATGTTGCCGGGCGAGTTCGTCTGTCTCCTCGGGCCCTCGGGGTCGGGGAAAAGTACGCTGATGAACTGTCTGAACGGACGACGCCGTGCCACCTCCGGGCAGGTGCTTGCTAACGGCGAAGACTTCTACCGCCATTTCAACAGCTTCCGTCAGTCGCTGGGCTACGTTCCCCAAAAGGACATCGTGCACACTCAGCTCACCGTCCAGCGCGCGCTGTATTACACGGCTCGTCTGCGGCTGCCGCCAGATACCGCGCCGGACGAGCTGCATGCGCGCATCGAATCGGTCCTGACCGAGATGGAGCTAGGGCCACATCGAAACACCTTGATCGCCGACCTGTCAGGAGGCCAGATCAAACGAGTCAGCCTGGGGGCGGAACTGCTGGCCAAGCCGTCAATGTTGTACATCGATGAGGCCACCAGCGGCCTGGATGCCGGTACCGAGGCGCGGATGATGCGGCTCTTCCGGCATCTGGCTGACCAGGGTCGGTCGCTGATCTGCATCACCCACAATGTGGACAATGTCGATCAGTGCCACATGGTGCTTATTCTTGCCCGGGGGCGATTGATTTTCTTCGGCCCGCCGGAGCAGGCGCGCGATTACTTCCACGTCCACAGCATCAGCGAGATCTATGATCAGATTGCGACCAGACCTGTGGAGGATTGGGAGGCGGCTTATCGTCAATCGCCCCTACATCGCGATTACGTGGTCGAACGTCAGGCACTGGGCGCGTTGCCGCCAGGCAGAGCCGAGCCCGATTCGACCAGTGGGTCGCGCAGTGGGTTCCAGGCAGTGCTCGCCGAGGGCCGCAAGCTGGTGGAGGAGCGTTTTCCCCCGCTGGCCGAGTATTTCCGACAAATAGAATCCGGAGGCTTGCGGTGGCGTGATCTCCTGGTTCCGGTCCGCGAAGCCTGGAGCCAGTTGTGCCTCCTGACCGCTCGGTATATCGAGATGATGCTGGGAGACCGGCGCGGACTCCGGTTGCTGTTACTGCAAGCGCCTGTGGTGGCGCTGTTTCTCCTGGTCGGGTTTCTGGGCAAGCCCTTTCGCGATCCCATGCCTCTCCTACGGGAACTCGAGCCGGACGAACGGCATGCGTTGCAGATGACCCAAGCACTGGGCGAATTACTGGATGGCGATCAGCCTCTCACGCCAGAGCAAACGCGATCACTGGCGAGAATCCAGCTTCAGCTCGCGGGGTTTCCGGTCAAGCTCGATGGGAATGGCATTGTAGGACTGTGTCGTCGATTGCTGCGCAAGGATCTCACACCAATCGAGGAAGCGGCCCTGGATCAGGCCCGGTTGCAATGCACACTGGATGGGCAGCAGCTGCAGATGTCGGGGGCGGATCTCCTTCGTGGGATCAAACGGATGCACCAGATGAAGTTGAGCGAGCGACTGCTCAACATTCAGGGCTCGGTCATCCCGCGCGACGAGGGGATCAACCCGCGCTACACCTACATCCTGCTGTTCATCCTCGCGGTCATCGTGCTGTGGTTTGGCTGCAACAACGCCGCCAAGGAGATCGTCAAGGAAGAGGCGATCTACAGTCGCGAGCGCGCCGTCAACCTGCTCATCGTGCCCTACCTGGCCAGCAAGTTCGTGGTGCTCACCCTGGTCACCGTGGTGCAGATCTTCCTGCTGATGGTGGTGGTATACGGCGCGCTGGATCTGGCCGCGCGGTTTGTGCCTGGCCACTCCATGCCGAGCCCAATGCACATGATCGATTATTCTGCGCAGTTTGGGGTGTTGTGCCTACTGGGCATGGTGGGAGTGGCGCTGGGCTTGCTGCTCTCGGCCTGTGTGACCACTCCGGATCGAGCCAACGCGCTGCTTCCCTACGTCCTGATTCCCCAGATGATTCTGGGCGGCGGGGTGATCGCTGTGCAGAGTGGCCTTCTGTACTACCTGGCCCTGGTCCTATCTCCGGTGTACTGGGCATACCGGGCCATCCACATCGGAGCCGGAGAGCTACCCCCAGATTATCCGGGGTTTGTCCCGTACTCGGATGGAGTGATGTGGCCGTGTGTGGCTCTAACTGCTCAGCTGATCATTCTGGTGGGGCTGACCTGGTGGTTCATGAAGGCCAGGGATGTGTGAGGTGGCAAATGAGAACGGGAGGTCGTCTGACCTCCCGCGAGTGTTACTTCTTTTCGGCCTGCTTTTCCTGAGCCTCGGCCTTCTTGATGAGCCGATTGATGTGCTTCTTCCGGCGGCGAAGTCTCATTTTCCGAATCTGTCCGGATCGGTTATATCCCATGGTCTTTCTCTCCACGAAGCGAAGTACAGGTATTCCAACAAGGATACCAGAAAGCTCCCGAATGGCCAGACCAGGATGACGCCCTCTCAGCGGGTGAGTGCCAGCGAAGCCGTAGGTTTGGGTTAGTCGGCCCGGACGTTTGCACGCGAAGCTGTTGTGGCCAGGTCCGCAGTATCGCCCCGGATCATGTCGCAGATCTGATCGAGCGGGAGATGGTTGAGATCCAGGCCGAACGGATCCTCGATCTCGACGCCGGCTTCCTCGATGCCGAGCATGCCGAGGGACACACCCGCCACCACCAATGGGGCCATGAAGGTCAACTTGGGGACTAGGACGAAGGGTAGAGTGACCAGGTAGAGGAAGAGCACCTGCTTGATGAGTGCTGCATAGACAAAGGGGAGGGGGGTGCGATGAATCTTCTCGCAGCCGCCCTGGTTATCGACGAGTAGACAGATCAGTTCCTCCATCCGGGTGGCCACGATCGGGTCGAGGCGTTTCTCTTCCAGGCGATGGGCTACCCATTCGCTCATCGACATGGCGAGTACCTGGGCAGGGTTGCGAACACCTTCCAGACGTACCATCAAGCGGCCAGGCACCAGGTGACGAATCTGCCCCAGACTGTCCAGATCGCGCAGCTGCTCCTTGAGGAGAAACACGTATGCGGCCACCAGGCGGGCCAGGTCTTCCGCGGGCGGAGCATAGGTGCTGGCCATCCGAACCAGGTTGCGGCTGGTGTTCACCAGCATGCCCCAGTGCGAGCGTGCCTCCCAGAACCGGTTGTTCGAGGAGTTGGTGCGGAAGACGATCAACATGCTCAGGGCGACGCCGAGCACGTTGTGACCCAACGGGTCGAGACCCGGTAGCGCGGTGCCGTTCGGTTTGAGAAGGTGTTCGTCCACCAGGTAGAGCACCAGGCAGAATCCGGTGAGCAACCCCACCCGGTCGAGCACATGCAGAAGCACGGTGCCGCGCCAGGCAAAGCAGGTTTTCCACCAGGCGGAACGATCGTAGTTGATCAAGCAGACCTCCCTGCCTCAGCGTTTCGGTTCCCAACGGTTGCCCCACTTGTGGTAGAGGGCGTCGAGCATGGTTCTCCACTCCTCGTGCGAGCGCCAGGAGGGGAACGGTTCCGGCGCGATGGCTTCCCGGGAGCTATAGACGATCTGAAACTGAGGGAGCGATTTCCCCTCGATAATCTCGGCGATGCGAGCGAACCGGAAGGCATAATGGCCGCTGGCGTCCATATGAATGGGGCCTTCGGGAGCATCTACCCGTTCTTCGCGCAGAGTTTTTCGGAGGACGCGTAACTCAGTGCTGCCAGCCTTCTCGACGGCATTCTTCCACAGGTAGACTCCGAAGTAGGCGGTTTGCATCGGGTCGTTCACGCGCTCGGCGGGGCCGAAGTGTTTGCGGAATCGGCTGACGAACGCCTTGTTCTCCGCCGTTGCAAGGCTTTCAAAATAACCTCCGACGGTGAGATCGCCCAGCATGTCCTTCAGGTCAAAATGACCGAGTTCACACTCACTCAGTGATACCCAGACCGTGGGCACCTTGTTGGGAGTGATCCCTGCCTGGCGGAGCGCCCTGGCCAGCTGAAGCGTTCTCTGGCCGTCGATGGTGTTGATGAGGACATCGGCGCCAGACGACTTGATTTCCTGCACGATCCGCGAAAAGTCGCCCTCCTCGGGGACACTAAACGAGGTGCCGACCACCTTGCCGCCGCCCTGCTCGATGTCGTGTTTCAGCATGCTGTTGACGACGTGGCAATAGAGCGTCTCTGTGGCGATCAGGAAAAACTTCTGTCGGCGACGTTCACGCATTAACCACTGGACCAGGGGTGTTAGCGATTGATTCGGCAGGGCTCCCAGCGTCACCACGTTGGGCGAATCGTCCAATCCCTCGCTTAGTGCCGGGTAGAACAGTAACCGGTCGTGATGCTGGCAGATGTCGGCCACGCGCTTGCGAGCCGACGAGGACCAGCAACCGAACAGGACTTCGACCCCGGTCTCCTCGATCAGTTGACGAGCCCGGGTCGTGAACACGGTTTCATCAGATGCCCCATCTTCCTCGTAGATTTCAACCTCGCGGCCCAGGATGCCTCCTGCCTTGTTGATTTCTTCGATGGCAAAGCGAGTGGCGCGGGCCACAGGACGTTCGTGGAAGGCCAGGGGTCCCGAAAGCGAGTGAATGATCCCGACCTTCAGTGGTTCTCGGGTGGGCACCTCTCCGGCGTTCTTTCCGCTGCCGTGCGGGGAAGGTTGAATAAACCGACTCAAGAAGGCGTAGCCGCTGACAGCTAGGGCCAGGCTGATGGTGATGATGCCCAGCCAGATGCCCACGATCCCTGGACGACGGATGAGGTGTCGCTTGGAGGGTGGGTTCACCTTGACCTGACTCAGGCCGGAGTGCCGACATTCCGCCTCTGCTTCATCCAGGAGAGAAATGACTTCCCGGGCCGAAGAGGGACGCTGGGCCGGTTCGCGGGACATCATCGCCTGCACCAATCGGGCCACGGGGGCGGGCAGATCAGGCGCCTCCAGGCTGACCCGTGGGGTTTCACCTTTCACTACGGCTTCCAGCAAGGCCATGGTGTGAGGCTCTCGTCCGTCGAAGGGGGCTCGTCCGGTGATCATCTGAAAAAGGACGCACCCGAGGCTATAGATGTCTGTTCGAGCATCGACCGGGCGGCCGGCTGCCTGTTCCGGGGCCATGTACATGGGGGTTCCCAGAATCTGCCCCGCGGTGGTGAGGTTGGAATCCTGGAGCACCCGTCGGGCAATTCCAAAGTCGATCAGCTTGACCCGCTGGAACACTCCGTTGCGCGACTCGAGCCAGATGTTGGCTGGCTTGATGTCGCGATGGACCAGGCCTGCTTCATGGGCGACCACGAGCCCCTCGGCTGCCTCGCGGGCATAGGCGATGGCATCGGGCAACGGAAGCCAGTGGTCGCGCTCGAGCCGGGATTCCAGTGACTCTCCCTCGAGGTTTTCCATGGTGAGGTAGGGAACGCCGTTGGCCTCACCGACCTGAAAAATGGTGACGATGTGTTCGTGAGGCAGCCCGGCAACCAGACGACCCTCTCGGAGAAAACGTTCCCGGGTGGTTGGATCGTTGATTTGCGGGCGGAGGACCTTCAGGGCGACCCGGCGATGCAGAAGGGTATCCTCGGCATCGAACACCAAGGACATGCCTCCTTCGCCCAGCACACCGAGGATCCGGTGATCGTCCAGCCAGCCCAGTTCGCCTGGCGCCCGGGGAGGAGACAGAAAGGGAAAGACCATGCCAACCCGTTCCGGGGGAGCAGGTGCTGGTGCCCGTCGAGTCTGGCACAGGGGACACTTCGTCAGATGCTGGCGAAGGATCTCGGCCTCAGCTGCGGGCAGGCGGTTAGCGAGCAGATCATCCAGCTGCTCCCGCGTCGGACAGGATGAGGTCGTGGACATGTGGAAACCAGTCACTCCAGGCTTTGCGTTCACTCGGCAGGTCTGATGCCTATCATAAGCTCTCGCCACCTTCCGCGAGGACGCTTATTGGTGGTCGTTTCATTTTAGAACTCTTCAGTGAGTGGGGGCCATGCCTGGCCTGGGAGAAGAAAATGACTCGAATTATTCAGGGTGTCCTCGATTTTCAGCGACGGGTATTTGGGCAGAAACGCGAGCTGTTTCAGCGCCTCGGAGAAGGTCAGAAGCCGCTGGCCCTGTTCATCACCTGTTCCGATTCGCGCATCGCACCGGATTTGCTGGCCCAGACGCAGCCCGGCGAGTTGTTCCTGCTTCGGAACGCGGGCAACATCGTCCCGGAGCACAACGCGGGCGCCTGGGCCGAAGCCGCCACCATCGAGTATGCGGTGGTACAGCTGCGCGTTCGCGACATCATCCTGTGCGGACATTCCAAGTGCGGGGCGATGCATGGTCTGCTTAACCCCGATGCGCTGGGGAAGCTACCGAGCGTGGCGGGCTGGCTAGATCATGCGAAGGAAGTGCTACCGCGGATGGAGGCTCTGAAGACGCTCGACCCGGATCAACTTCTCGCTCACGCGATCGAGCAGAATGTCCTGGTGCAGATGGAGCACCTGAAATCGCATCCCGCGGTGCGAGATGCCCTGGCGGCTCGTGTGCTGCGCCTGCAAGGTTGGGTCTACCATTTCGAGAGAGGTGTGGTGGATACCTATGATCCACTAACGGGCAAATTCGTGCCTCTGGGAGACAGCGTGCGACAGCATCTCTTCGATCAGGAGCGGGGAGCGCGGGAGCCACGCACCGTGTGGGATACGCATATCTAGCAGATGCGCGGTAGAAGCGCTCCCGCAGGTTCGTCCAGCACGCGTAGTCCCCCCAGCAGACCGCGTAGATGGACCTCGCCCGGGTGACCCCGGTGAATGGTGCCGATCTGCATCGCGGAGCGGCCGAGAGGATGAGAGCGGAGAGACTGGACCGCCAGGTGCGCGCCAGCTGCATCGACCACGGCGATAAGCTTGCCCTCGTTGGCCATGTACAGGGGATCGATGCCCAGCAGTTCGCTCATCCCGCGCACGGCCGGGCTCAGGGGGATGGCCGTTTCTTCGAGATGCACAGACACCCCGGCAGCCTCGGCCAGTTCGTGCAGGACCGCCGAGACTCCGCCCCGGGTGGCATCGCGGAGAAATCGCACATGCGCGCCACTACGCAACAAGGCTTCTACCAGGGTGTGCAGCGGGGCGGTGTCGCTATGCAAGGCATCGCCGGCATCCATCTGCTCGCGTGTGGCGAGGATCGTCATGCCGTGGTCGCCGACGTTGCCGCTGACCAGCACGGCATCCCCCACCTGAATCAGGTCGGCCCCCAGGTGGACATCGGCACGCATCCGGCCGATTCCGGTCGTGTGCAGGAATAGCCCGTCGGCGGCACCCCGGGGCACCACCTTGGTATCCCCCGTGACGACCTGGACGCCGGACTCCCTGGCCGCCCGGGCCACGCTACGGAGCACCTGGCGCAATACCTCCAGGGGAAGCCCTTCCTCGGCGATGATGCCCAGGCTGAGGTAGAGCGGCTCCGCCCCCATCACCGCCAGGTCGTTGATGGTGCCATGCACGGCGAGCAAACCGATGTCGCCTCCCGGGAAGAACAGCGGCTTCACCACGTAGCCATCCGTGCTGAATGCCAGGTGGTTTCCTGGCGATGGAAAGGTGGCAGCATCGGCCTGGCGGCGCAGGTGGGGATTGTCGAGAGTCGGGAGGATTTCTTGCTGAATCAGCCGACGCATCACTCGCGCCCCTTCCCCATGGGCCAGTAACAGTCGGTCGCCTGGCGCCGAGGGGATGGGACAACTTTTACTCGCCAGGTTGGATGCGTCGGTCATGTGCCAACCTCGGATCTGGCCCGTCGATAGTAGGCGGCACAGGCGCCTTCCGAGGAAACCATTGGAGCTCCCAGGGGATGCTCTGGGGTGCATTGGGTGGCGAAGGCCGCACAGGCGGGCGGACGCAACAGACCTCGGAGCACCTCGCCACTACGGCATTCCGCCGGTTCAGAAACGACCAGTTGTCCCACGTCGAAGCGATGTTCGGCATCCAGGTCGTAGTAAGTTTGCCGCAGGCGCAGTCCGCTCGCTGGGATTCGGCCCACACCGCGCCAACTGCGATCGCAAATTTCGTAGACTTCCTCGATGCACTCCTGGGCGGCGCGGTTGCCTTCCCGTCGAACGGTGCGGGCATACTGGTTTTCGACCGCCGTTCGCCCGGTTTCCAGCTGAGTGAGCAGCATCCAGATCCCCTCCAGCAAATCAACCGGCTCGAACCCGGTGACGACGAGGGGTACCTGGTATTGCTGCTGGATGCGCTCGTAGTCGAGGAAGCCGCTGATGGTGCAGACGTGGCCTGCAGCCAGGAAGCCCTGGACCTGGCTGGCGGGGTCCGACAGGATCGCCTCCAGCGCGGGCGGTACCAGCACATGCGACACCAGCAGGGAGAAATTAGTCAGACTGAGCCGCCGGGCCTGACGCGCGGCCAGGGCGGTTACCGGGGCAGTGGTTTCAAAACCCACGGCGAAGAAGACCACCTCGCGATGCGGATGCTCCCGGGCGATCTTCAGAGTCTCCAGGGGCGAATAGACGATGCGAACGTCGGCCCCCGAGGCACGCACCTGCTGGAGGTCGGTTCGAGAACCGGGAACGCGAAGCATGTCGCCGAAGGTACAGAAGATGACGTTGGGTCGCTGAGCGATGGCCAAGGCGCGGTCGATCATCTCCAGAGGGGTGACGCACACGGGGCACCCCGGGCCATGAATCAAATGCACCGCTTCGGGAAGAAGCTGATCGATGCCATGGCGGATTAACGAGTGCGTTTGACCGCCGCACACTTCCATGATTACCCACGGGCGGCTGACCAGTCGCTGGATCGACCGGAGCAGGCTGCGGGCGAGGTCGGGATTACGATACTCGTCAAGGAAGCGCATCGGGGGCCTCCTCCAGCGCCTGCATCTGTCGGAGATGATCGAGTAACCGGCTGGCTTCCTCGGCGTCGAGCCTGGAGATGGCCAGGCCGGCATGGACAATCACATGATCGCCCACGATGGCTTCGGGCACGCAGGCCAGGCAAACCGATCGGCGAATGCCTGCAAACTCGACGAGTCCCTGGGCCAACCCGTCCACCTCCGGAAGCAGTTCCACAATTTGCCCGGGGACTCCAAGACACATGCATCAACTCCCGTTGGACCCTACCCGGTTAGAAAGAGCCACCCCCAGCTGTCCCACGGCGAGTCCGCCGTCGCCAGGGGGAATCAGGCCCGCCGCGTACCAGGGCCGGGCCGCGGTCCGGACCTCGTCGATGCACTGTCCCAGCACGGCGTTCTGGAAACAGCCGCCCCCCAGGATAACAGGAAGTTGCGGATGAAGGGGTGCAATCTCGGCTATCCAGTGTGCCAGGGCTCGATGAAACCGCATCGCGATTTGCCCGGGTCGGACACCCCCGCGTCGATCGTTCACCACAGCGCGAATCAGTGGGCGCCAATCGCCCTGGATCAGGCCGGGGCCAGGAGTGAGCGGGAGGGAATAGGCGGCTGGTTCATCGTCCTCCGCGACGGCCTCCAGCCAGGTCGCCGCCTCTCCTTCGTGGTGTACCTGGCTTACTCCCAATGTGAGAACCGCCACTGCGTCGAACAGCCTGCCCATGCTGGTTGACGAGGGACAATGCAAGTTACGTTCAATCAGCGTCAGGTGCCGGGCGGCGGTCGCGCTATTGAAGCCGAGCCAGGAAAGCAGGCTGTCGTCTGCGAGCAGGGCGTTCACTCCGAGCGCCTGGGACAGGAGAGCCAGGGCCACGCGGGCAGGTTCGCGGATGGCGGCCTCGCCCCCGGGTAGGACGAAAGGGAGGAGCGAGGCGACCCGTTGGTATCCGGCCACGGTGGCGCGGAGCACCTCGCCACCCCAGATGGAGCCGTCGGGGCCGTAGCCGGTTCCATCCCACGTAAAGGCCAGCACCTCGGCATCGAGCAGGTCATGCTCGATCATGGCGGCCACGGCGTGGGCATGATGATGCTGCACCTCCACCACGGGGCGGCCATCTTCGAGCGCCAGACCCCGGGAGAAGTAATCGGGGTGCTGATCGCAGGCTAGTAGTTCTGGGTGGCAGCCATACAGGGTGGGAAGGTCTACGAGGGCGTGGCGAAGCAGGTCTCGCGTTGCCGAATGATCGAGATCTCCCATGTGCGGACCGAGGATGGCCTGCGAACCGGTCCACAGGGCCAGGGCTGTCTTTTGCTGTCCGCCCAGTGCGAGCACCGGCGTCGGACCCCCCCCCCGGGCCCGGAGCCAGCGTTCCAGGTGGACCAGGGGATAGGGAGCGTAGCCACGGGCCAGGCGGAGCAGGGTGGGGCGTCCGGCCACTTCGCGCAAGACGGAATCATCCAGGCGATGTGCGATGGGCCGATTGTGCATCAGGAAAAAATCGGCCACCGAAGCCAGGCTGACCCGGGCGCGCGTGTCGTCGATCTCGATCGGTTCTTCCGTGAGATTCCCACTGGTGGCAACGACGGGGAAATCGACCTGGGACAGCAGCAGGTGATGCAGGGGAGTAGTGGGCAGCATCAGGCCCACCAGGTTTAGATGGGGAGCCACCTCGGCGACCAGTTGGCTGCCGGGCCGCTGGCGGCAGAGGACAATCGGCCCCTCGGGTGCGGTCAGCAGCGATAGGGAGAGCGGGCCAAGCTCGGCCTGGCGGTCGGCCTCCACCAGCGATGGCACCATGACGGCGAACGGTTTAGTGGGCCGGCGCTTGCGTGCGCGAAGGCGGCCAACGGCGGAGGAGTTGTCGGCCCGCACCAGGAGCTGGAACCCTCCCACACCCTTGAGGGCCACGATGCATCCGTCGCGCAAGGCAGCGGCTGCCCGAGTGATCGCTGCTTCGTCGAGAGTGTCATCGAGGTGCACGTGGGGGCCGCATTTCGGACATCCGATGGGCTGAGCGTGAAAGCGCCGGTCGCCTGGGTTGTCGTACTCTTCTGCGCAGGCAGGGCACAGCGGGAAGTCGTGAAGCGTCGTGCGGGACCGATCGTAGGGCAAGCCATGCAGGATGGAGAAGCGAGGGCCGCATGCGGTGCAGGTGGTCATCGGATAGCGGTAACGACGATTTTGTGGATCGTCCATGTCGGAAAGGCAGGCCGAGCATACGACCCGATCGGGAGGCACTCGCGTCGTGGTGGAGCGAGTGGTGGCCGGGCCTGGGCGAATGGTGAAACCCTGCGCTGGTTCAGGGCGGCCAGGTTGCCGAATCATCTCGGACAGCACGGCACCTGAGGGTAAGCTGGATTGCATGCACCCGCAGAACTCCTCCACGAGATGGGGTGGTCCCTGAATCTGGATGAGGACGCCATCGCCGTCGTTCATGACCCAGCCGGCCAGGTGCAGCTGGTTGGCGAGACGATAGACGAAGGGGCGAAACCCTACCCCCTGGACCAGGCCACGCATGCGGATCGTCTCGGCTGCCAGGCCGGATTCAACGAGAGGCATAAACGACGCGTTCCTCAAGCCAGGCGTACCAGGTGTCCATGCCTTCTCCCGTTCGGCTAGACACTTCCAGAATCTGAGCCTGCGGCGCAATCGCTCCCAGGTTGGTCAGCGCGGTGTCCCGAGCGAACGCACAGGGACCGGCCAGGTCCGCCTTGCTGACCAGGATGAGGTCGGCAGTCTTGAAGATTCGAGGATATTTGAGAGCCTTATCTTCTCCCTCGGTGACCGAGAACAGCACGACGCGGTAGTTTTCGCCGAGGTCGAAGGAGGCGGGGCAGACGAGGTTTCCCACGTTCTCCAGGAAGAGGATGCGGCGAGTCTCCAGGGCCATCGTCGGGAGCACTTTTGCGATCATGGAAGCGTCGAGATGGCAGACGTTGCCAGTGTTGATTTGCACCACCTCGGCGCCAGGAAGGCAAAGCCGTCTTGCGTCGTTATCGGTGGCCAGGTCTCCGACGATCACCGCCATGGGATGGCGCGGGCCCAGCTCGCGCAGCGTGCGCTCAAGCAAGGCAGTTTTCCCGGCTCCCGGCGAGGAGAGGAGATTAATGGCCAGAAGCCTCAGCGCTCGAAACTGAGCGCGGTTGGCACTGGCCTGGGCATCATTCTTGAGTAGCACTCCCTGGCCCACGCGCAGGGTGTGGGACGATGGCAGAGTCATCCAGTGACCTCCAGCGATGCCAGTTCGATTTCTCTGCCAGCCAGCACGGTACTGCTGAGTGTGCCACAGCCGGGGCAGGCGAACACAAAGTCGGGTGGTTGAAAGGAAATCTCACAGACCTGGCATCGGCAGGTGGTGGGCACCGATTCGATCTCCAACACAGCGCCCTCGGCCAGGGTATCCTGAGAGGCCACCTGGAATGCTAGCTCGAGCGCGTCGGGATCCACTCCGGCGAGATGACCGATGCGCAGCCGCACGCGATCGATCCGACGGGCCCCGGCCTTCTTAGCGGCTGCCTTCGCCAGGTCCAGGACTTCCGTCATCAGACCTACCTCGTGCATGGACATTCTCGGTGGTCACGAAGACGCACTTTCAGGAGCGATAATGCGTCTTGTTTTCCTTCCTGAGCCAGGGGGGAGAGTCTGTGGCCGTGTCGGAGGTCGTGGATGGGAATCGCGAGCTGATATCCCTGGGGATGCCGACCATGGATCTGATCACACAGGGACAGGAGCCAGCCGGGGTGGGAGGTATGCCCCGCTGTGAAGAGTGAGGCTGGTTCCACCGGCTTCCACTCCAGTCGATCCGATTCGACGCTGGCATCCACGAAAATGACCTCGTCGAACAAAACCAATGTTTCGACCAGCTCGGGAACTAGTTGGTGGAGCATCGTCACCTCAACATGGGGATGATTCCACCGGGCCACTTCCTCGGCAACGGCGATGCCCACTCCATCATCGCGACGGAGTACATTGCCATACCCCACGACGAGGAGTTTCGGGTTCACCGGCGGACCTCCTGAATGAGCTCGCCGTGAGGATCGCGTAGCTCCACCACCAGGGGCATCTGACCCAGGGCATGGGTGGAGCAGGACAGGCAGGGGTCGAAGGCGCGGATGCCAGCCTCCACGCGATTCAGGAATGGTTCGGGGATTACCCGATCCCGGATAAAGTGCCGAGCAATCTGCGTTACGGTGCGGGACATGGCCAGGTTGTTCTGTCCGGTGGCGATGATGAGGTTGATCTTCCGGAGCAGGCCATGCTCATCGACTTCGTAGTGATGAAACAGGGTGCCGCGCGGGGCCTCGCTGACGCCGACCGAGACCAGCCGGTTGATGCCTGCTGAGGCGCGCAGCCTGTCGGAGGTCAGATCCGGATCATCAAGAAGCACCTCGAGCCGTTCCAGTGCCGCGAGGATTTCAATCAGCCGGGCATGATGATAGAGGAACGAGGAGGTGGGCAGTGCTCCATGGCGCTGGCGGAACTCGGCGAGTTCGGCGTCGGCCGCGGGCGACCCCATGCGAGCACAGAGGTTCACCCGAGCCAGGGGGCCTACCCGGTAGAGGCCCTGGGGGAAACCGCGAGGCTTGAAGTAGGGCGACTTGAGAAACGAATCGTGTTCGACGTGTTCGCCGATCAAATCCTGATACTCGGTCATGTCGCTGATCTGAGCCAGCAGTTCGCCATGCTCGTCGATGACGCGCAGGTTGCCATCGTAGTGTTCCCAGGTGCCATCGGGCTGAATTAGCCCCAAAAACAGCGAGGGGAACTGACCGAAGACCTGAACTTCGGTGCCGAAGCCATCGAGCAGGCGCTTGAAGTGACCGAGGGCCTCCGTGGCGATCGACTTCATCTCCGGGAGGCGCGAGCGAAGAGAGTCGCGATGATCCGGGGCAAGGGGTTCTCGCACGCCACCGGGGACGGTCCAGGCGGGATGGATCTTGCGTCCGCCCAGAGCCTCGATGATCTCCTGACCAAATTGCCGGAGGCGGATTCCGGACCGAGCCAGACTGGGTTCCTGGCCGATCAATCCGAAGACATTCCGCTGCGCGGGAGGAGCATCCCAGCCCAGGAATAAATCCGGGCCGGACAGGTGAAAGAAACTCAGGGCGTGGGACTGAACGATCTGGCCCAGGTTCATCATGCGGCGCAGCTTCTCGGCTGCAGGTGGAATCTGCACGGCAAGGATGCCGTCTCCCGCCTTGGAGGAAGCGAGCAGATGGCTCACAGGGCAGATGCCGCAGATGCGAGCTGCCAATCCAGGCATTTCATAGAAGGGGCGTCCCTGGCAGAAGCGCTCGAAGCCGCGAAACTCGGTGACGTGGAAGCGCGCATCGCGGACCTGTCCGGCGTCGTCCAGAAAGATGCTGATTTTGGCGTGCCCTTCGATGCGGGTCACCGGATCGATGACAATGCGCTCCATGGACACTCTCCCTTATCCGAATCTGCGCTCGTTGCCTTCCAGCACCGGCTCGCGCCCGTCGAGAAGGGCTTCGAGCAGCGAACGAATCCGGCCGGCGGGCGGCGGACAGCCCGGAAGGTAGTACTCCACGGGAACCACCGCATGGACCGGTTCTACTCGGTCGAGCAGAATCGGGACGATTTCGTGGTCGTTGGGGATCTGTGCACCCAGATCACCCATCTCGATATACACAGGTCGCAAGACTTCCAGGGCACAGCCCAGGGGGTTGCGCATGGCAGTGACGTTGCCGGTCACGGCGCAATCGCCGAAGGAGATGAGGATCTGAGTTCGCTCACGGACCTGGCGAATCATGGCGCGGTTTTCCTCGTTGGCGACGGCGCCTTCGACGAGGCAGACTACCACGTTCTCGGGATACTTCTTGGCATCCATGAGTGGGCTGAATACCAGGTCAATGCTGGGGGCCAGTTCCAGGAGCCATTCATCCATGTCCAGGAACGACATGTGGCAGCCAGAACATCCTCCAAGCCAGACGGTGGCCACTCTCACACGTTCCATTGTTTCTCCTTCCGGGCGGTCATCAGGAAGGCCAGCTTTTCGCGTTCCTTCTGCATTTCGGCGACGGTGGACCCCTGACGGAACAGGGCGCCGGTAGGACAGGCCTGCACACACTTCCCACAGGAGGTGCAGGTGATCGCTTCACCCCAGGGTTGGGCCATGTCGGTGATCACGCGGGCGCTGGTGCCTCGCCCCTGGACATCCCAGGTATGTGCGCCCTCGATCTCGTGACAGACTCGGACACAGCGCGTGCAAAGAATGCAGCGGTTGTGATCGATGCCGAAACGTTCGTGTGTGACGTCGAGCGGCAAGCGGGGGTGCATGTAATCGTAGCGCACGTGATCCATGCCAACCGCCACGGCCAGGTCCTGGAGTTCGCAATGGGTGTTGGCCACGCAAACGCTGCAGATATGATTCCGTTCGGCGAACAGTAACTCGACGATCATCCGGCGAAACCGCTGAAGCCGGGATGTGGCCGTTTGCACCTCCATGCCATCGGCGACGGCGGTGGTGCAGGCGGGCAGTAATCGACCGGTGGTTCCCACCTCCACAAGGCACATACGGCAGGCGCCGGCGTCAGAGACCCCATCGAGATGACACAATGTGGGGATGGCGATGCCGGCTTCGCGCGCGGCTTGCAGGAGCGTCTGGCCTGCCGGGGCATTGATCACGCGATCATCGATTTTCAACGTCATCACAGCCATGGGTCACCTCTCCCCAGGAATGACCGGGAGCGGAACGCGATCGTGAGTCGGAAGCAAGGCCAGGTACTCGTCGCGGAAGTAGCGCAGGGTGCTCAGCACCGGATTAGGGGCGGACTGTCCAAGCCCGCAGAGGCTGGCATACTTCACCAGCTCGCAGAGCGATTCTAGCCGTTCGAGGTCCTCCAGGTGAGCTTGCCCTTCGCGGATTCGGGTGAGGAGGTGATGAAGCTGGACGGTGCCGGCGCGACAGGGAACGCACTTGCCGCACGATTCGTCCATGCAGAATTCCATGAAGTAGCGGGCGACGTCCACCATGCTGGAGGTCTGATCCATGACGATCATGCCGCCGGACCCCATGATGGAGCCTAGCTTCTGCAGCGATTCGTAATCCACGGGTGTATCGAGGTGGGCTGCCGGGATGCAACCTCCGGACGGACCGCCCGTCTGGATGGCCTTGATGGTGCCTCCTGGGGCTCCGCCTCCCATGGTTTCGACGATGGTGCGCAACGTCGTGCCCATGGGCACCTCGATCAGTCCGGTATTGCGGATCTTGCCGGCCAGCGCAAATACCTTGGTGCCCTTGCTCCGTTCGGTGCCGATGGAGGCGAACCAGGCTCCTCCCTTGCGGATGATGGGGGGAATGTTGGCAAAGGTTTCGACGTTGTTGATCAGGGTGGGGCAGCCCCACAATCCCTTCTCGGCCGGGTAGGGTGGGCGCGGTCGGGGCTGCCCCCGGCGCCCTTCGACCGAGGCGATCAGGGCCGTTTCCTCGCCGCACACAAACGCTCCTGCACCGATGCGTAGATCGACCCGGAAATTGAAAGGCGAATCGAAGATGCCCGACCCGAGCAGACCCAGCTTCTTTGCCTGGCGGATCGCCGTGTGCAGGCGATGAATGGCCAGGGGATACTCGCCACGGACGTAGATGAACCCCTGGTCGGCCCCTACCGCGAACGCGGCGATGGCCATCCCTTCGAGTACCCGGTGTGGGTCGCTCTCCAGCACCGAACGATCCATGAACGCGCCGGGGTCGCCCTCGTCGGCGTTACACACGACATACTTCTTGCCGTCTGGCTGCTTGGCCACCTGCCCCCACTTGACCCCGGTGGGATAGCCGGCGCCACCTCGTCCGCGAAGCCCACTCAAGGTGATCTCGTCAATCACGGCCTGGGGAGTTCGTTCCCGAAGTACATGATGGAGCGCCTGATACCCATCGGCCGCCAGGTAGGACTCGATGCGCTCCGGCTCTACCAGGCCGGAGTTCTCAAGCACGATGCTGTGCTGGAGTGCGAAAAAAGGCGCATGCGGATCTCCAACTTGCGCCTTGCACTCTCCGCCGCGCAGTGTCTCCACGATGGTGACGGCCTGGGCAGGCGTCACCTTTTGGTAGAGGGTGCCTGCCGGGTCCACCTGCACCAGCGGCCCCTCGCAGCACAGCTTCATGCAGCCCACTGGAGCGACATGCACTGTTTCTTCCAGTCCGCCTGCTTTGACGGCCACCTTAAGCGCATCCTTGACCGCCAGTCCATCGGAGGAGAGACAACCGGCTGCGGTGCAACAGCGGAGGGTAACCTTCCTGCACGCACGGCGTTCCTGCTCGGCCAGCTCGTTCAGTTCAGCGATGTCCATCGGGCTTCCATCCTTTCACCCGCTCGAGCGCCTCGGTGCGGTCCAGGTGGGCGACCATGGCGCCGTCGAAAACTCCGGCGGGCGCCAGGCCACAGGCTCCGAGACAGCGCGCCGTGAGCAGGGAGATCCGCCCATCTGGGGTCGTCTGGCCGGACTTGACCCCGAACTCCTGCTCGAGGCAGGTGATCACCGAACCGGCTCCCTTGACGTAGCAGGCTGTTCCCAGGCAGACGACGCAGGTGTGCTCGCCCTTGGGGGCCAGCGAGAAGAAGTGGTAGAAGGTGGCCACGCCGTAGACCCAGCTAGGAGGTAGCTTGAGACTGCGCGCGATGGTCCAGAGGAGATCCTGATCGAGATGTCCGAACAGCTCCTGAGCAGTGTGGAGCACTTCAATGAGCGCATCGGGTCGATACTGGTGCCGTTTCATGGTTGCCTCGAGCAACTTGAAACGGGCATCCCCACTGGGATGAGCATCGGGGTCCATGGTGGGCTCCGAGGGAGAGTTGAGACAACGCCAGCAGCGCTTCTCCTATGGTGCAATCCGCGTGCCCGGTGGCGTCGGGTGGCCAGGCTCCCCAGAAACGTCGTGCCAGTGTGCGAAAATCGCCCACCTCAGACACCATGTCCGCATACCAGTGTGCGGTCTGGATACAGCGCCAGGCAAGAAATACCTGTGGCACCAGTGCCTGGGACGTGGCATGGAGTTTGCCCTGAATGGAGATGGGGACCCGCTACCAAGTCTCTCCGGGAGGTGTGTCATGGTCCGCTCGATTCTGGTGCCACTGGACGGATCGACGTTCGGTGAGCACGCTCTACCCATGGCGGCCAGCCTGGCCAGCCGGGCCGGAGCGACGCTGCATCTGGTTCATGTCCATCAGGTCGTTCCGCCTGCCACGGTGGCTGGGGTCACGGTCATGGATACCCTGGACGTTCACCTTCGCCAGGATGAGCATGCTTACCTGGCCGACGTGGTTCGCCGCGTGGCAGACAAACGTTCGCTCTCCATCAAAAGTGCGTTGCTCGAGGGAGAGGTCTGCGCCTCGCTGTGCGATTACATGAAAGCCCAAAGCATCGAGCTGGTGGTGGTTAGTACTCACGGGCGCGGCGCACTGGGCCGATTCTGGCTGGGAAGCGTCACCGACGAGTTGGTGCGCGAGTCCCCAGCCCCCATTTTGTTGAACCGTCCCCACGAGGGGAAACCCGACCTGAAGCGCGAGATCGATGTCAAGAACATCCTGGTTCCGCTGGATGGGCACGATCTGGCCGAACGCATCCTCGAACCAACCATCGACATGGCCAAGCTGTGGAATGCCAGCCTGCTGCTGTTGCGCGTGGTGAAACCGGTGATTCGACCCACCTACCTGCCGGAAGGCACATCGGTAGTGGGCATGACGCACAGTGTGCTGGAGGAGATTAACGCCCTGCAACAGAAGCAACAGGAGGACGCGGAGGCGTACCTGGAGCAACTGGCCGCCCGGGTTCGACCTCGGGGGCTGACGGTGAAGACCTGCGTGGTGGTGGATGAAGAGCCCGCCTCGGGCATTCTGGTGGAAGCTCAGATCCGTCATGCGGATCTAATCTCGATGGAAACCCACGCTCGTCGGGGGCTGTCGCGGCTGTTTCTGGGAAGCGTGGCCGACAAGATTGTGCGAAGTGGGACCGCGCCGGTTCTGCTGCATCACCCGGTTGCCTGACAGGCAGGAATGAGGACAAGGACATGCCCGGTAATCGCGTTGTACTGGATGGCAACGAAGCTGTCGCTCATGTGGCCTATCAGGCAAGTGAAGTGATTGCCATCTACCCCATCACACCCAGCTCTCCCATGGGCGAATGGGCGGATCAGTGGGCGTCAGAGCATCTACCCAACGCCTGGGGCACGGTTCCCCTGGTCGAGGAATTGCAGTCTGAGGCCGGGGCAGCAGGCACGGTGCATGGGGCGCTCCAGGCGGGCGCCCTGACCACCACCTTCACCGCCTCGCAAGGCCTGCTGTTGATGATTCCCAACCTGTACAAGATCGCCGGCGAGTTGACGCCAGCCGCCCTGCATGTGGCGGCGCGGTCGCTGGCCGCCCAGGCGCTGTCCATTTTCGGCGACCAAAGCGACGTGATGGCGGCGCGCTCCACCGGGTTTGCTCTGCTGGCCTCGGGGTCGGTGCAGGAGAGTGCCGATCTGGCTCTGGTTGCCCATGCCGCAACGCTGGAAGCGCGCGTGCCGTTTCTGCATTTCTTCGATGGCTTCCGGACCTCGCACGAGGTCAATCGCATCGACCTGCCCACAAGTGAGCAGATCCGGGCCATGCTCTCCGATGACCTGGTGCGCGCGCATCGCAGTCGGGCACTGACTCCCGATCGACCTGTCATCCGTGGGACCGCCCAGAATCCCGACGTGGCGTTCCAGGGGCGCGAAACGGTCAACCCCTACTACCTCGCCTGTCCGACCATCGTCCAGAACACCATGGACCGCCTGGCTGAGGTGTTGGGACGTTCCTACCACCTTTTCGATTATGTGGGCCATCCCGAAGCTGACCGCGTGATTGTTCTCATGGGATCCGGCATGGGCGCGGTGGAAGAGGTGGTCGAATCGTTGAATGCGACCGGGCAGAAGGTGGGCCTCCTGAAGGTACGTCTGTATCGTCCCTTCGCAGTCGAGGCGTTCCTGGCCGCCTTGCCTCGTTCCGTCAACACGGTAGTCGTCCTGGACCGCACCAAGGAACCTGGCGCCATCGGCGAACCGCTCTATCTCGACATCGTGGCCGCGCTGTTCGAGGGTGGGGATCGCCCCATGCCGCGCGTGATCGCCGGTCGCCATGGACTCTCGTCCAAGGAGTTTACTCCGTCGATGGTGCAGGCGATCTTCGAGAACGCCCGGAAAGAGAAGCCAAAGAACCACTTCACCATCGGCATCAACGACGACGTGACGTTCACCAGCCTGGACTTTGATCCCGACGGTTGGGAAGAACCCGGCGATGTGGTGCGGGCGGTCTTCTACGGGCTGGGATCCGATGGCACTGTGGGGGCGAACAAGAACTCGATCAAGATCATCGGGGAAGAAACCGACCTCGAAGTGCAGGGGTACTTCGTCTACGACTCGAAGAAATCCGGATCCACCACAGTATCGCATCTCCGCTTCGGACCGCGGCCCATTCGATCGACGTATCTGATTCGCAAGGCGACCTTCGTGGCTTGCCATCAGTTCAGCTTCCTCGAACGGATGGACGTGCTTTCCCGGGCGGCGCAGGGTGCCACCTTCCTGCTCAACAGTCCGTATGGTCCGGATCAGGTGTGGGACAAATTGCCGCGTTCGGTTCAGGAAGTGATCCTGGCGCGGAAGCTGAAATTCTACGTGATCGACGCTTTCCGGGTGGCTCATGAGACCGGCATGGGCGGACGCATCAACACGGTGATGCAAACCTGCTTCTTTGCCCTGGCCGGCGTGTTGCCCCGGGAGGAGGCCATCGCCTCCATCAAGAAAGCCATCGTGAAGTCGTACGGCAAGCGCGGCCAGGCGGTGGTGGAGAAAAACCACGCCGCGGTCGATCGGACGCTGGCGCATTTGCACGAAGTCCAGCTACCCGACCGTGTCACTTCGACGCTGGAGTGTCGGCCTCCTGTACCGGAGAAGGCCCCCGAGTTTGTCCGGAAGGTGACCTCGTTGATGCTTCTCAACGAGGGCGATCAGCTTCCGGTCAGTGCGATTCCCGCCGATGGTACCTGGCCGACGGGAACCACCCAGTGGGAGAAACGGAACATTGGCCTGGAGGTGCCCGTCTGGGATCCGGCCATTTGCATTCAGTGTGGCAAGTGTGTGCTGGTGTGCCCCCATGCGGTGATTCGAGGAAAAACCTACGAATCCGATCGAAAAAGTGGGGCACCGGAGACCTTCAAGTCGGCCGATGCGCGGTGGCCCGACCGCAAGGGACAACTGTACTCCTTGCAAGTGGCCGTGGAAGACTGCACGGGGTGCCGGTTGTGCGTGGAGGTTTGCCCGGTCAAGAACAAGACCGAGACACGCCTCAAGGCGATCAACATGAAGCCGATCGAGCCGATCCGCGATCAGGAGCGCGCCAACTGGGACTTCTTTCTATCGATCCCCGATCCCGACCGGCATCCGATCCGGCTGGATAGCGTCAAGGACGTGCAGTTGCTCGAGCCATTGTTCGAGTTCTCGGGCGCGTGTGCGGGTTGTGGCGAGACGCCATATCTGAAGGTGTTGACGCAGATGCTGGGCGATCGTCTGCTGGTCGCCAACGCCACCGGGTGTTCTTCGATCTACGGGGGCAATCTGCCGACCACTCCCTGGACGGTGAACCGGGTGGGCCGTGGCCCCGCCTGGGCCAACTCCCTGTTCGAGGACAACGCCGAGTTTGGGCTCGGCATGCGGCTGGCGGTGGATCGCCAGGCAGATTATGCGCGCGAACTGGTCCAGCGGCTGAGCGGCCTACTTGGCGAGGAACTCGTCCAGGGACTGCTGCAGGCTGATCAGGCGAATGAGGCGGGGATTGAACAACAGCGCGAGCGTGTGAAGCATTTGCGACAGAAATTGGCCTCGGTGGACCAACCGGAGGTCAAGGATCTGCTCGCCGTGTGCGATACCCTGGTGCGGAAGAGTGTGTGGATCATTGGTGGCGATGGCTGGGCATACGACATCGGGTATGGTGGGGTCGATCACGTGCTCGCATCGGGCAAGAACGTGAAACTGCTGGTGCTCGATACCGAGGTGTACTCGAACACTGGGGGTCAAATGTCGAAATCGACCCCGCGCGGTGCTGTGGCGAAGTTTGCCGCGGGAGGCAAACGGGCGCCCAAGAAGGACCTGGCGATGATGGCCATAACCTACGGCACTGTGTACGTGGCGCGGGTGGCCATGGGAGCCAGCGACGTTCAAACGCTTCAGGCGTTCCGCGAGGCTGAGGCATTCAACGGCCCCGCTCTGATCATCGCTTACAGCCACTGCATCGCGCATGGCTACGACATGGTACACGGCATGGATCAGCAGAAGGCGGCGGTCCAGACAGGCTACTGGCCGCTGATTCGCTACAACCCCACGCTGAAGGACCAGGGTAAGAACCCGCTGACGCTCGACTCCCGCGCCCCCAGCCTGCCGTTACAGAAGTACATTTACAACGAGACGCGCTACACCATGCTGGTGCAGGCCAATCCCACTGCCGCAAGGGAATTGCTGATCCAGGCTCAGGCGGATGTCCAGGATCGATGGCGTCTTTACGAGCACCTGGCTGCCCTCCCTTCCAAGGAGATCAAGGCATGATCGACCTGACCACGCATTATCTCGGCCTTACGCTGCGCAATCCGCTGGTTTGCTCCTCGTCTCCGCTGTGTCAGGAACTGAGTTCGTTGAAGCGCATGGAAGAGGCAGGGGCGGGAGCCATCGTGCTTCACTCCCTGTTCGAGGAGCAGATCATCCTCGAAAGTCTGGATCTGTCGCACTTCCTGGATTCCGGCACCGAGAGTTACGCGGAGTCGCTCTCGTATTTTCCCAGCATGCAGGAGTACAACCTCGGGCCGGAGGGGTACATCGACCACCTGCGGGAGGCCAAGGCAGCCCTGACCATCCCGGTGATTGCCAGCCTAAACGGACACACCCGGGGCGGCTGGATCCATTACGCCCGGTTGATCGAAGAAGCCGGAGCCGATGCGCTGGAACTGAACGTTTACGATTTGCCGACCGATCTGGACCATACGGCTGACCAGGTGGAGGAGGATCTACTGGCCCTGGTCAACGATATTGTCCGCGAGGTGACCATCCCCGTAGCGGTGAAGCTCAGTCCCTTCTACACCGCCACGGCCAATCTGTGCCATCGGCTCGAGAAGGCGGGGGCTCGCGGGCTCGTTCTGTTCAACCGGTTCTACCAACCGGATTTTGACCTGGACCGGCTCGAGGTGGTGCCCAGCCTGTGGCTCAGTAACACTGACGAACTGCGGCTGCGCCTGCACTGGGTGGCTTTACTCTTTGGGCGCATTCAGGCCGATCTGGCGGTGACCGGGGGCGTGCATAACGCCAGAGACGTGCTCAAGTCAATCATGGCCGGGGCCAACGTGGCCATGATGACGTCGGCTCTACTGCGCCATGGGATCGAGCATCTCAACAGTGTCCTGCAGGGCGTCCATGATTGGATGGCCGATCAGGAGTATTCCTCGATTCGCACGATGCAGGGGAGCATGAGTTTCCGTTCTGTGGCTAACCCGGCCGCCTACGAACGGGCCAACTACATGAAGGTACTGCGTGCTCACGCCATGTTTCCCCAGGAGGGGTAGAGGGCGCATCATTCGGCGGTGCGACCAGGGGCACGGCGACCAAACATCGAAACCTGGCCTGCCTGGGGTGGAAACCTCAGGTAGTGGGGCCAGGTTGAAGAAAAGTGTTGGGCTGGGAGGTGAGAGTGACCCGGACGGCCGGGTCATTTCCGGTTTCCGATCCAGGTGATGCCACCCAGGACCACCATGATCACGAGGACGCAGAAAAAGACCTGGCCTGGGAACCCGCCGACGTTGCCGACGTAATCCCAGGCCCGAATCAACGGTCGCGCCAGTTCGTTCACATCACACCTCCCCGGAGATAAGTGGCTCGGGGAAAGTATGCGGTGCGATTGACGCCGAGTCAAAAATCAGCCACCGACAGCTTCCTGGAAGAGCTTCTCGAAAGCGGGAGAGGTCGATTTGGCCGACTGCTTCAGATCGCGCAGGAACTTCTTCTCTTCCTCATCCACCTTTCCATCGGCAAAGATGAACTTGCGGAGCCAGGCCGCTTCCGTGTCGCTGATCTCACCGTCGGCCAGCATGGCCGCCTTCAGTGCGGCAAACAGCATGTTGTTGAACTCGTGAACGGTCGAAGTGGCGGATTTCTTGATATCGAGAAGGAACTCCAGCTCGCTCTTGTCGAGCCGGCCATCTGCCCAGATCTCTTTCTTGATGATCTGGGTTTCCTTGGTGTCGATGCGTCCATCTGCAAGGGCAAGGGACTTCGCCAGCTTTTTCCAGTCGGCCATCAGTCAACTCCTCGAAGAAGGTAGGTTGCCAGGGAAATCTGAGAGTCCATTCGCTGAGCCACGACAAATCTTGGCGCTATTCCACGTACGGATTGGCTGGAGGCGACACCTTCTCCACCAGACTGGCCAGCGGTTCGCGTTCGGTAGGAACCAGGAAGAGGACGGTGCGGTAGTTCCCGGAGCCTGGCTTGGCCTCGAAGAAGCGGACCTGGCCAATAACCCGCACCCACTGGTTCTCTAGCTGCTTGACCGGCAAGAACTCCTTGGTACCAGGATCGAGGACGAAGAGGACATTGAGCGCCTGGGCATCGGCCGCGCAGCAGTTGATGCGGAACCGCGTGAGCCGAAACACCTGCTCGTTCCCCGTGAACCGGCCGACGACGCTGACCCGCTTGCCATCATAGAACTGGCGCTGGTCAGGCGACATGGCAGCTGCTTCCAGCTGAGTGAAGCGCATCTCCGGGGCTTCGTTTGTTGCATTGAGTACCAGCATCGCCCAGGCTGTGGTCACCGAACAGGGCGCGGAAAGCCCCGGCGGAGTGGACCCGAGCAAGCCGACGGTCTGGGTTGCCCGTGCAGCCATGTTCTGCAGGTCATTTTCGTTGACCCGGGAACTGGAGATCTGTTGCGGGGTGATCAATCGAGGGGCCATGCCCGGGAAGTAACCCGGAATGCCATCCCAGAACGCCGTCACCACCAGCGAATACAGGAACACCTGGAGGACCACCGCCGAGTAGATCGTGACGATCAGCCGGGGCCGGAATATCCGGGTGTACATGGCGTAGAGTTTCAGATCCATCATGGGGCCGAGGACGAGGAAGGCCAGCTTGGCGGATGGGCGAAGGGTCACGAAGCTGGCGGCCACGAAGGCGTCGGCCTCGCTGCATAGACACAGGATGATGGCCAGGAACATCATGGCCAGGATCGCCAGCACGATGTGCGTCCGGCCAATCTCGGCGATGTCGCTGGAGGTCAGGAAGAGCCGGGTGGTTGCCGCCAGGAGTGCCCCGAGGATCAGGAAGACGGTGATGTCGATAAAGTCGTGCAGCGCGGTCTCGGACACCCTGCTCAGCCGCTGCCAGAGAGTGCCCTTGTGTGCTGTCGGTGTTTCGGCCACAGGAAGATCGCTGGGCCGGGCCAAGGGGGTGAGCAGACTGTTGCCGTGCTTCTGAAAGCTGCGTTCGACCACCAGGGCAGTGACAATAGCCACGAGGTAGGCCATGCCCGCGCGAAAGCCGAGCATCCACAATCCGCCCATCTGATAGCTGGGGACCGATGCGCCATCTTTGGTCGATTCAAAGACGTTTTCCATTCCAGAAAAGGCGGCGTAGGTGCTAAGCAGGACGATGATGTTGATGACGGGGCCGGCCAGCAGATAGGCGATACAACAGGAGAGGGGCAACCCCTTGCGGAGAAGCCGGCGCATGATCGGAATGATACCGCATTCGCACATGGGAAAGACAATGCCGAGTAACCCACCCATGGCGATGGCCACGGAGCGGTTTCGGGGAATCACCGCCGTGATGGCACTTTGTGGCAGGAACTCCTCGAGGATGCCAGCGATGATGGCCCCCAGGATGATGAAGGGCAGCGCCTCCCAGAGGATACTGCGAAAGATGACGATGAAGTTGATGATGGCCCCGAAGAGATTCTTCTGGAAGGCCGCGGTGTCGGACCACCAGCGGCTAGGAAGCTCGACTGGCTCGCGATCGAACGCTGGGTTGGACAGCACGAGGAAGTAAAGGGCGATGGGCAGCAGGAGGAACACGTAGCGCCAGGGAGCCCAGGCGTGCTCGTGGCCATCTCCATGCGAGTGCCCATGGCCATGCGAGTGGGCGTGGCCGTGGGAATGATCGTGCTTCGCTTCGGGGGTGGAGCCGTGATCGTGGGGTGCATGGTGACTGTGGGAATGGCCGTGGCCGTGATGATGCGGGTCTTCCACCAGAGACAAGCCAAGGGCCGTGCCGGCCGCAGCTGTACCGCCATGATCGTGGTCGCAGGTAGCGCCGTGGCTGTGGCCACAGGGTTCGCCTCCATGGGTATGGCCTCCGGCGTGTGGTTCCTCGACAGAGAACCAGAGAGAGATGGCGCGAATAACCACCACTCCTAAAAGCCCGAAGGCTCCCAGGGCCACCCAGATGTGGAACTTCTGGGCCAACATGCGACCCAGGAGGTTGGATTGCCAGAGCAGCAGTGTCACCACTGCGATGCCGCCGGAAACGAGAATCGAGAAGAGCTGATCGAGATAGAAAGCAGTGCTCGACTCGCCGTGGTGGGAGGTCTGCTGCACTTCCGCCATATCTGGGAATCTCCTGGTGATAGCCTGTAGACTTCTTACGCGGAGCAGCCGCGTTGTGGTTCACGGGGCAGCAAACTTGAGCATCAGGCCGCCCGGCGGTCGCGCAACAACGGCCCCACGATGGCGGAGAGCACGAAGAGGGACACACTCACCAGGATGATGGTGCCAGGGATGCCCAGGCGAAGCCGGGTCTGAGACTCGATCTCCCAGGAGATAGCCTGACCCAGGAGCGATGAAATCAGACACAACAGCACCGTGCCCCAGAAGACCTGCCGCAGGTTGCGCGAGACATTTGCTGCGGTGGCAGCGGGGACCACCAGCAGGGCATTGATGAGAAGCACTCCCACGGTCCGAACGCAGAGATTTACCACCAGGGCCAGCAACATGATGAAGAGGTAGCTCAGCAGGCGGATAGGAACGCGTCGCGAACGGGCCAGGCTGGGATTGAAGCTGGAGAGCAAGAGCTGGTTGAACGAGAGGGTCAAGGCGCACAACGTCACCACCGCCAGGATGAGCAGGTAGATCAGATCTTCGCTACGCACCAGCAGAGGATCGCCGAAGAGGAAGTCTTCGAGGCGGAATAACTCGCGACTCTGCATGATCTTGCCGAGCATGGCGGCCAGGCCGATGGCGAAGGCGAAAAAGACACCAATGACGGTGTCGCTGGCCAGCCCCGTGCGTTCACGCACGTAAGCGATGCCGTATCCCACGAGCATGCCAAAGGCCAGCATGACGGGAGTGACCCAGTCCCAGAAGTCGGCCTGGGGACGGAATTGCATCACCACCGTGGTGAAGAGAATGAAGCCGATGGAAACGCTGGCGAACGCACAGTGGGCCAGTGCATCGCTGAAAAACGCCATGCGTCCGCCCACCACCAGCGCTCCTACCGCGCCGCAGCTAAGGCTGACCAGTACCAGGGCCAGCAGGGCTTTCAGGTTGAAGGTGAACGCGAAGAAGCTACCCGTGGGGGCCATGTCGGCCAGGAAGTGCAACCATCGATCGAGGAATGGCTCTGCGGGCGCGGCCATCAACACCGAGAACAGCAGCATGAGCCCTCCTCTGAGCGCCTAGAACGCATGCTCGGCATGGCGAAGCACTCGAAACAGCCAGACCCAGAGTCCGCCAACCAGCAGCATGACAACAATGTAGGACTGCCAGCCGATATTGCCGAGTCGCTTGCGCAGAGCCTGAATCGGAGCGCCGATCTGCTCGCGGTCATGCTCCACCAGGACGACCCAGTTCAGGACGCCATCGCGGATGCGGACGTACCCGCCCAGGTGGTCCCGTCCCACCAGGGGATCCCGAAAATGCTCGAGTGATCCCATGAGGCTGGAAAACTGCTCCTGTTCCTCCTTCGTGCGTAGCGCTTTCTGTGATGGTTCGCCGCGGCGGGGAAGCACCTCGGCACCGGTGTGAATGACGCAGTGATGCCGATTGTCGAACACCACCACAGAGCCAGATCGGGAGATCTGGGCTTCGCGGATCCACCGACTCATTTCCTTCATCAGGATGGCAGCTTCCATCACGCCCAGGACCGGGTCGGAGTCGGAGGCAGTCGCCCGGATGGGTACGGAGATGCTGACGAACAGGCCGTCGGGGTCGAGCGCGGAGGCGTAGGGATCCGACACATGAGTCCGGCTAATGGGTGGATGCTGCTGTCGAGTCTGGTCATGTCGGTCGCCCTGGCCAGAGAACCAGTCGCGCCAGGAAAACTGCGTGAAGGGGGTGCGGATCGTCGCGGGATCGATTGCGCGGAGGGCCAGGGTGGTCCGGTCATCGTGTTCCACGCGTTCCAGGCGCACCATGGCCTGCAGCTGCCCGCGCTCGTTGGTGACGGTTGCCTCGGCGAAACGCGGGGAAACCCGACCCTCTCCGGTGGTCATCATGCGGCGCAGCATGGCTTCCATGGCAGGCCGATCGCGAGCTTTCAGCGCCCGCGCCAGCTCCGGGGTCACGCTGCTGGTAACGCTGGCAATTCGCTGGCGCATCTGTTCGTGGATAGCCCGGGCGATCAGGCTGGCGCTGGCGGTGTTACTGTCGAGCAGCTGCCGGGTGAGATCGGTTTCGTAGGTGTCGATGGCTTCCTGGTTCGCGCGCGACTCAGTGAACGCCGTGATAAACAGAGCGAACAGCGAGGCTACCAGGGCAAAGAGGACCAGGGGCCGTCTCCGGCGGCGCTGGCGGCGTTGCTGGAGAGCGACCAGCAACTCTCCAGCCTCGGCATAGCGCTGTCGGGGATGCAGTTGCAGGCAACGATCGATGATGACGATCAGATCGGTATCGATACCCGGGGTGTGGTGATGAGCGCTAGGCATCGGTGCGATGGCCACCCATTCGCGGTACCGTTCGAGTCGGCCCCGGATGTCAGGGTTGTTCGTCAGCTCGTGGGCGATCTCCTCGTTGAATCGGGGCTGCTCGCCCGTCAGCATCACGTACAGCACCGCCCCAAGCGCGTAGACATCCCAGGAGGGATCGGGTGGCTGCGGGCGAAGATCGGCCTGATCCGGCGGCATGTAGAAGAGGGTGCCCAGGCAGGAGGCGCCACAACCTTCCGTCTGCATCTGGCCGAAATCAGCGAGGAGGACCTTGCCCCGGGCGTCGAGCAGGATGTTACCCGGCTTCAGATCGCAATGACAGAGACCCTTGGCATGAACGTAGGCCAACGCCTCCACCGCCTGTTCAAAGAGGTCGAGCGCCTCGGGTAAGGGTAGGGGACGCTCGCGCGCCAGGCGGTCGGCCAGGGAGCCGCGGTCGGCATGGGCCATCACGAAGTAGGGAGGATCGGCCTCGGCCTCCACATGCTTCAGATCGACAATGCCCCGGACGGCGTCGAGGCGGGCATGTTGACGCACTTCTTCCAGCAAGGCCTGCCAGCGCGGTCCGGGCGACTGCAGGATGAACTTGATGGCCACCAGTTTGCCGGTCGCCAGTTCGCGCGCGCGATAGACCCGTCCGAAAGAGCCTCTGCCAATTAACGTGAGAATATCGTACCCCTCGGCACGAGGCATCTGACCGTTTGGCAGCTTCTCGCAGTGTTCTGGAAAGGCCTGGGTGGGGGGGAGGGGAGGCACCAGCGAGGTGGTGGCCGGGGTCACCGTTTCTACCCCGGTAGGGAAATGCAGTGAGCTACTCGAACTGGAGTCCGAAGGTTGATCATCTTCGGGCGGTGGCGCTGGTTCGTCCTTCCGCACGGTCAGGGTTCCTGCAACACCCCAGGGAATGAAGATGCTTATTCATGCTAACAACCCTGGTAGGGGTGTCAATCGACCCGAAGATGCAAATGTCGAGCCAGGTTTCGTCGTTGCAGCTGCTCGCCTGCAGAGATTGTCCCTGTCTTCATCGTGGGTCGAGCATTCGGGAGCGGTGCATTCGTCAGGATCCGAAAGGTGGACCCGGGAGTGACATGGCTTCTCCAGGCGTTCGATTTGTCATCCTTGGCCTGTGAGGTATACTCGTAGGGGGCGCCATGCCTTGAATCAAAATGGCAGGCTCCTGGGAATGAGGTAACCGCGCGATGTCCCACGAAGAACAATCGGCACTAGATGTCACCGCATCGGGCGCCAAGGACGAACGTCGCACCCACGGCGATCGACGCAAGAAAACGATCCCGGTGGCTGTGGAACGGCGCGATGGGAAAGACCGCCGGCTGGAGAAGACCGAGCGGCGCCGGCAGGTGGATCCCACCACCTGCGAGAAGGAATACAGCAAGGACGAAATCGACTTCATGCAGGCCATGGACCTGTACAAGCGAGCGAATCGACGGCCGTTTCCGACCTGGAGCGAGGTACTCGAAGTGCTCCAGTCGCTAGGCTATCGCAAGACCGCCGAGCCGACCCCGCTTCCGGGGCTGCCAACCGCCCACATCCTGAAACAGGAGTGAGGGTTAGACCTCGAGGCCCACAGCTCGCATAAGTTCCAGGGCATTGCTCTTCTGAACCACTCCCTCGTGGAGATGGTAGTCGAACCGCATCTCACCCTGCTCGAAATGGTCGGCGAAGTGAACATTGGTTCCGCGGTCGCCGAGTGTCTCGGTGATTCGGGTCAGGGTGAGATCGTGCGTGGTGACCAGGCCGATGGCTCCGGCTCGCACCAGACCCAGGACCACCGCCTCGGCTCCGACGTACCGATCAGTCGAGTTGGTTCCCGCGAAGATCTCATCGAGCAAAAAGAGCAGAGGAACCTCTCCGCGCGACAGGTCCACGACCTGGCGCACGCGCAGAATCTCGGCATAGAAGCGCGATCGGCCTTCCTGCAGGGAATCCTGAATCCGCAGGGTGGCACCCAGAACGAATCGGGACAGGGTGAGGCTGCGGGCCCGCACCGGAGCGCCGGCCAGGGCCAGGACGGCGTTGATGCCTACCGTGCGCAGGAAGGTACTCTTACCCGACATATTCGACCCGGAGACAATTAGAACCCTGGTGCGGTCTCCCAGGCGCAAGCTGTTGGGGATCCCCTTGCCGCGCGGCAGCAGTGGATGCGAGAGATCCTCGCCATGGTACTGGGGCCCGGCGTCGAGAATCTCGGGGAAAGGGTCCGAGGGGTTCTCGTAGGCATAGGCGGCCAAGGCGCAGAGCGCCTCGAACTCTCCAACGATGTCCAGCCAGGTACCAATCGACTTGCCGGAACGGGCGCGCCAGCCTTCGATGGCGTAAGCCAGCTGAGTTCCCCACATGAGCAGGTAGGCAAACACCGCGAAGATCTGATTCTTCCGCGAGTTCAGGATGTCGATGAGGTTACTGAGCTGCGCGATCCGTTCGGATGGCGGACTGCCAGTGCCGTCGCCTTCCACAAGGAGCCGATGTAACGTCGCTAACCTGGGTGAGGTGAACTGCGTGCGTTCCAGGCAGGCCAGGACGCTGGCCAGCAGTGCCAGGTCTCGACCCCGGCGCTCGATGACTGCCAGGACCTGATGCACTGAATGAAATAGAGCAGCCGAGAGGCAGACTTCCAGCGCCAGGATGATCACCAGGGGGAGCGAACCAAAGCGAAGGAAGAACTCGCCGAACCGGGTTTCGGGTGACAGGTTGCCGAACACCGAAAGAAGCCAGCCACTGGCCGAGATCAGGGCCAGCACGCCGAGCACCAGGGCCACGTAGCGGGGCCAGCGGGCTACCAGCAAGGTAGGAGCGCGACCCCATTCGATCAGCGGATGAAAATCGACGCCACTGGAAACCTCGGTTCCCAGGATGGCGATCTCCTCGCGGAGGTCGAGCCGGGGGCGCAGTTCAGCCACGGCCTGCTGCCGGGCGCGGACTTCCTGGGGCGAGGCCGACGATTTCAACCAGGCCGCCAGGGTATCTTCGCCGGTGCGCGTACGCGCTGTGCAGAGCAGTTCAAACAGCGAGCCCTGGCCAAATAGATCGAGGTCGGCGGCGTAGGGGTGATCTTCACGAAGATAGCGCTGTCCGGTCTGTCCCTTGCCTTTCCAGGCATCGTTGAGTCGATCCTGTCCCTGGCGATAGAACGCCTCGGCGCGCCGGGCGCGATGCCACAACCGGGTGATCTTCTCGTGGATGTAGAGCAACAGGATGAACAGCACCACCAGGGGGATCAGCCAGGCGGGGCTCAGCAGATGGTGCGCATAGGCCAGGTAGGTCAATAACAGGGCGAGGACAAAGACCCCGACCCGGGTGTTTCCCAGTATGCGCTCCCAGATCCCTAGGCGCTCCATGGTCTGACGGCGTTCCGCCTGGCGTCGGGCATATTCCCGGGAGGGATCGGGTATCGGATCATCAGAGACAGGAGAACTCGGTCCCACGATTGCTCCAGCGTTATCCGGAATGCGATGATGAGAAAGTGAAGATAGCGAAAACACAGAACCTTCGCAGCGCGGAGATGGCGGGTCCGATCAGACCATCCTCTCCATGCCAGGACCGGTGGAATCAGACGCTTTTTCGTTGCGACCCTCCTGGTCGAGCGGTAGCTTACCTATTCTGAGAGAAAAGGGTCAGCCTGGACTCCAGAAGTATACCAACCAGGTCATTCGCTTCCTCTCCCCCTGGGCGGAACATCATGCTACGTGTCGATGCCGCACCTTCGAGGCCGCTTTGCGATGGGTTCTCGCGCCGAGACTTTCTCCATGTTGGGGCCCTCTCGCTGCTTGGGTTGGGACTGCCCGGGTACCTGCGGGCTCAGCAGAGTCCAGGCCGGTCTGACAGTGACGTCAACTGCATCATGTTATTCCTCCTGGGTGGACCCAGTCACATCGATACCTGGGACCCCAAACCGGAGGCTCCGGCCGAGGTGCGCGGACCGTTCCGGACCACTGCAACGCGTGTGCCGGGGATGCAGATCACCGAGATTTTCCCGCGGATGGCGGCTCATGCCGACAAGTTCTCCTTGATCCGCTCGGTGTATCATACGGCCACGGCTGTCCACGACACCGGGCATCAGATGATGCAGACCGGCCGGTTGTTCACTGGTGGGGTCGAACATCCGCACGTGGGATGCACTTTGGGCTATCTCAAGGGCCGACGGGGAGAGATTCCGGCCCACGTGTTGCTGCCGCGTCCCATGGGGCGTACCGGAGGCAACATGCCTCACGGTCAGTCCGCGGGTTACCTAGGCAAGACGCATGATCCGTTCGTGCTCAATGCTGATCCCTCGGCGCCCGATTTCAAGGTGCCCGATTTGCTGCCTCCCGAGTACATCTCGGCGGTTCGGGCCCGGCGACGCCAGAGCATGCGTGCTGCCGTCGAGGGAGCGCTGGACACCTTCGAGAAGACCGCGGGTGCCCGGCAACTGGATGACAGCTTCGAGCTGGCCTACCGGTTAATGTCCAGCCGGCAGGCCCGAGAGGCGTTCGACCTGCACCTCGAACCCGAATCGGTGCGCGAACGCTACGGTCGGACGCGCTTTGGACAATCGTGCCTGCTCGCTCGTCGGCTCGTCGAACGTGGTGTACGGTTTGTCACGGTCAACATGTTTGAAACCGTCTTCGATGAGATCACCTGGGACATCCATGGGTCGCGGCCGTTCACCGACATTGCCGAGATGGCCCGCCTGGTGGCGCCGAACTTCGATCGGGCCTACAGTGCCTTGCTCGAGGATCTGAGCGAACGCGGCCTGCTGCAAAACACCATCGTGACCGGCATGGGCGAGTTTGGCCGAACGCCGAAGATCAATCCCGCGGGTGGCCGGGATCATCATCCTGGGGTGTGGACCATCCTGATGGGGGGCGGTCCCATTCGTGGGGGGCGGGTGATCGGCGAATCGGATGCCCTGGGTTACATTCCGCGCTCGCGGCCGGTGACTCCCGGTGAGGTGGCGGCAACCCTGTTCCGGGGTCTAGGTATCGACCTGGAGAAGGAGCTACCCGGGCCGCAAGGCAGGCCGGTGCCGGTGGTCGATTTTGGAGTGAAGCCGATCCGCGAACTCTTTTAATCCGAGGTCCTCTTCATGCCAGACGATCGCATCCGAACCAATCGCCGGGACGAGGATGACCCGGAAGATCGCCCCCGTCGTCGTCGGCGCCGCTACGAGGACGAAGAGGAAGACGACGACGATTACGATGATCGCCCCTCCATACGGCGGCGCGATGACGGTCTGAACAGTCTTATCCCATACAAGAACCCCAAGGCGCTGACGGGCTACTATCTCAGTGTCTTCTCGTTGATTCCTTGCGCGGGGCTCTTCCTGGGGCCGGCGGCGTTCATTCTTGGCATCCTTGGGATGCGCTACCGGAATCAGAACCCCACTGCGGGAGGTATGGCGCACGCCATCGTGGCGCTCGTCCTGGGCTTTATCACCTCCGCAGGCAACTGGGGAGCGGTCCTCTTTGTCCTGGTAGGCATATTGACCAAGAAGTAACGCACGGAGAAGCACCTCATGCAGAAACATCTACTCTGGTCGCTGGGTGGTCTGGGCCTTCTGGCGGTGCTGGCTGCCAGCGTCCAGGTATTACCCGGCCTGGCTCAGCCGCGGCCTGATTTTGTCCGTCCCATGGTGGGGCCGGGTCCGCAGGTGGGGCGGTTCGTCGTGGCTCAATCCAACGACACGCGGATTGTCATTCTCGACACCGCGACAGGCCAGTTGTACGCCGCCAGCGCCGACGATTTCAAGAAACACCGGGATATTCCCCGGCCGCCGGAACCGGGTGCGGGGCGGCCTGGGGAACGCGATCGCGATGGCCGTCGCCCAGACGAACGCACCCCGCCCGGGGAGGAAGGCCGTCAGCCACCCCCCCGTCGCGATGGCGACCGCCGGGACAAGGACCGGCGCGAGGAAGACCGGCGCGATAAAGAACGACCCAAAGAAAAGGAAGATCGGCGCGATACTGATCGACCTCGCTCCGACAGCTGAGACTGCCAGGAATCCTCTCTGGAATCGCCACGAGATTTGACCATGCCACGCATGATCTGCCTTGCCCTGTTTCTTCTGCCCGGCGTCGGATCGGCCGCCACGCTGCGCATCCTGCCCGCCGAGATGAGCCTGGTGGGGGCGCAGACCCGTCATCGCCTGGTGGTGGTGGCGGAGGATGGCAAGGAGATCGTGGCCGACGTGACGGGCCAGGCGCGGCTCACTTCGTCGGCGTCGGCAGTGGCCGTGGTGGGTGCAGATGGTGTGGTGGAGGCGCGCGGGGACGGCGAAGCGAAGATCACTGCGACCTTGGAAGGTCAGCAAACCACCCTGGTAGTGAAGGTGCAAGGCACCCGCGAGCCCACCCCCCGAAGCTTTCGGAATCACGTGACCCCGGTTTTGACCCGGACAGCCTGTAATTCGGGAGCCTGCCACGGGGCGCTGGCGGGGAAGGGCGGTCTCAAGCTATCGCTGCGGGGCTATGACCTCGAGGCAGACTACTTCACCCTGACGCGGCAGGCGCTGGGACGACGCATTGACCGCGAAGCGCCGGAGCGCAGTCTGCTGCTGCTCAAACCGACCATGGCTTCCCCGCATGGCGGCGGCCAGAAGATCGAGCCCGACAGCCCTGAATATCGCGTCCTGGCTGACTGGATTGCGGATGGCACCCCGGGGCCAGCCGCCTCGGATGCTCGGCTCACGCGGATCGAGGTGCTGCCCGCCTCCGCCTTGTTGAAACCGCGCGACTCGCTGCAGTTGCTGGTGCGCGGACACTACTCCGATGGTCGGATCGAGGATGTGACGCGCTGGGCCAAGTTTACCTCCAGCGAGGAGCTGGTCGCGTCGGTGAATGCCGACGGCAAGGTTGTGGTGCAGGGACAAGGCGAAGCGGCCATCAGCGTTTGGTACAGCAACGTCGTGGCCTCAACCACGGTGGTGTCTCCCTACAGCCGAACGATGGAGGCGAAGCGATTCACGGAGTCGCCCCGGGTGAATTTCGTGGATCAACTGGTGCTGAAAAAGCTGCAGCGGCTAGGTTTGCCGCCCTCGCCACCGGCCTCGGATGCGGAGTTTATTCGCCGCGCCTATCTCGATGCCGCTGGCATCCTGCCGAAACCCGCGGAGGTCCAGGCGTTTTTGAAAGATACGCGGCCCGATCGCCGGGGCCGGTTGATCGATCAGCTGCTGGAACGTCAGGAGTACGTCGATTACTGGTCGTACAAGTGGTCCGATCTCCTGCTGATCACCACGCGCCGTCTGCCGCAGCCGGCTGTGTGGTCGTTCTATCAGCACGTGCGCCAGTCGGTGGCTGACAACAAGTCGTGGGATCGCTTCGCGCGAGACATCCTGACCGCCTCAGGGAGCAACCTCCACCAGGGGGCCACGAATTACTTCCTCCTGCACACCGAGATCACCGATCTGACCGAATCGACCGCGGTGACCTTCCTGGGCATGGCGCTCACCTGCGCACGCTGCCACAACCATCCGCTCGAGCGCTGGACCCAGGATCAGTACTGGCAGATGGCGAACCTGTTCTCGCGGGTCGGGCTGAAAACCGGCGAGAAGGGTGAGGTGCTGGTGCAATCCCTGGCTCAGGGTGAAGCGATGCATCCCCGCCGAGGCGTGGCCCTGGCTCCTGCTCCACTGGAGGGCAAGGCGCTGGCGCTGGATAGTTCTGTCGATCGCCGGCGCTACTTCACCGACTGGCTGACCTCCGCGGATAACCCCTATTTCGCCAAGGCACTGGTCAACCGCGTCTGGCGCAACTTCATGGGGCGTGGCCTCGTCGAAGCGGAAGACGATCTGCGCGAGACCAATCCGCCCACCAACAGCGAACTGCTCGACGCCCTGGCCGCCGACTTTATCAAACATCGGTTCGATGTGAAGCATTTGATCCGCACCATCATGAACTCGGCCGCATACCAGCGCAGTGCCAGGGCCATCCCAGGGAACGAGGCCGACGATCGCTTCTACTCCCGATACATCGTGCGCCGACTGTCGGCCGAGGTTATCCTCGATGCCTACTCCCAGGTGACCGGGGTGCCCACCCCCTTCACGCACCTGGTCAGCAATGCTCGCGACTCGGAAGCTCCGTATGGGGGCTTCCCCCTGGGTACGCGGGCGCTACAGCTGCCCGATGCGCAGGTGGCCTCGCGGTTTCTGGATGCCTTTGGCCGACCCGAGCGGGCCAACACCTGCTCCTGCGAACGCTCGCAGGATTCGAGCGTGGGCCAGGCGCTGCACCTGAACAACGGCAAGACGCTCAACGATAAGCTGAGAGCGAAGAGTTCGATTGTCTCTCGCTGGCTGGAGGAAAAAACAGCCGACGGCGAGGCGGTGCGGAGCCTGTACCTGGCCTCACTGGGACGTGAACCGACCGCGGGCGAACTCGACAAATTTGGCAAGCTCCTGGCGGAGGCCACCCGGGATGGAGGGCGACGAGAAGCCCTCGAAGATCTTGTGTGGGCCGTGCTAACCTCCCGCGAATTCATCTTCAACCGGTGATAGACCCGTGACCATGCGATCGCACTGGATGCCCCTGCTCGTTGTGCTGGGAACCGCTGGGTTTGTCCACGGGCAGACACCCGCGCCTCCCAGCTTTTCCAGGCAGGTTCTGCCGTTCTTCACGCGCTACTGCGTGGAGTGCCACAACTCCCAGGTGAACGAAGGCGGCCTGAACCTTGAGGGATACAAGGCCCTGATGGAAGGCGGGCAGCACGGGCCAAGCCTCGAACCTGGCAAGCCCGACACGAGTCGACTCATCCGGATGATGGAGGGGAAGTTGAAGCCGGTCATGCCGCCGGCGAAATCGCGGCAGCCAAAGCCCCAGGAGGTCGCCGAGGTGCGCGCCTGGGTGCTGGCGGGGGCGCGGTTCGATGGCGCGGCCGTTCGTCCCAGCCTGGCCCGGATCGTTCCCCGTCGGCAAGTGCCCACGCCGGTCACGGCCGTCGCCTACTCGGCGGATGGCAAAATGCTGGCGGCCGCAGGGCGGGGAGAGGTGCTGGTGCTGGCATCGGCATCGGGCGAGGTGGTGGCCCGCATTCCTGCCGGGCAGGATCGAGTGACCGCACTGGCGTATGCGCCGCGAAGTTCGCTCCTGGCAATGGCGGCCAGCACTGCGGGGAAGGGCCACGAAGTGCGCATCGTGGCTGGGCAGGGCACTCCGTCGCTCACATTACAGCATGACGACGTCATTCAAGCCCTGGCGTTCAGCCCCGATGGGCGTTACCTGGCGTCGGCCAGCTATGATCGCCTCATCAAGATCTGGGATCTGGCTGCGGCCAAGGAGTATCGCATTCTCCGTGACCACAGCGATGCCGTCTATGGGTTGTCGTTCAGCCCGGATAGCAAGCTGCTGGCCTCGGGCGGCGCAGATCGCGCCGTCAAGGTCTGGGACGTGGCCACGGGTGAACGACTCTACACGCTGGGCGAGTCCACCGACTGGGTGTATGCCGTGGCCTGGTCGCCGGATGGGAAGCACCTGGCGGCCGCGGGGGTGGATCGAAGTATTCGGGTGTGGGCGGTAGATGCGCGCGGAGGTCGGGTGGCGCATTCGGTGTTTGCCCACGAGAAACCGGTTCTCCGGCTGGCCTACTCCGGGGACGGGCAAACTTTGTTTTCGCTGGGCGAAGACCAGACGGTGAAGATCTGGGATGCCGTGCGAATGACCGAGCGCCGGGTGTTGCCGCGTCAGCCGGAGTCGGCTCTTTCGCTAGCGGTGCGTTTCGACCAGAAGGAGATAGCGGTCGGCCGGTTCGATGGCGTGCTGGTGGTGCTGGATTCCGTCACTGGAAAAACTCTGCGCCAGCCCCTGCCAGCCCCACCGCCGGTACCGGGCGATCTGTTCCCCCTGGTTGAGGAGCGCGAGCCGAACCACTCGCCAGGGAGCGGGCAACTGGTGAAGCCTCCTGTTACCGTCAGCGGTGTACTCGATCGAGCCGGTGACCTCGACTGGTATCGTCTGGAGATCAAGGCGGGTGAGGAAATCGGCGTGCGACTTCGCTCCAGCAAAACAGACCTGCTCCTGCGGCTGGTAGATCCGTTGGGTGTCACCGTGGCCGAGAGCAGATCCGGCTTGCTCGGGCATGTCTGCCAGGCGGCGGGCACATACAGTCTGGGTGTCCGCGATCGCGAGTTTCGCGGAGGGCCCGACTTCACCTACCGACTGTCGATCGGCTCCATCCCGGTCATCAACTCGGTCTATCCACTGGGGGGACGTCCGGGTGAGAAGGTCGAGGTGCAGTTGCGGGGGGCGAACCTGGGGCCGACTCGCAGCGTGCGCGTGAGCATTCCTCTCTCGGCAACGCCGGGCTCGCGGGTCGATGTCCCGGTGCCACCAGGTGTGCTGGGCAAGCATTCCCTGGTGGTGGGCGAGTTTCCCGAGGTGCTGGCTGCTTCGGGTACTGGAACGCTCTCGATTCCGGGGACCGGCAACGGGGTGATCGAGAAACCTGGCGAGTTGAATACCTGGCGGTTCACCGCGAAGAAGGGCCAGCGGCTGATCCTGGAGGTCTCGGCGGCCCGGCTGGGTTCCGCGCTCGATTCGGTGATCGAGATCCATGATCGGGGTAACCAGCCAATCCCGCGGGCGGCGCTGCGCTGCCTGGCGCGCAGTTATGTGACCTTCCGCGATCATGACTCGCAGACGCCGGCAATTCGCCTGGATACCTGGAGCGAGCTGAATGTGAATGACTGGGTGCTCCTGGGGAACGAGCTTCTGCGCATCAAGGCGCTGCCGCTCAATCCCGACGATAACTGCCGGTTCTTCGAAGACCGCGGCCAGCGTCAGGGGTTCCTGGGGACCACTCCCACCCATCAGAGCCAGGGAACGCCGCTCTACAAGGTTTCATTGCATCCACCGGGGACGATCTTCCCGCCCAACGGGCTTCCGGTGACCACTGTTTACTGGCGCAATGATGACGGAGGGGCCGGGCAGGGGAAAGACTCGCGCCTGGTCTTCGATCCCCCGCAGGATGGCGAGTATCTGCTGCGGGTGGGCGATACCCGGGGAGAAGGCGGGCCGAACCACGCCTACCGGGTGACGGTGCGCGAGCCTCGGCCCGATTTTACAGTGAGTCTCAACGTGCCGGGACAGGTGACGAAGGGGTCTGGGGTACCCGTTCGCATCGTGGCCAACCGGGTCGATGAATTCGACGGACCGATCGAACTGCAGCTCAAGGGGTTGCCACCCGGCTTCTCGGCGCCGCCAACGCAGATTCCTGCCGGCGAGACGCGTACCGCGCTGGCCCTGTTTGCGGAGGCCAACGCGGTGGCTCCGACGGGACCGGTGACCTTGACGCTGGAGGCACGCGCGGTGTTGCAGGGAAAAGAAACCGTGCGCTCGGCTTTGGGGACCTTGCCGAAGTTACTCGACCGCGAGGATATCGTGGCCAGCACAGCGGAGAAGGAAGTGGTACTGCAACCCGGAGGGGAGACGCGGGTGCGTGTGCGGATTGACCGACACAACAAGTTTAATGGGCGGGTTCCCATCGAGATCGATGGGCTACCGCATGGGGTCCGCGTGCTGGACATCGGTCTGAATGGGATTCTGATCACCCCGACCGAAACAGAACGGACCATTGTGTTGACCAGCGAACCCTGGGTCGAGCCGATGAACCACCCCTTTGTGGTCTTTGCGCGACGGGAAGGTACCGGGAAGGAATATGCGGCCCGGTCGATCCTGCTGCGGGTGGCTCGTTGAACCAGGTTATTCCTGCCTGGAGCGCATGAGAGCAGCGGCTCCCTCGTCGCGTTCTGCCAGGGCGCGGTAGGCGCGGGCGCGGCCCTCGAAGAGGTCCGGGGCAGGGTGGGACTCGATGGCGCGCGTAAACGCCTCGATGGCTTTCTCGAACTCGCCCTGGCGCAGGTGCATTTCGCCGATCAGGCAACCCATATCAGCGACGGTATCCTCGCCGAGGAGGTTGCTCCCGTTCTGGGTCTCTTCGAGGAAGGTATCGTGCACCTTGCGGAGCAAGGGGACCAGTCGGGCGAAGGTCGGTTTGTGGCGGTCGAGGTGACGTCGGGCCTCGTCATTGCCCTGGATAGCCCGGAAGAAGAGGAGGACCTCGGGGCGCCGTTCCTCCAACCAGCCGGCCAGGTCGTCATTATCGATTAGCTCGAACAGATCATCAAGATCGGCAGCGTGGCCCTGCTCCAGGCTGTGGAAAGCCTGTTTGTCCCCTGCCAGCGCGCGGGTCAGGAGGGCGACACCATGACTGTTATCGCTCAGCCAGCGGTGGGCGCGTTCTTCACCATCCAGGGCCAGCAGCAGGTAATGGATCTGAGGAAACGCCTGTTCCAGCCAGCTGGGCGGCTCCGGGGCAGCATGTTTCTTCATGATTCAGCTCCGCGGGAATTGGCATTAGATTTCCACCATTTATACGGTCCAGCATGGCAGGTAGGATCCGATCGAGCAAGAGCCCCATCCGAACATTCTGGAGGGTGAAGCTGTCAGAAGAGCAATCGATCCTGCGGAGAGAGATCGATAAAATGGATGGGGAGTCCCCGGGAATCAGCTAGGGAGGTCATCGGTCGGCCGTGAATGAAAGTAGCTCGGATGGTGGTTGTAGTCGCTACATCCCTTACGTGTGGATGTTAACGGGGTGTTTCGCGTTTGCCTGGATGAGTGAATTCGCCCATCAGCTCGGGCCCGCCTGCGACTGGCGGATCGTGGCCCTGGCTCGCAGTTTCCTGGCCTTCGTATTCGCCTTCAGCATCGCGCGGATGGTGGGGGCACGCCTGGTGTTCTGGAGCCCGGGTATTCTCTGGATGCGCAGCTTTGCCGGCAGCCTGAGTCTGCTGTGTACCTTCTTTGCGCTAACCCGGCTGCGCACCTCTGAGGTGCTCACCCTGACCAACACCTTTCCCATCTGGGTGGCGATTCTATCCTGGCCACTGCTTCGGGTGCGTCCGGGCCTGTCAGTCTGGTTAGCTGCCCTGTGCGGGGTGCTGGGGATCATCATGATTCGCCGACCCGACTTCGACGCGATCCCCGGGGCTTCTCTGGCCGTTCCTCTTTCCCTGATCGCCGCCTTTACCTCCGCACTAGCCATGCTGGGACTTCATCGACTGCGGGACCTTGACCCGTGGGCGATCGTGGTGCATTTTTCGGGGGTGGCCACGGCCTTTGTTTTACTGGCGTGCTTGTTCGGTGAGGAACCCCCGAAAATCGAGCCCCTAGGCGATTACCGGAACCTGCTGTTGCTGGTCGGCGTGGGAGCAACTGCCACGCTGGGCCAGCTGTGTTTGACGCGCGCCTTTACCCTGGGCACGCCGTCCCGCGTTTCGATCGTGGGATTGACCCAGATTCTCTTCGCCATGGGGCTCGATCTGGCCTTTGGAGGCAAGCCGTTCGATGCCTCCACTCTGGCAGGCATCGGGTTGGTGCTGGCTCCGACCGCCTGGGTAATGGCGGGCAAGGCCGGCGATTGAAGCACGCTCCGCGAACAGTCTCGATGTGCGAACTATTCCATCGAGGTGACTGAGACAATCCGGCTAAAGTTGGAAGTCTGCGCAGAATAAGCGACCAGGTGCTGGCAAACTGGTATCCTCGCAGGAGGAGGAAAGTTTGCCTCATCCTGGTCGTCTCCATGTGAGCACGGAAACCATGACCCAGCCAAGATCTCGATCCCAGGGGCCGCCGCTACCGCGCTGGCTCATGGTCCTGGGAAGCCTTGCGATTGCCTACCACGTGGGGTGTGTGGGCCTGAATGTCCTGGCGGCACCCAGTGGGCCCTGGCCGTCGATGGAAGGGCCCGACATGCAGGGGCCGCCCCAGGGGTTTGCTGCCCTGCACGAGCAGGTGGCCTCGCCGTATCTGCGAGCCATCCGTCAGACGCACAATGCTCACTTCCGCACCAATCGCGTCGGGATGCCGTCCGCTTTCCTGGTGATCGACCTGGAGGATGCCAACGGGGTGGTCGAGCAGACCATCCGGTTCCCCGATCCCAAGGCGTCCGGGGGGTTGCGGCGGATGCAAGAGAGTGTGTGCCGCTGGATCGTGGATGATCAGCCGTTGCCGCGCGATATTACGGAGCGGATTCCCGCTCCCAACAAGAAGGTGAACGAGGTGTCGTTCTGGGAGCAGGTGGAGGGCGAGAGCCGCAAACTCAACTTGACCCGCTTGCCAGAAAATGAGCTGCCAACCCAGCAGAATGTGATGCGACCTTCTCGCTGGTCGCTGATTGTGATCGGGTCGCTGGGTCGATACTTCACTCGTACCCAGGGAGCCAAGACCGTGACGTTCGCGCGGCACAGCCGGGATCCGATTCCCCCGCGTGTCCTGATGGAGCGCGAAACTCCGCCCGAGATGGATGAACTGGTTAGCAACTATGGGAGGTTCCCGAAATGAAGCCCTCTGCCAACGTCGTCGATCTTCAGGAGCAGGGCGGCTTCTTCAGCGGCTGGACTCGCTTCTGGTTTGCTCCAGCGGATCCGTTTGGTCTGCATCTCACGCGGCTTTTGACGGGCATTCTACTCCTGAGCTGGCTCCTGCCGCTTCATGGCGATGTGTCCGCCCTGTACGGCTTGCAGGGGTGGTTCGACCGCCAGGCGCTTAGTGAGACGGCCCGGCTGGATCCCATGCAGGCTCCCAAGCCGCTGGGCTGGTCGTTGCTGTATCTCTGTGGCAACAATGTGGCACTCCTCCAGACGATGTACTGGGGGTCGATTGCCGTGCTCGTGCTGTTCACACTGGGTATCGCCACGCGTCTGACGGTCCCGGCCGGGTGGGTGATCGTGGCCTCGTTCACCGCCACGCCACTCTTCGATGAAGAAGTGGATTCGGTCCTGCAGTTTCTCACCCTGTATCTGGGGGTGGCCTATCTGCTCCTGGGGCAGTGGAACGGGCGGCTTAGCCTGGTGGAACGCCTGATCGGCAGCCGCGATAGCCTTCTCCTGGGGCGGATCTTCACCCGGTCTGGGCGCGAAACGTCTCCCAGCGTGGGAGCCAACGTGGCGCTGCGTCTGCTTCAGGTACATGTGGCGATATTGCTGGTCTCCACGGGTATGCACAAGTTGCAGATGGGCGAGTGGTGGGCGGGTGTGGCCTACTGGTTCAACTGGTATCCTGCCATGGGGACCACGGTAGCACGGGCTCGGGAACATGCCCGCGACGTCAATTGGTTCCTGGGTCAGCTGAATGTCATGGCTTACTTGACGCTGGCCTGGCAGATCACCTTCCCGTTCTTTGCCTGGCGCTCGGGCTGGTCCCGCGTGATTTTGCTGGGTGGCGCGCTGGCGGGATGGGTCGGCCTGGTGGTACTCTATCAGATGTCCTACTTCGGCCTGGCGTTCTTCATCTGCTGCCTGGCCTTCATCACCGGGCAGGAATGGGCCTGGGTGGGTCAGCTGCTGCAGCGCGTTTCGACCTTGAAACCCCTGGGGGCGTTCCTGCCCGAGCCCCAGGAACTGTCTGTCCGCGGTGCGTCCACGGGGTCCCTTCACAGCGTTGGAGAGAAATAGCCCATGAAGACCCTCAGGTGGTGGATCATTCCCGGGTTGGCCCTGGCCCTCGGTATTCTCTCCTGTGCTCCTGTCGATCCCGTTCCGGAGGAGAACTCCTCGGAAGCGCCAGCAGTGGAGGCAGGAGAACCTATCCCCGGCGTCTCCCCCGAGACAAAGGATGCGGGGAAAGCACCGGCGGAGGTGCCCAACTCGTTGAAGAAACGTCTCGAGGCGGCCATCAACAACATCCGGGCCCGGGACCTCACCATCGCCAACGGGTTCTGGACCGTATTTCACGGCATCCTCGGCCTAGGGCCAGGTGTCGAACTGATTGACCCGAAGACAAAGGAGCGCACCAACGCCCTGAACTACATCTGTTCGGGAGGGTCGCTGCGCGGGTTGGTGTTCAAGCCGACGGTGCTGGGCGTGGACGTGGTCTCGACCATGGATGGCCTGGGACAGGGTCACCAGGATCAGTTCATCGCGGAAATGGCCCAGTGGAGCATGCCGTACAACCGGCCGATGAAGGTGCAGGGGAAGGACTTCACCTTTGCGGACTTCGTCGATTTCAGCCTGAACCGGGCGAGCGTAAGGCAGAAGCAGGAGCTAAGCTGGACGATCATCATCGTGGCCCAGTACAAGGGCCTCGACTATGAGTGGAAGACTCCCCAGCACGAGAAGCTCCACTTCAACGACATTCTCCGCTACGAACTCGATCAGTCGATCGAGAACGCGGCCTGCGGTGGCACGCATCGTCTCTTCGGGATGAGCTGGGTCTATCACATGCACCTGGCCCGGGGCGGCAAGACCGAGGGGCTGTGGAAGGCCGTGGCCGAGAAAACGGTGCGTTATCGCGACCTGGCTCGCAAGATGCAAAACCCGGATGGCACCTTCTCCACCAGCTTCTTCCGGGGTCCGGGCAGCGAGCGCGACAAGAACCTGAGGATCAACACGACTGGCCATATTCTCGAATGGCTGGCCCTGGCTCTCTCGGACGATGAACTGCGCGAACCATGGGTGCAGGAGGCGGTCAACGCGCTGTGCCTGCAAATCCTCGATCTGCAAGGTGCATCGATCGACGGTGGCGGCATGTATCACGCCGTCCACGGTCTTTTGATCTACTACGCCCGAGTGTTCGACCGCAGCTTCTGCCCGCCGGAACTGCTGGTGCCTCTCCCACCGGGATGGAAGAAGGTCTGATTTCGACACGGGAAGCAACAAGGCCGGGTTCAAGGAACCCGGCCTTGTTGTTTTAACGGGGTACCTGAATCTCTTTCAGGGGGCCCAGCGCCACGGTGGACAGGCGGTCGAGCGGGTAGCGATCCAGCACGGCCCGCAAGTCGGCGAGGGTGACCTTCTCGTAATCGGCCAGCTCGTCGTCGATGGAACGGTAGCAGCCGTAGTAGTTCCAGGCTGACCCCAGGCTAAACATCCGTCCCTTGGGCCGTTCGCCCGAGCGGACGATCCGCGACAGTAGTTTGTTGCGAGCCTGCTCCAGCTCCTCGGAGGCGATGCCGCTTTTCTGCACTTCGCGCAGCACCTGCAAGACAATCTCCAGGTTCTTTTCCGTCTGGTCCGGCTCGCAGGTCATCGAGGTGTAGAAGGCGCCAGTGTCCTCGTACTCGCGGTAATAGCAGGAGGCAGACTCCGCCAGGCCAGGATCGACCAGTTCCCAGTAGAGGCGAGAGCCGGAATCATCGCCGACAGCCATGCTGAGCAGGTCGGCGGCATGGCGCAACGGAGAAGAAGCGGCCGGAGCCAGCGACATCTCCACGATGTACTCCTGGCTAACCTTTTCCTTGCACAACACTTCCAGGCGGTTCGATCCGCTGGCTTCGTGGGTACTGGTGCGCGGAGCGGGGGTGCCTGGCCAGGTGCCGCACTGCTTTTCCACCAGGGCGAGCAACTCGGCCCAGTCGAATGCACCTGCGACTGCCAGGATGATGTTGGGCGCCACGTAGCGCCGGCGATAGTACGCTTCCATTTGATCGCGCGTCAGGGCGGTGATGCTGGCCACCGAGCCGAGGACGCTGTTGCCCAAAGCGTGATCGTGAAAGAACACGCGCTGGGCGTGATCATAGGCCGACCAGCCGGGCATATCCTCGTACCGGCCGATCTCGTTGATGATGACCTGCTTTTCCATGTCGAAGTCGTCCTGGCGGAGGACGGGACGGAGCAGGTCGGAGAGGATGTCGAGCGACTCGCCCAGGTATTCGGGCAGGAGCGCGGCGTGGTAGATGGTGTTTTCTTCGCTGGTCGAGGCGTTGTAATCGGCGCCGATGCGGTCGAAGTCGCGATTCACGTCGAAGGCAGTGCGTCGTTCGCTGCCCTTGAAGGCCATGTGCTCGAGGTAGTGTGACACACCAGCTTCCTCGGGGGTCTCATCGCGCGAGCCGGCCCGGACGAAGTAACCCAGGGCCACCGACCGAGCACTGGGGCTCGTCTCTCCAAGGACAGTCAACCCATTCGCCAACTTGTGCAGATGGAACGGCATAGTAGATACACTCCGGGCCAGGCTCAGGCGGCGTTCAGGGGAGAAGGACCCAGGGTCACGATGCTGAACTCCTGGGGAGGGAATCGCTGGAGGTGTGCAAGTAGCTGCGGGACAGACAGGCCCTCGATGGCAGCCTGGATCTCGTCAAAGGTGCGCAGGCGGCCCAGGTTGTACCAGTCTGAGGCCAGAGAGGTGGCCCGCGACGAGGTCGATTCCAGTTGCATGATGAGCGACGACTTCAGGCCGACGCGCACCCGGGCCAGTTCTTCTTCCTCGATCCCCCGGGGAAGGCGAGTCAGCTCCTCGATCAGCTTGTCGAGGGTGCGCTGCGCCTGGTGGTTGAGTGAGGCGGCGTAAGCCACCACCGAACCGCGATCTTTCATGGGCTGAAACGAGGCGCTAACCGAATAGCAGAGCCCTTCCTTCTCGCGGATCTCGGTGAACAGTCTGGCTCCCATGCCACCGGAGAGGATGTTGACTGCCCCCAGTGCCAGGTAGTAGTCGGGATGACCGACCGGGACGCTGGGGTAAGCGACGGCGATGTGGGTTTGTTCCAGCTGTTTTTCCAGGTGGGCCCGCTTCGAGGGAAGGGGGCCCAGGTTCAGCGCCGACTCCTTGCTGCCTTGCCAGTCGCCGAACAATTCGCCGACCAGGTCGCGGAGAGCGGGCCAGTTGATGTTGCCAGCGATGGAGAGAATCGTCCCGGCCGGATGGAAGTAGTGCTGGTGATGACTGCGCAGGCGGTCGATGGTCAGGGATTGCACGCCCTCAATGGTGCCGCGGTGGTCGTTGCTCAACGGGGTCGGGTAGAGATGCCGGCGCAGCTCGACCATGACGCGCGAGGCCGGCTCGTCTTCGAGTCCGTTGATGTCCTGAATCGCCAGGGCCTGGCAGGGTTCGAGTTCGTCGTCGGGCAGGTGCGGCTGGCGGAGGATGCTGGCGTAGAGGCCCAGGGCGGCGGGAAGATTGCGGGCCAGGGTGGTGCCCCAGTAACGGGTGTGCATCAACCCCACGCTTTCGCTGCGATCCAGCCCGAGATTATCCAGGGCCAGAGTCAGCTCGCGGCTATCGAGATCGCCGGCTCCGCGCGTGCTCATGTCGGCCAGCAGCGAGGCCAGACCAGGATGCTCGGGAGGGTCGAAGGCGCAACCGGCCGGAACGAGGAAGTACATGGCAGCCGAGCGGACGTGCTCCATGTGTTCCGCGAGGAGTGTCAATCCGTTGGGGAAGGTGTGCTGGTGGAGTTGTTGTGGCACCGTATCCTCAGAACAGCAGGTCAGAAATCTCGTGGTCCGGGCGTGGGGCGGTCAGGGAAGTGGGGATGGCCTTGTAGACCACCTTGGTCCGGCGAAACCCCAGTCCCAGGTACAGTTGCACGGCAGGTAGGTTGCTGGCGGTGACCTCCAGGGTGGCCCGGCCCAGCCCGCTGGTGGCCATGCCTCGCAGCGCCTGTAACACCAGCGCTCGACCCAGGTGTTTGCCTCGCTGACCCGGGACGATGCCGACATTCTGAATCGCACCCAGGCTACCGCGTTCCCGCAGGGCCTGGACCGATCCACACGGTCCCGAGGGACCCACCACCAACCAGGTAGCCTCGGGAATAAATGCACGACGCTTGATCATCTCCTGCAGGAGTCCGGAACAGCCGTGCACCGTTCCCAGACTGGGGAAGATAACGGCATCCATTTCGTTGGAGAACGAGGCTGCCAGCACATCGGCATGAGTGACAAGCAGGTCGCCGCGCCAGGCGATGGGATAGAAGCCCTCGGGCCATTCCGGGGAAGCCAGACCCGCCAGGTCGATCTCCATCTTGTAGCGTTTGAAGTAGGAGATAGTCAGCGCCTGCATGACTGGGCCCCGCCTCGAACCGCTCCTCCACGACCTCCAAATTCTATGCACTCGTCTCCCGGGTTTCCACCGGGCTCGCGCCGCAGACTTTCTCGTTTCTGCTTGACGCTTGGAGCAACCCCCTTTATCGATAGCGAGAGATTGCTTTCCTTGCTCTCCAACCTTCTGCTGGAAACCAGGCCATGTCCTCGCAGTCCACCTCGACCATCACCAGTGTACTCAAGGAAACGCGCACTTTTCCTCCTCCTGCGGACTTCGCAAAGGCTGCGCATGTCAAGTCGCTGGCGGATTATGAGGCGCTTTATGCCCGGGCGAAGAGTGATCCGCAGGCGTTCTGGGCCAGCGAAGCGCAACAGCTGACCTGGGCCAAATCCTGGGACTCCATTCTCGAGTGGAACGAACCCCACGCGAAGTGGTTCGTCGGAGGCAAGCTGAACGTCAGTGCGAACTGCCTCGATCGACACCTGGAAGGTCCGCGACGGAACAAGGCTGCCATCATCTGGGAAGGTGAACCCGGCGATAGTCGGGTACTCACCTACCAGATGTTGCACCGCGAGGTTTGCAAGTTCGCCAACGTGCTGAAGAAGTTGGGCATCAAGCCAGGCGACCGTGTGACCATCTACATGCCACTGGTACCAGAGCTGGCTATTGCCATGCTGGCGTGCGCTCGCATCGGTGCGACGCACTCGGTGGTCTTCGGCGGGTTCAGCGCCGATGCCGTCGCCGACCGGAACAACGATGCTGGGGCGCGCCTGGTGATCACGGCCGATGGGGGCTGGCGCCGGGGCAAGGTGGTGCCGCTGAAGGCAAACGTCGATGCGGCTTTGGTAAAGTCGCCGACCGTCGAGAAGTGCATCGTGCTGGATCGCTGCCGGCAGACCATCGAGATGAAGGCGGGTCGCGATTTCTGGTGGCACGAGCTGATGGCCGATGCCTCGGCCGATTGCCCTGCCGAAGCGTTCGACAGCGAGCATCCGTTGTTCGTCCTTTACACCTCAGGTTCGACCGGGAAGCCCAAGGGTGTGCTGCACTCGTCTGCGGGCTATCTCCTGGGGGTTTCCTACACGCATCGCCTGGTGTTCGACCTCCGCGAGGAGGATGTGTACTGGTGCACCGCCGACTGTGGCTGGATCACCGGGCACAGCTACGTCGTGTATGGCCCCCTGGCCAACGGGGCGACCACGGTGATGTACGAGGGCGCGCCCAACCATCCGCGCGAAGATCGCTTCTGGGAGATCATCGCGAAGTATGGGGTGACGATCTTTTACACGGCACCCACGGCCATCCGCGCCTTTATCAAGTGGGGCAACCAGTGGCCGGAATCGCACGACCTGTCCAGCCTGCGCCTGCTGGGCACGGTGGGCGAGCCGATCAATCCCGAGGCGTGGATCTGGTATCACGAGGTGATCGGCAAGAAGCGGTGCCCCATCGTGGACACCTGGTGGCAGACTGAGACGGGCATGATCATGCTCGCGCCTCTGCCTGGCGCCATCGCCACCAAACCAGGGTCGGCCACCCGAGCCATTCCAGGCGTGCTGGCCGAGGTGGTGGATCGTAATGGGACTGGTGTGGGAGCAAACACCGGCGGGTTGCTGGTGATCCGTCATCCCTGGCCGAGCATGCTGCGCACGGTGTTCGGCGACGACGAGCGCTACAAGCAGCAATACTGGAGCCAGATTCCGCACAACTACTTCACGGCGGATGGCGCCCGGCAGGACGAGGATGGTTACTTCTGGATCATGGGCCGGGTGGATGACGTGCTGAATGTCGCGGGCCATCGTCTGAGCACCATGGAGATCGAAAGCGCGCTGGTACATCATCCGAAGGTGGCCGAGGCCGCGGTGGTGGGGCAACCTGACGAAATCAAGGGCGAAGGCATCGCCTGCTTTGTCACGCTGGTATCCGGCGTGCAGGCCACCGAGGAATTGAAGAAAGAGCTGCGCGAGCACGTGGCCCGCGAGATCGGCGCCCTGGCTCGTCCGGATTCCATTCGCTTCACGGAGGCGCTACCCAAGACGCGCTCGGGCAAGATCATGCGGCGGTTGCTCCGCGACATTGCGTGCGGCAAGGAGACCGTGGGCGATACCACCACGCTGGAAGATCTGAACGTCCTGGCCCGTCTTCGGGATGACGACTGAGACGGGCGCGACTCAGGTGAGTGAGTCGCGGATGTATTTGCCTTGCTCGAGGAGAAGGCGCAACCGTTCGCCTTCTCCCCGGGCCAGGGCCTGGCGAAACCGTTCGAGATGGGCGGTGAACTCGTCCACGGCGGTCAACAGGGCCGACTGGTTGCTCAGGAAGATGGCCCGCCAGAGATCCGGGCTACCTGCTGCCAGGCGCGTGGTGTCGCGAAACCCGGTGGCGGTGAGTCGCTTCCACTCCAGCGGTAGCACGCCCGCCAGCACGGACGCCACCAGATGCGGCAGGTGACTGGTCACGGCCAGGGCCTCATCGTGCTGTTCGGGGGACATGGTCTCCACCCGGGCGCCGAGGGCCGACCAGAATGCGCCCACGGTGGATACCGCGGCAGGAGGATCTCCCGCGGGAGTGATTACCACCAGCTTTCCTTCAAACAGGTCGGCACGCGCATGGTCCGGGCCAGTCTTCTCGCTGCCGGCCAGGGGATGGCTTCCGACGAAATTGACGCCGGGGGGTAGCCGGCCCGCCAGGCGCCGCACGATGGCCGTCTTGGTGCTACCCACGTCGGTGAGCAGGGTGCCGGGTCGGCACGCCTCGGCCGATTCGCCCACGACATCGGGCAGGAGATCGACCGGGGTGCAGTACACGACGAACGAGGCGCGAGCGACCGCACGAGCGGTGTCGGTGGTGTAATCGTCCAACATGCCGCGCTGACGGGCGCGTTCCAGCACCTCCTGGTTGCGATCGCAGCCGACGATGCGACCCACCAGGCCGCGCTGGCGACAGGCCAGGGCGATCGACCCGCCAAGCAATCCCATGCCAACGATGGTCAACGTAGGTACGTGCATGCGCTCACTCGACCACCCCGGCGGCCCGGAGCTTCGCGGCCATTTCCCGGGCAATGCGGATTCGTAACGGGCGATCCATGAGAGAGCTGTGGTTCTTTCCCGGGAAAAGCTCCACCACGGCGTCACTGCCGAGTTTGCGAAGTGACTCTTTCAGGAGGGCGGTGGCCCCCTCAAGATAGAACGTATCGAGATCTCCCATGTAGACGTGCAGCTTTCCGGCCAGCTTCGGAGCCAGGTCCTTCCAGTGGCGTTCGAGCACGAGCCGGATGTCGTACTTCTCCCAGGAACGAGCGACTGCTAGGTCGATGGCTCCGGTTTTGCGATCCCACAGGCGGCGTGGTTTGCCATCGGAGCCGCGTTCGCTGAAGACGGCTTCAAAGGCGGCCAGTTGACCGCCGTGGCCCATGATCTCTTCCATGTCGGAGAAGTCTCGGTACCACAGGAACGGTTTATCCCCTTTCCGGGCAATGGGGCGTCGTTGTCCCTCGCGATCGACGAACATGTTCTCCCCGGCGCGGTACAGGTGGATGCGCTGAAAATCGCGGAAATCGACCGGATCCGGAGCGGTGGACCAGCAGCCACCAAACATGTCGGGGTAGCGTACCTGGAGCCACAGGCTCGACCAGCCTCCCGAGGAGTGCCCGCAGAGAAGACGAGTTTGCGGTCGGGCCAGGATACGGAAGCGCGATTCGATGGCGGGAATCAACTCCTCGATCAAGGCCTGACCCACCGGGCCATTGTTGGCGGAATCGGCAAACACGTGGTGGCCATGGTGACAACTCGGGTCGAGCACGACGTGGATCACCTCGATCCCCGCCCGATTGGTCACACCGGATTCCCTGATCTGGTGGGCCATCCGGTGGGTACCCGAGAAGCCGGGAATCTCGTAGACGACCGGATAACGCCGGGCCGGTGATCGGCTGTACGATTCGGGCAGGATGACTGCGGCTCGCATGCGGGTCGGCCGTCGATGGAACGTGGAGAGCAGACGGCTTTCGAGGTCCACGAGTTTGACCCAGGCTGTCTCGACAAAGGGGGGAGATTCGTATTTCTTGTCTAGCAAGATGTCCACGGTGCCGGATCGTGCGGGGTCGAGTGGTAGGCGTTTCATGCCCCAGAGATTCCCGGGAGCGGTGCTGAAACGCAGGTGATCTGGGTGTAGATCGATTACGGCCTGGACCGTCCAGGTCCCCGGGGTCAGGCGACCCAGAGGAATGGGGTAGCCCGTGGCGTGTTGATCGATGAGGAGCGGAGTGCCGGGCTTCCAGTCCACCACGTCCTTCACGAAGGCCGGTTGTACGTCGAACCAGTTTGGCCATCCCTGCAGAGTCCTGTGCTCTTCCTTGAACAACATTACATAGACACGACCAGTATAAGGACGCTGGAGCAGGGTAGGGGAGACTTGCAGAGAAAACCGGAGGGGCTCCGCCGCTGCGGCCTGGGAGGCAACCAGCACGGCGAGGAGGATCGTCAGTCGGACCATCAGTCACCTCGATGGGGTGGAGATAGCGATAGTACTTGGACCAGCGAACCAGCACAAGAGACTCAGGTCCGACCGCTCCACTGCCGTTCGGCTGCGCTGGCGCGCAGATAAAGAGGTTCCACGGAATACAGAGAGTCGCGTTCTTCCCGGAGGTAGCGAGTCCAGCCCAGGTCCAGGGTGGCGGAGAGGGTGGGCTGGCGCAACGCGGGGTCGATCAGGAGCATTGTAGAAGGCAATTGCGATTCCCACCGGGCCAGCCCGGGGCCGGTGACCCACACCTGGGGTGCATGCTGGGCGAGCCAGGCCTCGAAGGGGAGGATGACAATCTCGCCGGATGGATGCCAGGCTCCTTCACGATGAACGAACGGCTGGATGTAGAGTTCCTGCTTCTGGGCATCACCGAGGACGGCCACCTGGCCGCAGGTGGCCGGGACCTGGATGGCAATGGTGTGAAAGGTATCGACGGCCAGCAGCGCGCAATCGGTAGCGTAGGCATAGGCCATGGCCGAGATGATGCCCACGCGCAAGCCGGTAAAGCTTCCGGGGCCTCGACCGACGATCACGCCTTGGATTTCGCGCGGGTGCCACTGCTGGCGACGCAGGAGCAGTTCCACCGAGGGGGCCAGGTCGCGGGCGTGCTGGCGTCCACCGTCGAGGACTTCCTGGTCGATCAGGTGGTTCCCCAGGGCCAGGCCCACCTGGCCTTGTCGGCCTGAAGTTTCCAAGATGAGAAGTTTCGGACTGTTCACAGGAACCTCGCGAGGTTGTCTAATCAGAGGGCTCCCCATAACCTGGAGCGGCTTTCTGGGTCGGTCCGGGCGTCTCTGGAATCCTGGTATCGCCTCACTGGAGCAAAGGCATGGCTGCACAGTCGGATCTGATCATTTTCACGGATGGTGCTTCCCGGGGGAATCCAGGAGCAGCCGCCTGCGCCTACACCATCGAGTTACCCACCGGCGAGGTCCTCGAAGAGGCTGACCGGCTGGGAACGATGACGAACAACCAGGCCGAGTATACCGCCCTGGTCCGTGCCCTCGAGCATGCCTTGCAACTGGGACCAGATCTTCGCGTGGTGGTTCACAGTGATAGCGAACTCATGGTCAAGCAGATGCGCGGCGAGTACAAGGTGAAAAACGAGGATCTGCGCGGTCTGTATGAGCAGGCCACGAAGCTGGCCCGGCAGTTTCGTCATCCTCCGCGGCTCGAGCACGTTCGCCGGGCCGACAACAAACGCGCCGACCAGCTTTGTAACGATGTGCTGGACGGCAAACGAGAAGCCTCGGTGGAGACCATCCTGGCCGAGCACTCGGCGAAGGAAGGCAACCTTCACGACGAAGCGGAGGCGCTACTCGATCAGGCCCGCGCACAGCCGTCGGCCTCCGCAGTGTGGGATCAGCTGGTGGCCTTGCTGCAACGTCACGGCATGCGCATCCCCGCGCGGAAACGCGGGAAATGAGCTGGTGAAGCCGAACTCAGGCTGCACAGAAGCGAGGAGCCAGGCGACTCCTCGCTTCGGGGCTGGCATTTACTGGGGGCGCAGTGCCTTCCACAGAAAGCCCACGACCTCCACCCCCAACAGGATGGCGAAGGTAAGGGCCCAGACTAGCAAGGCTATCCGCCAACGGCGCCGCGACCGGTGAAGATTGGGATCTTCTCCTGGCGCGGTTTCGGGCGGTGGAGCATTCGCAGGCTTCATTACGTTCATTCCGGGGGAGCCTCTCACAGGAAGCGACGCCAGATATCGAGGCAGAATACATAACCCATGAGTAACAGAATGATCAGCAGCCCCAGGTAGGTGGCTGCGATGCGGACGCCTTCCGAGGGCGGACGGCCGCGGAGCTTTTCGTAGATGAGGAAGACCATATGCCCGCCGTCGAGCACGGGGATGGGAAGGAAATTGACCACCGCCAGGTTGATGCTGATCATCCCCAGGAAAAGGGCAAACACCGAGAAGTTCTCGCTGGCCGCGTTAATGGCCTGGGCGCCAATCTCGATGGGTCCACCCAGGCTGTTGGTCGAGATGCGACCGCTGACCAGGCGAGACAGGTTCATGTAGATCTGGCGAATGAACGAGAGCGTGCGATCCATCCCGAGCGAGAACGCCTCGACGAACCCCCTGGCCTTGTGCCGGCGTTCATCGGGCTCGAAGACGAATCCTCGTTCGATGGCTGGCCAGGTCGGGTCGGGTTGCGCTTCGATGCCGACCTCTTCTCCTGCTTCCCGAGGCACATGCACCACGGTGGGTTCGTTGCCTTCCATGCGCCGAACCTTTAGCCCAATGATGGGAAACTCGGTCTGCTGCAGGAAGTAGAAGAAGTGGGCCCACTGATCGTAGACGGTCTTGTCCTTGCCGCGCACCGAGGCCATCTTGAACCACTTGCTCCAGTTGACCTGGCCCGGTTTGAGGCCGCGCTTGCGGTAGCGGAACTCCTGAAGCACATCGCCTGCCTGCAACCCAGCCTGCTCGGCGGGGCCACCTGGCTCCACCTTCACCACGGTGCTTTCGACCCAGTAGGCGATGCCGAGCTGTGGGATGGACATGGGAGCGGCCGGGTTGACGGGAGACTCGTCACCCAGTGAGTAACTGTTGTCCCAGTCCATGGGGGGCAAGGTGCGCTCCTTGCGGGCGTCGTGGTTCATGGGGCCACGCACCGTCATCACCACCCGGTAGATTTTTCCGTCCTTGCTCAACTCGCGCATACGTCGTTCGATCTCGAACGGCAACCGGACGGGGTCCATCGCCTCCATGTCAAGCGCGACGGGTTTGCCTTCGCCCGCCTCCAGCTGCACACCTGTTATTTCATCGCCGTCTGCGATGCCGGCCTTCAAGCCGGCCGACTCGGCGGAAGAACCGTGACGCACCGCCGCCACCTTCCCCATCTTCATGCGCAGCCCCAGCCGGACGTGGTAGGCCGGCGGGATTAGCAGCGAAGGCTTCGCGGATTCACCCTCGCGCTGGACCTGGACTACCATTGCCTTTCCTGCCAGGGCAGTCATCCGCTGGCGGAGGACATACCAGTCAGGTTCCGGATGTTTCGGATCGCTATTAGGATCGATGGGGAGCGGAGAGAGATTGAACGGCCTGTCGGGGGTCGAGGGATCCGTGGTGGCGATGATGCTATCGCCGAACTGAAATCCCGAGGCGGGCACGGTCAGCTTCCGCGCCTTGCTCGCATCACCACCCGTGGCCACTTCCAGGACGAGGGGTTCCTCACCCAGCTTTTGCATGCGCGAGGCCAGTTCGACCCAGCCGGCAGCGCCTTCCGGCAAGGGAGAAAGCTCACCTGCGCGGGCAGGATTGGTCGCGCGGAGGATCACATCGTTGGGTGCCAGGTCCATGCTCCGGGCGTAGGAGGCGGCACTTTTCGCCTTCACTGGGCCATCGAAATACTGCGCGTAGCGGGAGGAGATCAGGCGCGTCCTGCTTGACTGCGAGACGCCGATCACGGGCACCATGTTGTTGGCGTCCCGGTAGGGCTCGATGCCTACGGCGTGGCGTTTGCCTTCGCGATCCTGGAAAGTAAACTCCATCGGCTTTCCTGAAGGGGAAAGCGCAACGGCGACGCGCATCTCGTCGAACCAGGGATCCTGCTTGTCCTCCAGCTCTACCAGTTTCCAGCCCGCCCGCACGCCGGCCTCCCAGGCGCGCGAACCTGATTCAGTCTTGCCGATAATGGCCGGCGGCCGTTCGATTCCGAAGTAGAGGTAGACCACGACGAAGCAGAGCGCTCCGAATAGGACGTTCATGATCACCCCGGCGGAGATGATCAGCATGCGCTGGCCGACCGTTTTGTTCTTGAACGAGCGGGGGTAATCTTCGTCCTCGTCGGCCTCGGGTCCCTCGCCAACCATGTTGACGTAGCCACCCAGGGGCAAGAGCGCCAGCTTGTAGGTGGTTTCGCCGCGCGTGAAGCTACATCCCGGGACGGCGGGTCCGAATCCGATGGAAAAGGTCTGCACGTGGACATCGCACCACTTGGCCGCGAGAAAGTGGCCCAGTTCGTGGATGAAGATGACGAAGCCGAGGCCGACCAGAGCCACTGCCCCGGAGATGACCGCTTCCACCCCGTAGGTGTGGTAGAGGTAGGCGAGGCCCAGGACGAACAGGACGAACCAGGGGCCGTTCTGCGTTAGCCAGGCCTGGGGGCTCAGGGGCGGGGGAGGCTCGGTCTGCAGGTTTTCCGACGACGGACTCGACGAGGTGGGGCGCATCGTGCCCTGTTCGGAACTCTTTACGTGCTCCGAACGGTCCGGGGGGTTCGACTGATCCAACGGCCTACCTCCTGTCGAGCCCAGCGATCGCTGGCAGCCAGCTCTGCCAGTGTCGGCCGGGGATTATAGTGATGATGATCCAGGGCAGCGCGGCACACCCGGGGGATGTCGAGGAATGGTAACTGCCCGTCGAGAAAGCCCGCTACCGCCACCTCGTTGGCAGCATTGAGCACCGCGCCGCAGGTCCCTCCCTGGCGGGCGGCCTCGTACCCCAATTGTAGGGAGGGAAAGGTTTCGTGGTCGGGCTGTTCAAACTGCCAGCTAGCCAGCTGGCGCCAGTTGAGTCGGCGAGCGGGCCCCGGCAGGCGTTGCGGGTAGGTCAGGGCATACTGGATGGGCAGCCGCATGTCGGGCGGCGACATCTGCGCCAGGATGGAGCCATCCTGAAACTCGACGAAGGAATGGATGATCGATTGCGGATGAATAATGACATCGATGCGATCGGGAGCGAGGTTGAACAGCCAGCGCGCCTCGATGACTTCCAGCGCCTTGTTCATCAAGGTGGCGGAATCGATGGTAATCTTGCGGCCCATGCTCCAGGTCGGGTGGCATAGTGCCTGCTCGACGGTGACTGCCTCGAGTTCCGCGCGCTTGCGTCCGCGGAAGGGGCCACCGCTACCCGTCAGGACAATGCGTTCGACCTCGTCGGGCGCGCTTCCTGCCAGCGCCTGGAAGATGGCGCTGTGCTCGCTGTCCACCGGAAGGAGGCGCACTCCCTGGCGTGCGGCCAGCTCGGTGACCTGGGCACCGGCGAGGACAAGAGTCTCCTTGTTCGCCACCGCGATGGTTTTACCGGCTTCGAGAGCGGCCCAGGTGCCTTCCAGGCCGGCAGCGCCGACGATGGCTGTCACCACCACATCGACTTCCGGAGCCTGGACCATCTCCACCAGACCCTGCGTGCCGCGCAGCAGGCGACACCCCGCCGGGAGCCGGGCCGGATCGACCTGGATGGCCGGGTCGGTTACACAGACACACCGAGGCCGAAACTGATGCGCCTGTTCGAGCAGGAGATCGATCCGGGAGTGTGCGCTGAGCCCAAAGATATCGAGCCGCCCGGGCAGGTGCTCGACGACGTCGAGCGTACTCGTACCGATGGACCCGGTGGAACCGAGAACGACGATGCGTTTCTTCGATCCAGAAGAAGACGGTGATGAGACATCCGCTGTCACGTTGGCACCAGTCTGAACCGGGGTTCAGGTCAAGTCAGTTCGCCGTGCTGGGCATTGTACTGGGGGCGTAGGAAAGGTCGCAAGGTCGCGCCCAGCGAGAAGAGCCCGACCAGGGCCGCGACGGCTCCCAGCATGGTCAGACAGCGAGCCGAAAGTTCCGTCGAAACACCGTAATGGAGCTGCGCTCAAAGCCGTTCACCGAAGCAATCGGCTCCGGGCGTGCTGACCAGTTTACTGGCGCTCACCTCCCCCAACGACAGAATTGCCGTGGTCAGAGCTGCCAGGAGGACGGTCGAGTGAGTCATCGGCCAGCCAATCTGCCAGAATTCCTGCAAGGGCCGCAGGCCGACCAGCTGTGCCTCGTCGCGAAACTCCCGGGGAAGGTTCCGCATCTCCGGCCAGATCAGGCAGACTGCACAGGGCAACCAGCGGATCACGTTGACCAGGAGCACGGGGAGGATGGACGGCCCATGCCAGAGCCATCGGGCCGGCACACTGGTGAACGGCTCGGAGAAAGACACCACCAGGTCGAGCACGCCCAGCACACCCATGCCCACCAGTGGCCCCGGCATGGCCCAGGCCAGCGCCATGAGTAGCGCCAGACCCACTTGCAGGACAGGCGAGCATCGGACGCACCAGCAGGCTAGCAGACCCAGCGATGCGCAGAGTATTCCGGTGCCAAGCCCCAGGCAGATCGTGCGCTGCCAGAGGGGAGCATCCACCACCATCGCCTTTGCCAGGCGCTGGGCCAGTTTGCCCAGGGAGAAGGTGGGGGGATCCCCCATCATGCCTGCTCGCAGGAGAAACGTCACGGTGGGGACCAGCAGGATGGCCGCGCTGAGACCCAGGAGGAGCAGCCCCATGGACCAGCGGCCACGACCCAGGCGAAAGAGAGGCGTCGATCGTCTGCGCATCGCGCCTGGTTCATCTCGCCGGGCAAAACCTCTGGCCGCGATGACGATTAATGCCATCCCCACCACTACCTGCAGGAGCGCGACCGGGATTGCCCCCTGGATGGGGTAGGTGGAGCCGGGGGCATCTAGCTGAAGGAAGATCTCGCCAGCCAGAGTTCGCACCTGGTATAGATCGGTGATGGTGACCTGGCAGGCGGTCTGCATGGCGAGCCACAAGGCCGCGGCCAGAATGCTGGGCCAGGCGGTGGGTAACACCACGTGCCATGCCACCCACAAGGGCGACCCCACGGTCCTGGCGTGGTCTTCGCCGTCACTGCGGGCATGACGCAGGAACACACCGATTATCAGCACCACCCAGGTGAATCCGCTCAGAGTATGCAGGAAGATCGAGGGGAGCAGGCCCTCTGGCCAGAGATGCATTGACTGGACCGGCGGAAGGTGCGGCATCCAGCCAGCGACGAACAGCGGCAGCGGTAAGAAGAGCGCCACCAGAAGGATGGTGTAGATGAGTGATCGCCCGGGCAGGTCACTTCGTTCCAGAAGCAGGGCTGCCAGGAAGCCCGGGGGCAGCGAAAGCACAACGGTGCCGAGCACGAGCCAGGCGGTGTGTTGCACCAGCGTGACCAGGGAACCATCAAACGTTAGCGGGGTGTGGCGCAGAGAGACGAACGGCCAGAGAAGGGGCCAGGCGACCCCCAGGCCGAGAGAAGCCAGCAGAAACAGACGGATCCACAGCATAGGAAAAAACCAGGAGCCGATGAACAACTTCCATCGGCTCCAACCTCACGATACGGTGCCAGCACGGGCGGGGCGAACTGACGATCAGTCTACTTCGTGCGAGGCTTGCCGGGGATGATCAAAATCGTGTTCTCCACGACCTGGTAGGTGGCGTTCACCTGGTTCAGAATCCGCTGGAGATGATCACCCAGGGGGCGGTTCTCCGCGGCGGGAGTTTTCACCAGCTGTTCTTCCGGGTTAGGCTGCCTGGCCTCCTGGAACGCCCGTTGTGCTACCACCGAGTGGATGCCGTACTTCTTGCGCATGTCGAGCAGGACATCGCGCAGTGAAGTCTCCTTGGCGGCGGGCGCATTGATCGTCTGGGCCAGGCGCTTGAGCAACGGCGAGTTGGCGTCCTCCAGGGATTGACGCTGGCGGATGGGCGTTTTCTGGTCGCGATCGTGCAGGCAGAGGATGAGCCCATCATTGGCGGCCAGGTAAAGGCGGTCGGTCACCGGGTTGATCACCGGGAAGCGGAACGCGGTGGTATCGAGCATGCTCAGCCGCACGCCGCGCTTCTTGTCGAGGACCAGCAGACGACCCGAGGGGTCCGAGGCGTAAACAAACCGTTCGTTGGAGGCCAGGTACCGGTCGGCATCCGGGTTGGCGTCGAGCACTTCGGAACCACGAGGGATGCGCCACAGGGCCTCGCCCGTCACCCGGTCAAGCCGGGCCAGCCCCTCGCGGGACGAGGTCACGAAGACGTCGCGGTCCATGGCCACCGGAGGCCGGCTGATCGCTGTCCCGGCCGTGTGGCGCCAGCGCAGCTTGCCGTTCTTCATGTTGATGGCGTAGAGAGTGGCATCATCCGCGCCAATGAAGGCGGTGTCTCCATACTCGACGGGTTGCATCGACACCTTGGTATCGAGGTCGAACCGGTAGATTTCCGGGGAAGGAGTGTTTTCTCGAAGAATCTTGATAAAGCCTTCGCCTCGCCCATCGGGACTGACCACCAGCCCCTCCTCAGAAGAGAGCAGCGGGCGGAACGTCAGGTCGAAGTTGGTTTGCTCGGCCCAGATCGGCTTGGGACGCACGCGATCCTCACCCTCGCCCCGGCTGTAAATCAGAGACTCCCGTCGGACCTCTCCGGGGGAAAGTTCGCGCTGATTGGTCAGGCTCACAAACGGGAGATAGAAGGCATACAGACGGGTAGTCACCGTGGGTACGTAGAGCTGTTCCTCATCGACGGCTGGGGCCGCGGACAAGGCACCCGGGAGCGGATAATCCCATTTTTGGACGCCAGTTTCGCGGTCCAGCGAGATCATCGTGGCGTTGGCGATGACGTAGATGGATCTGCTGTTGGCTGCGAAGTAAGGCAGGATGGTGTAAGGTTTGCCCACCCGGGTCCGCCAGATGGTGCGCCCGGTCTCGGCCTCGATGCGAGTGACCAGGCCGCTTCGCGTCAGGATGATCAGATCTCGGGCGATCGGTTCAATGCGGAGAAAGGCATCACGCCCGCCATCCATGGGGACGGCATTTTGCCAAGCCAGGTGGAGGTTCAACCGGGCCAGGGCCTCAGGTGCCGGCAAAGAAGGGTTGGAGTACACCCAGCGGCGATAGGTTTGCGCCAACACCACCGGCGTTACCAGGGCCATCAGCAAGACCGTGCCGGCCAGCCATCTTTTCGCAGTCATCCTGCACCTCCGCGGGTTCCGATCGGGGAGGGTTCTTCTCCCGATGAAGTGTACCACGGAGCCAGGCCGGGGACGATCAACCGGACCGAGTTCGTTCAACCCGAAGCCAGCAAGTTCGTCATTTCTTGCCTTCTGCGCGCCGGTCGTGGAAGAACTGACGCAGCATGGAAGCGCAGGAGTCGGCCAGGATGCCGCCCAGCACTCCACATCGATGGTTCAACCGACTGTCACTGGTGATGGAATAGAGCGTGTGGCAGGCTCCGGCCTTGGGATCATTGCAACCGTAGAAGACCAGCGGGATGCGGGCCTGGACGATGGCGCCGGCGCACATGGGGCAGGGTTCGAGCGTCACATACAGGGCGCACCCTTCCAGACGCCAGGAGCCCAGCGCCCGGGCCGCCTGGGTGATTGCAATCATTTCAGCGTGGGCGGTCGGGTCACCCAGTTGTTCGCGCTGATTGTGTCCTTGGCCGATGATTCCCTGTTCCAGATGGACCACCACTGCGCCAACGGGAACCTCTTCCTCGTCATAGGCGCAGCGAGCCTCGGCCAGGGCCAGTTCCATGTGCGCCAGGTGGAACGGATGCGCTGGATCAGTCAGCAGGTCTTCGAGTAGCAAGCGGTCCATCGAGGCTCTTCAGAGTGCCGGATAGCAGGTTCAGGGTGTTCCCGTCAGTGTAGCGGGCTCGGGTGCGATTATGTTAGCGAAGGCCGGTCAGTTCAAGGACGCGGGATCCGACGCTTGGCTGCTGAATGAGGGACGGATCGACCTTGTCTGGGTTCTTGAGGTAGTCGGCCCAGACCGCGCCGTCGGGCGGAAGCCGTTTACCAGTGACGGCGACGAGAGATTCATGAGCGTTGTTTCGCAGGGCATCATCCTGTTCGCGGTTCAGGACGTCCACGAGGGCCCGAGTTACCTCCGGCTGCTCGAAGCTGCGGAGCGCCTTGGCCGCCGCGATGCGTTCGCGCATTTTCAGCTCGCGATCCTGATCGGGACCTTCCACGGGCGGTTCGCGCAGCACCTTGACGAGTAGTTCGACACCCGCGGGTTGCCGGGTCTCCGCGACGGCGCCCAGGGCCTGGCAACGAATGATGGTGGCAGTTTCCGGCGAAAAGGTACCCGCGCGGTAGTAGGCTTCCTTCAGTCCATCAGCAGCCCGAGGATCGCGATATTTGCGCAGAGTGTCGATGGCGGCGATGCGGCACCACGGCTGAGACTCATGGCTAGCGCTGTAGGTCAGGATGTTGATGATGGCGTCCTGCTCTTCCTGGGTGCCGCCGGTCGCCAGCGGTTCGTGGAGCGCCCGCAGCGCTCGGGCTCGCAGGTTGCCGTCCTTACTAGTGCGAATGATCTCGACGGGATTTTCGGGCTCGCGGAAGACCTCGAAGTTCATCTTCTTCCAGCTGAATTCGTCCATGTTGGAGCATCCTGCAAGGAAGAAGAACGCAGAGGCCAGGACGACGAGGATGCCGCTACGCCGCGTTGCCGGTCGGATCTTACCGTGTCCAGTCACCGCCGTCCTCCCTTTCCTGACCCAGCGGAATGGTTCCGCCTATCTGTTCCACGCAAAATCGTTGCGACCAACCGTAGCGGAGGCTACGGTTCTCGCCTTGCGTTTCAGCTCTGGTACAACTTGCGGCGGGAGGCTATATCTTCCTGGGTCGAGTTGATCAAGAGGAATCTCGCCCCAGGAGCCGAGGAATGGCCAAACGGATGCGCACGGAGGTTTACCAGGGTCTGTGGGCGCTGGTGTTCGTCCTTCTGGTAGGCGGTCTGATCTACGCAGTGGCTCGCTTACCCTTCACCTGGTATTATCTTCTCTTCGTCTGGCTTGCGGCGGTCAACATTGTTGCACTGGGGTTCTACGGGCATGATAAAACCCAGGCTCGAGCGAACCGGCGCCGCGTCAGCGAGGTGGTCCTTCATGGACTGGTGTTCCTGGGCGGAACCTTCGGAGCTTATCTGGGGATGTGGCTCTTTCGCCACAAGACGGTCAAACCGTCCTTCCAACTCCTGTTCCGGCTGATGGCATTTCTGCAAGTGATGCTGGTTGTCGCAGCGGCATATCGCATCTGGCTGAACTCCCGGGCCTGAGTCTCTGGTATACTCCTCTCTGAAGCAGTAAGATGGATCGGTCGCGGAAGCTGAGGCAAGAGTCAGGTCGCGAACCCGCGAGCAAATCATGGAAATATCGGACACACTGAGCTTCGCCCAGCAGGTGGTCAAACTGGGCCTTGTTTCACAGCCGGAAGTCAACGAAGCCCTGGAAGATGTTCGGGCCGAGACCGGCCAGCAGAGCCCCGACCTGGTGTATCTCACCCGCGCGCTCGAGCGCAAGGGCCTCCTCACGAATTTCCAGACCTCGAAGATTCTCAAGGGGGATGAGGAAGGCTTCTACCTCGGTGGATTCCGCATCCTCTACAAGATTTCGTCCGGTAGTTTCGGTCGCGTCTTTCGCGCGGATGAACCTCGTTCCGGGCGCGTGGTGGCGCTGAAGGTGCTTCGTCGGAGATGGAGCGAGGATCAGCAGCGCATCGACCTCTTCGTGCGGGAAGGCAAGGTGGGGCTTACCCTCAAGCATCCCAACATCGTCGAGGTGGTGGCGATCAACCAGGATCCCATCACCAAGCAGTATTACATCGCCATGGAGTTCGTCGAGGGCGGCAATGTCCGCGAAATCCTCACCATCCGTAAGTCCCTGCCGGCCGTCGATGCCCTCAAGTTGATCGAGGATTGTACCTTGGGGCTGGTCTATGCTTACTCGAAGGGGTTCACTCACCGCGACATCAAGCTGACCAACATCCTGGTTTCGTCGGCGGGCGAGGCCAAACTGGTGGATTTTGGTCTGGCCCAGATGTTCGCCGCCATTGGGCGGGAAGAAGAGCAGGTCGATCGTACCGTCGATTACGCCGGGCTGGAGAAGGCCACCGGGGTGAAGTCGGGGGACGTGCGTAGCGATATCTTCTTCCTGGGCTGCGTGTTCTTCGAGATGCTCACCGGTCGGCCTCCCATGGACATGGTCAAGGATCGTCATGCCCGCATGATGAAACGGCGATTCGAGGAGATCCAGCATCTCAAACCTGGGGAGATCCAGGCCCCGGCTTCCGTCTATCAACTCTGTGAGTCGATGACGGCTTACGATCCCAAACGACGGTATCAAACCCCCTCTCAGCTTCTGGATGCGGTCCGGGCGGCCCGGAAGGACATGGCCAGCGGGGGGGGCAGTGGGGCCGCCTCAGGGGCAACCCCGCGAAACGAGGTCAAATCGCTCTTCCTGGTGGAAAGTCATCACGGCCTGCAGGAGTTGCTGCGCAACCGGTTCAAGGAGCATGGTTTTCGGGTCCTGCTAGCGTCGGATCCCATGCGCGCCCTGGATCGCTTTCGCCAGCAACCGTTCGACGTGCTCATCGTGGATGCCGAGAACACCGGCGACGATGGCATCCTGGTGTTCGACCGCGTGATGAATGAAGCGCGCGATAAACGGCTGCCGTGCGTGGGCATTCTGATCCTGGGTGAGGATCAGGCTGAGTTGGCCTCGGGCATGGCACGACGCGGCAATGCGCGCGTGCTGGTCCGTCCCGTCTCGTGGAAACAACTGTACGGCGGTCTGCGCCAACTTCTCGGGCAGTCGATCAAGTAGCCGTTCAGGCTGGCTTCCCGGGAATCGGCCTGCCGAGCTTTCCCAGCAGCAGTTTCATGTCCTCCCACACGTCCCGTTTCTTCTCCGGGGAGCGGAGCAGGTACGAGGGATGGAACGTGCAGAGCACGGGGATGCCGCGGTACTCGAAGATGCGGCCGCGAAGCCGGGTGATACCCTGGGTGATGCCCAGGAGATGGGTAACCGCCGTGCCACCCAGAGCGCAAATCCAGCGCGGGCGCACCAGGGCGATGGTCTTTTCCAGCCATTCCTTGCAGTGTTCCGCCTCATCGACCTGCGGCTGACGGTTACCTGGAGGCCGACAGCGCAGAATGTTGCAGATGTACACCTCCTCGCGGCGCATGCCGCAGGCGGCAATGATACGGTCCAGCAGTTGCCCGGCCGGTCCAACGAACGGCTCGCCCTTGCGGTCTTCCTCGGCTCCTGGCGCTTCTCCAACGAAGCAGATTTCTGGATCGAGCGGCCCCACGCCAAACACGGTCTGCGTGCGAGTGGATGCCAGCTGAGGGCAGCGCGTGCAGGCAGCGACCTGGGCTCGCAGCGCCTGGAGCTGTTGCAAGCGACTCTCCTGATCGGCTGAGACCACTTCGGTTTGAGGTGTGCTGGCGAACAGCGACACCTGCACTGACGCATCGCTAACCAGGGTTAGCGGCCTGGTGGCTCCCGGGGGCGACGAGGACTGCGGGGTCGTCGGCACCCATTCGATTCCGGCCGAGCGCAGGCTGTCGATGTGTTGACGCAACTGCCGTTCCAGGTCGCTGGGGGTGGGTTCGTCGGACATGGCGCTCTCTATCACCAGGGGAAATGATGCCTGCCAGAAAGATCCTTCACTTCCTGCTTCTTCCCGGAAGATCCTGAATCGGTTAATCTGAGCGGATTCCGGAGGTGCATCATGCGATTTATTCTACTCACGCTGCTCGTTCCCACGGTAGGCTTCGGCGCGGATTTGATCGTCCACCGCGCGCGCATCGTCACGGTCGATGCGAAATCCAGCGAGGCCGAGGCCATCGCCGTGGAGCGCGGTCGGATTGTGGCCGTGGGAAGCAACGAAGCGGTGCTGAAACACAAAAAGCCCGGCACCCGGATCATCGATGCGCAGGGCCGGATGATGGTGCCGGGATTGATCGATTCGCACGTCCACCCGATCGGCGCGGTCACCACGGAGCTTGCTGCCGCCCCTCCGGACATTCGCTCGCTGCGGCAAGCGTTCGCCTACATTCGCGAGCAGGCGAAACAGCTGCCGAAGGGAGACTGGATTGTACTGCGCTACGCCTTTCCCACCCGGTTGGATGAGGCGCGCTTTCCCACCCGGGCCGAGCTGGACGCGGTGGCCCCGGATCATCCCGTCCTGTTTCATGCCGGGCCAGCAGCAATGGTGAACACCCGGGCGCTGACAGTCTCGGGAATCACCAGGGAGACGAAATCGCCTGCCACGGGCATGGTGGTGAAAGATCCTCAAACCGGAGAGCCGACCGGCATGATGCGCAACGCCTACGGGCTTTTGAAGGGGGTGCCCAGGGAAGGCGACCGCGTGGCGCCCGGACAACTGCGCGAGGGAGTAAAGAAGCTCTTTCGGGAGTACAACCGCCAGGGGATCACCAGTGTGGCGGATCGCAACGGCTCGAAAGATGGCCTGGAGCTATACCGCAATCTCGCCAGGGCAGGGGAGCTGACGCTGCGTGTGAACGTGTCGCGGAGCTTCAACACCGGAGGCACCCGCGAGCAGACCGTGCAGCGACTGCGCGACCTGAAAGGCAAGGATGGAACCGATGGCCCGACCAACACCGGCGATGACTGGGTGCGCATCGGGCCGATCAAAATGTTTCTCGATGGCGGGATGCTCAATGGAACGGCGTACATGCGGCAGCCCTGGCCGCCCGGGCCCACGTACCAGATCACCGAGAAGGATTATCGCGGGCTCCTGTTCATTCAACCCGATCAGCTGAAGATGCTGGTGGAGGAAGCCGCCCGGCAGCACTGGCAGGTGACCGCGCACACGGCCGGGGAAGGCGCGATGGATGTCCTGCTGGATGCCTACGAACATGCCAACCGCATGGTGCCGATAAAGTCGTTGCGGTTCTGCATCACGCACGCCAACTTTCCATCACGGCACAATCTCGAACGTTGCAAGGAGCTTGGCGTGGTGGCCGACGTGCAGCCGGCCTGGCTGTACAAGGATGGCAGCACCCTGGCGCGGATACTGCCCGCGGCGCGGATTCGCTGGTTCCAGCCCTACAAGAGCTGGCTGCAGTACACCACCATCGGAGGCGGCAGCGATCACATGCTTCGCTACGACTCCATGGCGTCCACCAACCCGTGGAACCCATGGCTCGGCATCTGGACGGCAGTGACCCGGCAGACCGAGCGAGCAGGTATCCTTGAGCCGGACGAACGGCTGACGCGCGAGCAGGCTCTCCGTCTCTACACCCTCCACAACGCCTACATACTTCACGAGGAGAAACTCAAGGGAAGCCTCGAGGTGGGCAAGCTGGCGGACTTCATCCTGCTCGATCGAAACATTCTCACCTGTTCCGACGCCGAGTTGTTGCAAACGCGCGTGGTCCTCACCGTCGTCGGAGGGAACATCGTCCATCAGGCTGAGAAATAACGCCAGGCCGCCAGCGGATGCCTTCGCTCGTCTAGAATGAAGAGTGGTGATGCCATCTTGCGAAGGAGAAGAGTGAGTGAACGCCTCCGCTATCAAACCAGTAACTCTTTCGGAACTCCGCCGGACCGGATGGAAGTCGCGAAGCGTGAAACAGGAGATTCGCGACAACTTCCTGCGTCGTTTGCACGACCGAGAAGATCTCTTCCCCGGTATCGTGGGTTACGAAAATACCGTGATCCCTGAGATCAACCTGGCCCTGATCGCCGGCCACGACATGTTGTTTCTCGGAGAGAAAGGTCAGGCAAAAAGCCGGTTGATGCGCTCGCTTGCTCGCTTTCTCGATGACGAGATACCCTATCTCGACCTGCCGGGCTGTCCCGTCCATGAGGACCCTTACCGTCCCATCACCGCCATGGGGAAACGAGCGGTTGCCGAGGTGCCCGAGGAAGAACTTCGCATCGCCTGGTGGCCCCGGCGTCAGCGCTATGCGGAACGCCTGGCTCCGGGCACCAAGTTCGCGGATGTTATCGGAGAGATTGACCCGGCGAAATTGGCCCAGGGCACGAGCATGTCCACCGAGGAGGCTCTCCACTTTGGCCTGATTCCTCGGATGCATCGCGGCATTTTTGCGATGAACGAGATCCCTGAACTGGACGAGCTCGTCCAGGTGGGTCTGTTCAACATCCTCGAGGAACGCGACGTTCAGATTCGCGGCTACCCGGTGCAGTTCGACCTCGACATCCTGATCCTCTTCTCGGCGAATCCTTCCACCTATAACCGATCCGGAAAGGTGATTCCTCAGCTGAAGGATCGCATCGGTTCGGTCATTCACACGCATTATCCGCTCGACCGGGCCCTCGGCATCGACATCATGGAGAAGGAAGCCGGGGTGGATCTCGGCGGCGAGTATCCCGTGGTGGTCCCCCTGTTCATGAAGGAAATCGTCGAGCAGGTGTCGATCTGCGCCCGCAAGTCGAAGTACATCGACCATCAGTCCGGCGTCAGCGCCCGGTTCTCCATCGCCAACTTCCGGACGATGATCGCCAGCGCGCGACATCGCTCGGTGCGATTGAATGAAAAGCCGGCCGTCCCGCGCATCAGCGACCTGGGCCATCTCTATGCTTCCTCGTTGGGGAAGCTGGAACTGGACATGATGGGCAGTCAGCAGATGTCGGAGCGCCAGGTGCTCGAAGCCATCATCGCCGAGGCGACCCGGATTGTGTTCGAGGAGTACGTGGAGAAGTCGGGCCTCGACGAGATTGCCACGGTGTTCGGCAAGGGCGTGAAGATCGAGGTAGGAGACATGTTGCCTTCTTCGCACTATGCCGAGCGCTTGAAGCGGGTGCCCCGCGCGTGGGAGAAAGCGTTTGAAGTCAACGCCAGCGAGAACGAGGCGGTGCGCGCCTCGTGTGTGGAGTTTGTGCTGGCGGGGCTCTACGCGTCGGATCGCATTTCTCGCTCGCAAAAGCATGGTCGGATCACTTACGAGGTGCGCTGAGGAGCCTGGCATGGAACCGAACAAGAAGGCCCCTCGCGGCCAGCTGGGCGGCATTATTCACACCTACCAGAAGTACGACCCCACGGAGTTTCCCAGCCCCACCACGCCTCCACCGGATCTCGTTTCTCCGGCATTCGAGCACTGGTTGACCTACGGCACGATGCGCCGGCTCACCGAAGAGGAACTGGCCCGAGCTATCAAATTGGATCCTTCACAGATTCAGGGGCTGGGTCCGTCCATCGAAGCGTTGCAACAGATCCTCGAGGATCGCAAACGCAAGATCCTGGCCACATACGAAACCGACACGGTCCAGGTGCGAGCGCGCCAGGAGGTGGAAGGCCAGGCTCGCCAGGTGCAGCCACCAAGTAAACTGGCCCGAGATTTCCACCAGGCCGTGCGCGAGGAGCAATTGCACGACCTGGAACGGCTGTGGTATCGGGCCGGCGATGAACGCGGCGAATTCGCTCGATCATTGCTGCGACTGATCGAGCGGATGGGTGACAAGTACCAGATAGACGAACTGGCGGCGAAGTACGAGTTTACTGGCACTGAAGGGATGACGGTGCCGAAGGCGCTGGAGATCAAGAAGGAACTGGAAGCGCTGGACAAGTTACTGGAGCAACTGAAGGAGGCAGCGAAGTCAGCCCAGATTGGCCTTATCGACATGGAACAGTTAGCACAGTTTGTCGAGCCTGGAGATGTTCGACAGCTGAGTGAGTTGCAGCAGCAGATTCAGGAATACCTTCGCCAGATGGCTGAGCAGCAGGGGATCGAGCAGGCTCAGAAGGGCGGCTTTCAGATGACTCCCCGCGCCTTTCGCCTCTTTCAATCCAAGTTGCTGATGCGCATATTCGAGCAGATCGAGGCTTCGCGTACGGGTCGCCACACGGGGCCGATTGTGGGCGAAGGTGCCGTGGAGATGCAGCAAACGAAGGAGTACGAGTTCGGCGATTCCATCACCCAGATGGATATTCCGGCGAGCTTCACCAATGCCCTGTTGCGGGCGGGATCCGGCACTCCGGTGCGGCTACAGCCGGAAGACATCGTGATACACAAGACGCGGAACAACCCCCGCTGCGCCACTGTGCTGCTGCTCGACATGTCGGGTTCGATGCGGTATGACGGGCAGTACGTCAACGTGAAGCGGATGGGGTTGGCGCTCGATGGTCTCATTCGCAGCGAGTTCCCCGGCGATTATCTGCAGTTCATTGAGATGTACACCTTCGCCCGTCCCCGACATCTCTCGGAGATCGCCGAACTGATGCCGAAGCCGGTCACACTGTACGACCCAGTGGTTCGACTTCGGGCCGACATGAGCGACCCGGAAATCAGCGAGATGCAGATTCCTCCGCATTTCACCAACATTCAGCACGGTCTGGCTCTGTCTCGGAAGTTCCTGGCGATGCAGGATACCCCGAACAAACAAGTTATCCTGATCACCGACGGGTTGCCAACCGCCCATTTCGAGGGGGAGATGTTGTTTTTGCTCTATCCTCCCGATCAGCGCACCGAGCAGGCCACCCTGCGCGAAGCTCAGCTTTGTGCACGTGAGGGCATCACCATAAACCTCTTCTTGTTGCAAAGCTGGAACCAGACATCGGAAGATGTGCAATTCGCGTATCGCATGGCCGAATCGACCCGGGGGCGCGTGTTCTTCACCGCGGGACGCGAGCTGGATCGCTACGTTGTCTGGGATTACCTGGCGCGGAGGAAGTCGATTATCTCCTGATGTCTCTCATTAATCTCTGGGAATCGAGCCAGCCAGGCAGTGTGTTTTCCCTGTCTGGCTCATTTTTTTCGGACGAGGCGTCACAACTGCTTTCTGAGAAGTATGTGAGGGCGAAGAGGGGATCGAGAAGCTCCCCAGAAAAGAGAAGCCCCACTCAATACTCAGAAAAGTGAGAGTGCATCATGACCACGTCTTCCTTCGGACTGAAGTCGGTTTCTGGGAAGTCCAGCCAGGCCGGTCGCGAGTTCAAGCCCACGCAGATGCGTCTGGAGTCGTTGGAAGTGCGTGAGGTGTGTGCAGCCAATGTGCTTCAATCGGTGGCCCTGGCTCCGATGGCGGAAGTGCGGCAGGCGGCCCAGTCCACGCCGATGCAGGTGGATTACACTCACCCGGCGGCGGCGAGCAACAAGGCGGCCTCGACCCGTAGCCTGGTGGGTACTACCAATGTCTTCACCATCGAGAACCGCAGCAATCTCAACGTGTCTATCAGTATCCGTTGGTCGCCTACCAGCGCCTGGCAGACCTATACCTTGACGCCCAATACCTTCCGCAGGTTCTGGCATCCCAGTGACACCAATGCGGAAGTCCGGTTTGACTACAGTGTCAAATCCGGGTACCAGGCCAAGCAGTACTCGTTGACCACGCGGTCTGAGATTGAAGGACCGGCCGGCCCGGTGGGGAAGGGGCAGCGTTACGCCTTCCACAACGCCACCTACTCTGGCTATCGTGGGGTGGAACTCTTCCGGATCTGATTCAGGTGAGGATAAGCACACCAGGGGCCGCGACTATCTCGGGCAGAGACTGGTCGCGGCCCCTGGCGGTGTTAGTTGGTAAAGCGAGACTGGCCGCCTTCGAGTCAGGCGGTGGCCTTACTTACCTGGCGAATGCGTTTTTCTCGCACCTCGGCCGTCAGGCGATTGACCACTTCCTCGAGGGGAATAGCTCCCAGGTCGCCATCGACTCGGTCGCGCACCGACACCGTGCCGGCCTCCTGCTCCTTCTTCCCTACCACCAGCATGTAGGGAATCTTTTCGAGCTGCGCCTCGCGAATTTTGTAATTCACCTTTTCCGGTCGATAATCTCCGGTGACGCGGAAGCCGGCGGCCTGGAGCCTGGCCTCCACCTGCTTGCCATAGGGCATGATCTCATCGGTGATAGGCATGACCCGGATCTGCTCGGGAGCGAGCCAAAGGGGGAATGCCCCGGCGAAATGCTCGATCAGGATGCCCATGAATCGCTCCATCGAGCCAAAGGGGGCCCGGTGAATCATCACGGGTCGATGCGCGCGGTTGTCAGCACCGATGTACTCCAGGCCGAACCGTTCGGGCAGGTTGTAATCGAGCTGGACCGTGCCAAGCTGCCAGTCGCGGCCGATGCAATCGCGGACGACGAAGTCGATCTTCGGACCATAGAAGGCGGCCTCGCCCTCCTCGGCGGTGTAGTTCATGCCACGGCTGCTAACAATGTGCAGCAGAGTTTGCTCGGCTCGGTTCCAGTTCTCGGCGCTGCCGACGTACTTGTCGCTGCCGGGATCCCGCAGGCCGATGCGCACCCGATAATCGGTCAGGCCCAGGCTGGACAGGACGAATAATACCAGATCCACATTGTTACCGACCTCGTGTTCGATCTGCTCAGGGGTGACAAAGAGGTGGGCATCATCCTGGGTGAAGCCGCGCACCCGGGTCATGCCGGAAAGCTCGCCGGTTTGTTCAAAGCGATAGACGGTGCCGAACTCCGCCAGGCGAACCGGAAGGTCGCGATAGCTTCGCGGCTCCGCCTTGTAGATTTGTATGTGATGCGGGCAGTTCATCGGCTTGAGGAGATAGCCCTCCTGCTGTTCGAGCCAGCCCATAAGGGCACGCGAACGCTCCTCCGTGGTCTTTGCCGCGTGGAACTCCGGCACTTCAATGCCCACTCCGTCGAGAATCTTTTCGACGGCATGTTCGACGGCCGACAACTTTTCGCCGATGGAGTGCGCCTTGCGATACACAGGCAGCTTGAAGTGCGCCAGATCGCATAGTTCGAGGAACTTTCGTTCCTTGGCCTCGTCCCAGTCGCCACCGGCCAGGCGATACTGGGCCAGATCGACTGCGCCGGCGATGGCATTGAAATACATTGGGGGGAACTGGGCATCGCGGTAGTAGGGGAAGTGTCCACTGGTGCGATAGAGTTCCAGTCGGCCGATATGTGGGGTATAGACGGGCGAGTAACCGCGCTTGACCAGTTCCTCTCGGATGAATGCTTCGAGCAGGTGGCGAACGGTCGCTCCACGAGGCATCCACAGGATGAGACCCGATCCGACCGATTGACTGATGGTGAAGAGTTTTAGTTGCTTCCCCAGCAAGCGATGGTCGCGCTTTTTGGATTCCTCGATCTGGGTGATGTAGGCGTCGAGTTCCTTCTGATTGAAAAAGGCGGTGCCGTAAAGCCTTTGAAGCTGCTTGCGCGAGCTGTCGTTCTTCCAGTAGGCTCCGGCGATGGAAAGGATCTTGAACGCGCCCACCTTTCCCGCGTGGGGAATGTGCGGGCCGCGGCACAGGTCGAGGAACTCTCCCTGGCGATAGAAGCTTAAGGTGGGTTGGTCTTTCAGCTCATCGCGGATGTGTTCCACCTTGTAATTCTGGCCGAGGTCATCGACCAGCGCCAGTGCGTCGGAGGTGGGACGCTCGAAGCGTTCAAACGGCTCCCCTTTGGCCACGATCTTCCGCATCTCGTCTTCTATCCGGGGGAAGTCTTCCTCGCGGATGGGGGGAGTGCAATCGATGTCGTAATAAAACCCATTCTCGATGGTGGGACCAAAGGCCAACTTGACGTCGGGATACAGCCGCATGACGGCGCGCGCCATGATGTGGGCACAGCTGTGCCGGAGCACATCCAGGGCCTCGCGGTCGCGGTCGGTCAGGATCTGAAAGGCGACCTCGCCCTCGGTGACGGGAAATTCACGATCCAGATCGACTATGGTGCCGTCCACCTTGGCTGCGACCGCCGCCTGCGCCAGACGCTTACCGATTGACTCGGCCACGTCGCGGGGGCGTGAACCGGGCGACACTTCGCGCGCTGAACCATCGGGTAACTTCAACTTCAACATCTCGATCCCCTCCACATCAATGGCCCACCCCTACGACAGGTGTGCCAGGTACCTGGTTCGCCTCAAGCCGCAGCGCGTTTATCGCTCGACCAGGCTTTCGCGATCGGTGGTGGCCAGCACCACTTCGTCGGCTCGCATGACTCCGGTGGCACGAAGCACGACTAACTCGTCACCCTTGAGGCCCGAGCGAATCTCGACTTCCTTCCCGTCATCGATGCCCAGCTCTACCGGGATGCGCTTCAGCGTGCCCTTGCGTTCGTCCCCATCACCAACCAGATTAGCCACCTTGTAGACCTCGACCAGCCCCTCGCCGCGCCGGACGAGTGCGCTGGCAGGCAAGGTCAGCACGTTGGATCGGTCCTCGATGATGATGGAAGCCGAGCCGAACATTCCTGGCTGCAGACGGTGGTCCTTGTTTTCCAGTTCAATCTCGGCGCGCATGGTGCGGGTGATCGGGTCGAGGGCTCGAGTCATCCGCGTCAGAAAACCAGCGAACTGACCATCATGGCCGGCCTGTTTCAACATGGGCATGCGAATGTTGACGGGATCGCCGCGCCCATCGGGATTGGGGTTGGTGTCGCGTACGTTCAACAAGGCCACATCGCGCTGGGGTACATCGATCAACACGCGCACGCGATCCATTTGCATGATGGTGAACAGGACGGCGCCGGGATCCTTGATCACAGCACCAGTATCGACCCAGCGTCGCGTGATCACTCCATCGAACGGAGCCCGCACCGTGGCGAAGCCGATCAGTTCGTTCAGTCGGCGCACTTCTGCCTCGGCGGAACGGGTTTTCTGGCGAGCCAACTCCTGGTCGGCCTGCGACGCTTCCACTTTGGCCTGGCGTTTGGTGATGGCGGCCCGGTTGCTACTCAGCGCTGCCTCGGCCACCTCCAGTTGCTTGGTGGCTTCCTGCTCGACCGCCACGTCCTGGGCGCGTTGCCTGACCAGATCCTTGATTCGGGTAAGACGCAGACGGTTGAACGAGACCTCGGCCGAGAAACGCTTGGCCTCGGCCATGCTTTCTTCTACCTCGCGGTGAGCCACGTTGAGAGCGGCCGCCGCGGCTGTTTCCTGGCGCTTGGCCTGCTCGACGAGGGTAAGCTTGTGGTCTCGATCTGCTTCCATTTCAGGGATGAGAAGCTGCACCAGGACCTCACCAGTCTTGACTCGCCGGCCTATGTCTGTGGTGCTATCTATGCGGCCCACGACGCCAGGAACCCGGGCGCTGACATCGACCTTGAACATGGCCTCGACTGTGGCCGCCATCTCCAGCCTGCGTTGCAATCGCTTGCGAACTGGTTGCACCACCTCCACCCGGGGCAAACGCTCGACCAAGGTACTTTTCTTCTTCCCGGCATGACTTCGACCACAACCGATCATCGCGGTGAGAGCGAGAAACGCCACCAGAAGGACAACGCGGATGGATTTCATCGGAATCTCCTTCAGGAGGGCAGATCGTGTGGAGCAGACGGGGGCGGGTCAGTGTCCCCGGGCGCAGCGTAAGGACGAAATGCGTTTCCTCCCCATTCGTCCTGGGGCAGGTGCGGCTGGAACATCGCGGCAGGATCCGACGGGGGTGGTGCCTCCGGTGGAAGCACCACCTGGTGGACCGTGACCACCTTCTCCACCCGGGGCTTGAGAAGGATGTAGAGGCAAGGTACCACGAACAGCGTGAGGATCGTGGATCCAGCCAGGCCGCCCATCACCGCTCTGGCCAGGGGCAAATTCATCTCGTCACCCGGATGCAGGTGAATCGCCAGCGGAGCCAGCCCCACCAGCGTGGCAATGGTGGTCATGAGAATGGGCCGCAGGCGCACGCTGGCGGCAGTCAGGATGGCGTCGCGGGTACTCAACCCCAGTTCACGCTGCCGGTTGGCGAACTCAACCAGCAGGACCGAGTTGGACACCGAGATACCCACCATCATCAGGATGCCCATGCACGATTGAATGTTCAGCGAGGTGTCGGTGACGAACAGAGTAAGCCCCACGCCGATCAACCCCAGAGGAGCCGCCACGATCATGATGACAGGATCGATCCAGGAGGCAAACTGCGCCGCCATGACGAGATAGACGAGCATGACAGCCAGAACCAGGCTGAAGGCCATCTCGCGGAAGGAGTAGCGCATGGCCTGCACTTCCCCTCGCACATGCATGCGCAGGTCCCGAGGGAGGCGCAGCATGTCGGGATCGACTCCATACTCCTTGTTCAGAGCTTCTCGCTCGCCTGCGGAGGCGTGCTTGAAGTAGTGGGCCAGGCGCTGTTGAAATCGCGCATCGTTCCGTAACTCTTCCTTCGCGGCAGGCAGGTTTGCCAGGGCATAGGTGAGCGGGAAACGACGGACCACCTCCTCGACCTGGGTGGCGGCGTTGGCCAGGTCCTGCCCCTCGACACTGACGAAGATCTGGCTGACCCGGTTGGCCCCGTAGTGGTAGACCTCGACCGGTCCCATGCCGCGCTCGATGGTGGCCACGTCTTCTAAACGGACCATGGGACCTCCCTTGGAACCGCGCGGTGAAGGTTGGCCCCGCAGGTAGGCATCACGTCCGATCCGTCCGCCGGTGACGGGGATTTCTTCCAGAGTGCGAATCCCCTCGACGGCCCACTCGGGATACTGAACGCCGATGACGTAGGGATTGCCTGATTTCGGGTCGATCCAGAAGTTGGGTGCAATCTGCGCGCTGGACATCAATGCGGTGATCACGTTGCGAATGATGTCGGTTTCGGTCAAGCCAGGCTGGGCAGCGCGGTCTCGATCCACCACGATGCGCAACAGCGGGAGGTCGCGATTCTGCGGCGAGGTGGCGTCCTGCACTGCTCCAAGATCCAGGATTTGCCGTTGCAACATGCGAGTGACTTCGCGGCGCAGATCGGGGTCGCGGCTCATGACCTGCACCTCGATGGGAGCGACTGCGCCCGAGTTGAGGATGCGACGGATCATGCCGCCGGTCTCGAAGAAGAAATCGTGCATGGGGAACCGCTTGACCAGGCGTTCGCGCAGGCGAGCGACATACACCGACGTGGGAGTGTGGCGGCCAGCGAAGCCACTGCGAAGCTGCACCCGGACGAAGGCGGCATGGGGACCGTTATTCGGGGTGTAGATGGACGACCAGCGAGAAGAAAGACCGACATTGGCGAGCATCAAGACGAGGTCGTCGGAGGGGATGAGGCCAGGTACCGTGAAGGTGCGCTCGTTGGCTTCCTGAATGAGGTGTTGAGTCTCGGCGCGGTTGCGTGCTGCCATGACCAGCCGATCCAGGTAGGCGGACTCTTGCGAGTTTTCGGAGCGCAAGCGGTCGAGATGCTCCTGGTCGTCTACCTGGACCGCCAGAGCGATCTCGCCGGCCAGCTGGCTTGCTGAAGCGGTGTAACCTCGGATCATGTTCTCGATCTGTTCGACCTGGCGTTCGGTCTCCTCCACACGCGGTCCGCCGGATGCCCGCATGTGCAGAGTGAACTCGCTGGAATCGACATCGGGGAACAGTTCCTGTCCGACATTCCGAAAGGCCAGCCAGGTGGGCAGGAGTGCCAGCAAGACCAGAGCCAGCACCAGCCAGCGCAGCTTCAGCGTCCAGAAGAGTAATCCCTCGTAGGCGCTGACGAAGCGTTCAAACAGGCGATCGAACAGGGGAGCGATGAGGTACAGCAAGGCTGCCAGCAACACGGAGCCACCCATCATTCCCAGGAAGAGAAGTACCTCGCTGGCCTGGAGCAATGGTCGGCGGAAAGCGGCCGGTAGGTCAGCCAGTTGGTGGGGAGCGATTTCCAGGGCAAACCAGGTGGCTGCTCCGGTGAGTGTCAGCAGAAGCCCAAGCCAGAACAACCAGCGCGGGAAGCGTTCTCGTCGGACTCCCTCGCCGTGGGCCACCGATTCGGCTGTCAGGTAGCGCGCACAGAGCAGCGGCGACACCGTTCGGGAAACCAGGTAGGAAGCGAACAGGGCGAGAGCCACACTGACGGCCAGGGGAGTGAACAGGAACTTCCCCATGCCGGTCATGAAGACCAGAGGCAGAAAGACGATGACCGTGGTGACGGTGGCCATCAACACCGGCACGGCGATCTCGTTCGCGCTGTCCAGGGCGGCCTGGAAAGGCGTCTTGCCCATCGCCAGGTGACGGACGGTGTTTTCAACATCGACGACGGAATCATCCACCACGCGACCGAGAACCAGCGCCAGGCCGCCCAGGGTCATGATGTTGAGTGTCTCTCCGGTGAAGTACAGCCCCGCGAAGGCGGCCAGCAGTGACAGAGGAATGGAGATGGCGACAATCCAGGTGGTCCGAAGGTTACCCAGGAAGACGAGCACCACCAGCGAGGCCAGCACCGCCCCCAGGATGGCTTCCTGGCGCAGGTGCGATAGCGCATCGCGGACATAGATGGACTGGTCGAAGGCGACCTCGATTTCAACATCGTCGGGGATCGAGCCTCGCTCCTTGAGCACCTCGAGGAAGGCGCGGACGTTGTCAATGACCGTCACCGCGCTGGCGCCAGTCTGGCGCAGCAACGGCATGTAGACGGCACGTCGGCCATCAACTCGCACGATGTTCGTGCGCCATCGGGTACCATCGACAATTTCAGCCACGTCCTTCAGATGGACGATCTTGCGTCCATCGTTGTAGAGCGGGATGTTGCCGAAGTCCTTGGTGTCCTGGATCAGGGCGTTGGATCGCACGAAGTAGTTCTGGCGGTCGATCCGAATCTCGCCGGTGGGAATCACACTCGACTGGGTGTTGACGATGCGGGCAACATCCAGAGGAGACATACCCAGGGCTTCGAGAGACCGGGGGTTGACGTAGATCTGCACCTGGCGGAACACGCCGCCGAACACTGGAGCGGACGAAAGGCCCTGGATGCCGGCGAGATCCTCGCGCAGGCGGTGGTCGGCGAGGTCGAGCAGAAACTTGTCATCGCGGGAGCGGCTGGAGATCACCAGATTGCCGACGGGAATGGCGCTGGCGTCGTAGTTGAACACATTGGGAGGAAGCATGCCTGGGGGCATGTTTTGCATCTCGCCGCTGACAATCGAGATGACCTGAGAGGCTGCGATATCGCCGGAGACGTTCGGGCGAAAATAGATCTGGATGATCGAGATGCCGAGCAAGGAGCGCGATTCGATGTGATCGAGATGATCGCACTTGGTGAGGGCGCGCTCGAGGATGGAGGTAACCGTTTGCTCCATGTCCGGGGCGGGCATGCCTCGGTAGGAGGCAAACACCACCACGACAGGGACTTTCAGGGCTGGGAGGATATCAGTCGGGGTGCGATGATAGCTGAGCAAACCGAGAATCGTGATCAGAAGCATCCCCACCCAGACTGTGTAGGGATGACGCAGCGCCTGGTTCACCAGCCACATACAGGAGATCCTCTCAGAGGGGTGCCAATTCCCTGGCGCATCAACTCACGGGTTGGGCTGGCGAATCGGCGGCAAGGGTTGGAGCCCATCCTGTGGGCTACCCGTGCGGCCTGGCGGTGGAGAAGTTAAACTGCCAGCCCGGTTGATCGGATTCTCGACCATTGTAGCAGAAACGGGAGCGACCAGGGGCAATTCCGGGCGCGGGTCCCGAAACGACGATCCCGCCACTGCTTCGGCAGCCGGAGCGACGTTGGTGGATGCCAGTGGGGAGACTGGTGGGCGGGGACCGATGGTGTTGATCGGGGGCAATGGCATCATGCGAGGCTCGATGATTGCCTGCGGACGCATACCCAGGGCGATCAACAGGCGAAACCGCGCCTGATCATAATCGGTCAGGGCGTTGGCGTATTGATCGAGCACATCGCTGAGGCGACGCGTGGAATCCAGCACCTCCAGGGGAAGGCCCTGGCCGCCCTTGATTCGCAGGAAGTTGAGCCGCAGTGACCGGTAGATGGCTCCATCGGGCTTGTTCTTCTCGTCGAACAGGCCGGCGCGACAGATATCCACGCGTTCTGCTCCGCGTTGAATCTGCTCGGCGGCCTGCACCACCTGGGAGACGACCAGGTCGTGCAGGTACAGTTGCTGCACCTGGCGAGACTCGAGCCGCACCCGGTTGTCCCAGATCTGAGCGGCGTTGCCCACACCCATGCCCTGCAAGCGCCAGACCAGGCCCACCTCCAGGTCGCTTCGGGAATCGAAATCAGCGATCACCCCGGACTGTCCCAGGATGGTAGAACCAGTGGCGGTGCGTCCCACGGCTTCGGGTCCACCGCCAAAGCCGCCGTAGCTGTAATTCACCACGAGGTTGGGAACCAGCGGACGATACTTGGAGCGCTGATAGCGTAGAAATGCCGCCTGGACCAGCGCCTGATTCTCGGCCAGCTCGGGCCGGTTGCGGAGGCCTTCATACACCAGGGTGTCGATGGGCTGGCTGTACCAGGGCTTGCCTGGCAGCTCCAGAGGCCAGCGAAAATCCTCGCAGGGCAGCAAGAAGATGGTGGCATTCATGTGCAGCAGACGGGCCAGCTCGGCCGAGGCAACGCGCACGTCCTGGGCAGCCCGGGCGCGCTCGGCCAATCGGCGCACCACGTCAGCTTCCACGCGCGCCTGATCGGAGGGCAGGGCGTTGCCCGCCTGAACGAAAGCCTTGATCAGAGGTAGCAGGCCCTTGGATCCACCGCGCAGGTCGCTTTCTTTCTCGGAGGTTAAAAAGTCGAGGGTTTCATCCAGGCGGGCCAGCTGACGTCGTGCGCGGAGGACATTGAAGTAGGCGTTGGCCACCTGGAGCAAGGTATCATTGGTAATGCGAACCTGGCCGCTGAGCGTGGCCTCGAGCCGTTGCCGGGCCTCGGGGAGCGCATACAGGGCGTCGCTGAAGTTGACCGTCATCAGGGCGCCTCCGCCGACAAACAGCGAATCCCGGTTTACCTCGACAACTGTACCTTCCGTGCGCTGGATGGTGCCTTCGTGACCAGTGTAAGTGGCCCCGACATTTAGATTGGGGAGAAAGCTGGAGGCGGCCTGGAGATAACTTGCCCGGGCGCGCTCGATTACCAGGTTCGCCTGCGCGATATCCAGATTGGCGATGGTGGCCACCTTGAGCACGTCCACCAGGGACACAGGCACAGCGGTGGCCAGTGGGGCACTGGCAGTGATGGGCCGAATCTCCGGCCCCTCCCCTTCTCGAGAGGAAACCGACCTGGGGGCAGGCAACTCCCGATCCCGATCCTGACCAACCGCCATCGGAAGCAGGATCATCAGGACAAGGAAAAGTCCGCCAAGAATCCTACCTGGTAGGGCCATGCCCAAATCCTCCCAGGCGAGTGCAGTACTCGCGCATGCGTGAAATTGAGCCGTGCCCTATAACAACTTCCCCAGGTCAGGGCAATACGGAGTGAAAAATGCCCTGGTCCTGTTGTTTCTTCACATGTCGGCTGGCCCTGAAGACCTCCCTGCAAGATTTTCGCTCAAAGGATAAGTGTTTGCTGATACTATCTTGCAGACAAGTAGATCCTCTGAGATAATCGTTGTTGAAACAATGGAAACTGGGAGGGACCGGATGCGAAGACTATTCATCCTGGCTGCCACCGTCCTTGGCATTGTCGGCCTCTCGGTGGCAGGCTACCTGATTTACCTGAAATCACCTGCCTTGCAAGAGAAAGCCCAGCGAGTAATTCGCGGATCTGGGAAAGCCCGTGTGGTTCGTGTCGAGGTTACTCATCCGGTTCTGGGAGTGCTGGAGAAAGTCGCCACGCACCCGGGATCCGTCCATGCCTATGAAACAGTCGAACTCTTCGCGGAGGCTTCCGGTTATCTCAAGCGGCAGAATGTGGACCTGGGAGACCTGGTAAAAAAGGGAGCGGTGCTTGCCGAGGTCGATGTTCCCGACCTTGAAAAGGCAGTCCAGCGCGCCCGGGCTGTTCTCGAGCAATCCAGGGCGCAGGTTACCCAGGCCAAGGCTGCCCTCCTCCGGGTCAAGGCGGAAATCCTGGCGGCCCGTGCAGCCATCCCCCAGGCTGAGGCCAACCTTCAGAGTGCCAGTGCGAATCGCAAGTATCGAGAACGCCAGCATCGGCGCATGATCGATCTGCACCAGAAAGGTGGACTAGAAGAGCGCCTGGTGGATGAATCCGAAGAACGACGGCAGGCCGCCCTGGCAGGCGAAAAAGCCGCTGCCGCAGCTATTGAAACCGCACAAGCTCAGTATGCAGCCGCTCAGGCCAAACTCAGCCAGGCTGAAGCGGATATTGCCGAGACTGGAGCACGAGTGCAGGTGGCTCAGGCAGACCTGGATCGAGCGGAAGTGCATGTCCACTTTGCCAAGGTAGTGGCTCCATTTGATGGAGTAATCACCCGGAGAAACTTGTCGCCTGGAGGGTTTGTTCGATCGGCCAAGGAAGGTGAACGCACTCCTTTGCTGGCCCTGGATCGATTGGACCGGGTGCGGGTTGTCGTTCAGGTTCCAGATCGAGAAGCTCCATTTACCAACAAGGGTGATCAAGTCAAGCTGGAGATGGACGCACTGGATGGGAAAACCTTTGTGGGGCAGGTTGCTCGAACGCAGGTATCTCAGGACGTACAAACACGGACCATGCGAACAGAAATCGACCTGGATAATCCGGGAAGTCTGCTTCGCCCTGGCATGTTTGGCAAGGTGACCATCACACTGGAAAAGCAGGCCCGTGGTCTTTCTTTACCTTCGGGTTGCCTTGTTGGGGATACCCGAGAAGGGCAAGGGGCTGTCTACTGTGCGCGCGAGGGAAAAGCAGTGCTGGTTCCCGTTCGGATTGGAATGGATACCGGAGTTCGCGTGGAAATCCTGTCAGGCCTTAGTCCAGAGGATCAGGTGGTTCGCCGGTTTAGCGGATCCTTGACTCCGGGTGCGCCTGTCGAGGTCACTCTGGTTAAGTAACCAGCACGGCGAAGGGCATTACTCACTTTCCCCTCTGGTGGAATCTATACCATGCAGGGATTAATTCGAGCTTCTCTAAACAACCACTATGCGGTGATGGTCCTGGTCTTCACTCTGGTGATCGTGGGATCATTGACCATACTCACGATTCCAATTGATATTCTCCCGGTATCGAAATCTCCGGCAGTCCAGGTGCTCACTTTTTATGGAGGTATGTCGGCCACCACGGTGGAAAAGAGCATCACCAACCGGATGGAGCGCTGGACAGGCCAGGCAGCCGGCACATTACGACAGGAATCGCGCTCCATCGTTGGTGCCAGCATCATTCGGAACTACTATCGCAGTAATGTCGATCCGAATGGAGCATTGACCCAGGTGGCATCCCTTGCCTCTGCGGCCATTCCGAACTTGCCGCCAGGGACGCTCCCTCCTGTCATCTTGCCATTTGATCCAACCTCGAGTACGCCAGTTTGTCTGGTAGCCCTGGATAGTGAAGATCGAACTGAGTCGGAACTCTACGACACTGGCCGGTATGAAGTGAGGAATATGATCATGGCATCTCCGGGTGCCGTGGCACCTGTGGTGTACGGAGGAAAGGTGCGTGCGGTGATTGCCCACCTTAATCGTGAGCAGCTTCAATCCCGCAACTTGTCTCCACTCGATGTCATGGATGCCATTGAGCGCTTCAACCTGTTTCTCCCCACGGGGTCTGCGAAGTTTGGCAACAAGGACTATGCGCTCGACTCAAATTCCATGGTTGAACTGGTAGAAGAGCTTGGGGAAATCCCTCTTCGTACCGGTGGTGGTCGTCCTGTCTTTCTGAGCGACGTGGCTACTCCTCGAGACACCAACTTGATCCAGACGAATCTCGTTCGTGTGAATGGGAGACGGCAGGTGTATATTCCGGTGTACCGACAGGTTGGGTCGAGCACCTTGAATGTGGTTGATAACCTTCAATCGTCCCTGGCTGACATGAAAACTCGTTTGACTTTGCCTGGCATTGACCTTCGGCTGGTGATGGATCAATCAGTGTATGTGCGGACCTCGGTTCATAGCCTGGCAGAGGAAGGAATCCTGGGGGCATTCCTGTGCTCACTGGTGATACTTGTGTTTCTGGGCGAATGGCGAATGACTGTTATTGCCGTTCTAACAGTGCCAATTTCCGTGTTAGTGGCCATCACCGGTCTGCATGCCTCAGGTAACACACTGAACGTGATGACCCTGGCCGGACTGGCTCTTGCTATTGGTCCTCTGATTGATAGTGCCATCATTGCACTGGAGAACACCCATCGCCATCTTGAACATGGTCAGTCCCCACGCAAAGCAGCGTTTCTTGGGGCCAGTGAAGTTGCCTTACCCGGGCTGGTGGCAGGATTGAGCACCTTGCTTGTCCTTGCTCCGCTCGCACTCATGCCCGGTCTCGGAGAATTCCTTTTTCGTCCGCTTGCGCTAGCTGTGGCCTTTTGTATGGTAGCTGCGTATCTCCTGTCCTGGACATTTGTCCCAGCTTTGTGTTCACTGTGGCTCCAGCCTCATCAATCCCATCACCACCATTCTGACCAATCTGGCCATTCTCAGCCCGGAATGTTGACCTATCTGTTCCATCAATGGTCGGCAGTTATTCAGGCAGCCATCCGCATGTATCTGCGGTTGCTTGCTCTGGTTCTCCGGTATCGACGCCTGACGCTAGCACTCACACTGCTGCTGCTCGTGGGTGTAATTGTTGGTGTGGGTCCACGCCTTCGTCGGGAGTTCTTTCCCGAGGTAGATACGGGATCGTTTGAAATCCAGGTGCGTGCTCCCACCGGGACACGTCTCGAGGTAACAGAGCAACGTATCGCGCAGGTCGAGGAGTTTATTCGAGAGCAACTGGGTGAGGAACTTGATCTGCTGATTAGCGAACTGGGAGTCACTCCGGATTGGTCGGCAGCATACACCCCCAATGCTGGTCCGATGGATGCGGTGTTGAAAGTGCAGCTCAAGGAGCATCGAACTACCTCGGCCCAGCAAGCGGCTCATCTACTACGCGAAGGATTCCAGCAAAACCTTGCATTTACCGATCTGGAGTTTGCCTTTGACTCTGGGGGGATGGTTCGGGCTGCCATGAACGATGGGAAGTCCACTCCCATAAACATCCGAATTACCGGGCGCAATCTTTCACTTAATCGCCGCGTGGCTGAGCGCATCCTGGAGGATATCCGTTGGATCGAAGGGGTTGTGGATGCTCGGATTCTACAACGGCTCGACTATCCCCAATATGTGTTGACTATTGATCGAGCCAAGGCGGCCAATCTGGGACTTACTCAAGCAGATGTGATGCGGAATGTGGTCGCGGCAGTGAATTCGAGTATCCAGTTCAACAAAAAGAACTTCTGGATCGATCCGATCAGCAAGAATCAGTACTACGTCGGGGTCTCCTACCCCGAGAAGGATATCAAGTCGCTGGAGACCTTGTTGCAAGTGCCACTGACAGGGCCTGCCCAGCATCAGCCCATTCCGCTGGGAAACCTGGTATCTATCGCACGAGCCACTGCTCCTGCAGAATTGATTCACAACAATTTGCAGCAAACCATCGACCTTACGATGAATGTCCATGGCCGAGATCTCGGGCGGGTGGCTGATGAGGTGGAAGCGCTGATGGTTAACCATGGCCAGGCTCAGGAACGAGGTTCCTGGATGGCCTATGATCCAGCATCTGGCGAGGAGCCAGTGGTGATCCCTGGTTGCCGGATTTCCCTGTCTGGGGAGTACAGCCGGATGCAGGACACCTTCCGAAGCATGGGAGTGGGGCTGGGACTGGCTTCCCTGCTGGTCTACTTCTTGATGGTAGCCCTGTTCCGGTCCTGGCTCATCCCTCTCATCATTCTCTCGGCCGTGCCTGTGGGCTTGATTGGGGTGGTGCTTGCCCTGTACCTCACCGGGTCGGCCCTGAATGTTCAATCGTTGCTCGGCGTAATCTTCATGGTCGGCATCGTGGTATCAAACACCGTCTTGCTGATCGATTTTGCCCAGGGGCAACGATTTCATCTGCACAAAACCCCCACCGAGGCCATCCTTGAGGCGGCGCGGATTCGAGTGCTTCCTGTGGTGATGACTGGCCTGGCAGCATTTTTCGCTCTAATGCCGATGGCGCTGGGTCTGGCCCGTGGAAGCGAGGCCAATACCCCGCTGGGTAGATCTGTGATTGGCGGCCTGGTGGTCGGAATGATCACCACCTTGATAGTGGTTCCGGCCCTTTATTCGCTGATGCTGCCAAACGAGCCAGGAAAAGTGGACATGCCGGAGGAGGTTTAGGCGATCGGGGCAACCTTGAGCGACCGTAGGGGAATACCCTTGACGATTTTCCGCATGAAAGGTGATATAAGAGGGTGAACGCTGAACCGAAGGACACGCATCAGCATGAATCCGAACGGGGTTCGACGAACGATTTCACTGGGTGAGCGACCCAAGCGGGGCGTTCCGGAGGGCCTGTGGAAACAGTGCCCCCAGTGCAAGGCGACCATCTTCACCAAGGAGTCGGCCGCCCGCTTCAATGTTTGCCCGGAATGCGACTATCATTTTTATCTCCCCGCCAAGGACCGCATCCGCCAACTGCTCGACGAGGACAGCTTTGAGGAGTGGTTCACGGATCTCGCTCCCACCGATCCGCTCGAATTCAAGGATCGCATCCCCTACGCCAAGCGCATCGATTCGGAGCAGGCCAAGACCGGCATGCGCGACGCGGCCGTGGTCGGCAAGGGCTTCATTCGAGGCCGGCCCGTGGTGCTGGGGGTGACTGACTTTGCCTTCATGGCCGGTAGCATGGGGTCGGTTGTGGGCGAAAAGCTGACCCGCGCCATCGAGGAGGCCATCCGGCTGCACCTGCCACTGATCTTCGTGTCGGGATCTGGTGGCGGGGCTCGCATGCAGGAGGGGATTCTGTCGCTCATGCAGATGGCCAAGGTTTCGGCCGCGCTGGCGCGGTACGATTCGGCTGGCGGACTGTACATCTCGATCCTGACCAATCCGACGATGGGTGGAGTGGCAGCAAGCTGGGCGGGGCTGGGTGATGTAATTCTCGCCGAGCCTGGAGCGCTCATCGGGTTTGCAGGCAAGCGGACGATCTGGAACACCGTTCGTCTCGAACTTCCCAAGGGGTTTCAGACCAGCGAGTTTCTCCTGCAGCATGGGTTGATCGATCGGATCGTTGCACGTCGGGAGCTGCGGACCGAACTCGCCCGTATCATCGATTATTGCGAGCAGGAGTAAACCCCTCCAGGCGGTTGGAGACCGCCCGGCCACTGTATCAACGAGCCCGTCAGTTTGTCCGGGGAGGGCCAACGTGAGTTTCTTCGCCTCGTTCAAAAAGTGGTTTGGATCCAAACCCAAGAACAATCTGCCCAAGATCGACGTCAAGAAACGATTCGAGTTGCTGAACCGGACGGGGCAGGGCAGCATGTCGCGGGTGTGGCGCGCCCGTGACAAGAGTATGGGTCGAGTGGTCTGTCTTAAACTGCTCGACAAGGAGAAAACGGCCAAGTTCGAGGCGCGCTTTCTGGGATTAAACAAACCCAAGGAAGGCACCATTTGCCTTACGCTGCGCCATGTGAACATCGTGCAGACCCACGAGTTCGGCATCACCACCGAGGGAGAGTACTACCTCATCATGGAGTTGATCGAGGGAATGGGACTCAATTTCCTCGTGGAAACGCGCAGCGAGAAACTGCAAGGCAACCGGATCAACTACCTGGGGCAGATCGCCGATTCGCTCGAATATCTACATCGTCAGGGGTATCTGCACCGCGACATCTGCCCGCGCAACATCATGGTCACCAACGATGATGTGGTGAAGCTGATCGACTTCGGTCTGACCATTCCCAACCGGCCCGAGTTCTGCAAGCCGGGCAATCGGACCGGCACCCCCAACTACCTGGCGCCGGAGTTGATCCGGCGGACCACGACCGACCATCGCGTTGATATGTTTGCCCTGGGGGTGACGGCCTACGAGATGTTCTGCCATACCCTGCCCTGGGACAAGGCGGAGTCGATGCAGACGCTGCTGAGCCACATGAACAGCCCGGGGAAGGACCCGCGCGAACATCGTCCTGACCTGGACGACGCCACGGCCAACTTTCTCATCCGATCGATTGAGCGCGAACCACGCAAGCGGTTCCAAACGCCGATGGAGTTCAAAGAAGCGTTGCAGCGGCTTCCGGAGCACTGGTAGCCCCTAGTCGCGCTGCCAGGACCATGGCCGCGGTTTCCATGCGCAAAATGCGCGCGCCCAGAGGGATGGGTTGCCATCCGTGCGCCAGAGTTAGGCTCACCTCGTCCTCGGTGAATCCACCTTCAGGACCCACCAGGGCCACTGCGGACACGCCTGAGGGAAACGGGTGTGTCTGGGTTGTACCAGGATGGGCGATCAGGCGCATCTGGGGGAGATCTGCGCGCAGCACTAGGTCGGCAAGATCGATGGGACCTTCAATACGCATGAGGGTGTTTCGCCCACATTGTTTGGAGGCCTCGATCACCTGGCGTTCGAGCTTATCCAGCCGGGTTTCCCTGGGATGAACCACCGAGCGCGTGGTGGTCAGCACGTACAGCACCTGGACACCCAGCTCGGTTAGCTTTTCGACGAGAAACTGCGCGCGGTCGCCCCGGGGCAGAGGGATGGCCACCTGGAGGCTGAACGGCAGCTCGCGCTGGGGTTCCGCCATGGAGAGAACCTCCAGCGTGACTGCTCGCTTGCCTACCTCGAGTACCCGGGCCGGATACTCGCGACCGTCGCCGTTGAACAGGCAAACGGCGTCACCGGGGCGAATGCGACAGACCACGCTCAGGTGATGGGCTTCCGGCCCTTGCAAGGTGACGATCCCGGGGGCCAACTCCGAGTTGATGTGGAATCTCTCCGACATCCTGGTTATCTCTCCGCGCCCTGCCAGCCTGTTGGTGCTGGACTGAACTGAAGGGAATCTATCATGTCCGCTCCGACAACCCGGTCCCACCGGCCTGTTCCACCCGGGCATTCAACCCGGCAGCAGCTCGATGAGCTGGATGCCCTGTTGCAGCGCATGCTGGAATTGCCGGTGTCTCGCACCGAGCCGGAGCCGCCTCCCGAGGTAGCCTCCCGACCGGCACGGATCGAGTATCCCAGTCCGCCGCCTCAGCCTCGCGTGGCTGCTCCCTACACTCCACCAGTCTATCCGCAATCGTACACCGTGGTGGAGACCACGGCAGGTTCTGGAGAATCCGAGGAGCCGATTAGCCCCCGGCGCATCCCGGAAACGTCGGCGTATCCGTTTGCAGGGCATCACGAACCGCCTCGGATGCAGCAGACCCGAAGCGGTCCTGCGGAGTTTCCTCCTTACCACGAATCGGACAGCAGTCCGCCCCAGGAGGAACCTGGCCGTTCGCGGGGCGAACCGGTGTATCCCCAGGCTTATCGTCCGCTGGAGTACCCGGGCCAGGCGATGGATGCCGGTCCCACGGAAGAAGACTGGGTGCCGCTTCGGTCGTCGTGGCAGCCCTCCGCGCAGACCTGGAAGCCCCTTGTAGACACGTGGGAGCAAACGCGCGAACCGGTGTCTCCGCCGTCACCGATGCCTGGCCCCACCATGCAATACCCGGCGATGTCTGGCCCGGCCATGTCCCCGCCGGTGGCCCCGCCCATGGTTCCCCCGATGCCCTCGATGGCGATGCCTCGGTCGATACCGATGCCTGAACCACCTCGGCCCTCGGCTCCGCCAACCTATCCAGGGGCAGGGATGCCGGTTTTTCCCACCCTGGCTCCGGCGGAAACGCCGCGTGGCCTGCCACCTGTGAACTTTCCTGCGATGCCGCCTGCGTCCGTGGAGCCTGCGCCGGCCCCGAACAAACCTGCGGTAGAAGCGCCACGGAAGTCTGCGGTGCCGCTGGCGCTCTGGCCGGCTGTGCTCTTCAACGCCACGTTTGATGTGTGCCTGCTACCGCTGGGTCCGGTGGGGAAGTGGTTCAAGGAACCGACCGGGCGCGGAGTGCTGGGCACCATCGGCCTGCTGGCAGTGGTGGCGGCCCTGGCCCTAGCAGCAGCCGACGGGATCGGTTGGACCCGGTGAATGGTTGTGATACCATACCGAAGCCTGCGCACGGGGTGAAGCGTCTTCTCCGTCCGCGGTGCCTTTCCGGTGTGAGGAATCCATGGCCACCGCCAGTCCGCCTTCGCAGCCAGTGACGACCATACACACACCATCCTACCTGGCCGGGGTCCTCAGCTACCTGGTTCCTGGCCTGGGTCAGATCATGCAGGGGCGAATTGGGAAGGGCCTGTTGTTCCTGGTCTGCATCTACACGCTTTTCTTCTATGGCCTCTACCTGGGTCGGGGTGAGATCACCCTGGATGGGAAGACCTACAGCGTCAGCGGCAACGTCTATCTGCCCGACACCACCGAGGAAGGGGCGCGCGATAGACAGTTTCCGCCGCTGCTTCAGAACCTGTACAACCGGCCACAGTTTGCGGGACAGTTCTGGGTGGGCATCGCAGCCTGGCCCGCCCTCGTGCAGTATTTCTACGAAGATGACGCGGCACGCCTGCGGCGCGAGCTGACCACCGGGAAAATGATCGACCAGGACGAGGTCGATCGGAAACGCGAGGAGCTGGCGCAGAAAGAGCGCGAGCCTTCACGCGGCCATCCCGTGCTGGGGAACTTCATGCGGGAGCCGGACCCCATCGCTATCAACGCCGTTCACAATGCGGGCGATAAGCGGCTGGAACTCGCCTGGGTGTACACGGTGATTGCCGGGGTACTGAACATCCTCGTCATCTACGACGCCGTGGCGGGCCCTGCCTTCGGCGCCATGGCCACCCCCGGACAGCGCAAGGAGTGACCCGCTGATGGATCCTTCACGTTCAATGTACCTGTTTGACCTGCCGCTTCTGGTGGTGTTGATCAGCCTGGTGTACAGCGCCACGCGTTACGAAAGCTGGTCGTCCATCCTCTGGGAAGCGGTGCGCTGGGGGTTTCGCCTGGTGACCTTCTTGCTGAGCATCGGCGTGGTGCTCTACCTGGTCAATCGGTTCTAACAGGCCTGGGATTCTACCTGGCATGAGCGACCGAGAACCGAAGCGCGGCCTTCGCTGGGAGGTGCTGTTGCACCGGGCCCGGGATCCCGTGTTTGTCCTCGATCGACGCCATCGCCTGCTCTACGTCAACCAGGCCTGGGAAGCCCGCACCGGGATATCGCTGGATCAAGTCAGGGGACTGGTGTGCCGTCATCCTCGCTCCCCGGGGCCCGAGGCCACGGATGACGACCTGCTGGCCCACTTGCTGACCGCGCCAGCGGACGCGGTGCGTGGTCAGTTCGCCCGTGTCCGAAGGATCCATCATCCGCGCAACACTCCTGGGGCTCTTCGTAGCTGGTGGGACATCGAGTTCTTCCCGCTGCAACTGACGGGCCACGCTACCGGGGTGTTGATTGTGGGCAAGGTGCTTCCGCAGGCTATCGAGTCGCTCGATCCCGGCCAGAGTTTACCGGAGCGTCTCGAAAACCTCGGCACGCAGTATCGAACCCGCTTTGGTTTTGACCTGCTGGCCAGCCAGCATTCCGGGATGCAGCGGATCCGGCAGCAGGCCCGGCTAGCCGCCGAGGTGCAAGTGCCCGTGCTCCTGGTCGGCGAGGCTGGCACTGGCAAGAAAACGCTGGCCCGGATCATCCATCAGGGAAGCGCCGCACGCGAACGTCCCTTGGCGACACTGGACTGTCGCAAAACCCCGCCGGGACTGTTGCTCAGCCTGCTGTTCGACAGTTTCGATGGGGACGAGCCGACCCTCTTGCGGGGGCCCGGGAGTCTGTACCTGATCGAGCCTTCCTATCTCCCTCGCGATCTGCAGTATCGGCTGGTCCAGTGGCTGGTAAGCCAGGAACCGAGGCATCCGGTCCCGCGCCTTCTGGTTGGAAGTCGAACCACACCCGAGGCGGAGGTGGCCGCTGGTCGGCTGCTGCCAGACCTGGCCTGGCGCATGGCGACGCTGCGCATCGATGTGCCGCCGCTGCGTCATCGCCGCGATGACATTCCCGATCTGATTTGTCGCATAATCGGAGGAGCCAGTCCCCAGCCGCGCATCACGCCCGAGGCAGTTGCTGCGCTGCAGGTGTACACCTGGCCGGAGAACCTGGCCGAGCTGCGCGAGGTGCTTCGCGCAGTTCGCCGGCGAACTCCGGAACAGATCGATCTTCCCGAGTTGCCACGGCGCATCCGCGATGCCTGGCGCATCGACCAGGATCCAGCCCGTCCGGCACCTCCCTCGCTGATTCTCGAAGATGTCCTGCAACAGGTGGAGCGCCGGCTGGTGCAGCTGGCGCTGGATCGAGCCCGAGGGAACCGTAGCCGTGCTGCCGAGCTGCTGGGCCTGCATCGCTCGCGGCTGCTCCGGCGCCTGGAGGCGCTCGGCATGGAGGAAGGTCCGGACGAGACCGACTGACCATGCGTTATCCACAACTGATCGTGTTTGAATCTGATGGGAGGTTGGCAGCGCAACTGGCGCCGTTATCCACGTTGCGAGGCTGGCCCCTGCGCGAGCCGCACCGGGCCGAGTCGGTGCTGTCCTTGTTAGAGACCGACAACCCCAGTGTGGTGGTGATTCGTTGCGGACGGGATCTGGAGCGCGAGTTGTCGCTGCTGGAGCGGGTTTCGCTGGAGGCGCCTGCTGCTTGCTCGATCCTGGTGGTGGATCAAGCCCATCCGCGGTTGTATTCGCTGGGGTGGCAGCTGGGTGCCAGTTTCCTGTTATCGCCGAGGCAGGCCCGGGACCACCTGATCGACCTGGTGGACGCTCACCTGAACATTACACGATGATCGAGATACCACAAGTAGACGAGCGTTTGTGTCGAGGCGAGGCCGCTTGCGTCGCTGCCTGTCCGGTGGACTGTCTCGAACTGCATCGAGATCGCCCGGTGCTCGCCCGGCCGCAGCACTGCATCGCCTGTGCGCTCTGCGTCTTGGTGTGTCCGGTCGATGCAATCCAGATGGTAGCGCGGCCGCAGGCCTGAACAATAAACGAACAACCCCTCGCGAAGTAGTGCTCCGCGAGGGGTTGCAATGATAGCTGACAATCAGCGAGCCGTGGCGTTGGCGACCCCGGTGTTATCTCGCATCAGGCGGAAATCGGCCTTGATGTCCTGCCCAGCCGTGATGGTGATCTTGCGGTTTTCGACGATCTTCTTGCCGTCGCGGACCACCTCGGCGCGGAGTTCGTAAAAGTACTGCTCGCCCTTCTTCAGCGGCGGGGTACGGAACGACTTGCGCTCGCCGATATTGTCGATCTTCACGTCGTCGACGAAAAGCTGGGCGTCGGCGGGCAGCTCAAAGGTGACCCGGGCGCGGACCTGAGACTTCTCTGGGTCGAGGTCGTCGTCCTTGTCCTTGTCCTTCTTCTTCATGCTCTTCTCATCCGGATCATCATCGTCCGTTTTGTCCTTGATCCCCGGACGAGGCTTGTCCTTGGTGTCGGTCTTGGTGTCGGGCGCAGAGTAAGTGGAGGGTAGCATCACCGGGGGCAACGGCATGCCGTAGGCGGGGCTGGCGTAACCGCCACAACCACCCCAGCAGGCGTATCCCGACCAGTAGCCACCGTAGGGCATCCCCCAGCCGCCATGGGCGTGGATGGGGCCCTGGTAACCGGTGTAGCAGGCTCCGTAGCACGGGCCGTAGCAAACGCCGTAGGGAATCTTATGTCCCCCGTGGGCGGGAGCTGATTCAGTCGCGGTCAGCGCCGCCATGAGAACGACACTATACATTGCCTCATCCCCCTGTCTGTTCCTGTTCCGTCCTCTCGGTGGAGAGTAAGTGCAAAAAATAGTAAAGCCCGGAAGAGGGAGAGGCAAATGGAGATGCGAGCGCGGTCGGGAAGAATCTCCATTTCAGGGAGGTAAAGTCGGCCAGGAGTTCCTCGTCCGCACAATCATTGCCAACCGCGCGTGCGAAATAACCGGATAGCCACGCCCACCCAGATCAGGGAGAGGATGGTGGCGCCAAGCAGGTTCCCCCAGTGGTACCAGTGAATATGCCCGACAAGGGCTGCATGAATGAGCCGGGGGCCATGGTACTCGAACGCGAGGTAGGACAACGCCGAGAGGTTATTCTGCTGACAGATCATGAGCAGGAGTGAGACCCCCAAGAGGTAGCACATGGCACCCATGCTGGCGGCGCGCTGCGTTTGGGCCAGACTGGCAATCGTCATGCCGATGCCCACCGACCCCACCACGCAAACCACCAGGGAGCACCAGAAAAAGGGATGAAGCAACACACGTGGTTCGTAGATGCCGGCGAGGATCGCGGCGAGTAGCAGAGCGAGCAAGGGGTAAAAGAGAAAGCGAGCGCCGATGAGTTCCGCCGAGGTGGCTGGCGACAGAGCCTGGGCCAGTAGCACACCTCGTTCGTGTTCTTCGCAGGTCATGGAAGGGAGCAGATAGATACAGAGGAAGAACACGCCGAACAGGACCAGGGAGGTCGCCAGCCCACTGCGTGGATCAAGGCCGCCCTGCAGAGAAAATCCCTGCTCTTCCAGGAGGCCGAGTCCCAGCGAGGGGGGAGAATCATCTCTGGTGGGGGTGGGCTGTTGTTGCACGAACCGGAGGGTTTCCTTCCAGAACCAGACCTCGTAGGGGGCCAGGGCGCCGCGGTTGGCGCCGGGGAACCAAAACCAGACCGTTCCGCTGAAGCCAGGCCTCTGGGCCGGCCGTAGCTGGATCGCTCCAGTGTTCTGCGGGTAGTAGAGGACCCCCTGGGCATCGCGAGGCACCTGGTTGAAGGAGCGGAAGCGAAGGCTGCTCTGCAGTTCGTCGGGGATGTGGGTTTTCAGATGATCGATAAGGGGTGAAGGTGCTGCATAATCGACGTAGCAGATCTGTACCCCGGGGAGCAAGCCGACCTGGTTGGTGCTGCGGTTACTGAAGACTGAGAGCAGCACCGAGGCGACGAGCAACAGGAGGATCATGGCCAGGCCGCCACGGTTGGCAAGGTGGCGTTGCCACTCCTTTTTCACCAGCGCTTTCAGGATGTAGCCGCGCACGGCTCGAACCTCCAGGGGGTTACTCGAAGGCGTTGCCGGTCAGCTTGAGAAACGCTTCGTGGAAATCGAACTCGCGGGTTTGCAGGCTGGCCACCTGGCCGCTTTGAATCTGAGAGCCGAGTTGCTCGCGTTGCTGCTGGCTATCGAGATCGAACGTGAGGCGCTCGCCGCTGCCCAGGATCACATCGACCCGGCGTTCGGTGTGTTGCTGGCGCAGGGCCAGGGGCGAATCGAGCGCCACCAGCCTGCCCTTGCAGAGGATGGCCACGCGGTCGCAGATTTGCTCGACTTCCTTCATGTTGTGGGTGGTAATCAGCACGGTGGTGCCGGCCTTCACCAATTCGCGCAGGATGCGATGGACCACCTCGCAGGAATGAATGTCGAGATTGGCGGTCGGCTCGTCGAGGTAGAGAAGCCGCGGTCGGTGAAGCAGGGCCCTGGCCAGCAGGAGCTTGCGGCGCATGCCTAACGAGTAGGCCCGGACCAGCAGATGGCCGGCCTCGCTGAGTTCGACCTGGGCCAGGCATTCGTCAATGCGTCGGGGATCGACCTGGTAGAGCTCGGCGAAGAAGGCGAGGTTCTGGCTGCCGGTGAACTCGTCGAAGTGATTTTCGCGATCCGGGACGTAGCCAAAAAGGGACTTGATGGCCTGCCACTCGCGGACGAGATCGCGCCCGGCCACGGTGACACTGCCGGCGCTGGGATGACGCTGGCCGATAAGCACGCGCAACGTGCTAGATTTGCCAGCGCCATTGGGGCCGAGCAGGCCGAACAATTCCCCGGGGTATAGCCCGAGGGTCAGATGATCGACCGCGAGGAAGTCGCCGTAGCGTACGACGAGATCCTGCAGCATGAGGATTGGTTCCACGCGCTACCGTCCTCGACCAGAGCTAGAGGTTCACCGAGGAAGTGTAGGTCACAGTCGGTGTGAAGGTCCGGTACGAGGCTGGCGGAGCGGAGGAAAAATGCTCATTTGCCATTTTCCGCCTCCACGATCGAGGCTAGAATAACAGATGAAGGAAGGGGCTTGCCTCGCCGATTTTTTCATTCGTGTTCGCTTCCTGGACTCCTCTGGCGAGAGGAGCCTCTCCTTGAGAGGTGGGGGGTAGCCAACTGGCTACCCCCTATCTATTTCCGACCCTGCCTGTAGATTCATCAGCATGGATCCCATCTACCTCGATTACAACGCCACGACACCCATTGACCCCGGTGTGACGGAGGCAATGCTCCCCTTCCTGCGGTCCCATTTTGGGAACCCTCCAGTACCCATGCGCGGGCATCCGAGCACATGAAGCGGTGGACAGGCCCGGGCCGAGGTGGCGGGGCTGATCGGGCGCGAGACCCGAAGAAGTGGTGTTCACCTCGGGAGGGACCGAGGCTTCCAATCATGCCATCAAGGGGGCAGCCTTCGGGCGGATCACCAGGGGCCTGCGTGGCTGGCTGGGGCAGTGGTTTGGGCACCGGTTGCCTCACCTGGTAACCAGTGCCTTCGAGCACCCGGCCACCAGCGAGCCACTGGAGTTTCTCCGGAAGCTGGGTTGCTCAGTCACGGTGGTGCCGGTCGATGGGAAAGGCCTGGTGGATCCTGACGCGGTGCGCCGGGCGTTGACTCCGCGGACCGTGCTGGTGAGCATCATGCATGCGAACAACGAGGTGGGCACGCTGCAGCCCATCCAGGCCATCAGCCGGATCACGCGGGAGCGCAACATCCTTCTGCACACGGATGCGGCGCAGTCCCTGGGCAAGGTGGCGGTCCAGGTGGAGGAGCTGGGCGTGGACCTGCTGACCATCGCCGGGCACAAGTTGTATGCGCCGAAAGGAGTCGGGGCGCTATACATTCGGCGAGGTGTGGTACTGGAGAAGTTCATGCATGGAGCAGGGCACGAAGGAGGTCGGCGAGCAGGGACGGAGAACGTGCCTTACATCGTCGGGCTGGGCAAGGCGTGTGCGCTCGCGCGCCAGTCGCTGCCTGGTGCGACCAGCCGGCTTCGGACACTGCGGGATCACCTGTGGAATCGGTTACGCGATCGGCTGGGGGAGCGGATTCAACTGAATGGGCATCCCGACCACCGGCTGCCCAACACGCTCAATGCCTCTTTCATTGGCTGGGTCGGGTCGGAGTTGTTGCAACAGGTGCCAGGCCTGGCTGCGTCCACAGGGTCGGCCTGTCACGAAGGCAAGGTCAGTCAATCGCCGGTGCTTTGCGCGATGGGGATTCCACCCGAGATGGGCAAGGGCGCGGTGCGGCTCACCCTGGGTCGCTTTTCCACGGAGGAAGAGGTGGACCGGGCCGCGGAGATGCTCACGCAGGTGGCGGTCTCAAAACTCAAGCCGGCGTAGCGATTCGATCCCCATGCGAAGGACGATGAAGACAGTGGCCAGTCCGAGGACCAGGCCAGCGAGCAAGCCAAAGCAGACGGCCGGAAGGAAGTAGGCGGAGCGCATGTCGTCGGGCGATTGCACCGTGGCGTGAAACACGTGCCAGGGGCCGGCCATCAGCCCGATGATAACCACCAGATAGCCAAGGCACACCACGAGGTTGAGCGTGCCGCCGAACCCCACGGCGATCTTGCTGGGGTCGGACTCACGAAAGTTGGGCATCAGCGCGCCGATGCCCACGGAAAGCGCACTGAGACCGGCGGCCAGGACCAGCATGGTGAGCAGGTGGACAGCCATCACCGATAGAGGCATCGCCAGCATCAAATCGCTGAGCACCACCATGGCCATGGAGATGAGCACGCTGCCCGCCAGGGAGAAGGCAAACTTGCCCCAGAGCAGCTGATCGCGCTCGAGTGGAAGCAACCCCAGGATCCAGAACTTGCGGCCTTCCAGACTTAGCAGGGGGTAGATGAAGCGTCCTGTGTAGGCGCAGAGAAAGAGTGCGATGGAGGAGAAGTTCAGCAGGCTGATGCCATTCTGGTAGGGCCACTCGATGTCGCGGACGAACATCCGCTTGATGTTGGTGAAGTAAAGCACCAGGATGAGCGTGTAGAGGACGACTTGGCCGAACTGTTGCGGGTCGCGGCGGAAGGTGCGGAAATCCTTGACGATGAGCAAGCGGGTGCTGAACGGGACAAACGGTAGGCAGGCGGCCAGGAGGCGATCCATCCACACGCCTCCATGCTTGCGTCGCAGGTCGCCTCCAGTGGAAATGCGATTGAAGCCTCGCCGGTAGAGGAAGCGGGCGCACCCGGCCGCGACCAGGTAAAGCATCAATCCGTTGGTCCAGACCAGTGCCAGGTAGTACCCCATGCCCGGCAGATCGCCGCGGGCTGCGGCCATCACTCCGCGAGCGACCCACCCGGACGGCATCCACAGGCTACGCGCAAAGGAGATGCGGCTGAGAAGCTGTGTGGCCGCCTCGCTCATCGGTTCGGGGGACAGCGACAGGCTTCGGTTCTCCACGGCGGTTCGGTAGATCCACCAGCCCAGAATCAGGGTGATTGCCGCCACGAGCAGGGCCAGCAGCTGCTTGCGCTGGCGGGGGACATAATTCACCATGAGAAAGCAGAGGATGGCACCGAGTGAGCCGGGCAGCAGGACGAATCCAAGGAAGAACAGCGGCAACGAGGCGTAGAAATACCAGGGACAGCCGGCCACGATGCCGTAGGCGATCAGGAGCGGACCGCCCAGCAGCAGAAAGGCCCACGAGCTGAAGGCCACCGCGCCCTGGAACTTGTATGCGAAGACCTGATCGGCGGAGACAGGTTTGGAGAGGAGAAAGGCAGTTTCGGCGGCGCTGAACAGGCTGCCGTGGAGGATCAGGCCGCCAGAGAAAATGAGCAGGACGCCTAGGGAGAAGAACAGCAAACCGACCAGCAGCTCGATAATGAGGCCATGCGCCGGCATCTGCATCACTTCGATGAAGAAACGGAAGCCGCCGAAGCTCAGGAGAAACACGAACACCACGACGATGAGGCTGCTGGCCAGGATGGTCAGCGGGCGAACCAGGGAATGCGTGCGCATCTGCTTCCAGCTGTTCCGCAGCAGGGCCAGGCGCAGGCGCTGAAACAGACGCACTTCATCGACCGGAGCATGGGGTGACACCCCTCGAGTTTCCACTGGGATGTTCATGGCATGCTCCCCAGCGTGGCAGCATCGTCGGGACGGGTGAGGGTGAGAAACACCTTTTCCAGGGAGCCATCGACGGCGGCCTGGTTTTGCAGCGCTTCGAGGGTGCCGCAGGAGATCAATCGACCATTGTTGATGATGGCCATACGGTCGGCCAGCTCCTCGACGACGTCCAGCGAGTGGGACGAGAGAAAGACGGTGGTGCCCTGGTCGGCCTGCTTGCGGAGCAGGTCCTTCAGCTGCCGCACACTGTAGGGGTCGAGTCCGACGGTGGGTTCGTCCACGATGAGCACCTTTGGCTCGTGCACCAGGGCCGAGGCAAAGACGGTGCGTTGCCGCATACCGTGCGAGTAGCGCTCGGTCAGGTCATCAACGAACGGCTCCAGGGCAAACTGCTGGATCACCGTGGCGATGCGTTCCTGGCCGTGAGAGGGAGGCAGCCCATACATGTCGGCGATGAACTGGAGGAACTCGCGGCCCGTGAGTTTCTCGTAGAGGTAGGGCTGATCGGGCACATAGCTGAGCAGGGGCCGAGCTTTCTCGCCCTCGGTGCGCATGTCGTAGCCGCCCAGCCGGACCGAGCCGGAGGTGGGGTACAGCAGACCGCACATCATCTTGATGGTGGTCGTTTTGCCGGCCCCGTTGGGTCCCAGGAAGGCGAACAACTCGCCCGCCTGGATGTCCAGGCACAGGTCCTGCACCGCGGTCTTGGTGCCGTACGCCTTGGTGACGTGGTCGAAGGAGATCATGGAGGACTCAATCTCGATACATGATCAGGGGTTGATTATCGAAGAGGACGTCCTGACGAAGGACCTGGCCGCGCTCGGTGCCGACCCAGGTGGAACCCCGGAAATCGTCACCCACGTAGTCGATCACATGGCAGGGCACTTCCCTGCGTTTGCCCCAGGTGAACAGCTCCGGTTCCCGTCGCACGCTGGCTCGCACCGTGCGCAGCTCGGTTTCGTTGCCCTGGAGCAGACTGAGCGAGGCCAGCAGCGGGTCGAACAGGCGCAGGGTCCACTGCTGGCCGGGGGCGAGTCCGGTGATGCGATTGACCGGATGCAACGGCAGGAGGACGGATGCCCCGGCGGGAATCTGCACCGTGGGCAGATCGCGCTCGATGGTGCGGGGGCCCATTTCCAGGCGCAGATGGGGAGTCATCGCGTTGCGTTCCACCACGCCTTCGATTCCGACGGTGAACTCCTGGGTCAGGTTGCGGAGGAGATCTCCCAGGTTTGGCCTGCCGACGATGACGACCGAGAGTCCGAGCAGGTCGCCGCTGGTGTTGACGCGGTAGGAGCTGTTGAGGCGCTCAATCTGAATTCCCTGGATGGGAGGTGTGGCAGCGTCGTAGGGCTTGAACTCGGCCTGCAACTCGAAGACGTCGTGCTCTGGATGATCGACATGGGTGCGGGTGCGAAAGGCCCGGCGATCGCGATAGGTCACCACCCAGTCGATATGGGGACGACGCGTGCGCGTCTCCTCAACCAGGTCGATAGTGTAGGGGGGCGGCTGTCCCGGCATCAGGCGGGGGAGCAGATCGTGGAAGAACAGCCACCCGTTGAAGCCGAGCCAGGAGACGACGATCAGGAAGCAAATCACGCGAGATGGCATGGTGGATGATGCTCGCTCTTCGACTCTGGTGAGATTCTGCCAGCAGCCATAGACATGATAGCGTCATTCTGCCAGGTTCCGGGGCTGGCTCCAAGAGGCAAAGCTCGGGACCAGGGTGAGTATTGCCATCTTTCGCGGGGCGACTCAGAATAGCAGCGGTCGCCCTGTCCATCTTTTTCACGAGGCGTCATGGCATTTCCAGTCTCAGGATCGAGTCGGTGTGTGGTGGGAGTGCCCCGCGAAATCAAGACCCATGAATCCCGGGTGGCCCTGACGCCGGTGGGAGTGGAGGAACTTACGCAGGCGGGGCACAAGGTACTCATTCAGACCGGCGCAGGGCAGGGGTCGGGCATCAGCGACGAGCGTTACCGCGAGCACGGGGCGGAAATCGTTGCCCAGCCGGAAGAGGTGTGGAAGCAGGCCGACCTGGTGGTCAAGGTGAAGGAGCCGCTGCCGGCCGAGTGGCCACAGCTGCAGCCGGGCCAGCTGGTCTTCACCTACTTTCATTTCGCAGCCGACGAGCAGCTGACGCGCGCGGTGATGGCCTCGGGAATCACGGCCATTGCTTATGAAACCATTAAGGATGCCCGAGGCCAGCTGCCGCTGCTCACCCCCATGAGCGAGGTGGCCGGCCGCATGAGTATTCAGCAGGGGGCGAAGTACCTCGAACGTCCCTTCGAGGGGCGCGGCATTCTGCTGGGCGGGGTGCCGGGTGTGCTGCCGGCCAACGTGGTCATCCTGGGAGGGGGTGTGGTAGGAGCCAACGCGGCCAAGGTCGCTGCTGGTCTCAATGCCAATGTCACCATCCTCGATGTCAATCTCGACCGGCTCCGCTATCTCGATGATGTGATGCTTCCCAACGTGACCACGTTGTACAGTGATCGGCACAACATCCTGGATAGTATCCGTCGAGCCGATCTGCTCATCGGGGCGGTGCTCATTCCTGGGGCCCGGGCGCCTCACCTGGTCCGGCGCGAGGATCTATGCAAGATGCCGCCTCGCTCGGTCATCATCGACGTGGCCATCGACCAGGGAGGGTGCATCGAAACCTCGCGGCCCACGACGCACGGTCAGCCTACCTACATCGTGGATGAGGTAGTCCATTACTGCGTGACCAACATGCCCGGTGCCGTCGGCCGCACCAGCACCTACGCTCTGACGAACGTCACCCTACCCTACGTGTTGCAGCTAGCCCGCAAGGGGTTCGCCCAGGCGATTGCCGACAATGCCGCGCTGAAGCTGGGGGTAAACGTCCATCGCGGTCAAGTGACCAACCCCGCTGTGGCCCAGACCTTCCACCTGGAGTGTGCCTCCGTGTAGTGGATGCTCGCGGGGAAACGAGTTCAAAGACAGCGATACTGCTCTCGGGCGATGGGCTAGAAACGGTTAACCTACGGGATGGCGCGCAGCCTGTCGGAGTGGCCTTGCGCCGTTGGTTCCTGGGAGCGATCGGCTTATGAGCGACACCGTCAGCAAACGAGGAGTAACGGTGGCGCATGGGGCGATGAGTGCCACCTTCAGCAAACGGAGAAGAACCGTGAGGTGGCAGTCTGAGTCATCGATGGGCTTGAGCGACACCGTCAGCAAACGGAAAAGAACGGTGAGACATGCCGCGATGAGAGACACCGTCAGCAAACGGGAAAGAACGGAGCGGTGGCGCTGGCTGCCGATCACTGGCCTGGGAGACACCGTCAGCAAACGGGAAATATCGGTGGGAAGGAAGCGTTGGCGCTGGTTGCTGAGAGGCCAGAAAACCGTCTTGTCGTCCGGGGAGACTCCGGGTAGCCTGTACAGGCATTCCCCATCCCATGACACTCGTGGATATCCATGGACGTAGCATCCCACGAACGGGTTCTGTCGATCAGCGAGTTGACCACGGTCATCAAAGAGCTTCTCGAACCCAACCTCGCCGACGTGCGCGTGGAAGGAGAAGTTTCTAACCTGGCGCGGCCGGCCTCGGGGCATGTGTACCTGACGCTGAAAGACCAGAATGCGGTCCTGCGCACGGTGGTCTATCGCGGCGTGGCCATGCGTCTGCGCTACGAGTTAGCCAACGGCATGCAGGTGGTCGCCCGGGGGCGGCTGATGCTCTATGCGCAGCGAGGCGAGTATCAGTTAGCCGTCGAGGAGATTCAGCCGCGCGGCATCGGGGCTCTGGAACTGGCCTTTCGTCAGCGCAAGGAGAAGCTGTTCTCTCGCGGTTACTTCGAGCCGGCCCGGAAGAAGAAGTTGCCGGCCATTCCGACCCGGGTTTGCCTGGTGACCAGCCCGACGGGGTCGGCAGTGCGGGATGTGCTGGAAGTGCTGGCCCGGCGCTGGCCGGCTGTCGAGGTGTGGGTGTACCCGGTGCGCGTGCAGGGTGACGAGGCTGCCGGAGAGATCGCCGCCGCCGTCGATGAACTCAACCTGCGCAATGGTCCGGAAAGTGCAACCCCGGTGGATGTGCTGGTCCTGGTTCGGGGGGGAGGCAGCCTGGAGGATCTCTGGCCGTTCAACGAGGAGATCGTGGCCAGTGCCATCTTTCGGTCGTCCATCCCGGTGCTGACCGGCATCGGTCACGAGGACGATTTGACCATTGCCGACCTGGTGGCCGATCAGCGTGCGTTGACGCCCAGCGAGGCCGCCGAGCGCCTGGTGCCTCATCGGGATCAGGTGCTACAGACGCTGGAGGTGCAGCGCGGCCGGATGACCACTCTGCTGGGGAAACTGGCGGCCCAGGCGCGCGAACGCCTGATGTTTCTGCTGGATCGACCCTGTTTCCGCCGTCCTCTCGACATGGTGCAGGAGCGACAGCGGCTGGTCGAGGATCTGGCGGAACGCGGGCAGCGCGCGTTCCATCGCCGAGTTGAGCGGGCGACGACGCGGTTTCAGACTCTGATCGATCGACTGGAAAGTTTGAGCCCGTTGAAGGTGTTGACGCGCGGATTTAGCGTCACGCGCCGGCAGGAGAACCTCGGCCTGGTCCGCTCGATTCAGGACGTGGAGCCTGGCACGTGGATCGTGACCGAGCTACCGGACGGTTCGCTGGTGAGCCGGGTGGACGGCATTCGGCGGTCGGAGAATAGCAAATCACTGCCCCGGGTAGGAGATGCCTGACCCGGACAGGAAGGAGGAACCATGACCACACCCACCCCGGACCCAGTTTCGTTTGAATCAGCACTGGAGCAACTCGAGCAGGTGGTCCACGACCTGGAAGATGGCCAGCTTGGCCTCGACGAGGCACTCCGACGCTACGAGGAAGGGATTGCACTTCTTCAGCAGTGCCGATCGCGTCTGGAAGTGGTGGAGCAACGGATTCTGGTGCTGACGAAGCCCGAGCAGGACAGCGAGCCGACGTTGCAGCCGTTCAAGCACGAAGCCACGGCCCGGAGCGGCAATCCGCGCCGACTACGCGGAGAGGGGTAGGTGGGGAAGACCCAGGTTGCTTCAAAAACCCGGTTGTTGGTATCATCCGGGATCGTTTACCCCACTCGCTGAAGCAGGCGGGTCGTTGTCCCACGATCCCCGTGTACAACTGGGAAGCAATGCAGCCCACCTTCGAGGAGTTTCTCACAAGCCGGCGTCGGACGATCGAGACGCACCTGGAAGCGTCCCTGGTGGCTCAGGAAGGTCTACCGGATGAGCTGCTGGACGCGATGCGCTATAGCCTGCTGGCCCCGGGGAAGCGGCTGCGTCCACTGCTGGTGCTGCTGGCGTGGGAAGCATGCGGCATGGGTCCCCTGGACGGCGACACCGCGTATCCTGCCGAGGTGAACCCCTGGCCGGCCGCCTGCGCCGTGGAAATGGTTCACGTGTATTCGCTGATCCATGATGACCTGCCGGCGATGGACGACGACGACCTGCGGCGCGGTCTGCCCACCTGTCATCGGAAGTTCAGCGAGGCCACCGCCATTCTGGCAGGAGATGCCCTGCTGACGTACGCCTTCCAGGTGCTGGCGGAATCGTATGCGCCGGCCACAGCTTCTGCCTGTTGCGCGGATCTGGCGCGAGCGGTTGGATGTGCAGGGATGGTGGGCGGTCAGATGGACGACCTGGCGTGGGAACGATCTCCCGAAGCAGTCCAGCGCACCCTGGCCGATCTTGAGTTTCTCCATGCTCGCAAGACCGGCGCGTTGATCCGCAGCTGTTTGAGGCTAGGAGCCCGGGTGGCTCGTGGCCTGGAACCCGACGGATGTGTCCGGCTGGAGGAACTGGAGCGACTGGACGAGTATGGTCGCTGTCTGGGACTGGCATTTCAGATCACGGATGACCTGCTGGACGTGGAAGGAGCCGCTAAAGATGTGGGCAAGAAGGTCGGCAAGGATGCAGCCCGCGGCAAGTTGACCTATCCGGGTCTACTGGGCACCGAGGAGAGTCGTCGTCGTGCTTCCCACCTGGGAGAGCAGGCTACCGCGGCACTGAGTGCATTTAGCCCCGCGGCTCGTCGACTCGAGGAGTTGGTTTCGTTTGTGTTGACTCGCGACCGCTGAATCGATCCGGGTGGGAGCAGCCCGGAGCATCACCCTGAGGGAAGGCCTGCCATGAGCGATTTGTTGCCACGTATCGCGTCGCCGAAGGATCTGCACGCGCTGTCCGATGCTCAGCTGGAACAGCTCGCTCAGGAGATGCGCGACGAACTCGTGCGCGTGTGCAGCATCCGACCGGCACACTTCGCCAGCAATCTCGGAGTGGTGGAGCTGTGTCTGGCTCTGCATTTGACCTACGATTTCAGCCGCGATCGATTGATCTGGGATACCGGCCATCAGATCTACCCGCACAAGCTGATCACGGGACGCTATGCGCAGTTCGACTCGATCCGCACCCGTGGCGGGCTCATGGGCTATCCCAACCCCGAGGAGAGTCCCTACGACCTGTTCGTCACCGGCCATGCTGGGTGCAGTGTGTCCACTGCCCTGGGACTCAAGGTCGGAGACGACCTGGCGGGTCAGACCGACCGGCACAGCGTGGCCGTCATCGGCGATGGCGCGCTGCCTTCGGGTATTGTCTTCGAGGCGCTTAATAATGCCGGCGGCCTGAAGAAGAACCTGCTGGTGATCCTCAACGACAATGAGATGTCGATCTGCCCGCGCGTGGGAGCCCTGGCACAGCATCTGGATCGCGCCCGGCTGACGGACTTCTACCAGGGCTCGAAGACGCATTTCGCCGAGCTTCTCGACTCGATTCCCGTGGTCGGGGGCATGGCACGGTCGGCGCTGGGGCAGTTCAAGGAAGGCATCAAGGCCTGGCTCACCGGTGGGATGCTCTTCGAGGAGATGGGCTTCAAGTATATTGGACCGGTGGATGGCCACGACCTGCCGACGCTCCGGCGCTGGCTCCGCGACGTGAAGCACCAGAAGGGGCCTGTGCTGCTACACGTGTTGACGAAGAAGGGGCAGGGTGTTCCCCAGGCGTGCCAGGATCCGGTGACCTACCATACGCCCCCGGTCATCGAGAAGGTTGGGCCGCGCCGAACGATTCTTTCGCTGCGCCGCGGTGGAGCGAAGGCCTACACCGATGCCATGTCGGCGGCGATTTATTCCGCCATGCGGGACGATCCGCGCGTTTCAGTCATCACGGCGGCCATGTGCCAGGGGAACAAGCTCGAGAAGGTGCGCTCCGACTTCCCGGATCGTTTCTTCGACGTGGGCATCTGTGAATCGCATGCCGTGGCCTTCGCAGGTGGTCTAGCCAAGACGGGCGGTCGGCCCATCGTGGACATCTACTCCACCTTCCTGCAGCGCTCCTTCGATCAGATGTTTCAGGAAGTCGCCCTGCAGAATTTGCCGGTCACCTTCACGCTGGATCGGGCTGGCCTCACGGGGCCGGACGGACCGACGCACCACGGCGTCTTCGATGTCCCCTACACCCGGTTGTTCCCGAATTTCGTGGTGATGGCGCCGGGTGACGAGCAGGACGTGGCGCCAATGCTTCAGTTCGCGCTGAATCATGCGGGCCCCGTCTCCATCCGCTATCCGAAAGCCAATCTCGAAACTGTGGAGCGCCCCCGTGCACCGATCGAGCTGGGGTGCTCGGAAGTGATCGAATGGGGTGAAGACGTCATCTTCGTTGCCTTTGGCACCCTGCTGACCACGTGTCAGAAAGCAGCCGAGTTGCTCCGCGAGGATGGAATGTCGGTCGGGGTGATCAACGCCCGGTTCGCCAAGCCGCTCGATCAGGCGACGCTGTCGAAGGCCCTGGAAGGTGCCTCGGCCGTCATCACCGTGGAGGAAGGTACCCTGGAAGGCGGCTTTGGAAGCGCCGTGCTGGAGATGGCCAACACCGCGGGGCTCGATGCACGCAAGGTGGTGCGAATGGGGTTGCCCGACCGCTTTGTCGAGCATGGCGAGCGTGCGGAACTGCTGGCTGAACTCGGACTCGATGTTGCGGGCCTGTGCAGTGCCGCCAGGCGGGCCCTGGGGCGCAGTCATGCGGACGATACTGGTTTGACTCACGCCAACCAGGCTCGCGCCCACCAGGCCTAGCCGCCAGCATTTTACCTGGTCATCGTCGCGGCGAGGGCGTACGAAAGCCGTAGCGGGCGAGATGGGGCTAACCTTCTCGCCCGTTATCCTTCCGGAGGTGCCAGCGGTGCGCCGAATCATGGTGCTGGGAAATGCGCAGCGAGCGGGGGTGCTGGAAGAAGCCTCGATCCTGCTGCCGTACCTCCGGAACCATGCCGACGTCGTCCACGTGGACCTGCTTCAGGAATCCGATCTGAATGGCATCGATGCGGAGCTGACGCTGGTTCTGGGAGGCGACGGTGCCATTCTTCGCGCCGTCCGGCAGATGGCTTACCATCAACGTCCGATCCTGGGTATCAATCTTGGGCGACTTGGCTTCCTGGCAGATCTTACCTCGGAAGAGTTCAAGGAACACCTGCAGCGCATCCTGCAGGACGAGTATCACATCACCGAACATTTGATGTTCGAGGCCACCTACCTGCTCCCTGGAGAGACCGAAACGACGCGCCCCCCTTTCCTGGGGCTCAACGATCTCTCGGTCCACACTGGCCCTCCTTTTCACATGCTCGAGCTGGACCTGGTGATTCATGGCGAGCCGGCCGCGCGCTACTCCGGAGACGGCCTGATTGTCAGCACTCCTGTCGGGTCTACCGCCCACTCGCTCTCGGCGGGGGGGCCGATTGTCAGCCAGGAGCTGGCGGCATTCGTCATTACACCTATCTGCGCTCATGGGTTGACCAGCCGGCCCCTCGTCGATTCCGCCGACAAGGAATACACCATCGGCATTCGTCGGGCCACCAACGCCATGCTGGTGATTGATGGCCAGGAATGCATCGAGTTGCCGGTGGAGTCGCGCGTGGTGGTGCGCAGGGCCCCGGTGACGTTCAAACTAGCCCGTGTAACAGGGCGCAGCTACTACCGGACCCTGCACGACAAGTTGTACTGGGGCATGCAACCCAGCTATCGCCCCGAACCACCTCGCCCCGGGGATCGTACAGGAAACTAAAGTCTTTATCCCTCCTCGATCCAACGGCCGACGATGAACCTTCCACTGCATTCGATCGTGATTGGCACTGGGCTGATGCTCCTGCAGTGCTTGCTGGCCATCCCCTGGTCTATCGCCACGTTTTTCACTCCCGACGAGTGGGAAAAGCTCAAGCAAAAAGGCTTCGGCGCCTGGGTACGGCAATGGGCCGTGATCGCCCTGGTAGTCAGCGTCGCGGCGCCGATCTTTGTGACGACGTTCATCAAGGACCGTGGCTCGCTTGAGGTGGCAGGACGGTTGTATGGCGCCATCCTGCAAATGCAGCTGACACTCGATGTGTTCATCCTGTTCTTCGCCGTCATCCTGTGGCTCTGGCCCAAGGGTGGCGCCGTGGCTCTGGCAGCCTTCCGCGAGGGAGTGCGTCAGCCGATGTTCTGGCTGCTGACCGGGCTGGCCGCGTTCGCCATGTTTATCTCCATCTTCGTGCCCTACTTCACCTTCGGCGAAGACTACCTCATGGTGAAGCAGTTGGGCTACGACACCATCATGCTGGCCGCGGTGATCTTCGGCGGCCTGGCGGCGAGCCTGTCCATCAGCGAAGAAATCGAAGGGCGAGCGGCCATCACCGTCATGTCCAAACCGGTGTCGCGCCGGCAGTTCATGCTCGGCAAATATGCCGGCATCATCCTCGCGGCCCTGTTCATGTTCGGCGTCCTTGGGGTGTGCTTTGAAGGTGTGCTGGTGGTCAAGCACTGGTGGGATAAACTCGAACCGATCTCGACCGCAGTCGAAACTGAGACCAACCAGGTGCGCATCGGCGTCGTTTCCACGCCGCGCTGGGTGACCGACACGCTCGAACGGGTGTCGCTGCCGGGTGTTTTGACCGACTTCTTACGCGGCGTGGGGCAGTGGACGGCTCATTCGCTGGACACATTACCTGGCCTGGTGCTGTGCTATTCCCAGGTGATGGTGCTGGTGGGGCTGGCAGTAGCGCTGGCTACGCGCGTGCCGATGGTGGTGAATCTCACCACGGTGCTGGTGGTATTCTTCCTGTCGCACCTGACCCCAGTGCTGGTCTCCATTGCTGGGAGGGCCCAGGAAACCCAACCCGGGCCGGTGGCGCAGCTGCTGGGGTTCGTCTCGGGGGTGTTCAACACCATCCTTCCCGATCTGGGACTGTTCAGCATGGATCCGGCGCTGCTTAGCGATGCGCCGCCTCCCCAGGCCCTGTTCGCCCAGTATGTGGGGAGCGTGACCATCTACGGTATCGTCTACACCGGGATCGTTCTCCTCCTCGGGTTGATCCTCTTCGAGGACAGAGATCTAGCCTGATGCGGTGATGGCAGGAGAGTTAAAACGACAATGGGGTCGCGAGAAAGATTCTTCTCGCGACCCCGGTTGGTTTCTGCGAACATCTCAGCCGAGGAGGTGTTTGACGTCCTCGCGTTCCTTGACAAGTTCATCCAGCGTCACGTTGAACTTACCCTTGCCAAACTCGTCTAGCTGCACACCTTCCACGATCTTGTAGTTGCCCTTGCCGTCACAGGTGCAAGGATAGCCGAACACCAGGCCAGCCGGCACGCCATACTCGCCCTTGGAGACCACGGCCATGCTGACCCAGTCGCCGGCCGGGGTTGGACGCACCAGGCTCTTGACGTGATCAATGGTGCCGTTGGCCGCAGACATGGCCGAGCTGGTGCCCCGCTTCTCGATGACGGCAGCCCCGCGCTTCTGGATCATGGGGACGAAGGTGTTTTCCAGCCAGGGACGGTCGGTGATGACCTGGGTGGCCGGCTTGCCCTGGATCTGGGCGTTGGTGAAGTCGGGATACTGCGTATTGGAGTGGTTGCCCCAGATAGTGACCCGGGTCACATCGGCATTGGCGACGCCGGCCTTTTTCGCCAGGGCCGTCCGGGCCCGGTTGTGATCAAGCCGGGTCAGAGCGCTCCAGCGCTCGGCGGGAATGTCGCGGCCGTTGTTGTAGGCCACGAGGCAGTTGGTGTTGCAGGGGTTGCCCACCACCACCACGCGCACGTCGCTGGCTGCCCGTGCCGCCAGCGCCTTGCCCTGGCCGACAAAAATCTTGCCGTTGATGCCGAGCAGCTCGCTGCGTTCCATGCCGGCCTTGCGGGGGAACGAGCCGACCAGGAGGGCCCAGTTGACTCCGTCAAATGCTTTCATCGGATCGTCGGTGATGATCACATCCCTCAGGGTCGAGAAGGAGCAATCATCCAGCTCCATCACCACGCCTTCCAGCACATCCATGGCCTGGCGTTCCTGCCGGGAAGGATCTTTCGGGATTTCCAGGAGCTGCAGAATGACCTGGGTGTCCGGGCCGAACACTTCGCCCGATGCCAGGCGGGCCAGCATCCCGTAGGTCACCTGTCCTGCCGCACCGGTTACCGCCACACGCACTGTTTGAGTCATGCTGTCCGCCTCGTCAGAAGGAGTCGCTCGGTGGCCTGGTACTCGACATCTGCCACTTGAGCCATATCTGTATGAGTAGCGACCGAGGTGGAGGACGGCTATGAACCCGGCGCACGCCCCGTCCTGGGGGACGGAAGGGCATGAGTAATGGGCTAGGCCGGTAGTTGCAAGGAGTTTGTGTCCATGGCAGTGAAGGTTGGCATCAATGGCTTTGGGCGAATCGGCCGGCTCGTGTTCAGGGCACTGGTCGAACAAGGACTCCTGGGGAAGGAGTTGGATGTTGTTGCCGTGAACGATCTGGTGCCGGCTGATAACCTGGCCTACCTGCTCAACTACGACTCCGTGCAGGGCCGCTTCAAGAGCACGGTGACCAGCGAGGCTTCCCCGGCCGCAATCGAAAAGGCGCGGGTGGAGAGCGAGAAAACCGGCAGCAAGGTCGACCCCGAGCACGATATCCTCGTAGTGGATGGCAAGAAGATCACCTGCCTGGCGGTGAAGGAAGGTCCCACGGCGATCCCCTGGAAGCAGCTGGGGGTGGAGTATGTGATCGAATCGACTGGTCTGTTCACCGAGAAGGCCAAGGCGGCAGGGCATATCACCGCCGGCGCCAAGAAAGTGATCATCAGCGCTCCGGGCAAGGGCGAAGATATCACCATCGTGATGGGCGTCAATCACGAGAAGTACAAGGCGTCCGAGCATCACGTCATTTCCAATGCCTCCTGCACGACGAACTGCCTGGCCCCGGTCGTCTACGTGCTGCTCAAGGAAGGCTTCGGCATCGATGAAGGTCTGATGACGACGGTGCACAGCTACACCGCGACGCAGAAGACAGTGGACGGTCCCTCGCGCAAGGACTGGAAGGGCGGACGGGCTGCCGCGGTCAACATCATTCCCTCGACCACGGGTGCCGCCAAGGCGGTGTCGCTGGTGTGCCCTGAGGTGAAGGGCAAGCTGACCGGCATGGCCTTCCGCGTGCCGACTCCCACGGTGTCGGTCGTCGATCTGACGATCAAGACCACCAAGGAGACCAGCTACAAAGAAATCTGCGCGGCGATGAAGAAGGCCAGCGAAACTTACCTCAAGGGCATCCTGGCCTACACGGCGGATGAGGTGGTATCCAGCGACTTCATCCACGACGCTTCGTCGAGCATCTTTGATGCGGGCAGCGGCATCGAGCTGAACTCCAAGTTCTTCAAGCTCGTCAGCTGGTACGACAACGAGTGGGGTTATTCCAACCGCTGTGTGGACCTGTTGAAGTACATGGTGAGCAAGGCCTGATCACGAGTTTCACAACCCTGGCCGCGTCCCCCGGTTCATCCTGGCGACGCGGCCCTTTGCATCCACGAGAATCAAGATGGCCAAGAAAACTGTGCATGATCTCGGAAGCCTGCAGGGGAAAAAGGTCCTCGTGCGGGTGGACTTCAACGTCCCGCTGGACGAGGCGGGGCACGTGAGCAATGACCGCCGCATCCTGGGTGCCCTGCCAACATTGAAGCACCTGCTGGACAAGGGCGCGGCCCTGGTGGTCATGAGTCACCTGGGACAACCCGAGGGCGAGGCCGGCACGGCAGAGTTTCGGCAAAAGAACGCCCGCCTCGCCATGGGTCGCGTGGCGGAGCGCTTCGAACAACTACTGGGCCGCAAGGTGGTGAAGGCCTCCGAGGTGGTGGGTGCCAGTGTCGCCGAGGCGGCTGGCAAACTCCAGCCTGGGGAAGTGCTGCTGCTGGAGAACCTTCGCTTCCATCCTGGTGAGAAGAGCAAGGATTCGACCTTCGCCCGCGATCTGGCCTCGCTGGCGGATGTATACGTCAACGATGCCTTCGGCACCTGCCATCGCACCGATGCCTCCATGCTGGCTGTGCCGGTGGCCGCACGGGGCAAGCCGCGGGTGGTGGGACTGCTGGTGGCCAAGGAACTGGACATTCTCGACAAGCTGCTGTCCAGCCCGGGTCGTCCCATGCTCGGTCTGCTGGGCGGAGCCAAGGTGTCCGACAAGATCGGCTTCATCAAGAGCTTGCTGGGCCGAGTGGACAAGGTGCTGATCGGCGGGGCCATGTCGTACCTGTTCATGAAGGCGCAGGGCCGCTCGATTGGCACCTCCTTCTGCGAAACCAAGGCCAAGGATGGGGCCAAGACTCCCCTGCAGCTGGCCCAGGAGATCCTGGAACTGGGCAAGGGAAAGATTGTCCTGCCGATCGATCACCTGGTGGTCACAGACATCAAGGCGCCTGGCACGGCGAAGGTCGTGGAGGGCGACATTCCGGAAGGCTACGCCGGGGTAGACATCGGTCCCAAAACGATCGCGCTGTACCAGGAGGAGATCGGCAAGGCGGCCACGGTGGTGTGGAATGGCCCCATGGGCAAGTTCGAGGACGAACCCTTCAGCAAGGGGACGCGCACCATCGCCGAGACGCTCGCGGCCAGCAAGGGAACCACGGTGGTGGGAGGTGGAGAAACCGCCGAGGCCGTGGAGGAGTTTGGCCTGGCGGACAAGATGACCCACGTTTCGACCGGGGGCGGCGCCTTCCTCGAGTATGTGGAGGGGACACCGTTCAAGGCCCTGGCTGAAATCGACGAGAAATAAGCCAGCCAGGAAACGCACACAGGGGGAACGGGGCCCATGGTTGAGGCCCGGTTCCCCCTGCGTGTGGTTGTTTCGATTACTCGCCGACGTACGGCAGGAGCGCCATGAAGCGAGCTCGCTTGACCGCGTCCTTCACGGCACGCTGGAAGGCAGCGCAGTTTCCGGAGCGCTTGCGGCTGAAGAGCTTGCCCTGGCTGGTGCAGAGCTTCTTCAGCGTCGGCACGTCCTTGTAGTCCACGAAGGCCGGACGCGGGCAACCCTCGTTCGTGCAGAACCGGCAGCGATTTTTCCGGCCTCGACCAAGCTTCTTACGAACCATCTGTGTTGACGACCCTCAAGCAGGGGGGGTATGGTGGGAGGAAAAGAGTAACTTAGCGGGCAAGGGCGCGGGTGTCAACGCCCCCAACCGCGATGCCCGGGGCCTGGGCGGGGAATGCGACTACTTACCTACAACATTCACAAGGGATTCGGAGGTGCCGACCGGCGCTACAATCTCGATCGAGTGATCGAGGTGCTGAAGCACGAGCAGGCCGACCTGGTGTGTCTGCAGGAGGTCGATTTCAACGTCAAGCGCTCGCGCTTCGACAACCAACCGGACATCCTGGGTGAACGGCTCCAGGCCAACGCGACGGTGTATCAGCTCAATGTGCCGCACCGAGAAGGTGGGTATGGCAACCTTCTCCTGTCGCGCTGGCCGTTCCGCTCGCAGCACAATCTCTCCATTCGCCTGGGCAAGCGCAAGCCGCGTGGGGCTCAGGTGGTTGTGGTCGAAACACCTGAAGGTCCTTTGCACCTCGTCAACACGCACCTGGGACTGGCCGAAAAGGAGCGACACTGGCAGGCCAACCATCTCCTGCATCATCCCCTGTTTCGCCAGGCAGATACCCTTCCGACTCTCATCGCCGGCGACTTCAACGACTGGCGCAACATGCTGGGCAAGCATCACTTTCATCGCCAGCATTTCGACCAGGTGACCGCACCGGTTCGACGATTTCGCAGCTTTCCTGCCTTCTTCGCCGTTGCCTCGCTCGACAAGGTCTATCGTCGGGGCTCCGTACGGGTACAACACGCGGGAGTCATCCGGAACCGCTTCACCCGTCGTGCCTCAGATCATCTTCCCCTGGTCGTCGATTTCACGCTGACGGGCCCACATCACCACGGATGAGTTCGGCCCGTCCAAAGAGCCGATCTCCGAGCCACATGCCCAGCGCTCCCAGGCAAGTCATTCCCAGCGCCAGGGACCATCGGAATGGATCCAGCGGTGCCAGCTCGAAAAAGCTGGCCAGAGGAGACCAGTACATCACCCCCAGGTAGACCGCCAGCCCGATTATGGGAAGGCTGCTGATCACTCGATCCCACTGTTGCACCACGCGCCAGAGCGTCACCCAGCCGAGGAAAATCAGGGTGGTCAGCACCATGGTGCGCTGGGTGGGTTCATCGTCCTGATACACCCGGGCTGAAATCAGCATCATCGCCAGCGCAGCGACTCCGGTGATGCAGCCGGTGCGCAGGGCGAACCAACCGACCACACGAACAAACTCACCGGCCGCGGCTGGCGCGCGACGGCGATCGAGCGTGATGAAGAGAGCAGGCACACCAATGGTGAGGAAGTTGAGCAGGGTCACCTGCTGGGGTGCGAAGGGAAAGTCGAGGTTGAAGATCCCCAGCGTGCCCACAATGAGAATCAGGGTGTAGACATTCTTGGTGAGGAACAACTTGCCCGACCGGCGGAGGTTGCGCACGATGATGCGCCCCTCGTCGAGCAGACGGGGCAAGAGCGCGAAATCGTTGGTCTGCAACACGATGCCAGCCACCGTCTTGGCGGCTCGACTGCCATCCCCCATGGCGATGCCGAGCGTGGCGTTCTTGATGGGGAGGACATCATTCACACCATCGCCGATCATGGCCACGCGATGGCCTTCCGCCGTCAGGCCGCGGACGATTTGCACCTTTTGCCAGGGAGAAACTCGACCAAACACGGCATGATCCTGGATCAACTCTGCGGGGTGCGAGGAAGCCTCGAGTTCCGGTCCCGTCACCACGGGCGCCGCCGTCAGGGCAGCCAGGGCAGGGCGCTTCGGATCTGCGCTGAGCGGGGCCACGGTGGCGCGGACAGTTTCGGGATTGTCGCCCGACAGAATCTTGAAGCGGATGTTCTGGTCGGCCAGCTGGTGAAGGACCTCCGAAGCCTCGGGGCGCAACTCGTCGCTGAGAGCCACCAGCGCCAGGGCTCGCAACCGGAAGCCATCGAGACTTCCGGCAAATTCGGTCCGGGGCGATTCGATTACTTCGCCGAACAGCAGGAGGCGCCGGCCGTCCTGGGTCTTCTCCTTCCAGATGGAATCGATGGGACCAGAATCGACCAGGTGGGTGCGAAGAGCTTCCACCGCGCCGAGGACCAGAGACCATTCGCGATCCTGATGCTTCACCCGAACGGCGCTGTAGCGATTCTGCGACTTGAAGGGCACCTGATCGAGCAGTTCGCCTCGCTGCTCGGGAAGGTGGGCGCGCAATGCGACGAGACTCTTGCTTTGCCGATCAAGCGAGTTCCAGGCGAACAGGGCGAGCGCCTGATGAGCCTCGGCATCCACAGGACCATCTCCCAGAGGTTCAATGGCGGCGACGGTCAGCTGGTTGGTGGTCAGGGTGCCGGTTTTATCCATGCAGAGGGTATCGATGCTCGACATGGCCTCCACGGCTGCGAGGCGGTTCACCACCACCTGGTTCTTGCTCATCGTCAGCGCGCCCAGCAGCAGCGCCAGGGTGGCCATCAGCACCAGACCCTGCGGCACCATGCTGGTAATGGTGGCGGCCACCATGCGCACCAATTCGCGTTCACCGATGGTCCCACGCAGAGAGTACAGCAGGAGGTAGCAGAGCGAGAGAACCACTGCCAGCACGCTGAGGATCCGAATCAGGCGGTCGATTTGCTCCTGCAGCGGACTGGCGGAGTACTGGTAAGCCCGGGCTTCGTGCGAGGTCTTCTGAGCGAATGCCTGGCTGCCAACCCGATCGGCTCGGTAGGCGCCCTCGCCGGCCACGCAGAAACTCCCAGAGAGCAGCTGATCGCCGACCTTGCGCGCGACGGGATCGGATTCCCCGGTCAACAACGCCTCGTCGATTTCCAGGTAGCGCGTCTCCAGCACCTCACCGTCCGCAACGACGGAATCGCCGGCAGTCAGCAGCAGGAAGTCACCCTGGACCACATCGCCTGCGGCAACCTCCTGGGTTTCTCCATCGCGGACGACGCGCACCCGACTTTCCGCCAGCAATGTGAGTCGGTCGAGCTGTTTCTTGGCCCGGATCTCCTGGAACAGACCCAGGAAGGTGTTGACGATCATCATGCCGCTGACCGCGAACCCGGCTTTGTAGTCTCCCAGCCAGAGCAGGACCACCGCCGCCGGCATCACCAGCGCGTTGAAGACGGTGAGGAGGTTTCGCTGAAGAATATCCAGGTACTCCGCCACGTCGGATCGCCGGACCCGGTTCGTGAGTCCCTCGGAAACGCGCTCGGCGACTTCAGCCGCAGTCAGACCCCTGGAAATGGTGCTCATGTGGTCTCTCGGAAGGCGGGCCGTTGCAAGGTCGGCTCCGTGGCTCCATAATAATCAATCTATCATCCCCCGCTGCTTCGCCTCGGCCACTGGAAGGAGCTTTCCGATGCCCCAATGTCGCTGGGTGGTTGCTATCGCGCTTGTCGTCACCATGCAGGTCGAGGCAGGATCGTCCAACAGCCTGCTGGACGTGCATCCCAACGGAGGACGACTGCTCGCCGTCAACGCCGATAACGGTACAGTCACCGTCGTGGACCTTCGCGCGCGGACACCCATTCATCAGGTTGCCGTGGGAGACAAGCCCGAGGGAGGCACATGGATCGGCCAGGGCGATCTGGCTCTCGTCACGGTCTACCGCGATGATGTGATCGCCTTCGTCGACACGCGGGAGGGCAAGGTAGTCCACAAGCTGCCCGTCGAGGATGAACCCTACGGCATCGTTGCCCTCAAGGACGGAAGCAAGGCTTACGCCACCCTGGAGTACCCAGGCAAGGTGGTGGAGATCGACGTCGCCAGCCGCAAGGTGGTCCGGGAAATGTCCGCAGGGTCGATGGTGCGCGGCATCGCGCTCTCTCCGGACGAAAAGACCATTTACGTCACCGAGTTTTATTCAGGTATTTTAAACGCCATCGACCGCGCCAGTGGCAAGGTAGTCGATAGCTGGAAGGGCCACACCACCGACAACCTGGCCCGCCATGTGGTGGTGCATCCGCGACGACCGAAGGCGTACCTCTCGCACATCCGGTCGAAGGTGTCGTTGTCGCATGGATCGGGTTCGATTTTCCCGCAGTTATCGATCTGCGACCTGGTTCCTCAGCGCGAGAAGGCCCGGCGCCAGTCGATCGGCATGGATACCTACAACGGGGTCTACGTCGTCACCAACCCCTGGGAGGCCACTCTGTCGCCGGATGGCAAGCTGCTCTACACCATCTACGCCGGCACCGATGACATGAACGTGAACCAGGTGATCGACGACGATTACAAGGAGATTGAGCCGTTCGGTTACCCCCGGCGCACGGGAAAGAATCCGCGAGCTGTTCGCACCAGCCCGGATGGGAAGGAAGTGTACCTGTACAACACGCTCGACTTCACCGTCACCGTACACGATGCCGAGGTGCGCAGGACGCTGGCGACCATCAAGGTCTGTGATCCACCGAAATCGCCCGAATGGGTCCTCGGCAAGGTGTTGTTCAGCACCGCCAACCGACCACTGACCAGCGCCCGCTGGATTGCCTGCTCGTCGTGCCATCCCGATGGGCACTCGGATGGCCGAACCTGGCGCAATCCCGAAGGGCTGCGTCGCACACCGCCTCTCATGGGATTAGCCCACACGCACCCGTTGCACTACTCGGCCGACCGCGATGAGGTGCAGGACTTCGAGTACACCATCCAGGGGCCGTTGATGGCGGGTACCGGGTTCCTTCGGGGCAAGATCAAACCCAAGCGTGGTTACTACCCCACCGAGCTGGAAGAGAAAACAGGGGGTCGATCGAAGGATCTGGATGCGATCGCCATCTACACCAACTCCTTCACCTTCACGCTTTCGCCGCACATCCCCGCGCCGGGGAAGCTTTCCACCCAGGCGCAGCGCGGAAAGCAGCTATTTTTCGACGAGAAGGTGGGCTGTGCGAAGTGCCACAGTGGTCCCTATTATTCCGATTCGTCCCTGGTCAGGCCGTACAAGCTGCACGACGTGGGGACCGGAGGGGACGACCCGCTGGAGAGGATGGGACCCAAATACGACACGCCGACGCTTCTGGGGGTGTACCGGTCTGCACCGTATCTCCATCACGGCAAGGCCAGGACCCTGCTCGAGGTGCTCACCACCAGCAACAAGGACGATCGCCATGGGAAAACCAGCCATCTGAGCAAGGAGCAGCTGGATGACCTCGTGGCTTTCCTGAAGTCGCTTCCCTACGAAATGCCGCCCGATGAGACGCCGAACACGGTCAAGGATCGGTTCCTTGCGCCGAAAAAGAAGGAGTGATGATGAACGCGGACTGGCGCCAACGGTATGAGAAAGCCATCGAGATCACCCGGCGGGCCGGGCAGGTTGCCTTGCGTTACTTTGACACCGACCTTCAGGTGGAGATGAAGGGGGACGCCAGTCCCGTCACCATCGCCGACCGCGAGACCGAGCAGGTGCTGCGCGCCGGCCTGAGCGAAGCCTTTCCGACCGACGGTTTCCTGGGGGAAGAGTACGGCGACACCCCTGGCTCGTCGGGTTATCGCTGGATCATCGACCCTATTGATGGCACGCGCAGCTTCGTTCGCGGTATTCCCACCTGGGGGACACTGCTGGGGCTGGAGTACAAGGGGGAACTCATCGCCGGGATCGCTGAGTCTCCTCCCTTTGGTCAGACCTACCACGCGCTGCGCGGTCAAGGGGCGTTTCGGAACGACCGCAAGATTCACGTCTCCACCGTGGACGATCTGAGTCAGTCGATGGTGTTTTACTCCAGCCTGTCGTGGTTTCTCAAGGCAGGCAAGGAGACAGAGTTCACGGACCTGGTTCGGCGCAGCGACCGGCAGCGCGGCTACGGTGACTGGTACGGTTTCCTGCTGGTGGCCCAGGGATCTGGCGAAGTTATGGTCGAGCACGGGGTCCATGCCTGGGACATCGCTGCCATCCAGCCCATCGTTGAGGAAGCAGGTGGGCGGATGACTTCGTGGAACGGCACATTCGATCTGTTCGCGCCGGATGTGATTGCATCCAACGGCAAGCTACATGAGGAAGTGCTGAGTATTCTTCATGGGGGGCGGCGATGACCCCGGTGCGAGCCATCGAGTGGGTCGGCGGCGTGGACGGCCATCTGCGCCTGCTCGATCAGACCTGCCTCCCTGCGGAGGTGGCATATCGCGATTGTCGGGACCTGGAGACTGTACGCCAGGCCATCTGCGAGCTGGCGGTGCGCGGAGCACCAGCCATCGGGGTGTCGGCGGCGTTTGGCCTGGTCCTCCATCTGCAGCAGCCGCAAGGTAGGCCAGACGCGATTGACGCGGCCATCGATCGTCTGGCCTCCAGCCGTCCAACCGCAGTAAACCTGGCATGGGCCCTCGAGCGGATGCGGCGCCACTGGCATCGCCGGAGCGAGTCGGTTTCCCCCCTGGCCTGGATGCTGGAGGAGGCCCGAGCCATTGCCGCGGAAGACGAGGCGATGTGTGCCGCGATGGGGCAGCATGGTGCGGAACTGTTGTCCAACGATTCCGGGGTGATGACTCACTGCAATACCGGCGCGCTGGCGACTGCCGGTACCGGGACTGCCCTGGCGGTCATCTTCACAGCGGCCCAGCAGGGAAAGAAACTTCGCGTCTACGCCAACGAAACCCGGCCGCTTCTGCAGGGTGCTCGGCTCACTGCCTGGGAGCTGCATCAGGCCGGGCTGGATGTCACGCTCCTTTGCGATAACATGGCTGCCCAGGTAATGAAGGAGGGCCGCATTCAGGCGGTAATCGTGGGGGCGGATCGCATCGCCGCGAACGGCGACACGGCCAACAAGATCGGCACCTATGGGGTGGCTATACTGGCGAAGGCGCATGGCATCCCCTTCTACGTGGCTGCGCCTTCCAGCACGTTTGATTTGTCCCTGCCGAGTGGTGACGGCATTCCCATCGAGCAGCGTCATTCGCGCGAGGTCACCCATGGCTTCGGGCGCCAGACCGTGCCCGATGGCGTGAAGGTGTATAATCCCGCCTTTGATGTCACCTACGGCCATCTGATTCAGGCGATCATCACGGAAAAGGGAGTCATCTCGCCGGTCAACGCTGCTACTATCCATCAGCACCTGGTTTCCCGGGCCTGAGAAAGTGGCGGCCCGGTCTCTTCCCACTTTCGAGAAGAAAGAGATTACTCTTCCCTGGCCAGGTCCGGTTCACCTGGCCGGCATCAGAGTTGCATGGTCGAATGCCTGTTTCGGTACAGATGAATCTCGGTTGACGCCCTGCCAGGGGCGGCTAGAACGAACGCAGCACCGCGATGAAGGAACCGATCATCGCGCAGGCCTCGCGGAGCATCGGACTCGCCATGTCGGACACCACTCCTACCACTGCTGGCGGACCTTCATCCGGTCCGGCGAAATCCTCTTCGGCCAGTAAACCAGGCGCGACCGACCGACGGGGCTTCGTGGCCAGGATCCTTGGTAGTTCAATCGCTTTAGCCTGGGCTACTCTGGCGGGAACGCTCACGCTGTGGGTCCTGGGAACACTTCGCTTTCTCTTCCCAAACGTGCTTTCCGAGCCGTCCAGCCGAGTCAAGGTAGGACCACCGGAGAACTACGAAGAGGGAAAGGTGGTCGAAACCTTCAAGGATCAAAACATCTGGGTGGTCCGGGCCGAAGGGAAGATTTACGCGCTGAGCACCACCTGCACCCACCTGGGCTGCACGCCAAACTGGCTCGAATCGGCCGCCAAGTTCAAGTGTCCTTGCCATGGCTCCGGGTTCTACATCAGCGGCATCAACTTCGAAGGTCCCGCACCGCGACCATTGGAGCGCTGGGGCATCTCGATAGGTGACGACGGCCAGCTGGTGGTGGACAAGAGCAAGAAGTTCCAGCAAGAGCGCGGGGAGTGGACCAACCAGGAATCGTACATCAACGTCTAAGGATTGCACATGTCCGTTGGCGACTATATCCGCAACACCCAGGTCTGGAAGAGCATCTTCCGCCACCCCGCGCCCCGGGACCGGCGCAACCGTGTCGTGGTGATGCTAACCAATGTGTTCCTGCATCTGCACCCGGTCAGCGTTCGCAAGAGCGGTATCGCTTTAAGTTACACCTGGTGCATGGGCGGGCTCACCTTCTTCATGTTCCTGGAGTTGACGATCACCGGCGTGCTGTTGATGTTCTACTATCGGCCGACGCTTGAGCATGCTTACAACGACATTCTCATGCTTCGGGACGTGGCGACGCTGGGCATTCTTCGGGAACTGCATCGCTGGGGTGCCCACGCCATGGTGATCACCATCTGGCTGCACATGTACCGGGTGTTTCTGACCGGAAGTTATAAACCGCCACGTGAGTTCAATTGGGGGGTGGGAGTCTTGCTCCTGGTGCTCACCCTGCTGCTCAGTTTCACTGGCTATCTGCTTCCATGGGATCAGTTGGCCATCTGGGCCATCACCGTCGGAAGTAATATGGCGCGGGCCACGCCCTTCCTGGGGCACGAAGGCCCGGGAGCGACGTTCCTGCAGGTGGGCGGAGTGCCGCTGATTCATTCTGGCTCGGACGCGCGTTTCCTGTTACTGGGTGGTCGCTTCGTCTCGGGAGAAACGCTGCTTCGGTTCTACGTGCTGCACTGCGTGGCCATTCCCCTGGCGGTGGCTCTGCTAATCGCTGTGCATTTCTGGCGGGTGCGCAAGGACGGAGGTATCAGCGGTCCACTCTAACCCTCTCCCGCGGATGAAGACGGGCAAGGTCGAAGGCGCTGACTTTCTTCTCTTGCCCCGAGGAACTCTCAATGGCTGGCACACTGGATCTTAATTTGCAACGCGGCCTGGGTGTCTACTACCTGCTGGTCGCCCTCATGAATATTGGGTTTGGGCTGTATTACCAGCGCGCGGCCATTCCTCGTCGGCAAGGCCTGGCAACGTTCTGGTATGCCGTCGCCGGTCTGTTCGCCTTCCATGCCCTGGGCTATGGCGTCTTTCAGGCGGGCTGGGTTATCCCCGAGCATATTCGGCGGACCGTGGACCGATTTGCGGACCCCATCTCCTACACCCTACTTTCCGTGGGTGTGTTTGTGGTCGTGCTCGTCTGGCGCAGGTTCTTCACCAATCCCCATGTGGCCTGGGGCATCCTGATGCTCAGCTTGCTCGTGGGCGGCTGGTCGTTCACCGATCCGAATTTTCGCGCCATCGTTGCCAAGGAGGATAATGTCCCCATCACCATGCTGATCTACTCCGTGGCCTTCTTCACCTGGCTGGGACTGTACCGCTCGGTGCAGAATGATGACCGAATCGCCCGGGGTGAACCGGTGCTGGAAAAGCTGGACGATGAAAAGGTGCTTGTCTGGCCGGACCTGGTCTATACCGAACTGATTTGCATGGTGATTGCGACATTGGTCCTGGTGGTGTGGTCCATCTTGCTGAAGGCGCCACTGGAACAACCTGCCACGAGTGCCAAGGCGCCCAATCCGTCGAAGGCTCCCTGGTACTTCCTGGGCCTTCAAGAAATGTTGGTCTACTTCGACCCGTGGATGGCCGGGGTAGTCATGCCAACGCTGATCATGATCGGATTGATCGCACTTCCTTACATCGACTTCAACCGAGAAGGCAGTGGCTATTACACCTTCGTCCAGCGCAAGTTCGCCATCACGGTCTATCTGTTTGGCTTCCTGGTACTGTGGGTGGTGCTGATCGTGCTGGGCACCTTTCTGCGGGGTCCTAACTGGAACTTCTTCGCGCCGTTCGAGTACTGGGATCCCCACAAGGTGCTGCCGCTCAATAATATCAATATTTCGGATCTGTTCTGGCTGCGGTTGATGGGCACCTCACCTTCGACGGTGACCTTCCCCGGCTATCGCGATTCTCAGTTCCTTAATGTCGTCTGGCGCGAACTGCCGGGCCTGTTGCTGGTGCTGGCCTACCTGGTCGTGTTGCCACCGCTGCTGGCCGCCACGGTGTTTCGGAAGTTCTTCGTGAAGATGGGCCTGCTGCGCTACTTTATCATGATCAATCTGCTGCTCTTCATGGCGGCTTTGCCGATCAAGATGATCCTGCGCTGGTCGCCGCTGAATCTGAAGTACATCGTCGCCATGCCCGAATACTTCTTCAACATCTGATCGCCGCTGCTCCCTGGGCCTGTCCTTGCCAGGAGAGTGTCACCGAACGTGGATTGCCGAGGCTCATCATGGCCGCTTCCGACCAGCATTATCGTAACCAGGCCACACTGGACATCATTTTTGGCGCGGGTTGCGTGCTGCTCTTGCTCGCCACGGTCTGGGCGTTCGTACAGGACTATTATCGTCCCTTCAAATCGGTCCAGCGCAAGTTCCGCCAGGTGGAAGCCACTATTGCCGAACGAGAACTGGTAGCGCGCTTACCCGATTCTGATCAGCTTCGAGAGAAGAGAATCGTCCTGCGCCAGGCCCGCGAAGCGGTAGAGGATGCCCGAGCCGCCGTCATCCTGGGCGAATCGCAGGTGCTGGATTATCGAAGCCTGCTGCGCTCCAAGGAGGGAAGAAATACCACCGAGGGCGCGCAAGCCCGGCGAGAACTAGCCCGGGGCGTGGCTGCCTTTGAGGCAAAAGAGCGGGGCCTCAAAGCTCAACTGAACAAGGCCGACGAGACCTACCGGACTATCAAGGCCGACCTCGACTCAAAGATCAGTCTTTACAACATCGAGGTGGACGAGGCTGGCCGATTCCCCGCCGAGTCACCCGATGGCCGCAATCATCGCGAACGAGCCAATCGCTTCAAGGCTGATGTCGAAAGCCTGGAGACGCAACTAGGTCGCGCCCAGGAGGAACTCGATCGTGTGCAGGCGGTGATTCAGAAGGAAATTCGCAAGGTGGTGGAAGGCCCCGAGAAGGCGCTGGCCGCTGCCGAGGACGAGATGAAGAAGCTGGCTGGCGCCTCGGACCGGTTTGCCAAGCTGGCGTCGCAGAAAGCTTGGAGTACAGGAGACAGTTTTCGCGCGCTACCGATCATCGATGGTTTTGAATCTCCTACGAAGATTCGACAAATCTGGTTGCCGGAATTGACCATCGACTATGGAGGCTTCCGCGACGTCCCTCGTTTCGACCGATGCACCACCTGTCACCTGGGTATCGATCGCAGCGCCTTCGATCCTGAGACATTGGCTCGGCTGGGCGACAAGCGCGAGAGCGACCGCCTGACCTCGAAGCTGGCCTTAGCGAAGACGGAACTGGAGAAGCGAGCGGCGGCAGGCGAAAACCTGGGATTTTCGCCCGATGATTTGCCCGGCGAAAGTGGCGGCTCGGTAGCCCTGGTCACGGGGATTCTGTTTCTGTGTGTGCTCGTGGCCGCCCTGTCGCTGGGGATTCTTCAACAATCGTTGCGGCTGGGTATGATCACGCTTCTGGCGGGCCTGGTGGTCACACTGGGAACCTCCGGCACACTGGCCTGGTGGGCTCCACGCGTCACCCGGGTCCAGACCATTGATCTGCAGGGCAGCGAGGTGGCCCAGTACGCTGCGCATCCTCGCCTAGATTTGTTCGTTGATTCCAACAGTCCGCATCCGATGGAGAAGTTCGGCTGCACGGTCTGCCATGCGGGGCAAGGAAGCGCCACCGACTTTGGCCTGGCGTCGCACACTCCCAATGACGGTCTACAGATCGATCAGTGGAAGAAGGAATACCTCTACCATCCCAGCCACTTCTGGGACTTTCCCATGCTGCAGAAGCGGTTTGTGGAGGCGTCCTGCCTGAAATGCCACCACGAGGTGACCGACCTCGTGCGCGAGGGGAAGGAAGAAGCGCCCAAGCTGCTGAAAGGCTACACCTTGGTGAAGGAATATGGGTGTTTCGGTTGTCACGAGATCCAGGGGCAAAAAGGCGGCCGTCGGGTGGGACCCGACATGCGGCTGGAACCGTCTCCGGCTCTTGATTGGCTCAGCGCGGCCGACCAGGATCGAGCGCGGTCCGATCCCAGTGCGCCTCCAGGCACCTATCGCAAGGTTGGCCCCAGTCTGCGCCGACTGTCCGAGAAGGTCGGTCACGACTGGACAGTGCAGTGGATTACCAATCCGCGCGGCTTTCGGCCCGACACCAAGATGCCGCACTTCTACAACCTGAGCACGAACAACAAGGCGTTTCTGGCCGGCGATGATGCCCGCCAGGAGAACTTCCCCGCCGCCGAAATCCAGGCCATCAGTCACTACCTGATCCAGGAGAGTAATAACAGTCTCGAAGCCAGAGATTCTTACCGTCAGGGACTCCTGGTACGGCGGCGCAATCTGCTCGAGTTGCAGAAGAATCTGGTTCAAGCCGGTCTCTCGGAACGGGACTACAAGGAGCTGCTGGATCTGAGCCGACGATTTGTGGATCTAGCGCTTCTGTCTTCTCCTCGAAACAGTAACGGCATCAACTCTTTGGGTGCTCGACAACGCCAACTTCAAGAACGCCTGGCCGAGCTGCATCGCCGGGGTGGAGACGCGGAGAGTAGCAAGGTCGAACTGGAGGCCGCCGGAAAAGAGCTGACCACGGTGACCGATGCACTCATTCAGCTGGGCAAACCGACGCCCCTGTCGGCAGGCCTCGTCAACGACAGCGGTGACACGGTTGCGCTTCCTCAAGGGGAGGGCAACCTGGTCAACGGCCGCGTGCTGTTCACCGAGAAGGGGTGCCTGGCTTGCCATGCTCATGGCGGAACCAGCTCTGCGCTTCAGAAGGATGGTAAGACGGTAGCCGGCGGCCTGACGAGTGCCGCCGATTTTGGGCCGGAACTCAGTCGCATTGCCGACAAGCTCGACGCATCCAGGGGACGACGCTGGCTGGTGCAGTGGCTGCTCAACCCGAACATCTACCATCCTCGTACCAGGATGCCGGTCACTCACCTCACGGTCGATCAGGCGAACGACATCGCCGCCTGGCTACTCAGCCAGAAAACTGGGTGGAAGGGTGAACCTACCGATCCGAAGGAACCAAGTGTCGAGGACTACAAGGCGCTGGCCCGGGTCTACCTGGCCAAGGCGCCCTCCATCACCCGGCTGGATCTGGAAGAGATTCTGCCCGCTACAGGCACCGACCTTCCGGGTATCTCGCCCGAGCGACTACAATCGTTCGCCCGAGATGCCGATGAACACGCTCTCGCCAGGGGAGCGGTCAACGTCGAGCGCCTCAAATGGTACATCGGGCGCAAGGCCATCGGGCGGCTCGGCTGCTATGGCTGCCATGACATCCCCGGCTTTGAAACCGCCAAGCCGATTGGGACCGGACTCAATGACTGGGGCAAGAAGGAAGGGGAACGCCTGGCCTTCGAGGATGGAGAGGCCTTCGTTCGCAATCACTTCAACCTCGTTCCCTCTCGGGTCACCCGGGCCGAGGTTGTCGAGCGTCTCAAACAGCTGGAGGAAAAGCCAGCCGAGGATCGCAGCAAATCCGAGGTGAAGGAGCTGGATCGTCTGAAAAAGCAGATGGACGCTCAGAAGCGGATCGAGGAACTCGAAAAACAGAGTCAGGAACGCAGTCTGACCGAGAAGGAAGAAGCGGAGCTGGAATCGCTTCGCCCCTTCAAGTTCTTCGAGCTGACTCGCACTCGGGATGGCCAGGTGAAGGAGCCGTTCGAGACGAGTTTCTACCACTCGCTGGAACACCACCAGCGCGAAGGGTTCCTGCACCTGAAACTGGTTGAACCCCGTGCCTACGATTACAAACGGATTCGTTCCTGGGACGATCGTCTGCGCATGCCCCAGTTTCGCTTCACCCGGCTACGCAAACTGGCTGAGGAGACTGATGAAGCGTTTCAGGCTCGTCAGGATAAAGCGGAGTCCGAGGCACGCGAAGCGGTCATGACCTTCATCCTGGGGTTGGTGGCCGAGCCAATGCCGCCGCGCTACGTTCACAATCCCACCCCGGAGAAGAAAGCCGAGATCGTCGGCCGACAGGTTCTCGAAAAGTACAACTGTGCCGGCTGCCACGAAATCCGCCCCGGTTCGTTTGACTTCAAGCCCCTGGACACGCAGGCGATGCTGGATCGTTCCTATTCCCTGGCCGCGGGCGACAACGGTAGAAACTTCCTGAACGATCACGCCTACCAGGGGCACAACGCCTGGTTTGGCACGAATCCAACCGGAGGCCAGCTCCGCGCCCTGGGATACCGGGATGCCCGCGTGACCCAGCAAGCGCAGGATCTGGAAGGTCTGGGCGGCACCGTGGCCATTCGCCTGGTGGAGGCGTTGCGCTTCCAGGGCGGAGATCGGCTGATGCGCGATATGCCTGCCGGCACCTATCTCTACCTGCCGCAAGGATCATTTCGCGAGTCGCCAGGCTATGGAGGCGCCTGGACGGAGTTGATGGTGGGCTACCTGGCGAAGAAAGATAGCACCAAGTTTCCGGCTGCCGATCCTGGCAAGGCGCGCACCGTGCTTCCGCCACCGTTGCAGCGGGAGGGCGAACGAGTTCAGCCCGATTGGCTCTACAAGTTCCTGCTGAATCCGCATCCAGTCCGGCCCCAATTCCCGGAATCCACGGCCGGCCTTCTCCTGCAGATGCCGCGGTTCAACCTGAGCCCAGAGGAATCCCGCGCCGTGGTCAATTACTTTGCCGCGGTGTCAAAGATGGGGAATCCCGGTGCCGGGGTCACCGCGCCGTACGTGTACATCGATCAGCGCAATCCTGATTACTGGCGTCGAGCCATAACCGGGTACGAACAAAGCCTGCGGACCATGCTGGCCAGCGCACATAAGGAGGCCGTTGCTGCCAAGGGGGATGCCACGAAGGAGAAGGCCTGGCAAGCTCGGGTGAAATTGATCCAGGAGGCGCTGAAACCGAATGCCGGTGCGACCAAGCCAGGGCAGGCCAGCGATCAGTATTCGCGAAGTGCGTTTCGACTGGTGACCCACAAGGATCTGTGCTTGAAGTGCCACGCGATCGGCAACGTGAAGATCGAGGGCGCGCAGGGACCAAACCTGGCCCTGGCGGCTGAACGGCTGCGTCCTGAATGGACCGAGCAATGGATTGCTCAGCCGTTGCGCATGTTTTCATACCCGCCGGTGATGCCGCAAAACTTCCCGAACAATGCCGATCCACTACAATGGACGTATCAGGAAGCGTTCGTGGGAACGCCCCTGCAACAGACGCGGGCCGTGCGGGATCTGATCATGGACCTGCCGAGGTTGAATGACCTGCTCCAGACCATTCCCCCCGCCACGAAGGCCCCTGGAGGTTCCAAGTAATGCTGTTCGACAAATCCTACCTGCGGGTGATCGCCCTGGGCCTGGTCGCGCTGGGCGTGACTCTCCTCGGCCCGGCGGCCGCCCGCGCTCAGAGCTGGGGCACGGTCAAGGGAACCGTGGTGTTTGACGGAGAAGCCCCGGCCGCCGAAAAGGCCAACGTGGACAAGGACCAGGCACATTGCCTCGAGAACGGGCCGATCCTGACCAATGACCTGGTGGTGAACAAGAAGAACAAGGGTGTTCGGTGGGTGCTGGTCTGGTTGACAGATCCGAAGGATGCCAGGAACGCCAAGTTCGTTCCGCCGATCCATCCCTCCCTCAAGGAGTTCAAGAAGACCATCGAGATCGACCAGCCCTGCTGCGTCTTCGAACCGCGCATCATCGGTGTGCGCGTGGGCCAGACCCTGGTCGTGAAGAATTCGGCTCCGATTCCTCACAATTTCAAGATCGACTCGATCGGTGGCGGCCCGGTCCAGAACCCGCTGATTCCCGCCAAGGGAAAGGCCGAGGTGGAAGGGTTCGTGCCCAAGCTACTGCCCACGATGTACACCTGCAGCATCCACGCCTGGATGAAGGGCTGGATCGGCACCTTCCCGCATCCGTACTTTGCCATCACCAATGAGGATGGCGAGTTCGAGATCAAGAACGCCCCGGCTGGAAAGTTCCGGCTGATGGTCTGGCAGGAGAAGGCTGGCTGGGTCATCATCGATTCCAAGAACCCGACCAACCGCGGCAAGATCATCGAGATCAAGGCCGACGGCGTCACAGATGTGGGTAAGATTCCGCTGTCGATCAAGGACTGATCCCTGGTCACCACCAGATAGCAGAGAGCGGGAAAATCTCTTTTCCCGCTCTCTTTTTCTCTCGCATCGTCCCGCAAGGACTCTCATCATGGCTCGCAATGTTCGGCGCTGGCTCGCTACTCTCGTTGGCACCTCGCTGTTTACCCTGCTGATCATTGGCTGCGGGGGGCCGAAACATGCCGATGATGACGACGAGGACTACCGTCCGGCGAAGAAGGCGAGCAAGCAGAAGGCAAGTGGGCCGGCCACGTCGCTCAAGCCGGTCAAGGCCACCGAGTTTGGCATCTTGAAGGGAAAGATCACCTGGGAAGGCAACGAGCCCGATTTCGAGCGCGAATCCGCCCGGCTCAAGTCGCTGATCAGCGGCAGCCAGGATCGCGACTACTGCCTGACAGGCAAACTGCCCGGCGACCCGGACACCGCATCGACCATCCGTCCCTGTGAAAGCGAGCAGCAGACCTATCGCCTTGGGAAGAACCGCGGCCTTGGCAACGTGTTCGTGTGGATCCAGCCGGAACCGGGCCACTTCTTCGAGATTCCTGCCGAGCAAATCAGTGGAGTCTCCAAGGAGGTGGTACTTCAGCAACCTCACTGTGCGTTCCTACCGCACTGCCTCGTTCTGTTCCCCAGCTACCGCGGTGCCGACGGCAAACAGACTCCGACCGGGCAACAATTCCTGGTCGAGAATGACGCCCGTGTAGGCCACAACGCCAAGGTCCAGGGTGGGCCGCTGAACTCGGGGCAGGGCAGTAGTATTCCCGCACGCAAACCCGATGGAAGCACTACCCGGTTGCCTATCGTACTCAAGCCAGATTCACAGCCTGTTTCGGTAGCCTGCGACATTCACGGTTGGATGAAAGCATGGGTGCGCGTTTTCGACCATCCCTACGCGGCTGTCAGCAGTGTCGGGGCCGATGCCAAAGCCAAGGTGTGGGAGAACCTGGAAAGCCCAGCGGTGGGAACCTACGAGATCAAGGGCGTACCTGTCGGGGCCAAGGTCAAGATCTTCGCCTGGCACGAGGAGCTAGGGCTACTGCCGGGGTCCGGTAAGGAAATCACGCTCAAGAAGGACCAGGTCGAAGACTTCACCGCGAAACTCAAGTAACACACGTCCACTCCAGCCACGAACGCATCGGGCCACTTGTGGAAGTATGGCCGGCCCGGTACCATTCGGGCAGTCCGACTTTTCTGTCAGGAACATCCCATGAGCGACCAGGAAAAGCCCGTTTCCAACCAGCCCCAGCCCGCTCCTGCCGCCGAGCAGGAGCCAGCGAGGAAGCCTGGTATCCGCGAGCGATTTGGCAAGCAGCCGAAGCCAATGGAAAAGAAGGTCCCCTCGCTGGAACGCGAGGACATGACCTACGGGTTCGGCACCAAACCCGAGGCCTATGACGCGGACATCGAACGGCAACTGGAACGTGAACTGCAGGACGCCATGGGCGGTGCAGACATGCAGGAGTTGGTCGGGGGAAAGCGCAAGCAAGCGAAGAAACCCGGGAGTCCTGAAACGGGGCCGCGCAAGGGCAAGGTGATGAGCGTCCGGGGTAAGGACGTATTCATCGACGTTGGTGGTCGCATCCAGGGGGTGATGGCCATTCTGCAGTTCGGCGATCAGCCACCCAAACCGGGCGACGAAGTCGAGGTCCACATCGAGGGATACGATCCCGACGGGTTGTTGATCCTTGCCAAGAAGGGCGCAGCGGTCGAGGCCGACTGGAACAGTGTCACCACCGGCATGATTGTCGAGGCGCGAGTCACCGCGCAGAACAAGGGTGGACTTTCCGTCGAGGTCAACAGCATTCGCGGTTTCATGCCGATCAGTCAGATCGAGATGTTCCGCATCGACGATCTGGCCCCCTACGTCAACCAACGACTCAAGTGCATGGTCACCGAGGTGGATCGCGAGGAACGCAACCTCGTGGTCTCCCGACGAGCGGTGCTCGAACAGGAGCGCGAAGAGAACCGCGAAAAGCTGTGGGGTGAACTGGCCGAGGGGCAGATTCGCGAAGGTACCGTGCGCCAGGTGAAACCGTTTGGCGCCTTTGTGGATCTCGGAGGTGCGGATGGCCTTCTCCCCGTGGGAGAAATGAGCTGGCAGCGCGTCAATGATCCGGCCGAGATCGTTCAACCCGGCCAGCGCGTGCGCGTGGTCGTGCTGCGTATCGACCGGGAAACCCGGAAGCTAACCCTGGGTCTACGTCAGCTGACCTCCAGTCCCTGGGATAGTGTGACCAGCAATTATGTCCCTGGGTCGGTCGTGCGGGGCAAGGTCACCCGGCTGATGGACTTTGGTGCGTTCGTGGAATTGGAGCCCGGAGTCGAGGGCCTGGTGCATCTGTCCGAGCTTGCACCGCAGCGCGTTAATCGTGTGGGAGACGTGGTCAAGGTTGACCAGGAAGTCGTGGTGAAAGTGCTTAACGTGGATACGCAGGCGCGGCGCATCTCGCTGTCAATCAAGGCAGCCTTGAAAGCGCCGGAGCCGGCTCCCACCGAGGTTGCGCCGGCTGAGGCAGCTGCGGAGGAACCCACGCCTCCGGTCAAGATTCGCAAGGTTACAGGGACGCTGCGCGGTGGAGTAGGTGCGCCCCGGCTGCAGTTGCCCATGCCTCCGTCCAGCGGGAATGGCTGACCCCTTTCCGCCCTCGCGCTGAGTGGGGTAGAATCAATCCTGGCTGGACTTGTGTAGGGGCCGGACCTTGCTGGCCCCTTCGCTCTCCGCGCGTGAGGTACCAACGGACATGGCGGGGAACCTGGTCGGGATCGATCTGGGAACAACCTACTCGGCTATAGCCACCCTCGACGAGCACGGCAAGCCGTACACGTTGCCCAACCGCGACAACGAGATGCTCACTCAGAGCGCGGTGCTGTTGCTCTCCGAAAGCCTGGCCGTGGTGGGACAGGCCGCCCTCGATGCGGCGCTCGAACAGCCCGAGCGGGTGGCCACCCTGATCAAGCGCCAGATGGGTCGGCAAAGTTATGGCCGGCCTGTTGCGGGACGCGAGTTTCGCCCCGAGACGCTTTCGGCCATCATCCTGCGGAAACTGGTGCAGGATGCCGAAATGCGCATCGGCCCCATCTCCAGGGCGGTGATCACAGTTCCGGCCTATTTCGATGACACACGCCGCAAAGCTACGAAGGATGCCGGACGCATTGCCGGGCTCGAGGTTCTCGACATCCTCGACGAGCCGACGGCGGCAGCTCTGGCTTACTCGTTCCAGCCGCCGCCGCCGCTGCATGGCATGCCCGCCGTGTCGCCCATTCGACCCGACGAGCAGCGAACCGTGCTTGTGTACGACCTTGGCGGCGGCACCTTCGATGTGAGCATCGTGCGCCTGGGCAAGGATCGCTTCGAGACCCTGGCCATCGAGGGAGATTATCAACTGGGTGGCAAGGACTGGGACGATGCCATCGTCAATCACGTCGCTCATCGCTTTCGTGAGCAGCACGGATCGGACCCGCGCCAGGATCCGCAATCCTGCGCCACCCTCTATGCTGCTGCCGAGCGCGCGAAGAAGGCGCTCAGCAAACTGCCTCAGACCTCCATCACCTGCTCGCATACCGGAAAGATGCAGACGGTCTCAATCTCGCGTGCCGAGTTCGAGACGATGTCCCGGCCGCTGCTCATGCGGACACAGTTGACCGTTCAACAGGTGCTACGCCGGGCAAACCTTCGCTGGGACCAGATTGATCGGGTACTACTCGTGGGTGGTTCGACCCACATGCCGATGACGGGGCGCATGCTGCAGGACCTAAGTGGCAAGGCGCCAGATAACTCCCTGGCGGTGAGCGAGGTGGTGGCACGTGGCGCCGCCCTTCACGCGGGCATCGTCGCCGCCCATTCGACCGACCACGCCCACCTGCTCGATCCGGAAGCGCAGAAGCTGCTGGCGGATGTGGTGGAGATCAACGTGAATGCCCACAGCCTGGGGATCGAGGTCCGGAATCAGTCGGAGCAACGCGTCAACAACACGCTCATCCCACGCAATACGCAGCTTCCCTACGCCGCGAGCCGTGTCTACTACACCACGGCGGAAAATCAGCAGCGAGTACGCGTCCGGGTACTTCAGGGAGACGCACCGGAATCCCGCGACTGTATCCAGATCGGCGAATGCTGGATCGAGAACCTGCCACCGAACCTCCCCAAGGGGTCGCCGGTTCAGGTCCGCTACGCCGTGGCCTCCAACGGCCTGATCGATGTGATCGCTCTGGACATGACCTCCGGGCGCATGGCCCGCACAGCCATTCATCGCTCTAGCGGCCTCTCGGACGAGGAGATCGCTCGTGAGGCCGAGTTTGTTCGTCAACTACGCATCGAGTGAGCCGCCCCATGAATGGAACGTATCCCCCTGGTGTCGTGGCCGTGCAGTGCCCCCGGTGCCGGAAGTACATGCTGGTGGAAGCAGAAGACCGGGGCAAATCGGTCCAGTGTCTCTTGTGTCATGCGCCGATCAAGGTGGCGTCCAGCCCTCCGCGGCCGCCATCCCCGGCTACACCAAAATGACGCACGCGGCGCGCTTTGGCGCCGCGTGCTTGGTTTGCCCCCCTGGTTGCCGCTTAGCGGGTATAGCCGATGAACATACCCTGAACCGGCTCGGTCTTGGTCACCGGCTTGCGGTCGCCATCCACACCGAGGATGGTGCCCTTCGGCCGGGTCAGATCAACCTTCACCGGGTCGTGGTAGCAGCAACTGCCCATGTTGCCAGCCCGATCGGTTGCCTCCACCTTCACGTAGAACTGGTAGGGCACATCCTTCGGCATGGTCCAGACGTAGCTGCCAGTGTTTTCCAGGCCAGAGGCAATCGGCGTCCACGGTCCTTCTCGCGTGGTGCTCATCGAGATGGTTACGGGACGGCAGGCCAGGTTGGCATCATTGGCGGCATACTGGATGTTCAACGAACCCAGGTCTCCACCCTTGCCCAGGCGAACATCCTTGACGTACACGGTCGGGCGCGTTTCATCGACCTCAACCCACAGCTGCGGGGCATCGCCGGTTTCCGGGGTCGAGCTTTTCAGGCCGACTCCGCTCTTGACCACAATGCTGAAGCCATAGCGGCCTTCCTCGGCCACGTGAACAACCAGCGGACCGGCCGGAGGCGGCTCGTTGCTGTAACGCTGCCAGGTTCGGCCATCGCGGGTCGCCCAGAGTTCCACTGCCGAAACACCGGAGGGACCGACATCGCTGACGCTGTAGTTCAGGCGGATCTTCCGCGCATTGACCAGCATCGTCGGCACCTTGTCGTACACCTGACCACCGCACTGCAGGTGGCTGGCTGGGCAGGTCTGCGGAGCCTCGGACGGAGCAGGGGACGGCACCACTGCATCGCGAGCAGACAGCCGCGCAATGCACACCAGGGAACCCACCCCAGCCAGACCGAGCAGCACCATACCCGTGAAGAACCGCATGCGCATATTATTCCCTCCTGGAATCGGGAAGCGGCCCTGTTCGCGGGAGGCCGCCTCGTCCGGGGGCGGATCATAGTCACCCACCGCGCCCGCACAAGGCGAAGTTGCCAGTGGCGTCAGCGCGCCTTAGACCAAGGTCATCCTGATTTGCCTGGATCCACCAGGTAGGTGGACTTTATCTTCAAAAATACTCCCTGACGTGGGGACGCTTGCGGAAGACGCTTGTAGAACCAAGGTCCACCTTTCACCTGGATATGCAAAGAAGTGAGCCTCGATGTCCAACGATGCTGCAATCGATCTGCGAAGTGACACGGTCACCCGTCCGACCCCCGCCATGAAGGCAGCCATGATGGCCGCCCCGCTAGGTGACGACGTGTTCAACGAGGATCCCACTGTCCGCAAGCTGGAAGCGCATGTCGCCGAGCTGCTAGGCAAGGCGGCGGCCTTGTTTGTTCCTTCGGGCACGATGTCCAACCAGATTGGCATCAAGGCGCACACGCAGCCGGGGGACGAGATGTTGTGTGACGTCAACTGTCACATCTACAACTACGAGGCTGGTGGGCCCGCGGTGCTCAGCGGAGTCACCGCCCGGACCCTCGAGGGGCAGCACGGCATTCTGGATCTTTCTCAGCTCGAGGACAAAGTCCGGCCCATCAATGAGCACTTCACCCGCACCCGTCTGGTCTGCCTGGAAAACACGCACAATCGCGGGGGAGGTCGCATTTACCCGCTCGAGAAGATTCAGGCCATCCGCGCCTGGACGCGTGAGCAACACCTGATCCTCCACCTGGATGGCGCCCGCCTGTGGAACGCCGTGGTGGCCACGGGGATTCCCCCGCGGACCTGGGCGGCGGAGTTCGATACCGTATCGGTCTGTTTCAGCAAGGGCCTGGGTGCGCCAGTAGGATCGGCCCTGGCAGGCCCCGTCGAGTTCATTCAGCGGGCCCGACATATCCGCAAACTGCTGGGTGGAGGCATGCGTCAGGCAGGCATCCTCGCTGCGGCTGCGCTGCATGCTCTGAACCACCATGTGGACAGGCTAGTCGAGGATCACCGCCATGCGCAGCTGATCGCAGCTGCCATTCGAGAGACGCCGGGCCTACGTCTGGTGCCTGCCGATGTGCAAACCAACCTGATCTGGTTCGAAATCGAGCGAGGTCGGGGCACTGCGCGAGACCTTTCCCAGCGCCTGGACGAGATGGGTGTCAAGGTGCATCCGGCAGGGCCCCAGCTGCTCCGGGCCTGTACACATCTGGACGTGACCACTGACCAGGCCCATCGCGTGGCCGAGGTGTTTCCTCGCGCACTGGCTCAGTGTCGCACCACTCCAACTCGGTAAAATCTAAGGTGGGAGAAGTTCGAACCAACCGGGAGCATCCCCATGGATCTTCAATGGTACCTGGTGATCGTTAGCGCCGTGCTGGCCTCGATGTATCTACTGCGACGGAGTGTGCAAACCTGGCGCGGCAATTGTGGTGGAGGGTGCGGTTGCTCCGGCTCCAAACCTTCCAGCGCGCCACTGCTCATTCGCGCGGAAGATCTCACACTTCGGGTAAAAGAGCGGAGCTGGAAGGAACCGGGCCAACCGGGGGCTGTCGTGGAGCGGGGAAAATGAGGAAACTTCTTGCTTGACAGTGAGAGAAGATTCGTTATCATCAAACGTATAAATCGGCCTCTTCTCTGTTCCGGCCCCGCTGTCGTCACTAACCTGACGTTCAGCGGGGTTTTATTTTTCACTTCGCCGTCGTTGCCATCCACTCAGAGCCGTGTTGATCACCACGATGATTCCGATGAGTATGTACTTCACCTCGACGGGAACATTGAAGAAGATAACGCCGTTCTCCAGCACTCCCAGGATCAAAACCCCGAGCAAGGTTCCGCTCACGGTGCCCTGACCCCCGGACAGGCTGGCTCCCCCAATCACAACTGCGGCGATGACTTCCAGCTCCAGACCGGTACCCGCGTTCGGGTCACCGCCGTTTCCGTGGGCGAACAGCAGGATGCCGGCCCAGCCGGCAAACAGGCCGGCCAATCCGTAGATGAACACCTTGGAACGCTCGATGGCCACGCCGCACAGCCGGGCCGTCGCCTCGTTAGAGCCAATAGCATAGCAGTGCCGGCCGAACACGGTGTAGGTGAGCAGCAGCACCATCAACAGCGACAGGAGGAGTACCGACCAGACGCCGGGATCGAACAGGAGCGTATCGGAACTGGTACGCGACAAGGCATCGACCCATTCAGGACGAGCCCCCCGAAAAGAGACCCGGGTACGTCCGGCCAACCAGACCGCCAGCCCCTTGGCGATGGAGAACATGCCCAGCGTGGCGACAAAGGGGGTGACCCGAAAGCGGGTGATCACCAACCCATTGCACACCCCACACAGTCCCCCCACCAGTATGCCCGTGGGCACTGCCACCAGACTGGCCAGGAGCACCGATTCGGTCCCGGACCACAGGTAACCCCAGCGATCGAGCCAGGCCACCATCCCAGCAGGGAAGGCGTACTCCGGGCCATTGTAGACCAGACGATAGGTCTGCATGGTGACCACCGTCACTAGTGCCACCACCGATCCGACAGAGAGGTCGATACCTCCAGAGAGAATGATCACCAGCATGCCCAGGGCAGCTGCGGCGGGTATGCTGTTCTTGTGCAGGAGTACCTGAATGTTCTGGATACTGAGAAAGTTCACCAGCTGACCGCGCCAGGCCAGCAGCGCCACAAATAGCGCCAGCAAGGTTAGCAGGCCCAGCACTGGACCGCTGAAGCGCACACGTGGAAAACGACCGCTCTGGCTGCTCGGCTCGCTCATCGTTCTCCACTCGCCCCCGTTGCATGGGCCATGATGCTCTCCATGGTCCACTCCGTTGTGGGCCGCATGGCACTCAACCGACCACGGACCATGACGCCGATTCGATCGCAGACACCGAGCAGCTCGGGTAGGTAGCTGGACACCAGGAGAACAGCCTTCCCCGCGGCCGCCTGTTCTCCAATCAGCCGATAAATCTCTGCCTTGCTCCCGACGTCCACTCCTCGGGTCGGCTCGTCGAGAAGGAGAATGTCGGCCTCCTGATGCAGCAATCGGCCCAGCGCCACTTTTTGCTGATTGCCTCCCGATAACTGACCCACCGCCTGATAGCCACCCCGGCAACGCACCTGCAATCGGGTCAACCAATCCTGTACGGCCCGACTCCGCTCCGCCAGGTGCAGGCATCCCCACCGGGCATAGCGCTGGAGACCCGTGTAGGTGAGGTTATCCTCGATCGACTGGATCAGCGCCAGCCCCTCCCCCTTGCGGTCCTCGCTCAGCATCCCCACTCCCTGATGGATGCGCTGGCCGGGGTTGGCCCCTCCTGGGATGTCGGTGCCAATGCGCACCTGCCCCGTCCGGACCGGATCCAGGCCGAAGATGCAGCGAAGTAACTCCGTTCGACCCGCGCCCACGATGCCTGCCAGCCCTACGATCTCGCCTCGACGTAGGTTCAGATCAACCTCTCGGGGAAGAGGAGATCCGGTCAGCCCGGTCAGGGTAAGAATCTCCTCGCCCGGTTCGTGCGACACCCGGGGATACTGCTCCGTGAGGTTGCGCCCCACCATCTTCTCGATGATCTGGTCCAGCGAAAACTGATTCATCCCACCCGTGGCCACGCTGTGACCATCGCGCAGTACGGTGAAGCGGTCGGCAAGTTCCTGGACCTCTTCCAGAAAGTGGGAGATGTACACGACGCTGACTCCACGGTCGCGGAGGCGTTTCACGATCGAGAACAACTTGCGGGCATCTTTCTGAGTCAGCGAACTCGTCGGCTCGTCGAGTACCAGTACCCGCACATCCACCAGCAAGGCCCGGGCGATTTCGACAAGCTGACAGGCAGCGGGTGAAAGCCGGCTCACCGGACTTTCCGGATGAATCTCGGGGTGATCCAGTTCGGTTAGCGCCAGCTCGACCCGACGACGGCCTTCTCGCCGATCGATGATGCCATGCCGAGCTGGTTCGAGGCCAAGGAGCATATTGGCTTCCACCGACAGATGGGGCGCCAACGTCAGCTCCTGGTAAATCATCGCCACTCCAGCTCGCCGGGCGGCATCGGGGCCAGCTGGAGCGAACCGCTGCCCCTCTAATCGCATCTCCCCGGCATCAGCACGCTCGGCTCCGGACAACACCTTCATCAAGGTAGACTTTCCAGCACCGTTTTCGCCGATGAGCGCATGCACCTCCCCGGGATGGAGTGCGAGATCGACACCCGCCAGGGCCACGGTTTGCCCAAACCGGCGCTGAATGCCGATCATCTCCAGACGAGGCACCGATCTACTCACTTGCTCTTCAACTCAGGCGTCTTGATGGTGCGTCGGCCCTGCAGAGTTGGGTCGAACCGTTCGCGCGTTTCAGGGGTATTCAGGTTGTCCCGCGTGAGCAGGTACTCGCCGGTGGTCAGGTTCTTTCCCCCTCCGGTCACGTCATCGCCTTCCAGCGAGCGGACCAGCACCCATACCCCCAGGTAGCCCATGCGGTAAGGATCCTGCACGACGGTTCCTTCCACGTCGCCTTCCTCAACGGCCTGGAGCAGCGGTTCCGACGAATCGAAGGCCACAATCCGGATCTTCTTGTTGAGATTCTGGCTGCGCATGGCGTTGAGAAGGCCTGTGGCAGCCGACTCGTTGACCGCGAAGACACCATCTGCCTCATCCTTGATGCGCACGAGCAACGGGCCTGCCGCCGCCTGAGCAGAATCTACCGTTGCTCCGGAGTAGACATTGTCGGAGATGATTTCGGGTACTGGCTTGCCCGCTTTCTTGAGTTTGGCGCTGGCTTCCTTCACTTCATCAAGGAACCCCTGCTCACGCTGCTCGGTGCTTTCCGACCCGGGCTGATAGCGGAAGAGGACCAACTTCGGCGCAGGCTTTCCTGCCTTATTCAGCACCTCCAGCAGATGACGGGCCGCCATCCGGCCGCCGTTGTAGTTGTCGGTGGCCACGTACTTCACGATCAACGACGGATCGTCGAGTCCGGAATCGATGATGACCACCGGAATCTTGCGCTCCACCGTTTCCTTGACCACAGGAACCATGGCCTTGCTATCCTGCGGCGCGAGTACCATGCCATGAATACCCCGGCTGGCGGCCATTTGCTGCACGATGCCGATCTGATCCTGGGCGTCGCTTTCCTTGCGGGGACCATCCCAGAGAATTTCGACCGCGATCCCCTGTTCCCCTAGATCCGCAGCTGCTCGCCGCGCTCCACGTTCGATCGACTTCCAGAACTCGTGAGTCAACCCTTTCGGGATGACGGCGATCCGGTATTTCACGGGGGTAGTGGACCGTGCACCACAGCCTGCAGGCACCAGGCAGGCAAGAGCGGTTGTAACCATCAGGAACGAGCGGAACATGGAGAGGTTCCCCCTGGAATCTACCGAAATGCGCGAGGATGTAGCCTAGTGGGCCCAATGGCCTCGGTCAAGCAGGCAGGCAGCCACTTCTCTGCTGGCCTGGACACCTGCGGCGACGGTGGATATCGTACGCCCGGTTTCGGGGGGGCCGTGCATGGAGTGGTTGTTTGAAATTCGCCTGATCCGCCTGTTCAGCTTTTACCTGGCGGTGGTCTTTGTTCTAGGCACGTACATCCGCCTGCGCCAGTATCGGGCAGTTCTCTCGCTCGTCCTGCGTCTCCGGAGCCGGTGGCCCAATCTCACACAGTTAATCCTGACGCATCGCAACATCCTCCTGACGCGCGGCAACTACCTTCCGCTTGTTCTCGTTCTGCTACTGCTGGCGGGTAACATGCTGGCCAGTCGCCTGGTCTGGCCCCAGGCCGACCACTTCCGCGTCCAGGACCTTGCGCAGGTCTGGCCGGCAATTCCGGTGCTGCTACTCACCGGGCTGGCGATGATGGTCTTTGACGGCCTCGGCATCGTGCGCGTGGGACATATCGACGAACCGATGCTGGAAGGCTACCTGGATCAGGCGGAGGGGTGGCTCAGCGGCTGGAAAGCCCCGGTCGTCCGTATCCTCTCCGTCGGTTACATCAATCCGCGGACCATCGTGAGCCGAGAGGTAGCCAACGCTCTGGAGAAGGCCAGCGATCTGCTCAACTACACTTTGTGGTGGGTTTCCATCCAGACGACGCTGCGGATTCTCTTCGGGCTCTCGCTCTGGTGTACCTATGCCATCCTGCGCTACCTGGAACCCATAGTCGGGTGAAATCCCAGGGCCGGCCTCCGCCATGGAACCTAGAATGATGACGAGCGTAGTGAGTGGTGGATTGGACCTGAGGCACTCCCATGCCGGACCAGCCGAGCCAGGCCGTGCAGGATTACCTCAAGGCGATCCACTACCTGGACGGTGCCACGCAAACCGTATCCCCTGTGGCCATCGCCGCCCGTCTTCAAGTGCGGGCCCCTTCGGTGACGGGGATGCTGAAGCGGTTGGCTGACGCAGGCTGGATCAATTACGAACCAGGGATTGGCGCAAAGCTGACTGAGGCTGGCCTGACCGAAGCTCGCCGCGTCATTCGCCGCCATCGCCTGGTTGAACTATTTCTCACGCGCGTCCTGGGGCTGGACTGGAGCGAGGTGGACGCTGAGGCGGAATCGCTCGAACATGCCATCTCTCCCCGTCTGGAGCAGGCCATTGCCCTCCATCTGGGAGAACCCCTGGAGGATCCGCACGGGCACCCCATTCCAGCGGCCGATGGCTCGATTGAGCAACGCAATCTGCGCTCGCTGAATACTTTTACCGCGGGCCAGCAGGTGGTAATTCGTGAAGTACGCGACGACAACCCCGCCCGGCTGCGCCACTGGCAAGCTCTGGGCCTGATGCCGGGAGTCCGGGTTCACTTCCTCCGTCACCAACCACTCGATGATCTGTTTGAACTGCTTGTGGGCGAGAAGATCATTCCTCTGGGAAGTGAGGGGCTGGTAGGTCTGCTGGGTGAACTCACTCAGTGAACCAGCGTGGCCGCCAGGAGCAGCATCTTGGCGAACGGATCGTGTTGGACAGGCGGGAGCATCTGCAGTTCCAGGAACTGGTTTCCCTGCTCGAGACGAGCTAACTCCACACCGTGGAGAGTAAACCAACTCCCTTTCCGGCAAAACAGGACCAGGGTTCCCCAGGGATCGAGGATGCGGTCCTTCTCCACCCGGCCGACCAGATCTCCCTCGGCATCCTGCACACGCCAGTGCCACCGGAGGCTCCATTCGCGGTGAATGGCGCAGAGCAGCGGTCCTTGCTCCTGCTCATGCACGGCCAGGATCGATCCAGGAGCGCCCGCCCACAGCCCCCGACACTTCCAGGTGGTGAAACCAACGGTCAGCCCGCGCGCATCCAACAGCAGAGATATTGGAGGATGGCGCCGAAAGCGAAGCGTCGGTTGTTCCAGGAGTCCAGTTTCGTAATGCGCCTCACTCTGCACGTGCAAAATCCGATTTGACCCGGTCGAGAACGCGACCTATCTTTGCGCTATCGGGCGTCTCATCCCCAATTTCGGCCCCCGATGTTGCTGTGATTTTACATCCCCCCACTGCCTTTATCCATTTTTCCAACGGTCTTCTCGGGAGCCGTGGCGTTGTATTCACGACCGCCATCATTGGTGGCTCGTGGGCATCCTCCACCGAGACAGGGGTTCCTGTTCCGCTTGCGGAATGGGGCCCCTGTTTTTCTTGATCACGAAATCCCCACAGGATGATTGACCGGCCCAGAGCACAGGGGATACATTACGGAGATACTTCCCGCCGTTTCCTTGTTAGAGGAGATCCGCACATGCCCCGCCTGGACCGACGCTCCTTTTTGACGGAATCTGCCTTTCTCGCCGCAGCTGCTTCGCTGGCACCTCGTCCTGAAGGACTGAGCGCCGCAGAGGAAGCCGAGGCGAAGAAGAAAGGCTCTGTGATGGATAAGCTACGCGTCGCCGTGGTGGGCGTGCGCGGACAGGGGATGAGTCATGTGCATGGCTACGCCAACCGGCACAACTGCGTAATCACTACGGTGTGCGATGTGGACAAGGCCGTGATCGGACCCGCCATGAAGCACATCAAGGGAGCCCAGGGCAAAGAGCCGGCCTATGTGCAAGATGTCCGAAAGGTCATCGAGAACAAAGACATCGATGCTATCTCGATCGCTACGCCCAACCACTGGCACGCTCTGATCGCCGTCTGGGGGCTGCAGAACGGAAAGGACGTTTACGTCGAAAAACCGGTGAGCCACAACGTCGTCGAAGGACGGCGGATCGTCGAGGCGGCCCGCAAGTACAATCGGATCTGCCAGACGGGCACCCAGAGCCGCAGCATGAAGGGCATGCGCGACGCCATTGCTTTCCTGCACTCCGGCAAGGTGGGTAAGGTTAAACTGGCGCGTGGCATTTGCTACAAGCTGCGTCCCTCCATCGGGAAGGTGGCGGGCCCGCAGAATCCTCCCTCCAGCCTGGATTACGACCTGTGGTGCGGCCCTGCACCCAAAAAGCCCCTCATGCGGGCGCGCCTGCACTATGACTGGCACTGGATCTGGGACTATGGCAACGGCGACCTGGGAAACCAGGGCATCCACGAGATGGACAAGGCGCGCTGGGGTCTTCGCAAGGACGGCATGCCAGCTACCTGCGTAAGTGTTGGCGGGCGCTTCGGGTATGTCGATGATGGAGAAACTGCTAACACGCAGATTCTTGCATTTGACTATGGCGACAGCGAGTTGATCTTCGAGGTGCGCGGGCTCCCCTCCAACTCCCCCTATCCTGGTAAGTTGAGCCCCAAACGCGGCCCCAAGCCTTCCAACTTCGTCGGCAACGTCTGGTATGGTTCCGATGGTTTCCTGGTCTGCCCCAGCTACGACTCGGGTGTTGCCTACAGCAACGACGGCGAAGTGTTGGCGAAGTTCTCCGGCGGTGGCGATCACTTCGGCAACTTCGTCAAGGCGGTCCGCAGCCGGAAGAAAGAAGACCTCCACGCCGATATTCTCGAGGGGCATCTCTCCAGCGCCCTGTGCCATCTCGGCAACATCAGCTACCGCGTCGGTGCTCCCACGCTGATCTCCTCGAAAACGGCTCCGTTTGAATCGAAAGCCGCCAACGAGGCGATGGGCGACTGCATCGCTCATCTGACCGAGCACAAAGTGGATGTCGGTGCTACCAAGTACAGCCTGGGTCGGAAGCTGACCATCGACCACCGGTCAGAAACGCTGATTGGCGACAAGGAAGCCTCGGTGATGCTCACCCGCGAGTATCGGCCCGGTTTCGTCGTCCCCGATCGCGTCTAATTCGCCCGGGTCTCCCTGACCTATAGCGAGGGTCCTGAACCGCAGTGGTTCATGTCCCTCGCTTTCTTTTCGAGCATGCAGCTCGGGACAACATCGGATGGTTGGTACGGAATCCACTCCACCCATGCGTATCGGAATCGTTACTCCGGCTCCGGCTGGATCTCTGGTCGGCAACCGCATCACGGCCCTTCGCTGGCAGACCTTGTTGACCCGGGCTGGCTACTCGGTCGAAGTGAATACCCAGCTAGATCACCCTGCACCCGATGTGCTGATCGCCCTGCACGCCCGGAAAAGTGCTCGCACCATAGCTGAATTCACTGGGCTGTTTCCCGACCGTCCCTGTGTGCTGGTACTCACGGGCACCGACCTGTACGAGGACATTCACCGCGACCCAGAGGCAGCCCGTTCGCTCGAACTGGCTCATCGACTGGTGGTGTTGCAACCTTACGCCATCAACGAGGTTCCACCCGCGTTGAGGACCAGGGTCCGGGTGATCTTTCAATCGGTGGAGCCCATCGATTTACCCCGGCTTCCTGGGGATGGATTCACGGTGTGCGTACTTGGCCATTTGCGCCCGGTGAAGGACCCCTTTCGTACCGCCCTGGCCGCGCGGTTGCTTCCGTCTCACTCTCGGATCCGGGTGCTTCATGTGGGTGAAGCATTGACCCCGGAAATGGCCAGCCAGGCACGCGAGGAGGAACGCGTCAATCGTCGCTATCACTGGCTCGGGGGATTACCCCGGACGGAAGCATTGAAACACCTAGCCTCGTCCGATCTTTTTTCGTTGACCTCCTGGATGGAGGGCGGAGCCAATGCTGTCTCGGAAGCCGTGGTTCTGGACGTTCCAGTTATCAGTTCCTCGATCAGTGGCAGCACCGGGCTTCTCGGAGCTGACTACCCAGGCCTGTTTCCAGCTGGAGATACCGAGGCCCTCGCTCGGTTACTGTACCAGGCGGAAATCGATGCTTCATTTCTGCAATCACTCCGCCAGCGAGGAAGGCAAGTGAATGCCCTCTTCTCACCCCAGGAGGAGCAAAAGCGGTTGGAGGCACTACTGGCGGAGTTCGGCATCCAGGCAGATTAGTTAGATGAGATCGAGCACTCGTTTAGCGGCGCGGGAGCGGGAGCATTCGCCACAGACGCCACGGATGATCAAGGTGTGCCCACTGCTTTGGAAGCGGTTTTCCTGGCAGACCTGCTTCAACGTTGCGACCAGCGCCTCGCTCTGAAACTCGATCATCTTACCGCATTTGGTACAGTGCAGGTGTTCGTGCTGGGGGTAGCCGTAGTCGTGTTCGTAACAGCTGCGGGTGCCCATCTCCAGTTTGCGCAGGAGGCCCGCATCTACCAGTTTTCCGAGAGTGCGATAGACAGTGGCTCGGCTGACTTCCAGGCCGGCCTTTTTCATGGCGTCGATGAGTTGATCGGCGTCGAAGTGGTTGTGCTGGCTGAAGATATAGCGGACCATCTCCCGTTGCTGGTCGGTGAACCGCTGCGGGCGACCCCGACTCGAGAGATACTCCCGGAACTTTTCTTCCGGACTTTGGGACACACTGACAGCCGGCAACGTCACGCCGCTACCTCCACAAGGATCAATAATGATTCTTGATAGTCATTATAGCAAAGGCTGTGACTCCGCCCAGTAAAGAGAGCATGAACAAAACAACCGGTCAGAGGCCTGACCGGTTGTCTGAGTTTGAACAGGGGTTCTAGTCGATAGCGGCCAGCAAGCGCTCCATGGCCAGCTCCAGCTTTTCTGGAGTTGCATAGGTGCCTGCGGCGATTTCCTTCCGGATCCGATGCACGAGTTCCCAGCGGATGCCGGTGGCCTCGTGGTGTGTTGATCGAACTTGCGTCCCGGAGCCTACCTCGTGGTAGCTCTCCGAAATCGTCCCCTCCTGACGATTCTGCCGGACACGCTTCCCCAGGCCCTGTCCATTCGTCACGGCGTAGCGATACATCATTCTTCTCCCCTGCCGCTCGGACGAACGTCCCCACGACAGGCATTTCCGCATCTAGACATGCGCGAAATCAACCCCCGGGATCGTTCAGATGGGTACTTGCGATCCCGAACACGATGGGTTAGGACGGAGGTCTCCTGGCCGCGGGAGGCTCGTGAGACCGGAGTGGGTACTGATCGACTGCCCACTTCCAACCGTTCTACTCTCTGTATCGTCGCGTCGGGGATGGCGGTTCAGTAATTCGCAGCCACAGCCGCTACCTGGCGTGCCGTGGACGAGTGGGTTACCTGTTGAACCTGGGTTACGGACCAGGTTAACGATGCTGGGCAGAGGTCAAGCGTTTGACCATCCGCAGTGTGTTGCCGTGCTCGCCACGCCGCTCCACTGTTAGCTCATCCATCAACTTGCGCATGAGAAAGACTCCACGGCCACCAATTCGGAGCTCGGACGGATTCATCTGAGGCACAGCGCTGATGTCAAACGGTTCGCCCTCATCGTGCAGGCGAATTTCCAGGCGGTCGGCCTCGATGAAACACTGGATCTGAATTGGTGCCCCCGGCCGGTTATGGTGGGCATGCCGCATCACGTTGTTGGTAGCTTCATCGGTGGCCAGCACCACTGCATGAGTGCTCCGCTCATCCATGCCAGCCACCTGACACACTGCTTCCACGAATGCTCGTGCCAGGGCAAGTAACCGGAGGTCGCTAGGGATCGTCAATGACCAGGGAGGTGGATCGAAATCCATGCCATCGCTCCTGCGCGGCGCTGGGGAGGTAGGAAAAATCTCACCTGGCAGCAACCTCCACTATAGTCGCCTTCCCCTGCACCAGCAAGCGATTCCGTGGCGGTGGTTGTGCAGGCGCTCTGGAGAAATCTTGAGCCATTAACAGCAGGGAGGAATCGTTTCTCGCAACCTGGGTCTGTTAGAATAGGTAGAAAGAGTAGCCCTTGCGCCCTCTGGTCCTGTGAGTAATCTGGGATGCGTAGACTTCTAACCTGGGTGTTCATCCTGGGGTTGCTGGGCGGAGCCGGGTATGCCGTCACCGGGCCCGGCATGGCATGGTGGCGGCAACAGATCAAGCCGCGGTACGTGACGGCCCAGGTGTCCCGGGGTCGCATCGAGTCGGCAGTCAATTCCACTGGCACCATCAAGCCGGTGCGGACCGTCCTGGTAGGTTCGTTTGTCTCGGGCCCCATCCTCGAGGTAAAGGTCGATTTCAATAGCACGGTGACGAAGGATCAGGTGCTGGCTATCATCGACGATCGCCTTTTAAGAGCGGCCTACGAACGCGACACAGCCACACTCGCCACGCAGGAAGCCGAACGCAATCGGGTTCAGGCTCTGCTCGACCAAGCGGTTCGGAACGAGGAGCGGGCCATCCGCCTGCGTAAAATCAACAAGGATTACGTCTCGGACACCGAGATGGACCAGTTCACGTTCAATCGGAAGAGCCTCGAAGCCCAGGTCAAGCTGGCCACCGCTTCGATTCAGCAGGCGGAGGCGAACCGAAAGAACTCGAAGGCCAACCTCGATTATTGCAAGATCCTGTCCCCAGTGGATGGCATCGTGATCGAACGCAAGGTTGATCCTGGCCAGACGGTGGCTGCATCGTTTCAGACGCCGGAGTTGTTCACGGTTGCTCCCAACATGGACAAGGAGATGCACATCTACGCCTCGGTGGACGAGGCCGACATTGGCCTGATCGAGGGGGCGCAGGCCAACAAGATGCCGGTGCAGTTCACGGTTGATGCCTACCCGCACGACCTGTTCGAGGGAACCATCTACCAGATCCGCCGGAACAGCACGACGAATCAGAACGTCGTGACCTACCCGGTCGTCGTTCGCACCACCAACCCTCGATTAAAACTGCTGCCAGGGATGACCGCCAACCTGTCCTTCCTGGTGGAAACCAAGGAGAACCTGCTCCGGGTACCAGCCGCCGCTCTTCGCTTCGCACCCCCACTGCTGCAGGTGCATCCGGAAGATCGAGCGTTACTCACGGTCACGCCGGAGAAGAACAACCAGGATAGCGGTTCGCGCATCTCGGCCGGGCAAAAGGCGGCTCTGGCGCGAGGACGCTCGCAGCGAGTAGTGTGGGTCAAGGACGGTGAGTGGTTGCGCGGCAAGAAGATCACGCTGGGAGTGACTGACACCCAGTTCGCCGAACTGATCGAGGGCAACATCGCCGAGGGCGAAGAACTGATTACTGGCCTCGATTCGACGCCGAGGTGATATCCGTGCGCCTCTTCGATCTTGTCATACTCGCCATCCGCACCCTGGGAAAAAACAAGCTCCGTTCCGGACTGACCGTCCTGGGAGTGGTGATCGGCATCGCCTCCGTCACCACCATTGTGTCGATTGGCCAGGGGGGGCAGCTGCTCATTCAGCAGCAGTTTCAGAACCTGGGAACCAACGTCATCGTCGTGTTGCCTGGGAGCGGCCAGAAGGGAGGAGTGCGCCAGGGAGTTGTTCCGACTCTGACAGCCGCCGATGCCACCGCCATCGCCTATGAGTGTCCCTCGGTCAAGGCGGTCAGCCCGATGGTAGTCACCTCGGGGCAAATCATCGGGGGCAACGTCAACTGGAAACCAGGCGAGATGTGGGGAGTGGGGCCCGATCACCTCATCGTGCGCAACTGGCCGATGGGAGCCGGCGATTTCATCAGTGAGCGGGATGTCGGCGGAGCAAGCAAGGTGTGCGTTCTGGGCTACACCGTGGCCATGCAGCTCTTTCCCGGCACCGACCCGATCGGCCAGCAAGTCCGGATCAAGAACATCCCCTTTCGGGTGGTCGGTGTGCTGGAAAAAAAAGGGGCTAACCTCGTCGGCTCCGACCAGGATGACATCGTCTTGATGCCGTTCACCACGGTGCAAAAACGGCTGCAAGGATCCACGTTCTTCAATCTGAACGTGATCATGGTCTCGGCTCGCAGCGAGGAGCTTTCGCGTCAGGCCGAGCAAGAGATTCGGGCTGTACTATCCGAACGGCATCGCATCGCCCCAGGTCAGCCGCCCGATTTCGAGGTACGCAATACCCTGGAGGCCCTGGCGGTGATGAACGTGGTCACGGGCTCACTGACCGCTATGCTCGCCGCTATCGCGGCCATCTCGCTTGTGGTAGGGGGCGTGGGCATCATGAACATCATGCTGGTTTCGGTGACCGAACGGACCCGCGAGATTGGCATTCGCATGGCCCTGGGAGCGCGGCCTCGTGACATCCTTCGGCAGTTCCTGGTCGAATCAGTTGTGCTTTCCAGTATTGGCGGCGCGATCGGCATCGGGCTAGGAATTGCCGCGTCGGCCGGCGTGTCCATGGTGATCAATCGATTCTTGCCGTCGTCCAACTGGCCGTTCACAGTGTCTCTACCGGCGGCAGGGGTGGCCCTGGCGTTTGCAGCCGCGGTCGGGATGTTCTTCGGGTTCTACCCCGCTCGGCGTGCCAGCAAGCTCGATCCCATCGAGGCGTTGCGGTATGAATGAGCCCTACAACCCGCAAATCTTCTTCAACCTGTAAATCCTCCCCGTCCGATGGAATATATGCCTGTCATCAGGGGTGAGCTGCGCCATGGCTTTGATCGAACTACGCAACCTGAGCAAGATCTACGACCTGGGCGAGGTCAAGGTTACCGCACTATGCGATGTGACCCTCGATATTGAGCAGGGCGAGTTCGTCGCTCTCATCGGACCCTCCGGCTCGGGGAAATCGACGTTGATGAACAGTCTGGGTTGCCTCGACCGCCCCACATCCGGGAGCTATCGCCTCGCCGGGGACGAGGTGGCCGGCCTCGGTCCCGATCAGCTGGCCCGTTTGCGCAACCGTAGGATCGGCTTCGTCTTTCAGAACTTCAACCTGCTATCGCGCACCACCGCCCTGGAGAACGTCGAAGCGCCACTTCTTTACAACCTGGATTGCCCTCGAGGCGAGCGTAAAGCTCGCGCCACCCAGTTACTGGAGCGCGTCGGCCTGGGTAATCGCATCGACCATCGGCCCAGCCAGTTATCCGGTGGACAGCAGCAGCGCGTGGCGATCGCTCGCGCTCTGGTCAACCACCCGCCCATCCTGCTGTGCGATGAGCCGACGGGGAATCTCGATACTCGCACCAGCCGGGAGATCATGGCCTTTTTCCGGGAGCTCAACCGGCAGGACGGCCTGACGGTAATCCTGGTGACCCACGACCTGGCCGTGGCGCGCCAGGCAGATCGAGCCCTGGTGCTCATCGATGGGCAGGTTGTCGTGGACACGTCGGATATCGACGAAGCCGCCCAGGCCCTGCAACGACGCGTGGCCCTGGTGGAAGAGGGAGTCGATCAGTGACGCGGCGCTGGCTAGTTCCAGTCTGTCTGTGCTTCCTGGCGTGCCTGATCGGCGGATGCTCGGTCACCGGCTCCAGCCTGCTCAGCTACATCATTCTGCCCGAGCAAACCACCTTACCGGTCCACGATCCGGCCCGTCTTCCCTCAGCACCGATCCCGCCAATCCCTCCGCCGATCACTGTGACTGATCGCCAGCCGGACGCCGGCGAGTGGCGCATCTCGCTTGACCAGGCCATCCGGATCGCACTGAAGAACGCCCGCGTTATTCGTGTCCTGGCCGGCATTACCGCGGATTCTAGCGGGCGCACGGTCTACGACGTGGCCATAGCCAACACGGCGATCGATCAGCGGCAGGCACTCTTCGATCCGACATTTGACTGGCGCAACACCTGGAACCACATCGACGCGCCGTTCGCCATCAACCCGCTGACGCGCAACCTGGCGTTACTGACAGCCAACCAGGTGGATGACTATCGTTCCGATGTCAGCCTTCGCAAGAAAAACCTCCTGGGTGGCGAATGGTCCACCACCTGGCTGGAGAATCCCGCGATCACCAAACCAGGCTTTCTCCTGCAACGTCCCGTGCTGAACCCTTCGAACGCCAGCTCCCTCGAAACCCGCTATACCCAGCCGCTGCTGCAAGGAGCAGGGTTTCTCGTCAACACCGCGCCAATCATCATTGCTCGGCTCGACACAGAGCGTTCCTACTTTCAGTACAAGGACAGCGTGCAGGAACTGGTCCGCGGGGTAATCGAGGCCTACTGGAACCTGGTGCAGGCACGGGTAGACGTCTGGGCCCGGCAGATCCAGGTGGATACAGCCGAGGAGGCCTACAAGCGCGAGAAGGCGCGGATGGACGTCGGCCTGGCCGCGCTGAGCGATGTGGCCCAGTCCCGCGTGACGTTTACTCAGTTTCGGGCCAACCTGATCGCCGCCCGGGCTAATGTCCTTCTGCGTGAAGGCGCCTTGCGAAACATCATGGGGCTACCTCCCAGCGACCACCTGGTGCTGGTGCCCGATTCCGCTCCCTCGACCCAGCGCTACCGGGCTAACTGGCCGCTGTTGCTCGAACTCGCGGAGCAACGTCGTCCTGACATCGTCGAGCTGAAACTGGTACTCGAGGCCGACCAACTGCGGCTGATTCAGGCCGAGAACCGTACCCTGCCGCAACTCAACGCGGAGGCGCTGTATCGCTGGAACGGCCTGTCGGGCGAGTTGCAGAATGGCCGACGTGTTTCGTCTGATCCAGGGCAGTTCACCGACTGGACCATCGGCATCAATTTCTCGGTGCCGTTGTTTCTCCGTGAGGGGCGGGCCCAGGTGCGCGAGCAATCGTTGATCATCTCCCGCGACCGCGCCAATCTCGACCAGGCTTTGCACAGGATGACCCATACCCTGACCATCAATCTGCGCGACCTGGACAGCTTCTACGAGCAATACGAGGCGTACAAGGAGACCCACGCCGCCGCCACCGACAACCTGCGCGTGCAGATCGAACAGTTCAACGCAGGTCGAACCATCTACCTCAACGTGTTGCAGGCGCTCAATGACTGGGGCAACGCCATCACCAGCGAGGCGCAGTTTTTGACCAACTACAACACCGCCCTGGCCACGCTCGAACGCCAGACCGGCACCATCCTCGAAACGCATGGGCTGGTCTTCGCTGAGGAACGTCAGCGCTGGGCCGGGCCCCTGGGATTGTTCGGCCATGGGCGAGAGTACCCAGCCGCTTTGCCTCCCAACGGCGATCCGCAGCGCTATCCCTCTGGCGAGAAGAAGTCGGAAGATTTCTTCGATCTGCAGAAGCCTAACCTGCGCGGCTCGCGCGACAAGGACCCCACTCCGGACAAACCTGCGGGAAAGGCCGAGGAGCTTCTACCTCCTCCGCGGCGCGTGCTTCCTCCACCGGTCCCCGAACGCTAGAAGGAGTTAATCGGGGCCGGTTCTCCGGTCTAGGGGAGTGAGGAGATTTCGACAGACTAGGAGTTTCAGGAACCCTCAGGCGACGACCTAGCCTTGCTCGCAGGGAACTGGATCGGGTACACCATTTTCGGGAAGGACGATGGTTAGCCCTGAAAGGAACCCCCATGGTGCAAGGACGCCTCCTGGTTTTCCTGGTCTTGGTCCTGGCACTCACCGGCTGCGAAGAGACCGCCACGCCTCCGGACAAACCCAACGTGCTTGTCCCCCTGGCAGACCAGTACCAATCCGAAGGTAGCTGCCGGCTGCGTGGATCGGTGCGACTGGCAGGTACCCCGCCCGTCGTGGCTCACTTTCGTTCCATCGATCAACCGCTCACCGATCAGCCGCCCCCACCTGCCCGCGACTGGCCCAACCCCAACGCATGTCGTCTGACCGACCAGGGCAGGCTCCAGGATGCCCTAGTGTTCCTCTCCGGAATCAAACCCCAGGCTAGCCGTCCCTGGTTTCACGAACCGGTGACCGTTGAACTTGTCTCACAGCAGTTCGTCGTCCGCCAGGGTTCCGCTGCAAAGCGGCTCGGAATCGTGCAGCAGGGTAGGGCCGTGCGTATGGTATCGCGCGATGACCTTTACCACGCAGTGCAGGGCCGTGGCGCTGCCTTCTTTGGTTTGAGTCTTCCCGCGCCACAGCAGGTCCGAGAACAACGGCTGGATCATCCTGGCCTCGTCGAGTTGCGCAGTGGGGCAGGGTACTACTGGATGCGAGCCTTTCTGCTGGTGTCGCCCCATCCTTACGTCACCACCACCGATGCCCGAGGTGAGTTTTCGCTCGATGGCATTCCACCGGGAGACTACGAGGTGGTCGCCTGGCATCCCAGCTGGGTGGTCCAGCAGGAAGAGCGGAACCAGGACAACAGCCGCATCCAGCAAGTACGTTTCAGGACCGGGCTAGAGACTTCCGCGCGGGTGAGTCTTGGAGAGGGAGCCGCCAGCGCCGTCGATCTGACATTGACTGTCAGGAAGTAAGGGACCCGACCTGCTCATCACAAAGTAGCCTCGCTCTTGACGTAACCCCTATTCCTGGCTAGTCTCCGGGTTGAATGGCCCAGCCTGGTGCAAATAACACCTACTACCGCGGGCCTACCTGTCAGGAGAGACACGACGTGGCCGAATACATCGGCTGGGAAATCCTACCGCTCCTCCTTGCCCTGGTGGTTCTGGCCTACTTGTTGTTGATGTGGGTCTGGCCCTACCAGGCGCTCAAGGTGGCCATGGCCCTGGTCTCGCGCACCCTGATCTGGTTGCACGCACAGGAGCGTCCGCTTGTTCCGACGAGTGGCCCGGTGCTGTTGATTGCCAGCCCCGTCAGTTACATGGGATGGTTGCTGATCGTGGCCGCCTGTCCACGTCCGGTTCGCTGCCTGATACTGGCCGGGTGGACCGAACAGGGGTTACCTGGCTGGTTGCTGCGTCGTGCCCAGGCCATCACCGCGCGGACCGGCGATCGAGCGGGACTCGAAGATGCCCTGGCTCGCGCTGGGGCTGCCCTCGATGCAGGGTACATGGTGTGCATCTTTGCCGAGGGCTGCAAGGCTACGGATGGCACGCTGCTCACCTTCTCAAGCGTGTATGACCGGCTCATGCAGGGACGATCGGTACCGGTGGTTCCTCTGGCCGTGCATCAGCCGGAAGGCAGTTTGTGCACCATGCACCGGGGGCGATTTGTCCGCAAGTATCCCGCGGAGATTCCCTCACCCGCCTGGCTGCGATTTGGCAAGCCGCTCGCCAGCGTCCCCGCCACGGAAGCCCGACAGGCACTCCAGGAGTTGTCGGCCACTTTAGCTGTTGTGCGGAACCCGTGGCGCAGGCCGGTCCATCGCCAGTTCGTACGCATGGCTGCTCGTCACCCCTTTCATCCCTGCTGGGCCGATTCCAGCTCGCCGGGGCAGGACATGACGTATGGCAAGGCCTACGTCGGGGCCGTCTGCCTGATGAAGCTGCTGCGCCCACTCCTGGGTCAGGAACCAATTGTCGGCATCTGGCTTCCTCCTGGCCGCGGCAGCGCGCTGGCCAACATCGCGATTGCTCTGCTTGGCAAGACCTCGGTGAACCTGAACTACACCGCCGCGATGGATTCGACGCAGTCCGCCTTGCGTCAGTGTGCCTGCAAACACGTCCTCACCGCGCGCCGCTTCACTGCACGCCTACCGATCGATCCCGGTCCTGGAGTGGAGCTGGTCTACCTGGAGGATCTTCTCCCCAAGGTCGGATCGAGGCAGAAGTTGCTCGCGCTTCTGAGCGTCATCCTCTTACCCGGGTGGTTCCTTGAGCGGGTAGTGCTAGGGCTGGCTCGTCACACTGTAGACGACCTGGCCACCATTGTGTTCTCCTCGGGTTCGACCGGGGAGCCGAAGGGAGTCATGCTGACGCATGGCAACGTCGCTGCCAATGCTGAGTCGATGATTCAGGCCACGAGTTTCAACCAGGCCGACTCCTTGCTCGGTGTGCTGCCGTTCTTCCACAGCTTCGGTTACACCGTCAGCCTGTGGGCGCCTCTACAGATTGGCGGCTCAGCAGTCTATCACGCCGACCCGCGCCAGGCGCGCGAGATCGGTGAGCTTTGCCGTAAGTATCGGTGCAGCATCTACCTCTCGACGGCCACCTTCCTGCGGTTCTGCCTGCGACGCTGTGAACCCCAGGATTTCTCCTCGGTTCGCATCCTCGTCTGTGGGGCCGAGAAGCTACCTCCGTCGTTGTCCCTGGACTTTGAAAAGCAGTTCGGCGTCCTTCCCCTGGAGGGCTACGGTTGCACCGAGTTGTCCCCCGCCTCAGCGGCGAACATGCCAGACCAAACCTTTGGTTCGCTCACTCAGGTCCACAATAAACTGGGCACGGTGGGGCCGCCTTTGCCTGGTTGTGCCGCTCGAATCATACATCCAGATACCTACCAGCCGGTTCCATTGGGCGAAGAAGGCATGGTTATCATGACCGGTGCCAACGTCATGAAAGGCTACCTGCACCGCCCAGACCTGACGCGCTCGGTCATTCTCGATGGTTGGTACGTCACCGGTGACATGGGCCGTCTGGATGCCGATGGGCACCTGACCCTGACTGGCCGCCTTTCGCGCTTCGCCAAGATCGGTGGCGAGATGGTACCTCTGGAGAAAATCGAGGAAGCTCTGCATGATGCCCTGGAAACCTCCGAGCGCATTTGCGCGGTAACCTGCATCCCCGATGATTCCCGGGGCGAGCGGATCGTGGTGCTGTACATCGAATCGCACCTCATCCAAACGGGAAGTTGTGTGCGCACGTGGACAAAGCAACTCGAGGAAAAAGGCTGGCCCAACCTCTGGATGCCCAGCGAGCGCGACTTCATCCCGGTGCCCGAACTCCCACTCCTCGGAAGTGGCAAACTCAACCTCAAGGGAGTCAAGGAAATCGCCATCTCCTCGATTAGCAATCGCCACGCTGGTCGATCCCGGTGACCCTGAGGCGGCCTGCTCGTGAAGAACTGCCGGGTGGTGCTCGTGCGCACGGAGATCGCCGCCAACATCGGCTCGACCGCTCGCGTCATGCGCAACATGGGTGCGGAAGAGTTGGTGCTGGTGGCACCAAAGGCCGACCCGCTTGCTGAATCCGCCCGTCAACTCGCCACGCATCATGCCTTTGCGTTACTGCAAAGCGCGCGCATCGTTCCTGACCTATCCACCGCCCTGGCTGACTGCAATGTGGCGGCGGCTACCTCCTCACTCACGGGAGGATTGTTTCGCCGACAGACGGTGGGAACCCCCGAGGAAGTGGGAGGCCTTCTCGTCGAGGCGATGCCTGCCGGACGGGTGGCCCTGGTGTTCGGCCCGGAGCCCCATGGCCTGACCAATGAGGAGATCCTCGCCTGCCCGCATTTGATTCACATCCCAGCCGATGAGACCTATCCTGCCCTTAACCTGGCACAGTCGGTCGCGATCTGTCTGTATGCGGTGCGCCGCGCCTGGCAACGGCTGGAGGTTTCGGACGGACACCGGGACCGCGCTGCTCCTGAAGAGGAGCACCGCATGTACGAGCGGCTAGAGGAAGCACTAGTGGAGATTCGCTATCTCCGAAGCATCCGGGGGAAGGCACTCATGAATGCACTACGCCATCTCATTAGCCGGGCGCAGCCTTCCTCGATGGAGGTTCGACTGTTAATGGGGTTGGCACGCCAGCTGAAGTATGTGGCCGAGCGCACCCGGTTCGACGATCAGACGCCGCACTGACCGCGCTGGCGCAGCCAGTGATCCACCAGAACCAGTGCCAGCATGGCCTCGCCCATGGGGACAAAGCGAGGCAGTAAGCAGGGATCGTGCCGGCCCCGCGTGATGATCTCGGTGGGCTCTCCCTGACGAGTGACCGTTTTCTGCGCCTGGGGCAGACTGCTGGTCGGCTTGATCGCCACCCGGCAAACGATTGGCTCGCCCGAGCTGATGCCGCCAAGCATTCCCCCATGCCGGTTTGAGGCTGTTCCGACGCCGCGGGGGCGGTCGGGCCGAGGGATAAAGAGGTCGTTGTTCTCGCTTCCACGGAGTGTGGCCACGCGAAAACCCGCGCCATACTCGAACCCCACCACCGCTGGTAAGGAGAGCAGCGCCTTGGCAAGGTCAGCCTTGAGCTTGTCGAACACCGGTTCCCCAAGGCCAGCCGGCACATGGACTGCCACCAGTTCGCACACGCCTCCAATGGAATCGCGGTCCCGCCGGACCTCGTCGATCAGTTCGATCATCCGAGATGCCGCTTCTGGGTCAGGACAGCGCACAGGAGTGGCTTCGACCTCTTCGAGTGTGACCGCCGTGGGATCCGGTATGGTCGCCTGGATCGTGCCCACCTGGGTGACATACCCGACAATCCGCACCCCAATACCAGCTAGAAGCTTCTTGGCAATCGCTCCGGCGGCCACTCGGCAAACGGTCTCGCGCGCGCTCGACCGGCCTCCGCCACGGTAGTCACGGGTGCCGAACTTGGCGTCGAACGTGAAGTCAGCGTGACCGGGACGGTACTTGTCCTTGATGTCGCCGTAATCCCCCGACCTCTGGTCTGCATTGCGAAAGAGAAGGCCGATCGGAGTGCCGTCAGTTACGCCCTCGAAGACGCCCGACCAGATCTCGGGCATGTCGTCTTCTTTGCGTTGCGTGACGATCTTCGACTGCCCCGGACGGCGACGTTGCAGGTCGGGTATCAGATCGTCCACGCTCAACGGCAACCCCGGTGGGCAGCCGTCGATGATCACCACATAGCCTGGACCATGGCTCACGCCAGCCGTGGTCACTCGAAATCGTTCGCCAAAGGTGTTTCCTGCCATGGTGCATATTGTAATACAAAGTGTCATACAGGGCAGTATGTCTTGTAGTACATCATGCACTCCTATGTTCCTTTAGCCACTCCCCTTTTTCTTCTCCTGCCACGTCCGCACCGCCCGGTCGAGCTTCTGAATCTCCGGCACCAACTCCTTGATCAGCAGAGCGGGTTTCTCGTCGTCGGGGTTGTTCTCCGGTTTCAACTCGCCGAGTTCTTTCTCCAGGCGCTTGATGATGGTTTCCAGGCTGAGTAACAGCCGGTTCATCCCGAAGATGTCCGAGTGCTTCTCGAATACCTCATAGGCATTCTGGGCATCTTTGAAACGACCTCGAAGTTCCTCTGTCGGAAGTGTAGCAAACACGTCGAACACGAACTTCCGCGCCGCGCCATGAGCCGGGTTCCGGGGCTCCCACAGCTTTTTCAACTCGGCCAGATGCTGCTTTAGCGCGTCGGTCTGGAACTCGGCCGGGGCAGCCTCATAGATGGCGATCGCCTTGCTGACCTCGCCTTCCTTTTCATGTAGCTTGGCGCGCTCCACCTGGATGAGCCACTCCTTCTTTTTCGGATCATTCTCTTCCTTCTCGATCTTCTCGAGCATGGCCACGTGCTTGAGTAGATCCGCCTCAGCTGACTTGATGAGCTTCAGGCGATCGTCGATGGCCTGAAGGTCCTGGGGACGAGGCTGCTCACGGACAGGGAGTTTGGCGATCTCAATCTTGATTTCCTCGCGTTCGGCCTTCAGCGCGGAATGATCATCTTCCAGACGCTTCAGTGTTTCGCGGACACGCTGCAGCGCTCGTGCTCGCTGGTCGGCCTTCGCCGTCAGCAAATTGATCTCTCGAAACTGCTCGGCTTGCACCAGGTAGGCTTCCAGTACACGCCGCTGGAACCCCCGAAACCGAAACGTGATCAGATCGCTTTCTTCGTTCGACGCCGGCACCACCACCACGTTCAAAGAGTCATCTACAAGAGCCATGGGTATGCGCGCCCGCAAGTTGTCGCCCGATAACACGCTGACGAACACCAACTTGTCGAACCGCCCCTTTTCTCCCGACCGCGAAGTGTCGATATCCCGACTCGAGGTGGCGGTCAGCTGCAGTTTGCTTGAATCTTCGCCCTCGAAGCCGTGCTTGCGCAAATGCAGTGTGACGGGGCTTTCCAGCGGACCAGCCCCGCCGGGTTTCTCCTGAAGCAAGCGCAGCCGAACTGGTCCCACCCGTGCGCCGATCAACTCCGCGCGCAATCCGGACAACCGGGGTAGACGGTAGCGCGTCAGCACTCGGCATCGGCAAGTTCCATCGCGGGGAGGCTCCTGCACCTGCAGATAGGACCACTCGACTACCTGCCCCGGACCAGTGGGCCCCAGGCGCACCAGGCGAAAGAGTTCTCCCTTTTTCACCCAGGTACCCAGATCAACACCTAGCTGTCCACCTCGAAGTTCGAGCGCCACCTGGCCGGCAGCGTCCGGCTCGGTGATCACCGACCCCACCAGACCAAGATCGCGCTCCATAAGAAACACCGCAGCCCGGGTGACAAACGCGCGATCTCTGGTTTGCTCCTTGCGCACCACTGGGCCAGGCAAACCCAGCAGGCCATTGTGCATTCGGGTCTGAATGCGATAGTGCGACCCCGAGAAATCGATGAGTACGAAGAAGGTGAGATAGGGCGTCCGCTCCCGGTAGCCATCCAAACCACGAGCCAGCCCTTGATTGCGCACCGTCATTAGCTGCGGGTGAGTCTCGGTCACCTCGACGCGACCCAGCGGACCCAGCGCTGCCTGCAAGCCGTCGCCCAGCTCCCGGCGGACCTGCTGGCGAAACACGTCTGTCAACAAGCGATGCCGATCCATGTGGATGACCACGCGGACCTGATACGGCTCGGTCAGTTCTCCCCCCTTCGCGGAGACCCAGCCGGCGAGGAGCAGCAAGACAGCGACAAAGCAGCGGCACACCATGGTGAATTGCTCGTGAGAGTTGGCGTTCAGCCCAGCCGTTCGAGATCAGTGAAGAAGCCAGGATAGGTCTTGGCCACGCAGCCGGGATTGTCAATCACTACCCCTGGGACGCGCAGACCCACCAGCGCCAGGCTCATGGCCATCCGATGATCATTGTAGGTTTGCACATGCGCGCCCTTCAGTGGCCGGGGGTGAATTGTCAGGCCGTCGGCGAACTCCTCGACCTGGGCCCCCAGCCGCGTGAGTTCCGTGGCCAGCGCTGCCAGACGATCGGTCTCCTTGTGGCGAATATGTCCAACATTGCGGATCGTGGTGGGTCCCTCGGCGAAGAGGGCGACCACTCCCAGGGTCATCACTGTATCGCTAATGTCGTTCATACCCACGTCGGTGCCCCGAAGCGCGCCGCCCGTCACCGTGATCGCTGAGGCGCCTCGCTCGACCTTGCAACCCATGCGTTCCAGCACATCGACAAAGCAGACATCTCCCTGCAGACTGTGCATCGCCAGTCCGGGTACGGTGATGCGTCCTCCCGTGATGGCAGCGGCGGCGAAGAAATAACTGGCTGCGGAGGCATCGGGTTCGACCTGGTACTCGCCGCGAGGAAGACCATCGGTCGCCTGAAGGCCTGGCACCAGGTACGACGTGGGTGTCGGTGTGGTGATAGAAAGATGCCACTGATGCATCATCCGGCGCGTCATCTCGATATAAGGTTGCGACACCATTTCTCCGGCCACCTCGAACAGGGTGGTACTCGGAGCGAACGGGGCCGCCATCAGCAACCCGCTGAGGAACTGGCTGGACACCTCTCCGCGAATGCTAACCCGGCCACCTTGCCACTTACCTCCCTCGAGCACAACCGGAGGACAACCGTTATCTGACTCGCTGCGGATATGGATGCCCAGTTGCGTCAGCGCATCAAGCAGATCGCCGATGGGCCGTTCGCGCATGCGCGGCACACCATCCAGGCGAAAGCGTCCCTGCCCCAGAGCCAGCAGGGCGGTCAGGAAGCGCATAGACGTCCCAGAGTTACCGACGAACAGGTCGGCGCTGGAAACGGGTACCGTGGATCGCTGGCCTCGAAAGACGCGAATCAGCTGATTGGGATTAGTCCAGTCGGGTTCCACCTCGTAGCCAAGCTGACGAAGTGCCGTCAAACAGACTTCGGTATCTTCCGAGCGCAGGCAGCCTCGCAGTACCTGGGGCTTTTGCACGCTGGAGAGCGCCGCCAACACCAGGGCGCGGTTGGTGATGCTTTTCGAGCCGGGAGGTTGAATCGTTGCCTGGGGGGGACGAGTCAAGGGAGAAACAGCCAGGATCGCTGGATAGTGGTAACCTTCGCCCATTGCTAACCGTTCTCGTAACTAACGCGGACCAGGAAAAGACCCAGGGCAGGTGCGGTGGGCCCGGCCAGGGTGCGGTCGCCTGATGCAATCAGGTGCCCCACGCGCTCCTCGGGCCAGGACCCACGTCCCACGTTTACGAGCGTCCCGGCGATCGCCCGCACCATATTGTACAGGAAGCCGTCTGCCTCCACATCCAGCCAGATCCACTCCTCGCGCCGCTGCACCGAGAAGTGGGTAATCGTGCGCACACTGCTCGCTCGATTTGGCCACTCCGTTTCAAAGCAGCGAAAATCGTGAGTGCCGATCAGAGCCTGTCCCGCTCGCGCCATGGCCTCTGCGTCGAGTTGATAACGGCAGTGGTAACAGTAACGTCGCTGGAAGAGATCTGGCACCCGCCCGTCGTGAATCACGTACCGATATAGTTTGCGCAGCGCATCCCGATTGGCGTCAAACTGCTCGGGTACCTCAGCTGCGTCCCGAATGATGACATCTTCGGGAAGATGCGCGTTGATGGCCCGGAGCAGCACCGCGGGACTGAGCCGGGTTACGCTGTGGAAGTTTACCACCTGCCCCATGGCGTGCACACCGGCGTCGGTGCGCCCGCTGGCAGTCGTGCGAATGCGAGGCTCCCCGGTTAACCGCGCGATGGCCGTTTCCAGGGTTTCCTGAACTGTGCGCAGGTGAGGCTGGGTCTGCCACCCGTGAAACTCTGTCCCATCATAGCTGACTGTCAGACGGAAATTACGCATCACGTTGATTAGATGACGGTTCCATCGGGGACGATGGCCCCACGCGGAATGACCACGATCCCATCACGAATGACATAGTTTTCGCCGTCGGCGTCCCGCAGTTCCTTTTCGTTGGTGATGCGTACGTTCTGGCCAATCCGGCATCCCTTGTCCAGAATGGCGCGCTGAACGATTGCACCATCGCCGATGCCGATGTGGGGAATGCCCTGGTCCAGGTTTGCCTGCAGCTGGTTCGGCGTCTCCAGGTAGTCGGCCCCGGTGATGATAGAGTCGCGAAGCGTCACCCGTTTACCCACCCGGGTCCGGGGGCCGAGGCAGCAACGCTCGATCCGGGTCTCCTCGTCGATGACGCAACCGTCGCTGATGAGGCTGTGCTCCATGTGAGAGGCCCGAATCCGCGAGGCCGGCAAATTACGCATGCGGGTGTATATCACACCATCGGGAGAGTGAAAATCGAAGGGCGGCGAGTCACTGGCCAGGGCCAACTGGGCTTCGTGATAGGCGCGGATCGAACCGCCGAGATCCTGCCAGTAGCCATCAAAGAGGTAGGCTCGCACGCTGTGGGTCCGGAGAATTCGCGTGAAGTGCTGCGTGACGAGATCGACGGCCTCGGGTTTTCCCTGCAGCATCTCCAGCAGCACCTTTCGCCGCAGAAGATACACCCCCATATTGGCCATGTAATCGCGACCCGAACCACTCAGGCCCCGGTTCTCCAGCCACGTCGGTGAAGCGCGGACCAGGTCGAGTTGATCCGCACTGCGCGGCTTTTCAACCAGTTCACTGACCCGATTTTGTTCGTCGAGCTTGAGGACACCCAGGTTGGACGCCTGGCCTCGTCGGACCGGCACGACCGCGATGGTCAGGTCGGCCTGCGACTCCCGGTGAAACTCGACCATCGCCGCGTAGTTCATGCGGTACAGACCATCGCCGGACAAAATAAGCACGTCGTCGGATTGGTCGCTGGCGATGTAGCGGAGGTTTTGGCGGAGCGCGTCGGCGGTGCCCTTGTACCAGTCCGTCGTCTCGTTCGTTTGCTGGGCCGGCAGGACCTCGACGAACGCCCGGCTGAATGGGGCGAACTTGAAGGTGTTGGAGATATGCCGATGCAGGCTCACCGACAGGAACTGCGTCAGCACATACATCCGCATGATGCCGGAGTTGATGCAGTTGCTAATGGGGACGTCGATCAACCGGTACTTGCCGGCGATGGTAACGGCTGGAGTGCTTCGGTGGCGGGTCAACGGATAAAGCCCCGCACCCCTGCCGCCACCCAGGATGAAGCCCAGTACGGATTCCATGGAGAGGTCCCTCTGCTCGGCGCAGCGTCATGGTCTGCTTCTGTTGTATCCCACACGAGCAAATCGCCCGCAAGTCGTTTTCCCTCTCGCCTGTCTTTCTGGTACTACGAAGCTGGCGACTCCCCTGCGCGTCTGCTAGATTACTTTACACATTCTATCCGATTAACTTACAGCTGCTTCCCATGCTTTCGACCGAAAGCCGATACCAGATTCACGAGCAACCCGATGGATTCCTGGTGGAAGGCGATGATCGCCCTCCGGTTGTCGTGCGGTTTCACCTTACCTATCTCGAGGCGCACTTTGACGCGGGGAGCCACCCAGGTCAGACCGAAAAGTTCGGGTTCTTCAATTTCGGCAAGTTGCTCGAATTCGTCGCCCGGGGTTTGCTGCGTACCTGGGAACCCTCCGAAGGTTGGTTCGGGGTCCGCGCCTGGGCGCAACAGCAAACATCGCGCGCACTGGCTCGCCGGCTTCGCGAGCACTGGCTCCGCTTGCTACGTCGCGCCGACCCGACGGTGCTTCAGGTGCAACGCAGAATCTTCGCGGCCACCTTTGGCGATGCCCCACTGACGCTCTGCCCGGAACTTTACACACATCGATTGCTGGTCGATGATATTCTCGAATTCCGCGCCTGTGCCATGGCCGTCCGCAATGCCTGGACGCTGACGCGGGGACTGCAATCTCGACGGTTCCACCATTCCCAGGAACTAAAGGCAGCCAAACAACTCGCCGAAAAGCTCGGGTTGCACCTGCAGTTGATCGCCACCCCCCCGGAGGAGGTCTCAACGGCGAGCCAGTTGCTGGCTCTGGAATCGTGGCATGCTCTCTTTTCCGACACAAGTGACAGCTATCGCTGTCTAAACCGGACACTCGTGGAGTTGCCCGGTCGGGTGCCCCATCGCATGGTGTGCAATCTCCGCCACTTCCACCTCGAACGTCCGTTACTCCATCGGCTCGAGTTACTGGTGGCGGTTCTCTACGCAGGAAGACGAGCCTCCCGGGAACCGGGCTTCCCGGACATGGCGGACCATCTGCACGTATTTCAAAATGCCTCCGAGCAGAAGATCCGCGAGTCGATCCATCGCCTGTCTCGTCATCTGCGCCAACCTCTCGATGATCGCCGCAGCAGTGATGTACGCCAGTTTGTACAATTCCTGGCCGACTACCCTGATTCGCATCGAGGCAACATCCTGGGATTGACTGAGCAGGCGATTCGCTGGCATCGCGACCGCCAGGCCGAGCAGATCGAAACCATGCGTCTGCGCCACGGAGACAGCACCCCGACGGTCATGCCTCCCGTTCCTCTACCCACCGCGGTGGGAGTTCGCTTCCTCGATTGCGTGGGAGCAATCTGCGCCGAGGCTCAGCGCATGCAGCATTGCGTCGCCTCGTACATCGACCAGGCGGTTCATGGTGGATGTTACCTCTTCCACATCGACCACGAGGGCGAAGAAGCCACCGTCGAGGTTGGCACGGCAGGCAAGGTGCGTCAGTCGCAGGGGCCGCGCAATTTGCCAAACCGGGCGGCCGCCTGGGGGAAACGCCTGCTCAACCGATGGGGGAAGTCGTTCCCATTTGCAACGTCGATGCCGGTCCCGGTCATTCACTGCGGCGACGACGACATCCCCTTCTGAAGATTCATCCACGCCGCCGAGCCAGGAACAAACCCAGCGACCCCAGTCCCACTAGAAGTATCGAGGATGGCTCCGGCACGGCAAACACCACCGGAGGAGTAGTGGGCAATGCTGTGGGAACGATGGGGCCGGTTGGCCCCCCAGGCGAGGTGGCCGGAGGATAAGTGCAGTGCACGGTCGGACAGCCAGCCTGCAACCAGTTCCACCAGGTGCAGGGCGAAAACTCTTTCAACGAGGGTACGCAGTTTACAGGCCCCTGGGTCCCAGTCGATGACGTCTCGTCTGTATCTTTTGGGGGGGCTGGTTTGTCTGGTGTCCGGTGCTCCCAACAGCGTTCGATGTCGGGGCTAGACTGGATCATCTCGGCGTGGCAGCTATTCGCCAGGGCGAAGCACAGCACCCCGGCGGCTATCAGGCCGCGGCTCGTGGCACTTGCCATGTCCATTTTCTCCTTGATTCGGTCAGGCCTGGCCACATAGCCATGCTTTCCTTCCGAATCAAGATCGTTTCAGGCAGGTCGCCGCGCCGCCCGCCGTTTGAGCAACTCGTCGGCGATTGTTCCTAGTAGCAGCGCGAACCCGACCACGGCAAACTCGATCTCGTTACCTACCTTGTTGAAGCCGCACAGCGAGCGAATGAGTGGCAGCACGGCGGCCCCCAGTACCATCCCGGGCACAATCCCTTCTCCGCCGCGGAGGCTGCAACCTCCCAGAACCGCTCCAGTGATCGCGTAGAGTTCCAACCAGCTTCCCGCACTATTGGGATCCACCGAGCTACTGTTCAGCAGATACAGCACCGCGCCAATGCCTGCCATGGCCGAGCAGATCACGTAGGCCAGGATCTTGTAGCGATTGGTCGGCACGCCCGCGTAGCGCGCTGCGTTCTCGTTGGCCCCGATGGCGAACAGATATCGGCCATACCTGGTCCCATGGACGAAGAGCGTGAGCACCACGGTCACCGCCAGCAGCACCAGTAGTTGATTGCGTCCTCCTTCGCCGGGAGCACCGACGAGAAGCTCGCGCAGGAACCTGGCCTCAGGCCGTTCGCCCAGCCCCACGGGATTGGGAGTGGCCCATTGAGCCACCCCACGGTAGATGAACAAACCGCACAGGGTGACAAGAAACGGTTGCAACCCCAGACCGGTGACCAGCAAGCCATGCACCAGCCCAATGCCGGCCGAGCCGACCAGGGTAACCGCGGCCGCGACCCAGGGGGAAACACCCCGTTCGAGCATCATACCGAAGCACACGGCTCCAAGGCCGACCACCGAACCGATCGACAGGTCGATACCTCCGGCGATGATAAGGATGCCCACCCCCAGCGTCAGCATGCCGTAGAAGCCAAGCCGGCCTGCCAGGATTTCATGGTTACTCAGGGTGCGTGCGAACGGGTCCGACGCCAGCATACCGGCGTAGAGCACCAGGACCACGACAAAGACGCCCACCAGACGGATCATGCCGTCGCCCCTCCCCCCGTCGCCAGGTGCATGACTGCTTCCTCGGTCAGGCTGTCTCTGGACAGTTCCCCGGTGAGCCGCCCTTCGTGGAGCACCAGGACACGATCGCTCATGCCGAGGATCTCTTCCATGTCGCTGGAAATCATGAGGATGGCGACCCCCTCGGATGCCAGCTGGTCCATCAGCGCGTAGATTTCGCTGCGCGCGCCGACATCGACTCCCCGCGTAGGTTCATCGAAGATCAACACCCGAGGTTGACGCGCCAGCCACTTTCCGACCACGACTTTTTGCTGATTCCCACCCGAGAGCAACCCCACCGGCTGCGAAGGACCATAGGCCCGGACGCGGAGTTTCTCCATCATCCGTCGGCTGAGCGCATGTACCTTCCCCGAAACCACCCATCCCAGATGGCTAATCTCGTCATAGTTCGGAAGCGCCAGGTTGTCCTGAATGGAGAAATCCAGAATCAGGCCATGAAGCCGGCGATCCTCCGGAACGAGCAGCAGCCCGGCGAACACCGCCTCCCGGGGATGCCTGATCTGTAGCGGCACGCCATCGAGCCGCACCGTGCCGCTGACGACTTTGCGAATGCCGAATAGCGCCTCCGCCAGTTCGGTGCGGCCCGCTCCCACGAGCCCAGCCATCCCGACGATTTCTCCGCCACGCAGGGTGAAGGACAGGGGATGTGGCCCGGCATCGTGACAGAGTTGCTCCACCTCCAGGCGAACTTGCGTGCCTGCTTGATGCGAGCGGGGATATAGATTTTTGAGATCTCGTCCCACCATCATCCGCACCAAGGCATCGTGCGTGATCTGCTCGCGCTTGAGTTCCCCGGCATTCTTGCCGTCTCGCAGCACCGTGACTCGATCTGCTACCCGCTTGACCTCTGCCAGTCGATGCGAGATGTACAGCACGGCCACGCCCCGACGCTTCAAATCCTCAATCACCTCGTACAGGCGATCGGTCTCGCGCTGGGTCAGGCTCGAGGTCGGCTCGTCCATGATGATCACCGAGGCAGACCGGGCCAGGGCACGGGCAATCTCCACCAGTTGCTTCTGTCCAGGTGAGAGTGTTTCCACACGCCGATCTGGGGCAGCGTCGAGCCCCACCGACGCAATCAGGGCGGCCGCCTCCTGGCGTTCGCTTCGGCGATGAAGCCAGCCGAATCGGCCGGTCTCCTGGCCGAGAAACAGGTTGGCCGCGATGGAGAGGTTCTCCGCCAGGTTGAGTTCCTGGTGGATCAGCACGATTCCCGCAGCCATGGCGTCTGCCACGCCCGTGGGGGTAAAGGGCTGACCTCGCATCCGAAGCTCGCCCTCGTTCGGCCGATGAATACCCGCCAGCACCTTCATCAGCGTGGATTTACCCGCGCCATTCTCTCCCACGATGGCCAGGACTTCCCCGGCCTCCACGCGCATGGAAACGCCATCCAGGGCGAGTACCCCTGGAAACTGCTTGCGGATCTGGCGAGCCTCCAGCAGAGGCTCGGATGCCGTGGTGTGGTTCACTTGCCGAGTAGCTTGTTGAGGTTTTCCTGGAACTGCTCGGCCTTCCTACCTTCGGTCTTCTTCCCATTCGATCCGGTCACCGATTTGCCATCCTTTGTCACCGCCAGGTGCGGCACGTAGAGGATGCCTTCACCAGGTATCTTTTCCTGGTCGCCCCGGACGATCTGGCTCATCAGCTTGACCGACTGGAAACCGAATTCGAACGGCTGCTGCACAATGGTGCCGACCACCGAGCCCTCCTTGATGCCGTTGAGCGTGGCGGTGTCCTCGTCGAACCCGACGATCTTCACCTTGCCAATCTTGCCGAGCTGCTCGGCGGCGTCGAGGATGGCTGGTGGGTTGTAAGCCCAGAGGCCGACCATGCAGACATTCGGCTCATTCTGCAGATCGGTGAGTGCCTGCACGGCGTTGTCCTTCGACTTGTCGCGGCCGAGTGGCTGATCGGTGTAGGTCTTGTACAGCTTGTACTTGCCGAGTGTCGCGCCGTTCTCCGTGGAGGCATCCTTGGTGCCTGCCAACTCATCAACCACACCCTGCCGCCGTTGCCGGGCGTTCAGCGCCGTCAGCTGTCCGACGAAGATCACCACCGTGCCGCCCTCTGGTAGGGCTTGCTTCACCAGCGCACCTGCGGCCCGGCCTGCTTCGTAGTTATCGGTACCGATGTAGCAAAGCCGGCCGCTCTCCGGCGCATCATTGTCCTGCGTGAGCAATGCGACTCGCTTCGAGATGCCCTTGAGGAAGTCGTTCTGCTTTTCTGGTTCGATGACACTGATCGCGATGGCCTTGACGCCCTGGTTGAGCACCTGGTCGATCTTGTCCTTCTGTTCGGCAGCGTCGCCTTTGGTTGGCTTGCGGAAGTAGAGTTCCACGCCAAACTCGTCGGCGGCCTTTTCGGCTCCCTTCTCCGCGATGGTCCAGAACGATTCGGGGTTGTTGGTCACGAACGCCACTCGAGGCTTGCCCGATTCGGATTTGCATCCGACCTGGGCCATCAATAAAGCCAGTAAGCCGACCGTGGCCAGACGAGGGAGAGCGTTCATGATGCGGCTCGCGAGTGAAATTCGGGATGGAGATGGGGAGCAACCCCCATCTGGCGGTTTCACCTCAGAGCATATGCCGAACTCGTGCAGAGGCAAGAAGCTTCGTCATCGCCCAGGTGGTGATTTCATCGGGCGTTCGAGGCTGTAGTGGTCCTCAGCCTGCCGGAGTAGTCCAGCAATGTCCGTCAAGGCGCCGGTTTCGAATCCTGCCTGCTGAAGATACTTCCTCGCCAACACCTCGGGCGGTGGCGGAGGGACCGATGGCGCACCCGCCCGATGCCGCTGGCGGGCTAGCTTTGCTTCCTCCATCTGCAGGGTGCCATCCGGTGGACCAAAAGTGCCGGTGACATCCGAGCCAATCGATTCCCGCGGAGGGGGCCGCTCCTCGGTACCGCGGGCAGACGGAGGCGCCAGTGCTTCGCGCTCCGACACCATCTTTCCCAGTTCCATGGCCAGCAATGCCGCCAACTCGTCATCATTCTTGCAGAGTTTGACCAGTCCTTCGGTGATGAAGATCTGGTAGCCCTCGGCTCCGCCGCCACGATGGAAGATTTCAGGGTGCGGTGCACCCACTGTCATGACGACTGGCCGCATTCCCATCTGTGGATTGCTCAGTACCAGTTTCTGGCTGATGCCGAGCACCCGTTTGCCGACGGCCTCGGTCGCCGGGGTTTGACTCACGTAGCGTTCGGGCGCCGCGGCCGGCGTCGGCGGCAGGGCCATGGGGCTGATAAACTGCGACCGCGTCGACTCCTCCAGGCAGCCGGTGGTCAGCAACAGCCACGGCAGCAAGGCCGCTACTCTGCGACGGGTCATGGCAATCCCCCGATTTCATCGTGTATTGGTGGGGGACCATAGCTTCTTGCCTTTCCCTTGTCCATTCCAGATCGCTGCGACCTACAAATGAATCAGATCAGCCTGGCTTTGGGAGGTTTCTCGTGCGTACTCGATCCCTGATGACTGAACAGTGGTTGCCGAGCCCCATCGACACGGTCTTCGACTTTTTCAGCGATGCCCACAATCTGAACGTCCTGACACCGCCCTGGTTGCATTTTCGCATCCTGACCCCGCATCCCATTCCCATGGGGCCAGGCACACTGATCGAGTATCGTCTGCGCTGGCGGATCGTCCCCATCTTCTGGCGGACCGAGATCGCAGTCTGGGAGCCACCGTATCGCTTTGTTGATCGCGCCCTGAAGAGCCCCTACCAGCTCTGGCACCACGAGCACACCTTCGAGGAATACCAGGGCGGCACCCTGATGCGCGATCGGGTTGATTACGCCGTGCCTGGATGGTTTCTCGAACCGCTGGTGCATGACTGGATTGTGGGGCCAGACGTGCAACGCATCTTTGACTATCGCCGGGCAAGGATGGAGCAACTCTTCGGCACCCAGATAGCCCCGTCAACGTGACCCCAGGCGCAAGAGCACCTTTCCCTGCCTCCCGGGAGTTTCGGCCGCCCGAATTGCGTCTGCCACCCTCTCCAGAGGAAAATTACTCCCCACCTCGGCGGTCGCTATGCCTTCGCGCAGGAGGGCGGCGATCCGGCGAAAAAGCCCGAGCATCCGCAAGGGGTTCTGTCTTTGCACCCACACCGAGAGCCAGAATCCTTCAATTCGTCGGTTCTGGGTCATCAACCAGCGTGGGTCGATCGCGATCGGCTCTCCGGACAGGCTGCTGTAGACCACCAGCCTCCCATTGGGCTGAAGGGCGCGCACGCAGGCCGCTCCAGTGGTGCCGCCCACCGCGTCGATGGCGTAGGGCACTCCTGTTCCGCCAGTGATGCGATGCACCTCATCGACCAGGTCCTGGCATGACGAGTCGATCACCGCCGTGGCACCCAGGCGGAGTAGTTCCTCTTTGTGCTCCGGGCGTCGAACCACATTGATGGTTCTAAATCCATGCTTCAGCCCTAGTCGGATGATCATGCGTCCCAGCGCGCTAGCCGCGGCTGTTTGCAGGAGCCAGTCCCCCTGTTTCAGGGGCAGGACATGCTGCGTCAGAACGATGGCGCTGGCCGGGTTGACGAAGAACATGGCAGCCTGCTCGTCCGAAAGCTCCTCCGGGACAGGAACCGCCTGACGAGCCGGAATGACTACCTGCTCTGCCCAGGTTCCCGAATGACCATTCAGTACCGCCACCCGACGGCCTTTGACGCGCCAGGCCAGAAGGCCACGCCCTTCTTCCACGATGCCGACGCCTTCAAACCCGGGTACGCAGGGCAGGGGGGGCTGGTAGCCATACTGCCCACGCACCATGAAGAGATCCGACGGGTTAATGGGACTGGCCAGCATTCGAACGCGCACCTGCCCGGGACCGCAGACAGGATCGGGCAGGTCACGCACTTGCAGGGTCGAGGCCGGCTCCCCCCAGCTCGAGCAGACAATCGCCTTCATCCACTCTCCTCAGTCCAGGATCTTGATCTGATCGAGTTGCTTGATGACAACCTGCGGATTCTCGCGAAACATCGTGACAGTTCCGGTAATTTCCACCTTCTTGCCGCTGAAGTGCTTGCGCGGATCCTTGATCTTTGCTTCCGTTAGCGCGGCTTGCAGTGCCTTCATCTCCAGGACAATGGTCAGGTTCTTTTCGCTGCGGAAGTCCTTCTCCGAGTTCAGAAAGATCCGCGCCTTATCCTTGCTGGCACCCGCTCCCTGCACGGTCATGGTGAACTTCCATTCCTTGCCCTCGTGTTTCCGCGCCTCCGCGGCCAGGTTGGGGTTCTCGTTCTTGTTCGTGCCTCCGCGCACCACCTTGGTCGGCTTCCGCGCCACAGGCTGCAAGCGGCTCAGGTTCACCTTGTGGCGAATGATCACATCACCGTCGTCGTCCTGAATCTCCAGCGAGAGAAGCGGATCCTCGCGCTCCCAGTCGATCCGCACCATGCCGTAGTTGTTCCCGCGATCCATGGTGGCTACCCGATGCCGGTTGGGTTCGAGCTGGCGAAACTTGGAGTTACCCTGGTTCAGACCGCTGGAAGTGAGATCCAGCAGTTGGTAGCCCACCTCGGCATCCATGGAGGAAAGCTCGGCAAGGTGACGATCTCCGGAGAGCACGATAAGCCCGGCCGCCCGGGTATTGCGGATCAGCTCGTACAGCCTGGCCCGCTCTCGGGGAAAGTTCATCCACTTCTCGAATCCGTGATCCTCGGCGACGACCTGCACACTCGAGCAGAGCAGACGAACCTCGGCCGGGACCTTCAACTGTTCCTCCAGCCATTTCCACTGGGCTTCTCCCAGGATGGTGGCGTTCTCGTCGTCGCTGGCCACATACTGGCCCAGATTACGGGGTTTGCGGGCGTCCAATTTCAGCGGGCTACGATGGTAGCGCGTGTCTAGAAGGATCACCTGCACTCGCTTCCCTTCGGGTCCAAACACCTGGGCGTGGTAGACTCCTTCCTGCTTGCGCCGGGGAGATGTTTTGGGTACCCCGAAGAAGTCGAGAAACAGCTCCTGCGATTCCTTCTTGACTTCAAACTCGGCTCCGGCGTCGTTCTTGCCGTAATCGTGATCATCCCAGGTCGCCAGGATGGGGCACAGCGCCTTCAGCTTCTTGTAGCCATCCTGCTCGCCCAGCTGGTTGTACTTTCCGCGAAGCACCGCAATGTCGGAGCTGTCGCCATAAATGTTGTCGCCGAGAAACAGAAACAGGTCTGGCTTCTGCTCCAGGATCGGTTTCCAGAAGCCCTGGTCCTTGTCCTGGTGCGCGCACGAGCCAAACACAATCCGGGAGACAGGTTTTCGTTCCTGAGCCGGTGCCTGAGAAATCAACAGACCAGCCAGGAACAGGGGCAGAACCAGGAATCGCTTCACGGGGGAATCTCCACGACCTGCGGTGGACAACCTTCGCAGGGTCATTATGCGGTCTTCCTCCCGTCGTGGCATCTACTGCTCAGCGCGAGGCCTGGGCTCCCGTGGGTGTGAGCAAGGGAAGTATCTTGCTCCGCAGGTAGCCGGGAACATAACTGCCGTAGTGTCCGCCCTTGTTGCCAGTCTCAGCCTCTGTCGGCTCCCAGACGTGCTCGCGCAGTTTCGCGTAGAGTTGTTTTGTTTCCGGCGTGTTGTCCGGTAGCTGGAAACCGACCTGACCCGCTCCAGCCGTCCAGCGTCGATCGGTGGTGCCAAACACCCGCATCGTCATTCCCAGCGTCACCCAGTCGCGCCGGCTGATAAAGGCATCAATCCCTAGCCGAGAACAGGCCAGTGCGGGACGCAAATCGTACCCGGGTGAAACGGAGGGGGCCAGCAGAACGATGCGCTCGACGCTGTTGGCGGGAAGGTCCTTGCAGGATTGCAGCACCACTGCACACCCCGCGCTGTGTCCGATCAGGAATACCTCCAGCTCGGGTCGTTCGGTTCGCACGCGCTGGACCATTCGGGCCAGCTCCTGGCCTTTCCGTTTGGTGTGCGACCAGTGGCAGTTATCGGTGATCATCCGGCCCCAACCATGGGACCAGTCAAACATTTCGACGTGAATTGGAATTTGCTTCTCAGCCGCAGTGTATTGTAGCGCCTCGGTAGTCCAGCCAAACCCTCCGGCCCCGTCGGCGCAGAGGACCACACCCTGAATCGTTTTGGGTGGAGGTTTCGCCGAGACCGCCCCGGGCGGCACTCCAGGAGTGGAGGCGCACCCGGCCAGGAACCCCAGCACAAAAGTACACCAACGGCCTCTGTTCATGGGCTCAGGACCCCTCTCTCTCCCGGTCTCCAAATCATCCTACCTGGAAGATTCGAGGGTCGATGGAGATTGGTCCCCGAGAAAACGGCTTCCTGTCGGTCAGGTTCCCTCACAAACTGAAATAATTCTCCACCCGGCGCCGATTGCGCCGTTCGCACGCATCGACTATCCCACCTGTTCCGTTGACGAAGACGAGGCGGTCTGCGCAACTTTTCCCCACTACGGCGTCACAGGACTACAGCCGACCCGTTATAGAAGCAGAGACCAATCGACCCCCGATGCCACTTCACCGGAACCAGAAGTGGGCCGTCACCGTGAGATGGAGCCTCGCCATGGCCATCACTTACCCCCAACACCCTTCCCCCTTACCGACCAGGGATCACGACCTGGAACGCTTCCCCCTCACGCCAGCCCGACGGCGAGAAATGTCCCGTACCTTACCCGAAGCCAGGTGGATGACCACCGAGAAGGCGTTGATCCTGGCTTCCTGGATTCTGGGTGGCTTGCTCGTCGTGGGATTGGGCTACTTCATCGTAACGGCCTTGCTGGGGCAGCGCGAGAGCGTGGATATGGTAACGCTGATGGTGAAACGGCTGGCGGTGTTCGGGGTGATAGTGGCCCCAGTACTCTTCCTGCGCAACAATGGCCTTCGTTAAACAAACCAGGGGGACGCGAACGTCCCCCTGGTCGTGCTTGTTCAGGCGTTTCAGGCCTGGGCCACTGCCATTTTTGGCTGCACTGGAGCCGGCTTCGCCAGGTAGCGATAGTAGGCAATCTCAATCAGATTGCTGATCGGACCAACGGTGAACAGCGCGTGATAGAGCGAATGCACGTCGCGGAACACCAGGCGATAGACCGTTTCCATGACCGCCACGAGGACGACCACCAGGCTCTGGCTCCACTTGCTTCGGGTGCTCGTCTTCGGATCGGTAATCATGAAGAACATGTAGAGCTGAAACATCGGGCTGGTGATCGGAGCCAACTCAGTGACCACGGAATGCCCCGTCCACAGGGCTCGAAGGATGGACAGCGGAACGAAGGTGGCAATGAACACGACAGGCTGGTGTAATCGTCCGATGTTGTACAGGATCATGCCACCCATGAACCAGATAACCAGAACCGCCCAGACCTCGTTGCCTGCCTGAACGCTGAGACTGGCCACATGTTGCGGTGCCAGAAAGAGCATCATCGTGACGCCGAAATTGGTCGGATTCCAGATGTGGCGGTCGCCGATGCGCAGTGCGTACTTGGACGTGATGGAGATCATGCCGCAGAGAATGAATGGCCACATCTCCGGCGATTTGGTCAGAATCCCCGCACTGATGCCGGAGACATAGGCGCTGGCCAGGTGAGGCCACTTTCCAAAGTAGAACCGGCCGATGATCAGTTCCGTCAGCACAGTGGTCAGAATGGCCACAAATGTGGGGGAATACTGGGTCAATAGCCCGCCTGTCATCACCTGCAGCGTCCGGCTGAAATGGTTCTCGAGGAAACCAAACCCCGCATCTCCCACGAGCAGAATGCAGGTAGCCAGCAACGGGGCGTGAAACTGCTTCTCGCGGGCCAGGGTCTTTCGCCAGATATACACGACCACGCCGAGCAGTGCAGCCACCACCCAGACACCCATGGTGGTGGGGCGGGTAGAAATCCCGGTGATCTGGGTGTAGGCGGTTTGCAGGAAATCGATCACCTGCACGCGGTAGGTGTAGTAACACACCACCAGCACGATGGTGACTGCCACCCGCCAGAACAGGTCCTGAAACTGGGACGAGTTATCGGTATCTGGAGGAGCCGGCGGAGCTTTTCCAGGAACATCCACCGCTCGCTCCAGCGCGTCGGAGGAAACCGGGGTCATGGTGCGGACTCCACGATGGAATGAAGATTACCGGCCTTCACATCGGTGAGGATTTGCTTCTCCCCGGAAGGCCACTGAATGACGACCTTTTCAATCCGAGCATCTTCCCCCAGGCCGAAGTGCAACCGCCGCATGTTCTGGGAGGCATACGCATGCCCGCCGGCCACAACCTGGACCTGTTCCTGCACACGGGAGCTGCCTGGCATTGTCCAGAACACGCGTACCATCGCTCCGATGGCGCTGCGGTTACTCTTCCGTCCTTCCAGCGCGAACTGCACCCACTGGTTCTCCGGCGCAACCCGATTCTTGTACACAAGAAGCGGCCCATTTTGGTTTGCCACCACGACGTCGAGTACGCCTCGATTCCAGAGATCGACCAGAACCACTGAGCGTCCATCGTGGATGTCGTTCACACCCACAGCCCGGGCAATATCGGTGAAGGAGCCACCGCGATTGAGCCACAGGCATTTGCTCTGGTAACCCGCCAGGCTGCGGCCCTTCATCGGAGGCCAGTTTTTTGCATCGCCAATGATGATCTTGTTGCCACCAGCGATGATACCGTACTCGTACCAGTACGACGCATTTCTGTCGGCCGAGATGTACCCATTAGTGAGGTACAGATCCTGGAACCCGTCGTTGTTGAGATCGCCAAACTGGGCTGACCAGCTCCATCCGCCGCGCGACACCTTGAAATCGTCGGCTTGGTTCAGATAGCGTGGCACAGGACCAGTCTGATTGCGATCGGGCACCCAGAGGTTATTCCCCTGCACCAGGTTTCCTGCCTCGGTGATGTTGCTCACGTAGATTGATAGTCGGCCATCGTTGAAAATATCACCAAAGCTGACGTTCATGCCACTTTTCGGCGATTCTCCGATGCGGGTATACTGGCCGACCTCTTCGAAGCGTTTACCTTCCTTGTTGCAGAGGAACTCAGAGACCCCATAATCGTTGGCCAGCACGATATCGGGGTAGCCCGTTCCGCACAGGTCGGCTGCCGCCACTCCCAGAGTCCAGCGTGTGCTGGTGATGCCCATCTTCTCGGTCACGTTCTCGAATCGCCCGCCACCCAGGTTGCGAAGCAGATATTTCCGCCCTCCATTGGTAGCAAACTCAAAGCTGGCGGGCATCATCTTCGTCGTGGTCAGCTTCCACAGGTTCACGTCGTCGGGCCAGTACCCGGCAATGAACAGGTCCAGTTTCCCGTCTCGGTCGTAATCGACCCAGATGGCCGAGTTGGCATTGACCCACTCGGGAAGACCTGATTCCTCGGTGATACGTGTGAACTTCTTACCGCCCTCGTTACGGTAGAGTTCGGGACGTCCCCACTTGTACACCAGGACATCCTCGTAACCATCGTTGTCCATGTCACCCCAGACGGCGCCCTGGCACACCCCGTGCGGCTTCTGATTCAGGTCGGCCAATCCCACCTTTTCGGCCACGTCCTCGAATTTGCCATTCCCCAGGTTGCGGTAGAGTCGATTCTTGCCCCCTTCCCGACTGGTGATCACGTAAAGATCCTGCCAGCCATCTCGGTCGAAATCCACCACGGTCACCGAGGCCCCCATCGAGGCGATGATGGGGGCGATGTGACTCAACTGTTCGTCGAGTTCACGTGGAGATTCATGGGTGAAATCGATTCCGCACTCTTTTGAGGATTCCTGAAGGTAGAAGCCATACCGCTTCACCGCCTCGTCGGCACCCTCATCAGCAGCGGCTGGCCGTTCACGATTAAGCGCCCAGATTACAAAGAGCTGGGCGGCGAAGATCAGGCAGATAATGGCCTGTCGCATCCAACGGTTCATGAGATAAACCTCCCCTGCTCCTGGGATCAGGGTTGCCTGCGAGGAGGAGGGCGAAGACCTCGCTCGAACTCGGTGGGCAGGACATAACGGGTGTGGTAGGTGTACCAGTCGGCTGCATGCCGTTTGTACACAGGGTCATCCTCGAGACGTCGGGGGGGCTTCTCATACTCGCCCATGCCATGGTAGGGCAGGGGAATTACCGTCTTGCCAAAACGGGTGTTGAAATCACCATCCTTGGTCCACCCATCGGACACCCAGACGAAGTCGCGTACCCAACCCTTGGGAGGGGCATCGCTGGCAGGGTAGCGCAGGACAATCTCGTCGCCGGCATTCAGGATCACGTAGCGGTCATCCACCTGGTTGAGAAGCTCGCGGACATCACCGAATCGGGTGTAGTAACCGATCAGGTCGCGCCAGGGTTGACGAATATGCTCGATCTGATCGTAGTGCGGAATTTCCGGAGAACTGGCGTTCGCGCGGGACATCCCAAGGATACCACGAAAGCGCAGGTCCGCGACAGTCGGAGCCAGGGTTTTTCGTCGAACCTGCGCCGCATCCTGTCCCCGTGCGATCAACAGCGCATCCCAGTAAACCTCCATGCTGGTCCGCAGGCGCACTCGCTCCGGTATTTTGCCCCCATCCAGGTCATCCAGGCGTAACACCACCGTTTTATTCTTGCCTGCAGGAAACCCCAGGGCCGGGAGAGCGACGCGCCAGCCGCCCTTGCCGTCGGGCACTTCCAAAGTCAGCGGCTGGGGGCGGGGCAGGGTAGACTGCTCCAGGGCCACGTTGATGGAGCTATCCGTCGGATGCAACCAGCCCTGGGCGATGAGGTATACCGGTCCCTTACCCTCGGGAGCCGGCCCGGGTTGGATCTCAACCCAGTGGTCGCGCGTCACACCCTGATAGGGGCCCCGCCCCGCCCGATCGAGGTACCGTTCGTCCCGGGTACGCACAAGGTCGGTCACTTCCTGGCCAGTGTGGTCCCAGGCGCGGGCAACAGGGCAAGCGGGCCCGGTCAGATACAGGGTCGGCCTGGTGGGGGTCAGGAAGAAGCGCTCGTCGCAGTACACCTCAGTCCCTTCGGGATGATCCACTTCCTGCAAGGTCAGGTGATCGAGGTAGTGCGTCTCCCATAGATTGGCGTTCACGCGAAGGTCATAGTACCCATCGCGCGGACGAAGCTGGTCAGACCGAATGCGGATCCATTCGGTGGTCTCCTGAAAGCCACCGCCGCGCTTTTGGGCGTTGATGTACAAACCCAGCGGTGTGCTCCAGCAAAAGTCGTTGAGGAAGGCCATCCGTGTTCCATCCCAGCCAAAGAGGAAGGGACACGATCCTTTCAACCTTTGTTCCACCCGGATAAACTCGTCGGCTGGGCGGTCAAACTCATACTGGGCGGCCCCATTAGTCCACACGAAACGCATCAGCGAGACCTTCGCCCGGCTCCCCAGGCCAAACTCGACCACGGGCCCGGTCACCATTTGGCGGGCGTGTAAACTACCGCTTCGTAATTCCACCTCACTGCCCAGCGCGTAACTATTGATCCGCTGATCGCCGCTTCCGTTGGGGTTGCCCCGGGGACGAACCCGATGCCAGTGATACCCCTTGGATCCTTCTACCATCCATCGGCTCAATTTTCCCCCGGCCGGGTTCCCGACCAGTTCCAGACGCTGGCCCTCTCCAAGGATGTCGGGCGGTAGTCGGCCTGGTGGCAACTTTTCGGGAAGTCGGGAAAAACTACCCCTACCATCCGCCAGCCAGGCCACCCCTCCTCGGGGAGTTCGCCACAACAGGTCGATCGCGCCATTACGATCGAGGTCAGCCGCATGAAGGCAGCCTTCCCCGGGTCCCACAGGCAATTCTTGCTCCACGTTTCCAAGCACACGCACTTGCCACGATTTGCCGCGTTCCTTGTCGGAAATGCTGACCAGGCTCCCATCATTTCGGAGAGCGACCAGGTCAAACTGGCTCTCCCTGGAGATGTCTGCTACCCCCACAGCCAGGAAGCGGTCCTCGGAAATCGGGCGAGCACGAAACAGCCCTCCGCGCTCGTTCATGTACACCTGCAGCTTCCCATCTTTGTCGAGCAGCGCGGCATCGGGAACCCCGTCGGCGTCCAAGTCGGCCCAGCAAAACCCGCGAAGAAGACTCGTCCCTGGAAACGGTTGGATCGGCGTAAAGGTGCCATCGGCATTGTTACGCAGCACCACGGGTGGCCCTTCCACGCTGGCCAGCATCAGGTCCAGGTCACCATCCAGGTCCACATCAATTGCCCAGGCAGCCACATACCCCTGCCTGAGGAGCGCCTCTGGCACCTTGGTGCTGGCCGTCACCTCCTTGAACTGGCCAGTTCGATCCTGCTCGAACCAACGCAGCCCTTGGGGTCCCGCCAGTAGAAGGTCCGTCCGATGATCGTTGTTCCAGTCCACAGGCAGTAGCCCTTGCGCGGCCACAACGAACCCCCCCTGCTTCAGGACGGTTGCTGGTTTCTTGCGCCCGTCGAGGCTCACCACCTCGCCTTTTACGGCAGCCAGGAGTGTTGAGGTGGTGCCATCGAGAGAAGTAATCGCTAGCGCCTCCGGGGGAATGGCGATGGCCTGTCCCCCCTCTAGTTTCTCATCGACAAAGCGCAACTCCAGGTCGGGAGGGGAGGGCTCGGTTTGCATCGGTGCCAGACGCAGGAACTGCTGCAAGGCGGTGCCCCGGCCCTGCTGTTCGGGATTGATTTCCCCAGCGCTGCGAGCGTACCCGAGTTCACCCCGAAGCAGGTTGCCGAGCATTCCAACCCGGACCACCAGGTCGCGCTCGTCGTAGTTGCCCCCAGCCTCCTTTTTCAAAGTCTCGAGCATCTGCCGGGTCTTGTCCTGCCAGCCCGATGCCAGTTTTTCGAGCCGGGCGATCACCTCGCTCATTGCGGTGCGATTGCCTCGACGAACAGCCAGCTGCAACCGTTCCACCAGCACAGGCAGACTGGTCGGGCGAAGTTCAAGAATCTGATTGAGCAGCCGTTCGCGTTCGGTGTCGCCGGACGGGCCGAGTTTCTCGTTCAGGCGCGACAAGCTGTAAAGCCGACGCACATCCTCCGGCGATGCCTGTAATGCCCGGGTGAAACGATCGATGGCCTCGTTCACCTTACCGCGATCCTCGGCCAAGAGCCCCAGCAACTCTTCGAGGTCCGCCTGGCCGGGCATGCGATTGTAGGCCTGCTCGAAATCAACGCCGGCCTCGTCGAGTTGATTGTTCCGCAGGGCCAGCAGACCGCGATTGGCCCAGGCAGCCGGCTCCTGCGGGACCAGTTCGATGGCTCGGGTCAGGTGATCCTTCGCCTCGCGCACGAGCCCACTATCGAGAGCAGCTGTCCCAACCTCAAACGCCTCCACATAGGCCTCATAGGTCTGACTCCCTGGCTGCGGCAAGCGCGGCCAGAACCTCCAGGCCAGGAGGAGAGAACCACCCATCACGACGATCGCCCCCAGGAGAGGTAAGAGCAATCGATGCCGGCCGAGAAACGAGGAGGATTCGGACATCAGGCACCTTCCATGTTGGTTGCCGATCACCGCCGGACAGAGGGTAGAAGGGTCTTGCGGGGGAACTCAGGTTGAGTCGGAGGAGAAGCCCCGTCTTCGTTCTTGCCTTTTCGATTCTGTCTAGCTACGGTGAAATACGCACAAATCCATCCGAAGGTTCCAGACAAGCATCGTGCAATTGTTAAGTCACCAACCTCTGACAATCCATCCCTGCCTCCGCTGGCTGATGCTGGCGGTCCTGGGTATGTTTGTCTATCCGGAGACCTGCCTTGCCTCCTGTGGCCGGCACGTACTGCAGGGACCGACCTCATCCCAACCCTGGCGCAGTTGCCTCCAGGACGGTAGCTGCCCAGGCCGCCTGCCTCCCCCTTGCACCGGTCCTCTTTGCTCCCAAAAACCTCACCAGGAGCCGGTTGCCCCGCATGCTCCTGTCAGCACCGAAACCCCTCACGACGCTCACATTGCCGACCATCAGCTCGTCCAGGTAACTAGTGGAAGGGTTGTTTTCGGTCACGTGAACTGCTGGTACCTCTCCTGCTCCATGCCTCCTCCCACTCCCCCTCCGCGCTAGTGCCTTGCCATTACTCGACCCAATATTGGCTAACACTAGAAAAGATCGCAGGTCGCGAACCTGCCTCTGCTTGTGTACCTGGACCTGGCCTGCATACCCTGCGGGAGTGGGAGATTCTACTCATGTCGTTCTCGCGTACCATGATTCTCATGACCACCGTGTGGGTCGTGCTGATAACCGCCTTGCACGCCATTCTCAATTGGGACATTCTGCACGCCCCGGCCACCATCGGCCGACCTGATCGAGCGAAGTTCAAGGTCGGGTTCCTCCCAGTGACCTGACACCTCACATGCCCTGTGACCCATTTCATCGACGAGCAGTTGAATGGCGAGGGCATGTTTGAACCCGTGCGGTTCAATGAGTTTCGCTCGATCCAGGATGCCTTGTTAAGCGATAACCTTCAGGCCACTTTCATCCTGGCTCCGCTGGCGATGAGCCTGAAGGAGCGCGGCGCACCAATCCGGATTGTGTATCTGGGCCATCGAGATGGCACGGCCTGCATGGTTCACCGCGAATCCAGCATCGAGACCATTCGCGATCTCAAAGACAAGACTGTGGCCATACCTAGCCGCTTCTCCAACCAGTACCTGATCCTGTTCAAGGCGCTGGATGAACGCGGCATGTCCATCGAGACGATCAAGACCGTGGAGATGCCGCCCCCGGCCATGCCGGCTGCCCTGGCCTCGCGCAAGGGGATTGATGCCATCATCGCTGGCGAACCCATCATGGCGCGAACGCAACTTCCCGATGAGAAGGGCAACCCCGGCTATGGGCGCGTGCTCTTTTTGACCAACCAGGTCTGGCCCGAGTTCATCTCCTGCGTATTGGCGGTCCGGGAAGATGCCATCGAGAACCGACGCGAAGACGTGCAGTTACTGGTCGATGGCATCGCCAAGAGCGGCCTGTGGCTCGATGCCGACAAGGATACCACGCTCAATCACCGGATGATGGCGGCCGACTTCGTTAGTCGTAATTACTACAACTACGACCCGAAATTGCTCCAATTCGTCCTCTCCACGCCGCGCGACCGGGTCAAATACACGAACCTGACCGTGCAACGACCCAACTTCGAGGAGATCGAACGCTACGCGAAAAAGGCCGGCATCTTCCAGGGCAAGATCGGTTTCGACGATTACACCGACACCACCTTTGTCCCCCTGGAACGGAACATGAAGCCCTGGGACTGGGAGGCGAAGAAGTGAGCGTGGCTGTCTTCCCGGCTCAAGACTCGGTTTCGTCCGGCCCTCCTTACCGACGGGAATGGCTCTACCGGTTGGGCCTGCCCCTTGCGCTAACCGGCCTGTTGCTTGCTATCTGGCACCTGGGGATTCTCTGGTCACGAGCAGCCAACCCCTCGACCTCGGTCCTACCCACTCCCTTCGAGGTACTCAAGGGAATTGGAGAGTTGGCACAGAAGGGGGCATTGCTCAAGTACACCATCTCTTCTCTCTTCCGGGTCACCTGGGCGTTCCTGGTTGCCGTGTTGATCGGGGTGCCGCTGGGCCTGGTGATGGGATGGTTTCTACGCGTGTACCAGGCCCTGAACCCTCTGGTGCAGTTGCTCCGACCCATCTCGCCCATCGCCTGGATTCCGCTGGCGATCATGTGGTTTGGCATCACCGAAACTGCGTCTGTATATCTTATCTTTTACTCCAGTTTCTTCTCCATCACCGTGTCCTCCACTGCAGCCGTCAAGAACATTCAGACGGTGTACCTGCGCGCGGCCGAGAATTTCGGTTTGTCTCGCCTCGAAATGTTTCGCCGGGTCATCTTGCCCGCCACGCTCCCGCAGATCCTGACCGGTCTGCGTATCTCGCTGGGTATCGCCTGGTTGGTGGTGGTGGCCGCCGAGATGATTGTGATCAACCCGAAGGCCGGCGGGCTGGGCTTTCTGATCATCGATGCGGGAAACCAGGGGGCCCGGTATGATCTTGTTGTGGCGGGCATGTTGCTGATCGGCATCATCGGCCTGGTGCTGGATATCCTGGTCCGCCAGCTTGAGAAGTTCGACGAGGTGTGTTGGGGTTACTCAAAGAGGTGATCTCGGATGACCAGTCAATCGGTCGCTGTTCGCCTGAACAACCTTCGGGTGACCTATCCCGGTCAGCGGGGCGGCGCTCCCATCGAGGTCGTTGCGGGTATCGACCTGGAGATTCAACGGGGCGAGTTTGTGGTCCTGGTTGGGCCGTCAGGCTGCGGAAAATCGACCATCCTGAACATCCTGGGTGGGTTTCTCCGCGCCAGCGCCGGCCAGGTCCTGGTGAGTGGGGAACCTGTTTCCGGCCCCGATCCACGACGCATCTTTGTGTTTCAGGATAACGGCGTCTTTCCCTGGCTGAACGTGGCCGAGAATATCGCCTTTGGCCTGTCGCGGAAGAAGGCCGCCGAGCGCGATAGCATCGTTCAGCACTACATCGACATGGTGGGGCTGACTGGCTTTGCCAAGGCCTATCCGCGTGAACTCTCCGGGGGTATGCGGCAGCGGGTCGAACTGGCGCGTGCGCTGGCTGCTAACCCGGAAACCATCTGGATGGATGAGCCGTTTGGCGCGCTGGACTACCTCACCCGGCTGAAGATGCGGGCCGACCTCGTCCGTATCTGGCAGACCGAGCGCAAAACCATCGTGTTTGTCACGCATGATATCGATGAGGCCGTGCAACTCGCGGACCGCGTGGTAGTGTTAACTCCCCGACCCGCTATCATTGCCGACATTATCCGGATTCAACTGCCCCGGCCTCGAGATATGGACGCTCCCGAATATCTGGAAGCGCGCGATCGGATCTTTGCCGCCATGGGTAACCTGGCTCTGGCCCGGGGGTCTACCGGAGAACCTGGCCCGTCCGGTCGGTCATCAGGAACGAGCAGACCGAACCGCACAACGCCGCCCACATGAGATAGAACGCCGGTGCGATGGTGAAGTGGGTAACCTCGATCAGGTATGTAGCGACCAACGGCGTGGTTCCACCCAGTATAGCCTGGGTGACGTTGTATCCCAGGGCGATACCCGTGAAGCGTGTAGAAGTAGGAAACAGTTCGACAAAGGCTGCCGACGCAGGTCCGTAGAACAGGGCGGTGAGCAACGCCAGGGCCAGTTGAGCTTCTAGTGTCGTGATGGGTTCTCCGCGATGCAACAACAGAAACAACGGATAACTCAGGCAGGCCACGCTCAACCCCGCACCTGTCAGAACGCGCGTGCGACCCACCCGATCCGATAGCCACCCTCCCAGCGGGATGAGCAAGGTATTGACGCTCATGGCCACGGTGTTGATGAGTAAGGCGCTGGAAAGGGGCAATGGAGGCGTGTTGATACTGGCCACCCAGGTGGAAAGCCAGACCCAGGGAAGGTAGAACCCCACCCCCAGCATCTGAGCCAGGCCCGCGGTCAGCAAGATGGCGCGCCAATCCCGACGCACGGCCAGGAACACAGGTAAGTCGTTGGAAGTTTCCTGTGCGCGAGATGCCTTGAACGCAGGACTTTCCTCGACGCCCTGGCGCAACCAGATCCCCACCAGGCCGACGCCCAATCCTCCCAGGAACGGAAGACGCCAGCCCCAGGCTCGCACCTCTGCTTCGGGCAGTGTCAGCGTCAGCAAGGCTGCGACTGCCGATCCCAGCAGATTGCCCAGGCCAGCACTGAACGAACAGAAACTTCCCAGAAACCCTCGCCGACCTGGGGGCGCATGTTCGCTCAGGAACGACATCGATCCGATGTATTCGCCCCCAACGCTCAGTCCTTGCATCATCCGAATCAGCGTCAGCAGAATTGGAGCAGCCAATCCGACCTGGGAGTATGTCGGCAGGAACGCGACGAGTGTGGTTGGCCCAGCCATCAGGGCCACAGACCAGAAGAGAGCTGTTTTCCTCCCCAGGCGGTCCCCAATGTGGCCAAACAGCACTCCTCCGACGGGTCGCATCAGGAAGCCAAGAGCAAACACACCATAGGTGTTCAGTAGCGCAGCCAGGCGGTTCTCGGATGGGAAGAACAACGGCGCGATCACCGGGGCCAGGAACCCCACCAGGGCAAAATCGTACCATTCCAGCACATTGCCGATCACCCCGGCGATCACGGTTCGGCCATACGTCGGCTGCTGTTGTTCTCCCATCGGCGAGTCATTTCCCCTGAATGATGTGATGCTCCTGGTCCACCTGTAGATGCTCCAGCACGGTCGGCGGGCCGGATCGGCTTCCTGGCCAGAAGATTTCGATTCGATTGATGGTATCTACCTTGCCCAGGCCCAGGGTGATTGTCAACTCGCTCTGACTCAGGTAGCCCCGGGCTGCGGCCACCTCACGCTGCTGAGTGTGACCCCCGGCCGTCAGCACCACGCGTGCTCCGATGGCACTGCGGTTGGACCGACGTCCATCGCCTTCCAGGCGCAGACGCACCCAGTGGTTTCCCGTGGTATTTCTTGCTCGAAGCACGCGGACTGGCCCACCATTGGCTGTCAGTACAAGGTCGAGATGACCGTCGCCATCCAGGTCCACCACCGCGCAACCACGGCCGACCATTGGTTCCACCAGGTCTTTACCCAGCGCCTTACCCGGGACCACGAAACGAGGCCGGCCGTCTCCCGAGTTGAGGAATAACTGGGGTGGCTGCGCGTACGATTCCTCCGGATGCGCCCGACTGATGTCTGGCTCGAGATGCCCATTGCAGGTGAGGAAATCCAGGCGGCCATCGAGATCCGCATCGAAGAACACCACGCCGAACTTCAGGTAGGGACGGGATGGGCCCGCGATCCCCTCTGAGGAGGCCAGGTCCACCAGCTGCAGGTCGCGCGGCCGTTGCTGGACCAGGAAGGTGTTGGGTTCGTCCGCAAAGTTTCCGATGAGTAGCGCATGGCGTCCTTCTACGCAACCCGGGCCCCAGTCGATCCCCATGGCTCCCCGGGCCCGACGGTCGGCGAATGCGATGCCCGTGGCCTCGCCAATCTCCTGGAATCGACGTCCCCCCTTTCCATCCGACACGTTGTGGAAGAAGAAGTTTCGCACGGTGTCATTGGCGACCATGAGGTCCGGCCAGCCGTCCTCATCCACGTCGCAGGCGATCACTCCCAGCGATTTTCCCAGAGGCGCTCCGTGTTCCTGGACCTCGATGCCTGCGGCCCGACTGACGTCCTCAAAGGTACCGTCGCCTCGATTCCGGTAGAGAAAACAGTGGGTACCACCAAATGCCCGAGGCGGACCGTAGGCTCGCTCTCCGGTGGCCAGGCGAAACCCTTGCTCGACGTCCAGTCCGGGGGACCAGGTGATATAGTTGCAGACGAAGAGATCGAGCCAGCCGTCACCATCGTAATCCAGCCAGGTGGATGAGGTGGACCAATGTAACGGACGGCGCCAGGCGAAGAAATCGCCACGATACTCCTCGGGCCAGCCACCTGGCCCGGCCACGCCCGCCCGAGCAGTCACATCGCGAAACCGCTTGCCTTGTTCGTTCCGAAGCAACCGATTCCCTCCCACCCCCGTCAGAAAAAGATCGGGCCAGCCATCATTGTCGAAGTCACCCGATGTTCCCCCCATGCCAAACAAGGGGAGATCCAGCCCCATTTCCTGGGTCACCTCCGCGAAGCGACCTGATCCCAGGTTGCGAAACAGGGCCGTTCTCGGTGGCGTGGTCGGAGACGGTTCTCCGGGCCAGGAACGCGAGTTGATCAGCAGGATGTCGGCCTTTCCATCATTGTCGTAATCGAGGACGACCACGCCCGATCCCATCGTTTCGGGAAGGAGCTTGCGTACTGTCGTCCCGGCGAAGTGACGCCAGATTACTCCGGACGATTCTGCCACGTCGATGTAACGAAGTGCTGGCCAGGATGCACCCTCCTGGCTTCCCGGCCAGCGAATCAGCACGATGCCAGCGAGCAACAAAAGCACCACACCCGCCGCCAGGTAGCCCCAGAGATTCCCTCGTACCTCCCGCATGTCACACCACCTGCCGACCAGCGATCCAGACCCGTTGCACGTCCAGTTCGGGAGAGAGAGCGACCAGATCCGCGCGCCTGCCCGGTGCAATACTGCCTCGATCCGCATCCAGGCCGGCTATCCGGGCCGGGGTGAGACTGGCCATGCGAACCACCTCGACCAGGGGTGCTCCCGTTGCCTGGCACATGACGCGCACGGCGGTATCCATCCCCATCACACCCGACGCCAGAGATTTGCCATCCGGCATGATTCCCACTCCATCTCGGCGGAGAATGGGTTCGCCGTCCTCGCTGGGACCGAAGATGTATTCGCCATCGGGCATGTCGAGGGCCCGATTCGCATCGGTGACCAGGGCCAGGCGGTCCGGTCCCTTAATCTTGTAAGCAAGGCGAAGCAACTCAGGAGCCAAATGCTTGCCGTCGGCGATAACCTCGGTGGTCAGCTCGTCGAAGAACAGCGTCGCTTCCAGCAGCCCTCCACGCATGGGGTAAGTCTGCGTCGTTCGGAGACGTGCCCGATCGGACATGGCGCAAAAAAGATGATCGACATGGCGGATGCCCCAGGCTACCCCCTGAGCGACCTGGTCAAACGTCGCATGAGAGTGCCCGGCGTTGCACACGATTCCACGCTGTACGCAGGCACGAACAAACGCTTCGGCCCCCGGCAACTCAGGTGCGACGGTAGCTGTCCGGATGCAGTCTGTGAAGGTCAGGTACTCGTTGAACTCTGCCTCGAACGGTGGACGCACTGCCTCAGCGGAATGACAGCCACATGCCTCCGGCTGGAAATAGGGACCGTAAAAGTGCGTCCCGGCCACAATGGCGCCTCCCGTCCACTCCTCTTTCAACAGGCGCGCCAAACGAAGAAAAGCAAGGTGCTGCTCATGTCGGGCGACAGTGGTGGTGGCCAGAAGAGCGGTGGTCCCATGTCGGGCATGAGCGCGACAGACTGTGCGAAAGGCTTCCTCGGTCCCATCCATGAAGTCAGCACCAGCCCCACCATGTACGTGGAGATCGATGAACCCGGGCACAAGGTAGCTGCCCCGCAGATCGACCACTTCACTTGCCTTTGGCTCCGGAGTGCCCATGGCTGCAATCCGGCCCCTTGCATCCACCTCGACGGATGTTTCGACGAGTCGGTCTGGAAGGACGACCTGGGTATTGTGGAAAAACAGCGACTTCATGCAGGCACTCGGGGTCGTTGATACAAGGTGTTCAGGCAAACGCCCTCATCGTCGCCAGTGGATCGACCAGGCGCCACACTGTTGAACGGTATCAAAGTAGAGATCGACCGTGTCCTCGATGTGATGAGCATAACCACCCGCCATGGTCACGGCCACGGGAAGCCGTCGTTCCCAGCAGGCTTCCAGCACCATGGCCGTGCGTCGGGCCAGGGCGGCCTTGCTGACTTTCAACCGCCCCAGGCGATCGCCCTCGAAGGGGTCGGCTCCAGCCAGGTAGATCGCCAGATCTGCCTGAAATCGATGGAGAGTTTCAAAGAGCCCCTGCTCGCAAGTAGCCAGGTATTCCGCATCGGTGATGCCATCGGGCAACTCCACGTCGAGGTCGCTGATTTCCTTGCGGAGCGGAAAGTTCTTCGCTCCATGTACCGAGAATGTGAAGATGGTGGGATCGTCTCGACACAGTGCAGCGGTGCCGTTCCCCTGATGCACGTCGAGATCGATCACCACGACGCGCGAAGCTCGTCCTTCCGCCTGCATGGCCCGGGCGGCCACCACACTGTCGTTGAACAGGCAGAACCCTTCCCCCGCATCTCGAAATGCATGATGGGTTCCGCCGGCCAGATTTACTGCGACGCCTTCTTCCAATGCTGCGCGGCAGGCAGAAATCGTGGCTCCAGTGGAACGACGCGAGCGCTCCACCACCTCGGGCGACCAGGGAAAGCCGATGCGGCGCTGTTCGGCATCACTCAATGTGCCACGGGTCAACCTGTCCAGGTAAGCCTGGGAATGGGCACGCAACAACTCGGCATCTGAGGCAGGTTCGGGTACCAGCAGTTCGATGGCGAATGGAAATTGGGAGCGCTCGATTCTTTCGCACAGCTTCCGATATTTCTCGATGGGGAAGCGATGATCGGGAGGCAGTGGCAGAGGAAATAGATCGGTTCGGAAGGCCTTCATGCGAACAGTTCGCCCTGTTTCCACCGCGTTTCATCTGGCCGTTGGGTGACTGCTGGCAGCATCGCCAGGACTCGCTCCATCGTATCCGCTTCGCGGGGTACCTTGTCTCTCCTCCAGCGCAGTATACGCGGAAATCGCACAGCGAGACCGGAACGATGCCGGGGAGAACGCTGGATACCCTCGAAGGCCAGTTCGAAAACCAGTTCTGGTGTGACCGAACGCACCGGTCCGAACCGGTCCACCGTGTGCTGACGTACAAATCGATCGACCTCGCGGATTTCCTCGTCCGTCAGCCCCGAGTAAGCCCGGGCGATAGGAACCAGTTCATCCCCTTTCCAGATCGCAAATGTGTAATCGGTGTAGAGGCTGGCTCGCTTCCCGGAGCCGCGCTGACCGCTGACCAGGACAGCATCGATTGTCAGCGGTTGAATCTTCCACTTCCACCAATCGCCCCGGACGCGCCCCACACGGTACGGCGCCGTACGCCGTTTCAGCATCACACCTTCAACCATGCGGTCCCGGCTGGATGCTCGCAACTGGGCCAGTTCCTTCCAGGTCTCCGCCGGTATCCTCTGCGAAAGGAGCATTCCCTGGGGAAGCACGCCCTCCAACCTGGCGCGGCGTTCGAGCAGGGACTCGTGCCGCAGGTCTCGACCGTGTAGCTCCAACAGATCGTATGCGAGCAAAACCACCGGCACTTCAGTCAGAATCTTCTTGCCAGGTGCTTTGCGTCCGATGCGGCGCTGCAACTGAGAGAAGGGCAGGGGCTGGCCGTTCTGCCAGGGGAGAATCTCACCATCCAGCACGGTGCCCTCTGGAAGACGAGCAGCCAGGGACACTATCTCGGGATAGCGGTCGGTTACCAGTTCTTCTCCTCGAGTCCACAGAGAGATTTCACCCCCGCGTCGGACGAGCTGCGCGCGGATGCCATCCCATTTCCATTCCGCAAACCAGTCGTCCAGAGGCCCCAACTCCTCCACTGGTCCCTCGAGGGGCGAGGCCAGGAAGAATGGGTAGGGGCGCGATCTGTCGTCGTCGTTGTCGGCCGATGAGATCAGCGACTCGTAGAACCGTGGCGTGGGCTGCCAGTCTCCCATCAGGCGATGGGCCAGCAAGGCGCTATCCAGGCCCGACTCCTCGGCGAGGGCTCGAGTGATGAGCTGCGCGGAAACCCCCACGCGGAAAGCACCAGTGATGAGCTTATTCCAGACCAGGCGCTCCTGGCGAGCCAGCATCTTCCAGGCGGCCACCACGGTTTGTTTCTGCTCGAATTCTTCCATGCTGGCGAGGGGGACAATGACCTCCTCGATCCAGCGGTGCAGGGGGCGATCTGTGGATTGCTCAGGCGGAGGTAGTACCAACGCTATGGTTTCGGCCAGATCGCCAACCGCATGATAACTTTCTTCGAACAGCCAGGCTTCGATTCCTGCCAACTCACTGGCCCACAGCGCCAGCTTGCGGGAAGGTATTGCCCGGCGCGGGCGCCGCCCCAGGAGGAAGTAGGCCGCCCACACCGCATCCTCCGCCAGCGCGCGGGCGAAGTAGTCGCGCAGCGCGCGAACCTTCTCGGAAGTGCGCGTCGTCGAATCGAGGGCGGAATAAAGAGTGACGAAATCTCTCATTCTTTCGCCTCCTCCGGTTCGGCAGCCTCTTCTTCCAGAGATTCACCCTGGTACCGCGTTTCGACAGCCTGGGCGTCGAACCCCTGCGAGCGAAGGTAACGAACGAGCACCGCGACATATCCATGCGTCACCCAGACCCGGCTGGCCTGTGTGGCTCGGATGGCCAGCAATAACCCGGGCCAGTCGGCATGATCCGAAAAAACGAAGCCACGATCGAGCGCCTTGCGCCGACGGGTGCCCCGGATCTGCATCCACCCCGAAGCCATAGCCGTCGAGTGGGCTCCAAACCGACGCGTCCAGGGCGATCCATGAACCGACGGCGGTGCCAGGATCAGTGCCTGACTCCAGTTGGTCGAGGAGGGGGCCTCCACCACCGGGCGAGTGGGAGGTAAGCGCACTCCAGCCGACCGATAATCTTCCACGAGCTTGTGTACCGCGCCGTGCAGATAAATGGGCCCGATGGAGGGATCGAGACAGGCGAGCAAGCGCTGGGCCTTTCCCAGGGCGTACCCCATCAACAGGCTGGCCTTCCCCTGCTTCTGGTTGCCTCGCCACCAGGCATTGAGTTCGGCGGTCAGCTCGGCAGCGGGGGGCCAGCGATAAATAGGCAGCCCGAAGGTCGATTCGGTAACAAAGAGGTCGCAGCGTACCGGTTCAAATGCTGTACAGGTGCTGTCGGGCTCGAGCTTGAAATCGCCGGAGACAACCCAGACCTGACCCTGGTGCTCTACCCGGACCTGTGCAGACCCCAGAATGTGGCCCGCGGGATGAAAGGACACCTTCACTCCACCAAGAATGACCTGGTCTCCATAGGCAAGCCCCTCGATGGCTGAGCTGACTCCCAGGCGCGTACGAAACACCGGCAAACCTTCGCGGCTCACCAGGTACTGGCGGCTGCCCGACCGGCAATGGTCCGAGTGTGCGTGCGTGAGCACGGCCCGATCCACTGGTTGCCAGGGATCGATAAAGAACCCTCCCGCAGTACAGTACAGGCCCGACTTCGTGAGCTGTAGTAGATCGTTCATCCCGGCCCCCCCCTTCCATCCGGACACGGACCCCGGCTGGCCTGCTATAATGGCGAGCAAGGGAGGGCCCTCATGTTGACCCCTGTGACGGTGGACTTACTCGATCACGAGGCAACGGCTCGCCTGGGCCGCAACCTGGCGTCGCGCCTCTTTCCTGGAACCGTGATTGCCCTGGTGGGGCAACTGGGAGCTGGCAAAACCCAGCTGGTCCGCGCCGTGGCTGAAGGACTCGACGTGCGTGATCCGCGCGTCGTCACCAGTCCCACGTTTGTCCTTCTCCAACAGTATGCCGGTCGGCTTCCGATTTACCATTTTGACGTTTACCGTCTTCCTGGCGTGGCAGCGTTCGAGGATCTGGGCGGTCCGGAATTGCTGGAAGGCGATGGGGTGTGTCTGATCGAATGGGCCGACAAGATCGAACCGGCGCTTCCGGTTGATCATCTGCGGATCACGCTGGAGGCCACTGGAGAGTCGTCCCGGCGGGCAATCTTGCAAGCCAGCGGTCCGATCCACGCTGCACTTCTAGTTCTGCTGCTGGGTTGATCAGAACTCGAACTCTTTGCCCTCGAGAATGTGACGGGCCAGGTCAGCCATGGTCGTTCGCTGATTCATGGCCGCACGCTGAATGCGTCGGAAGGCATCAGCCTCGGTCCAGCGATACCGCCGCATGAGCACGCCCTTGGCGCGTTCGATCAACTTGCGGTTCTCGAGCGACCGTTGAAGCCGTTCGTTCTCCTCGCTAACGCGGCGATGATCCTCGAACCGAGCCAGGGCCAGCTCCAGCGTGGGGCCTACCAGATGGGGCTCCACAGGCTTGAGTAGTAGGCCATGGATACGTTCATGGCAGATCTTGCGAATCGACGCCGGTGTGTAGTCGCCTGAAATGGCCACCGCCGCCACGGATTTGGTTTCCGCGATGCGTCGCAGTGCATCAATCCCGCTCAGCTGAGGCAAATGAATATCGAAGAGCAGCACATCCAGCTCTGTGCAAAGCACTGTCTCGACCATTTCCAGCCCCGAGGTAACCTGCCCGATCACCCGGTAGCCAACACCTTTTTCCAGGGTCTCGACAAGCAAACGACGTACAGGATCTTCGTCCTCGACGACCAGGACCCGAAGAGGGTTGCCATGCTGTCCTGCTTGGTGCATTGGGACTACCTCTTGGCTGACCCCCGAGTGAGACGGCGAGGGAAACAGCCACAGATTCTGATCATCGGTCCAACAAGGGCAGGGTGATCAAGACACGAACTCCACTCGGGAGTCCATTATTCACTGCCAGCGTACCCTGGAACGGCTCCAGGGTGCGTCCCAACAGGCTCAGGGATAATCCGAACATCGACTGCTGAGTGGTCGTGAACGGGGTGGAAATCCAGGCAATCTGCTCGTTGCCAACCGGGTACCCATCCCGAGAGAATTCCCACAGAGCACTAATGCCATCCTTTCGGACGTTCACTTCCATTTTCTTCTGCGCCTGATTTCCCAGGGCAGTGAGTAAAAAGGCGGCACTGAACATGGTGGCCTGAATGTCAGTGAAGACCGTTACCTCTTCTTCACAGGCCAGGTCGATCTCAAGGGCTGGAAACCTGCGGCGCACCTGCACTACGATGCTCGAAACCAGAGCGGCCAGATCGACCTGAGCTCCCGACACTCGCTGAGGAGAAACCAGCTGTACCAGTGCATCAAGTTCAATCTTGCAAAGTTCTGCTCGCCCCTTCAAATCCTTCAACAGCCGTTTCTCATGAATCAGGTCGTTCGGTAGACGCTCCACCAGGACGGCGATGGTGGAGTAAATGGCCTGGAGTAGATCACCCATTTCATGCCGCAAATACCGAGCCAATCGCTGGACGATTGCGTCCTGAGAGGGGAGATCAGACTCCTCGGGCTGTTCCATGAGTCACCCAGCGAGTTGCGGCAAAATCGCCTACTATTCTCTTGTATCAACTCTTCTCACCCATCCGCAAGGGTTCGCATCACCTCTGCCTTGACAGTGATGACGTCCCCACAGTACCTTCCTGCGAATTCTACGCCTCCACGATAATGCGAGAATCATGCAACTACTTGCCCCGGACATCCTGGAATTGACACGCCAGCTCTCGCCGGCGGTGTGTGTCTGTGCCTTTGTACTTGGTTTGGGGCTCTGGGTCTGTGGGGGATACACCCACCGCTTCTGGTTAGCTCTGGTGCTGACCGCCTCGGCTGGCATCGTTGGGCTTTCACTTGCACGCGATTTTGACGTGCAACCCCTTGTGGCTGGCCTGCTCCTGGCGCTTGCGGCGGGGGCACTGGCACTTGCACTGGCGCGCATCAGCATCTTTCTGGCCGGTGGCCTGGCTGGGGTCTTCCTGGCTCGCCTCGCCTCCCCGTCCGCCAACGAGTTTGTGGCGTTTCTCATCGGTGGCCTGATAGGGATCGGCTTCTACCAGTTGTGGATCACGGCCATTTCCAGCTTCGTGGGTACGGTGTTGATGGCATACGCGGGGGTGAGCCTGGTTGATCGCCTGGGCAAACTCAACAGCCTGACCTTCGCCCAGCAAAGCGGCCCCCTGATCAACTGGGGGATCATCGGCGTCACAGTCAGCGGCATACTGGTACAGCTGCTCCTGGATCGCTATCGGAGCAAGGCCAAGGACAAGCCGAAGAAGCAGGACAAAGACAAGGAAGAAAAGAAGGACCAGGCTACCCCACCCCCACCAGCTCCCGCCCCGGCTCCCCCGCCACCTCCGCCACCGCCGCCATCTCCCCCAAAGTCCTCTCCCTGGTGGAAGAAACCTCTGTTCGGAAAGAAGGTCGCCTGATAACCTTCCCCCAGAGGTAATGCATCATGCGGCGATTCATCCTGGCCTTGATCCTCGGTTGGAACCTGACCGGGGGTGGTCTATTTGCCCAACCTCCCGCGCCACCAGTAGCGCCTCCAGTGTCGCCGTCCAGCGCTGGGACCCCGGCAACTTCCCCCGCCACAGAAGGTTCCTCGACCTCTCCCTTGCCGTATGTCGTTGCTTTTCTCATCACGGTTCTGGTGCTGGTCATCATTTGCATGCCTAGCCGGAAAGCCTAGCTAGTTCGGCCCCTGGAGATAATACATGTCCGCTTCCGATACCCTGGACCCACTATCCCTGGCCCGCCGCATCATCGACGGGGGGGACCTGACCCGGGACGAGGCTCGCGCTCTGTTTTCGTTGGAAGGAGAGGCGGTATACGATCTGTTCTACGCGGCCCACAAAGTGCGTCGCCATTTCCACGGCAACCGCGTCACCTTCTGCAGTATCCTTCCGTCCAAGTTCGGTAACTGCAGCGAGGACTGCGCCTTCTGCGCCCAGTCGGCCCACTTTGACACCGATATCACCCCGCACGCAATGATGGGCCCCGAGGAGGTTGCCAGTGCGTGCCAGAGCGCCCGGGACAACGGTGCCAGCGCCTTCGGCATAGTGAACAGCGGGCGGGGGCCCTCGAAACGAGAATGGCCCAAGGTCATGGAGGCCATCCAGGCCATGAAGGAAGTGGACAGCATTTGCCACTGTGCCACACTCGGCCGACTCGACGAGGAACAGGCCCGGGAGCTCAAGGCGGCCGGCGTCCGGCGTATCAATCACAATCTCGAAACGTCCCGCGAATACTACCCAAGTGTTGTAACCACACACTCCTGGCAGGAGCGCGTCGATACGGTCCGTCTGGCCCAGCGGGTGGGGCTGGAAACCTGCTGCGGCTGCATCTTCGGCATGGGTGAATCGGTCGACGACCGGGTGAGCGTTACCTTCAGTCTGAAGGAACTGAATCCCCACGTCGTACCGATCAATTTCCTCTTTCCCATCGCCGGCACGCCGCTGGAAAACACTCCACGTCTGCGACCGATGGAAATCCTCAAGATCGTGGCGGTCTGCCGGTTGATCCTCCCGCGCCAGGATCTCAAGGTGGCTGGCGGCCGCGAAAAGAACTTGCGCGATCTGCAGAGCTGGATCTTCTATGTGGGCGCCACCAGCGCACTCATCGGCAACTACCTGGCCACCTACGGTCGGCCCCACAAGGACGACCTGCAGATGATCGAGGATCTGGAACTGCAGTGGGCCGACGGCGTGGGTGATCCTGACCCGAGCATCGAGATTCCCACGGAGATGCCCGCTCGGTCGTTCGCCCTGCCAGTGCTCTCTTCCTGATCATCCTCGAGGCCACGACCATGCCCTCCTGGATCGAGGAGGATCTAGAGCATCTGCGCAACCACGACCTGTATCGCACCCGGCGCCGCATCCAGTCTGGACAGGGCGCCGAGGTGCGGTTTCGGTCGGCGGATATGGTCAATTTCTCCAGCAACGACTACCTGGGGTACGGCTCAGATCCCCGGTTGGCCCGCGCTGCCGCACGAGCCGCCCAGCGATTTGGAGCTGGAGCCGGGGCCTCGGCCCTGGTTTCGGGACATTCTCCCCCCTTGCGCGCCCTGGAAAGAGGCCTGGCCGCCTGGGAAGGCACTGAAGCGGCTCTGGTCTTCGCCAGTGGGTTCCTGGGAAACCTGGCAGTGGTGTCCACACTGGCTGGTCGCGAGGATGCTCTCTTCAGTGATGCCTACAACCATGCCAGCCTGATCGATGGTTGTCGTCTCTCCAGAGCAACCACCCAGGTCTACCGGCACAACGACCTGCAGCATCTCGAGGAGTTGTTGCGGCAACAGGGGCCAGGAGTGCGCCGACGCTTCATCGTCAGCGACTCTGTGTTCAGTATGGATGGCGACCTGGCCGACCTGCCTGGCTTGCTCGATCTGGCAAAGCGGTACGATGCGTACCTGATCCTTGACGAGGCCCACGCCACGGGTGTTCTTGGCCCCCAGGGGCGAGGGCTGTCCGACCTTCTTCCCCAGGCGGATCGCAAGAGCGATCGACTGATCAAGGTGGGTACCCTGTCCAAGTCCCTGGCTGCCCAGGGTGGATTCGTGGTAGGGTCGAGTTTACTCATCGACTGGCTGGTCAACCGGGCCCGTCCCTATATCTTCGCCACAGCTCTAGCACCGCCCCTGGCAGCCGCGGCTCGCCTGGCAATTCGTCTGGTGGGGAAGGAACCCGAACGACGTAACCAGGTGCTGGCCCTGGCCCAGCGTCTACGTGAGGGACTGCGATCGCTTGGCTTCGATGTGGGCCCTTCAACCACTCACATTGTTCCCGTCATCCTCGGTGATGCCGAGCGCACGCTGGCCTGGTCACGCCGGCTGGAACGACACTTCCTGCTGGTTCCTGCCATTCGCCCGCCTTCGGTGCCACCGGGCACTTCCCGGCTTCGTATCAGCCTGAGTGCTGCTCACACCGAGGCTGACATCGATCGTCTGCTGGCCGTCTTCGCCAGCGCCTGATCAACCTTCGTGGTCGATCTTCTCGCGCGCCTCGAGCACCTTGGCTACCACAGTCTCGACATGCGATTCATCGACGAACGGAGAGAGAATGAACGATTTTTGCCCGACGATGGGCGCGCCGTAAGCCGTTCGGCGATAACAATCGGTGAAGGACAACACGACGCCTCGTCCCGCCATGGCCTCGGCGTGGACGTAGTCGGCCACCTTGCGATTGTAGACATTGTGCTTCTCTAAAAGGCCGGCACAGCTGGGGTCGTTGAACTCTTTCCGGGTGATGGTGAAGGTGTCCACCCCGGGGGGATAGACCCGAAAGATGGTGACCGGACCGAAGTTCAACCGATTCAGGGTTGTCGTGGCCTCGTGACCATCCAGATGCTCGCGCAGCAACTGCGCCATCTCGACCAGGTGACCAATTGTCGCCTGCATCCCCTCCGTTCCGAAGAGTTTGAGATTGGCCAGTGCGCCCAGGATCCCTGTGCCGGACCGGGAGGTTTCGAGCGTGAAAATGCCTGGTTGATAGTCGCCGAACTGGTACAGGTAGGGCATCGACTTCACATCGCGGGCGATCAGCTTGAAGTCATCGCGCTCCTTCACCAGGACCATGCTGGAGATATACGGAGCGAAGCCCGTCTTGTGGAAGTCGATTCCGATGGAGTCTGCCAGGTACAGATGACGGATTCGGCGGACCGCGCCGGCGAGGGCGCGCAGGGTACGTCGACGGAACCCCAGCGGATTGGCCTCCACGTCGTAGTCGTTGAAGACCGACCACGCCCAGCCGATGACAGCATCGGCATGGACATGCGGCCGATAAGTCAGTTTGAACTCGGCCACCAGCTCATCGCGGAGCGCAACAATGGCTTCCAGATCATCCAGGCCAAAGGCGTCGGTAGATCCCATCGTGGCAACGAAGCAAGCGATTTTCTTCCCTTCTCGCAGTGCCTGACGAGCCGCCTGCCCTAGCCGATCGAGATCGATGCTGTTGTCCTCGTTGGTGGGGATGGTGATGGCGGCGTGGGCACCCATACCCAGCCAACTGGCTACCGAGTAACGGCAATAGTGAGCGCAGTCCGAGGAGAACAGCACGACCTCCTCGCGCAGACCCTGCTCCATCGATCCGGGGCAGGCCTTCTCCAGGCCGATGCGCACGCCGTAAAGCGTCGTTCCCGTGCCGCCGAAGGTGAAGACACCCCCTGCCTTCTGGGGATCGAAGCCCATCAGTCGGGCAATGATGGCGGTGACCTCTATCTCGGCAAAGGAGATGAGGTGGCTGTACTCGTCGGAGCACAGGTTGGGATTGTACATCGAGGAAAGCAGGACGCCGACCAGGCTGGGAATGGTCGTGGGACCGACCACGTTCTGCTGCGTCCGCGGATGACCGAAGATCGTCATGCCCTCAAGATAACCCACGATCTCGCGGGTCACTTGCTCCACAGTCGAGGGATCGCGGGCTAACCCGCGCTCCAGGGCACGCGAGTAATCCATCGGTTTCTGCTGGCCCAGGAGCGGAAGTTCGGTCTTGAGTTCGTCTACCTGGTCGAGAGCGCGGGAAAGGGAGTGAACGACGTAGGAGTCGTGGAACCGATCGGAGACGGGCTGAGGAAAGGCGAGGCGAATACGATCGAGCAACGTGCGGTAGCGCGAACTCATCGGATGCGTCCTTTCAGCTTGGGAGCCGCTGGCGCCATCCCAGATGGTCATCGAGGCGGAGTAACGACTTGACTTCGCCAAAGCTGATCATGCCTTCGAGCCCATCCACCCGTCCCTGCTCCATGAGACATTGTACAAGTCGTCGCACCGCGTGAGCGGTGATAAGGAGAGATTCAATGGGGCACACTACGATCTTGTAACCCATCTGCTCGAGTTCTTGAGCCCCCAGGATTGGAGTGGCTCCCCCGGTCAGCATATTCACCAGGAGCGGAATCGGAACCTCGCGAGGAACACGCTGCAACTCCTCCAGCGTCGTTGGAGCTTCAAGAAACCCCATATCTGCGCCGACCTCGGCATAGCGACGGAGCCGATCAATGGCCGCGTCGATTCCCTCCACCGCCCGGGCATCGGTGCGTGCGAGGATGACAAAGTTTGGGTCGGACCTGGCCTGCAATGCTGCCCTCAATTTGAGCACCATCTCGTCTGGCGAGATCAGTTGCTTGCCGCTGAAATGGCCGCACCGCTTGGGAAACACCTGATCTTCCAGGAGCATCCCCGCCGCACCTGCTCGCTCGAACTCGCGCACAGTGCGTACCACGTTGTGCAGATCGCCGTGGCCCGTGTCACCATCCGCCACCACAGGTATGCCCACGGCCAGCACCAACCGGCGTACGGCGTCAGCCATTTCGGTGAGCGTCAGCAAACCAATGTCGGGCAGGCCAAGCATGCTGGCGGAGACACCAAACCCACCCAGGAAGAGCATTTCCAGCCCCCCCGCTTCCGCCAGACGCGCCGAAAAGGCATCGTGTACGCCCAGGGTGCGAATGATCCCCGGCCGTTCCAGTAGTTCACGTAGCCGCCGTGCTGCCATGGGCATCCTCACCGTCACCGGGGCGGAGTCTTGGTCATCAGGTAAGCGAACAGGTCGCGCACCTGCTGTTCCTTGAGAGTTTTGAGCTGATCTTCGGGCATCAGAGAGATCGGCGAGGCTCGCATGTCTTCGATGCGCGCGCGATTGAGTCGGATCAGTTTCCCCTCAGGGTCCTTCAGGGTCACGGTCGTCTTGTCCTGTCCCGCGACTATCCCAGTGAGAAGCCGGCCATCATCCATCTGGATGATGAAGGTCATGTACTCCTCGCGGATGGCCGCGCTGGGATCGATGATGTTTTCCATCCAGTACAGGGAGTTCGATCGTTCGTAGCCCGTCAGCTCGGGGCCCACCTCGCCTCCCTGCCCGAACAGTTTGTGGCACCGAGCACAGGTGTTCGCATACACCGTCTTGCCCGCAGCCGGATCTCCCCGGCCTTTTTTTAGGAGTTCCGCAATCCGCAAGATCTCTTTCTGCTTCTCCTGCGGCGTCGCACGCACCCGGCCCCAGTGCTTGTTGACCAGGCGCCGGATCTCCGGATCGGTTTGCAGAGCCAGCTTCTGCACCACATCGAGCGGTACCGTGCGGGGCGATGTCTTGCCTCCCTCGATCTGAGCGAGGAGCTGGCGGACCCACACAGGTCGGCTCGCCAATAAACTGTAGGCCGCGCCACGAACTCCTTCTGCCTCAGGTAGCGATTCCGGACGAAGGGCCAGAACTGCCTCGCCGATTCTCGCTTCAGGATAACGCATCAGCGCCTGGAGCGATTCCTGGCGAATGGCCGCCATCTGAGAGTTGCGAAGTGCGGTAAGCAGCGGCTCAACTGAACGCGGCTGGTCCACCTCGCCCAGAATACGGATGCAGCTCAGGCGCAGTTGCCGATCCACCTTCTCGTCGGCGACCACAAGAAGTGCTCGGTTGACACTGGGCGGATGGTTCAGGCGCAAGCCAAGGGCCAGGTTCGCCTCGCTGCCTCCCGATGCCCAGACTCGGGCAACGGCCTCGCTCAGCGCCTGAGGCACATTCTCGGCAGCGCGCCCGGCGAACCCCTTTTCCAGCCCCGTCAATAGCCGGTTGGCCAGCTTCGGAGTCGGAGCCAGGCCCAGCAAGCGAGCGCAAGCTGTCAGGTTGTCCTTGCCCCCCGCCATCGCCCAGCGCTGCATTAATCGTTCCAGCAGCACCTGCTCGACCATGCGTTGAGCCCACAGGGATCCGTCTCCGAGCAGGCGCAGGATGTCGTCTCGATGGGACTCGGCCTTCGACTCGAGAGTCCACCAGACGAGTAAAGGAATATGTGGATCCTGCATGTCTTCATCGTGCTGCACCAGGCCGCGCACCAGAGCCAGTGTGACCGGTCCGGCCAGGCGTTTGGCCGTGCTGGCCAACTGGCTACGCACTTCGGCGTCCTTCTCCATGCGGGCCAGTTCCGCCAGGCGTTCGACCTGACCAGGAGTGACTGTACCGCGGTCTCCCACCAAGCGGATGGTCCAGCGCCGCACATGAGGGTTGGCATGGCGCAGGCCAAGCTGAATGGCCTGGTCGTCCAGACCACCGCTCACCTGCAGGGCCCACAGCGCTTCCAGAGCCAGATGACCGTCGTCCTTTTCCAGCAGGGATTTTAACTCAGGGAGGATGGTCCGATCCCGGCGGTCGCCGAGCACTCGCCGGGCCATGTCGCGATACCATCGATTTTTGTGCCCCAGGAGGCTCACAAGTTCCTGGCTCGACTTCTTCGCCAGGTCAAGGCGTGGGGCAGGGCTGTAGTTGGCCGGCCTCACTCGATAGAGCCGGCCGGTGGCGCGGTCCCAATTATCGCGTGGATCGACATGATTGATGCGCGGCTCATACAGGTCGGCCACGTAGACGGCCCCATCCGGCCCCGCCTTGACATCAACCGGACGGAAACGCTCATCTTCCGTCCAGAGCAGGAACGGTTCTTCCTCGGTGCGGAAGGTGGAATGATCCTTGAGCAGCCGGGTTACCTGAACCCGCTTCTGCAGAGCATTGACGCCCACGATCCGGCCTTCGAGTTCGGGTATGACTCCGCCCCCATAAACGATAAAGGTGTGGACGAGTCGGTCGGCATTGCCGACGTGGGGCATGTGCTGGAAGAAACCCAGGGCATAAGGATTGGTGAGCGGGCCGTGCTTGCCCCAACCCTTGATGTAGTAGCCACCCTGCACATAGTGCAGCCCGCGGTAGGTACCCCAGTTGGTGCCGGAATAGACGCGGCCCACGTCGTCAAAGGCGACGCCGAAGGTGTTGCCTCCACCCTCGGCGAACACCTCGAAGCGGTGCTCCTCGGGATGATAGCGCCAGATGGCCTGGCCCAGAAAATCAGTGGTGGTCTTGCTCCCGGTGATCTCCACCTTTACTTTCGCCGTCACCGTGCTTCCGTGCGCCCCGTAGAGCCAGCCGTCCGGCCCCCAGCACAGACTGCTGGCCACAGAATGCGTATCCTCCAGGCCAAACCCGGAAAGGTGAACGACCGGTCGACCTGCCACATCGGTTCGATCCGGATCGGGATAGAAGAGGAGGTAGGGCGGATTAAGCACCCACACTCCACCACGGCCTGGCAGCGCAGCCGTGGCGATGTTCAACTCATCGACGAAGGTTTTCACCTTGGAGTACGAGCCATCGCCGCGAACATCCTCATGGATGGTGACACGATCAACTCCCCGGAAGTGGTTGGGAGGCGGGGGAGGCACGCGGTCGAACTTGGCGCGAATGTAGCGATCGTAGGCCACCACGCGCAACCCGGCCGGGAAGGGATACTGGCGATACTGGACAACCCACATCCGGCCGCGTTCGTCGAAACTGAGATAGAGCGGTTGCTTGACCGTGGGCTCGTGCCCAAGAAGATCGACCACCAGGCCTTTGCGCGTCTTCATCCCTGCCAGGGCTTGCTCGGGGGGGACCACCGGGGTGGTGGCCATCTTGGCTTTCAGGTTGCGGAGTGCATCGTCAAGGCCCTGGGCACCCCGAATGAACTCCGGGATTTCGTCCCGTTTCGCGGGGGGGGCCACTGCCAGCGCCAGACCGGTTCCCACGAGCAGGGCAGGTAGCCAGTAGAACCTCATCGCTTCTCTCCCGGAGCTGGCCACCGGAGATGCCGGTGCAGGAACTCGAAGGTACCCTTGCCGTTGATGGTGTGTGGGCCCACGAACCACTCCAACGTCGCTCGATCACCAATGCCGAGCTTGGCCGAAAAGAGGTGGCGAACCCTGGCAAACTCCAGGGCCACACGCTCGTCGGGGGCCACTCCGTCAAAGTGACCTCGTTCGACCATGAACGGCCTGGGTGCAATCAGGGCCGCCATCTCGGCGTAGTTGAAGGTGCTGCCGAGGTCGAACTCGAAGATCTCGTATTCGAGTGTCCAGACGTAGCTGTAGCGGTCGCGCGTCGAGGCGTTCTTCCACACCCAGTCATTGAAATCGGCCGAGCAGATCGACAGGGCATAGTTCTTCACCAGCGCTGGCACCCGCATTGCCGTCTTCCCGCCGTAACTCAGACCATAGAAGCCGATGCGAGACCCATCGACGAAGGGCAACGTCTTCAGCCAGTCGGTGATCTGCTGGTGCTGCGGCACGATTACCGAAAAGAGCGTCTTCTTGATGGGGTTGGCTTTGCGCTGCAGGGTGCGGAACCGATCGCGGAAGATGTAGAGGTTCTGCGGGGCGAAGGTGATAAACCCGCGTTCGGCGAGTCGGGTGGCGAACGCCTTGTACGCTTCGTATCCCTGTTTGTTGCTGATGCAATCTTCGGGCCGCCCTTCTAGCCCATGCTGACAGACCACCACGGGCCGTTTCTCCCCGGGCCGAAGATCCTTCGGCACGATGAGCAGCCCGTATGCGATCACATCGGGATAGACATCCATGACCACCTGATAGATGATCCACTTCTCGGATTCGGAATGGAAGCGACTTCGTGGCTTCGGAGGCAACAGTGGAAGGTCGAACCGGCCGATCACGTCCGTCGCGAAGAACTCGCGGTAGCGCTCGATGGACTTTTCGTAGGCGGCGAGTGAGGAGGTGTTCAGTTTCTTCTGGTCGTCCGGCCGGCCGAACTGATCGGCGATCGGCAGGAAGTCCCGACGCACGTTGTGGGCATCTTCCAGAAGCGTCTGATTGTGCCTGTCGATCTGATCAAACAGACGGGCCTGGCGAACCTGCGAATTGAAATCCTTCCGCAGGTGCTTCGGAGCCGCCATGGGTTTGTCGGGTACTGTGGTTCCCAGCGGACCCATCAGCCCATGGACAAACTTGCCGGGTTGTTTGGCCAGATTGACCGCAAGGCGATCAAACCGGGTGAGACGCTGCATCCGCCCAATTTCGATCTCCACTTCTTCCTGGGTAGGAGAACGCAGGACTGCTGGGGCCCCTCCTTCACTGGGAAGGGTTAGTTTCGGCCCTTCCAGTGCGCCAATCACCAGGGGGCGAGGAGCGACCATCAGCCCCAGCTCGGCATCGCCAAACTGTTCGAGAAGACCAAACACATTCCGATCGATGGGCTGCTCCCAGATCCGCTCGCGCGGGCCGAAGTACCCGCTTACCCCGACCACCCCGATGCGACTATCCAGCGCGCCAGTGTACAGGGCGAGCATGCCTCCCTCACCATGGCCGATCACGCCGATGGTCTGGGGAGTCGCCCCCTCGCGAACAAACCAGTCCACCCCCGCAAGAACTGTCTGCACCTCATACCCAATCAGGTGGCGTCCCAGCTCGAAGGCCGAGCGATAGAGAAACTCACGGCTGGTCATCTTGGCGCGGCCCGCGCGAGCCGCATAGGTGCGGTCGATGAGCGTCGGAACCAACACGCGGCAGCCGGACTCGGCAAGCAGTCGGGCAAACTGCATGTCGGCTGGAACCCCAGGAGCCAGACCCGCAAACTGTTCGGGAGTGACATCGGCATCGGGAATAGCAACCACGTGCGCCCGGGCCTTGCCACCAGTGGGTAATAGCACCAGACCTTCCCCGCTGATCTGCCCGATTACCGGCCAGCGCACCGCTCGCACCTCGTAACCTGGGCCTTGACCCACCAGCGAGGATTGATCGAGCGTGGCGACCAGCTCTGGCGAGTGAAATGGGATCCGCGCATCGCGAACACCCAGGATGTGCCGAAGTCGCTGTCGGTTGGGTTCGATCGACTTCTCATATGCCTGGGCCGAGGAGTGATCCCGTTTCCAGAACTGCTCGCGCTTCTGGGCAGATCGAGCGATTTCCTGGAGAAGAAAACGATCAACCCCTTCGACCAACTGTGACGCAATGTCGCCGGTCATGGTGAGTGGTTCGGTGCCAGGGAGGAACTTTGTCGCCGCATTTGGCGTCTGAGCTTGTAGCGAGCAAAGTAGTCCCAGCGCAGGTATCGTCACCAGCAGGAGCAATCGTCCAAACATGGTTCACCACGAGTCGGCCAGGGGAGAGAAACGGCAGGCAGGCTGATTTCGAGTCTACAAAGCCTTGCGATCGATGCAAGCGCTGGCTTGAAGAAATCCGGTCTGGCCCTCCTGACTGCCAGGCTTTATCAGGTTTCCGGCCGACCGTAGGAACCGCAGCGATCGATGCAGCTGTAACGGTTTAATACGCGATTCCGCCCAACCAAATCGCTTTCCAAAGCCGCGACGCGCTGGCATACTCCATCTGCCCCCTGGTCTTTTTTCCCATTCCCTGCCCCCAGATCGGGAGATCGCCCATGGCGCCCCGCCGGTGGTTCCGCAAATCCACCCCCCACACCACCTCCTCAGCCTCCCAGGTCCGACGGCCGGTCGCTCGCCTGGCGATCGAAGAGCTCGAACCTCGCCTCCCTCCGGGTGATGTGTTTCATCTTCTGGGCGAATTGGGGGTTAGCGCATCCCTGGGGTCGCTGGATCCAGCCACGGGTCGGTTGAATGGGGCGCGGACCTCTTCTGGTCTACTGACTGGTTCAATTCAGCAGTATCAGGAAGGTGAATCGACGGGATCGCCTGGGGGGACTTCTTCATCCTCGACGTCGACGCCTTCCTCGACAGACACCGATGTGGAGGTGTATGTCGGGTTTCAGCCAAGCTCTGCTTTGAAGCGCGACCACAACCTGGCAAACCTCAGCCTGTTCCTTGCTGGGGATTCCAACTCGGGAGTGGGAGAGGCAAACTCCTCCGCGCCAAACGCCGTACCCACCTCATTTACACCTTCTCTGATTTTGCAGAAATCGGCCGCGCCCTGGGATCCGTACGCGGGTGCTTCCTCGTCCGATCATCAGGGAGCCCCGATCGCTGGAGGATCTGGCCAGGTTCAATCGTCGGCACGTTCTAATTCCACACCATCATCCTCAAATGGTATCCAGCCAAGGCGGGTCGAATCGGGCCCGGGGTGGCAGAGCGATAGCTACGTAGGCATCCTTGGGTCGCAAACGCTGGCCCGGCTTGCCGATGGCTTCTCCTCTGCACAGCAGGCCGGCAACGAGGCTGCATACCTGGAACAACAGCGTCAGATTTTTGTGATCGATCAGCAAGATCGAGTGCTGGTAAATGTTCGCGCGCTGGCTGAGGAGATTCCGGGCGAAGATGGCCGCGTAATCGATCAGGTGGATCAACTTCGCCAGGGCCTGGGTGAGTTGGGCTTCGTCGAAAACTCCGGCTCCGAGCTTCATGGCGTGGTGACGGGCTACCTGCCAATCGGAGCTATCAGCCATTTGCCTACAGTGGCTGGGTACTCCGCGGTCACGCCGGTGTACGCACCGAAATTCCTGGCGGGATCGGTCACCACGGAAGGCGATGCGATCATTGGAGCCAACACGTTCCGGCATCGCGAAGGTGTGGATGGAACAGGGGTGACCGTCGGGGTCATCTCTGATTCGGTGGGCCAGATTGGCGGCGGTCTCGCTGATTCGCAGGCCACGGGGGATCTGCCAGGCTCCGTCCAGGTCCTGAAGGACGGACCTGCCGGGTCCAGTGATGAAGGGCGCTCAATTCTCGAAGTCATTCACGACGTTGCGCCGGGGGCTAATCTGGCCTTCTCCACGGGAGCCGAGGGGCCCCATGCGATGGCCGACGCCATGCTTCGCCTGGCACGGGATGGCCAGGCAGGGGTGATCATCGACGATGTACGCTATCCCAACGAACCGTTCTTCAATGATGGACTGCTCGCTCAGACCGTGGACACCGTGGCCATCAACCACGATGTGACCTACATCTCCGCCGCGGGCAACTTTGGCACGCGTGGCTGGGAAAGCGCCTACAAGTCGAGCCAGGCCAGTATCGGAGGAGTGCAGGGGCTCTTTGCTCAGATCAGCGGCACCGAGTCGCAACCTGATCTGCTCCAGGACTTCCAACTGGCTCCGGGCCAGAGCCTGGACATGGTCTTCCAGTGGGATTCGGCCTTCATCGAAGGTGGCTCGAACTATGGCAGGTTCCAGGTCGCCAACCAGTACGACGTCCTGGTCACCGACAAGTCCGGCACCAGGATCTTCGCCGTGTTCAACGATGTGACGATGAACACTGACGAGGCTCTGCAACGCGTACTCTTCCTGAATGACGGTTCGTTCGGGACGAATGAATTTGCCCTGGCATTCCGTCATGTGGCTGGACCCGATGCGTCACGATTGAAGTGGGTCCGATTCGACGAAAACCTGGCCGCACAGGGGCAGGGTGCAAGCACGGTTTTTGGCCATGCGGCGGCCATGAACGCCGTGGCTGTTGCCGCTGTTGGAGCCAATGATCCCACCGTGGCGCGCGAGTACTCCTCGCGTGGCGGGGTGAGCATCCACTTCAACGAGAAGGGCGAACGCCTGGAATCGCCCCAGCAACGCCAGAAACCAGACCTGGCCGCACCAGATGGCGTGTCTGTTTCCTTCGCACCCGGGGGCACCACCACATTCGCAGGTACCTCGGCCGCGGCAGCGCATGTGGCCGGCAATGCGGCCCTGCTTCGGCAAAAAGCGGTTGAGGAAGGATACTGGGCAACCGTCTCCACCTTGATTCAGAAGTCGCAGGACCTGGGTCCCACGGGCTGGGATGCCGAGACAGGCTTCGGCCTCGATCCAGCTGGGGCACCTCCGCGGGCGATTCCAATCAACAGCCAGAGCTGGACCCAGATTGGCCCGGCTCCCATCAACCCCAGTGGTAACCCTGGCGGAACCGCCTCGAGTGGCCGGATCACAGGAGTGGCAGCACATCCGACCAATGCAAACATTCTGTACGCCGCCACTGCAGGAGGTGGGGTGTGGAAAACTACCAATGGCGGTAACTCGTGGCTCCCCCTGACGGATACTCAGCGCTCCCTTTTCATGGGCTCCATTGCAGTTAGCCGAACCAATCCCAACATCATCTACGCTGGAATGGGAGAAGGCACTAACTCAGGTCTGAGCTTCGCGGGTCAGGGGTTACTCAAATCCACCAACGCTGGACAGTCATGGCAGACCATCACCAATGCCAACGCCTTTGTTCGTAAGGCCATTTCTCAGATTGCCATCTCCAGCAATCCCAACACCGTCTACATCGCAGTTAGTGGTGGAGTCAATGGCGTGGGTGGTGGTAACGGCATCTACAAGACCACCAATGGCGGTACGTCATGGACGTTGATGAGTGGCACCATACCCAATGTCAACGGGACGGAACAGTTCTCAGATGTAGTGGTACATCCATCCAACCCCAATATTGTATACTGCGCCATCGGTTCGCCGGGTGGTGATGCCGCAAACGGGGTGTATGTAAGCACGGACGGTGGAACCAACTGGTCCGCCGGCAATTTCCCCACGGGAACAGCCAACGGTAACATCAAGATCGCGTTGTCGCGAAGCAATCCCACGATTGTGGTAGCATCTGTTGCCGACACCAATGGTGATCTGCGCAACATCTATCAGACCACGAATAGTGGTGCAAACTGGGCTGCCCTTTCCACGCAGCCAGGCAACTTCATGAACGGTATCGGTTGGTATGCCAACGCAGTTGCCATCAGTCCTACCAATCCGAACATCATCTATGTGGGCGGATTGACAGTGCTCACCACCCAGGATGGTGGTGCGACCGCCTGGACCAATATCACAACAGGCGCCAATGGCAATGGTGTGCATGTGGATCAACATGCCATGTCGTTTGACGCGAATAATCGCCTGATCATCGGCAATGATGGCGGTGCCTATCGACTTAACAACAATACGCTGGGAAGTATTACCTGGGGTAATCTCAATAACACACTAGCCACCTTGCAGTTTATCGGCGGTGACGTGCATCCGACGAATCCAAACATTGCCTACGGCGGAACTCAGGACAACGGCACACTTCGCTTCAATGGATCGCGACTCTGGCGTGAAATTCGTGGCGGAGATGGTAGTTTCGCCTGGGTCGATTTCCGCAATCCAAACACCATATATGTCAGTACGCAGCGTACCGGAGTTGAATCCAGCTTTCTCGCCCGTTCTGACAACCAGGGTGGCTCTTTCACTAATATCACGACAGGGATTGCAACGACGGATCCTTCATTGTTTTATCCTCCCTACGTGATGGATCCGTCAAACTCCTCACGGTTGATCCTCGGCACCGACCGACTTTACGTTACCACCAATCGCGGTGGGACCTGGACTACTATTTCGACACCAAACCAATCTGGCTGGGACACCGGTGCGAATGTCACTTCCATTGCCATCGCTCGTACGAATGGCCGGTTTATTTACGCGGCTACGGCAAATAGTCGCATCTACGTGACTCAGAATAATGGCACCACCTGGACGCAACGTAGCATTACTGGCGCATCAGGCATCATATATGGTTTGCTAGTGGATCCAAACAATCCCAACATTGCCTACGCCACCCTGGAACGTTATGGCGGTGGCAGGGTATATCGCACTACCAATGCGGGCCAGACCTGGACAGATATCTCGTCCAATCTTCCTAATGTGCCAACCTACTCTCTTGCCTATAACTCACGCACTCGGATGTTGTGGGTAGGAACTGATCGTGGCGTCTATGCCACAACAAACAACGGTGGATCATGGGCTCGCTACGGAGCCTCGCTTCCTAACGTTCAGGCACGCTGGCTGGTTTACAATCAGCGATTGAACACCCTATCAGTCTTCACCCACGGGCGATCGGCCTGGCAAATCCAGCCCACTGGAGGCGGTGGAGGA
>JAXMAV010000006.1:0-457102 GCA_046350255.1 Gemmataceae bacterium
CCCACTGGAGGCGGTGGAGGAGGTGGAGGAGGTGGAGGAGGTGGGGGTGGCGGCGGTGGGGGCGTATTCATCCCCAATAAGCTTGAGCCCAACAATACTTCCGATACGGCCAACAACCTCGGCACTGTGAACCGGGGTTCCTTCCAGCTAACGGGACTGGGGATCGGACTCTCTCCGCAGTATTTCCCGGATTACGATTGGTCTCGATTCGTCACCGGAGCAGCCGGCACCCTCACTGTGACCATGGCCGTGACGGCCGGTCAGCAACTCGAACTTCACCTGTTTCGACGTGTCGGCACAGCGCTGGTCAGTGCCGGAACCCGACGCGTTACCCCCGGTACCTCAGGTGCACTGAGTCTGGCCGTTCAAGCTGCTCAGCAAATCTACGTGGAGGTCAAGGGGGTTAATATTGCTCCGGGAGTGATTACCCAGGGAACCTACAACTTGACCTTCCGCCTGGCCTGACCCTAGACTGATCCAGGTGGTAATTCTGGCCGGTTCTCCAATCAGAGAGGCCGTCATGAAAGGAGTCGCATCATACTGCAGGAGAGGCTTCACTCTCATTGAATTGCTGGTGGTCATTGCCATTATGGCAGTTTTGTTGGGGCTGTTGCTCCCTGCGGTGCAAAAGGTCCGGCATGCAGCCCAGCGGGTTCAGTGTCAGAACAATCTGAAACAGATGGGGCTAGCACTGCATCACCACCATGACACAGTCGGGGCCTTTCCTGCCGGTTATCTTTACACGCCGTCTGGGGGACCATCTCCCAATCGTGGGGTGGAAAGTCGAGGTGTGGATCGACCAACCGATCAGATCTTTCTGGAGCCCTTCGACCCGGGCTGGGGTTGGGCAACCTTGTTGTTGCCTTACCTGGAGCAGGATAATCTGTTTCGCCGAATTGATCTTACTTTGCCAGTGGCAAGCCCCTCCAGTGAAGCGATCCGCCTGACACCACTCCGTGGGTACACTTGTCCAGCAGATGATCAGACAGGGACATTCTGGGTACAAAACGTCCTGAATGATCGTTTGTTGCAAGCTTCGACGAACAGTTACGCTGCTTGTTACGGGGCGAGCTGGACAATATCCAACCATCCACAACAGGGTGATGGGTTGTTCTATCAGAACAGCAAGGTGCGCCTTGCAGATGTGACTGATGGTAGTGGAACCACAATCGCACTGGGTGAGCGAGCTTCACTCTTTGCCCAGGCAGCCTGGGCAGGCGCCATTACGGGAGGCACGGTTCGCCCCACACCGGGAGCGCCAGTTTTCCGTACCATCCTGCATCCCCCCCAGGTGATGCCTCTGGTACGAATTGGATTGAAACCCTTGCAAGATGCTTTTTCCGAGCCATACGACTACTTCTCTCCCCATGGCATGGTGATTGGCTTTGTATGGGCTGATGGTGGCGCTCGTTTTATCTCCACGAAGATTGAGCCACAACTCCTTCAGGCACTGTCAACTCGCTCCGGCGGTGAGATTGTGGAGGGGAGTAACCTGCAGTGAAGTGTTGGTTACATTCAGTTCTAATATTGGTTCTGGCTCTTACACCAGTTGGTTGTTTTACTAAACCACGCGCCCCTGTTCTTGACCGAAACAGTGTGTACACTGATCCACATTCAGGACTGCGATTTCTAGTACCAGAAGGCTGGACGCAGCAGGCCAAGACAAACCTGCCAGTCGGTCCCATATCGCGCGGTGAGGTGACCTTGGTACTTTATCGCACCTTTGGAACTAATTCGGCATCCTTTGAGGTTTCTTGCCGCGATATAGATGAAGATGTGGATCTGGGTGAGTTCCTGGGCAAACGCAAGCGATCTGGATTGGCTTGGACTCGTGTTGGCTCTGCAACTTCCATGGAGTGTGGCGGCAAGTCAGCCACTCGTTTCATTCTGGAAGGAAAACCTAGAGATACCAAACTGACAATGGAAGTGACTGTTATCCGTCAGGGCAAACGAGTCTATTTCTTGGCCGGAACCTATCCCTCAGGTGACTCGGTTCGACGAGGTGAAATTCAGCAATTCTTCAAGGATCTTTCCTGGCTCCATTGATTTATTCACGGATTTGACCCTATCCGCTCAATAGCCTGTGCAGCTCGCTTGCGAATGGCAGGATTGGAGTGATTGGCAAATACTTTCAATTCAGCAAGGGCAGGGCGACTGGCAGGCCCGAACCAACCCAGGGTCCTAATTGCTTCAGAACGCACCGCCTCATGAGCATCGTTAAGCCGCAGGCGAATTGCCTCAACAAGCACAGGATTGGGACTCGCAACTCTGCCCACCAGTTCCACGGCTTGCTGGCGAACGGCTGAATCCCGGTCATTCAACCTCGCTATGATTGCTGGACTAAGCTCTTGGATCCTTTTCGCGCGTTTGTTCAGAGCCACCAGAGCTAGGGCTACCTCGGCCGGTTCATTTGAGAAGCCGACCATTGAGACAAGTTCTCGCACGACAAAAAGTGATCCACCTTGCCCATTCCCTAGCGATTGTAACACTGCCAAGCGATGAGAACCATCGAGTTGCTGAGTAAGCCGATCACACACGGTGTCATCATTGGCCCCAATCTCTCCCAGCACCCGAATGGCTACGCCTTGATCGTACGGATCATCCTTCTCTAACCACGCTTCCAGATGGGGAACTGCTTCCAGAGCTTTGGGGCCAAATTGCCCCAACAGGTCGGCCGCGTTCCACCGCGCTTCACAGGAAACGGTATCATTGCTAAGTACATGAACGAGTAGGGGAATAGACCTGATGTCGTCTCGAAGAGTCCACTGAGCGGCAGCCAATCCTGGAGGATCGGATCCGGTCAGTTGTCGTACCCACCAGGAACTGGGCCGACCTTGATAAAACGGCTCACCCTGCATCCAGCCTACAAGTCGTCTACCTGGCTCGAACCATGCCATTACCAAGGCAATGAAAAAGAGACCACCGGCAAGTAGTAAAACTCGGATGCGATTCATGAGCCCGGTACCTCCAGGCAAAATAGGATAGCAGCAGCCCCTGCTCCACTTCTCAACTCAGTGCCGACAAATAGATGCACCTTACCATTCTCCGCTGAAACCACGACAGGTGTGGAAAGCAACCGTGGTTCTGCTTTCGAGAAACCAGCGAAATCATAACTCCAAACTAATTCGCCTGTCTCGGCCTTGAAGCAAGCCAGTTGCCCACCTGTGGCAAGGGAATAAACCCGCCCTTCAAAATAAAGCGGTGCAGCAACAATAGGGCTACCCAGATTGTGGCGCCATACTTCGCGGCCGTCTATGAGGCCTAGCGAATGGAGATAGCCATCTCGGCAGGCTACATGGACCAAGCCTGGACTCATAGCGGGTCGGGCCATCACTCCATCACTCGTGTCAAATCGCCAGCGTATTTGCCGGGTACGGGCATCCACCCCCATGACGGCCCCCGCAGGTATACCTGGTGGCGGTTCGCTGGCCGTCAGTCTGCCGTTTCCAAGCGACACCACGATTATATCGCCCTGAAGAGCCGGACTGGCCCAGATTGGCAATGGCATGGGAAGTCGCCAATGAGGCTTTCCAGTCTTGCGATCCAGAGAAAACAACTCGCTTGAGCCATGCAACCGGCTGACAGCTGATCCTCCAATGATCTGATCTCCAGCCACGATGGGAGCGGCGTCTATGTGCCCCGAGGCTCGGTGATTCCAACGTGGCTTCCCCGTGGCACGATCCAGTGCTTGCAATCCATCATCACCCGCCGTGACTAAAATCAACTCATCATTAACGATGGGAGAGGATTCAATATGGCCACCCAATGCTTGCTGCCATACCAATTGACCTGTTTCCAGGCTCAACGATCGAATCACGCAAGGCACATCCCCGTGCAACCCTTCCCCTACATATACTCTCGTATCGACCACAAGTGGAGTGGATATGGTGTGCAGCATGCGCCCCTGATCATCGAACGACCAGCGAGGTCGCCCAGAGGTTCGGTCTAAACTGTACAACACACCACTGGTAGTGCCTAACCCAGCATCGCGCACCACTGCAGTCAGAATGTGGCTCTCATGCAGGGTAACTCCAGCCACAATGCCTCCTCGCTGAGGTGGCTCGAATTGCCAGAGGATGCGTGGTGTAATCTGTCGGGTTCCCGACGAAGTAGACTGCCCGGCTCCATGCCAGAACCACAGGATGGTGGGGAGCAGAAGAACAAAAACCAGGATCACTCCACGCTGGTGCTTCATCGAAAATATGGTAGAACCCGAAGGGACGGATTGCAATCCACCCAGATCGACATCCTGGCCGGTTGATCGAACCCACTCTGAGGATTCTCTCATGATTCGCTTCCTTGCACCCCTGCTCTGGACCGTGGCTGGCCTGACTGCTGCAGATGATGGCGTTAGCAAACTGATCGCTCAACTCAAATCGAAATCAGCACGCGAGCGCATGCAGGCATCCAGCGATCTTGCTCGATTGGGGCCTGACGCGCGGGATGCACTTCCTATGCTTCTTACCCTGGCACAGAAGGATGAAGAACCCAAGGTTAGGGCCCTGGCTCTATACGCGATTAAACAACAGGGCGATCACGCGCGATCGGCTATTCCTCGGGTTATCGACGTACTGAAGAACGACAAGAATGCCGAAGTGCGTTGTATCGCTGCCGATACCCTTGGGCGCTTTGGAGCCAGTGCCAAGGAGGCGGTGCGCGTGCTGGCCGATGCACTGACTGACAAGGAGGTGGGCCCCCATGCTGCTCAAGCTTTGGGTAACCTGGGGGATAACGCCGTGCAAGCTATCCCAGACCTGCTTAAGGCATTGGAGGAGTCTGCAACTCGATCTCAGTCAGCTCTGGCCCTGTCAAGAATTGGCAAAGAAGCGCTACCCGGGCTGACGAAAGGTCTATCCAATCCCGATGCAGACGTTCGCGTGGAGGTTGTGCTTGCTCTGGGCAATCTGGGTGCACATGGAGTCAAACCATTGATTGTGGCTTTGAACGATCGAGAGGCGGATGTGCGATTGAATGCAATCACCTCGCTGGGGAAAAACCTTGAGGAAGCTGAGTCCGCCATCAAACCGTTGGCCGATCGAGTAGCGAAGGATAAAAGCCCCGATGTTCGCATTCTCGCCTGCCAAACTCTTGCTCGGTTTGGAGGCAGGGCTAAAGGGACGCTGCCGATTTTGGAATCCGCTGCAAAGGAAGAGAGCGACAAAATCCGTGATGCAGCCCGAGAGGCACTTGAATCAATCCGAAAAGCGGTAAGCAAGTAACTCAACCCAATAGAGCATCATTTGCCATGTTTACATTGGTTAATGGGTAGTCTGTTATAATGCCTGGTGGTTACGACCGGTATGAACTCAAGTGTCTAACAGGAAGGAATTGGAAGTGGGAAGTCGATTTCTCTGAAAGTAAGCGATAATCGGTGTTTTCTTGTTCAATCGAACGGCAAGCCTTTCTTCTACCTGGGAGACCCCTCCTGAGAGTTGTACCATCCTCTAATATTACTCCGTTACCCTTACCAGAGAGTCTGCTGTGCAGGCGCATACAATGAGGTATGAAGACCTATACTCCAGCACTCTCTCCAGCCGTGCTCGGCTGGCTAGCCGAGTACGCCTCTCGCTTCGCTGCTAAGTTCCCAAGTCCAGGCCTGCCCTGTGGGCTGGCGTCTACCTCCAGGGCCTCTTCCTTGACGGCGAACGCAAGAGCATCTAGCCGCTCTCCTGCAAGGTCAGCCTTCCCGCCGGCCTGGACGTCAAGCTAAGGACCAGTCCCTCCAACAGTTCGTCAACCATAGGGCCTGGGACCAGGTCAAGCTTCTCAAGCGCTACCGCCGGCTACTGGCCAGCCCCTTCGCCAGCCCCGTGGACGTCTTCCTCTTCGACGACGTCTCCTTCCCCCAGCAGGGCTGCCACTCCGTAGGCGTCCAGCGCCAGTACTGCGGCCCCTTGGGCAAGAAGGCCAACTGCCAGGTCGGCGTCATTGCCCACTACGTCAGCCTTTAGGGCCAGTATCTCCTGGACGTCCGCCTCTTCCTGCCCGACAGTTGGCTCCCGGACGAGAAGCGCCCCGACAAGGCAGGTGTCCCTAAGGACCAACGCCGTACCCTGACCAAACCTGAGATCGCCCTGAGGCTGCCGGACAAGGCCCGGGCATCGGTCCTGCCCGGCTGGGCCGCCGACGCCGGCTATGGTGTCTCCGGCGACTTACGCGACGGTCTGGAAGCACGCGGGCTGTCATACATCGTCGGGGTGACCGAGGACTTCGTGGTCTTCACCCAACAGCCGCACTGGGATTGGCCTGACCCGGAGGCCCGGGCCAACGGAAGGCTGCGGTCACTCCCCCGCCTAGAGGAAGGCAACCCCTCGCCGATAGCCCTGGGGGAACTGGCCAAGACCGCCCGGCTGCGACGACTGACCTGGGGCAAAGGGACGAAGGGGAAACTGTCGGGGCGGTTCGCCTGGGTGCGCGTGTGGCGGCGACGAGTTGGCGGAAGGGGCTGTGCGCCGACGCTGGGCCGCTTTGGCCTGCTGATTGAGGAGCAGGCCGACGGCAAGATCAAGTATGCCTTCGGCAATTAGCCCGAAGGGACGGGGGGCCAGATAGCGTTGCGTCTGTGGAAGAGCCAGTGGCCGGTCGAACAGGGGTATCAGCAGAGGAAGGAGGAACTGGGGTTGGACCACTTCGGGGGGCGATCCTGGCATGGGTACCACCATCACGCGGCGATGGTGCTGCTGCCCTTCGACTTCCAGCTTCTGGGGCGACATCGATGCCAGGAGCACCCAGTTTAGCCGGGAAAAAGCGACTGTGTCCCGCGTCAAGCGTAAACCGGGCGGGTGACCGGTAGGGCGGCGGTACCCTTGGCGCCCCGGTGAAGGGGGGCGTTCTTCCGCCGCGAGCTCCCTCAGCTCTTGGCGAAGGGAACTCGCGGCGGAAGAACGCCTGGCAGCCAGTCCGGGGCCACCCCGTCTACCTCGCGCCCGGGCCCCACGAGGGGCGGCCCATTATTCAGCCGGGGGCGGTCGGCTCCGGCGTGCCAGCCCACTCGGCGCGCCAGGGTTGGCCGGACTGGACGATCGCGTTGGCGACCACCAGCAGCTTCCGGGCGACGGCCGTGAGGATCACCTTGGCCCGCTTCCCCCGCGCCACCAGCCGCGTCTTGAACGCCCGCATCGCCGGGTTGTGGACCACCGCCGAGAGGGCGGCCAGGTACAGTGCCCGGCGGACCGGCGCCCGGCCGCCGCGGATGTGCCGCCCGCCCTGCCGCGCGCCGCTGTCGTCCGCGAACGGGGCCAGCCCCACCAAGGCCGCCAGTCGTGCCCCGGTGGTGGTGCCCAGCTCCGGCAGCCCGGCGAGCAGGGTCAGGGAGGCGACCGGCCCGACCCCTGGGATGCTTTGCAGCAGCTGGTCCTTCGCCTGCCACGCCGGGCTGGCCTTCACCGCCTCGGCCAGCGCGGCGTCGGCCCGGCCGATGGCCTTGGTGAGCCAGGCCACGTGCTTCTTGACCTCCGCCAGGACGGCCTTGTCGGCCAGCCGGTCGAGCCGGTTGGTCTCCATCACCCGCATGGCGATGAGCTGGTTGCGGCGGGTCAGCAGGGCGTCGAGGTGCCGCACCTCCTCGGGGACGGGCGCCCGGGCAGCGGGACGGATCGCCTCGGCGAAGCGGGCCAGTAAAGCCGCGTCGAGCCGGTCGGTCTTGGCCCGCTGGCCGGTGGCGCGGGCGAAGTCGCGGGCCTGCCTGGGGTTGACCACGGCGACCGACAGCCCGGCCACCTGCAGCGCCGCGACGACGGGCAGCTCCAGCCCGCCGGTGGCCTCCAGCACGACCAGGGCCGGCGCCTCCCGCCGCAGGAGCGCGACGGCGGCGGCGATCCCGTCGGGGTCGTTGCTAAGCCGGCTCGCGGCCGGACCGGGCCTCCCCGCGATGTCCAACCAGGCCTTCGAGACGTCGATCCCCACGAAGCACGCGTTCGACATGACCTACCCCCCAGATGTACGTCCGAGCGGTCCCAGCCTTGTAATGCGGCCGCGAGGGCCGAGTGACTGTTCGGGCTTCGACCCGGACGGCGACGCGGGGGGTGTCTGCGCTTTTTTACGGCCTCGCGGGCCCAGGGGGCACCGACCTCCCCCCGCGTCGGGTCACTTTGCAAGTCCCGGGATCGTTCGGCCAACAAGAACATACAAGGGGGTAGTCAGCCGGTGCTAACGCTACCAGCCTTTCGCCGTGGGTTGCATCAATTCCTGCTACCTGTGGCCAAGCCGGATGGCCCCTATTGCCGCTCGCGCTTGCACCTTCCACTTGTGGCCTAACGGAGTAGCACTAACCGTTCGTCCGACTCGCCTCGCTGGTAACCCAGGCTCAAACCTTCCACATATCGACCAGCGGGGCCTGGTGACAAACCTTATCGCGTAAACTGTCTCGCCAGCCTCGAGTCCGTGTCCAGCATGAGCTCGTGGTCGCACCGTCCCTTGAAATGGCCAGATTTTCATCGCGAGTTTTCCGCACGCTCCCTTCGATGAATCTCAACTAGCAGGGTCCGGTTTTCGGTGAACGGCTCTTCACCTCGATTGGCCCAGGCCAGCCGGCCCGAACGGCCTATGACGAACGTCCCGTGCGCCAGGCTGCCCTCGTCGCCGGGCTTCAGGCCAGGGGTGAACGTGGCGTATTTCTGAGCGACCTGATTGGCAGGGTCGGACACCACCGGGAAGGCGAACGGGCCGTACTTCTTGAACCGCTCGCGCGTCAGTTCGGGCGGGTCGGCGCTGACCGCGACCACCTGCGCTCCTAGCTCCCGAAACTTCTCGATGTCCTTGGTCAGGCCGAACAGCTGGCTGACACAGTGGTTACAATGGTAGCCGTAATAAAACACCAGCACCACTGGCCCGTTCCTTAGCTTTTCCGATAGCGTCCACGCCCGCCCGTCCGTGTCATTAAGCGTGAAGTCCGGCGCCGCCAAACCAAGCTGCGGGTGCGCCTGGGTAGGAACTGGTTTGTACGAGGCGTCCGTCAACAGCGCTTCAAGTGGTCCGGACAGCGGGCGAAAGTTACGGCGATCGAGGTCGGCGCGGGCCTCGGCTGCCAGGTCCGGTTCAGGCGTTGATGCGGGTCGTCCCGAGCGGACGTAAAGGATGGCGAGAAAGCTTGCGCCTGCTGCGAGAGCGATAACAGTCAGGGGTAGCCAGACGGGTGAAGTCTGCCTCGCTACGGGAAGCGCAACGGGATCTAGTTCAGGTTTCTCTTGCATGGAACACTCCTGGTTCAATGTGGCCTGCCCCGGCGCGGGAGCAGAACAGTTACTGCGATCATGGATACGACGAAGGCGGAACCGACTACCGCTCCAGCGAGCCGCCAGCTGGAGGCCGGATCAGGGTCGGGGTCAGAGTTTGAGAACCGATTCGCGCCGACCGCTGTGCTTCGAGATGGCACGCGGCAGCACGGGGCGAGGCCAAACGTCAACTGTACTTCGCTTGGGAAGAGCCCATCGCCCTCGCGAGTAAGCCGGACCAAGTCGGCCGTCCGTTTGCCGAGCTTGATCTCAACGATGAAGGACGGCCCAAGGGGAAGCGGGAATTCTCCCTGCCCATCCTGCCCGGTCTCCCCGGTTGCGAAGGGCTGGCCAAGGTCGTCGATTACTTTGATGGACGCGTCACAAATTGGTACTCCATCGCTTTTGATGGCGAGTGTCACCCAGTTGTCCTTCACAGCGAACGCGACTTGCGGCGCGGCCGGACATCTGCTGGCCGCAAAGAATATGGTCGCCAGGGAGCCGACCATCAGGGTCAAACATCGAATACTCGTCACAGTCATCTCCCTCGCTTTCGTCGTCACCGGGCCTTGGGAATGTTTATAACGAGGGTCGCGTAGTGGCGTTCCTCCTCGTACCTTTGGCAATGGTGTTCACCTGATGTGGCCACGAGTTTCCGGGCGACCACGGCGTAGCGGCCTGCCTCGGAGCAGGCGGGGGTGTGGCCGCCGTCGTCGGTTTCCACTGTTTCCGTCTCTTCGGCCCCCGGCTTACGCAGGAACACCTCGGCCCCGGCGAGGGGCTTGCCCCCAGCCACGACGAGGAACTTTACTTTCTCGTCGTCGCGCACCGGTATGATCTCGATGACTGCTTCCTTGCCAACCGTCACCTCCCTGGCGAACGGGTCGCCAAGGACGGTCTTGGGGTGGTAGTGCAGGCGAAACGGCTTGCCCTTGCCCTTGGCGATCACGCCATAGTCAGTGTGGCCAAAGATGACTCGCGTCCCCTCGCCTCCGACCGTAGCCTTGAGGTAGTTTTCCTCCTTCTCCGTCTTTAGCGGCACGTCCTTGCCACCGACCCGAAGCGTCAGTTTCGTCCCGGCCACCTTGGTGATCGGGACCGACCTGTCCGGCCCCAGGTTGTCGCTGAAGACGACCATAATGCCCTTGCCTCCATTTGTGGGGAGGATGTAGACGAAATGTGCCTCGACCGCAGCCGCCAGCCCCATGAACGCCGCCACCACACAAACGATCCGCTTCATGTGATTACTCCGTCAGGGTTGATGAGATCTTGAACCGACATGCTCTTACTTCCCGAGGCACCAGAGGTGCTTTTCGCCACGGAGGAAGACGCACCCGTGGGCCAGAGCCGGAGAGGCGGCGACCTCTTCACCCAGCCTGTTCTTGACGACCGCCTCGAACTCCTTGACTGCTCTGTACACCGCCGTGGTGCCGTCCAGCCCGGTCAAGTAGAGGTATCCCCCGCCCAGCACCGGCGAAGGCCGCGCTCGCCCCCCCGCCCGCTTGCGCCAACGTTCCTCGCCGGTCTTCGCGTCCAGCCCCGTCAGGAATCCCTGATCGTCAGGGACAACAAGCAGGTCGCCGACCAGCATCGGGGACGGGATAAACGGGCCGATCCGCTTCGAGCGCCATAGCACCTCGGGCATCTTACCGCTGGCGGAGTGGGATAGATCGATGCACAACACCTCGCCTCGCGGCCCGCTGGTGGCGTAGAGCTTCCCGTCCCTCTCCAGGGGTGTGACGCTGCACAGCCGCTCCAACCCACTCAGCGACCACGCCTCCTTGCCGGTCGCTGCATCGTAGCCCGTTATCTTGCCGGTGCCGAGGCAGACCACCTGGCGGGTATTGCCGACCCTGGTGACCAGCGGGGTTGCCCAGCCGCGCCGGGCATCGCGCTTTGTGCGCCACCGTGTTTTGCCCGTCGCGACGTCCACGGCAAGGAGGTACGACTCCGCGTCGTGGTCGATCTGCACGAAAACCGTGCCGCCGTCGATCACCGGCGACGCACTGACGCCGTATTCGTTGCGGAAATCGCCGTACTCAGCCGCTAGCGACCGGAACCACAACAGCCTGCCGTCGAGACCGAGGCCGAGGAGGTCGCCCGAGCCGAACAGGGCCACCAGCACCTCGCCATCCGTCGCCGGCGACGGGGCCGCGTGGCCGCGCTCTGGGGGAAACATGCCGAACGGTGCCGGAGCGGGCGACGCGAAGAACGACGACTCCCACTCCCTCTTGCCGCTGTCCCGGTCATAACAAGCGACGATCAGCTTGCTGTGTTCGCGGCCTGAGCTGGCCGTGACGAACACCCGGCCCTTCCACACCACCGGCGAAGAGTTGCCCGCGCCCGGCAGCTTCGCCTTCCACCTCACGTTCTCGGTGTCGGACCACGCCGTCGGCAGTTTCGCCTCCTCGCTGGTGCCGTCCTGAGTCGGGCCGCGCCACGACGGCCAGTCGCCAGCCAAACCAAGTGCCCCGCAGGCGAAGAGGGTCAGGAGAGCAAGTATTCGCTTCACGATGTCGCCTCGCTTTCACTTCTTCGGTTCAGTGGATGCGACGCCGCGCCCCTCGGCGTCCACGACGCGGAGGTGGAACTCCCACTTGTTCGGTGGGCCAGGGGCCTTTTCCTTCGGGGCGGGACACTGGCACACCTTGACCAGCACGGCGTTCTCGCCGGCACTGAGTCTCACCCTGGCTCGGTGCCAGTCAATCCGCAGGTGGCTGCGGTAAGTCGGGTGGTCGATCACCTTCTTGCCGTTGACCCAGACGGCAAGGTTATCGTCACCGCCGGCGCGGACCTCGACTACCTGCTCCCTGGGGCTGTGCAAGACCGCGTGGGCGTATGCGACTGCGCCTTCCTCCTTGCCGACCGCCTTGCCGAGATCGACGCGCCCGTCCGGGGCTTCGGAGGTGAACTTCTTCCAGGCAACCTTGCCGGACTTGCCGCCGTAGCTTGCCATCAGGTCGATATGCTTCTCCGGCGGATAGGCTTTGGCGTAGCCTTTCTCGTCGGAGTCGTCGAACGGCCCCAGCACCATCCAGTCTCGAACAACTCCGAGCCGGGGCAGCGGGTCCACGCTCACCTCCAGCGCCTTAAGGCTGAAGGCCAGGGCGAGCGACTGTTGGAAGTCGAGGGACGCGTCGAACGCCTCGCGGTAAAGCTTGATCGCACCTTCCTTGTTCTCCTTCTCCAGTGCAGCAGCTTTCTCCGTCCGCACAGCGACGGCGTCGCCGCTGAACTCCGGGTCCGCCAACCAACCGTCGAGCAGCCTGGCGGTGGTTCCAGGTTTCACTTTCTCGACCGCCTCAAGTGCGAGCCGGCGGGCGCGGCCCGTCCGTCTGTCGTCCCTGGCAAACGCGAGCAAGTCATCGACGGGCAGGGGTTGTTTACCCACGGCCGCCTCGGCGACGATGCGCTCGAACGCGGCGCGCAGCCAGTTAGCCTTCACCACGTCCCGCTCGGGGACCGCGGCCAGGATCGCCGGTAGTGCCTTCGGCCCGACCTTGACCAGAGAGTTAACGGCGGACCGCGCCTTCACGGCCTCGGCGGCATCGGGGCCGACTTGCAACAGTTGGCTGATTGGCTCGGTGGCGTCCAGCGGCTTTGGCCTTTCTGCCCAGCCGAACGCCAGCGGCGCGGCCAGAAAGGCTGGGAACAGATATCGAAATAAGAACATCGGTTGCATGGTCTCCGGTCGGTTCATTTGCTGATCTCTATGGCCTTGAGTTCCGCCGTCTCGGCGGAGATTTCGACCTCGATGGGCGTCGAGGCGGGCTTTGTGTAGCGGTCGTGGACGAGGCTGACGCCATCGTTGTTGGGGTCGAGCGACCCTCCCTTGCGCCAGTCGATGGTCACCTTGTACCTGCCAGGCGGCGCTCCGTCCCCGGCCTCGTAGGTGCTGAGTTGGAAGGTGCCGTCCTTCTCAACCTTGCCTCGAGGTACGGCGCGGGGGTCCTTTATCTGCACGGGGTGGAAAACGACCATCGCCCCGGCAGCGGGTGTCTGTCCGAACATCAGTTTGCCCTGCACCGGGCGCACGGAGAGCCTGTTGTCCTTCGCGCCGCAGCCAGCAAGCGAGACCAGGACTGCTGCAGCGACAACTCCTGCGAATCGCTGGTCGGATGAGACGGGAGCCATGTGATACCGGGAGGTGTGCCCTCCCGCCTCCGTAGATGGTAAGTAGTCACGCGGAGAGCACTGTGTACATCCTGACGCCTAGCGTTGTCGCGGCGACAGCGCTGAGGGCGAGGACGACCAGCCCCGTTATGCGGGTGGCCTTGATCTGCCACCACATGAACAGCCCCGAGACACCCCAGAAGCTGAGGACCAGGGCGATCGCGTCCACACCGACCGCCCAGAGCCATCGGGTCGTCACCTCGCCGGGATACCCCCGGCTCAGGTGCAGCCGAAGCAGGAAGGTGCGGACCGACGTCTCGCTCCGGTCTGATCCGGCCTTCCCGCTCACGCTGGTCGTGAGCGGGTTGTAGGTTGCGGTCCAGAGTCGACCGTCTGCCTCGACCGGGAACTTGACATCCGGGGAGGTGGTCACGGTCACTTCTCCTCCGGGGAACCCCTTCCGCTCCATGATCATCGGCACGGATGTCTTGATCCGCTCGATGATCGAGTCCTCGACCCGCACCCCGGCGTGGTTGTGCGTCATCGGCCCTCCCATACCCATACCTCGCTGTCGGGGAGGCTCCGCGCTGCCCGTCGCGAAGGGGGCCTTGTCTGCCCCAGCCCGTGCCGTTGTCTCGCGGATCGTGCCGCTCGCAGTCTTCGGGTCGTACACTACGAAGAAGTTGCGGGTGTCCGCCTTGACCGTGATCACGAAGTTGTCGCGGGTGCCGTAACGGGCCTCTCCTGCGCCCAGCGTGAACGGCGTCGGTGGCTTCTTCTTCGCGTTCAGGGCGGCGAGCACCGCCTCCGCCTGCTCCTGCGGGGAAGGAGCCGTCTCCAGCGGAGTGCCTGCCACGTCGGCACGGCTGAAATATGTGGTCGGGGTGTCGGCGAACAAAGACGGGTGGTTGAACAGCAGCCCCGTGACGCCGTACAGAACGGCCCACGGGAGCAGAAACAGGCCGAGGTACAGGTGGCCCCGCCGCACCCAGTGCATAACCGTGCGATGCCAGGGGCGACCGCGCGGGGCCGGTCTGGCCACCGGGGTGTTCCTCTCCGTTTCTTTAATGGCCTTGCTCATGAGATTGTGTCTCCCTTCGTGTGATTCAGTTATCCCCACTGACGACCTCGCCGTTATTGGCCGTGGCCAGCGCGACGAGCGTCTGGATGGAGATGGAGGACTTCAGGAACCGCACCGAGCCGTCACCCATCGCGGCGTTCGCCCCACCGATGTGCCGGCTGTAGATCTCCGTCGAGATCCACGTTCCGCTGGACACGGTCCCGTTGGCACAGTTGACGCCGCAGGGGCCGGGGTAACTTGCCCCGTCGAAAGTAGTACCGTTGATGCCCCAATACTTGCGGTGCTCGGCCCACGGCCCGCCCAGCACCTGGTTGCCAGGGACCGGCCTGCCATTCTGGTACAGAATGGGCCGGCTGGACGCCTCGGTGACGAGAATGGTGTTGGAGGTGCCGTCGCCGATGAGGACCATCGTGATATCCGTGCCAGTGATGATCCCGTACCGGTTAGTCACGGTCGGCACCAGCCCGGAGTTGGCCAGCACCGAGGAAACGGCGTAGACGTTGAAGTAATCAGTCACGGCGGCGCCGGCGTAGGTGACGCTGCCAGTTGCGAGCGTGTCGGTGGAGGGTTGCGACGAAGGGCACTCGTAACCGAGCACCCGCGTCTGGTAGACGAGCTGGTTGGTCGGGTCGAACCAGTTGAGAGTGCGATTGGCCTGCTTGAAGAGGTTGTCCTGCTCCAGGTATGGGAGGATGTTGAACATCCACCCAGTCGAGGGGGCGCTGGTGAAGGCCCGGGGCATCTTCAGGTAGGTATCGTGATAGTTCTGGCAGGCGAGTGAGATCTGCTTGAGGTTGTTACTACACTTCATCCGCGCCGCGGCCTCGCGGACCTTTTGCACTGCTGGTAAGAGCAGCCCAATCAGGATGGCGATGATCGCTATCACCACCAGTAACTCGATGAGGGTGAAGCCCTCGTTCCTGGTCTTCTTCATGATCGAATCTCCCTGGTGGTTCACTTGCTCAGCCGCCCGATGGCGGCGCCGAGTTTCTCGTCGAACGGAGTGGTCATGGCGCGGAGCATCGTTACGTTGTCCGCGTCGGCGGTCTTCGGGGTGCCTTCCCTGGGGAATGGTGGTTGCGGGTCGTACTCCATCATCAGCTGCACGGCCTGGGCGTACTTCTCACCCTTGAGCCTCGCGGCCAGCTTCAGGGCAAAGTCGATGCCCGCCGTCACGCCCGCGCCGGTGACGCGGTTGCGGTCCTCGACAACTCGCTCAGCAACGGGGGTCGCGCCAAGCTTCTTGAGCGCGTTCAGGGCCAGCCAGTGCGACGTGGCCTTGTAGCCCTTCAGCAGCCCCGCCGCGCCCAGCACCAGCGAGCCGGTGCAGACGCTGGTGACGTACTTCGCCTTCGCCCCGCGCCCGGCGAGGAACTCGCGCACGTCCTTGTCCTCCAGGGCGGCCAGCGTGCCGTCCGTCCCGCCGGGGACGAACAGCACCGAGCACTCCTCGGGGCAATCCTTGAACGCCAGCGTCGGCCGGACCGGAACACCGGTGTCAGACACGACCTCCCTGGTGTCCTTCCACACCAGCCGGACCTTGTACTCCGGCCCGAGCAGCGAAAAGACGTGCTGCGGGCCGATCAAGTCGAGTGCAGTGAACTTCGGGTAAACGAGCATCAGCACGTCCTGGGGCGGCTTCTCTTTTTCGTCGGCAACGGCGATCGTTGTCGTCGCGCCAGCGAGGCCGATTCCGAGCAGTTTCATTGCGTCACGTCGGTTCATCGTTTAGTTCTCCTGGGTTGGCTGTCGGCCTGGGGATTGATTGATGGCATAGCGGTTGTCTCGCGCGCCTTCGCAGGCGGCGAGCAGCAGCGCTGTGGCCACCAACATTGCCCAGGCGGAGCAAACGAGGCGGCATTGAAGAGCCTCCGCTTCGCGCAGCATCTCGGGCCACGCGGGCGGTGGGTGGTTTGGGAACACGGATAGTCGAACTCCGTTTTGGTCGAGTTCGTGGACACGTCGCAGCCTATACGCAACGGTTCACCCGGCGGGGAGGCTACGTCTCAGTCTCGCTACGGCTGTGTCGAATCGTGCTGCGATGCCAGATGGTCAACCGAGCGCCAGCGCCAATACAGGTTAGCCGCCGCACCTGTGAGGGCACTTGTGGCCCACGGTGCGGTATGGAAGGCGATCTTCTGACCGGTCCAGGTAGTTCGCAGAATCAGCTGTGATGGATCAAGAACCGCGCGGAGGGCGCGTCGGAGGGGTATGCGAGGTGGAGGTGATGAGGGGATCAATTCCGCTGAGGAACTCGCCCGCCTGGGGAGCGACCAGCGTTCCCGAACTTGAGTCAGAAGGCACACTCGGGTCGAGCTTTATCAGCCCAGCCGGTCCTTCGCCACGGCACCTCTGGGCGAAGATTCCCACGACCCATCGGAAGTCGCTCTCGTTTCCAGCGACGGGAGCCTTTTTCCCGCAGCATTTTGCCGAGGACTTCGCCGCGCAGGCTGGGCATTCCTGTTCCGGCCGTTCGCAGGAGCCGGACGATTGGCCACAGCAAGAAGGGGAGGCCTCGCCGTCGGCCTTCGGGCAGCAGGAAGGAGATTCGGCCGGTTGCGTGCCTTCCTCGGCTCCGGACTCACAGCAGTACGAATGCTTCATTGCCGACCCGGGGTGGGCCTTGCGCGACGCGACTAGGGGGCGGACGTGTTCGGGCGGCTCGACGCCGTTGGCCTCGGCCCAGGCGAGCTTCTCTTCCAGGGTGAAGCAGCAGCAGTCGCCCGCCCAGCACTGCTCGGCGCTGAAGCAGCCGCATGGGCGCTTCTGGCAGGGGTAAGGGTAGGAGGCATCTTTCGAGTTTGGGCGCGGCGCGGGCAACGGGAACCCAAACGTGGTGAACAAATGGCTGACCAGCGTCAGCATCATGATCACGTCACGCCGTCGAGCTCCACGGCTGGACCTGCCCCATCCCCACATCACTGACTTTCGCACTCCGAGGGAAAAGTTACATCGCCAGAGCGGCATTTCTCATGCCAGTTGCTTATGCACGTATACCTGGCCAGTTCGCGGCATGTTTCGTGACTACCCGGCCTGGTCGCTCTCGCTTCTGAGAAACGAGGAGCGGGAAGTTCCAGGGATTGGGAGCTAGTCAAGGGGTAAACTGGACCCCAGTGCCTTCATCCCGGGTACCGAAGCGGGGCTGGAGGTGGGCCGGACGGAATGGCTCACCCCCGACCGAGGTTTAGTACCTTCGCATACGGACCGACTCACCCGTCAAGGATCTCGCCGGATAGCCAGGCGCCGACATCGAGCGCGGTTTGAGTATCCGGCCCCGACAGTTGTTCATGTCAGACCGGGTGAAGTACTGGTACTGCTTCGCCAGGCTCGCAGCCATGTCGATGAAGTTGATCGTCGCCGGGTGAAAGACCGCGAAAGCTCCACAGGTCTGTCGTAACCTTATCCCCCAGTCATCTGCAACAAGCTTCTGCTTTATGCAGTGCGCGAACTCCGGCATTCCAGCGCATGGGAATGCTTTCCATTCAACGGAGATGGGAGGCGATCATCCTGGCGTACCCGTTCGTCTCAGGTTGCCGCGAAACATCGGCCATGGGCTCCGGCCCTTGCCCAGTTTCAGGGCGTAGGCCCGTCCGTAGTTCGCCTTCCGGGTCCGATCCGACGTCCCCTTTCCGGCAACGAAGAATAACTCCAACTGGCCATCGCCATCAAAATCCGCCACGAGTGGCGCTCCGTCCAACCACTCGTAGGCGTGGCCCTGGACGGTGGCGTCAAATGCCCACTGTTCCACACCCGTCGCACCGTCCAGTGCGCGAAATCGACGATCCGTTGCCCCGAACAGTAACTCGAGCCGACCATCCCCGTCGATGTCCGCCAGGGCACACCCTCGATTGATCCCGCCGTAGGGCTTGCTCCGCCAGCGTTCTCTGCCGAGCAGGTCGTATACGATCACCTGGGGACCCACCACCACCAGTTCCGGCGTACCATCCCCATCCAGATCAGCCACACAGGTCGGCCCGAAGAGGTAGCCTCCTGGTTGGCGAACCCACAATGGACGACCCCGATTGTCGAACAAGGCCACATCTCCCTTGATGGAGGCCGCCAGCATTAGCACCCCCCGGTGATCGAAGGCGGTGACTCCGTGATACATGTCACCCTTCATGGCGGACGACCAGAGTTCCTTGCCCGTGCGGCCATGCAAAGCGTGAACCGACTGGTCACCTCGCCAGGTCGTGACCACCACGTCCAGATGGCCGTCGCCGTCGAGATCGATGAGGACTGGTTCGGACTGCACGTGACCCGGGACCCGGGCAGTCCAGCGCGGTTTCTGCGTCATGGGATCCAGGCAAACCACTCGGCCATGGCGATCTGCAGTGGTCATGGTGCCAACTACCACCTCTGGCTTACCGTCTCCATCTAGGTCGGCCACAGCTGGCGGCGAATCTGTGGAGGATGGAAGGCGGTACTTCCAGATCAACCGCCCTTGGGGGTTGAGACAAAAAAGCGTCCCGGTGGACGAATCGGCCGCCAGGATTTCCAGTTTCCCGTCTCCGTCCAGATCCGCCAGCGCCACGGAGGCATCCCAGGGGCCTCCCTCGGATCGGAACGTCCAGCGAGGCTTTCCCGTCCGCGCGTCCACACAGTAGAGATGCTCGTCATTGAAATAAGTGCCGAAGACGATGGACAGCTGCCCATTCTGTTCCAGGTCGCCCACAGCCCCACCGCCATAGGAAGCACTGTTCAGGTCGAGTTGCCAGAGCACTCGCGGAGGCCCGACTGGAGGCGCAGCTCCAAGCGTTGCGGCGGCCAGTGCCCCGCTAAGAAAGTGACGGCGGTCTGGAAGAAAATTTGTCATGGGAAGGCTTCGGTGGTTAGGGATGATGTTCAGCCTAAGAAACTCTAACAAAACTAGCCAGCGAGGCGTTGAGTCCCGACAATCTCCGGAAGCCGACCGGAGGATTCAGTCATGGCCAAACCGCTGCTGCCCGACCCCTCTGGAGAGATCATCCAACCGTTGTTGCCCGTGCGACCCCTCGTCGAGGCAGCAGGCCGCCGGTGGATGACCGCAAGGCCTGACCGGTATCCTCTTCCTCCTCAAGACCGGCATGGCCTGGGAGGACTTGCCCGCTGAGCTGGGCTGCGGTTGCGGCATGACCTGCTGGAGGCGACTCCGCGACTGGCAACGCGATGGCACCTGGCGCAAGATCCACGCCGCACTCCTGAGGCACCTGGACGAGGCGGGCAAGATCGACTGGCGGCGTGCCGCCATCGACTCGTCGAGTGTCCACGTGCGGTTTTTGGGGGGGCCGACACCGGCCCCAGCCCCACGGACCGGGGCAAGGCCGGCAGTAAACACCACGTGATGGTCGATGGTGCCGGGGTGCCGCTGGGCTGCACTGTAACCGCAGCCAACCGGCACGGGCGGCCGACGGCACTGCCGACCGTAGTGGCCTGCCCGTTGGAGGGCTACGGCGAGCCCTCGGCTGCCCCGTCAGCTGCTGGGAGACCAGGCCTACGACTCGCAAGGGCACGGGGGATGATTGCCTGGCTGGGGATCGACAGTCTTCGCCCAACGCACGGACGGGAGCACGGCAGCGGTCTGGGCCAGCAACGCTACGTGGTGGAACAGACTCTCGCCGCAGCTGCACCAGAACCGCAGGCTGAAGGTCCGGTACGAGAAGCGTTCGGACATCCATCTGGCCTTCCTCCACACTCGCCACCATCAAAAGTTTGCTTCTACCGCCTCATCGCCTAGTTATAGGTTTTGTTAGAGTTTCTAACACGATGCTTGCGAAGTTTCCATCAGACACCGAGGCGACCTCCCTCCTTGCCGTTTCCTTGGTGTGGAAATGGCTGGCTATGCTGCTGCACATCGACAGCACCTTCATTTGCCAGCCCGATCCGCGAAGTGTCTTGCCGTCGAGGGTGAACGGCCTGGTCCCCACCTTCTAGCCCAGTTGCCGCAGCCAGCCGAGTAAACAGCATTGGAAGCATACGGGTCCAGACGTTGCTAGACCCGCTCGAAGGTGTTGTGCGAGGAGACGCCGTTGGTAATGGCAGGAATGTCTGTTGCCATTCGTACCAGCTTCGGCCGAACCGTGAGACCGATTGCCAGTTGTCGGGCCCGACGATCCCGGCACACAGGGTGATGGTGACGATGTTGAGAAGCAGGAGGTTGGTGCGACCGCGTACTCGAAAATCCTGAATGGACAAAAAAGAAGCACCGAAGGATGGAGAAGGATGGGACGGGCTTCGACCTCCTCCGTGAGCGATTCCTGGGCATTTCGCCTGGAAACGAATGCCCGCCCCTTGATTCGATCAACCTCCCGCCAATATTTTCCGTGGACTTTGCCACGTTGGCACTGGGGTGGTTGGTAGTCAGGATAATCTGGAAGGTACGCAGGCCCATGTCATCGGCCAGGGCCCCCGGTTCAGCGCACTTGTGGGCCAGGTCGGAGAGCAGGCTGCGCCGCTAGGTGTCGGTGTCTTTATGGTCTCAGATGCAGCCCAGCAATTGCCCGGCCGGTACCACCACAGGAATGTGATGATCGCCGACCCAGGTAATATAATCTCCAGATCTCTCGAAGGGCTTCCTTGGTGGCGATGGAATCATCCAATCAGTAAGAGTATCGCTGGAACATGGGTTGAGACAGAAATCGAGTGGAGGCGAATCGAAAGGCATGAGTCAATCTGAAGAAAGTAACCACACGCCCACACCCCCAAATCCAGGACGTTCGCGTCTGCTCAAGCGAGGAATTGCTTTCGGCCTCGCCTTGATATTGGTCTATCTATTGGTGGCGTATGTTCTTCTCCCGCTGAGTTGGCGACGCTACGCTCACCGTCACCCGGCCTGGGAAGATGCGCCACGGGTTACGCATACAGCTAACGGAATACCTGGTGATCCACTTAATATCGCTCTAGTTGGCTCGGAATTAGAGGTGAAGAAGGCCCTGCTGTCAGCTGGATGGTATCCAGCTGATCCACTAACCCTGAAGAGTTGCTTGGAGATTGCGGAAGCATCCGTTTTCAAGCGACCTTATCAGGATGCGCCGGTCAGCAATCTATACTTATTTGGACGCAAGCAAGACCTGGCCTTTGAACAGCCGGTTGGCAATAACCCTCGAAAGCGGCACCACGTTCGTTTCTGGAAATGGGACAAGCCTGGACCTGAGAATCGCCCCGTGTGGTTTGGGTCGGTCACCTATGACGAGCGCGTCGGTCTCAGTCACACGACAGGGGAGGTTACGCATCACATTGCTCCTGACATTGATACCGAACGCGATCACCTGATTCAGAACCTGGAAGGTACAGGCGATGTGGCTGAATCGTACTTCATTGTGAATTTCCAGAAAGACCACGAAGGCCGCAATGGCGGTGGCGACACCTGGAGAACGGACGGAAATCTTTCAGTGGCCGTGCTCAAGGTGGGCCCGAAACGTTCAGAGGAATAATCCGGCTCAGTCAATAATAAAACTCTAACAAAACCAACAGTTGTCCGGTGAGGCGGTAGAAACGGACCTGGAGCCAATAATTGACAAATGTGAATATGTCTGCTGGTGTAAGCTGGATGGGCACCCCGCGAAAGCCGTACCCCAGTGACGTAATGGATGCAGAGTGAGTGTACCTGCTCCCCTACCTGCTGCTGATGAAGGAGGACCCCCCGTAACGGGCACATGACCTCCGTAAAGTGTTCAACGCGCTTCGCTACGTGATCAAGTCCGGTTGCCAGTGGCGTATGGTCCCGCACGACCTGACTGACTGGAACCTCGCCTCCCAGCGGCTGGCCTCCATGCTCGCCGGTTAGCTTGGGCTCGCCTTCCCAAGGTTGCTCGTCAATTAGTTGGGGGGTGAAGTCAACAACAGGCTCGAGCAGTAGAGCACAACGCACTAGGCTTCAGCGCGCCTCCGGGCGGCAATCTGGCCTGGCCGACGAGGTGCGGTTGGCCTCGTCGCCCTGGCCGGTGAAGTGACGCCGGGTCACGGGAACTCTATCTGCCATCCCGGAACAGGAGGGGGGCGAACACATACAGGTGGTTCTTCCAGCTGTCCCAGGTGTGACCACCGCGCCCCTCGTTGTAGGTGTACCGCAGCCCGTACCGGTCGAACATCTCCAACATCGCCTGGTTGTTCTTGTAAGCGATGTCCGGCTTCCCGTTCGCAATCCAGAACAGCTTCAACTTCCTGTTTGTCTCGGGTGCCTTGAGTAACCCCTGGTTCTCCTTCTCGAACTTCACCCGGCGGTCTGGGAACCAGCCAGAGCTGAAGACGCCAAGGGAGGCGAAAACGTCCAGGTGGGTCAACCCGATGTCCAGCGTCTGCAGGCCGCCCATCGACAAGCCGGCGAGTACGCGGTGCTCCCGGCCGGCCTTAACCGGGTAGTGGGTCTCCACATACGGTATCACGTCGCTGATCAAGTCCTTCTCGAAGGCGTCGAACCCTGCGAACGGGCTGGCAGGCCTCTTGCCCGGTTTGACGACCCGACCATTAGGCATGACGACGATCATCGGTACCGCCTTTTTGTCTGCGAACAGGTTGTCGAGGATGACGTCGGCGGCCCCTTTCTTGACCCAGCCAGTTTCGTCGTCCCCGCCGCCGTGCAGCAGGTACAGGACCGGGTACTTGCGATCCTTCGAAAACCCCGGCGGGGTGTAGACCAGCATCTTCCGCCTGGTCCCGGTGGCCTTCGACTCATACTCCACCGTCTCCACCTTGCCCCGCTCGATCCCCTCCCGCTTTCGGTCGAAACCCGTGGACGGGGTCGGGAGCTCTGCCGGTGGGGTGGGGGCCGGTCGGCGGGCCGCGGCCACGATGGCCACGTACGCCGGCTTCGGCTGGTTGTCAGAGTCGAAGATCAATGGATGCTGGCCGTAGCGCCATGTGCGGCGGTCGTTCAGCCCCCAGAACGTCACCCGTTCGATCACGTCTTTGTGCTTGATGAAAATGGCGAACAGTTTCGCGTACGCCGCTGCCTGGGCTTTGAGGTCCTCCACTGACGGTGGTGTTAACGTCCTCGGGGGGCGGCCGGGTCCGAACTGGCCCCCCGCTGCCCCATGTATGGTCACGTCCAACTCGGTGATGCTCACCTTCAGCCCCAGGGAGGCATAGTCCCTGATCGCCCTGTCAATGGCGTCGTAGGGGACGTTTGCCGTACTCCAGTGTCCCTGGATCCCGACACCGTGGATCGGCGCGCCCTCTTTGATCAGACGCCTGAGCAGCACCATCGAGCTTTCGTGCTTCGGGCCGACCTCGATGTTGTAGTCGTTGTAGTACAGCCTCGCGTCTGGGTCGGCCTCGTGGGCGTACTTGAACGCCAGCGTCAGGTACTGGGGGCCCAGGGCCTTTAGCCACGGGGAGTTGCGGAGGTTTTCCGTCCTGGCCGTCGTGCCGTCACCGCGATCGTTGATTGCCTCGTTCACCACGTCCCAGCTCTGCACCTTCCCCTTGTAGCGGCCTACCAACCTGGTGATGTGGTCCTTCATCCGTTTGGTGATTACCGCCTTGTCGCCACCTTCGAAGAACCAGTTGTTGGTCTGCGCGTGCCACACCAGAGTGTGGCCGTGGACGGACAGCTTTTTCTCCCCGCACCACTTCACCAGGGCGTCGGGACGCTCGAAGTTCCACCTGCCCTCAGCAGGGTGGACCGGTCCCGGCTTCATGCAGTTCTCTGGCGTCACGGCCCCGAAATGCCCAGTGACGAGAGCCAGCTCCGCGGCCGAGTAGCCGCCGGGAATGTCACCCGCCATGCCAATGCGGAAGTGGGTCTTGAACACATCCTTCAGGGCCGGGCCACCGCCGTTTCGCACCTCGCCGAACACGGTGAACTCCGCCACCCCGGGCGTGATCCCTGGGGGGGCCCCGACGATAATCAGCCGGGCCGCCGTTCCCGGTGTCGCCTGGCATTCGCGGTAGTCGATCAGCAGGTCTTCCGTGCTCTCACCCCGGTCGATCACTGTTGTCCACATGTCGGCGGCCGTCCGGACTTCCACCCGGTAGCGAAACGCCCCCGGCTTAACCCCGGCTTTCGTGTTCAACCCGACGTCCCGCCATGCCACCCGCACAGCTCGCACCACCGCGCCCGGGGTCGTCAGGTTGCTGGTGAGCGTCGGGGACCTGTCGTCCGCCGCCGGCTGCCACCACGTCCGCAGGTCGTCGTCCACCGCCAGCCGGCCGGACAGATTCACCCCGTCGGTCGAGCCGACCGTCTTCGGCCCGGAGTTCAGCGGCAGCCACCCCGTCGGGTCCGCTGGCTTCGGGGAAGTCGACAGCCGGCGCGGGAGCGAGCTGGCCCCGTCTACACACAGTTCGCCGTCCGCCCCGATGGTGGCCGGGTCCATCCCCAGCCGGCGCTCGAACCCGTGTACCACCCCGGTCCGCACCGTGTAGAACGCCCAAAGCGACTTGTGTGGGCCTTCCACAACGCAGCCGTGGGCAGTGCCCGTCACCAGCCCCGTGGTCGTCCTGAGGACCGGATTGTTCTTCTGGGGGGTGAACGGGCCGAGGGGCGACTTGCCCACGCTGCAACCCATGGCGTAGGTTCGGTTCTCTGTCCCCCCCGCCGCGTACGTCAAGTAGTACCGGCCGTCCCGTTTTAGCATCCATGCCCCTTCGACCCACCCCCGGGAAGGCTGTTCGTTCCAGTCACCCAGCTGCTGCCAGGGAGCCTTCTCCGGCTCGAACGCGATCACCCGCACCGGTTTACCGATCACCTTTGTCGGGTTGTCGGCATCCAGTTCCACCCCGTAAATACCCTCGGTTGGAGTGCAGCCCCAGTAGTAGAACAGCCGGCCGTCGTCGTCCGAGAAGAGCATCGGGTCGGTCTGCCCCGGCACCCCCTGCGGCAACTTGATCGGGCCGATCTCCTTGAACGGTCCGAGGGGCGAGTCGGCCGAGTACACCGACGACTCCGATGCCATGAGCAGGAACTTCTCCTTGTGCTTGACGACCGTGGGGGCGTAACCCAGGTCGCGGACGTTCAGCGGGTGGTGTTGCCAGGTCGCCCCGCCGTCCTTGCTCACCCACGCCATGTCCACCGATGGGTACAGGTACCACACCCCGTCGTGCCATAGCACCGACACGTCGGCCAATTCGCGGAACTGCTCCTGCTTGCCTACCAGCCACAGGCCGTCGTCCCTGGGCACCGGCTCGCCGACTTTCGCGTCCCTTGCCCGCTTGCCGACGGGGTAATTCGGTAGGGGAAGGGGGTTGCAGTACGTCGTCGGCGTAGCGGGCACGTTCGGTTCGCCGCCCTTGTGACCGAACTGGGCGACCATCTTGTCCCCGTACCACCTGCACCCAGCCACCGCCACGTTCACCACACCCATGGTGACTTTCTTCGGCAAATTGGCGACCAGGGGGCGGCGGTAGTGGTCGGCTGGGCCCAGGTTGGCCGACAGGCGGCAAAGTGGGGTGACGGCCGTGTACCAGTGGCCCGCCTTGCGACACTGCATCGGGAAATCGACTGCCATCAACCGCTCGACCTCGGTCCTGTCCTGCTCTTTGATCCAGGGGTTGCCCTCCTTGTTGGACTGTCCGAGCCAGGGGTAGATGTAAAACCTCCGGTCTGGCTCATCCGCCGGGGCGAGCGATGCCGACGCTGCAACGAACGCCGCCAGTAGGACAGGGGGCAGCTTGGTTTTCATGACGAGCGCCTCGGTGGAAGGGGGTTCAGGGACCGGGCTGGCACTCACGGCTGGTTTCGACCGGTCCTTGACGCGGGCCATTATAGGCGGGCCGGTAGGTCGGACCAGCCACCTTCCGGGCTTGGAGACAAGCACGACAGCCCACGTTTCCACTATCCCGTCGTCATGATTTTGAGGCGTTGGATTAGAGCAGGGCGCGCATGGGGAAGGAACTGGTCCTCTACTGCCAAGCAGGTAACCCGGCCAACATGGGTGTGCCGTCCTGGTAGATGAGGTGATTCGGGGAGGAGGTCAGGTTCGAACCCTGGTGCATTGTGGACGTCGCCGGCAGTGTCGATCAGGCGCGGAACGCCTGATAACGGTGTTGGCCACTCACCTGGATGCAAGTTGACCGGCCAGATGCTCTGGCGGGTGCATTCAGCAAAGGTCGGTGATGCGGAACCACTACATCTCCTATTCAATCTACGTCATCGTTTCCGCCGGCCCGACCACCTGCGACCGGAGCACCTTGTAGTCTGTCTTGCCCGTGCCCAACACTGGAATGGCGTTGACCCGTCGCACCTCGTGCAGCCGCATCACGCCGCGAAATCCATGCTGGTGCAACTGGGCGTTGGCCTCCTGCAGGCTGACCTCCACCGTGCTGAACAGCACGATCTTGCAGCCGCCTCCCTCCGTCTCGACTCCCTCGACGGCGACGCGCGGCCCCTGTTCCGTCGGCGGGTACTGCTGGGCAAGCGGCCCCTCGAGTGCCTCCAGCGAGAGCATCTCTCCGCCGGCCTTCAGGAAGCGCTTTAGCCGGCCCGCGAAGCGGATGAACCCCTCACGATCCAACTCGACAAGATCACCGGTCACGTACCAGCGCTTGCCATCGCGTTCGCGGAAGGGTGGCGGGCCGTCGTGTCCGACGTAGCCAGGGAAGATGTTCGGGCCGCGCACCAGCAGCATGCCGACCTGGCCGTGGTCCAGTGGTGCATCGCCCTCGGGGTCGATGACGCATACCTCGACGCCCGGGAGCGGCTTGCCCACGGTGCCAGGCCTGGCCGCCCCTGGTGCGTTGACTGCCACCACAGGTGAACACTCTGTGATACCGTAGCCCTCCAACACTGCTGCGTTGGGCGCCAGCTCCCGGCAGCGATCGAAGATCACCTGGGGGCACTTCTCCGCGCCGACGAGAATCAGCCGGACGCTCTTCAGCTCGTTGGACTTGACCTTGTTCAGCATGTAGCTGACGAAGGTCGGCGTGCCCGTCAGGGCAGTTACCTTGTAGGCGGCCACCTTGCGTACCAGGCTGGCGGCGTCGGTAGGGTCGGGGTGGTGGACGACGCGCAGGCCGCACAACAGCGGCGCGAGTGTCGTGACCGTCAGGCCGAAGCTGTGAAACGGTGGCAGAAAGCCGATAAACGAGTCTGTGCCCTCTAGTTGGAGTGCATCGACACCGCCGCGGATGTTACTGATCAGGTTGCGGTGAGTGAGTGGCACTGCCTTGGGGGCCTTTTCCGACCCGGAGGTGAACAGGACGACTGCAGGGTCGTCGGGGCTTACCTTCGTCACCTCGGAGCGAATGGCCCCATGCCGCCAGCGGACGCGGATCAGCAGCCGGGCCAGGTCCACCTGCTTGGCGGTACTGCGCAGCTCCTCGATCAGCAACGGCTTGACGCCAGGGATGGACACCTGCAACCGGTCGAGAAACTTCTGGGAGCTGACGAGGTGACCTAGCTGCATGGTGCGAGCAGCGTGCTCGAGATTCTTCGGCCCGGTGGTCCAGTTGAGCACGACCGGCACCTTGCCGGCCAGGTGCAGGCCAAGGAAGGCCACGTCGGCGGCGACACTGGCGGGCAGTAACAGGCCGACGTTCCTGGCCGGCAGCCTGTCGAACTCCCGCGCAAGCACCATCGCGCCCACCAGCAGCCGTTCGTAACTCAGGCAGCCGCTCAGGTCGTCGGCGACGGCGGTATCAGCGCGGCAGGCCAGTGCTCGGCTGGACAAACGCCTCCGCGATGGTTTCACCGAGCACTTCTGGGGCGTGAGGCCGGGCGCGCGCGGAACCATGCATCGGGGGCGGGTCTGGGTGGCCCTTTTTCGACCAGCCCTGCGGCCAGGGCCCAGCACTGACCAACGCTGGCGGGCACCTGGTCTGTCGTGAAGCCGAAACGCTGCTCCAGATTCAGTGAGAACTCCATGCGGTCCAGGCTGTCCAGGCCCAGCTGATCGAGTGTGATATCCGGCTGTTGCTCGTCGGGGGTCAGGGGCCGCTTGATCTTCTCCGCCAGCAGCGCATGCACCTCGGCCTTGACCTCCGCCTTGACTGTGGCGAGGTTCACCTCGGCCATACCGGCCAGGGGCGGGAAGGTGTACTCGCGCGGGCCGAACAGAACGTGGTAGGGAACATAGCGCGGCGACTCGAGTCCTTCTGCGTTGTACCATGCCTCGAAGAACGCGTTGACCTTTTCGCGGCGCAACTCGGGCATCTTCGAGCGGTCGAGACGTTCGACGGTAATGGTGATGTCGCGGCGCGGGGTGAAGAAGAGCAGGTTAGCCAGAACAGTACCCAGGCCGCCCAGCATCTGCCGGCTCAGTTCGGGCAGCTTTCCGGTGTAGGCGAAGCTGAAGGCACTGCCCCACAGGCCGCCCGTCCGAACCAGGACGACCTCGCAATCTGGAACTGCTTGCAGGATGTCGGTCAGGGCGCGGGCGCCTCCGAGAACCTCGACGCCACGGCGTTGCAGCCGACCACTTGGCCAGAGGATATGATTGCTGCCGGACCTCAGCCCGTCGATGATGGCCTGGACGCTGGCCTGGGCCACCTCCCGGGCGTTGGCGCTGGCGCTCTCCATGTCGGGCACGCACAGGGCGTTGATGACTTTCATGAACGGCCACATCATTGGGTTGTTGAAAGTACCCTCGTACACGAGTGGGCGCGGATCGAGCTGCCCACCCAGGCGAGACATGATCAACATGGGGTCGGTGTACGCGGGGTGGTTGGGCAGGATCAGCACCTTCCCGCGCCCCGATAGGCCGCGCAGCGACTCCAGGCCGAGGATTCGGACGCGGTAGCGGAGCGAGAGCAGACCACGGAGCAGCATCCACAGGAGCCAGCGGATGGCGAAAAGCATGGATATGATCCTCTGAGGCGTGTAATCAGATCCGTATCAGCTCACGCGCAGGCCGCGCGGCACCAGCAACGGCTCGAGCCAGCCGAAGGCTTGCTGCAGGAGCAGGGCCATCACCGCAGCCGGGACGGCACCAGCCAGGACAAGGCCGAAGTCCTGCAGGCGGATACCGGTCATGATGGGCTGGCCGTAACCGCCCGCGCCGATGATGGCACCGATGGTGGCCGTGCCGACGTTGATAACGGCAGCGGTCTTGATTCCCGCAAGAATGGACCGCGAGGCGAGTGGTAACTCGACGCGCCATAGACGGGCTCGTTCCGGCAGACCAAGCACCTCGGCCGACTCGCGGAGGTTCTGTGGAATCTCGGCCAGGCCGTTGTAGGTGTTGCGCACGATGGGCAACAGGCTGTAGAGCAAGAGCGCGACCAGGACTGGCCAGGCGGTAAGGCCCAGCAGCGGCACCAGAGCGACGAGCAGGGCCATCGACGGCACCGTTTGCAGCGCACCGACGATGCCGAGGATAGCGTGTCGAGCCAGGCGGTGGCGGTAGGCCAGCACACCCAGCGGCACGGCAATGGTGACCGCGATGGCCAGGGAGCCCAGGACCAGTAGCAGGTGGGAAGCGGTGCTAGAGGCGATCACTCTAGCGAGGAAGGCGGCGCGCGAAGATTCCGGCTCGGTGGGAATATCCAGTTTCAGACGGTCAACGAGGAACTCCGTGGCGGCCCGTGATTCGCCTTGCCGGTCGACCTGCACCCGGGCGTTCATCTCGATCATGGCGTCGTTGTCGATCTGGCCGATGAGCCGGAGCAGAGCAGCGGAAGCGCCAGGGACGCGGGTGTCGAGGTCGGCGCGATAGAGAAGCACCGCGTGCTGCACGGGAAGGGCACCAACGTCGTCCTCCAGTAGACGCAGGCGATACTGGCGGATCTCGGCATCGGTAGTGAAGACGTCGGTCACGTCGAGCTTGCCGGCAGCCAGGCCGTTGAGGGCCAGCTCGTGCCGCAGACCGCGCGGGGTGTGCGGCAGGCGATAGCGCTTGCGGACCAGAACCCACCCATCGTTGCGACCGATGAACTCGTCGCTCAGCCCGATGCGTAGCTTCGGCTGCGCGGCCAGGTCACCGATGGAGCGGAGTTTCAGCCGGTCGGCGAGGTCCTCGCGGACGCCCAGGGCGTAGTTGTTGGCGAAACCAAGCCGGCCTCCGAGGACGACCCCGGCCCGGGCGAGTTCGCGGCGGAGACCATCCTCGTCGCGGATGCGGCGATCCTTGAAAATCTCCTGGGTGAGAGTCCCCGTGTACTCGACGTAGGCGTCGAGCTGGCCAGCGAGCAGGGCCTGGTAGACGACCTGCGTTCCGCCCAGGTCGGCGTGGTGGACGGCCACCATCCCAGCATCGCGGAGCAGGAGGGCCATCATCTCGCCAAGAATCACCTGCTCGGTGAAGGCCTTGGATCCGATGTGGACAACCTGGGCGGATGCCGTCGCGGGATACGACAGCCAGGCGGCCAGCACCAGGGCTGGCAATAACGATCTCTTGATGAGATTCATGCGGGGACTCCCCTGGCGTCGAGGGTTGGGAAGCGCTGTGCCGTCATGAAGCGGCGGACGAAGTCGTCGGCGGGCGAGCGGAGGAACTCGGCAACGGTGCCACGCTGGACGATCCGACCACCACCCAACAACAGCACGACGGAGCCGAAAAAGTCTGCCTCGCCCAGGTCGTGGGTGACCAGCACGACGACCTTCTTGAGCCGGACGAAGATGTCCTTGAGGTCCTGTTGCAAGTCGGCCCGGACCAGTGGATCGAGGGCGCCCATGGGCTCGTCTAGCAGGACGACCGCGGGGTCGAGCATCAGGGCACGCATGATGCCGACGCGCTGGCGCTGCCCCCCGGACATCTGGGCCGGGAAGCGATCCAGCAGATCAGCAGGCAAGCGGACGAGTTCTGCCAGCTCGCCGACACGGCGATTCTGGCGGTCACGATCCCAGCCGAGGTGGCTGGCCATCAGCGCGACGTTGTCTCGCGCGGTCAGGTGCGGGAACAGGCCCCCGTCCTGGATGACGTAGCCGATCCGCGTTCGCAGATGCTCAGCAGTTCGGCAGGTTAACACTTCGCCGTCAATGGTGACGGTGCCCGCGTCAGGCTCCACGAGTCCGACCATCATGCGAAGCAAGGTGGATTTGCCGCAGCCGGATGGCCCAATCAGAACAGTGGTCTGTCCGGGGGCGACGGTCAGGGAGGTCGGCTGCAGTACCTGCCGCCCGTTATAGCTTTTGGTGACGTTGCCGAGTTCGAGCACTGCAGTCTCCGAGTGGGAAGCGGTTCACCGATCTACTGAGAGGGCACGAAGCCGCCCGGGCTGTCACGCCTGGAAAGAAGAAAAATGGTGGGGAGGAGTCGGCCAGGGCTACAAATGCACCGGAGAAGATAGCGCCCACTGGCGCGAAAGATATTGCCGTGAACAAGGTTGACGTGGCGTGACTACATTTGTTTCTTCAGTACCGCATAGTTCGGCGTTGGACCAATTCACCCTATCAATGCCATCATAGCCATGTTGTCACCCCTCAGATGGTTGCTGGTGCAAGAGCATTGACTCGTTCCTGTGTTATTGCAGCAATATGTATCCAGCCTTCCCGATTGTTCGCCACAGTCTTAAAGATCACTGGCTCACCGATGTGTAGCCGAATTGGTCGCGGTCGCGGCCAGCGCTGACCAGCCACCATGGCCTGGTAGCAGCCGTCAAGGAAGCAAGGCACCACCGGTACGTCCGTCTCAGCAATCAACATGCCCAGGCCAGGTTTGAAGGCCAACATCTTGCCGTCTCGGCTTCGAGCTCCCTCTGGGAAGAGGATGTAAGCGCAAGGCTCTTCCAGCATTCGTTGGCGCAACTGCTCCAGGGCATGGGGTCCGCATTTTTTTCGCCACATGGGCAGTGCGTTCAGCATTCCAGCGGCGAAAGCCGAGACGAGAGGTGTTTCAAAAAAGACATCACCTGCAGCAATGGGAAAGATGCGATCGCGCTGGCGCCAGGGTAAGGGAGCCGCAAGAACCAGCGCGTCCAGGTGGCTCGTGTGGTTGGCGACCAGAATATAGGGAGGTTTGGCAGGAATGTGCTGCCGCCCAATAATAGCCAACCGGTGCCACAGGGCGAGGTAGCCGCGGACCATTGACCACCAGGCAAGGTGTAAACCGGTCGATACTAATCCATTCTCGCGCTTCAAACTGCGAAGTCGCTCCCCTGGTGGCAGGCCCAGGTCGCGCGCAGGTTGTAGGTTCCACTTTTGCAAGGCTCAACCTCCTGTCAAAACGTTCGGAAGCTGATCTGTCCCTACACCCACAAAGTAGTTGATGTAATGGAACACTGCTGGGGCCACGAGGATGACACTATCAAAACGATCCAGCAATCCGCCATGCCCCGGGATGGTGGCGGCCATGTCCTTGATGCCCAGATCGCGCTTGATGGACGACAGCATTAAGTCACCAAACTGCCCTAGTATACTGATTAGCACTCCAAGGATAACAAGGTGAACTGGACTCGCCAGAACTGTTCCCTGAAAGACAAGGGAGCCAAGTCCCATTACCAGCAAGGTGGTTAACACCAGGGCGCCGGCGGCGCCAGCGATCGTCTTCTTTGGGCTGGTGTTTGGCGCCAGTTTGCGCTTCCCAAACGTCTTACCAACCATGAACGCGAAAACGTCGTTCATTTCGACACTCACAAAGATTAGAATCAACATGGGCCGATAATTCCGGTCATTTGCAAGATAGCCCAGGTGTCCAAGACAGGAGCCAAACAGGACAAAACCTAGAACACCCAGTGCTACTCGCTGGATGTAGCCTTGTGGCTGATCGCGGATAATAGCCACCATAGCAATGACACCAACAGTAAATGGCACCAGAGCGACGAATAGGCGATACCAGTGGTCCAGTTCCGTGAAAGTGACCATCAGTATCCCAAGCACGACCACGAGGCTAACGGCTTTTTCGCGGAACAGACCGGTTGCTCTGGCATACTCTCGGTAGCACAACAGGCTCAACATGCTGATTCCCACCATCGTCCAGGCAGCGCCCAGCAAGATGGGCACCAGCAGCAATGGCGTGAGCACCAACCAGGACCAATAGCGGAGCATCAACTCTGTTCGCAATTTGGCGTCGATGCGCCCGAGCCGCGCCAGCAACCAGATGATTGCCGGTGTTACCACCAGCAACACAACCAGTGCGAGCGTAACTACCAATGTTACTGGGTGGTCGAACGCATGAGTTGCGCCAAAGAGTCGCTCCCAAGTTTCAGGACTCATGGCTTGTTCCTCCTCAGGTTGGCAGCGATGCGCAACAGCCGGCGGATTGCTGTTAACAGACTCCCAATCACGATTACCAGGAGACCCAAAGCCACCAGACCGCGTCCAGCAAAATCACTCGAGGTAGGTTGCCAATTGGCAGGTGCCAGGCCACAGTACACGGAAACCAGAGTCATCAAGGCCATACGCTGCTGCTTGGCCATCGGACCACAGTATTCCTGAGGAGCACCGGCGGCTTTACCCATAGCCCGAACGTAGGCGGTGAAAAGGGCGGCACAGGCTGTCAGATAACCAAGGACAATGTCACCTCCGATGGCATACCCGGCCCCAACCAGTATTGCAGTATCGGAGATTCGGTCGGGAACCTCGTTGTACAGCTCGCCGACGGGAGAGGCCCGCCCTGATTCAATTGCCACCATGCCGTCGAGCAGGTTGGCGATTAGGCGAAGTTGAATCAACATGGCTCCAACTAGCCACGTTAAACGCTCCCAACCGGAGGCATGAGTGGTTCCGGCAAAAGCCATCCCGGCAGCAAGGCCACACCCCATCCCGAACAGCGAAATCCCATTGGGAGAAACGCCTCGTCGCGACAACCATTTTGCCGTTTGCTGCCAGACCGACCAACTCCGAGCCGCGATCGGGCGACGCTCAGTCGGTTGGTAAACTTCCTCAGTCATGGTTACTTCCCCATGAAAAACATTCCGGCAATCAAGCAGATCATGCCAAAGACGTTGATCGGATTAATGGGAATGTTGTTGGCCCACAGTCCGATGAGGGCGGCCCAGATGAAAGTGGTCGCATAGATTGGGTAGAGGACACTCAGTTCTCCACCGCGCCGAAAAGCCGCTACAAACAACACCATCACAGAAATGTAGCAGCCCACACCACCTAGGATTCTTGCGTTGAGAAGGTAGGAGAGCAACTCTCCTGTCGCACGCTCAGCACCTGACTTGTTGAGGAATTGTCCCACGGCGCCGAGAAGCGCCGCCACCAAAAAGTACAGAATAGAACTCAGTGGCGTTTGCACGAGGTATCTCTCTATTCACCTTGGGTATAAATTTGGGAATCACTGTCCGTCACCGAATGAAAGCCAGATGGGCCACCTTGGGCGATCTACGTTCTGGATTTGGCCTGGCTCGCGATGTCCACTAATTTGAAGGTTGGCAGCGAAAAATCGACCTCACTTTCTTCGTTAATGGGAGCAAACGCAGGCACTTTCCTGTGGTTACAATCGGCAGCCCTAGACACCAGCAGTTGATACAGGACTTCCAACTACCGAGTTGAAACAAGATGGCAAGGACTGATTTAGCATTTATCCACTCTCAATACTGAAGTTATATGAATCATTGATAAACACATCCCAGGTAATGGTAGTGACACTTGACAGCCTGGTGGCTTCCCAACGAACAGGCACAGTAGACAGGATCACTTAGAGAACTGTGGGCCTCAGGAAACAGACATATAGCTGGTGTCCAGGTGAAGCGCCTGGTTCGCCGTCCTGGACGAAGGTGATGTCAAATAATTCACAGACCAACTTCGGCGATTCGGACGAGTAGAATTTAATCTGCTGGGTCAAGCACGAGCAAACGCACACCGCGCACGTAGTCCATGACATTGACGCGGTATGCCTGCATGTGTGGCGATCCAGAGTTCGCCTTAAGCACTACGAGGTTTTCCCACTTCTCAATGACGATGACCTTGTCGGAACCGAGCTTGACTTGACTGGCTAAATCGGTTTCCGCGTCGATAGCGGGTCCGTACTCTATGCAACCGTTCGGCGCGGATGTCGGGTATTATTTTGCTAAACTCAGCGAGGTGAGCTTCACGTGTACCTGGTGCGAGTTCAATAGTAGCAATGACGTGGATCATTACTATCCCTCGAATAGATTCCATAACTACGCGGTTTCGGTTTTGTATGGCGCCGCGCGGTTGGATTAATACTAACCGTATTGTTTTACTTGTAATGACTCTCTCCAAATCCCAGGACAGCTACACATACCTGAACAGAGCTGCCAAATATCGAATCTCGCATTCACCTTGAGAATCGATGCAAAGTACTGAAAAAACGGCAAGATGGAAAGAGGCAAGCAGCGCGTAACAACCAGTCTTCTTCATGATAATAGTGAGCAGTCTGGTGATCGACAGGAGTAAATTCAAATGTATGGACTGCATCTGCCGCACTGGCGGAGATCAATCTCCCATCGAAGCCTGACATTTCCTGGGAGTCGACAGGTTTTTTATGATAGTGGTACAGGCTGCGGGCGCCAGGGCGTGGAGCAGCGTCAGCCTCAACGGCTCGGTAGTTTCGCGAAGGTATCCTCATGGCCGGCTGTGGGAAAAGCCCACCTCGTCCACAGGCACCGCTGCACGGTGGTGATGGTGTCGGATTCAGGATCCGCCTGGTGCTTTCCGTTACTTGGGCCGGGGGTTCAGAAATGTTCGGACCTGTTCTCGCAACTGTTTGGAATCTACTCAAGCTGCTCCACAGTGACCGCTGCAGGTCCAGTAGCGTGTCGATGCGCCGGCTGTCGGTGGCCCGTCTCTTCTGCACACTCCTGATCCGCTCGTGGGGATCCAGTTGCGGGTTGTAGCAGAGCAGTCGCTACATCTCCACATGAGGGTTGTCCGCCAACGCCTGCTGGACTGGCGCGCCGGTGTACAGGGAGTGTTGTCGATCAGCAGCACCACCTGCCGAGTTGTTTCAGCGGGGTATTTCAGCCCGACGTGACGCAGAGGTGAGCTGAACACCTCCTGGGGTCGCCGCGTCTCATTCTTGCCCGTATTCGCCGTGGCGTCCTTCGGGCTGTTGACCCTGTTGGCGTAGTTGGCCGCGATGAACAGGTGGACGTCGGCAAAGGCTTACAACAGTTGCTTATCGTCCCACGTCCCGATCACTGGCCGATGCTCCTTCCCCCAAACGTGGCTGTCAGCGTCGGCACCCTCGGGAACTGGGCTTCCTCCTTGCTCATGAGGACGAGTTCGCTCACCCCCACCCATTTTCAGGACGTCCACCTCCTCTCGGGCGGCGGCCTGTTTCACCGGATCGCCGCGGTGGAACCGGTTGGTCGGGAGGTACGGGCAGGTGCCATACCTCGCCCCGAATACCAACTGGGCCTACTATCCAACTCGGATGCCTCTGGACTTGCGGAGGGGCCGACCAGTTCGGAGGATGTCCAGTTCGCCTGGTCGAGCCTGTGTTCTGTCGGCCCGTCGAGCACCCACTGCTGCAGTATAATCGGGCCAGGTCGGGCGCCAGCCTGGGAGGGACTCCCCTGGCCTTTTTGGGCCGCAGCCCTCCGAGCCTGCGTTCCAGTTAGGCATTCAGCCATCGAATCACGGCTTGGTGGGATTTCCATTACTCGGGGTGACGGCTGCACTGGGGAGTCTTTCGGACAATCTGGATCCTGTGCCACAACTTGGCGTCATCTTTCGTTCGCTGTTATCCTCCTGTCGCCGGACCTCGGCATCTGCCAACGCCACGCAAATTACTGGCCGGTCCGCGACGATTCGAATGCCTACCGACGACAATCAAGAGACAATTAGCCGGATCCTGAATGGGGTGTTGTTCCTGGAAAGGCGACACGTTGACTGGCTGAGCAACAAATTGGTCGATTTCCCATGTCCGAAGACAGAACAGTATGACGGTAAGGCGACCAGAACATGTCCCTCTTCGCGGAGTGATGTCCGTTCCTCGAAGAGGCCGAGGATCTGGCCGAGCCTGGTCAGACTCAAGTTGTGGGTGGGGACTACCTGGAGAAAGTGCAGAGGCCAAATGGCTGACGATCCCTCAAGCTGAGGACAGGGCTTGCTCGACTACTGAAGAGGGGAGGGCTGGAGCAGTGGCTGAAGCTGTTCCACAACCAGCGAGCCAGCAGGATTACAGAACTGAGAGATCGCGGGTACGGAAGCCACGTGCTGTGCGAGTGGATGGGACAAGAAGAAGATGTTCAAGATGAACACTACCTCACGGTGGTCGAGGAGCACTATCAACGGGCTGCTGGTGGCGGGAAAAGCGGTGCATAATACGGCGCACTCGTGGCGCAAAATCCGGCGCAGGAAGCGAACGTGATCGAAAGTATGATAGGTAAAACTTCAACACAAGTGGAAGCAGAAAAGGAAGATGCGTCTACATCTTACCTTCCATTTCCATTATGCACGTATGTTCAGAACGGAGAGGAAGGGATTCGAACCCTTGGTGAGGTTTCCCCCACACAGCATTTCCAGTGCTGCACCTTCGGCCGCTCGGTCACCTCTCCACGGACAAATCAGGTTACACGTCCAATATTAGCGGGCGAGACTACCTGCTTCAAGGGCGCCACGGGGCTACCTCAATGTGATGGTGTGGCCGCTCAAGGTCTGGAAGCCGTCAGGGGTGATCAGGTAGTTCCGTTCGATGCGCAGACCGCCAATGCCGGCGAGGTATAAGCCGGGTTCAAGGGTGACCACGTCACCGGTCTGGAGCGATTCGTCGGCATGGCGGACAAAGAACGGTGCCTCGGGATGAGTCAACCCAATGCCGTGTCCTGCGTGATGAGGAAACGCCTCGGCCACTCCTGCTTTCTCAAACACAGCACGAACGGCATTGTAGACATTCAGGCAGGATGCTCCGGCTCGCAGCTCCTTTTCTCCCGCAGTCATGGCGGCCAGGCTCAGGTCGAAGATTCGCTGCTGGTCCGGTGTCGGGTCTCGACCCACAACCAGGGTGTTGGTGAAATCGCTGCGATAGCCCTCGATCACCACGGAGTAATCCAGAATCAACATATCACCTGGCTCGATTACCCGATCGGTCGGGGCGCCACCTCGTCGCTCGGGTCCGGGGCAGACAGCAAAATCACCATAAACGATCACGGGGTGCCCGGCACTACGCGTGCAAGCGCCCACCACGCCCGCGTACACATCCAGCTCAGTCATTCCTGGCTTTGCATTCTGCCGGGCCCACGCATGGCCGGCATTAGTCGCCATCATGCAGCGCTGCAACAGGGCCAACTCGTCGGGGTATTTTTGCCGTCGCATCCGACCGAGTGTGGATACCACGGAATCAGCCAGAGGGTTTCCTGGGCGATCGTGGCACTGCAGGTTGGAATCTCCGCTAGGAATCGAACCCGCCAGCGCCAATTGCCGGGGCCCCTTCCCAGGATGCTGGCCGTCGTACCAGGGGACCATGACCCGCTCGTCGCAGAAGGCCTTGGACGCGGAGGCTTTGAGGCGATCGTCGTGAATGAGTCGGGTGAAGCCATCCCGGCGTAGGTCCAGGATGCCGCCAAAGCCGGCATTGAGGCTCACGGGATCGACATGAAAGTTGGCCAGGTAGATCAGGTGCAGTGGATCCGCCAGGCGAACCTGATCCACCCCAGGATCCGGATGGAGTTCCTGCCAGAACCGCTGGCGACGTTCTCGACACAACTCGGCAGTAAGCATGCGGCATCCTCCGGGAGACAGTCTCAGGTTAGACTGGAACCACCCAGTCGGCAATCCTGGCGCACCCTATTGCCGACTGGACACGAACTCCTAACCCAACCTGGAAGGACCCTCCGCCTTGAGGTGCAGGATGAACGGCTACACGGAATTGAGAAGCTCCACCCCTCAGCTCACCCGGTTTATTGTCGCCCTGGCCATCGGCTTGCTGGCGATGGGCGCCTTTGCCATCAAAGGGTGCGATCGCGGCCCCTTTGGCCGGCGTCAGCTGGTCGGCATGTCCCCAGCCCAGGAAAATGCCCTGGGTGCCCAGGCATTTCAGGAGATTCTTCAGGAATCGCCCGTCGTGGAAAGTGGGACCATCGTTCGCCAGGTGCAGGAGGTGACCCGGCGGCTAGTGCAGGCGACCAACAATCCGCAGTTTCAGCAGATGACTCGCATCCCAACCCGCGATTACCGCTGGGAGGTTCGCGTCATTGAATCACGCGAACAGAACGCATTTTGTCTACCGGGCGGCAAGATGGTGGTGTACACCGGCATTCTTCCGATCTGTCAGACCGATGCCGGGCTGGCCACCGTGATGGGCCACGAAATATCGCATGCCCTGGCCCGTCACGGGGCGGAGCGCATGGCGCAAACGCGAATGGCGCAGATCGGCGTGCTGACAGCCGGGGGCTCGCTGGGCAACATGGATCCCAACGATCGCGCCCGGGTGATTCAGATTCTCAATGCCGGGGCCAAGTTTGGCATCCTGCACTACAGTCGGAAGCACGAATCCGAGGCCGACCATGTGGGGCTCTTGCTCATGGCTGCCGCCGGGTTCAATCCGGAAGAGTCGGTGAAGTTCTGGGAGCGCATGGCGGCCGGCAAGGGGTCGCGCGTGCCCGAGTTTCTATCCACGCATCCCAGCCACGAGACGAGGATTCGGGACCTGGTTAACTGGATCCCCGAAGCGATGCCTCTGTATCGGGCCTCCGGTCACGACGAGCCACCCAGGCGGTTGGCTCTCACCCGATGACCTTCCTCGACGGCGGCCTTGACCACCATGGTGGCGTAGGCACCGCGCGGCAGTTCAAATCGCAGAATCAGTTTCTTCTGGCCGGGGTGTCGATCATCCGCGGCCCAGGTCCAGTTTGCCTGATCCAGACGTGCCAGGGCAGGGCGTTCCCCTCGGGAAAAGAACAACTCTCGAACGCCACGCACCTGCATGCGTTCCAGGCTTAGTCCCTCATCGGACAGCACTTCTTCCACCAGCTCCCGTCGCTGGTCGTCCGCTTCGGGTTTCCACCGCGCACTTGGTAATGGCAGGGCAAGCTGATTGAACTGTGTTTGGATATCGGCCGAAATATGGCGAGGAAACGGGATCATACCCGTGCGCAGAGGCACTTCGCGCAGGCCCTCCGCACCAACGTGCCGCTCGAGCCAGCGGGCCAGCAGGCGATTCCACAGATAGCTCTGGTAGGCGGAAAGGTAAAGGCCGCGCAATTCGGGTCGAAGACGAATCACCGCGCCCTTGAAGTCGCTCGGGTGCAGGCGAAGGTAATCAACCAGGCTCCGCGCATGGCCTCGTTCCAGCAGGTTTTTCAGGGTCTCCCACTGTCCCCAGTGGTCGCGCAGGAGCTGTTTCTCTTGCTTCTCCAGTTGGCGATCATGTTCGTATGGAGCGGTCAGGGCCACCTGCAGCGCTTCTTCAAACTTCGCTTCGATGAGCAGCCGGGCAATCCAATGGCCCCCAGGGCCCGAATAAGAACCGAACCGTTGATCGTCGAAATAGTTGGGAACACCAGTGGTCAGTAGCTGCTGCAAGCGGTCTTCCACCCCCTCCTGCTGAGTGGGTGGCATGTCTCGCAAGGTCAGTACAAACCGGTTCGCGCGAAACGAGGTCGAGGAGTAAGCTTCAGCGGTCTGTCCGAGGTAACTCAGGCGGATCTGCTGGTGCTCAAGATCGCGAGCGGGACCTCGAAAAATGGTGAGATACTGGACGGTCCGGGCATGGCGATCTTTCAATCCGCCATAAGACATGCGGTGCAAGTCCACCTTCCAGCGCCGACGAATGGCAGCCAGGGCATCCGGAGTGGACCACCCGGTTTTTTCCAGCCGATAGAACGCGAATACGCCATGCCGACCGGGCTTCAGGTCGGTCAGTTCTTCGACTCGAAAATCTTCCGGTTGCTGTTTGAGCTTCATGCCCAGAATTGTAGGTAGACAGACGGGAGAGAAAAAGAAAGGTGGGACTGGTGGTTGGAAGGCATAGGCGTCGCCCAGTCACCTTTGCCATCACACGATCCACCAGCCCCATGGGAGAGTGGTACTTTGCTCACCACTCTACATATCATCATATCATCATTCACCCAACTGGCAAGGGCTTCTGATGGCCTGGTTCGCGATTTCGGGCGATCAGTCGAGACGGATCACAATCTTGCCGAAGTGGGCGGCCGATTCCATGTGGCGGAAGGCTGCTACCGCCTCGCGGAAGGAGAATACGCGGTCGATGACAGGCCGAACCTGGTGCAGATGAATGGCCCGGCACATCGATTCAAACATCTCGCGAGATCCCACGTAGATGCCACACACACGTACCCCCTTCATCAAGATGGGCAGCGGGTTGAACTGTCCATAGCCAGACAACACGCCAATCAGGGCAAGATGGCCTCCGGTACGAACGGCTCGTAGCGATTGAGCCAGGGTCCCCGCTCCTCCGACCTCGACTACGTGGTCTACCCCACGACCATGGGTCAAATGTCGAACCGATTCCCCCCATTCGGGTGTGGTACGGTAGTTGATGCCATTTGAGGCACCCAGGGCCTGCACCCTGGCCAGTTTCTCCTCGGAGGATGATGTAGCGATGACCCGCGCGCCAGCCAGCCGAGCAAACTGAAGTGCAAACAGAGATACTCCACCGGTGCCCTGGACAAGAACGGTATCGCCGGGTCGCACCCGTCCTGCCTCCAGCAGACCGTTCCAGGCCGTCACGGCAGCACAGGGAAGAGTGGAGGCCTCTTCATCACTCAGGTGCTCGGGAACAGGTACCACCGACTGCTCGGAAAGGACGGTATACTCGGCCAGCAGGCCATCGACCGAGCCGCCCAGCGCAATCTTGCTCTTGGCATCGGTCAGATCCCCATCCAACCAGCCCGGCATGAAGAGTCCCATCACGCGCTGACCCACACGAACCCGCGTGACGCCAGAGCCACACTCCACTACCTCGGCCGATGCGTCGGAGCAGGGGATCCGCGGGAGATTGAGCCGGGGGTTGTAGACTCCCTTGACCACGAGCAGGTCTCGATAGTTGAGCGAACAGGCACGCACCCGCAGAAGCACCTCGCCAGGTCCCGGTTTCGGCTCGGGCCGATCGACGGACCGCAGTGCTTCCAGACCGAACCCATCGCGAATTTCGTAGACCTTCATCGATTACCTCCAGGCTCGTTTCCTCGTGGGTGATTTTCTAGGACCGAGCCTGTCGGTTGTCTGGTTGTCCCACACAACGCAACAAGCCGGCGGTGGTCGCCGGCTTGCTAGAACCTTCACAGATTTCTCGCGGATTAGTAGAGCTTCCTGTACCCGAAGGCCTTGAAGTACTCCGGCGTGCTTGGATCGGGGATGTTACTTCGCCCCAGCGGAGTGCGATTGCGCACCGGATCGCTGAGTGACGGAAACAGGTTCCGCAGACGGAACGGGCTGCTTAGCTGATTGCTGGGATGTACGTATCCCGTTTGGTTAGAAGGACTTTGCCGGTTGGTGTTCGAGGTATTGTTGCTCCCGAAACCGAGCAACTGCGCGTGGCTCTGGCTCACGGTCACCAGCCCGATCCCCAGGGCGAGCAACCAGATCATATGGCGCATGCCATCCCCCTTCCTGTTGAGAACAGGTTATTCCATCCCCCAGCTCACTGCATAGAGAGCGGGGCACAATATCAACTCGTCCTCTGCTGTCAATAGCAAAATCAACGAAGGGCGGTCTGCTCATCGAAGCCAAACATACGGTTCATGTTCTGGACAGCCACGCCGCTGGCTCCGCGGATGAGATTATCCTCGCAGGCCAGGATGACGATGCGATCCTTGACTACCTTCACATGCAGGTCGAGGTAGTTGGTCCCAGTGGTGTGCTTGGTGGCTGGCAGGTGATTGACGACGCGAACAAACGGGGCGCGACGGTAATAATCGCGATACAGTTCCTGTAGTTGCGCCTGAGAAATGGTCCGACGAGGGCGAACATAGATGGTCGAGAAAATGCCCCGATCCATCGGCATCAGATGCGGGGTGAAGATCACCTCGACTGGTTCGCCAGCCACGTCGCTCAGTGCCTGTTCGATTTCTGGGGTATGGCGATGCGTGCCCACCGCATAAGCCGACACGCTCTCGTTACATTCGGGGAAGTGCGTGGTCAGCTTGGGGCTACGTCCCGCCCCGGAGACGCCGCTCTTGCTATCGATGATGATGCTGCCCGGTTCGACGGAGCGGCCCGCCACCAGCGGCGCCAGTCCCAGGATGGCTGTCTGAGGATAGCATCCCGGATTGGCGATCAGCTGGGCCGAATCGATCTCGTCGCCGTAGATTTCTGGCAAACCGTAGACCGCCTGGGCCAGATGGGCGAGGTCCTCGTGGCTTTCCCCGTACCACTGGGCATAGATGTTTGGATCGCGCAGACGATAGTCAGCGCTAAGATCGACCACGCGAATCCCACGTTCCAGTACACGCGGCAACGTGGTCATGCTCGCTCCATGGGGCAAGCAGCCGAACACGCATTGAACGCCTCGACTCAGCAGAGCATCGACATCGAACGGTTCGAGTCGAAGATCGATTCGTCCGGTGAGTGAAGGATGCACCTCGGAAATATGAGGGGTGCCTTCCTGGCGGGAGGTCACCGCCACGATATTCACATGCGGATGATGGAGCAGGATGCGGATCAATTCCAGGGCGGTGTAGCCCGATCCACCGAGAATAGCAATGTTGATCATGCGGTCCGACCGAGGTTGTGGTCAATATCCCTTCCTCAGTGTACAGTGAGGTGACGTCTCGGACCACGCAGGAAGGATCAAGCATGGAATGGACCATTCGCCAGGTGGGGCAGCAACTGCGCGAGGGGAAAGTGACCTGCGTCGGGTTGCTGGATCATTACCTCTCGCGCATTGAGGCACTGGAACCGCAAATTCGAGCCTGGGTACTCGTTGACGCCCGGCGGGCCCGCGCCGAGGCAGCCGAGCGCGACCAGGAACTGAAGCGGGGCTATGATCGCGGCGCTCTCCATGGCATTCCGATGGGTATCAAGGACATCATCGATGTCTTCGATTGGCCCACTTCGTGTGGCTCATCTCTATGGAAGCAGGCCTACGCCCGGCAGGATGCACCCATCGTCGCGTCCCTTCGACACGCCGGCGCGGTGCTGATCGGCAAAACGGTCACAACCCAGTTTGCTAGCTTCGATCCGCCACCCACGCGCAACCCCTGGAACCCTGGTCGCACTCCTGGGGGATCATCGAGCGGCTCGGCTGCGGCCCTGGCTGCCGGCATGTGCCTGGCGACGCTGGGGTCGCAAACGGGAGGATCGATCACGCGCCCGGCGAGCTACTGTGGCGTACCCGCCTGCAAACCGACCTACGGCCTGGTCCCCCTGGAAGGGATTCTACCGCTCGCCCCAACGATGGATCATCCGGGTCCCTTGGCCACCTGCATTGCAGATGTGGAGATCGTCCTGCGCACCATCGCAAAGCCTGGAGTATGGGATACCGGTCTGGCCTCGCCGGAGGCTTCACCCCCGCCTGTACTGGGACGTCTGCGCGGGTTATTCGATCGACTGGCCCAGAAACCAGTGCGCGACATGACAGATCGCTTTTGTGCGAAACTGGTTCAGCAGGGTGCCAGCGTGGTGGAGGTGACTCTGCCAGTTCGATTCGAGGAAGTGCTGCAGCATCACCGGGTCATCATGGCCGTGGAGGCTGCCGCCTATCATGGGCCACGGCTGGCCAGGCATCCTGACGATTACGGACCGCGCATCCGTTCCCTGGTCGAGGAGGGGCTGAACACTCCTGCTCCCGCCTACCATCTGGCCCTACAACAGCAAAGCCAGTTGCGCGATGAGATGGCAGAATTGTTCCATCAGGTGGACGCTCTGATCGCCCCGGCCACCACGAGCACGGCGCCAGATGCGGCCACCACAGGTGACCCGGCCTTCAACTCTCCCTGGAGTTTCACGGGACTTCCGGTCGTCTCCCTACCCACGGAGGTAGCAGACGATGGCATGCCACTGGGGGTGCAGCTCATTGGTCCGGCCCTGGGTGAACCTGATCTCTTTACCCAGGCTACCTGGGTAGAAAGCCAGTTGGGCCCTCGGCGGCAGCCCGCGTTGCCTAGCTGAGGAAACTCGCTGGCTGCATCGCTTCCCACTCCTTCATCCATGCAAGGAATCGCCGGCGTTCTACCGGCATGCGCCGTTGATGAGTGCGCAGCAGCGTTTCGATACCAGCTTTGCCGCGCTTCCACAGTGCCGGCCAGCGTCGTGCCTGCTCGCGATAATGCTCCAGCCGGGTGCTGGCCACGTGGCTATCGTTGGCCCGACCCAGGATCTCCTGCATCTCTTCGACCACCGGGTACAACTCTTCCCGGAATGCCGGTGGAAAACAGTCAGCCACCACCTCCATCGCGTATCTCAGTCGCTTTCCGGCGATGCGCACCTGGTGAAGGTTCTCGTACTGGTTCAGGTCGCACTGCATGGCCTCTCGCAGGGCTTCGAGTCGCTCTTCCATCATTGGTCGTGCATGATCGATCAACCGGGGATTGCTGTCTCCTTCCAGGGGGCCTACCTCGCTTAGTACCTCGTCCATGAAAGCAGAGAAGGCAGTGGGATGTCTGGATTCGATGGTTTCCAGGGCTTCCTGGGCTGCGCCTCGTCGCTCGATGGCGTGCCCGATCAGGTAATCGAGTCCCGAAGCCTCGGTGGGACGACTCTTTGTCAGGCGTTCCTGCAGGGCCAGCAAGAACACGTCCCAGTCGCGCGCATCGCCAGCGGCCCGGCGAATGAGGCGCAGGCGTTTCCGGGCGCTTCGATAGGCCCGATTGGCGAAACACGGCCGAAACATGCGCAGCCCGGCATCGGCGCGGCGTGTGGCTACGCGCAGTTGATGCACATGCTCGGGATCCTTGTGTGAGTTCTCGATGGCCCGGGGCAAGGCATCCAGCACCGTCCCCAGCCGGACCTTCAGCACATGCTGGGCGGCCTCGACCAACGGGGTACCCGGCATCAGGTCACGAATCCATTTTCCATCCGGCATGGCGCGGTTCTCAGGTTCCGTAGAGGCGGGCAATACTCGCCGACTGCTCCCGTTTCTCGAGCCAGGAGGCCACCTCGTGCGTTTCACCAATCAGTTTTTCTACGCTCGTTCGCTCTTCCATCAGTCGCGCAGCGAGATCGGTAGGCACCTCGAGGAAGACGCCTTCGAGTTGCTCGCGGACGTTGGCTTCCAGCCCTCGGTGGAAAGAATCTCGAATGGTGGACCAACGCAGGGGAAGCAGCACATTAATCAGGAGGTGGAGGATGAGGAAGACCACCAGCAGGACGATTCCGGGCAGCAGGATATCTACCCAACCGATGGAGTAACCTCCCTCCTTGTTGCCTGGATTGAACACTTTCCAGAGGAGGAGGATCAGGGAGGCCAGGAGGGCCACCGGAGGCAACCAGTCTGCAAGGAACACCAGAGCGTCCTGCATCCAGCGACGAGCGCCAGTTGGTCGAGTGCGCTGGCGTTCCACTTCTTCGAGCACCTGCGTCAGTCCTCGCGACCAGCGATGCTTCCAATCTCCCTGACTGCACGATTCCACGGGTGACGTGAGGACATTTAAAGGAAACCCTTGCTGGTCGGCTTCCACCAGCAGGCGGTTGGCCAGCGCCCGGGCCCGGGCATCGAGCTGGCGATTAGCGGCCACATCCGAGCAGGCCTGTGTGAACCGGGCCAGATCCCAGGCCGCTGGCGTCTCGACTTCCTGTCGGGCCCGGCTGATGAACGGAATGCGTTCGCGCAGCGTGCTACCCACGTAGCGTGCCCGGGTGACCATCTGCAGGTACCAGGCCATCATCCCGTGGAATCGTCGCTGTCCCTCCAGCGCGAAATGATGTTCGATCTCCCGCTGGAACGGTTCGAGCGTATTTACCAGGACATCGGCAATGGCCGTGGATTCTTCCTCGAGCGGGCGATTCCAGGCGGCTCGCACCCTCCGGGCTGGTTCGGTGAGGTCCGGCGGACAGACGTTCCGCAGCGCCTCCTCGGTCTGCACCAGCAGCTGTCCGACACCCCGCGCCTTGATGGCTTCGATCTCCAGGCGATTGATGCCGTGTTCGAGCCAGCTGACCAGGTCTGCAAACTGCTCGCCGGGAGGAAGAGCAGGAGGCTGAGCTGCACCTGGCACTCGATCAACCCAGTTTTGAGCACAGGTGCGGAATAGCAAGGGAGACTGAAATCCCTCTGCTTCGAGATCGCGGAGCCAGTCTTCATCTGGCCGGGTGCCCGTGGAGCTGGGTTGCTGGCAGCGATCCCACTTGTTCAACACGAATGCGAAGGCGCGCCGGCGATGTTGCTGGAGAAACAGCTCCCACACCAGCTGGTCGTGATATTTCTCCTGCGAGCCGACGAACAACACCACGTCGGCCACGGGTAAAAGCCGAATCAGCTTGTCGCGGTTGGTCAGGTCGTTGCTATCCACGTCGGGAGTGTCTACCAGGATCTTCTGAACGAGTTCCGGCCGTTCGTGGGAGGCCAGGCGACAGTGGCGCAGGGCAGGGTCGAGACGGTCAGGACGCACGGACTCGTGGTAGTACACCACGGGATCACGGGTCGTCGGACGCTGGAACGATGCCTGGGCAATCCCGCCACCTGCCAGGGCGTTGAGCAGCGTGGACTTGCCCACGCCGGTGCCTCCCATCAGCATGACCACCAGCAGGGGACGATCTACATCCAGGGCCTCAGATTGTCGGCGAAGGTCGCCGGCAACACCCTCGAGAGTGGCGCGGTGAATGGTGTAGATGGGATACCGGTGCGGCCCGTCGATCCAGGTGCGGATGCTGCGCTCGAGTCCACGCAGGGCCGGCGAGAGCGTACGAAGTACAGGCGTCGTATCGACAGGGAGCGAATGGCTCATGACGGTTCTCTGCACTCAGGGAGATGCCTGGCGGACCCGACTTTCGATGGCGGCAATGGCCGTGGGAATTCGACCCAGCGCCAGCTGCAAGCGCTCAAAAGCGGAGCCACCTGTCGCTGGCCAATCACTCAGCCACCGGGCCAGGGGCGTCGATAATTGGTCATGCAGGATGGCTTGCTGCCGCTGGCGAGTGCGCTCGCGCTCGTCGTCCACCACCTGTTTGCCGAGCAGCTCCACCAGCTTGTGGGTGACCGTGGCCACCAGCGGCACCAGGACCACATCGTGGAGGCCCACGCCGCCCGAATAGACCGTGCCGCCGATCACCAGGAGGTCCAGTGTCAGCTTGCTGGTCCGAAATGTGTTTAGAAGCAACGGGTTCTTTTCGAGTTTTTCGTAGATGGCTCGTGCGGTATGGTCCACCTCCTGGCTCAGGTTGATCTGGAAGTCACGGCAGATTTGCTCGAACTGCTGCCGGCTCCTGTCGGTCAGGGCGCCCGACTGGAAATTGGTGTGGATGAGGTTCCACAACTCGTGCTCCCGCGCCCGGCGCGCGGCTTCCTTGCGCAGCAAATCCATCCATGCCTGGTAGGCTTCCTCCAGGATCGGTTGTTCTGGCCGGGTGGGGGCATCCGGGCGCGCCATGGCCTTGCCGACGTAACTCATCATCAGGCGGAACGGCATGCGAATGAGATTCAACGTGCCCGACACGAACTGCCCCACGCCGGGGAAGTCGAGCAGTTGCATCAGCCGAACTAGCGCTTCGTCGAAGCCACGAAACCGCTCGGAAGTGAGGTATTCTCGCTGATAGCGCTGGTCGAACTCGGCCTGGCCCGACTGCACCAACGACTTCCACAAATCCAGAGCCTGGACATCCTGTCGAGCCACGTCGAGCAGGGCGGACTGTTGCTGCTGGAGAAACCGACTGGCGCCAACGACCGTCCGTTTTCGCGCCAGGGCAGGCGATCCCCCCAGGACTGCGACCTGATTCAGCAGCGGAATCCGCCACCGAGATGCCTGACGCATCGGGTCGGTCAACTGCTCTGGAGTAAGAAACGGAATGGGAAGCACCTCGACGACGCCTCGCCCCAACCCATCGGGCAGGCTCCCTAGCACTTCCTTTTTGAAGTGAGCCACTAGCGCCTGGGCATCGCTTTCGCGCATCTTGAGCAGACAGCAGACGACGGGTTTACCCGCCTGAAGCAACATCTTCAGGAACTGGGTCGGAATCTCGTCGTTGTAGCGTTCGTCGCTGGCGACATAGACCACCACATCCGCCAGGGCGGCCGCCTCGATCAGACGCGGAATGTAGGCCTCGGCCGCCCAGGTGGTCATGTCCGGGCAATCCCAGACGACCCAGTCGCGCAGCAGGTCGGCGCTTGCCGATTCCGGAGGGATACGACGTATCTGATACACATCCTGATCGAGGCTGGAAGGGGTGGGCTGCGTCAAGCGGGTGAGTGGACCCAGGAAACCCAGGTGCGAAGTCCAGTTGAGCGGTCCAGTAGCCGTGGTGTACGCGATCGGATGCCGGGTAAAGCCCGCCTGCGGATTCGACTCGGCGACCAGGGCCCCGGCCAGCATGTTTGCCACAGTGCTCTTACCAGCGCCGGCTCCACCCACCACCACCACATGCAGTGGCATGGAGGGTTGATGATCGAGGAATGGACCGATGGTGTTGCGCACCAGACCCGCCGCCAGGCGAAGGGTGGCTCCCGTTCGGCCATGGCCCTCCTGGCCATGGGCGTGCCGCTCCAGCCAGGCGAAATCATCCGCCAGTTGACTCGTTAACGCGCGTGTCGAGAGCATTTCCATACCAGGATCATCCCTGACTTCCAGGCAGTGGGCCACAGTGCATGGTGCGATTTTATCGCCTCAACCCCTTTTGCGAAAGAAGGGTATATCGATCCGGGTATCCGGGTGGCCCGCCAGCTCACCGGGGTGGGTCAGGGGCGAAACACCTCCAGCGGTATGGCGGGAGGCTGGCCCAGCACCATCTGGCTGAGCAACAGCCCTGTCCCGGGAGAGAGAAGCAGTCCGGCCCGAAAATGCCCGCCGGCGATAAAGAGGTTCTCGTACCCCGGAGCCAGCCCCAGTAGCGGAACGTCTCGTTTACAGCCCGGTCGCAGGCCGGCCCAGGTTTTCTCGATGGTGGCTGACGCCAGGTCCGGCACAAGCTGCAGAGCGAACCGGGTGAGGCCAGCGATACCTTCCTCGGTGCATCGAGCGTCGAACCCCACGTCTTCCTCGGTGGAGCCGGCCAGGACAAGGCCATCACCCCGGGTGACCAGGTAGCGTTTGCCCTGGAGGAGGATGGGGCGGAAACCCGGCTTCTGGGAGTTGAAGAGGACCATCTGGCCACGAATGGGGAACACAGATGCTTCATAGCCGACTTTGCGCAGCAGATGCCCCATCCAGGCGCCAGCACTGAGAAGGACCTGACCGCCAGCCAGCTTTCCACTGGGCCCTTCGATGCCTGTCACTCGAGAGCCCGTACGATGAAACTGCTCGACCGCGAAGTTAGGTACGAGGCATACTCCTCGCTTGAGACACCCTGCCAGCAGCGCTTTGAGATGCCAGGGGTTGCGTACCTGCGCCATGTCCGGGAGATAAACACCGGCGTGAATCTCGGTGGAAACGTCACCGAATGTTCGCGCGAGCCACGGCCTATCCACCGTAACGTATTCAACACCCGGCCCATGCCATTCCTCGGTCGGCAAGGTGGCCAGAGAGTTGTCTGTCTCGGGGAGTTCCACCCCGCCACAGACGTGAAACCCTGTGTCGAGGCCGGTTTCCTCACGCAATGCTGCCGCGAGATCGGCATGCAGGGTGAAACTCAGGGCGTGAAGCTTCTCTCGAGCATCCCGGGCCTTATCCAGGTTGGCCGGCGGAAGTATGCCAGCCCCTGCCCAGGATGCTTCTTGCCCTGGTTCCCGCTGGTCCACCACGGTAACCTGGACTCCCTGGCCCGCCAGGTACCAGGCCGTGGTCAGACCAATTACACCGCCGCCCACCACAATCACATCCGGATGACTTTCCATGCTTCTGTTATAGCGATCGAGTCGGGCCAGAGTCGAATGGGGCACCTGGCTCATAAAACAGTAGAAGGAGGGTGCGAACCTCCGCTGCTGCTTCGCTGTCCTGGTCAAGAAACCAAGGATATTCTGTATGGATGCTCACACGGTCGAACTCCTCGAGTTCGCCAAGGTGCGGGAACTGGTGGCAAGTTATGCGGCCTGTTCGCTTGGGAAAGAGCTGGCCCGGCAGGTTGAGCCGTCAGCCAACGCCGAGAAGATCCGGGCCGATCTGGTCCTGGTGTCCGAGATGGTGGACGCCCTGGGGCAGGGGATGTCGCCTCCGTTTGGTGGCCTGCACGACATCCGATTGACCGTCAAACGTGCGGCCATTGGCTCGCAACTGACTGCCGAGCAGCTACTGGAAGTGGCCGACACGCTCACCTGTACTGGTCACATGTACCGCTACCGCATGCGCCTGACCGACCGACATACCCACCTGATAGATCTGCTGGCGCCGATCGAGGACATGGGGCACATTGCTCGATCCATCACCGGTTGCATCGATAGCCGGGGGCACATTCTTGACATGGCCAGCCGCGACCTGGCCCAGATCCGCCAGAAGCTGGCCGACGTCGATGAGCGCGTGCAGAACGTGATCAAGCGGCTTCTGAAGGACCCTCAGCTGCGACAGATCCTCAGGTATCCCAACGCGACAGTATCCGGCGACCATTACGTGCTTCCCGTGGCGGTTAACCATCGTCACAAGATCCAGGGGGTGGTGCATCGCACCTCGAGTACCGGTGAGACGGTGTTCATCGAGCCCAGTGGCGTGGCTGCTCTGAGTGCCGAACGCACCGTGCTCAAAGGTGACGAGGAACGAGAAATTCGACGCATCTTGCGGCGACTGTCGGGCGAGGTGGCGCGTGTGGCCAAGCCGCTCACCTATGCCATCGACCTCATGGCGCGTCTGGACCTGATCACCGCCAAGGCGCGCTTCAGTCGCGATTTCGACATGGACGCCCCGGATATCAACACATCGGGGCAGCTCTGGATACGCCAGGGCCGTCATCCATTGCTCACCCACCTGTTCCGCGAGCAGGCCCGCCTGAATCCAGATCATCGCCGGGAAGTGGTCCCCATCGACGTGCGCCTGGGTATGGGCTTCAATCTGCTGATCATCACCGGGCCTAACACCGGAGGCAAAACCGTCTGTTTGAAGAGCGTGGGACTGCTGTCGATGATGGCGTTATCGGGCATGCACATCCCAGCGGGGCAGGGGAGCAGCGTGCCGGTCTTCGATCATATCCTCGCGGACATTGGCGATGAACAAAGTCTGGAACAATCGTTGAGCACCTTCAGCTCGCACATCACACGCATCGGCCATATCTTCCGAACCGCAACAGATCGCAGCCTGGTCCTCCTGGATGAACTGGGAGCAGGAACCGACCCGACCGAAGGGGCAGCGCTGGGCCGTGCGATTCTCGACCAGCTGGATCATAGCGGCTGCAGGGCCATGGTGACTACGCACCTGGGCGACCTGAAGACCTACGCCTTCAACAACGAACGGGCCGAAAACGGCGCGGTCGCTTTCGACATCGAAACGCTTCGCCCCACCTACAAGCTGGAAATCGGTCAGTTCGGCATGTCGAACGCATTGCAGATCGCCCGGCGCCTGAAATTGCCGCGCGACCTCCTTCGTCGGGCGCATCGTTACCTGGCTCGCAGGCAAAAACGGGCCCCCGAAATGGCCCAGCTTCAGCGGTTACGAGAAGAAGCGGAAAAAGCGAGATCCGAAGCCCTTGCCGCGGCCCATGAAGCCGAGCAACAGGCGGCCCATCTCCGCGAAAAAACCGCCGAACTCGAACGGCAGGCAGCCGAGGCGCAGTTACTCCGAGAAGCCCGCCTTCGCCTCGTTCCTGGCGACCAGGTGCGCGTGCCGCGTTACGACAAGGTCGGAAAAGTTGTCCGCACCGATTTCAAGAAGAATATCGTGGTGGTCAACCTCGGCCTGGGGCAGTGGGATGTTCCTCTGGAAGAGGTCTTTCCCCAGGTGAACCCTGATGCTTGAGCTACCGGGTATCAGCCTGCCTTCTTGAGCGGGATGTTACTCGATGCCGTGTGAATAATCTCTTGCACGTAATCGTCGTAGGCCAGTGCCGGCTCGCTATAGTAAGACTCCAGATTGGTAGCATGGGTGTTGATGGCCGACTGATAGTACTTCGCTGCCCACCCCGGCCGTTGATAGACCGATTGCGGAATTGAATAGTGGAAGATCACCCAGGCCAGATGAGCGTCGCGGTTTGGTAAGTTGCATCCCCTGGCAAATGCCTTTACCAGTGCCTGGACAGTGGGGAAACTGGCAGCCGGATTCAGATGGCAATCTGCAAGGGTAATCAGCGGTTTGCGGTGGAAGAGCGCGTGCCAGCCGACTGCCGAACCCAGTGTAATGACTGCATCGCAATCCTGAAGAAGATACTGGGAGGGAGCCTGGAACAGTTCCGCTTCCGGGAGAAAAAGGCAATTGGGATGGCTTGTATATATCTGGTGTCGTTCCGTGGGTGACACAATCCCATGGCCTGGATGCAGCGTGGGAATTACGCCAATATCCCTGGGCAGCTCGCGCAGGATATCGTAAAGCACATGCGCCTGAGAACGATACGGACAGCTACGGTCGAAGAGATAGTAATTGTTGGCCTGCAAGGCGACAAGCACGAGCTTCCGGAAACAGCTTCGCAGATGTTGCATGCGCTGGACGAATGGATTGGCCTGGCGAATCAGTGGTAAGAAATGCGCGCGCAGGCGTTCGAGTGCTGGGATGCCCGCTGGCGCTTCCGCCCGTGTGGGATATCTACGAATCCACGAGTGCGCGTGAAACCCACAGGGGTCGCTGTAATGTGACCAGGGAAACGGTGGGCTGCCAAAGAACCCGGCTTCCTTGTACAGGACAGGAATACCCGGCAGCAAGCGCCGCAGATAGGGAATGGGATACCAGCTCAGGATCAAGTCAGGGCGATATCCCTGCAGACGATGCCGAAACAACGCAGCCAGGGCATGAATTGTACTCTCGGCATAGACCCGTCGTGCGTCCTGGGCCGGAGCATGATACGGTTGGCGCGAGAAGAGTGAACGCATCCGACCCAGCCAGCCAGGTTCTTTTTGAACTTGCCCTTCGTAATGCTCCTGTTCGTGGAACAGGTGGTGGATCCGTTCCTGCGGATCTGGTAAGCAATCAATCACCTCCGCTTCAGGCAAAGTGATTACATGCTCCGAAGGGAGGCCTGCCTGAAGGGCGCATTCTCGCCCATACTCGTTTGTCAACATCCGACATTCAACGCCGGCCTGAACCAGATTCTTGTAGATGGGATAATCAAGAACAATGTGGCCCATTCTCCAGTAGATGTCGTTCTTGTCGGTAAGCGGGTCTTCGAAAAACAGAATCTTCATGAAAACCCTCGGCCATATTGAGGGATTCTGAACCATTACCCCATCAAGAATATCCATAAACTTGCATTCGAGCGCAGACAAGGCGAAACAGCTCTGCCAGGTGACCGAGATGGAGGTAACAAAGAAGGAGATAGAGTAAGGATGGGTAGGATAAACGATGTGAGGTGGGCGGGTAAAATTTGAACAGGCCGCAGAATAAACCTCTATGGCGTTAGGGTCACTCCTGATATGTAAAAGGTAGTGGTTGATGAGAACGGAGGGATCTGCCATGCGATTTGGTGTGATCACATTTAGTTACAGTGGGAGCCATTTCGCTCCCTTCCCAACTTCACTGGAGCGCTCCGGGTATTACTCCGTGAATCTAGGCGACAACGCTCAAACGATAGCCAGTCGTTTGGCACTGACCCAGCAGGGAATCTCGCCTGATTCCATCCTCGTTCTCGATCGGGACAGCTTGGCCAGATATAACCGAGAGCCTGTGGCCGTGGTCATGAATGGCGTGTTCCTCCCGCACTGCTTTCCGCTCCCTCCTGCTATTCGCCCACTTTTTGTAGGGTTTAATGCCGGGGAGGAGGTTATCTCTCGCAACCGCGACTATTTCAAGCACTTGGAACCGATTGGATGTCGGGAGCCAGCGACGGCTGAACGACTACGTCGGGTGGGAGTAGCCGCCCACGTCACTGGATGCTTGACACTCTCATTCCCACAAAGGACCACCCCATCAGGGGAGGGAAAAGTGTTTGTTGTCTACGGAAGTGGAGCAGGTCAGTTTCCATCTGAATGCCTTGCACATGCCCCCAGACAGTTGTTTCACCGGATGGAGTTCGTGCATCACCGCCTTCCGATTTTTCATTACCCTTTGACAGAGCAGGATTGCCTGAAGGTGGAGCGATTTGAGAACGCCATCATGGATCAGCTGGCGGCAGAGGCCAGGCTTGTCATCACCCCATTGCACCACGTCGCCGCCCCATGCCTGGCCCGAGGTATCCCTACCATCGTCGTGCGTCACTTTGCCGACGACCGGTTTGGTTTCCTTGAGCAGTTTGTCCCCATCTATACCCCGAATAGGTTCCATCAGATCAACTGGAATCCGAACGTACCAGACCTGCGAGTAGTGGCTGTCCACCAAAAGGCAGAACTTGCTGCCTGTATCAGTCGAGTTACCCGCATGACCCGGGCCGCCTAGATTGCCCGGGATCTGCAGTTAGGCGGCCCTTTTTAATGGACGACGTAATCGGCGAAGCACTCGCTGTAAGAAGGTAGAATGCACGGCTGGCGGCGCAGTAGACCGGGAATTCACCACCTGGTGCAGGCGCTGGTTCTCTGCCTGCAATGCATTATAAGCTACGCCTAGCTGGGCGAGGCGATGGTGAACCGATTCGCGCTCCCCGAGATATTTCCACCACTCGGTCTGAACCAACTTCAACCATTCGGAGTTAGCGGTTTCAGCCCGTAGCGATGGGTTCGCCTGAGCATCATAACCTAACCGCTCAAAGACGTCAGGATGAGCCCGGGCAATCGCCTGCGTTGTTTGAGCGGTTAACCAGAGTCGCCAGCCGCCAGGCTTTCCTTTCCAGAAATGGTTGTTCGAGGCTGTCTTGCGCAACGACTCCATCGAACACTGCTCGACCACATCGTGCACCGAGGCCAGGTCAGGTTTCCACTCCAAAAAGTCCACGATGCGCCGGAGTTCTTTGCCGGTATCCGCAACCAGGTCCTCATAGCGAAGGTGAATACACCCCGTTTGATTCCACCATTCCAGGCTCACCTGTAGCAGCGTTTTAGCCCGGGAGCCACAGGCGTACCCAAGGAACTCCTTGGAGTTAGGTAGGGCCAGAAGTAGTTCTTGTTCATTTCCGGACTCTCCCTCTAGCCAGCGAGCTACTTCTGGTTCGAAGAGAGCAAAGTGCAAGATAGAAATCAACACATCGAGAGGGTGCCTGGCCAGGGTAACCACCCGGAAACCGCACGAGGTGAGCTGGTCCACCATGTCTGGTGTACAATGAGCGTGCATCTGAAAGAGGCACCGAGGGGGCAACTGGTCCCAGTCCTCGGCTTTCATCGAATGCACCGCTAATTGAGGAACATCATATAACCTCGAGAGCAGGTTTCTGAGCTAGGTGTTCCCCGCCCGCGGAGTGCTAATGACCGCGATGCGCACGGGGGCTTGCCCCTCGGAATGGTGGTTGGCCATTATCCCGGGCCCCTTGACGATATTGTGATATGGATTTCGAGGGCAGGGATATATCAGCCTGGACCGGTCAGCACAAGATCATTTAAGCGTTGGATTCATTGCCCACCTGGGAACAGACCTGATCTCCTGGCTCCACAGTTGCTGAGGTCTGAAAGGCAATAGGGGCCACACCTTCCAGGGAGGGTAGTCGGAGCATGTCCGATTTTACTCGTGCAAGATAGGTCGTAACCACGCCGACGATGAAGCCCTCCAGGAGGGCCAGTGGCATGTGAGCCAGGAACACGACCACCACGAATGTGCTCCAGCGTTCCACCCCATCCCCGATTAGCACCATGCCGTTGAGTAGCATGGTCGCTACCACGGAAAGACATCCCACAGCGGCACCAGCGGTGAACTCCGCAGGTTGGCCGATGCGTATATCTAACCACGTTCCGACGGCGGCCAGGATTACTAACGTGGCGAGACTGACCGGATTCCATATTGCTGCCGTGAAGCTCTGAAGTATCGAAGTGCTCAGATCCGGGGGTGTCTCGGAGGCAAGCTGACCCCAGGATTCAAGGGTGCCCCTTTTCAGCAAGGAAATCGCCAGGAGAACCAGCACACCCCAGAGGAGTGAAATCGTAGCCACCAGGCACCGACGCAGCCATGAACCGGCATCCAGAGATCGCAACCAGGGGAATAGCGCGCCTGCGGCCAGTGCCGGCAGTGTTTCGGTGGCGGCATTGATACCGATCGTCGTCAGGCCACCATGAGAGAGCAGCACTGCCTGGAGCACGATTCCCACCAGAATGGCCAGGGGAGCGCGCCAACCCAGGATGACTCCTACCAGCCCGTTGAGCAGCAGATGCACGCTGGTGGGACCCAAACGTACATGGATGGACGAGGCCACGAAGAACGCCGCGGCCAGCAAAGCGATGCGGGGCACTTCTTCTTCGCGCAATCGTTGGGTGGAAAGAACGCAGAGCAACCCTGTGATGAGGAATCCACCGACGAGCCAGGGCCAGCTGATCACTCCATCGGGTAGGTGAACCGCGAACAAGGCTGGCTGGAGTATGAGGAACATCGGTCTACTCGCAAGATGAACGGAAAGAGGAGCCTGCCTGGCCTCTGCTCATCTATCTTACGATTTTCCGATTCGTCACACAGTGGTCTATTCGGGGCAACCGGAGGCAGCGACGGGGAGGCGGCGGGGTTGGAGTCGGAGAGTTTGCCACTGGTCGAAATCGGGGACGCGGTTCACGAGCGTTCCCAGGTAGGCGCCGCCGGATGCGACTCGTCTCTCGCGGCGGGCTCGACGAAACTCCTGGCGAATTCGCACGGCACCCTTCTTGAAGACGTGGTACACCGCCCGCTGCGAATCTTCCTCCACAGGCGGATACTCATCCAGAACATGGCGTAGGGCAGCTCCCCGGTACTTCCAGGAGTGCTGCCGGGGCAGGGGATTGGTGCGACGAGTGCAGCCGGTCACTTCGGGTGAGGGAGGCGAGGAATAGCCCAACAACATGCCAGTGCGAATGACATTCCGTTCCCAGATGACATAGACCCCATTCAAGCCAAGGCCACGGTAAGTCGTCCCCTCAGGTTCCTCCTCAGCCCAGTACCAACTCTCGCGAACGGCGTCGTGAATGGCGTCGATCAGTGCCCGCGAGTACTCGTCATAGAGCAATTGCACCACCTCCCAGGGTGGGTGGTTTGACCAGAGCGAGCGGGCAAAGTGAAAAAGGGTATCGGTATCGGAAGGGTCGAGATAATCGCGAAAGGAAGGCATCAGGTGCGACCAGTAGTCGGCTTCTGGTCTGGTAAACACATGATCGCACAGGTGGCGGAGGGCACGGTGTGGAGATGCGAACAAAGCCACCTTGCCGAACGGCCATCGCGGTATGTGGGCTTCCCGAAGCGCAAGCATCGTTCACCCCCGAATAAACTACCTGGCTTCCCCTCCCATTATATCCACTGCATCTGTCCACGATGTCGGACAGTTCCTCTACTCCTGGGCTACTTTTTTACCCGGGGAGCAGACCCTCGAAAGAGCTGGATCTGCTGGCGTAACACTTGCTCAAGGCGGACGGTCTGATCCGCGCTCAGGTCGGTAAGCCGGAGACGCAGGGTATCCACATTGGCCCGTGTGCTGGATATATCCGCTTCGCCGATCCCTTCCACCAGCGCGAGGTTTAGCGCGCCTTTTTTCAGGTGAAATCGACAATCCAGCGCTCCGGCTTCCTTGGTCCTCCACTGAGCCCAACCCCGGGAGATACCTGGCAGATGGAAGGTGATGGCATCCCGAGACGTCCAGGTGATGGCAATGTCGGGCTCGATCTTTTGGATCAACTTCACCAGGCGAGCCAGGAGCGAGCGATCCCAGCGGATCTTCTTGCTTGGAGGAAAGCCCTTGTCGCTCAGATGCCACCGTTCCCCATTGAGCTTCCAGGGCATGAGATCCTCGGGCCGTGTCGCCAGCCGTCCGATGGTTTCGTGGAACGATTCGGCTGCCTCGCGGAGAAATTCTCGAAAGGCCGGGGTGTCGATCTCACTGAGTCGATGGGGCTTAACCACCACGGTTTGCCAGGGGCCCTTGTGGTTGGTGACCCACACCCGTGGCTCGTTTCCGTAGATCTCCAGGCCCGGCGTCTCGTTGAGTGGCTTGATGCCCAGCCGCGCTTGCAGGTCTGTCGAGCGAAACCGATTGCGCCGGGTGCGGAAGCATAACCAGACCATCCACTCACCGCTGGTCAAACCGTGGAAGAACCAGCCCCGGCTCTTGATCTTGGCCGCGATCTCGACGGTTCCCCGCTGCTTCCAGTCGGTCGGGCCGAAATCGCCCAGCTTGTGGACTTCCTCGTCAATCCAGTCCAGGATGGCGCCTTCCCAGCGCGCCGGCTTCCCGTCGCTGGTGACGCGATCCCGGGTGTGCCAGCGCCTACCATCAGTCTCCCAGGGCATGGCAGCATCTCGTCCGACATCCTCCAGGGCCAGATCACCCGGTCGTTCCTGGGTATGACGTAACGGATCGTACCGCTCGCGAACCACACGCGGCCCACTCGAGAGTATGGGTAGAAGCGCCTGGGCAGTGTGCGACAACGGTGTGGTGACCACCAGTTCGGGCGGTCCCTGTGCCACGATGGTTCCGCCCCCGGGGCCCGCCTCGGGGCCGATATCGATGATCCAGTCGGTCGATTTGATCACATCCAGGTTGTGTTCGACCACGATCACCGTGTTGCCAAGATCCACCAGGCGATGCAGCACCTCGAGCAGCTTGGCGATGTCGTCGAAATGGAGACCGGTAGTGGGTTCATCCAGAAGATAAAGAGTGCGTCCAGTGCTGGGCCGGGCCAGCTCGGCCGCCAGCTTGACGCGCTGCGCTTCACCGCCGGAGAGCGTGGGCGCAGATTGCCCTAGCGCTAGATAGCCCAGCCCCACGTCCGCCAGCGTTTGCAAGACATTGCGGATCTTCGGAAGGTTGGCGAACAGCTCAAGCGCCTCGCTGATGCGCATCTCAAGGACATCGGCGATGGACCGGCCGCGGAAAAGGACAGCCAGCGTTTCAAGGTTGTAGCGCTTCCCATTGCAGACATCGCAGGTGACCCAGACGTCCGGAAGAAAGTGCATCTCGATGCGTTTCTGCCCGTTGCCCTCGCAGGCCTCGCAGCGACCGCCCGGCTTGTTGAAGCTGAACCGCTTGGGCTGGTAGCCGCGCACCTTCGACTCGGGGAGGCGGGCGAATAGCTCGCGGATCAAATCGAACACGCCGGTATACGTGGCCGGGTTGGAGGACGGCGTGTTCCCGATCGGATCCTGATCGACATTGATCACCTTGTCGATCTGCTCCAGCCCCAGAATGGCATCGTGCGCAGCCACTGACACCCGGGCTCGGTGGAGTTTCCTCGCCAGCGTCTGGTAGAGCACCTCGTTGACCAGCGAACTCTTGCCCGAACCGGAAACACCCGTGACCGCGACGAATGCGCCCAGGGGAAAGGCAACATCGAGGTTGCGCAGGTTGTTCTGACGAGCACCCTTTACCAGTAGGTGCGGTCCTTTCTCAGGAGTCCAGTCCAGTGGAAGGCGGCGATTGGCAGGTACTGGGATGGTCTTCTTTCCCGACAGATACTGCCCCGTCAGCGATTTCCCACGAAGCACCTTCGCCGGTGCTCCGCGCGCGGTGATCTCGCCTCCCTGATCTCCCGCCCCTGGGCCAAAATCGAGGAGGTAATCGGCGTTGGCGATCACTTCTCGGTCGTGTTCGACAAGCACCAGGGTGTTACCTAGGTCGCGCAGGCGTTGCAACGCGCCAAGAAGTCGGCCATTGTCGCGTGGATGCAAGCCGATGGTCGGTTCATCGAGCACGTACAGCACGCCGGTAAGACCACTTCCTACCTGGCTGGCCAGGCGAATCCGTTGCGACTCTCCGCCGGAGAGCGTCGGTGCGCTGCGGTCGAGCGTCAGGTAATCGAGGCCCACCTCCACCAGGAATCGCAACCGACTCTGAATCTCACGGAGCAGGTCGCCCGCCACCTTCTGCTGGGCGGCGGATAGCGAGTAATCGAGAAAGAGATTCAGCGACTCTCCCAGAGGCAATCCGCACAGAGCGCCCAGGGTGAGCGAGGGTTTTCCTTCCCCGAACGATAGACGACAGGCCGCCGCATCGGGTTTGAGCCGGGATCCGCCGCAGGCGCCGCAGGGTACCTCGGACACCAGGTGGTCGAGACGCTGGCGATAGGCCATGCTGACCCGAGCCGCCTCGTCGATGGCGGGAAAGAGCCCCTTGTACTGAAAGCGTGGGCCCGCCTCGGGGCTGCCATCCACACCTGCTGAAGCATCCAGGGGAATCCAGGTGTCTCCGCTGCCGTGCAGTAGGATGCGCTGATGTGCCGCTTCCAGTTCGCCGAAGGGAGTGTCGAGGGAGAATCCAGCATGACGAGCCAGCGCCTCGGCCATCATCAGGAAGGAGCCACCTTGACGCAGGTCCGGCCAGGCCGCCAGGGCTCCTTGACGCAGGCTGAGGGTGGGATCGCGAAGGAGCAGGGCAGTGCTGGCGCCCTGTTGCACACCAAGTCCCTCACAGGCGTTGCACCACCCCAGGGGTCCATTGAAGGAGAAGTGGTGCGGGTTGAGCGGCTCAAATCCACGGCCGCAGCGCTCGCAGGCATAATGCTGACTGTAGCGCTGCACCTTCCACTCGGGTTCTGGCCGGCCGTCATCCACGAACGCCAACCGCATCACCCCGCGCCCCATGTCCAGCGCTTTTTCCACCGCTTCGCCGATGCGGCCGCGCTGACTGGCGCGCACGATTAACCGGTCGATCACCACCTCGATGGTGTGCTTGCGCCGATGATCGATGGCGGGCACCTCGTCGAGATTGAACGACTTGCCATCCACGCGCACGCGCACAAATCCAGACTTGCGGGCATCATCGATAAGGGTTTCGTACTTTTCCTGTCCCTTACGTTCCAGAGGGGCCAGGAAGAATAGCTTCGTTCCCTCCGGAAGACTCAGCACGCGCTCGATGATCTCGTCACTTGTGGTGGTGCCGACTGGAATCTGACAGGTTGGACAGTAGGGCTGGCCAAGTCGCGCATAGAGAACCCGGAGATAATCGTGGACCTCGGTCACGGTGCCGACCGTGGAACGTGGACTGCGCGAGGTGGACTTCTGCTCAATGGAGATGGCTGGGGAGAGCCCACTTACGTGTTCGACCCGCGGCTTCTGCATCTGGCCAAGGAACTGCCGCGCATAAGCCGAGAGCGACTCGATATAGCGCCGCTGCCCCTCGGCGTAGATGGTGTCCAGAGCCAACGATGACTTGCCGGACCCCGAAGGACCACAACAGACCGTCATCTTCTCGCGCGGCAACTCGACGTCGAGATTCTTCAGGTTGTGCTGGCATGCACCCTCCACCCGCAGCACCTCGATGCCCGCCTGGCGCCGGGCCATCCGAGCCTTGCCACGTTTCGCCTTTGGCGTGACCACAGGTGCGGGGCGAAGTAGCTTCCGCAGCGCTTCCCCGGTGTACGACTCCTGGCAATTCGCCACTTCCTCCGGCGTTCCGGCACAGACGATCTGGCCGCCACCAGAGCCGCCTTCGGGGCCCAGGTCAATTATCCAGTCGGCGGTTTTGATGACATCCAGGTTGTGCTCGATGACCACCACGGTGTTACCGGCCTGGACGAAACCATGCAGCACACTGAGTAGCTTCTGAATGTCCTCGAAGTGTAGACCCGTGGTAGGTTCATCGAGGATGTAGAGCGTCCGCCCCGTGGCCCGCCGGCATAGCTCTCGCGCCAGTTTGACTCGCTGCGCTTCTCCACCCGAGAGAGTCGGCGCGGGCTGCCCCAACTTGATGTAGTCGAGCCCCACGTCATGCAGGGTTTGCAGCATGGTGCGAATGCGCGGGATGTTCTCGAAGTGGGCCAGTGCCTCCTGCACGTCCATCTCCAGCACCTGGTGAATGTTTCGCTGGCGATGCTGGACCTGGAGTGTTTCGCGGTTGAATCGACGTCCGTCACACACAGGGCAGGTGACCCAGACATCTGCCAGAAAGTCCATGTTCAGGCGGTTGGAGCCGTTTCCTTCGCAGGCCTCGCAACGACCACCGGGCTTGTTGAAGCTGAACCGGCCCGGCTGATAACCGCGCACCTTTGACTCGGTCATCTGTGCGAACAGCGCCCGGATCTCATCGAACACCTTGATGTAGGTTGCCGGGTTGCTTCGCGGAGTACGGCCGATGGGCGTCTGATCGATGTCGATCACCTTGTCGATACTCTCGACACCTTCAATGCGATCGTGGCTGCCGACCTCGTGGCTCTCAAGGTCGTCCTCGGGTGCTTCTTCCTCCCGAATACTTCCGCTCGCGAGCCGGGTACGGAGCCCTTCGCGGAGGATGTCGTTGACCAGCGAGCTTTTCCCCGAGCCAGAAACCCCTGTGACACACACGAACAGACCAAGGGGAACCTCGACGGTTACATTCTTGAGATTGTGATGGCGCGCCCCCACGATGGTGAGCTTTCGGTCGGTGCGCGGCCGACGGGCAGCAGGAATCTCGATCGACTTTTTGCCCGACAGGTAGGCACCAGTAAGACTGGTGGGGTGACGCACCACCTCCTGATAGCTTCCGGCCACCACCACTTCGCCCCCGCGCACTCCCGGGCCGGGCCCGAAATCGACAAGGTAGTCCGAAGCCCGCATGGTGTCCTCATCGTGCTCCACGACCAGCACGGTGTTTCCCATGTCGCGCAAGCTTTCCAGCGAACGGAGGAGACGTTCGTTATCGCGCGGATGCAGGCCGATGGAGGGTTCATCGAGTATGTACAGGACGCCGACGAGCCCGCAACCGATCTGTCCCGCCAGGCGAATGCGCTGGGCCTCGCCACCGGAAAGGGTAGGGGCACTACGATCGAGAGTGAGGTAGTGCAGACCGACATTGAGCAAGAAGCCGACACGACCACGTAGCTCTTTAAGCACTTCCCCCGCGATGGTGAGTTGAAGCGGAGTGAGGGCCTGCTCGAGTGGGCCTTCGGTGCGAAGCCATTCACCCAGCGCGCCCACGGGCATTGCACAGGCTTCTACCAACGTCCGGTTACCAACTCGCACTGCCCGGGCCTGCTCATTGAGGCGCGCGCCCTGGCAGGAGGGGCAGCGCATCACTCGCATGTACTTTTCGAGTTGCATCCGGCGTGGGCCAGCGGTCACCTTCTTGAACTGACTCATCAGGTCGGGGACGATCCCATCCCACTTCCCGCCATGCTTCCAGACCGCCCCGTTGCGCTGCTTCCACTGGTAGGTGATATGTCGGTCGCCCGAGCCGTGCAGTAACCACTGCTGATGTTCCGCGGGCAGCTTCTTCCAGGCGGTTTTGAGATTGATTCCCAGGGTGTCGGCCACTCCCTGGTATAGATGTTTGCGCCACCGTCCCATGCCGCGCAGCGGACCCACCAGCGGGATCGCCCCTTGATAAAAGCTCAGCGCAGGATCGGGAATGAGCAGATCGGGATCAAAACTGTAGCGGGCACCCAGGCCATCACACTCCAGGCACATGCCGTGGGGGCTATTGAAGCTAAACAGCTGCGGGCTGGGCGGCTCGTAGCTGCGGTTACAGTGCGTGCAGGCATAGTGGGCACTGAAAAGGATGTCGCCTGCCTCGGCTTCCTGGCCCGCCTCCACCTCCACGATCAAGTTGCCCTCGCCCAGATTGAGGGCCTGCTCGACCGCCTCGGCCAGCCGGCCTCGACCCGCTGGGTCCGCTTTCAGGCGATCGATCACGATCTCAATGTGGTGCTTGATCCGGCGATCGAGCTTCAGATCATCGCTCAGGCGAACAACCTCGCCATCGACCCGAGCCCGCACGAACCCTCGACGGAGCATGTCGGCGAACAGGTCGCGGTATTCGCCCTTCTGTCCTCGAATGACTGGAGCCAGGACCAGAAAGCGGGTACCTGCCGGCAGGGCCAACATGCGAAGTAGAATCTGTTCACGACTCTGGGCTGTGATGGGCCGTTCGCAGGCGGGGCAATGTCCCTGACCTACCCGGGCGTACAGCACGCGCAGGTAATCGTGTATCTCCGTGATGGTACCCACAGTCGAACGCGGGTTCCGACCGGCAGTCTTTTGCTGAATGGAGATGGACGGCGACAGCCCGCCTAGATAATCCACGTCCGGCTTCTGCATCTGCCCCATGAACTGGCGTGCGTAGCTAGAAAGTGATTCCACATAGCGTCGCTGCCCCTCGGCATAGAGAGTGTCGAAGGCAAGTGAGGATTTCCCGGAGCCAGATACACCGGTGAAACAAATCAGCTGGTTCCGAGGCAAATCGAGATCGACGTTTCGTAGGTTGTGCTCCCGCGCTCCCCGGACGACGATGGTAGTGTTGTCCATAACTCCAGCCACACTCCTGCCTGCCTGATGGGGTGATTACCCCACTATACAACTGTCCGCTAGGAAGTGACAAGGGAAGCGAGACAGGATAGGGGGGCACGCCGCTTCAGAGAAGCGAGGCAGGAGAGACTTACTCGACAATCTTGATCGGCATGGTTTTCGCACCGGGCATCCAGGGTTTGGCAGTCATCTCCTTCAGCCAGTCGCTGAGACTGGGGATGAAGCCGAGGTCTTCGAGCACGTGTTGTTCAGCCACGTCACGCACGAAGACTTCCTTGCCGTCGGAGTTGGTCAACACCCGGCCGAAGATGTCTTCCACCAGAAAGATGCCGAACGCCGAATGAAACACGCAGCGATGGGTGACTTCGGCACAGGCGCTTTTCGTGGAATCCATCTTCTCGTGGATGGGAAGGTAGTCCTCCGGTTGGCCCCCGAAGCGGCGTGCGCTGGAACGAGCATGGATCAACGCCTTCGACATGATACCCTCGGGGTGTAATTGGTTGGGATCGGCGACGTTACTGCAAGATGGAGAGAACCGGAAGCGAGAAAGGTTCTCGGTGTGATTACCTGGAAGCCTGGTGAGGTTGGGGAATGAGGCAAGGTAGGGGTTACAGGGGTACCTGATCACCCATTCATCAGGAGGGCAACGTGGAACATTTTGACACTCCCATCCCAATCTGGCATCATGAATCGCACTAGAATCGTAGGAACCGGGAACCATCTACTTTCGACCTGCGTCCAAGGCTCAGACGTCCGTGAGTGCAGACGACCATGACCTGATCGCGGAGAGCCTGGCAGGAGATTCTTCTGCCTTTGGCGAGCTAGTGCGCCGCTACCAGGACCGCCTGTTCAACACGGTGTACCGTCTGGTAGACAACGCGGAGGACGCCCTGGACGTGGTCCAGGAAGCCTTTCTCAGTGCCTACCAATCGCTCGACTCGTTCAAGGGTGATTCGCTATTCTTCACCTGGCTGTACCGAATTGCTGTCAATACGGCCATCAGCCTCAAACGGAAGAAGCGGGTGCTCATCCGCATCCCCGATCGCAACGGGGAGAACCTCGCCGAGCCAGCCGATCCATCTGAGCTGAATCGACCTGGCCACGCGATCGAGCAAGCAGAAGAGGAGCGCAAGTTGCATCGGGCCCTGGCCCGTCTTTCTGCGGAGCACCGCACCGTGCTGGTGATGAAGGAACTCGAGGGACAAAAGTACGAGGATATTGCAGAGACGCTCGGCGTTCCCATCGGAACCATCCGCAGCAGGCTCCATCGTGCTCGCCTCGAGCTGCGAGAAATGCTTGAACAGGAAGAGAAATAGGCACCGGGATCGGCTCCCGAAAGCTAGGGAAGAACAGGTGACTCATGCTTACCCCCCAGGAACTCGAGCTGCTGACAGCCCACGTTGATGGTGAGCTGAATGCCAATCAGCGTCGTCAGCTGTTCGTCCTGCTCGAACGCAACGGGGAAGCCCGCGAGCTACTGGTGCGACTCGAATCGGATGCCAGCCAGCTGCGGCGCCTGAGCGCTCCCGCCATTCCTGTGGATCTGTCATCCCGCATTGTCAGCGAAATCAATCGTACGGGCCTTCGGCCGCAGCGCCGGGTGGTGCCGGCCACACCGCCTCGGCGTTACTCGGTGTGGGTCAGCCTGGCCACCGCAGCTTTGGTACTTCTGGCAGTCGGACTGGGTGCCTTTTTCCTCCACACCAATCGTGAAGGCCCGGGTGACCTGGGTGGTAGCGTGGCGGTGAACAAACCCGAGGATCTCGGAACCAATCCTCCCTCCGTGTCCTCCGCCGTGGTGCGAAACACTACCCCGGGCAAGGAGACTGACGTCCCCGTTGCGGGAGTCAACCCGCCGGCTTCCGAACAAAATCTGAGTGGGTCGGGATCGCAAAAGGTCCCGCCTCGCAACGACACCCCCCGGAAGCCCGAGGAAGGGATATTGGCGGCCAACGGTTCTGATGGCGTCAACAAATTCGAGAAGGTTGAACTCGACCTACCCACCATCGGTCGATTGACCGACCTGAGCCAGCCTGCCTCCCGGAAGACGCTGGAGGTCCGACTCGCCGGGCTGAAGACGACCCGGATCGAGCTGACGACGCGCGACAGTCGCAAGGCGCTGGATCGGGTGCAGGCCCTGCTAGCCAATCATCAGGTCAAACTTCTAGTCGATCCAGCCACCGTCACTCGGCTTCGCAAGACGACACTTCGGACTGATGTGGCCGTCTACCTGGAGAATGTCACCCCGGCCGATTTGACTGCTCTCCTTCAAGAGTTGGCCCCGACTGATTCCCTGGAAGGCGCCTTCGTGGTCAAGGATCTGTCGCGATGGGACCGAGGGGAGCTGCAGGCACTGCTTGGGCTCGACCCGCTGGTATCCCGGCCGGGTACTCCTCGGAAGAGCGGACTCGACATTCGTAAGCCGCTGCACGAGCAAACGCAGATCGAGGTGGTAGCTGCTCTGGAGGGGCAGGGTGTGCCCCGTCCAGGAGCTGAAACCGGCCACACTGCCTACGCCGCACAGCTACCCTCGAACCGCTCCCGCCCTGCCGAGCTGAAAACGTTCCTCGAATCACGCAAGCCGCTGGAAGCAGGCAAGTTACAGATCCTTCTGGTGCTTCGCCAGGTCGGCAACTAAGCCTCGGTCGGACTCTCCGGAACAGAGCACCGACGTTGGGATTGACCTGTTATCGTGGGTGGAGTGGTTCGCAACCTGGACCGTGCGGGGCCTGGGTGAGTCGAACCATCCCTGCACGATAACAGATCAACCCGACGTCGGTGTCTTGCTTTCACTTCCAATCCGTGCTGGTTGCTCCCTCGTCGATATAGAGGAACCCCCGCCACTTCTCTCTGTATCTCTACGAAAGGAACAAGCCATGCGACGGTTGCTGTTCACCGTGCTGGCCCTTCTGGTGGCACTCTCGCCTGCCAGGGCTGCGGGCCTCCTCATTCCCGAAGAGAAATCCCTACCGCCCCTGGCCATGGTGGACCACCAGGTGTCGATCACCATCGAGGACCAGGTCGCTCAGACCCGGGTCGAGCAAACCTTCCGCAACCACACGCATCGCCCCCTCGAAGCCACCTATGTGTTTCCCGTACCCAAGGGAGCTTCGGTAGATCGCTTCACCATGTGGGTCGATGGCAAGGAGACCCGGGGTGAACTCGTCGAGGCCGAGAAGGCCCGGGAGATTTACACCTCGATCGTTCGACGCACTCAGGACCCTGGCCTGCTCGAGTACATGGGCCACAATCTCCTGCGCATGCGTGTATTCCCGGTGCCCGCCAAGGGAGATCAAAAGGTGGCGGTGCGTTACTCCGCTGTCGCTCCCAAGGACGGAAAGCTCATCGAATACATCTACCCGCTGAAAACCGATGGCCGAGCCGTGCAGACCCTCGAAAAGTTCTCGATCACCGCCACGGTGAAATCGCAGCACGGTGTGATCAATGTCTACAGTCCCTCGCACGCTCTGACGCTCAATCGTGTCTCGGATCGCGAGGTCAAGGTTGCCTTCGAGAAAAACCAGGCGGCCCTCGACCGCGATTTCCAGCTCTTCTATTCCACTGGGAAGGACGACATCGGCCTGACCGCCCTGACGCACCGGCCCCTTCCCAGCGAGAAGGGCTTCTTCACACTGCTTATCTCTCCTCGTTTCAGTCTGGGCGAGTCTCAACGCATTCCCCAGGACATGGTGTTCGTGATGGACGTCTCGGGAAGCATGCGCGGCGAGAAGATGGAGCAGGCACGCAAGGCGCTACGTTACTGTCTTGATCAACTGGGTGCGAAGGATCGGTTCAATCTGATCTCGTTCGCCACTGCGGTGAACTCCTTCGAAGAGAAGCTCCTCGACGCCGCCCCTGACCAGATCAAGAAGGCGCGTAAATGGGTGGATGAACTGGAGTCGACCGGAGGAACGGCCATTCTTCCCGCCCTGGAAGCGGCTCTGAAACTACGCCCAGCCAGCGGCGACCGTCCCTTCACTGTGGTCTTCTTCACTGACGGACAGCCGACTATTGGGGAAACCAACGCTGACCGCATCTACGAATCCGTGGTGGCGAAGAACTCGAACCACACGCGCATCTTCACCTTCGGGGTGGGTAACGACGTGAATGCCGCGCTACTCGACCGACTGGCGGACAACACCCGTGCTCTGGCAACCTACGTGCGTCCGGAAGAGAACATCGCCGCAAAGGTCGAAAGCCTGTACAGCAAGATGTCGAGCCCTGTCCTCACCAATCTCAAGCTGGCCACCACTGGCGATATTCGACTGGAGGAAACCTATCCTCCCGAACTGCCCGACCTGTTCACCGGCAGCCAGCTCGTGGTTATGGGGCGGTTCAACGGGAAGGGCGCCTCGGCCATCAAGCTGACGGGGAAGGTGGGCAAGGAGGATCGGGAGTTTGTCTACGAGTACTCCTTCCCGGAGAAGACCGACGACGCCCGCGAGTTCGTCGAACCACTGTGGGCGCGACGCAAGGTGGGGTATCTCCTCGACCAGATTCGCATCAACGGAGAAAAGAAGGAGCTAAAGGACGAGGTGATCGTCCTGGCCAAGAAGTATGGCATCACCACTCCCTATACCAGCTACCTGATCGTTCCCGATGGCCCGATTCCGACGGCACCGGTGGGTGGGCCGCGCCCGGTTCCTCTGGCTGGAGGTGGTGGCTTACCGGTTCCTCCGGGACTGCTGCTAGGCGGCGTGGGTGGCGGGGGGGCTGGACGGCCAGCTTCTGGTCCAGCGGCGAAGCCCGTGCTCGACCTGGCCAAGAACAGCATGGATGAGCGTATCAAGAAACGGGAAAGCCTGGCTGACGGAGAGTTGCGCGGGGAAGGCAAGGAAAAGGACGGCAAAGGTATTAGCAGCCGGTCCGCCGCCATCGATCGCAAGGATGACTACGACCGAGCCCGCGAGTTGTTCGCTCGTCGCGACAAGAATGGCCTGACCACGGGCAAGTTTGGCGTCGATTTGACGCTGCAGATGAGGGGCCTGCGAGAGGCCACTCGCACCGAACGTGCTGCGGTGAAAACAGTGGCCGGGCGCACCTGTCTGGAGGTGGGAGGCGTCTGGATCGACGAGGGCTTCACGGAAAAGACGGAGGCCGTCGTGGTTAAAGCGATGTCCGAGGCGTACTTCAAACTCCTGGAGAAGCATCCGGCACTGAAGCGCGTTTACGGTCTGGGTAACTACATCGTCTGGGTGACCCCGAGCGGTAAGGCGCTGGTGATTGATGCGGGTCATGGCAAGGAAAAACTCAGCGATGCCGAGATCGCCGGGTTGTTCACTGCCGGCAAGTAGCCCGGGTGCGTGCAGGCACAAAACGAGGGAGGCGACGTCGAAAAACGTCGCCTCCCTTTTGTATGTAGCAGTCAGATAACCACACAGCTCTTAGCCGAGGAGAAGGCTGGGTTCCCAACCGACTCGTTCGGCGGAGGCACGCAGTTTTTCCAGCGCTCGGTTCTGGATCTGACGCACGCGCTCCTTACTGATACGCAGCAGATGGCCGATTTGGCGAAGGCTGTGGGTGCCATTACCGGTCAGGCCAAAGCGCAGATCGAGCACCTTGCGTTCCCGGGGGCGCAGGTTTTCCATCAGGAAATGCAGCGCTTCTTGACGTTCGGAGTTCTGTCGCAATGTGGTGGAGTCGTTGTCCGGCATCGCCTCGGTGAGCTTGAAATCGCTGTCATCGTCGAGGACCGCGTTCAGAGAAACCGGAGTGCGAGTGGCGGTCTGCAAGTGCGTTAGGTGTTCCAGGCTCGAGCCCGTGCGCGAAGCCAGCTCCTGGGGGCTGGGCAAATGCTTGCCACCATGAGCCAGGGCCTCGGACTCCTGCTGCAACAGACCGAGTTCTTGCAGGTGGTGTGGAGACAGGCTGACCAGGTGACTCTGACGAGCGACCGCAATCTGCAGCGTCTGGCGAATCCACCAGGTGGCATAGGTAGCCAGACGGGTGCCATGGCTTACATCGAAGCGATCGATGGCCTGCATGAGACCGCACACGGCTTCCTGAAGCAGATCGGCGTAGGAGAGAGCGTGATGGCGGAATCGTTTGGCGACGTGAGCAGCCAGGCGGATATTGGCGGAAGCGAGGCGGTGCTTGAGATGAACGTAGCGGTCGGAGAGTCGTCGGATGGTGGCGGTGGTGCGAGTATCCTCGTTACAGTGCTCCCGGATAAACTGGGCCATCGGCCAGGGTTCCAGAGACGGGCGATGCTGGCGAAGGCGGGGGAACTGGCGAATCAGCACTCGGACCAGCTCACTCTTGTTCTCCCAGAATTCGGCGAGAAGTTCACGCTCCTCTTCCGGGGTCAGCAAATCCGAGGAGAAGATGGTGGTCGGCGTCACGGCCGACTGTTCCTCGGGAGCGGGCTGGCGCTTGCGGCGTCGCGTCTTGATGGCCATATCTTTCCCCACAGCTAGAGGCTTGATAACCCAGAGCAACGAGAGAGAGACTGTGGTAACCATCTTCCCCCTGGTACAGGAAGATGATTGGGCAGGGTCAGTGTCGAACCAGGGTCGCCTCTTCGAGTCAGCGCCGAGCGCCAACAGACCCTGGCAGGATGACAATGACCTCAACCAGGAAACAAAAAATCGCCGGGACCGTTCGAGTCGCGCACTGGCACGGAGTGTCCTCTTGGGAGCGTCTCGCGGCGGCGCGGTTCGGAATCAGTTCGGCGCTGTTTCCTGCAAAGCGTTGCGTTGGGGTAGAAGGATGTTGTCATCCTCAATCCCCACACATCAGCTACGTATCAATCCTTTGATTTGTTCCCGGGAGATGTCGCCAGGCTTGCTAGCGAGCCCCGGTTCCGATTCCATCCGGAAGGGCTTCGTCCTGGAAGGGTTTCACCTTCTATTCCTTGCGTGCGGGTTGCATTGTAAAGAGCGGCTGGAGCGAGATCAAGATTTATTATCGGAAAGTTGCCGTTGACCACAGTTCGATTCAGATCCAGTCTCAATCCGTCTTCCTGTTTCTCTTCCGCCACTCTCTCTTTGCTTCCTCTATCTTTTGACGTTCGATTCCTCCCCGGCATTCAGGAATGAGCTATATCTTTATCATATGGCCCTGGTGCGCCATGGGAGGCCTTGATGACTCAGGAACGCTGCACCTTATTAGTGGTCGATGATGAACCCTACATCCTCCCAACGCTCCAGGCGTTGCTTGCCCCCTATTATGAGGTGCTAACGGCTTCCAGCGCGGAGATTGCCGAGGCCACCCTAAAGTCCCGTTCTATCGCAATTCTCCTCTCCGATCAACAAATGCCGCGTCGAACGGGGGTCCAACTTCTGGAGTGGGCCCGTGCTCATTCCCCACAAACGATTCGTCTTCTCATGACGGGGTACAGCGAGCTGGAAGATGCCGTGGACGCCATCAACCGCGGCCACGTCTATCACTACCTGCTCAAACCCTGGCGCACCGAAGAACTTCTGAACATCCTTCGTAACGCCGCCGACAAATACTTCCTCGAACGAAAACGAGAACAGCTGCTGCACGAGCTGCAGGAACTCAATCGCGACCTCGAACGTCGGGTCGCTGCGCGCACAGCCGAACTGCAGGAAGCTAACCAGCTGCTCGAACAGCGAGCCCGCGAGCTGGAGCGCCTGGCTCTGACCGATCCCCTTACGGGGCTGTTCAATCGCAGGGCCATGGATGAGTTGGCCGCATTCGAGGTTCGCCGCCATGCCCGCTATCCCAGTCCATTTGCACTCGGCTACATCGACCTCGACTTCTTCAAGAACATCAATACCCAGTACCTCCTCACCGGCGGGGATGAGGTACTGAAAGGTCTGGCTCGCATCCTTTCCTCCACCGTGCGGGAAGTCGATTCCGTGGGTCGAGTTGGGGGCGAGGAGTTCCTGGTAATCGCCCGCGAAACCAACGCAGATGGTGCGCACGCCCTGGCCGAACGCATTCGTGAAATGGTAGCTCACACCCCCATCCGCTACCTGCAACATGAGATCTCTATCACGGCTTCGCTGGGTTTTGCCGTGGCCGACGTCAACTCCGACGTTGATCTCACCGCCATGCTGGAACTCGCGGCCAAGGCGCTTTCCTTCGCCAAGAAACAGGGCCGCAACCGCTCAGAGATCCTTCACATCGCTGGCGAGCACGCGGCCTCATTCGCCTCGGCAACCTGAGTGGAACTGCTCCAGTAGCTGATGCAATCCGTCGCTCAGCCTGATTGCGCACCTCTTACTATCTCGTCCCAGCCGGACCAGATCCCGTATCAATCCCGGTCGTTTGAAGACACACACCAGCAACCGACCCACTCGAATCGATTCACCCCTGGCAAACTGGGGTATCTCTTCTGGCAAGGGTGACTGGTAATCATCGGAGATCACCCGGAGTGAAGTTAGCGGTATGGTCCTCTCCTCGCACCAGGAGGCTATCGTGGCAGTCTCCATATCCACCACCTGCGCGTGCATGGTTTCGCGCAGCTGATCACGCTCAGCTCGTCCGAGAACTGGCACTGAGGTGGTGACAAGGCGAACGGCGTTCCCCAGCTGCACAGGTGTGGTTGGAAGCTTCCACTTGTCAGTGCCAGCAACCACGACATCGGCCTGCACCAGAGCGCCGATGCGAAGGGATTCGTCCAAACTGCCGGCAAAGCCAGCCGAGATTACCCGGTCTGGTTTGCCTGCTCTATCTTCCAGGAAAGAAAGAGCCTGACGAGTGGCCTCGCTTCCCATGCCGGTTACCATCACAACAATCGACCCCGGGCCTTGCCACATCCCGGTGCCGACGCTCCGCCAGGATCGTCTGTTAGCAAGAAACGGGCGCGCCTCGCGGTGGAGTGCGAACAGGATGGCGATCAAGTCAGCTGCCACACCAGCGTCTTCAGGCTGTCGCCAAGTTTCGCGTTCACACCCAGGGCAGCAGTCGTCTCGAAGCCGCAATGCATCATGCAGTGGTCGCAGCGCGGATCATTCCCGGGGCCATAGTTACTCCACTCGGTATTTTCCATCAGGTCCTGGAAACTGTCGTGGTGCTGATCGGTGATCAGGTAGCAGGGGCCCTTCCAACCGCGAATGTTGCGCGTGGGACTGGCCCAGGCTGTGCAACTCAGCTCGCGCTTTCCAGAAAGGAACTCGAGATAGACGGGTGACGACATCATCCGATACTTCTTGAACAGCTGAGTGGCCTGCTGAAACTTGGCGCGAATTTCCTCGCGCGTCAGGAAGATCTCGGCGGCGCCATCGGGGTTGGTCTCCTGCACCGCGCTGTAGCCATACGCCGGAGCGACCAGGAAGCCGTCCACCCCCAGGCGAGTGAGGTATGCAAACAGGCGGTCGATCTCACCCAGGTCGGTTTCCTTGAAGATGGTGGTGTTGGAGCACACCAGGAATCCGGCCTTCTTCGCGGCGATGATGCCATCGACAGCGGCCTTGAAGACGCCCTGTCTCTCCACGGCTCGGTCGTGCGTTTCCTCCAGACCGTCGAGGTGAACATTAAAGAACATGCGCGTCGTCGGGCGGAACTCATGCAGCCGCTTCTTGATGAACATGCCGTTCGTGCACAGGTAGATGTGCTTGCGCCGCTGCAGGATACCCTTCACCAGCGTGCCGATTTCCGGATAGATGAGCGGCTCGCCGCCACAGATGCTTACGATGGGCGCGCCGGCCTCGTCGACTGAAGCCAGGCACTCTTCGACGGAGAGTCTGTCTTTCAGCGAGGTGGAGTATTCACGAATGCGGCCGCATCCGGTGCAGGTGAGGTTACAGGCATGAAGCGGTTCCAGCATGAAGACTAGCGGGTAGCGCTTCTCGCGCGATACCTTCTTCTTGACGATGTAGCCTGCCATGCTCGTAGTCAGGCTCAGGGGATAGCGCATGGGTCGTAGCTCCTTCCGGCCTCACGCCGTTGTATATCCGGTGAATGCGATCTTCCGTGCAATGGATGCGCGCGTCTCCTCGTGGCTGCCCTGGAAACGGGCCAGGGCAAGCAGAGGGAAGTAGAGGCAGTAATAGTGATATTTGAGATAGAACACCCGTGGGAACCCGGTGCCGGTGAACGGTTCTTCCACCCAACCACCGTCAGATTGCTGGGTTTGCAGCAGATACTGCACGCCGCGACGGATCGAGGGACGATCCGGATCGCCAGCGGCCAGCAGGGCCAGCAAGGCCCACGCGGTTTGCGAGGCGGTCGGCGTTCCCTGGCCCGCTAACTCGGGAGCGTCGTAGCTTGCGCAGGTTTCGCCCCAGCCGCCGCACTCCTGCTGAACCGATTCCAGCCAGGCCACGGCTCGACGGACCACCGGCCCCTGCATGTCGTAGCCCACCGCCTGCAGTCCCAGCAACACCTGCCATGTGCCGTAGAGGTAATTGACACCCCAGCGCCCAATCCAGCAGCCCCGCTCATCCTGGTTCCGCTCGATAAAGCGGATAGCGCGTTGCATGGCTGGTTCCGAACAACGTCGGCCATGCGCTCCCAGCGCCTCGAGTACCCGGGCGGTGATATCGGGACAACTCGGATCCAGCATGGCGTTGTGATCCGCAAACGGCACCCGGGTCAGGATCTCGCGGTTGATATCGCGATCGAAGGCCGCCCATCCGCCATCCTGGTTCTGCATGGCGATCAGCCATTGCAAGGCCCGGTCGCATGCACCGGCTACCTGGGGGGACCGAAGGGCATCGAGCCGGGCCAGGGCCAGGAGCACCATTGCGGTATCGTCGGTGTCCGGGTAGATCTCGTTGCGATACTCGAAGAACCAGCCGCCCGGTTTCAGGCGAGGGTTGGTCACACTCCAGTCGCCCTTCTTGCGAACCTCTCGGGCCAGGAGCCATTCCACCGCGCGGTCGATAGATTGGTCGCCAAGGCGCAGGCCGGTCTCCGCCAGGGCGTTCAGGGTTAGCGCGGTATCCCATACTGGCGAGAAACAGGGCTGAAGTCGAACCGTGTCATCTTCCTCGATGATGAGTTCGTCGAGCACCCGGCGCGCTTCCACCAATTCAGGATCGTCGCTGGCCACTCCCAGACATTTCAGGGCGACAATGGTGTACACCATCGGAGGGAAGATGGCCCCCAACCCATCGCAATCAACCAGGCGTTCGCGCATCCAGGCGGTCGCCTGGCGGATGGCCCTTCGGCGCAGGGGACCCAGGAAGCCTTCGACCCGTTTGTACAGCCAGTCCACACCGAGGAAGAAGTTGGTCCAGGAGATCCAACCTTTCGGCGGGGTGGGCCAGATGGGACGGGCCGGATCGCCCACGAACAGCTCACGAATCCCTTGCTCAGATGATAGGTTTCGTACGGGTTTGCAGGCCGAGAAGATACTTAGCGGCACAACGATGGTGCGGGTCCAGCTCGACATGGCATACAGATTGATGTAGGCCCAGCGAGGAAGGAGCACCAGTTCCGGAGGGACCGAGGCGCAGTTGTGGTAGGGAATCTGTCCCAGGAGTGCGAGGTAGAACTTCGTGAAACTGTTGCAGCGCTCCGCGCCGCCAGCCTCGAGAATGCGCTTCCGCGCGACCTGCATGTAAGGGGCTTCGGGATCGTGGCCTGTCAGTTTCAGGGCGAAGTACGCCTTGACCGACACACTGACCTCAATCGGTCCGCCGGGATAGTTGCTCCAGGTGCCATCGGCCTGCTGCTGGCGGAGAATGTAGGCGGCTGCCTTCCGCGCTACCTCGCTGCCTTCCTCGCCAAGGAAGGCCAGCAGAAGGATGTATTCCGATTCAAGGATGGTGTCGCCCTGGAGTTCCGCGCACCAATGACCATCATCCCGCTGTAGGGAGAGGAGTTTATCGCGCGCTTCGCGCACCGCCTGGTGGACAGAAGGCCTGGGTCCCACCTCAGACGACAGGTCCAGTGGGCTTGGAATCACTCCGCTCACGGAAGTCCTTTCCTGATGAAGGGATGGCTGGGGGCCTTCCTGACCGTCACAGCTTTCCTAGTCTAACGGGCAGTGTAGGGGCCTGGCAAGATGAGGTGAGCATCACCTGGGTGCCACCCAGCCTTTTTCTCGAAACCAGGCCAGGGCATCCTGGAACGACTCGGCCACGGGACGTGGTTGCAGACCCAGTTCGGCGAGGCTGCGGGAGGCATCGAAGTGCATCCGCCGCTTGGTCAGCAGCACTCCGGTCAAGGTGGCGGCCGGGATGGTTCGCGTCCAGACATCGGCCACGATCTCACTGAAACAGGCGGCGGTCAGGGCCACTACAAACGGTACGCGCCAGCGCGGTTCGGGCAGTCCCGTGAGCAGGGCCAACCTGCAAAAAACCTCGCGAATAGATAGATTTTCGTGCCCTAGCAGGTATCTACGTCCCGGGTGGCCAACTTCCATGGCACGAATCATTCCCAGGGCCACGTCACGCACGTCGATCAGGTTCAGTTCCGCGTCCAGGTACTCCCGGCGTTTGCCTCGACAAAAATCAAGCATCATCTGTGTCGGCGGTGAGCGACCCTCGTCGCCAGGGCCCACGGGTAGCGTCGGGTTCACGATCACGATAGGGGCCCCCCGCCGGGCCAGGGCAAACGCGTGGCGCTCCGCCAGGTATTTCGACCGACAATAAGGGCCGATCACATCGTGGGGTGGGACCACCTGGTCTTCCTGAATGGGGGTAACCTGGCGCGACCGCGTGAGAATGCTTTCGGTGCTGGTGTGAAGGATGCGTCGGGCGCCCGCCTGCAACGCTTCTTCCATCACCTGCACGGCTCCCAGATAATTCACCTCGCGAAACTGCTTTTTCGGCCAGGTCCATAGCTGCGGGTTGGCCGCCAGATGGTAGACCAGGTGACACCCCTGGACCGCCTTTCGGACGCAATCGCGATCGCGAATGTCTCCCACAATCCACTCGACAGTGTGGCCTGCATCGGAAGGGCGGCGCTGGTCGAGCACGCGCACCCGATTGCCCCGCTGTACAAGTAACTGCACGAGATGTTGACCGATGAAGCCGGCGCCTCCGGTTACCAGGACTGTCTCACAGATTGGATTCATCGCCCTGCTCGGTGGTAGGAGGTTTCGGGTTTGCCAGTGAGCTGGGAGAAAACCTCACGAACCTGGGCGAAGCCCTCCTGCAGGAGAAAGTTGGACGAACGTCCCAGGCTTTTCATTCCCAGGACGAAGTAGTTCGGTTCGTTGTCCGGCAGCTCGCTCAGAAGCCGACGATCGGGTTGATACCCGACGTTGGCGATGATGCGATCCACCGTCCAGCGGCGGAGAGTGGATCCCACGCGGGCATGGACCGTCAGACCATCCTTTTCCTGCTCGACCGATTCGACCCAGGTACCCGGGTGAAACTCCACATGTCCTTCACCCCGGGTTGCCAGGGAATTAGCGCGAGCAGCCAGCAGATCCCGTTCACGTAGAGCATCGTTCATGACCCGACGGACTGGCTGCGATCCACTGCGGCGAGCCAGCCAGACAATCCACGAGGAAGGGTGCTTTTTCGCCAGCTGGGCCAACAGCACCACTGAGGTGGCTGCGGAGAAGCCTCCGCCTATCACCAGTGTGGTGCGGTCAGCAAAGTGACTGGCCTTCTCGCCGAGAATATCCTCGAGTCCGCACAGGATCTGACCCCGCGCCGACAGTTCACCAGCGGCGGGGATGCCTCCATCGCCCAGAAAGCGACCATGCGGATAAGTGCCTGTACAGTCAAGAACTATGTCGGCTTCCTCGACGCGTTCTTTACCATCGGCCCCGCGGAGAAGTAGGCGGAAGGGATGGCCGGCTCGTTTCGCGTCGGGGAGTAACTCTTCCTGAAGCATTCCCTTCCGACCTACTGCCAGGACAGTCACACCAGTTTCGATCTGACTCGCCAGGGCAGGGGACTGCGCCAGTGGCTCCAGGTACCTGGCTACATACTCGCGCCCGGTGAGGATTTCTTGATCGCCTGGCAAGGGCTCCCGCGGATTCATACCCTGAAGTGCGGCCCGCCCGAGTGGAGACACATTCATCCCAAGGGGCGTAAACAGGCGCACATGGCCCCAGTGGCGGGGATTCTCGCCGATCTTGCCTCGCTCATAGACCCGGAAGAGGAACCCCGCCTTCGAGGCATGAAGCGCAGCCTCAAGCCCTACCGGACCGGCTCCCAGAATGGCCATGCGAGGCGGCTCGGACCGTCCCATGCTGGCACCTCCTGTGCCTTGATGCTGCCAGGTGATCATCCTCCCAGCGTTTAAAGATCATCGTACAGAAGATCTATCTCCAGGTGGAAGTCGATCAGAAAAAACTGACGGCCTGCCCGTCTCCTGGAGAGCCCCAGGGAAGGGCAGGCCGTGGTCACTTGCTGGATCAGCTGAACTGAGTGACGCCAGGCTTGGCCACCGGCGGGGTCGGAAGCGGGCCGAAGTCATACTTCGGAGGAGAGAGATCCTCCTTGGAGTTCATCGCCATCTCCCAGGTAATCTCCTGGCCGGTGTATGTCGACATCCGACCAAGGATCGCCGCCATGGTGCTCTGGGTCATCCAGTCACCGTCGTTGATCGGCTTCCCGGAGCGAATGCTGGCGAACAACTCGTCGTGTTCGTTCTGGTACATGTCCTCGGCGCGGTCGCCGCGTTTGGCTCGATGCACCCAGGGGTTCTCGCCGGTGATTCGGTGCCCCATGATATTGGCCACACCTTTGGTGCCAAAGGCATAGTCGCTCACGTCGTTGTGGCACCCCTTCTGCTGACGGCAGGTGTGGAACATCTTCACGCCGTTCTTCCACTCGTAAACGACCGAGTGATGATCGAAGATGTGACCGAACTCGGGCTCGACCCGGACCTGGCGGCCACCGGTTCCGTTGGCCTTCACCGGAGGCTCATCCTTCATGGCCCACATCATCTTGTCAATCGAATGACAAGCCTGCTCGACGATGTGATCGCCAGAAAGCCAGGTGAAGTAGAGCCAGTTGCGGAGCTGCCAGGTCATGTCGTCCCAGGCCTTCTCGCGCGGCCGGTGCCACAGCGCACCAGCGTTGTAGGTACACTGCAAGGCCACGATGTCTCCGATAGCGCCCTGATGGATGCGCTTCATCGTCTCGCGCTTGCCCTTGTGATATCGCCAGCAGAATCCAGCCACCACGGCCAGGTTCTTCTTTTTCGCCTCGCGGCAGGTGGCGATCACCGAGCGCACCCCGGGGCCATCGACCGCCATGGGCTTTTCGCAGAAGATATGCTTGCCAGCTTCGACCGCTGCGCGGAGGTGGATCGGACGGAAGCCCGGCGGGGCGGTCAGCAGCACCACGTCCACGCCCGATTTGATCACCTGCTTGTAGGCATCGAAACCGACGAAGGTGGATTCGGGCTTCACATCGACCCGCTTGGAAATCTCATCATCGCCCTTGAGTTGCCGCAGACTCAGCTGCAGCCGATCTGGGAACATATCGCCCATGGCCACTAGCCGGGTGTTGGGATCGGCGCGCAAGGCCTGGGTAGCGGCTCCGGTACCACGTCCGCCGCAACCAATCAGGCCAACCTTGAGGACATCACTACCAGCGGCATGAACGGTGGGAACCAGGGCGGCGGCCCCAGCAAGGCCTGCGGCCGAAGCAGCCAGAAAGTCCCGACGCGTCCCCGCATCAGAACGAGAGGTGGGGTGAGACACTGCAAACTCCTTGAATGGACAAGGTCAGGTGGGATCGAGCCCAGTGGCCGACTGGGTGATTGTATTAGGGATGGATCCGGCTCGGCTGTCAAGATCCTGCTGCATCCCACAGGCGTTCGGCGGCGAATTTCCCGCTGGCCATCAACTGGCGAAACACGCGCACCATGCGATCGCGGTCGGCCTCGGCTTTCAGGGCGCGAAGCAGGGCTACACCCTGGAGTTCATCCAGCCAGTTGGCCACAGCGGGTAATAGGGCATCCTCGATGCCATACTCCTTGCCCGGGCTAGTACAGACTGGCACGACCGAAACGAGACGCTCGCCGAGTTGCTCGCGGACAGTTACCACGGCTTCCCGGATGCTGTTTTCCTTGGGGCGTGTACCGCCCACCCAGTCGTAGGGGGGATTCCACTCCATCATTGGAGAAAGAAGATCAACGTGGGTGATTACCGCAATCACCGGAGGAACCTTCACCTCGGGACGGGCGGTGAACCAGGCTTTCAGCTGGTCGAGCAGGGAGAGGTCGGCTTGCCTGCCGGGGTTGCGCGCATGTAGCACCAGAAAGAGCAGATCCGACTGCCGGGCCAGCTCGGCTGTCTGGGAGACCTGGTCGGCGCGCGGCCCCTGGTGGCCGTATCCCACAGTGTCGTTGAGGATCAACCGGGTCGGAATGCCGGGGGTCATCAGCTCATAGCGATCGATGCCCATCGTGGATGGAGTCACCCCCGTGCGGGCGCGCTGCTCTCCAAGGAGCGCGTTGATCAGGCTTGATTTGCCCACCTTGGTCTGACCCATCACCGTGATCGTGATCTGCTGTATCTGATCAGAGGCATCGCTGCTGCCATCTGTTCCTGGCGCAAAGGGACCGGCTGCCTGTTTTTCGAGGACGGATACCTTCTGCTGTTTGGCCAGCTGATCTACCAGTTCGCGGTAACGATCGGCTCCGACGCGCAGGCGGCCGCTGTTCAGCTCGATCAGGTAGTGTCCCATCCGCTGAACGAAAGCAGTGTAGAACCAGCGCAGCAGATTCTGCTGGAGCATGCGCATGGGTGTGCCGATGCCAGCCTGGGCGGCCATGTATCGCAGACCGGTTTGCAGCGGATTGAATATGGCGGAGAGAGTCCACCACAGGTTGGATCCTCTCTGATACCAGTCCTGGACCATTCGAGCGCGTTTCCAGTCCTGCACTGTCAGAAGGTGCCCGCCAGGAAGGTGCTCATCGACGAGTTTGCGCAGATCGTGCGAGGCCAACTCCACCACCGAAAGTAACTCCGGCACAGTCAGGTAATCGGTTGGATCCGTGGCGCCGGGATGATAGAACGCGGCCAGGTCACGTGCCAGATCCTGGGCAGTTTTGAGGTAGAGGGAGGCGTCACCCATGCTCTCCAGCGAGAGTTTCTCGCCGGCCTCAGCGTGCCGCTGAACAATCTGCAGCGCCTGGCGGTCGCGATCGGTCCACTGGACGGGCACTTCAAAGTCGGGGGGCCGGAGCAACTGCTTCTTGCTCTGCCAGTACCACGCCAGCCCATATCCCAGCATGACCATGGCCATGAGCGGCCACCAGGCCCAGAATCCCCAGCCAATCGACCAGAGATAGTAGGACCCCACCGCTGCCCAGACGAAAATGGGTACCGAGATGAGGACCAGAACCAGGGCAATGCGCCAGCGACTCATGGAGTGTCTCCACTGGTTTTTCCACGCAGCCGGTTCAAGGACGCTTCGGCGACGTTGACCTGGTCCTGATAGTACTTCCGGAGTCGGGCAGGGTCGGGTACGTGCCCCTCGAGAACGGCCTGGTAATAGTAGACCAGTGCCTTACCCAGGGCATACGTGGAGGCGGCTGCCAGAGCACCCCCGGCCACACTGCCCACCACAGAGCCGAGACCCGGCACCACCTTGATCAGTGAGCGACCCGCGTGGCGTCCCAGTAGCCCTAGCCCCAGGGTACCTGCCAACTCACCCAGGCGCTGCGGGCTCATGGGCTGACCGTAGAGGTTGGCCAGGTCGTAGACCAGCCGGGTTTGTACCGCGGAGATCAGCAGCAGATCTACCACTGGAATGGGGACCGCCCCAGCCGTACCCGCCAGCGTGCTATACGCAACGATAGTAGGTGCGGCGCGCTGAGCGAATAAATCCTGCAGGTCGCGCTGCGCCACAAGTAGGGCGCGCAAGGTTCCAGCCTGAGCATCCGGAAGTACCTGGGTGAGCACCTCGCGTAGCTGGGGACCTCCGTAGTTTGGTTCGTTCAGGCCCTCCTCGGGCTGAGTCAGATCGATGGGCACAACGCGATCGACCAGGCCGGTAAAAGTGCGGCGATGCTCCGCCAGGCTCTCGACCAGGGCGGAGGGCAGGGCAGGGGCCCCTTCCACGGAGTTGCCTTGCAGGTCGAACGGGTAGGGAAGCTGATGCTGCTGCTGAGGGTAGGCCTCATGTAGGCAGGTCACTACCAGCACGACCGGGCGGTTCCAGGCCTTGCGGATTCTTTGGAGCGTCTCGAGGATGGTTTGCTGGGCGTGGTCGAGTAATCGGACAGTGACCACCACTACGTGGGCTTCCTTGGAGAAGGCCGCGATATCCTCGGCGGGATTGTAACCGGGTTCGTCGAGTCCACGGGTATCGAGGAACTCGAGGAGTGGCGTTTGCTCGGCAGGGAAGGAATACTTGCTAGAAAATCGCGTGCAAGGGCGGTAACCCCGGCCAATCTCGGCGCGTTCAGCGCCTGTTAGGTAGCGGACGATCGAGGTCTTGCCACTCTGGGTTTTTCCAAGTAGCCAGAAAACCGGGACCGGTGTCTGCTGGCGCACTTCCTCAAGATGTTTTTGTAGCTCATCCTCGGTGACTCGAGGAGCAAACACCGACCGAAGACGCTGCCACAGACCATTCCCCATTGGACGCTCCCTTCCCTTTCCCCCGCAAGTTACTGGACGTGCCAGAGCCCCCGCCTCGCCGGTGCCACCATATTTATCGCTCCCCCTGCTAGAACAAGCAGTTTCTATTGATTCCTTATCCGCGATCAACTATGTGGACCATTAGGCCGGGTGAAGGATGCCCCGGCGTCAACCTTGCAAGGAACGCCAGGCATGTCGGATCTCACCTTTGGACAGCTCCGCATTTACGATGGCTATCGCGAACAGGGCCCTCGTGGCCCCACGACGCCTGTAGACGAGCCGTGTCCGGACGATCTACTCTCACTGCAAAACCTGGGCCAACTTCTTGCCGTCCAGGAAACACTTCGCCCCCTGCGCATCGATCACGACTCTCCCGAGCCCCTCAGCCTGCAGTGGTACCTCGCCATCGAGCGTATTCGCCATCAGCGCCAGGGGCGCTGGCTGTGCCCATTGCTCGAGTTCTCCAAGCATCAGGGGGAAAAGCTGCTAGGGCTGGGAACAGCCCTGGGGTCGGACCTGGTGCATTATGCCGCTGCCGGAGCTGATGTCACCACGGTATGTGGCTACCTCGGCCAGCTGTCCCTGATCCAGAGAAACTTCCAGCTTCGCGGTCTGTCCGGAACATTTATTCACGCTGACCCGAAGGCGCTGCCCCTGGAAACCTCGTCGATAGACGTGGTGTGCCTGACAGGGTTGCTCCACGAACCCGGCCAGCCGAGTGCCATCATCGACGAGGTGTACCGGGTCCTCAAGCCCGGAGGCAAGGTGCTGGCTGTGGTGCCTGCCCATTACGATGTGCATTACTGGAGCCGGATCCTGCTGTTGAGCGGCCGAGACAGTAATGCCACCACTGGTGAGGAAGCCAGCGAGCCACCCATCCGTTGGGGCATGCTCTCGGGCCCATCGCGGCGGTTTTGTGCTCGGGACCTTCGCACACTATTCGCCCGCTTTCCCGAATACCGGATCAGCAAGCGCCATCTGCGGCGAGCAGAGGTGCCTCATCTCTGGCGCTGGATTCCGGTCCCGTTGCTTGAACGTTTGATGGGACGGTTGCTGGTGTTCAAGGGGTTCAAGCCGGTCAGCGCCGCCCGGGTGGAACTTGCGGCCGCCTGATTCGACCAGATATAAGAAAAACAACGGCCGTGGACATGACGTCCACGGCCGTTGTTTATTACGGACGAGGTAGTGCCTCCCAGCGCAAGACGACACTCCCCGCGAGTATCGCCCAGGCACTACCTCGAGGGCCCGGGAGAGTTTCCTCTCCAGGCACAACTCTAACCCAGACGTTCCATATTCACCATATCGCCCATGTCGCGTATTTCGCTCGTCTTCTCGTCCTGAGTATGATTGTAGCGATTATGCCAGGGATACCATGCCGTGCCTCGCTTTGTCCTGCTCGACCACGATCACCCGACGCCGCACCTCGATCTAATGCTCGAAGCCAACAGCGAACTGCTGACCTGGCGGCTCGAGGTGACGCCGGAGCGTGGCGGAGTTTACGCCGCGTTGCACCTGCCTAACCATCGGAAAGCGTATCTCGACTACGAGGGACCTGTCAGCGGCAATCGGGGCAGGGTAGCGCAGCGCGACCAGGGAGTCTTCACCTGGGTCAGCACTCAAGAACATGCCCATCAGGTTCGCCTGGAAGGCAGGGTACTGCGCGGGGTTGCCACCCTCACTCAGGCGCGCAATACCCTGTGGGAGCTTCGCTGGACCCCCGATGAGTGATCACCGACGGGCTAACTGGCGGTCCATTAGGGGTAGGGCAGCACTTTCATCGCTGGATCGGCCGTGGACGGTGATTCGACCCTGTTCGAGCTGAATGCCCTTGAGTTGCAGGGTGGAGCGCGGTTGATCGGCCTGGAACCGAAGCAGGGCCACGGGCAGACCATCCAGACGATACCAGGTGACCTCGATGCCTTGCTGGCGAGCGGATTCAGAGATGCGCTCGAGGAGCCACTGTGCGGTAAACGGCATGGCTCCAGCCTGGAACCCCTCGATCTGGACCGCCACAAGGTTGGTCTCGATTCGCGGCAACCAGACTCGCATGCTGATCGACACCACTGAGTTGAGCAATCCGGATCGGTAGCGGAAACTCAGGCGTAGCCGATCCTGCTCGAAAACGACTCGGGGCTCGCTGATTCCATCCGGTAGTAGTTTCTCACCCAGGCCACAGCGGAGAAATGCCTCATCAAGGTAGCTGTTGATCTGTTCGTCGCTGAACCGGCCGTACCAGCCGGCTTTATCCGTGCCAATCGCGCTGACAAACTCGGAGAACTCCGACAGGAACTCCTGCGACAGGCGCGTGCGTTTCTCACCAGGAGGAATGGCCGCCCGGCGATGATGTTCTGGCTCGAAGCGGAGCAGGGTGACCAGGAAGGTTCCCATGAGTCCCGTCAACAGGATCATGCTACCGATGGCAACGAGAAACGATCGACGGCTCATCTCGCAGCCTCCAGGGCCGGGGGCGACCACATACGGAGAGGGAGCAGCACTCCCCCACAGGTGGCCTATACCCCTGGATGGAGATTGGTTCAACGCCGATCGGATTTCCCGCGCAACAACGGGGTAAGGTCGAGCGTTTGCAAAGGCAGCGCAGAGGAGGGGACCTTCCCCATGGCCAGGTGGAGGCGCAGCGCCTGGGGTTCAAACACCATGGTTTGCAAGGTGAGGGATCCCAGGTTGACGGCGTCGAGACGTTGCCGAAGGAGATCGGGGGATTGGCGAGTTTCCACCTTGCGGAGGCGTTCCAGTTCGGCAAACCGCTCGAAGGTCTTGTTGATGTTGGCGGGTTTCTTCGCTTTCAGGTCGCCGGAGCAAAAGTGATTGGTGGTCACACACATGCCGTCGAGGCTGGAGCGCAGGACCACCTTGCCGGGAGAAACCTCCAGCACACCCACCGTGTGGCGATCCGCAATTGCGACGTTGATCGTCGTGGTTCGTTTCAGACGTTCAAGTACCTTGCAGGCCTCTGGGATTGTTCGAGCTTCCTCAAGCACCTGGCGGAGACAGAGCCCATAGGGAATCCCGGATCGGTCGAAGTTGCTCTGGCCTTCGCGAGCATCGAACACTTCGAGAACGCCGACCGCCAGGCCGGCCTCGTTCATGCCGGAGAGCACACCCACCAGCCCCGGGAACCCCACCGAGGCGAAGGCGAGCTTCCCCCGAGGGCGATACACAGTGACCAGGCTGTACTCGTGGATGTAGCCCAGGGAGGGATAGTCGAGATTGCGAGCCAGCAGTGGGCCACCCGTGCTGCTGCGCGAACCCTCCACGAGCAGGGCGGAGCAGGCGAAGACCTTCTTAAGGTCGAAGAATGTGTTCCCGCAGATCACCAAATCTCGGTCGACTCCGGCAGCGCGGGCAATCGCTTCGAGTTCCGTGCGAGCGTCCGCCGGGAAGTTCCGATAGAGAGCCTTGCCCGCGCCCTTGAAGTAAGCCCAGAGATAATCCACCTTGCGGAGAACGAGAAGATCGCGCGGGTACTCGAGCACGCGCGATCCTGGTTTGAGCGCCAGCCGTCCCACAGCAGACCCCATCTCTTCCCGGGTTCCCTCGACGGTGAGGACCGGAACCTTGCCGAGGTATTGCAGCTGGGCACCAGCGGCGACCTTTCCTTCCGGAAACTGGAAGGAAGGAGCCTCCACCGGGGGAGCCACCGCAGCCAGAAGCGAACCAAGTACAAGGGAGAGATGCATGGAGTCGGCCTCTCTGATCAACCCACTGCCACGGGGACCGACCGCACATGATCGCTTGGCTGATGCAGACGAGCAAGGCTTTGATGCATGATCGCCATGCTGGCCTGCACTTCGGCTTCGGTGATCACCAGCGGGGGAGAGATACGAATCACCTTTTTGGCCAGTGCTCCTAGCAGGTGGATGCCATCCTCCCGCGCACCGAGGCCTTCATAGCAGGCCAGGACAATGGCGTTAGCCCATTCTGGTGCGGTGCGGCCGGCGTGGTCCTGGGTTTCGACTCCCCACACCATGCCTCCTTCCTCACCACGGATGCGAGCGATGAAGGGATATTTCTTCAGAGCAACCAACTCACGCTCGATGAGGGCTGACATCCGCCGACTATGGCCCAGGACATCCCGCGCGGCAAACTCGTCGAGCGTGGCCAGGACACTGGCGCAGCAGAGTGGATTGGCACTCCAGGTGTCCGATCCCTCGCCATAGTCCAGGCAGGCCATGATGTCGCGCCGGCCCACGGCCGCCGACACCGGAACGCCGTTGCCCAGTCCCTTGCCTAGCACCACGATGTCGGGTTCTAGCCCATAGGCCTCGAAGGCAAACAGCTCGCGGGTACGCCCGAAGTTCGCCTGCACCTCATCGAGAATGAAGAGGATGTCGTGTTCGCGGCAAAACGCCTGCAAGCATTGCAGGTACTCCTGGGGAGGATGGTAGGAGCCACCGCCGCCCAGGTAGGGTTCAGTGATGAGGACGCCAATCCGCCTGCCAAACTGGTGATACAGCGCATCCAGTTCCCTACGGTACGGAGTCGCATCGAAGGGCCGGCCGCGCTGCGACACATCGGCGTATTCCGCCATGGGAAAGCCGACGAACCGCACGCGCGGATCGCGTTCACGGTCCGTTTCGCTTCCCGTCACGGCGCCGGCCAGCCCCTTCTTGCCGTGGAAACCAAACCGGGTAGCCAGGATCATTTCCCGGTGACGATCCCGGGCCATGGCCATCCACAGGGCTTTCTGAATGGCCTCGGATCCGGAAGCGGCCCACATCACCTGTTCTAGCCGCTTGCCTCCCGGTCTCGCCTGCACCACCTCGAGTAGCCGACGACTTGCTTCGATTTCCAGTGGGGTCACCGCGTTGTAGGCGGTCATGGGGAGCGCCGAGAAAAACTCGTCGCGGTGGCCATTGGCGGCCACTCCCCCTTCCGGCCAACCCATGTAGTGGACGAATCGCTGCATCCAGCTCCGGGGATTGTGCCCCAGATTGGCCACCAGCACTCCCGAGGAGAAGTCGTACAGTCGCTTCCCTTCGGGCGTCCAGTGATAAATGCCCGCGCTTCGTGCCAGGACTGCCTGGGTGGGCGTGAAGGTTCGGAGAGAACGCGGTTCCACGAGAACCAGCTCATCGCGTACCGCGTTTGATCGCTCTTCGTGGGTATGGTGGAGTGGTGAGGTCATGGGACTGGCACTCTTCAGGTTGGCAGGCAATAAACGAGGTCTGTCGGGGCGGAGGTTGCACTACACTCGACCCGAATAGAGGATCTCGGGTTCGGACCGACCGGGCAGGTACAGAGCCAGGCCGCCCGCGGAATCATTCACTTGCACCACCCCAGCGGGGTGTCCGGCGGCATGGCTTGCGAGTAACTGTTCCATGGCCTGCACGGTAGCCACGGTGTTTCGGTCGGAAGAAGCATCGCTGTAAGCCAGCTGGCGCATGGCCTGAAGTCGATCCGACCGGGTCGAGGCAGGGCCGCCGAACTCGACGTGTCCCACCTCTTCGAAAAACCGGGCGATGATTTCGATGCCATAGCCGCGCTGGCTGGGCTCGTTCCAGGGCTCGATGAACTTTCCATTGTAGTGGTGGTTAGGAGTGTACTTGAACTCGTGAGGACTCCGCTCCTCGACGGTTAGCTCGACGCCCCGCTTGCGCTGATGGGCAGCCCACACACCGTTGTCGAACCGGAACTGAACCTCTTGCTCCACGTAGCCCGGGAAGTTGTCCGGGGTGACCCAGCTGGTGTGGATATCGAAGGCCGCCTCTCGTCCATCGGCATAGCGATAGACCATCTGAAGCTGGACGGAGTCCCAGGTCGGACCCAGAGCAGGTCCGACCAGTCCACGTTGTCCTGTGGCGGTGACCCGGACCAGCGACCAGGGATCGACGCCACCGAAGGTGAAATCGATGAGCTTGATATAATGCACCGCCACGTAGGTACCCGGGTTCCGCCCGATAATCCACTCGGCGAACTGCGAGCCAGAGATCGACTTGGGCTCGAGCAACGAGCAGTAGCCGTTATTCACGTGGCGGAGGACATGCTGTTGGACGTGCGTGCGTAGCTTCTTGTGGTCGGGGTCGGCCAACTTGTGATACACGACGCGACACAACACGTCGTTCTTCTGCGCCAGGGCATTCAACTCGTCGAGCTGGCTCAGTGTGAGAACCGAAGGTTTCTCCAGTAGCACGTGTTTCCGGGCCAGGAGGGCCTGACGAGCTGGTTCGAAGTGCCGGTCGTCGGGCGTGGCGATGCACACGGCGTGGACGTCACTCTCTACCAGGTGACGAATTGCATCGGGGCCCACCAGGTTTTGGATGGTGGGCATCGATTCCGCTTGCGCCTGCTCCACGTATGCCCGGGCTCGCGTACCCGTCCGGCTGGCCACGGCAGCGAGGTCGACATCCACAGGGCCAGTCGCTCGGCTAAAAAGGGGCTGACGATGGACCTGCCGGAAGAAGGGCCAGTAGGTTTCCTCGAAGATCATCCCCACTCCGACCATGCCGGCGCGGAGTTGGTTCCCTGACAGATTCTGGTTCATTGGCATATCGTACTCCATCCCCGGGTTCGGGGAAAGACTTTCAAATGGACTATCCCTCTGCTCCTGGCGCGCCGTGTTGATACAAAGTGCATGAGGTTTACTAGCCCAGTGTCACGAGTGATCATCATGAAGGAGCCAGGTTCTCCCGTTCTTAGCGTTGTCATTCCACTTCTGAACGAGGAGGAAGTGCTGGACCAGACTTACTCGGTTCTCAAGGGGCACCTTGACGCCCTAGGCGAGAGCTACGAGATGGTGTTTGTCGATGATGGCAGCACCGATCGTTCGCGGGCCATCCTGGCGGCCTTTTCCCTCAAGGATCCGGCTGTGCGCATTGTGGCCCTGTCGCGGAATTTCGGCCATGAGATGGCTACCACGGCGGGGCTGCACCATGCCAGAGGGCAGGCGGTCATTGTGATGGATGCTGACCTGCAGGATCCTCCGCATCTCATCCCTGAATTTATTCAAAAATGGCGAGAAGGATACCAGGTGGTGTACGGGGTGCGCGCGCGACGTGAGCGCGAGACCATGCTCAAGAAGTTCACCTCGTTTCTCTTCTATCGCCTGATGCGTCAGATTGCCGATGTGCCGATTCCGGCCGACACGGGCGACTTCCGATTGATGGATCGGCGCGTGCTTGATGTCTACGCCCATCTCCGCGAGGATCCCCGCTTCTTCCGCGGACTGATCAGCTGGGTCGGATTCAAGCAGATCGGCGTCCCCTTCGTGCGTCAGCCGCGCGCAGCCGGCTATACGAAGTACCGCTACAGCCGTCTGCTCAAACTGGCGTTCGACACCATCACCGCCTTTTCCACCTTGCCAGCGCTTCTTATCACCATCACCGCTCTTGGCTGTTTTAGCCTGAGCCTGGTCACGGTGGCGCTGCTTCTAGGGCTGGCGGCCGCGCAGGTGCTCTCGCTGCCTGGCTGGGCCTACGCCGCCATGGCATTTCTAGGCCTCTGGAATATCCAGTTTCTCTGCCTGGCCGTCCTGGGCGAATATATCGTACGCACTCATCGCCACACTCAGGAACGACCGCTTTACATCGTTGATGCGGTGATCGAGAACGGGCAGCCTCACGTCCAGTCTTCAGTGCCGCCGGTGGTGGCTCGATGAAACCGCAGGTGAGTTGGGCCTGGTATCGTCCCTCGGTGGCCGACGCTCTGTTCCTAATCATCGCCCTCATGGGATTGCGCGGTGCCCGCCACACGCTTCTGGACGACCCCGGGCTCGGATGGCACATCCGAAATATCGATGCGATCCTGGAGCAGGGCTGGTGGCTTCGATTCGATCCCTTTACCGATCCCCGATATCTGCCCTCGGCCATGTACTACACCAACCAGTGGTTGGGCGATGTACCTTACTGGCTGGGGTGGAGGTGGGCCGGCCTCGAAGGTGTGGCCGCTGTCAATGCCGTGACACTGGCACTCCTGGCCAGCCTTCTCTACCGAATCCTGCTGGCTGATGGACTCCCCTGGGCAGTGGCGCTGGTCTGGGCCGCCCTGGGAATGAACGGCACCTCCTGTTCGTGGAACGCCCGACCGAATGTCTTCTCGCTGGTAGGTATCCTGCTGGTTGGGCGCGCCTGTTTCTTGATTCAGGAGGGGCGCCTCTCACGGGGCTGGTTCGCAGGTCTGGTGATTCTGCTCGCTGCCTGGGCCAACGTGCATGGCGGCTTCCTGGCCGGACTTCTCACCCTGGGGCTCACCTTCGCAATTCAGGTAGCGCTTTTCGTCGGCAGCCTGGAGCAAGAAAGCAGGCTTCGAGCACGTCAGGCCACGCTGGTTGCCGGTGCACTGATTTTTTCCTGTGGGGCAGCCACGCTGGTGAATCCCTACGGAGTGGATCTCTATCGGTGGACATTAATGCTCCTGGGCGATCCGTTCTTCATGGACCTGCACCAGGAGTGGCGCTCTCCCGATTTCCACAGCGGGGGAGCTATGCGCTACGAGTTGCTCCTTCTTCTATTTCCACTGATGCTGGGTCTGAGCCAGCGCCGACCTGGGGCCGTCGAGTTGATCGTGGCGGTGACGTGGTTGCACCTGGCCCTGACCGGCTTTCGCTACGTGGCCTTGTGGGTCCTGGTGGCGGTGCCCGTGATGGCCCGTCAATCGGTCGAGATTCCGTACCTCATCGAGATCACTCGTCGGCTAGGGCTGAATAGTGCGCCTGACAGTCTCTTTCACACGGCGACTCCACGGGCTCCCTGGGCTATCTCAGTTGTGATGGGCCTGGTCATCCTTGGAGGGGCTAAGTTCATCCAGGGCAGACTCGTCGTCCATAAACAGGAGATCCTTGCCACCCAAGCCATGGATCAGCTCATCGCTCTGGCGCGCGAGCACTGGGATCGCACTGGAGAACGACCGCTGCTGTTGCATGGCTACGACTGGGGCGGGTACCTCATCTGGCACGCCTGGCCGGACCTGATGAACTACATGGATGATCGGAACGAGGTGCAGGGTAGAAGGCGCATCGAAGAGTACTTTGACGTGATGCAGGCGAAGCCTGGCTGGGAGCCATTGCTGGCCGGGGTCGATCTCGTCTGCCTGCCGGCGAAGGCGCCACTTGTAAGCCAGCTCGCCCAACGTCCCGCAGAGTGGGCAGAGCGATACCGCGACACCTTCGGCGTGGTGTTCGAGCGGGTTCCAGCCCAGTAAGCCGGCTACGCCTCTATTGAACATAAGATACATTATCGGACGTTGGCGTGAGGCGACCTGGATCATTTCCATCTCGCCGCGTGCCACCTGCAACGTCCGATAATGCACGTTATGTTTAACTCAGGCGCTGGACGCAGGTGCCTGGTGGGCCAAGGACTTGCGTTCGGGCGCCCTGCGAGGCCTTGCAATCAGGAAGGCGAGCAATCCCAGTGGGCCGAACATCAGAGTCAGGACCAGAATGGGGGCAAGCAAGAGGTGCGAAAGTCCGCGCTCCTGGGCGTCGAGATACTCCCAGCGACCCACAAAGAGGTCGAATGCCAGGAAGTGAATCCAGGCGATGACTGCGGCCTCGGGCTGGCTCAGTAGCTGGACAATCGCCTCGAGTTCGGGTCTGATCAGCTGAGGCAAGATGGCACCCAGCCCAGGCAAAACTAGCACGGCGTAGAGCACTGCAAAGAGACCTGGGCCAACCATCGATTCCATCAGCCTGCGCGTGAATCGCCAGCGCGGCGCGAACACCATCAGGACCCAGAACGGCAAGGCGACCAGGTTCACAATCCGAAACAGCGTGTCTGGCGTCATTGGTTGTCTCTGAGGGGCACCGCCTCGGGTTCGGGTGCCTCCCCTTCCCCGGCTTCTTCCGCCACGGTCAGAAACACACCCATGCGCCGGAACTTTTGATATCGCTGTTCGAGCAATTCCTCGATCGACAGCGGTCTCAGTTCCCGGATATAGCGGACCAGGTAGCTCTTGAGAGAGTTTGCCATCTCGCGATGATCTCGATGCGCTCCACCAAGAGGTTCCGGGATCACCTCATCGATCACTGCCAGGCGCAGAAGATGACGCGAGGTGAGCTTAAGAGCCTCGGCTGCCAGCGGCTTGGTTTCGTCGTTGGCTTCCTTCCAGAGAATGCCCGCGCAGCCCTCTGGACTGATGACCGAGTAGTACGCATGCTCGAGCATACTGACTCGATCGCCGATGCCAATTCCCAGGGCCCCGCCTGAGCCTCCCTCTCCGATCACCACACAGATGATGGGAGTCGGTGTCCGGGACATTTCGAGCAGGTTGGTGGCGATGAGCTGCGCCTGGCCGCGCTCCTCAGCGCCGATGCCTGGAAAGGCGCCCGGAGTATCGATCAAACAGATCACGGGGACGCGAAACTTGGCGGCCAGGCGAAGGCAACGAAGCGCCTTGCGATAGCCTTCTGGATGCGGGCAGCCATAGAAGCAAGCGGTACGCTCGGCCAGAGTTCTGCCCTTCTCTTGACCAATCACCATGACGCGATGATCACCCAGACGGGCGAAGCCAGTGCGAAGGGCCCGGTCATCACCGATGGCCCGATCACCGTGGAGTTCGACAAAATCAGAGAAGATCAGGTTGAGATAGTCCACTGTATGCGGACGATCAGGATGACGGGCTACCTGAATGGTCTGCCAGGGATTGAGGTTATTGTAGATCTGTTTTTTGAGGGCCACCAACTCTCGACGGACGCGACGGATGTCCTCGCCCATCTCGCCCTGGCCCCGGCTTTCGAGCTGGGCCAGACAATCTTCGAGCTGGTAGATTTCTTTCTCGAACGGCAGCACGTGTTTCGTCATGATCGCGATCCTTGCCTGGCCACTGCAGTCCTGCAGCCAAGTGTACCATCCCGCTGGGGGCCACGGGAACCTCAGCTAGTCGGACCCGGCTTTGCCTCGACGTTTTTGTAGACCCGGATCGTCTTCAGCTTCATCAGCACCTCGTGGAAATCGCGTGGCCGCTGGTCGCGCTTCTTTTCGAGCATGTGCATGACCAGCTGCGCAAATTCGTCGGTCACTTCGGGATTGTAGACGCGCGGTGAAGGAGCCTTCTCTGTGATCTGCTTGGCGAGCAGTTCCTGCGAGCTGGAGGCACGAAACGGAGGCCGATTGGTAACCAGTTCGAAACAGGTGGCACCGAAGCTGTAAACATCCGCTCGACCATCCAGGGGTTCACCGCGGATCTGCTCCGGAGACATGTAACTGCGCGTTCCCTGAACTTTGCCCTTCCGACGAAACAAACTTCCGAAGAAGCTGGGTTTCTCGATGCGCTTGGCCAGGGCAAAGTCAATGACGCGCAGTTCACCCGCGGAATTGACCAGCATGTTATCCGGTTTCACGTCACGATGCACCCAACCCTTGGCATTCATGAAGGCCAGGGCGGTGGCAGCCTGCTTGAAGATACTGTGAGACTGCTCGCGGATAAATTCATGCTGCTTGCGGATCAAGCGAAGCTTCATGCTGCCGCCGGGGAAAAACTCCATGACGAAGTACGGATTTTTCGGATCCTTGTTCACCGTCACGATGCGGATGATGTTGCCATGCGCCAGCTGCTGCCCGACGTTGGCTTCGTGCAGCAGCAACCGGCGATGCTCCGTGTTGGTCACGTGTTCGGGTAGCAAAAGCTTCATTGCAAAGTGACGATGGCTGGCCTCCTCGACCACTTCCCAGACCTGGCTAGTCTGCCCCGTCATCATCAGGTTTTGCAGCCGGTAGCCGCCGATCACTTCCGCCACGATGTAGACCTCCCTCGCTTACCAGTATTCCTCGTAGTGGATGTTACCACGGAATTTCTGCGAGGGTTGGTCGAGCTGGAATCCGCGACGGGTCAGGATCTCGATTACACCCGGCGGCTGAGGGTAGGAAATGGCTCCCGTCTCGCGGTTTTTCTCCGGCACCCCGATCATCTTGGGATTCCCGCAGAGAAACACATGCGTCGAGGCAGGATCAAGGCTGGCACCGACCTGTCGCTCCATCTCTCCGGAAGTTAGCAGATCCTGAATGTAGACCTTTCCGCCCGGACCTGTCCCTTCCCGGGTGGTCAGAGGCAGGTACCGGTAGTTGGAATGTCGTCGCATCAACTGATCGTGAATGTTCAGGTAGGCCAGATCCTGGCGATAACGTGTGCAGCAGGCGGAAACCACCCGGCCCTGGTGGTTGTTCCGAAGGAGTTCCCAGAGCATGTAGTTATGGGGCGCCTCACCTGTCCCGGTGGACAGAAAGAGAACCGTATCGGTAGGCTTGACCCCGGCCAGAGTATAGTTGCCCGTGATCTTTTCGCCGAGATGTAGTCGATCCCCCTCTCGCAGCATGAACAGACGCGGTGTTAGCACCGGAGCTTGCCCGGTTTCTGTGCTGCGGACGAGGACAATGTAGAACTCGAGCCAGTCGGTCTCTTCCAGGTTTAGCAGACTGCCAGATTGATCCAGCACTGAACAGCTGATCGAGTAAGAGCGTCGGGCCAGTTTCGACTCGTCGCCTTCCTTCAGTGTTTCTTCCTGACAACTGGGAAAGCGCGGCTCCCAGAAACCCAGCCCCAGCACCGTGTACTGGCCCGGTTTATGGTTGGGGCGCTTGAAGTCGGGCCGAACTCGCATGATCAGCAGATCGCTGTGGACCTTCTGCAGACTGATGACGGTGGCGTTGTACTTCGATTTGCGGAGTTCGGCGATCTGGTCGGGTGTCATAAGCTGTCCTGAGGCCCGAAAAAAGGGCTACCCCTAGATGATCTGTTCCCGGTGCGGCATCGCGATGGCGACCGGTGTTCCATGGGGTTACTTTAGCAAACGAACCACCATGTGGGAGAGGGACCTTGTGTTCGGTTTCCCCTCTCCCACTCTCAAGCAATCGGAATGCAATCTTGTCACGACCGTTTGCGGACGGCCTCTTTAAACACCTCCACGCAGGCAGCCACTTCCTTGGTGGGCTCTTCGGGGCTGGCTTCGTATTCGATCGAGATCATGCCCGGGAACTTGACCTCGGTCAAAGCCTTGAGCACCGACGCGACATCTAGGACCCCCTTACCGAAGATCACATCGGTGTGATGCTTGTTATCGTGGTCCTTCAGGTGAAGACCGAAATTCCGCTTGCCCATCACACGAATCTGCTCGGCCGGATCGAGCCGCTTGCCCAACTGGGCCGAACGAATCAGATGCCCCGTATCAAGACAGGTGCCGATCAGCGGGTGATGGTCCTTGACAGCTGCCAGGATAACTTCGGCGGAGTACCAGCGGTGCAGTCCCTTGCCTACCGGTCCATGCGGGTGGATACCGATGGCAATCTTGTACTCCTCACACAGCTTGTCGAGGCTGTCGAAGGCATCGGGCGTGGGGTCGGCGCTGAACATCTTCAACCCCAGAAGCTTGCCGAACTCGAAGGCCCGTTTGTTGGCGTCATGATCCTTGGAGAACTGCTGCACTCCCCAGGCCCAAGGCGTCACCCCATACTCCTTGCAAAGCGACTGAAACGCCTTGATGGGGGCAGGCTTGTCGGTCATCGGACAGTGAGCCTGGAAGAACTCGCCGTACTTCAATCCCAGGGCTTTCATCCGTTCGAGTGCCTTCTCGACCGTGAACTTGCGAAAGGTGTAGCTCTGAGCACCCAGGCGGAAGCCTCCAAATGGGTCATCGGCCTTGGTGGTATCGGCTTTCGCGAGAAGCAGGCTTGGAGCGGCCAGCATGCCGGCACCAGCTTGGAGGAAGGAACGACGATCGATGGGGGTCATAAATCGGACTCCTGGAAAGGAAGTGCAATGGATGGAGGACTACGGTAGGTGAGCTCGACTGTCAAGCAGCGAGCAAAAAAAGGACCCCGGCGCTACCAGTATTCGCGCCGGGGTCTTTCAATACTGACAGGGTGTCACCCGGTGAGGCCTGGCAGATGGCCGGTGCTATCACCCAGCACTGGCATCTTGATGTTCATTCGGTCGAGCAGGGACAGCCAGAGGTTCGTGAGCGGCGTTTCCCGAGCATACTTAAGATGACGTCCCGTTTTCAGCGTCCCGCCTCCCTTGCCGGCAACGAGAATGGGAAGGTCGTCATGGTTGTGGGCGTTGCCATCGCTGTTACCCGATCCATACACGATCATCGAATGATCGAGCACGGTACCCTCTCCTTCGCGAATGCCCTGCAACTTGCCGAGGAGATAGGCCAGCTGACTAACGTGGAACTTGTTGATGTCGCGAATCTTGGCCTTCTTTTTCACGTCGTTGCCGTGGTGCGACAGGTCATGATGCCCTTCTGGGACGCCAATCTCGCGATAGGGCCGGTTGCTGCCCTCGTTGGCCAGAACAAAGGTGCAGACGCGAGTGATGTCCGCCTGGAAGGCCAGCACTATCAGATCGCACATCAGGCGGAGATGATCCTGGTACACGGCTGGGATGGAGGTAGGTTTGAACCCCTCGGGCGCCTTGACCGGGGGAAGCTTCTCAGCCCGGGCGATGCGCAACTCGAGATCGCGGATGGACGTGAAGTACTCATCGAGCTTGCGACGATCGTTCGGTCCTAGCTTCTGGGTCAGATCGCGCGAGTCTTCCCGGACGAAGTCGAGAATGCTCTTGCGGATAGCGTCGCGACGAGTTCGGCCGGCGTCCTGGCTGCCAAACAGGCGCTCGAACACCAGCTTCGGGTTGACCTCCTTGGGAAGCGGCTGGGTCGCACTGCGCCAGGACATGGTCGAAGAGTAAACGCAGCTATAACCCGAGTCGCAGTTCCCTGCCATGGCGCCGTGCTCGGCACCTATTTCGAGGGAGGGCAGCCGGGTTTGATCTGCCAGGCGAGAGGCGATCACCTGATCTACCGAGACGCCGGCTCGAATGTCCGTACCGTCGGTTTTACGCGGCTGACAGCCCGTGAGGAAGGCAGCCAGTGCGCGAGCATGATCACCGCCACCATCGCCGTTAGCCCGGGCCTTGTCCGCGGTCAGGTTCGACAGGATCAGCAACTGTTCCTTGACTGGGCGAAGCGGCTCGAGGATGGCTGGCAGGTCAAAGTTGGCCCCTTCCTGTTTGGGTGTCCAATCGACCATGTTCTTGCCATTTGGCACATAGAGAAAGGCGATGCGCGTGGGCGCGGTCGGAGTGCGTCTGGTGGGGGTTCCCGCTGGCCTGGCCACCACTGGGCCCATGGCTTCTAGCCAGGGTAGCGCCACTGCTGCACCCAGTCCGCGCAGCACGGTTCGACGCGACAACAATGAACTCATGGAACCTATTCCTTTCCTCGACGCATGCGGAAGGGGAAGCTCTTGACGATTTCGGTCACCAGGACGGAGAAACGATACTCATTCCGGTCGAGCTGCGCCAGGATGCGTTCGACCGCAGGTCGGTCATAATGCTCCAGGCCGCGCCCCAGGGCGAAGGTCAGCATCTTTTCAGTCATACACAGGGCCACCAGGTCTTTCTTCTCGCGAAGAATACGCTTCAGCTCGCCGGGTCCGTTAAACTGCTTGCCGTCTGGAAGCACGCCGGAGGCGTCGATGGCGAACTTGCCCGCATCCACCTTTCGATGTTTCCCGATGGCGTCATAATGCTCGAAGGCAAACCCCAGGGGGTCCATCTTGGCATGACAGCTGGCGCAGGCCGGGTTTTTGCGGTGCTGCTCCATCTGCTGTCGCAAGGTGCCGGTCAGGATGGCCTTCTCGTTCAGCTCGGGGACGTTGGGCGGAGCCGGCGGCGGCGGCGTGCCCAGGATCTGTTCGAGTACCCACCGGCCTCGCTTCACCGGTGAGGTGCGCGTGGGATTGGAGGTTACGGTTAGTATGCCCGCATGAGTCAGGACTCCACCCAGGTCATCTCCCGGTGACAACTCCACGCGAACGAAATCATGCCCACGCAGCGGCTTTCCCCCTGCCCTGGCTGGTTTCTGACCAACCCTGGTGCCCAGGGTATCTTGCACGCCGTAGTGAGCACCCAGGCGGTCGTTCAGGTAGGTATAGCGGCCGTCGATGACCTCCAGGATGCTACGGTCCTCACGGATCATCTCGGCGAAGAATAGCTCGGTTTCGCGCAGCATGTCGGCCCGAAGAGCCTCGGTGAACGTGGGGAACAACTTCGGGTCGGGATTGTGGATCTTCAGACGACGAAGCTGAAGCCATTGCATGACAAACTGGTCGATGAGTGCCTGCGACCTGGGATCGCGCAGCATGCGCCGAACCTGGGCATCGAGATTGCTGCCGAGCTGCTTCTTCTCCGCCAGGTTCAAAAGCTCCTCGTCCGGCATCGACGACCAGAGGAAGAAAGACAGCCGCGAGGCCAGCTGAAACTCATCGATGGGATGAGGAGCGGCCTCGGTGGGACGATGATCCAACTCCACCCTGAAGAGAAACTTGGGGGAGACCAGCACGGCCTGCATGGCGAGTGAGATCCCTGCCTCCCAGCGCTTCTCCTTCTTTTCCGTCGCTTCCGCCAGGGCAACCAGGCGATCCAGTTCCTGAGGCGTCGGTGTTCGGCGATAGGCACGTCGGGCAAACCGAGCTAGCACCGTACGAGTAGCTTCGCTGGTGGGGGTTCCCGGGGGTAGGCTCAGCAACTTGTGGTGGGTTTCAGGGCGCGTGTCGGCCGGTCCAATCAGTGCCAACCATTCCACGAAGACCTTGCGTTCCTTGCCATCGGCGGTCTTCGGATTCAGCACGACTACCTGGCCCCGCCTTCCTCCCTTCTCTAGAGGAAACGTGACCTCGAAGGTTTCTGGTTTGTCCCGGGAGGTCGCCTTGACCTCGAACGACTTCAACTCTTTGTCGTCGAACTTCAGGGCGATGCGCGGTGGCACCTTGTCTGGGGATTCCGCATAGACCCGGGCCCGGAAGCGATACTCGCCGCTCATGGTGAGGTTGTACAGCGAGTGCAGCACCCCTCCCCTGCCCTGATCAATCGGTCTCCAGCGGATGTCATCGGGCTGCGCTGGTTCGAGCCAGCGCGATGCGACATAGCGTTCGGGTGGCTTGACGGGATCGATGACAATGGCGCGCTGCAGGATGCTCTCAGCTGCGGCGAGATAGCGTTCGAGCAGGACGGGAGACAAGGTTAACACGTCGCCGATGTTGTCGAATCCGTGTCCCACATCGTCCGAGGGAAAGTCCTCGGCTGGGTTGAAATCCACCCCGACCAGATCGCGAATGGTGTTATTGTACTCGGCGCGGTTCAAACGACGAATCGTGATTCGCCCGGGGTCGGGTCGAGTATTCTTCTCCGCCTCGCGAAAAGTGTTCTGGACGGCGGCAAGAAACTGTTCCACCTCGGCCAGGGCGGGACGCGGTCGCGCTGGTGGAGGCATCTCGCCCGATTTCACCGCGTTGAGGACGTTCTGCCACAGTTTGCGTTGCTGTACCACCGAGAGATCATCGCGAAACGTGTGCAGCGCCAGGTCGGCACGCTTGACCTTCTCCCCATGGCACTGCACGCAATGCTTCTGGATGAAGGCCACGCCTTCCTTGCCAAAGGTGGGCTGCTGTTTCGCCGGGGCCGCATCTCTGGCCCGAGCAGGTATCTGACTAGTGGTGCTCGCCAGCGCGGCAAGAAGCATGAAGAGTATGGCAACGCGAAGGAACATGCGGTGGGATTCCCTGATGCAGGTAGCGAGGTTGGTCGGAGGCAGGAGCACGAAGGCCAAGGCGGCATGGATGGTAATCCTGCCCTATTCTAGATCCTCTGGCCGGACGGTACCAAGGCAAATTCTCGCCGAGACCATTCTCGGACCAGGAGGGTGCCGAATCGCCCTGCTGACTGTAGAATCATGCCCGTGGAACCTGCAGAGAAATGACACTGGCCCAACAGGTGACTGCATGCGATGGGCGCCCGTCCTTGGTCTGGTTTTCTTCCTCGGGATGGCCTTCTCCTCCGCGAAGGAGTCGCCAGCCTGGATCGAGCTAACTGGCGACCAGGCGAGTACCGCATGGAAAGGTGGTCTGGGAGGCTGGCAACTGGTTGGTGGGGTGTCGGTCGCCGATAAGAACCCGCGTCGGCTGAGTGTGGAGTCTGGCAATGGCATCCTGGTCAACGGGAAGAATGGCCGCGAACGCGATCTGCAGACCCGGGAGGCATTTGGCGATCTCGAGCTGGAATTGGAGTTCTTTATTCCGAAAGGGTCTAACTCTGGGGTGAAGTTCCACTCGGTCTACGAGATCCAGATCTGCGACAGCGCGGGGAAGAAATCTCTGACGGGAAGCGACTGTGGCGGCATCTACCCCCGAGCTCAGCTGGCTCCAGTGTATCGTCACATCGACGAAGGCATCGCCCCCCGGACGAATGCTTCCAAGGAGCCAGGTCAATGGCAATCGCTGCACGCCATCTTCCTGGCTCCGCGGTTTGATGGCGATGGGAAGAAGACAGCTAACGCACGCCTTCTACAGGTTTCTCTCAACGACCAGTTGATTCACAAGGATGTGGAGCTGAAGCACCCGACCGGCCATAACTGGACCCGGAAGGAAGTGGAGAAGGCCCCGTTGCTGCTCCAGGGCGACCATGGGCCCGTAGCATTTCGCAAAGTGCGAGTCCGCCCTTATATAGCCCGGCCGTGATGGCATCGGGTGGGAAACGAACTCGTAGGGTACCTGGAAAGCAGGAGTGAGATCCTTGGGTCTGGTTGTGCAGAAGTTCGGTGGTACCAGTGTTGCCAACGCCACCCGTATCATGGCGGCCGCCCGGCGAGCCATTCGCGCGCATCAAGAGGGGAACCAGGTGCTGGTGGTGGTCAGCGCTCGCGGCGATAAAACCGACGAGCTGATCGACCTGGCCCGGCAGCTCACTGATCGGCCTCCAGCCCGGGAGCTGGACATGCTCCTGGCCACTGGAGAGCAGGAATCAATAGCGCTGTTGGCCATGGCCATCCACACGTTAGGGGAAAAGGCTATCAGTCTCACGGGGGCTCAGGTCGGTATTCTGACCGATCACACCCACGGCAAGGCGCGCATCAAAGAGATCAGCACCGAACGGATGCGCCGCGCCTTGGCGGAACGTCAGATTGTCATCGTGGCCGGCTTCCAGGGTATCGATACGGAGTTCAATATCACGACGCTGGGCCGCGGTGGGTCTGACACCACGGCCGTTGCCCTTGCCGCGGTGATGAAGCACGATCCGACCGCCAACGGTTCGAGCCAGACCATTAGCTGCGAGATTTATACTGACGTCGATGGGGTCTACTCGACCGATCCTCGCATTGTTCCCGAGGCCAAGAAACTTGAGCAAATCTGCTACGAGGAGATGCTCGAACTCGCCTCGGCTGGCGCCGGGGTGATGCATTCCCGGTCGATCGAGTTCGCCATGAAGTTCGACGTGCCGGTCCAGGTGCGCTCGTCGTTCTCCGACGTCGAGGGAACCTGGATTGTGCCGGAAGCGCCCTGGATGACGCAACAGCCGGTCTGCGGGGCGGCTCTGGTCAAGGATGAGGCGCGGATCACACTCACCGGAGTGCCCGACGAACCTGGCGTTAGCCATCGCATCTTCCAGACCGTGGCCGACCGCAACATCGTTGTTGACATGATTGCTCAGAACGTGGGGCAAGGCGGCAAGGCTTCGATTGGGTTCACGGTGCCCGCCGGCGAACTGCGGGCCACACTGGAAGTACTCGGTCCGGTAGCACGGCAGTTAAAAGCCACCCTGGAGCACGACGCGGAGGTTAGCAAGGTTTCCATCGTGGGTGTCGGCATGCGGACGCAATCCGGCGTGGCCGAACGCATGTTCCAGGCGCTATCCGCCGAGAACATCAACTTGAAGATGATCACGACGGCAGACATCAAGATCTCTGTCCTCGTCGATCGCCGAGATGGCATTCCCGCGTTGCGAGCCGTCCACCGGGCCTTCAATCTGCACCAGAATCGCCCCGGTGCCGGCATTGCCGTACCTGGTCCTCTGGTGCCTAACGCCGGATCTCGGCATGATCTGGCTGCGCTGAAACAACGCCTGGCTGACATGGAAGGCATCCTCGTCTCGGATGTTCGGTTAGATGTTTCCCAGGGGCGGATCACACTGATCGCCCTGCCCGACCAGGCTGGGAACTGTCATTCGATATTCCAGGCGGTCGCCGCCGACGGCATCAACGTGGACATGATCGTGCAAAACCTGAGTTCGGGCCTCCCCGAACTCTCCTTCAGTGTTCCTTTGGTGCATCTCGACCGTGCACTCGAACTCACGCGCCAGGTGGGACAGACCATTGACCCCGGTATCCAGGCGGTGTCCGATCCCAACATCGCCACGGTGAATGTGCTGGGGGTGGGCATGCGTACGCACACCGGGGTCGCCCGGCGGATGTTTGGTGCGCTGGCCGCGCGCGGCATTAACATTGCGATGATCAACACGAGCGAGGTACGCCTGAGCGTGGTGGTCGATCGCTCCCGTGCCGAGGACGCAGTGACCGCCCTGAAAGAAGAGTTTCAGGTTCCGTGATCCCCTGCCCCGCCGATCGCTTCTACTTCGAGGGAATAACCCATGCTTCGTTACGCTGCTTTGCTAGTGGGTCTGCTGGCAGCCTTGGTGGCAGTGAGCACCACCCCGGCCGCACCCGAGCCTACTGGCAAGGCCGGGACCAACTGGCCATCGTTTCGTGGCCCTCTTCGAGACAACATTTCTCCGGACAAGGGGTTGCTGAACTCCTGGCCCAAGGCGGGGCCGCGCCTGGTCTGGAGTGCCAAGGGGATGGGCGTGGGCTACTCCTCGGTTAGCGTGGCTGGGAATCGCGTCTTCACCATGGGAGACCGCGCTGGGGCTTCTTACATCTTCGCCGTCTCCCGTATCAACGGGAAGCCGCTTTGGTCGGCGCGAGTGGGACAGGCGGGTGGGGAGTATCCGGGGACCCGTTGCACCCCCACGGTAGAAGGCGACCTGGTCTATGGCCTGGGTCAGTTTGGTGATCTGGTGTGTGTGAATGCCAACACCGGCAAGGAGGTCTGGCGCCGGTCATTCAAGCGCGACTTTGATGGACGACATGGCCACTGGAATTTCACCGAATCTCCTCTCGTGGACGAGGACCGGCTTATCTGCACGCCTGGGGGCGAAGATGCGTCCATGGTGGCCCTGGACCGAAAAACGGGCAAGGAGATCTGGCGCTGCCCGGCCAAGACTGTGGCCGGCTACTCCTCCATCGTGATATCCCAGGCCGCAGGTGTGAAGCAATATGTCACGCTCACCGCCGAGGGGACCATCGGCGTTCGAGCCAGTGACGGCAAGTTACTGTGGCACTATCGGAAGCTCGCCCCGAACACCGCGAATATTCCCACTCCGATCGTCCTGAACGATCAGATTTTCACCTGTGCCGGGTATGGCAAGGGAGGAGCGCTACTCACGCTCAAGGCCGAGGGTGACAGCGTGGAAGCTCGCGAAGAGTATTTCAACCGACGCCTGAACAATAAACATGGTGGGGTGCTCATCGTCGGCGATCACCTCTTCGGGGACACCGATGACAGCGGACGGCCCTACTGCGCGGAATGGAAGACCGGAAAGATCCTGTGGACCCGAGACACCGACGTCGGCCAGGGCCAGCAGTCCGCCTCGTTAACCTACGCAGATGGTAAGCTCTTCATCCGCTATGCGAATGGCTGGGTTTCTCTCGTGCCGGTGTCCGCCGAAGGCTACACCGAAAAGGGCAGCTTCAAGGTGCCGAACGGGAGTCACAACTGCTGGGCGCATCCCGTCGTGATCGGTGGCCGAATGTACATCCGCGAGATGGATGTGCTGTGGTGCTACGATGTGAAGGGGAAGTGATACCTGCAGGTACGTAGCAAAGCCCAGCAGGCGAGGGAATCGCCTGCTGGGCTTTCTCGTTCGATTCTGGTTTGCTTCAGCGAGCGCGAATGTAGGTGACCCCAAAGCCGATAGGAGGAGGTGGCGGCGGTGGCTCGACCACGTACACCGGCTGTACTGGGACAGCGGTGTAGACTCGACGCACAGGCCGCGAGGCGGTAGCCTGCATCTCCCGAATCACTGGTTCGCGGACTCCACTGCTGGTCAACCGGACCAGATCATCGGCACTAAGATGGTACACTGACCCGGAAGCGCGGATCTGATTGACGATCACGTCGTCGGACACCCCGGTGGCTGTAAGTCGGATGACCTCCTCGGTGCTCAGTGGTGGCTGGCGCATGGCGGCGATTGCGGCGGCCTCGCGGCGCTCCCGGCGATCCTCAGAAGCACCCATGGCGCCTCCCGCAGCCATTCCGGTGACAGCGCCGATGGCAGCGCCAGCACCAGCATGACGGGGACCTCCAATCAACGCCCCCAGCAGGGCTCCAAACGCACCACCTCCCACCACACCCTGCTCGGTGTGGCTGCATCCGGCGGCAATCAGGGTCCACACACACATTCCCCAGAGAAGGAATGAGCGTGGAGCAATGAATGATCGTTTCATCCCGAAGTCCTCATCCCTGACGATCTGTGGGCGGGATACCAGATGCCATCAAGGCGGTCAATCCCGCGATACAATCGGAGACAATTTCAGGGAAAGATGGCGACGAGGGCGACCACGACAGCCAGTTCAACCATGCTGCCACGCACGGTGACCTCGGGCGGATAGAGCATGAAGGGCACTGGGTCGCCTGGTAAACAGTAGCCCACGTTGCAATCCACACCGCACGGGTCGATGCCCATGTGCATGGGAAGCGTGGCTAGATCGAAAAAGAACTTACCCGTCGAGACAACAGGCTGAATGAAGCCGAGGTCCCAGCCATAGCGTTCGGCGTTGATATCCTGGAACAGCAGCCGACCGTAGCAGGTGTAGTTTGGCTCCACCACCATGGCACGACGTGGCCAGACGCTCCCACGACCCTGGTAGGATTCGCGCGAGAGGATCGGTTCGTCGGGGAACAGGACGATTTCACTGGGATCGCGCTGTTTGGTTTCCTGACGAATCCGCTCCTGTAGTTTCGCATCGGAATCAAGGCGGGAAATCCGCTCCAAACCCGGTGGATCGAGCTGGATCTGGTACTCCTGCGGGCGATCCTCTGGAAGACCCTCGCCGCGCTGGTACTTGACCGGCACCACCGAGGAGGCCACCGGCGACCTGGCTCCCTGACCGGGAGTTCCTCCCGTAGAAGTCCAACGCGCCTGGGTCGGCACAGAGGACGACACGGTTGGCATGGATGTCAGGTTCGATGCACGCTGCTGCGCCGAAGCCGATGCCGGCGCGAGCAGGGCCAGCGTCGCCACGAGGCTACACAGCGTCGCTACCGTGCGAATCGGACCGCGAGCTGTAATTGGGTGCTTCCTGCGTGATGGCGATGTCATGAGGATGACTCTCCTGCACACTGGCCGCGCTCACCATGATGAAACGCGTCCGGGTGCGCAACTCCTCGATGTTCCGGGTCCCACAATAACCCATACCGGCTCGCAAACCACCCACCAGTTGGTAGATGAATGGAGCCAGCGGGCCCTTGTAAGGCACCCGGCCCTCGACGCCTTCGGGAACCAGCTTGTCCCGCGTGCCCGCATCTTGGCGGTAGCGGTCCTTGGAGCCGGTCATCATGGCGCCGAGCGATCCCATTCCCCGGTAAACCTTGAAGCTTCGCCCCTTGTAGATGATCGTCTGACCCGGACTTTCAGCCAGTCCGGCAAAGAGGCTTCCCAGCATCACGCAGTGGGCCCCTGCGGAAATCGCCTTGGTGATATCCCCCGAATAGCGGATGCCGCCGTCAGCGATGATGGGGACACGTCCCTGTACACCGGCCGTGGCCTGCTGGACGGCCGTGACCTGCGGCACGCCCACGCCGGAAATGACGCGGGTGGTGCAAATCGAGCCTGGACCAATACCAACCTTGACGGCATCCGCGCCGGCGTCCACCAGCGCTCGCGCCCCCTCAGCGGTAGCCACATTGCCCGCGATGACCTCGATCTGGAACTGGCGTTTGATCTCGGCGACGGTCTGCAGCACGTTGGACGTGTGACCGTGTGCCGAATCTACCACCAGGACATCAACACCGGCCCGAATTAGTGATTCGGCTCGTTCGATATCGTGGACACCTATGGCGGCCCCCACGCGCAGGCGTCCTCGCGGATCCTTGCACGCATTGGGAAACCGACTCAGCTTGTCGATGTCCTTGATCGTGATCAACCCCTTCAGACGGTATTTATCGTCTACCAGGAGTAGTTTCTCCACCTTGTTTTGCATGAGGACGCGTTCCGCTTCCTCCAGGGTGGTTTGCTCCTCGGCGGTCACCAGGTTTTCCCGCGTCATCACCTCGCTGATGCGCTGATTTTGATCGGTGAGAAATCGAAGATCTCGACGCGTCAGGATTCCCTTGAGGTACCCATTGACTGTGATTGGAACGCCGGAGATCTTGTTCTCCTCCATCATCTTCCGAGCCACCCCCACGGTTTCATCTGGGGGCAAGGTGACCGGGTCGGTGATGATGCCGTTTTCGCTCCGTTTTACCTTGTCCACCTCTCTTGTCTGGTCGGCGATCGAGAGGTTTTTGTGAATGATGCCAATGCCGCCTTCCTGGGCCAGGGCAATTGCCAGGTCGCTCTCCGTCACGGTATCCATGGGAGAGGAGAGCAGCGGAATGTTCAGGCGGATGGAGCGCGTTAACGAGGTCTTCACATCGACATCCCGGGGCAGGACATCGCTGTAACTTGGCTCGAGTAGCACGTCGTCAAAGGTGATTCCCTGGTAGGCAATTCGATCCTGCATGGGGTGAAACCTCGCGGTGATTTCTGAGATTATACCCCCCTCTCCCCGGTGGAGCACCCCCTGCCCTGCTCTCCGGGCTCGCTTTCCCATCGGATTATCCTGTCGGTGATGCCATTTTCTCCAGATGGTCCAGCTGGCTTCGCTGGCCCAGGGCGATGAGAATGTCCCCGACCTCCATCACCAGGTCAGCCTGCGGCGTATAGATCATGGCACCGTGCCGCTTCTTCACCGCCACGATAATCAACCCATATTCCTGGCGCAACCGACTCGAAGAAAGCGTGGCTCCGGCCAGGGCGCTGCCTCCAGTGATCTGAGTTTGTTCGATCTGCAATTCCAGATGTTCGGTCCGGGTGGCCAGCTCGATGAATTCCACCACTGTCGGCCTCAGGACGGCCTGGGCGATTCGCGAGCCGCCCAGGGCATAGGGTGCGATCACGCGATCCGCTCCTGCTCGGAGCAGCTTTTTCTCAGTCTGCTCGCCCTCGGCTCGGGCGACGATGAATAATTTGCTGTTGATCAGCCGGGCGCTCATGGTGATGTACAGATTGTCAGCATCGGACGGAACCACTGCCACCAGTGCACGTGCTCGCTCCACCCCGGCATGGCGGAGAATGTCATCCGACGTGGCATCACCAACCACCACTAGCCCACCCGGTAGATGAAAATCTTGCTGCAGGGTGGGGCTCGTGTCGATCACCACAAACTTCAACCCTTGCCGGGAGAACTCGGCGCAGACATATCGTCCCATTCGGCCATACCCACACACAACCAGGTGATTAGTCATCGCCGCCAGGCTGCGTTCCATCATCTCTCTCCCCAACAGCTGACGCATCTCGCCTGAAACAATCCCTCTCACCAACTCTGTCGCGGCATAGAAGAAGGTGAACACCCCAACGATCAGCAGGAGCATGGTAAACACCCTCCCCAACCGGGAGAGCGGCACCGGAATCTCGCCGTAGCCTACCGTCGTCAGGGTGATGACCGTCATGTACAGCGCATCAAATAGACTGAACTGCGGCTCGATCAGGTAGTAGCCCAGCGTTCCCACGCATAGCAATACTCCAAGAAGACTGAGCAGCAGCGATAAACGAAAGGGGAGCACGATGCGCATCAGTTCGTCATCCCACTCCCAGGCGAAGTCTAGTCGCCGCTTCGTCGATGACGGCCACGAGATTGTTACGATGTCGTTCCTGGGAGCAGTGGGCCTGGGTGGAAATCCAGGTGTGTGTGCGGTTGAGATGACCCAGAAGCACCTCCACCGATTCTGCATCCGGGAGAAACGGTTTGCCAGCCACTTCGACCCAGATGGGGGAGGAGTGAGCGAACACCTTGCTCCCGCTTTCGACTGCATCTGCCCCATAACAGCGGGCCACAAGCCAGGTGCTTCGTTCCGGTTGGAAATCCAGCTCGAGCCGGGTCGCTTGGCGATTACCAGAGGCAGTCTTGCTGGCCAGCACCGAACCTCCCGCCAGGATTTCTACCTGGTCAAATGGGTGAGTGGACTGGACATCGACCGACAGGTGAATCTTTCCACCCTGCTCAAGAGATAGATTTCCTCCAGGCCCCTCCCCTGCTGCCTCGAAGCGAAGCAGGGGGCCGTTGGTGATGAAAGTGTGACGCCGCCGCACTGAAGCGATCCAATCCGCAGAGTTGCAGGGGGTTCCGTGGTTTAGCCGGGCGTAGGTGCGCATCGCGCCGAGCACAGTCGCGTTGCTCTCCTTCCCACTTGCTCCCACCAGAGCGATGTGCATGCCCACATCGAGCAGGCGGTAAAACAGGTTCAGCGATTCGGCATCGATGTCGGGAAGAGAGGCTATCTCGTAGGCGTCCACCTTCCCCAGTAGCAACGCCGCCAGCGCTTCTCCCTGGGGAACCGGTTCGGCGCATCGTCCCAGGTCGGGCCAGGTGACCAGACCGCGCTTGCGATGACATTGATCGCACCAGTCGGCGACGGACCAGTCGTCCGGCTGGCCTTCTCCGCCGAACATCATCGGATAGACCGGGCGATGCGAATCGAGCAATCCCACGGTTCCGAGCTGGGGATGCACATTCAAAGTGTTGACCACCACGCTGCACCCGGCCCTGGTGATGGCTGGCTCTGTACCACTGAACTCCAGCAGGTTCTCATAAGCCCCGGGGGACGAACTGTTTTCCTGGCGCGCCCGAGCCAGTAGGTGCACCTGAGCCAGACCTTCGGCTGCTCCTTCCAGTGCGGCGGCCTGGGGTGACAGGGCGTGCGCGCGAAGGTCGCCGGCGAACCAGCCATCGGGGCGGAGGTCGATCCAGCGGTCGATCTCGAATCGCAGAGAAATCTGCCCCTCGGCCAGCTGCACCTGTCGACGAACCGGGTTATACTCTGGCCCCTTGAATATCTCGACGGTCAAAGGGCCAGCCGGAAGTTGCGCCTCCCCTGCCCCATCGAGATAAGCCCAGGCGCGACCTCCAACCAGAACGTTGCCTCCCACCTCGGTTCCAGGTGCGGTGGCAAACCGCGTGAGCCGACCGAGCGGAGCGTGATACATCCCATGCCCATCGGTGATGCGAAGACGCACTGGCGTGGGTTTGTCTGTGCTTCGGTCATTCACGCGCAGGTGGACCGTGTACATGGCTTCTGCCCGTTTCAGGAAAGTTTGCGAATCTGCACCCGGGTGCTGTGGTAGCAGCTCTGTCCGGCGAAATCGGCGAGTTGATCTGTCGTCAGCCAGTTGACGTTGCGTCCGCCCGAAAGCCGGCCCCAGTAACCCTTCGGTGAGGCCAGCACCCCTGGACGGACCGCATCGGTCACCACGGCTCGCAACTGGCAGGAACCTCGCAGGTTCCAGAGTTCCACAGGGTCGTCGGTGGCGATTCCTAGCCCCAAGGCATCGTCGGGATGGATTTCCACGAACGGGGTCCCCATCCGCTGGAGGAACGCTGAATGATTGGCAAAGGTACTACTGACGAAGTGATGGCCGGCCGCCGTCACCAGTGTGAACGACGAACGCCCATCGTTACTCTCTTCTGAACTCTCCTCGGCAAGCATCTGAAAGTTACCAGGCAGCGGGTCGTGTCCCAGCTTCGCCAGGGTGGCAGAGAATAACTCCACTTTTCCCGAAGGGGTCGGGAACTGTCCTCCGGCAAACGGTGGCTCCGGAGGAAGCTGCAGAGAGGCATGACCGTCGCGCTTCAGCCGTTCCAGGGTGATCCCCCGGAAGGAGGGCACCTCGGTTGCCATGCGCGTGAGCATCTCCTGGATCACCTCCTCGGCCGACTGGTGCAGCCAGGGCTCGGTAAACTCCATGGCCTGAGCCAGCAAGGTCATTACTTCCCAGGTGCTTTTGCAGGCTCCCCGAGGTGGAATCGCCTGCGCGTTGTAGGTCAGGTAGGTGGTGCCGTAGGCTTTGTGCAGGTCTACGTGTTCAAGCTGAGACGTTGCTGGCAAAACGAGATCCGCATAGGCGGCGGTGTCGGTCATAAACAACTCGTGGACCACTGTGAAGAGGTCCTCGCGCATCAGGCCCTGAATGATTTTCCCCGCACTCGGCGTGGAGGCAGCCGGGTTGGCCCCGAACACGAAAAGAGAGCGAATGGGAGGATCGGCAACCTCTCCGAGCAAGGCCGCTCCTAGACGGTTCATGTTGACCGACCGGCCCGGAGGAGGACAGGCGGACCACTTGTGGACCACGTCAGAATCCCACTGCACGTAACCGGAGGTGCTGTAGGCTAGCCCTCCCCCTGGGGTGCCATACTGTCCGGTGATGGCCGGCAAGGTGCAGATGGCACGGACATTCTGGCCGCCATTGACGTTGCGGTTCACTCCGTCGGCCATCTTGATCAGACCTGGACGTGTGGAACCATACAGGTGGGCCAACTGCTCGATCTGTTCCTGGGGTAATCCCGTCACCTGAGCAACCCTGGCGAGAGGAAACTCGGTCAGGCGGTCACGCAGGGCGGGCCAGCCCACGGTATGGGCCTCTAGCCAGGCGGCATCGTGGTAGCCGTGCTGCACTAGCCAGTGAGCGATTCCCAGGGCCAGGTAGCCATCGGTCCCGGGTCGAATGGCCAGGTGCATTGCTCCCGCAGCACTTCCGGTACGGCGTGGATCGATGACCACTACCTGGCAACCACTGCGCTGGGCCTCGCGCAGAAAAGGCATGAAGTGCGGTGCAGTGGAGACTGGGTTATGCCCCCACAAGATCACCAGTTTGCTGTGCCGGACATCGTCATAATTCGCAGCCCAGCGGTTTCCGAGCGTCGCCTCCACCGCCATCTCAGCAGCGGCGCCACAGATGCTCCGCTGCAGTTGACTCGCCCCCAGCCGGTTCCAGAATCGACCACTGGAGACCACCATCTGCACCAGCCCCAGCGTGCCACTGTAGCTGTAAGGTAGGATCGCCTCAGGCCCACTCTCGCGGATGATCTGCGCCCAGCGATCGCGGATCTCTTGCAGGGCTTCTTCCCAGGTGATCTGTTGCCACTGGCCGCGTCCCTTGGCTCCTTTTCGACGCAATGGATGAGTTAACCGATCCGGATGGTAGACATGATTGAGATAGGGGCGAACCTTGGCGCACAACCATCCCCGGGTAATCGGATGGTCGGGATCGCCTCGAAATCCCGTGGCCTGGCCATCGACCACTTCGGTAATCACGGCGCAGGTATCGGGACAATCGTGAGGACAGGCCCCTCGAACGTGTAACGGCTCCATGCTGGCGGATCTCCCTGGCGAAAGGGCCCACTCCCCAAGATTAGACTGCGTGCCTTATCCTAGCCGCTGGGTTGGGTCCGGAACACGTCTGGTCGTTACCATACAAAGAAGAACTTCCGGTGATGCCACGAAAGGAGCCTACCAATGACGACCGACCGCGAACCGTACTGCGACTACCGGATGACGGTGCGCATCGAGATCCCTAACCAGCCCGGGCAGTTTCTTCGCATTGCCACGGTCCTGGCCGAGGAGGGAGCCAGCCTCGGCGCGGTAGATATCGTGGATGTGCGGCGGAACCGCATGCTCCGCGACATCACCTTTGATGCTCGCTCCGAGACGCACGCGCAGGCTGTCCTCGATCGATTGCGGTCGCTACCAGGATTCCGGGTCCGCAGCGCCTCGGACCGCATCTTTCTCATGCACCTGGGAGGCAAGATCTCGACGCGCAGCAAAATGCCGGTGAAGACGCGCAACACACTCTCGATGGTCTACACCCCGGGGGTGGCCCGGGTTTGCCGCGCGATTGCTCGCGAACCGGAAAAAGCGTTTGCCTTCACGGCCCGGGCCAACTCGGTGGCCGTGGTCAGCGATGGGACTGCCATTTTGGGGCTGGGCAACCTCGGCCCTCTGGCGGCGATGCCGGTCATGGAAGGCAAGATCATGCTCTTCAAGGAGTTCGCCGACATCGATGGCTGGCCGATCTGTCTGAACGCCACCAGTGCCGATGAGATCGTCCAGGTGGTGAAGGCCCTGGCTCCGTCGTTTGGCGGCATCAACCTGGAAGATATCGCCGCGCCACGCTGTTTCGAGGTCGAGGAACGGCTGAAAGCCGAACTCGACATTCCCGTCATGCACGACGATCAGCATGGCACAGCTGTGGTGCTACTCGCCGGCCTGCTCAATGCGCTCAAGGTAGTAGGTAAGTCAATCGACAAGGTCAAGGTGGTGGTCAATGGAATGGGAGCAGCAGGGACAGCCTGCTGCCGCATTCTACTGTCTGCTGGTGTGCAGCACCTGATCGGATGCGATCGCAAAGGAGCGGTGATCAACGCCTCGGGAGAGCACCTGGAGAAGGCTCGTCAGGACTTTCGCGCGCAGATCGACTTCGATCGACCGTTTTCCACGCTGCGCGAGGCGCTCGCGGGGGCGGACGTGTTCATTGGTGTGTCGGTCGGGAACCTGCTGCAGGTCGAGGACATCCTGACCATGGCTAGTGATCCCATCGTGTTCGCCATGGCCAACCCGGAGCCAGAAATTACCCCCGAACTGGCCATGCCTCATGTGCGCGTAATGGCAACCGGCCGGAGTGACTATCCCAACCAGGTCAACAACCTCTTAGCCTTCCCGGGCATCTTTCGAGGAGCGCTGGACGTACGGGCTCGAACGATCAACGAACCGATGAAACTAGCAGCCGCCCACGCCATAGCGGGGATTATCCCGGAAGACCATCTATCCGAGGACTACATCGTTCCCAGCGTGTTTGATCGGCACGTAGTTCGAGCCGTGGCTCGAGCGGTGTCCCGGGCTGCAGTGGAGTCGGGTGTGGCCCGTCGGCGCGACAAGGAAAGTTAGTGGACATTCGCTTCGGTGAGGCCGCTGACTCCAAACATACGTCGTGCGAAGCGAACGGACCGATGGTGAGCATACCAGCGCATGCGGGCCAAGCTGCCGAACCGTCGTCTGCGGGATACGTCGCCGACCTTCATGGGCCTCACTCCTTCGAGACCGGCGGAACCCAGCGCGACCTTCTGGCGGCCCGGAGTGTGCCCGGTTCCGCGCCAGCATGAACGATCCTTCGCGCCCGATACAAACTAGATCGGCCAGAAGGCCCCTCGATCATCGGTCGGCTTTGCGAGGAGATTCTGGGGACACCTGGAACTGTAGTAGGCCGCGGGAACCATTCCCGCGACCCACAAGCGGGGTGTTTTCAGTTCCAACGACCGCCCGCTGCCTGGACGATGGCGCGAAACGCCTCGATAGCTTTGGGGAACAACTCAGGCCCCGTGTGACCTCCGGTGGGACCTCCGCCCAGCAGGTGCGGTTCCATGGTGGCGAATCCGGTGTACCCCATCTTCACAGCTTCGGCGATTACCTCGGGCCAGCGGCCATCTCCTTCGCCGGGCAAGCTGCCATGCGGGGCATCGGTCTTCCAGTCCTTGATGTGGAGATGCGAGGTGAGTTCCCGCGTGTCCTTCCAGCCCTTCCAGGGGTCGTAGTGGCAGAAGACGTAATTGGCGGCGTCGTACACGGCGCGGAACGCCTCGGAACGAATTGCAGTGAAGAGCTTCACCACGCGCTCGGGCGAGTCACCGTAGATGCGATGTTCGTTCTCGTGGACCAGGCGCACCCTGGCTTCCTCGGCGAGGCGCACTTTTTGCGCCATTCGATCGAACAACTCCTGCTCCCATTTCGCGGCCACGCCGTTCCAGTCGTGCGCCTCGCCGGGAGGATAGTAACTGAACACGCGGATGTTTCGCGTGCCGAACACCTTGCATAACTCGATGGCTCGCCGGAAGCGCTGCAGATGAGGCTCGAACGGCTGGTCGATCCGGTACTTTCCGATGGGAGACCCGATCGCACTGAGCTTGAAGCCGTGCTGATCAAGCAAACCCTTGAACTCCGCCACCTGCAGATCGGTCAGATCAAGGACGTTGGTCTTGTGGATGCTGCGCAGCTCGATGTGATGAACGCCCGATCGTTTCAGCACATCCACCTGGTCGAGAGGATCTGGAGAAATCTCATCGGCAAAGGCGCTGATTGTAAACATGCCTCGGTCACTTCCCTTCATCTTGTGAGATACCGCGCGACTTCCCGGGGACCCAGAGTCGGTCGTCCCGGCCATGATTGTTGTAGACGCGAGCCAGTACGAAGAGCAGATCCGAGAGTCGGTTCAGATAGATGACCACCTGCGGATTGATCGCCTCATGATGTCCCAGCGTGATCACGTCGCGCTCGGCGCGGCGACAGATGGTCCGTGCCAGATGGCACCAGGCAGCCGCCGGATGTCCTCCAGGCAGGACGAACGTCGAAAGCGGTTGAAGCAGGGCGTTCAGACGATCGATGGCCTGTTCCAGGCGGACCACCTGCGCGGCAGTGATGCGTAGGCGCGCATCGACCGCCTCGCCCTCGGCCACGGGAACGCAGAGGTCGGCCCCCAGGTCGAAGAGGTCGTTCTGGATGATTGTGAGCAACGGTGCCTCGGCCTGGTCTGGGACCGAGGACAATAGCAGACCAAGGACGGCGTTCATCTCGTCCACGCTGCCATAGGCAGCCACCCGGGGATGATCCTTGGACACCCGGGTGCCATCTCCCAGGCTCGTTTCTCCTCCGTCGCCCGTGCGTGTGTAGATGCGGGAAAGATAGACCATGTTCCTGCTCCCCTGGTTAGTGTGGGTATAAAAACAACGCCCCGGAGAGATTGTTTGCTCTCCGGGGCGCGAATGTCCAGTTTCGCTGATTAACTGCAGCCCGAAGTGGCACCACAGCTATCGCACTTGGCACAGGAACCCGAGCGGACCAGAGTCAGCTGCCCACACTCGGGGCATGGGTCGCCCTCATAGCCTTTCAGCCGAGCCTGCCGGACCTTCTCGGCCGTGGCGGTCCGCTGGCTGCTTCCCCGGCTCGAGCCATTCGCAGGCCCATGGCCGTTGGCATGACCATTCTCCACCAACGGCTGCAGATGGCCCGTCCGAGGCGTGTCGAATGTTTGGGCTCGACGTACTGGCGCCGCGGCTGGCTCCTTGTGGAGGGCATCCGCACGCAGGTCCTCGGGAGATACCTGCGCCAGGTCGTGCCGACCCAGGTACGAGATGGCCAGCTCGCGGAAGATGTAATCGATGATCGAGGTCGTCATCTTGATGTGGGGGTTACCCTGCACCACACCGTTGGGCTCGAACCGCACGAACTGGAACGCCTCGACGTACTCATCGAGCGGCACGCCGTGTTGAAGCCCCAGTGAGACGGCGATGGCGAAGCAGTTCATCATGCTACGAAAGGCCGCACCTTCCTTGTGCATGTCGAGGAAGATCTCTCCCAGCGAACCATCCTCGTACTCCCCGGTGCGGAGATAGATTTTGTGTCCGCCGATCCGCGCCTTCTGAGTGTAGCCCGCTCGCCGATCCGGTAGCCGCCGGCGTTCACCAATCTTGTAGATAATGCGCTCGGCGACCTTGACGGGCTCAGCCTGCGGCACCGCCAGCGCTTCCTCCATCTCGGTCTCCAGGTCAGGAGCATCCGCCACACTGTTGAGTGGCTGACTCAGCTTCGACCCGTCGCGATACAGGGCGTTGGCCTTGAGCATCAGCTGCCAGCTGAGCTGGTATGCCTGCTTGACCTCCTCGACGGTAGCGTTGTGCGGCATGTTGATCGTCTTGGAAATAGCTCCCGAGACGAACGGCTGGGCCGCGGCCATCATCCGGATGTGCGACTCCGGCGAGAGGAAGCGTTTGCCGAGCTTCCCACAGCGGTTGGCGCAATCGAAGACCGGCAGATGCTCCGACTTCAGGTGCGGTGCTCCCTCGATGGTCATCGTTCCGCACACAAAGGCGCTGGCCTCCTCAATCTGCGAGCGGGTAAAGCCCAGGGCAGTCAGGACATCGAACCCTGGTGCCTCGATCTGCTCTTTGGTGAAACCGATGCTACCTGTGAGGACGTCGTCGCCAATGGACCAGCGATTAAAGGCAAATGGCAACTCGAACACGCTGGGAAGCTGCTGTTCGAGCCGGTCGAGGACTGCGTCGGGGAAGCCCTTGGCCTTCAGACTGTCGCGGTTGATGTGCGGGCAGCCGATGAAGGTGCCGGCACCTCGACAGTAGCGTACGATCTCTTCGATCTGACGCTGTGAATAACCGAGCCGAGCCAGGGCGGGCGGGATGGAGGCGTTGATGATCTTGAAGTAACCGCCGCCGGCCAGCTTCTTGAATTTGATGAGCGCGAAGTCGGGTTCGATCCCCGTGGTGTCGCAATCCATCACCAGGGCGATGGTGCCTGTCGGTGCGATGCAGGTAACCTGGGCGTTGCGATAGCCATGTTTTTGCCCCATCGCAACCATGCGGTCAGAATCCTGGCGCGCGGCCTCGATCAGGTAGGCCGGACAGAAGCGGTCGTCGATTCCGACGGGCGGAATGGTCAACCCTTCGTAGGATTCGCGCGGAGAGTTGTAGGCCGCCAGACGATGGTTGCGAACGACGCGCAGCATCGCTTCCCGGTTGGCCTCGTAGCGATCAAACGGGCCGACCTCCGAAGCCATCTCCGCGGACGTGGTGTAACTGACCGCGTGGAGGATGGCACTGATGGCCGCGCACTGGCCTCGTCCCTCGGGGGAGTCGTACGGGATACCCTGCTGCATGAGCAGCGAGCCGAGGTTGGCATAACCCAGCCCCAGAGTGCGAAAATCAAACGACTTCTGCGCCACTGGGATGGAAGGAAACTGCGCCATGAAGACCGAGATTTCAAGCACCAGCGTCCACAGGCGCGAGGCGTGGCGGAATCCATCTACATCGAAGCGGCCCGAGGCGGTGTCGAAGAATGTAAGCAGATTTAGACTGGCAAGGTTGCAGGCCGTGTCATCGAGGAACATGTACTCGCTGCACGGGTTGCTGGCGTTGATCCGTCCATCTGCCGGGCAGGTGTGCCACTCATTGATCGTGGTGTCGAATTGCACGCCCGGATCAGCACAGGCCCAGGCCGAGGCGGCGATCTGATCCCACAGGTCACGCGCGCGGAGTGTCTTCCGAGCCTTGGGAGCGCGCCCCTGGGCTCGCGCTCGCTCCTTCTCCGTGCGCCAGTAGAGGTTCCAGGGCGCATCCTTCTGGACCGCCTCCATGAAGGCGTTGTCGATACGGACGGAGTTGTTGCTGTTCTGGCCGGAGACGGTGTAGTAGGCGCGGGAATTCCAGTCGGTGTCGTACTCCTCGACCTTGAGCGAGGTGAAACCCTGGGAAGCGAGTTGCAGCACCTTCTCAATGCAGTTGGTGGGCACGAACGAGGCCCGAGCCTCACCGATGGCCTTGCGCAGGTTGGTGTTCTTGCGCCGATCGAGCTTTACTGCCGGATCGGACCAGGTGTGGACGGCCTTCAGGATCGCGTTCAGGTGTTTATTCAGCAAACGCGACCCAGACACCAGGGAGGCAACTTTGTCCTCCTCGATAACCTTCCAGTTGATGAACTCCTCGATATCGGGGTGATCGAGATCGAGCACCACCATCTTGGCGGCCCGGCGAGTGGTGCCCCCCGATTTGATGGCGCCCGCCGCGCGATCGCCGATCTTGAGAAAGCTCATCAGGCCGCTGGATTTGCCACCGCCCGAGAGAGGCTCTCCCTCGCCGCGCAGCGAGGAGAAGTTAGAGCCGGTGCCGCTGCCGTACTTGAAAATTCTGGCCTCGCGGACCCAGAGATCCATGATGCCGCCGTCGTTCACCAGATCGTCCGCCACGCTCTGGATGAAGCAGGCATGTGGAGCAGGATGCTCGTAGGCCGACGAACTGCGCACAACCTGGCGGGTGGCAGGGTCGACGCGATAATGCCCCTGAGCGGGCCCATCGATGCCATAGGCCCAGTGCAGACCCGTGTTGAACCACTGCGGCGAGTTAGGAGCCGCCATCTGAGCCGCAAGCATGTGGCAGATTTCGTCGAAGAAGGCACGGGCATCGCTCTCGGACGAAAAATACCTGCCCTTCCAGCCCCAATAGGTCCAGCAACCGGCCAGACGACGAAACACCTGGCGGGCGTCGGTCTCGTGGCAGTCGCGGGGGTCGTCCGGGCCCGGAGCCGACCGCTGCAACCACTCTGGAATCCCCTCTTCGGCTACCTTGATTCCCTGACGAGGCAGGCCTGCCTTGCGAAAATACTTCTGTGCGAGGACATCCACGGCCACCTGGGACCAGTGCTCGGGAGCCATGAGGTCCTTCATCTCGAACACCACGGACCCGTCCGGGTTCGAGATCCGCGAGGTGCGGGCGACAAAGTGAAAGGCAGCGAAGGGGTCGCGCCCTTCGGCCGTGTAGCGACGAGGAATCTGCATGGTTACCACCGGCCTGCATCAAGGAAGAACCATTCTCGTCCCCTGGTTGTCAGGGGAACAAGTGTTGTCCAACCTAAGTTATTCCTGCCGAATGCCGCTTTTTCGACCCGACAGCGGTCGGACATTCTCAGATCGGTGGGAAGTGCCCCGCCAGAATTCCTACGCTCGGTAGGATTCGCCCGGGTTCTACCTCTGTTACGTCTAGCAGAATCGCGCCATCCGTCTCCGGAGAAACCACCGAGGAGGAAGAGGGAGTACCGCCTACCGATCCAGCCACCTAGTGTACAGTAATTCCCCGGTGAAAGGAAGGACATCACTCCGGGGGCTGCTGCCCCTGGACGAAGGGCAATGTAAGGCCCTTTTGATCTTGGTACTTGCCGCGCTTGTCGCCATAGCTGGTCTTGCAGGGAGACTCAGCCCGCAAAAAGACGATCTGGGCTATCCCTTCTCCGGCGTAGATCTTCGCGGGCAAGGGGGTGGTGTTGGATATTTCGATGGTGACCTTGCCGCGCCATTCCGGCTCAAGTGGTGTGACGTTCACGATGATGCCGCAGCGAGCGTAGGTGGACTTCCCCACACAGATGCCCAGCACGTCGCGCGGAATGGCCAGGTATTCCACGGTTTCCGCGAGGGCGAAGCTGTTTGGAGGAATGAGGCAGAAATCGCCTTCGATGTCCACGAACGAGGCGGGATCAAACGCCTTAGGATCGACGACCGCACAGCGCACGTTGGTGAAGACCTTGAACTTACGCCCCACCCGCACGTCGTAGCCATAGCTGGAGACCCCGTAGGAGATCACCCCGGGTCGGGCCTGCGCTTCGGCGAAGGGTTTGATTTCGACGTCTCGTTCGATCATCCAGTCCGGCAGAACGCCCATGAATTCCTCGTTTGCGCAGTCAGGCCAGTTGGGCCATTTATTCGCCACGAAACAGAGAATACCAACCCACGCTGTCCATTTCCACTGAGGTGAGTGCGGATCGGACCTTGACAAGTCTCTTGAGTCGGGGCATGAACATCTTGCCGAGGTCCAGCCTAATCAGCCCCGCGTGCTGTCCCCCGGAGTGATCCTCCATGCTTGCCTTGTTGCTTGCCGTAACCCTGGGACCGGTTCCTGCAGCTACTCCGGAGAAGCCCGTTGCGGAGAAAGCCGCTACGGAGAAGGCTGCTCTTCAAACTATCTTCGTGAAAGTGGGCCCCATGCCCGGTCCGCTCGGCCGTTCTCCTGGGCAGGAGCGAGCCGTGGTGCTCATTCATGGGTTGGGGTTGCACCTAATTCACAAGGATCGCACCTTTCATGCCCACCTGCGCCCCTGGCAGGAGTCGGACAGCAAGCTGGTTCGCCGTCTGGCTGAGGATTCCGACGTCTATGCCCTGGCATACGCCCAGAACGTCGCGGTGGATACCGTCGCTTCCTCGCCCGAGTTGGCCAGGCATCTAAAGTCGCTGCAGAAGGCGGGGTATCGCCAGATCATTCTCATTGGCCACAGCGCCGGGGGGTTAATCGCGCGCCATGTGGTGGAGGATAATCCGCATCTGGGTGTCACCCGGGTCATCCAGGTGTGCAGTCCCAACGGAGGATCGGGTTGGGCCGCGCTGAAGACAGCCCGCGCTGCCCAGATGCCGTTCCTGAACTCGCTTACCCGGTCGACCCGGGACAAAATCCTGGAAACCCGGGCCGACAAGCGTATCCCGGAGTCGGTCGCCTTCGCCTGTGTGATCGGCTCGTGCAACCTCAAGGGAGATGGCGTGGTGTGGTGCCGCTCGCAATGGACGGGCGACCTCCAGCAGCAGGGGATCCCGGCCTACATGCTCAAGGCCACCCACTGGGATGCGATGACCTGTTCTCGAACCCCCGATTTCCTCGCCCGGCTCGTGGTAGAACCTATGCCGCGCTGGGACTCCAAGCGAGTCACCGAGGCGCGCAAGGCCTACCTGGGCGGATAAGCCTCAATCGCGCGGATCGCGGTTGTCGACCAACTCGAGAATCAACTCTGCCAGCGGCCGGGAACGGAAGGGCTGCGACATTGGGAGCCCTTCACTGTCAGTGGTCTGGCTGAGTTTCAGCGACTCCTGGGCCAGCCGGCGCGCGGATTCGAGCCGACCCGATTCCAACGCGAGCCAGGCTCGCAGCGTGAGGATATCCGCCTGCTGCTCCTGCAAGCGCCACAGGATCTGCGAACCCAGCCGGATGACGTAAATGGGGCCTGGTTCACGGGGACGAGGTGGGGGGTTCAGGTGGAAGGGAAAATGCCGGAGGATTTGCCAGGGGAAGCCCGAGGCGGTCTGCGCCTCAGTGAGCAAGGCGTGTCCAACAATGGCCCCGGCCAGCAATCCGGGAGTACCCGGTTTTTCCTCCTGGGCCAGGGGAGTAAGGTCCACCGCCATGAGCATGGAGGAATAGGCGGGAGATCGGCGCATCTGTTCGAGCATGCGAGCCAGCGCCTCGTCGGCCAGCCGATAATCGCCCGTGGCCGCTCCATACTGGGCTTGTAGCCACTCAAGGGCGGGCAGACCCAACGGATGCGTGCCGAACCCACCCGTTTCCGAGGTGCCGGGATCGGACGGATCGGGCAGAAGAATATCGCGTACCTCATCCACCCGACCCAGACCTAGCATGATGGAAGCCAGCAAGATAACGCCGGGCGCCTCGCGCGGGTTCCTGCGATCACGGAGATCCTTGGGATCGGCACGGAGCAGCAGGTTGTAGGCCGTCTCGCACAGGCCGTTGGCGATGGCGATGTTGGCCTTCTCCAGGATCGGCTTGTTGGCCGAGTTGACCTCGTACTGATCGCGTCGGTTCTTGAGCTGACTGGTCATCTCCTTCAGACGCTCTTCGGTCAGCTTCAGGTACTCGGCAAATTGCGACGGAGGGACACCTGGCGGGCCACCGATCTGCCGAGCGATCTTGAGGTAGTCGCGAATGTGTTTGATGCGGACCTCGAAATACTCCGGCGCGGCGTAAGCCTCGACCAGCAGCTGATGCGCAGCCCGCTCCTGTTCCGGCCGGACGGCCACCTTGAGCAGGTTTTGCAACGCAGCTGCCACCTGGGCCTGACGGATCATCTGAGCGTGGGGAAAGATCGATGCCTGGGAGATCCGACCGCGCTCTCGGGTGCGGTAAGTCAGGCGGGTGTAGGCCTCAGCCAGGAACAGCTGTGCGATGGTGTCGTCCGGGTTCTCGGCCAGCGCCTGCCTCCCCGCCCGCACCGCCAGGTACAGCGAGGAGACCGGACCGGAGTCCTGGCTCCGGAGGTAGTTCCCCATCAATTCCCGCGCTGCCATGTCGATGGGGGTGTTGCCGCCGCGTCCAAGGAAGCCCTCCTGCATGCGCAGGGGCAACAAGATACCGGCCGCCAATGGCCCGTTCTGCGCCGCGGTCAAACCGACCAGGGCTGACCCCATCGAGGCAACCCAGGCCTTGTTGTTGCCGATCTGGTAATCCATCGAGCGCGCATCGAAGCGAATCGTATGCTGGAGCGCGGTAAGACTACCTGGTGGTGTGGGAGATTCTGCCTGCAAGACACGTTCGATCAACGACCGTTCAGCCGCGGAGCGAGCAGGCTCGTCGGGTGCCTCCACTGGTTCCTTGCCAAATGCGAGAGCCGAGAACTTCTCGGGAAGCCGTCCATCCAGGGAGGACTCTGCCCGGACCTCCGGGTTGTTCCAGGCAAAGATGGCTGTGTTCCCCCGGGTGAAACAGGGCACGAACTCCTGGGGGTTTGAGTAAAGCCGACTCAGCGTGGACATGGCCGTCGTGGCACGTGCCAGGTCGGCGTTGTGAAACACGTAAAACTGAATATCTCGGTCTGTGAAGACCGTGCGCCACGCGGGAGTAGGCTCGCCCTCGGCATCGCGCTCCTCGGAAGGCATCCCTTCGCCAGACAGGCTGCGTCGTACCCTGGCCAGCTCCACTGCACCACGCGGATACAGTTCCATGCGGCCGTCAACGAAGGTACGTTCCTCCGGGCAGAACCAGGCGAAATAGTATGCCACGTCCGGGGTCGCGTTGAACCAGTGGGTGTCCTTCGGCAAGGCGCCTTCTTCGCGCCAGCGTTTGGCCGTCAGTGCTGCATCCCGCAGCGCTTTATCTACCTCGATTCCCCAGGCTACTTGCCGGCGATAATGAGGAAGTGCCTGCAACCAGCCCGGAAGGGTGGCTCCGATGAGCAGGAAGAACACTACCAACGTAAACACCCGCCCACTCACGGCCCAGCGGCGAGAACCCGGAGTGAACTCTTCCTGGGGATTGAAGTGGGCTGCCAGATCGTGGAAATTCAGGGCGGTGATGGGTCCGGCAAGGATGGCGAAGAAGGGAATGGCTCGCAGCGTCCAGCTACTGAGTAGCGCACTGGCAACGAACAGGAAAATCCTCGACCAGCGCAGGCCACCAGGAGAAAGTACTCCGACCAGGACGAAGGAAAGCACACCCAGCCCCACAAGGACGTGGTAAGCCAGGCCGGCCGCACACAGGCCGAAATACGGGGAGAAGTAAAGCGATTGCCAGGGGGAGAGGAAGTAGCCCCGGTAGGCCGACTCCTCTTTCAGGATGGCCATGGGGCCAGTGTGGAGCAACCCCTGGGGCAAGGTCAGAAACGCCTGGTAGAAGCTCGGGTTCACCAGACAGGCCGCGAAACAGGCACCCACCACTGCAAGGCGCGTCCCCAGGGGAGTGCCTCCGCCACGATCCTCGAGATGTTCGCCAAGGAAATAGAGCAACACCGTGACAGGACCGAGAAAGAACCAGACGTCGAGGTTCACCCAGACCAGACAAATGACCGGGAGCAACCACACCTTGCCGGGCTCATCTTCAGAGCGCAGCAGTAGCGAGAAGAGAAGGGCCAGGAGTAGGATGGACACCACCACGGGCTGCAGCAACAGGCGCGGACTCATGGCCAGGACCGCCAGGACCACCAGGACAGCGGGGAGCCACCTTCCCTGGCCAGGCCGGGTAGCTGCACGGAGCATGAACCACGATGCCAGTGCGGTCATCAAGGCCTTGATGACCACCAGGACCGCCCCGCCCCACTGCTCGTTGCCGGAGTACAGCAGGTACGAAACGACATCGTAGAGCCAGGAGTGGTTCACCCAGGTGCCTTCGGCGGCAAAGCTAAAGGGATCCCGGGCCATGAACAGCCCTTCCTTCAGGATGGTTCTACCCGCAGCCAGGTGCTGAAAGAGATCCGAGTTCGCGGCCCGAAATGAACCGCACAGGAAGCCAAATGCTACCACGAGCAGTGCTAGCAGGGCATCGAGCCATCCCAACCGGGCGAGCAACGATTCATTGCTGGCTGGCTGGGTCGGAACCTCCACGGGCGGCGGAAGTGGAATGCGTGTATCTCCCCCCATGGGAGGTAGCGAGGCCGGGGAGGAGGTCTGGGAATCGATCGGTCCAGGTTCACCTGTTGCCATGCCTGGTTCACCCTGCTAGGAAGCACGAAAAGGAAAACAAAAACATCACCCAGGCCCCCGGAGGGCCACATTGGATAGAGACGCCCCGGGCAGGCCTTCCTTGAATCTGCAAGCCGGTGTCAACGTCTAACCATCACCTCGCGCACTCCGGGAATGGTTCTCACTGGTGTGGAGGGGCGGGGGTAACTTACAATAGTCTGAAGCATTTGAGGAGAGCGACGATAGGAAAACGTCGTTCTCCTACTCCCCAAAGACGAGACCCCCAGGAGGCGGTTCATGGACATTTCCGAAGGATCCTCCCCCAAGAGCACTCCCTGGCCCCTGGTGCGATGGCTGGGCCTGGGCTGCGTGCTGGTGGCCATGGCCGGGCTGGCCGTTGCTGGCCCCCAATGGCAGCGCAACGCGGCCTCGTCGCTGGCAGCGACGGCTAGCCGCCAGCGCACCATGAAAGCGCCCGAACTGGAAGGTGGGGTCGCCTGGCTCAACACTGCTGGCCCTCTGCGAATGAAAGATCTTCGTGGGAAGATCGTCCTGCTCGATTTCTGGACGTTCTGCTGCATCAACTGCATCCACGTGCTGCCCGATCTTGCCAAGCTGGAAAAGAAGTATCCCAACGAGCTGGTCGTCATCGGGGTCCACAGCGCCAAGTTCGAGAACGAGAAGAACACCGCCGCCATTCGCAAGGCCATCCTTCGCTACGAGATCGCTCATCCGGTGGTAAACGATGCCAACATGAGTATCTGGCGCGCCTTCGGTGCCCGGGCCTGGCCCAGCCTGATCCTGATCGATCCAGAAGGGGAAATCGTCTGGCGCGAATCGGGTGAGGGGCTCTACGAGGACCTCGACCGGGAAATCGCCAACCTCATCAAGATCCACAAGGCGAAGAAGACACTCAACACCAAGCCGATGAAGTTCGAACTGGCCCTCAACAGCGGCGACGGCAACAGCCCGCTCTTCTTCCCGGGCAAGGTCGTTCCGGACATCAAGGGCAACCGGTTGTTCATCGCCGACAGCACACATCACCGCATAGTCATTACGGATCTCGCGGGCAAGAAGATCGCCATCGCTGGCACTGGTGAACCCGGTGTGAAGAACGGCGCCTTCGATGCCGCTCAGTTCAACGATCCCCAGGGGATGGCGCTACGCGGAGAGATCCTGTATGTCGCAGACCGCAAGAACCATCTCATCCGGGCGCTGGACCTCAAGAATCAAACCGTCAGCACCGTAGCCGGCACTGGCGAGCAAGGCCGAGATCGCGACGGTGATGGACCGGCGCTCAAGGTTGGCCTGAACAGTCCCTGGGATGTGCTAATCATCGGCTCTCAGATGTACATCGCCATGGCGGGTCATCACCAGATCTGGGTGATGGATCTCGACAAGAACCGTATCTCTGCCTTTGCTGGCGATGGTGGTGAAGATATCGTGGATGGACGTCTCGACCGCTCGCGTTTCGCGCAGCCGAGCGGCCTGACCACCAATGGTCGGACACTCTGGGTCGCGGATAGTGAAACCTCCAGTATCCGCGCAGTGCCACTCACCAGCCGGGGCGAGGTGCGAACCGTGGTTGGGCTGGATCTGTTCAAATTTGGCGACGAGGACGGAGTGGGCGACAACGTACGGCTCCAGCATGCCCTCGGCGTTGCCTATCACGATGGTAAGCTCTACGTAGCCGACACCTACAACAACAAGATCAAGCAGCTGGATCCAGTGACCCGGGAATGCAAGACCTTCCTGGGTGGAAAAGCAGAAGGATCTGAAAAGGCGCCCATGTTCAGCGAGCCCGGCGGCATCACCTATGCCGATGGAAAGCTCTACGTGGCAGACACCAATGCCCACCGCATTCGCATCATCGATCTGAAGACCAGGGAAGTTTCGACCCTGAAGCTTCAGGGTGTAGAAGCGCCCAAGGTTCGTTGACATTCCCAGGAACCACCGGGAACATTCCGGTGGTTCCTGGCCCCCGCGAGGAGATGCTGTGACCCCATCACGCCTTCTGGTAGCCTGTTGCATGGTCGCCTGGGGTGTTCTACTCTTGCCGATGGCCCCAGCCCAGTTTGAGCCGGGAAGCCCAGGTGGGGGAAAGAAGCTGGCCATTCGTGCTCGCCTGATCCCCGGGGATCCATTCTCCGAAGCGAACACCTCGGGTTCAGTCGCGAGCAAACCGGCCGAGGTACACCGAGGTGAACTCGTCCATCTGCAGCTTCAGATTACTCCCTCGGCGGGATGGTACACCTACCCGCTGACTCGCCGGGCACCCGACCAGCTCGAGGCACAGCTGGGTAAGTTGACCATCGAGGCCAACAGCACGTTTCAGCCGGTCTATCCACTGTCTGAATCCCAGCCGGTCTGGAAGAAGGCGGCCGATGAGTCGTACCTCGCACACACCGGTCCGTTCGAGATCGTGCAGCCAATTTACATCCAGCCCGGTGCCCAAACCGGAGCGGCAACGCTTCGGGTCAAGCTCCGCATGCAGGTTTGTGCGAAGATCTGCACATGGGAAGACCATGCGATCGAGGTGGCCTGTCAGATCAGTGACACCCCGGCGCAGCCTGCCTCCGCTGACGTGCAAAAAGCTCTGGCCGTAAAACTAGCTCCGCCACAGGTGGTTCGGGAGGTAGGTGCGCAGGAAGGACCCAGCAAGAGTTCTACCGAGCCCAGGCCGTCTACCACTTCCGAAGGGGCTTCCTCCTCGGGGAGTGGACCCAAGACCCCTCCTGGGGTGCTTCTGAGCATCTTGACCGCGCTTCTGGGTGGCTATGCCTCGTTGTTGACTCCGTGCGTGTTTCCAATGATTCCCATCACTGTCAGCTACTTCCTCAAGCAATCGGAGGAGAAGCACTCAGGGACACTGGGAATGATCGTGGTGTACTGCGGCACCCTGGTCCTGGTGCTGACCCTGGGAGGTTTGCTTCTGCTAAAGGTTCTAGTGGCCATCAGCGTTCACTGGCTGACGAACTTTCTGCTAGGCGGCATCTTCCTATTCTTTGCCATGAGCCTGCTAGGAATGTACGACATCACCCTGCCCTCGTGGCTGCAGGACGCCACTTCCTCGGGGGAAGGCAAGGGCGGACTAATCGGCGTCTTTTTTATGGCGCTCACCTTTAGCATCGTCAGCTTCGCCTGTGTTGGTCCCATTTACGGCGGCTTCATCACCTTGCAGGCCTCTGGCACGGACACTCCCGGAGGATACCTCCTCCAGGTGTTGCCGGTGCTGGCTTTTTCGCTGGCCTTCGCTTCCCCGTTTTTCCTGCTGGCGCTCTTCCCGAGCTTGCTCCGATCGATGCCCCGAGCCGGTTCCTGGATGAACTCGGTCAAGGTGGTGATGGGCTTCCTTGAACTGGCTGCCGTGGTGAAGTTTCTGCGGGCGGCCGAGCTTAGTTACACCCACTCCAGCCGCATCCTCACCTTCGACTTCAGTCTCGGTTTGTACGTCGCCCTCTGCCTGGCCTGCGCGCTGTACCTGCTGGGTATGTATCGGCTCCCACACGATCATGAGGCTCCCGAGTCTATCAGCGTGCCTCGACTCCTTTTCAGCCTCAGTTTCCTGTCTCTGGCTGTCTATCTTTCTCCGGGCTTGTGGAAGGACGGGGGCGATGCCCAGCGGCCTCGCGGCACCGTGTTTGCCTGGGTCGAATCCTTCCTCCTGCCCGACACCGACAGCACCGACAAAAAGCCTGGGTCGGGCCCCTACGCGGGGAATCACCTGATCTGGAACAGCAAGCTAAAGGACGCGCTCGACCAGGCCCAGCGCGAGAAGAAGTTGGTGTTCATCGACTTTACCGGGATGCTCTGCACAAACTGCAAACTCAACGAGCGCAATATCTTCACGCGCTCCGAGGTGCAGGCGGCTCTAAAGCAGCACGTACTTCTCAAACTCTACACCGACTATGTGCCTTCCGGTGTGGAGCAGGTACCGGGGGCAGAAGAAGCCTTCGCCCTGCGCAACAAGGAATTCAACACCATCGCACTACCACTGTATGCCCTGCTCCGTCCCAAAGGCGATGGGTTCGAGATCGTGCGTCAGGATGAACAGGGACTGATCGAGGATGTGCCTGCCTTTGTGAAGTTCCTGGCTCCCTGACCTTTCGGAGCACTGAGATAGGTGACTGCTCACCTATCTCAGTTGGTGCGATGGCAGAGTGAAGCCGTGCCCACGTCCTTGCTTCCGGGTTTGACGAAGCCGGTACATCGGCTGATAATCACCGCATGGCGGCACGGGCCGTTCTCTTCTCGTCCTCTCCTCTCTGCGGAGTCCGCACCATGTCCACAGCAGCATCCCAGCGCTCTCGTACCCCCAAGGCACCCCGTGTCAAGGACCAGCCCCTGTTTATCGGCGGGAAGTGGCAGGATAGTGTTTCGGGCAAGACCTTTGAAACGCTGAACCCGGCCACGGGCGAGGTCATCTGTCAGGTTGCCGAGGGAGACAAGGCCGACATCGACCTGGCAGTGGCAGCCGCAAGACGGGCATTTGAATCGGGCCCGTGGTCTCGGATGTCAGCTGCGGAACGGGGCCGGCATCTAAATCGCCTGGCCGACCTGATCGAGGCCAACCGCGAGGAGCTGGCCGCGCTCGAGTCGCTGGATAATGGTAAGCCCTACAAGGACGCCTACGCCGCCGACCTTGCCCTAACCATCAAGGCGTACCGTTACTACGCCGGTTGGGCCGACAAGATTCATGGCAAGACCATTCCGGTCGAGGGCAATTTCTTCTGCTACACCCGCCACGAACCGGTGGGCGTGGTCGGTCAGATCATCCCGTGGAATTTCCCTCTCTTGATGCAGGCCTGGAAATGGGGGCCCTCGCTGGCGGCAGGATGCACGGTGGTGCTCAAACCCGCCGAGCAAACCCCGCTGACCGCTCTCCGTGTAGCCCAGCTGGCTCAGGAAGCTGGCTTCCCTGACGGCGTTATCAACGTGGTGCCTGGCTTCGGCCCTACCGCGGGAGCCGCTCTGTCCGGTCACATGGACGTGGATAAGGTCGCTTTCACCGGCGAGGGACGCACCGGGCAGATCATCATGGAGGCAGCAGCCCGAAGCAACCTCAAGCGCATCAGCCTCGAGCTGGGTGGAAAGAGCCCGAACATTGTCTTCGCTGATAGCGACCTCGACGCCGCTGTCGATGGGGCCTACTTCGGCCTGTTTTTCAACCAGGGACAGTGCTGTTGCGCAGGTAGTCGGCTGTTCGTCGAGGAAAAGGTCCACGATCAATTCGTCGAGCGCATCCTGAAGAAGGCTCGCTCTCAGAAGGTGGGCGATCCCTTCGATCCTGAAACCACCCAGGGTCCCCAGGTATCGCAGGAGCAGTGCGACCGCATTATGAGCTACATCGAGGCCGGCAAGCAGGAAGGGGCCCGGCTTCTGACAGGAGGCAACCGGGTGGGCAACAAGGGCTACTTCATCGAACCAACCGTCTTCACCGACGTGCAGGATGAGATGAAGATCGCCCGGGAAGAAATCTTCGGCCCGGTGATGAACATCCTGAAGTTCAAGGATGTGGAAGAGGTGGTGCAGCGCGGGAACCGTACCTTTTATGGCCTGGCGGCAGCGGTCTGGACGCGCGACATCCAGAAGGCGCATCGCCTCGCGAACGGGCTCCGTGCCGGCACCGTCTGGATCAACTGCTACGATGTGTTCGATGCCGCTGCCCCGTTTGGTGGGTTCAAGATGTCGGGTATCGGACGAGAACTTGGGGAGTATGCCCTGGAGCTATACACCGAGGTCAAGACGGTGTACGTCAACCTGGAGAGCCCTGGCCGGTCCTGACGATAACGAGGCCGATCTCCGCGCGCCAGGTGCCACTCCTGGCACGCGCGGGGAGGTCAGACACGGGTACACTGAAGCAAGACGCCTTTCCCCGAACCGCAGGATCTGCTATAGGCGCGTTAGAGCGGGATCCCCCCCGCGATGCGATCCGACCGGCGAAGAGGAGATTTGTCATGCGTGTACCCGTGATCGTGCTTGCCGGTGTTCTCACAAGCGGGACGTGGGCCGGTGCCCAGACCACCCCGGCCGGAGCGCCCGCCACACCCCCCGCGGTGAATAACGCCAAGCTCGATGGTTATCTGCTCCGCTGGGAGCAGGAAATGAAGAAGGTGCAGACCCTGGCTGCGGTCATCGCCCGGATCGACAAGGACAAATCGTTTGGCACCACCACCAAGTTGACCGGGGTGGCCCAGTACATGAAGGCCGGCAATGGCCCCTCGGCGTTGAACCTGGCCATGCTGGAACTGAAGCAGGAAGGGAAGACCGACATGACCGAGAAGGTCATCTGTACGGGCACCTACCTGTACCAGTTCCGCCCGGCACAGAAAGAGATTCACGCCTACGAGATGCCGCGCCCGAAGCCGGGCCAGGTGGCGGATGATGGATTCCTGGGCCTGATGTTTGGCATGCGTGCCGAGGAAGCCCGACGTCGCTTCGTGCTGAATCTCTACAAGGAAGATGCTTACTACGTCTACGTGGACATCACCCCACGATTTCCCGCCGACCGGGCTGATTTCGCCCGCGCCCGCCTGGTCTTGCTGAAGGATACATTCATGCCGCGCCAGCTGTGGTTTGAACATCCCAACGGCAATGAGGTGACCTGGGACATCCCCAGCCTGCGGACTGGCGTCAGCCTTGATCGACGTAACTTCGATGCTCCTCGCACGCCGACTGGCTGGAAACTCGTGCCGGTCAATCGCACGAACACCGGTGGTCCCACAGCCACTCCCGCCAGCACCGGAGGAAACCCGCCGCCGCGAGTGATCCGTCAGAACGACTGAGGCGGGAAAAAGAGGCAATTTTCTACGAGGGGGCAGGTCACCTGTGGGTAACCTGCCCTGTTCGCTGGAGTGGAAAGCACGATAATTTCTACAGGCGCGAAACAGATGCGCCCGCGTGGGGTTAATAGCGCTGGAGCCGAATAGGCCGAAGACTCGCACCGGCGTAGGGACGGGATGACGCCCCTTGGTTCCACACCACAGGAGTGACACGATGCGTAAGCTGTTCCTGGCAATGGCCTTGACCGGCCTGATTTGCATGCCAGTCCTGGCCCAGTTCCCCTTTGGAGGGGGCATGGGCCGCGGTGGCGAAGGCATGCTGCTGATGGTCGAGGACGTGCAGAAGGACCTCAAGCTGACCGATGAGCAGAAGAAGTCGATTTCTACTGCCCGGGAAGAAATGACCAAGGCCATGCGGGCCGCCTTCCAGGACAAGGATCGCGAGGCGATGCAGAAAGCCCAGAAGGAGTTCGGCACGGCGCTGGCCAAGGTCAAGGAAGGGCTCTCCTCCGAGCAGAAGAAGCGCGTCTTCCAGCTGGAGATTCAGTCGGCCGTGAAGTCCAACTCGCCGGCCATCTTCAAGCGCGAGGAAGTGCAGAAGGCGTTGAAGCTGACTGAGAAGCAGATCGACACCGTGAAGGATGCCCTGACCGACCTGGAGAAGGACGTCAAGGAGTTGATGGAAGACGCCAAGGGCGACCGCGAGAAGTTTGGCGGAGCCATGAAGAAGATGCAGTCCATGGGCAAGGACACCTTCGAGAAGATCGCGAAATCCCTGTCCGAGGATCAGCAAAAGACCTGGAAGGAGATCCAGGGCGAGCCGTTCAAGGGTGAGTTCCGTCCAAGCTTTGGTGGCGGCGGCCGTCGTCCCAAGCAGAAGGACGATATTTGATCCCTTCTTCACACGAAGAAACCATCAGGCAGCCGTCCCGGAAACAGGACGGCTGCCTTTTTTTCAGGTTACCCGGGTTATTCGGCGCGCCTCGCTCTTGACTTTGTCCGTTAGCCCTTTTCCATCTTCTCTGGCCACGTTAAACTAACTCTCAGCTTTTCAGCCCCTGCAGTCCTCTCCAAGTCGAGGTCCTCCCGTGCCTGAAGGTGATCGTTCCCTGGCCATTTTCGTGGACTTTGAAAACCTGGCGTTGGGTTTCCAGGGACGCCGGGACCGCTTCGACATCGTCAGGGTTCTCGAACGCCTGGTCGAGAAGGGAAAGATCGTCGCCAAGAAAGCGTACGCTGATTGGAGCCGATTCTCCTCCTTCACCCACGCTTTGCATGAGGCTGCTATCGAACTGGTGGAAATCCCTCGACGCGGTCAATCCGGCAAGAACTCTGCCGACATTCGGCTTTGTGTCGATGCCATGGACCTGGCCTATTCAAAAGAACACATCAATACCTTTGCCATCATCTCGGGAGACAGTGATTTCTCTCCCCTGGTTTCCAAGCTCAAGGAGCTGGGAAAGCACGTCATCGGCTTGGGTATGCAGGAATCGACATCGGACCTGCTACGTGATAACTGCGACGAATTTATCTACTACGAAGATCTTGGCCAGCCTCCACGCCTGGCTCCTGACGTCACTCAGCAGCTGCCGGACCAGAAGCGGAAAGGCTTTGAACTACTTCTCGAATCGCTGGCGGCGTTGCGCCGGGAAAACAAGGATGTCCTGTGGTCGAGCATGATCAAGGACACCATGAAGCGGAAGAAACCGTCCTTCAACGAGACTTACCACGGCTATCGCACATTCAGCGAACTTCTGGAAGACGCCGCCCACGAAGGGATTCTGGAACTCGACACCGACAAGCGCAGCCGCACCTACGTCGTCACCCGCTTTGGTCCGGAGATGCACGAGCCTCCGGCCAATCTGCCCCACCTAGCCCACCTAGACCAGGCTGACGCTCCAAACGAATCCAGTCCCCCTCCCCGATCCTTTGGCGAATATCCGCCTCCTCCGGCTCAGGAAGAAGCGGCGGCTCCCGAGGGGTTCTTGCCACGAAGACGGTCCCGCCGTCGCCGCCGGCGCGGCCAGGGAGGCATGATCAATGGTAACCCTGCGCCTTCGGGAATGCCGATGCCGGTGCCAGGGTTCCAGCCCATCGAGATCCCGTCGCCTGGTCCTGTGGTGGGGATTCCGGTAGTCCCCTCCCCCGTGATCTTGACCCCTGCAGTTGCTCCCCCGCCGCCGGTTCGCCGGCCCGTTGAAGCCCCTCCGCCGGTGGTGGAAACTCCGCCGGAACCCAAGGAGGTCGCCATCCCAGCGAGCGAGGAAGAAGTTACTCCGGCAACTCCACGCTCGCGTACCAGAAGTGCAAGAACGCCTCGGACCGGAACGACGCCCCGGGCTCCTCGCCGCACCACGACGCCCCGTACCGCTCGTTCCAGGAAATCTGCAGAGGCGGACGAAACGACGGCTGCTTCCGAACCGGACAACACCTCGTCGTCCGACAGCTAAACGGTTGCCCTCGGCAGGATTGCGATATGGCCAGGATTGTTGTGGTTGGGGCGGGGATTTCGGGGCTCAGCCTGGCCTATCGCCTCGAGCAGCAGGCGCCCGGCCACGAAGTGGTGGTCCTGGAGCAGGAAGGCCGCGTGGGCGGCACCATCGGGACCGTGGAACGCAGCGGCTTCATCGTCGAGACGGGCCCTAATGGCTTCCTCGACAACAACCCGTCCACTCTCGAGCTGACCCAGCAACTAAAACTGCAGGATCGACTGATGAAGGCCAGCGAATCTGCTGGCAAGAACCGTTTCCTGTTTATCGACGGTCGTCTCCGCAAGCTGCCCTCCGGCTTCCTCTCCTTCCTCGGGAGCGACTTGCTGAGCTGGATTGCCAAAATTCGCCTCCTGACTGAGCGGTTTCGCACACCTGGCCGCACACCTGGCGATGAATCGATCGACCAGTTTGCCCGCCGACGGGTTGGGTCGGAAATCGCCCGGACTCTGGTGGACGCCTTTGTGACAGGAATCCTGGCTGGCGATCCGAAGCTCATCAGCATGCCAGCTGCCTTCCCGCGCCTGGCCCGCTGGGAGCGCGACCATGGCAGCGTGATGGGTGGCATGGCTGCCAGCCGCAAAGAGCGACGCCAGCAGGAAGGGACCCCTCGGCGTGGCTCGGCCATGTGGTCGCTCCAGGGGGGGCTTGGCACGTTGACGCGCACGCTTGCCTCAAGCCTTCGTCAACCACCCAGGTTGGGACGGGCAGTGACCCGGGTGGGCCTGTCGGACCAGGGATGGGTTCTGTCCGGCGAGTCCGGGCCTTCGGAACGAGCGGATGTGGTGGTGCTGGCCTGTCCGGCATTCCGTCAGAGCGAGATCCTTTCTGAGCTGGATACTGACCTGTCTCGCCTGATCGGCACGATTCCCTACAATCGGGTGGCTGTCATCGGCCTGGGTTATCGGCGCGAGGACGTGCCCCATTCTCTGGATGGGTTCGGCTATCTCTGTCCACAGTCATCAGGGCGCGATGTGCTGGGGGTGCAGTGGTGTTCATCGATCTTTCCCGAACGGGCTCAGCCTGGCACTGTGCTGATGCGGGCAATGTGTGGGGGCTGGCACCGGGGAGAGATGCTGGACTGGTCCGATGAACGCTTGCTGAACGCGGTGCGCAAGGAACTGGCTGTGGCGCTAGGAGTCCGGGCCGCACCTTTTTTCAGCGAGATCATCCGCTGGAATCGGGCGATTCCTCAGTATCATGTCGGACATGGAGACCGCGTGGCCCGGATCGAGCAGCGTCTGATCCGTTACCCGGGTTTGTACCTGGGTGGAAATGCCTACCGCGGAGTGGCCATCAATGACTGTGTGGAGCAGGCCGGGGTGATGGCCCGCCACATTCAGGATTACCTTCGGCACCTTCCGCAACCGGCATGAATTGTGCGTTCACTGGCTGAATATCCTGCGATAGTCTTCGCGCTCGAAAGACCAGGGTCCCGGGCGGAGGCCAACCCAGGCAGGGTATGATCCCACGAGGCATGTTATGTACAAAGTCTTAAGCCTCATCCTCGGTGGTGGACGGGGCACCCGTCTCTATCCGCTCACCCAGCTTCGGTCGAAACCAGCCGTCCCTGTGGCAGGCAAATATCGCCTGATCGACATTCCGATCAGTAATTGCATCAATAGTGGGATGCAGCGTATTTATGTGCTGACGCAGTTTCTCTCGGTTAGTCTGCACCGGCACATCGCGAACACCTACAAGTTCGATCCCTTCAGCCGCGGGTTCGTCGAGGTGCTAGCGGCTCAGCAAACCAATGAGGCCGCCGACTGGTATCAGGGCACCGCTGATGCCGTGCGGCAACAGATCCGCTACGTCATCGAAGACAGCTGCGATTATGTCATCATTCTGTCTGGCGACCAGCTGTACCGCATGGACTTTCAACAGCTGCTACGCACGCACATCGAATCAAAGGCCGACGCCACTCTCGCCGTCCTCCCTGTCCCCCGGGACCAGGTGCCGGGACTGGGTATTATGCACCTGGACGAAACGGGCCGGGTGACGGGCTTCGTCGAAAAGCCGCAAACCCCCGAAGCCATCGATGCAGTCGCTACCCCCGAGGATTGGATCCGCCAACGCGGGATCGAGCCCCGAGGCCGGCAGCACCTGGCCAGCATGGGTATCTACATGTTTTCGCGCAAGGCGCTGCTGGACATGCTGACCCAAAGGCCCTTGGCCACTGACTTCGGCAAGGAGATTTTTCCGCGCAACATCAAGAGTCACCGGATACAGGCTCACCTGTTCGATGGCTACTGGGAAGATCTGGGCACGGTGAAGGCCTACCACGATGCCAACCTTCAGTTGGCACTGGATGATCCTCCGTTCGACTTCCACAGCCCCGAAGGGATCATCTTTACCCGCATGCGGTTCCTTCCCGCCTCGCGCGTCCAGGGGGCTCGTCTGCGCCACTGTCTCGTCAGCGATGGCTGTGTGATCCAGGAAGGAGCCGATCTCGAACGCTGCGTTGTGGGCGTTCGGAGCCGGATCGCCCGGAACACCGTGCTTCGCGATACGATTCTCCTGGGTGCTGACCGATTCGAGACCGATGCCGAACGCGAAGCCAATCGCCTGAGCAATCGCCCCGACCTGCTTATCGGCGAGGGTACTACCATTGAGCGGGCCATCCTCGACAAAGAAGTGCGCATTGGACGCAACGTCAGAATCGTGAATGAACGCGGCGTTCTTGACGATGAGGGCGACTACTATGTCATCCGCGATGGCATCGTGTGCATTCCGCGTGGAGCTATCATCCCGGACGGTACGGTCATCTGAGTTGCACTAATGACTTGGGTTAAACGAACCCGGGCCCGCCACAAGGAGACTTGTGGCGGGCCCGGGTTGTTTCCCATGCACCCCGGATCAGGACCGGGTAGCCGTGGGAGAAGGAAGGGCAGCCCGATCCGCCTGGCCCGGAGCCACTCGCCCTTCGCCGAAGAGAAGCAGCAGGGGGCTGGCGATGTAGATCGAACTGTAGGTACCGACGATGACACCCACGATCATCACGAAGGCGAACAATTTCACACCTTCACCACCAATCGCATAGAGCACCAGCACTACCAGGAAGGTAGTAGTGGAAGCCAGGATGGTGCGAGTCAGGGTCTGGTTCACACTGTCGTTGATAATCTGCGGAGTCAGAGCAGGGTTCTTGCCACGCACCTCGCGGATACGATCAAACACGACGATGGTGTCATTGACCGAGTAGCCCACCAGCGTTAGCAGAGCTGCCACGGCGGCCAGGTCGATCTTGAAGTCCTGAATTCCGAGAATCCAGGCCAAACCCGGCACATAGGCATGCAGGTAGTGACAGGCCGCGATCACACCCAGCGTGAAGAACAGGTCGTGGATCAGGCAAACCACCGCAGCGGCGCCAAAGGTCCAGCTGCCGAAGCGGAACCAGAGATACAGCAGGATTGCCGCCCAGCTGGCCAGGATGGCGTAGAGAGCCCGCTCTCGGGTGCTGGCTGCCAGCAGCTTGTCGAAATGCTCGAGCCCTTCGGGCTGAGGCGACTCGCTCATCTCACGCTGGACTTCCTTCAAAGCCGCCTCGACCTTGGACACCTCGACCGGCTCCGAGAACTTCAGCTTCAACTCGGAGAAGCGATCATTGGTCTCCTGCCGCTTGCTGCGGTCGGTGGGGCGTTCTACCGTGAACGAGGAAGCGGGTAGTCCCTGATCCTTGAAAGCGTTCACCACAAGACGTTGCACCAGAGCCGGCGAGGCATAATCCGACTGGCCATTCTGGTTGGTGAAGAAGAGGTCGGCATCCATCGCACGGGTGCCAGTCGAGTCGCGGTTCACCTTGAGCTTTTCCAGATGCAACTGCTTGAGCTTACCCTCGAGCTGGCGGGAGATGTAGCTCAACACATATCGCTGGTCTTCAATCGGCTTGTCGGTCCGGTAGGAGGTCCGCACCGTGAAGTAGCTGCTCTTGCCCGATCCGGCGGCCTCGTCCGAGCTGAGGAATCGCTGTTCGACCGACAGGTCAGGCAAAGGCTTGTCGGCTCGTTCGAGGTCGTGGCGCAGATCGGTAAGTGTCATGGGTTTATCGAGCTGGCCGGTGTAGGCGATACCGCCAGTGAAGTCGATGTTCAGCACCGTGGACTTCCCTGTCGCCGGGTTGGAATCTGCCCGGTAGATGAACAGGGCAGCCCCGAGCACCGTGAGAATCGCGGTGGCCGTGAACCAGTACTGACGGATAGACATGAAGTCCCAGTAACGGGCATGGATGAGCTTGACCAGACCTTCATAGAAGTTGAGGTCCTTGAGCCAACCCTTGTAAAGCCAGATCTCGAAGATCGTGCGCGTCATGTAGAGTGACGTGAACAGGCTGATGACCAGACCCAGGGTGAGGCTGATGCCGAAGCCCTTGAGCTGATCGTTGCCCACGACATAGAGGACAATCGCGGTGAAAATACTCGACAGGTGGGTGTCGAGAATCGTGGGCAAGGCACGGTCGTAACCGTTGCGGATGGCCATGGCCAGGTTCGCCCCGCGTTCGCGTTCCTCGCGGAGACGTTCGTAGATGAGCACGTTAGCATCAACGGCCATGCCGAGCATCAGAACGAGGCCAGCCAACCCGGGCAAGGTAAAGGCCGCCTGGACCAGGACCATGAACGCCACCGTGAGGAACAGATTGGCGAACAGGGCGATACAGGCGACCATCCCGGCAAATCGGTAATAGAACATCATGAATAGCAGCACTGCCACGAAGGCACCGCCAACGGAGATGGTACCCCATTTCACCGTATCGGCTCCGAGCGTGGCCCCCATGGTGGTTTCGCTGACCGGTTCCTTCTTCAAGGTGGCTGGCAAAGCCCCAGCTCGAAGAATGCGGACCGCGTCATTCACCTCTTGCTGGGTGTACTCGCCCGTAATCTGGCCAGAAGTGCGAATCGGGCTGATTAGCGATGGTGCGGACATCACCTGACCATCGAAGATGATGGCGAGTTGACGCTTGAAGCCATTTTCATCGCCACCGGACGGCTTGTTGGCCGAGGTCACCCGCCAGAAGCGATCGCCGCCATCGGCATTGAAGGTGAAATCGATGGCCAGCGATCCCCGCTTGTCGTGGCCTTCAGCGGCGCGGACGAGATAGTCGCCGGTGATCTCATCGCCACGATTGGGATTGCGAACAAGGATGTAGAACTCTTTCTTCTTGCCCAGCTCTTCATCCTTCCGATTCCGGCGAGACCAGGTCTTGATGTCACGCACCCAGACCAGATTCGTCCCTACCTGGAACGGAGTATTGTTCTTAATGGATTGCTTCACCTGGTCGTCCAGCGGGCCACCCTTGTCGAGTGCCTCGCTATTCAGGCGCAACTGATAGAGCTGCGACTTACCCAGCTCGACCCAGCTGTAGGAATGATCTGCCACCCCGGGAATCTTGACGGGGAAGAAATCGCTACCATCGTCGCGGCGCGGCCCAGGCGGCTCCTGCGCCTTGGCCTCCAGTCGGGCCAGTTCATCAGGGGTCAGGCGCTTGAGGGTGTCCGTGGCCGCACGGATGGCGTCGGTATCATCTTCAGAATTGGCCAGGATGCGAAACTCCAGGCGTCCCTGACGGGAGATCAGACTCTTGATGTTCTCGACGTCGTCACTCGAGAGAGATCGACGATCCCGACCGCCCCGAGAGGTCTTTCCTTCTACCCACGCATCGACCTCGGGCCGGTCGAGCTTGGGATTTAACTTGACGATCGCATCGACGAGAGCAGCCCTGTCATTGCGATCCACATCGGCGTAGGGGTTATCGTTGCCCTCGACCGGGTAGGCCCTGGCGGCATCCTTGAGTAATGCTGCCCAGTTGCGCTGCTCGATTTCAGCCTGGTGCTTACCGCCGGTGGGCAGAATGATCTCGACCCGAGTTTCTCCCATAGGCCGGATGGTGATGTTGTAAAGGTCGGCCGGGTCGATACGGCGCTTCAGCGCGGCAGCCAGCTCGTCCTTGCTGAACTTGGTGTCGCGCGTCTTGGTTTCGTCAATTTCGTAGACGAGGTTCGTGCCGCCGACCAGGTCCACACCCAGTCGGAAACCCGTCCCATCGACGTACTGATACCGATAATACGCCCAGCCCACGACGAGGAGCGACAGGAGCGTCGGCACCAGGCAGATGATGATGCGGAGTAAGAACCGTTTCATGTTCGAGCACCTGTGGGAATGCACCTCGGATCAGGCCGGGTGCGGAATGGCTCGGAGTCGGGGAGGTCCAGGCCAATCCTCAGTCCGCGTCCTGCACACTGCATTCGATCATGGGGAGAAAGTTAGGATGCTGCCCTAGCTTTTCGGGGTCTCATCTGTGTTGAGATTGCGAGCAATGCTGCTCTTCAACATCTTTAATCGTGTGTTGTCGTCCACCTTGACGATCACCTCGTCCTCCTTGTCGCTGATCGACACGATCGTGCCATAGATACCTGCCGTGGTGAGCACCCGGTCGTTTTTCTTCAATCCGGACAGCAGACTGAGTCGTTCCCGTTCCTGACGCTTCTGGGCCGGACGGATCACGATGAAGAAGAGCAGAGCGAAGATGACGAGCATGATGAGAGGGAGTTCCATTGGCCCGAACCCCCCGGGAGCCGGCTTTGTGGACTCCTCAGCTAGAACGATCAGCACGTCAAGCATGGCCATGGTTTGCCTTGAGATCAGTTCATTAGGAAGCGCTCATCTTAGGGTGATTCCCCCCAGCGGGCAAGGCAACCTGCCCGGAAGGAGAGGAATTGCCCCTGCTCGATCGCCTCGCGCGTCCGCCTCACCAGGCGAAGATAGTAGGCGACGTTGTGCAAGGAGAGCAAGGTTGGCCCCAGCATTTCGTCGGCCTGAAACAGATGATGCAGGTAGGCCCGGCTGAAATGCTGGCAAGTGTAACACGGACAATTTGACTCGAGAGGTGCCTGATCTCGCTTGTGCACCGCATTCCGGATCTTGACCACGCCATCGTCGGTGAACGCCAGGGCGTTCCTCCCATTGCGTGTGGGCATCACGCAATCGAACATGTCGAGGCCACATCCGATAGCGTCGAGAATGTCGCGAGGCCGGCCGACCCCCATGAGGTATCGGGGCTTGTGGTGTGGAAGCAACGCCGCAGAAGGACCCAGCGCCGCCGCCATGGCCTGGGGGCCTTCACCCACGCTGAACCCACCTAGAGCATAGCCCGGGAAATCCATGGCAACCAGTGCCTCGGCACAGCGAGCCCGCAGGTTCAGATGTGTGCCGCCCTGCACGATACCAAATAGAGCCTGATCACTTCGCCGGTGGGCATCCCGGCAGCGCTGTGCCCAGTGAATGGTGCGCGTGACAGCCTGGTCCAGGTAATCCACCTGGGTGTCACCCGGAGGACATTCATCCAGGCACATGGCGATATCAGAACCCAGGTTTTCCTGAATGGCGACCGCTTTCTCGGGGGTCAACTCGAGCAAGGAGCCATCAATGTGCGAGCGAAAGGTGGCTCCCTCGTCGGTGATTTTGCGCGACTGCGCGAGGCTATAGACCTGGAACCCTCCCGAGTCGGTCAGAATCGGGAGGTTCCACGCCATAAAGCGGTGCAGACCACCCATCTCGGCGATCAGATCATCCCCAGGTCGCAGAGTGAGATGGTACGTGTTCCCCAGGATAATCTCGGCCTGGACCTCCGCGAGCATCGCCGGAGTAAGCCCCTTGACCGTCGCCTGGGTTCCCACTGGCATGAAAATAGGCGTTTCGACCGTTCCATGTGCCAGATGGAGCCGGCCTCGGCGCGCGGCCCCATCGGTGGCCAGGAGTTCAAAGCGAAGCGTCATGCCAGGTACTGCCCGGAATCACTCATCACGAAGGCGAAGACCGTACGCGGTCAGCCGCTCCTTGACCTCTTGCAGTGAGGTCTGCCCGAAGTTTTTCGCCTCGAGCAACTCTTCCTGCGAGCGTTGAATGAGATCTCCCAGGGTGTTGATTCCCAGGCGGTTCATACACTTGCGGGCCCGAACCGAAAGGTTCAGCTCCGAGACGGGCTTGTTCATAACGGCCGCCTGCTCCTCGGAGACAGGCTGCGAGGGACGATATCGCACCTCGGTACTCTGACCGTCCTGGATCGATTGACCCAGGCGCAATCCCTTGCTGGTCATCATCTCCTTGATTTCGGCCAGGGAGGTTTCCCCGAAATTTTTCGAGGAAAGCAGCTGCTGCTCGGAGATGCGGGTCAGGTCGCCGAGCGTCCGGATATTCATCTTCTTGAGGCAGTTTCGTGCCCGAACCGACAGCTCGAAATCGGTGACCGGGATGTCCAGCACCTGGCTGCGCTTGGACATCTCCTGCTCTTCTTCTGGGCTGTAATACATGGTCAAGGAAGCCTGGGCATCTTTGTAGAACAGCCGGGCTTCCTCATCCGTGGGATTGGCTGCCAGCACCTGGCGGTAGCATTCGGCGGCCTTGTCGTACCGTTCGTGATCCTCATATAGCACGCCGAGGTTGATCAGCGTGCCGACGTGGACCGGTGGATGCTTGAGGCAGCGTTCGTAACACTGGATGGCCTCTTCATCGTTACCCGCCAGGTCGTTGGCATGCCCAAGCTGAAACAAAGCGTTGGTATGGCCAGGATCCAGCGAGGTGGCACGTTCAAACATCTGGACAGCGGTGTGCTGATCGCCTTCATGGAGATGGCACATGCCGAGCTGATAGTGAAACTCGGAGCTGTGGCTGGAAAGCTCCTGGAGCCCACTGAGGGTTTTCTTGGCCTCGGGGACATCACCACGGAGCCGGAAAATGCCCGCGCGCTGCAGACGCACCTGTGAGGCGTTGTAGCCCGACTTTTCGGCCTTGTCGAAGGCTTTCAGGGCTTCTTCGTAGTCGGCCCGGGATACCAGGGCCCGTCCCAGGTAAAAGTTAGACAGCGCGGTATCGGCCTGGCGCAGATGCTCGACGGCCTGGGAGGTAAAGCCCAGGAAATACGAGCAGATGCCGATCTTCAGGTGCCAGGTCTTGACCTGGGCCGGCGGAGCGCTTTCCAGCTTTTTTTTCAGCGTTTCCGTGACGTCCCGCAAGGTTCGATGTTGCGTGCCACCCTGGGCCAGGGCGTTGCGCAACTGTTGCACCGTTCCCGCATCGCAATCCGGCCGTTCCACAAGCAAGGCCTTGAGGTCGATCAGGTGTTCCGGCATTCAAGCGGTCTCCCCACGATGGCACAGACCCGAGGATGTCAGCCTCTGGCCGAAGATCCCCGGGCCTCGTTGATTCATGGCGTTCGCAACAACTTCATTTCGTTCTCGGAACGCTGGTTAGAATTGCTAGTATACTGGCACGCGATTTTCTTGCAAGTCTGCCCCCGGACAGGTCTCCATGGCACGTAGTTCTCGTCAGCCCTCCCCTGCTCTCCCGGCCTGCTTCGCTCTCGTTCACGAAGGGCTCGAAGAAATTGCAGCTGATGAAATCCGACGGGATCTGGGAGGCGAAGTGCGCAAGGTGCAGGAAGGCGTAGTAGTTTTTCGTCTCGATACCATCGACGCGAAGATACTGCACCTGAAAACCACAGAAGATGTGTTTCTCCTTGCCTGGGGCAGCGACGATCTGACCTTTCGAGCCACCGACCTCGACCTGATTCAGCGCTGGACGTCCCGGCAGGTGGACTGGCAGCACCTTCTGCGCATTCATCACGGTATCCGGCCCCGCCCCAGTGGAAAGCCTTCGTACCGCCTTGTGACTCAGATGCAGGGTAAACATGTCTACCAGCGACGCCATGCGGGTGAAGCAATGGCCGCGGGTCTGGAGAGCGTGATTCCCGCAAGTTGGCGGCCGGCCGAAGAAAATGCCAGCGTGGAGTTCTGGCTGCGCATTCACGAACGCACTGCCGTCTGCGGGTTGCGCCTGTCGGATCGGCTCATGCGGCATCGTGGGTGGAAGCTGGAACACCGCCCAGCCTCCCTGCGGCCCACGGTGGCCGCGTCGATGGTGCGCCTGGCGGCGCTCAAGCCGGGGCAGGTTGTACTCGACCCCATGTGCGGAGTGGGCACCATCCTGGCCGAGGTGCAGAGCTATGCCGAGCGATTTCGCGGCCAGGCTGTGCATCCCCTGGGTGGCGACGAGGAATATAACGCCGTTCGCGCGGCCGCCATCAACCTCCGCCGCCTTGGTGGCCCCCTACTCTGCCAGTGGGACGCGCGCCGCCTGCCGCTGGAATCCGGTTCCGTGGCCCAGATCCTCTCGAACCCGCCTTTTGGCAAGCAGCTATCCAGCCCCGGAGAGATCCAGCCTCTCTATCGCAGGATGGCGCGCGAGTACCACCGAGTGCTGGCGCCAGGCGGACAGGCGGTCTTGCTGGTCAGCGAGGCTTCCGTCCTGGAGGAAGCCATTCGCCCCCTGGGCTGGGCCTCGACTCGAAAGGTACGGCTTCGCATTCTGGGTCAGCCAGCGCAAATCAGCGTCTGGCGGAAGCCAGGTCCGTGAGATACATTGAGTGGATTGGTGCAACTAACCGGTGGATTGCAGGGCGACGCAGATGGCATTGACCAGGCTCAGCTGTCCGGAATGTGGGACGGTGTTGCGACCCGCCAAACCCGTTGCGGTGGGCAAAAAGGTCAAGTGCCCGCGCTGCGAGTTGGTGTTCGTGGCGGGAGAAGATGAGGACGACGAGCCACGCAGCAAACCATCGAAAAAGGCGAAGCCTGCAAAGAAAGACGTCGCTCCGGCCAAGGTGAAGGAACCGGCAAAGAAAAAGGACGATGAGGACTCGGAAACTTATGGCTACATCAAGGAGCCTGAGGAGGACGAGGAGAAGAAGCCCAAGATTGAATACGCTCCCGACGAGTCAATCCGCGATCTACGTGGCCCAGCCATCGTCAAGCTTACTCCTCCGGCGAACAAGCTGCAGCTGGTGGGCATGGTGGGAACCGCAGGCTGGTTGATCCTCTTTGTCATTCTGCTGATCCCCACCGTGTTCCCCATCAAACCGGACGCTACCAAACCGCAACCGGTCATGAGTATCGGCCCCGGCTTGGGTGCCGTCAATCCTCAGGGAGGCGGGTTTGGCGGCTTTGGTGGGATGATGATGGGAGGCGGGGGCGCTAGCGGGTCCCAGGGACCCAAATTCGAGGAAGAGAAGCCGGGCTTTTTCGAATTCTACGGCTACGACCTGGCCATCTGGTTTCTTATCCTCATGGTTCCCATGATGCTGCTGTGCGTCTATTCCGCCATGGTAGTGGCAGGCGGCATCAAGATGCAGAACCTGGAATCGCGCCCTTTCGCCATCGTGGGCTCAGTGATGGCCATGTTCCCCATGCACACCGGCGGATTGCAGATTCTAACTGCCTTGATAGCTGGGTACATCTTCGGAGAAATGCTCGAGGATCGAGACTTCGCCGCCTACATTGCCCTGGCGCTGATGTCGCTCGAATATCTGATCTCGCTGGGAGTGGGCATCTGGTGCCTGGTGGTCCTTTGGGACCAAACGGTGATCGATGGCTTCGAGTTCGACCCCGAGTGAACGTGGAGATGCTGCGGTGTTTTATTCCTGGCGACGCTTCGTTCCGCTGGCGTTGTTCCCCGTGTTGCTCCTCGTCGTGGGAGGCTGCCAGCAGCCGCCCAAGCCGATGCAGTTCAACAACATGATCGCGAAGACGAACCAGAAGCTATCCGAGGCGTCGAAGAAGTTTTACAAGGCGCTTGAACCGTTGAAGAGCGGAGCACCGGCGGATGCCTCGGCGGCTCAAAACGCCTACACCGAGATCACCACCGCCCTGCGCGATGCTCGCACCACCTACGATAGCCTGTCTGCCCCCTTTGGATCTACCACCGGGCCCGAACTACTGGCCAACTACCGGAGCTTTCTCACGGTGCAGCAGACCATCCTGGATAGCTGCATTTCACCCATGAACAAGATTCTTCAGGACAATGCCAACTACCCTGACGCAGGGGCCAAGTGGGTCGCCATAGCTCCATTGATCGCCAAGGCCAGCGAGGAAGAATCCTCGGTGATGGCCACGCTGAGAGAGACGCAGAAGAAGTACTGCAAGGAACACGTGCTTGATCCGAAGTAGATCATCCCCCCCAGATCACTGCACGTACTACCCGCCACCACCCTGCCAGGCGCTGGCTCAACAGCGGGCTATGTGTTGCCTGGAGGATGCCTCGCAGCAGTTCACCCTGCTGTTTCATTGCCCTGGGATCACCCATGTCATAATGCGGCCGGAATCGGCCGGAACGCAGACTGACCACCTGGGGGATGGTCATTTCCAAAAGACCCTCAGCGCCCTGGGTAACCCCCCACCCGCTTTCGCCCGAGCCTCCCAGGGGTGTCGCGGGATGCGAGGTCGGCACGATAACATCATTGATGGCCACCGACCCAACGCGCAACTGCTGGGCCAGGTTCTGCGCCTGAGGAATGTTCTTCGTGAAGATCGAAGCCCCCAGCGCGAAGGGGCAGCGATCATTCATCTCCAGGGCTTGCTCGATGTTATCGAAGGGCATGATCGCCACGATGGGGGCAAATGGAGCTTCTTTGCAGAGAGCCATCTCCGGCGTGGCATCCACCAGAATGCCTGGTTGGCAGGTATCGCCCTGGGATGCACCACGAGGGACCAGTAACCGGGCCCCCTGATGTACAGCCTCCTCGATGAGTCGATCCGCCTGCGTCACCTGACTGGCGAGGGTTAGCTGCAGAGAGGGGTTCTGCGCCGCCAGCGCTGCTAGGTGTTGCTGGTAGGCCTGGTAGACCGCCCGATGAACCAGGACGCGTCGAACGGCCAGGCAGGTCTGGCTGCGATTGAGCAAGAGTGAAAACCAGGTGGCCCGCGCCGCCAGATCGACCTCGGCATCGTCGAGTACGAACTGCGCATCGCAGCCTGACAGTTCCAGGGTGGAACTGATGAGGCGTTCTCCGAGGCGTGCTGCCAGGGTCTTTCCAACGCGGGCCGATCCGGTGAACACCACGTGATCAATCTCCGCCTCAGCAAGCAGCGGCCCAAGCTCGCGTTGAGCAGGGAGACAATGCACACACCCGGATGGGAACCCTGCGGCGAGAAGCAGTTGTTTCAGCAACTCCGCAAGGCCAGGGACCACCTCCGAAGGCTTCCAGATAACTGCGTTGCCGGCGGTGAGTGCCTGAAGTATCTGCACGGCGTTAAGGAACAGCGGATAGTTCCAGGTGCCAATGATCCCCACGACCCCCCGGGGTCGGTGATGAACCACGTCAGATTGACCCATGAGCCAGATGGGACGCGAGCGACCAGAGACACGGCGGGGGGCGAGCAGGGCGGTAGCCTGCTGTTCGAGAAAGCGACAGGCATCGGCCGTACCCAGTACCTCCCCCGCCAGGGCCTCGGTCGTGGATTTTCCCACCTCTCGGGCGATGACCTGGGTGAGCGCATCCACCTGCTCCACCAGCAAACGCCGAAACCGTCGCACCGGTTGGAGACGCTGGCGAATCGGCGTGGCGGCCCACTCGCGCTGCGCCTTGCGAGCCTGGGTAACTCGATCGCTCAGCTCCGAAGATGTTTTGCATGCGGTTGCCATGACCATATTCTAGGTAGCTGGACCGATCCAGGAGAGACAACGCATGGCATTGACCGACTTGCCCGACCTTCCCCTGCTGACCGCCGACCTGTCCGGGATCGGTGGATGCCTCAAGCAGAAGCCAGAAGATTTCATCGTGGAGGAGATTCCCGCCTACGCCCCCTCGGGAGAGGGTGAATATCTCTATCTCTGGATCGAAAAGCGTGACATGGGGGCCGAGTTCTTCACGCGTCAGCTGGCCCAGCGGCTTCAGCTACGTCCGGAGGACGTGGGAACCGCCGGGCTCAAGGACCGTCGAGCCATCACGCGACAGTGGGTATCTGTCCCCGCACATCGAGAACCCCTGCTCGATCAGCTATCAAGTGACGATCTGCGTCTGCTGGAAGTCCGGCGGCACTCCAACAAACTGAAGCCCGGCCATCTGCGCGGGAACCGTTTCGAGATCCTGGTGCGCGAGGTTCACAGTGATGCAGCACAGCACCTGCCTGCCTTGCTGGCGCGCATCCAGCAAATGGGCTTGCCCAACTTCTACGGAGAACAACGGTTCGGCCGAGATGGAGAAACGCTCAAGCTGGGATTGGCCCTGCTGGCAGGCGAACCGACCGGACGCGTCGGCTCATTTCTGCGCCGACTCGCCCTGTCGGCAGTGCAGTCGGCCTTGTTCAACGCCTACGTTGCTGGCCGGATCCGTGACCAACTATTTCGGACCGTGCTGCCAGGCGATGTCATGATGAAGTGGCCGTTCGGTGGCATGTTTGTCGCCGAGGATCTGCCTGCCGAGCAACCACGGCTGGAACAACGCGAGATCATTCCTGGTGGGCCCATGTTCGGCAAGAAAATGTTTCGCGCTTCCGGCGAGGCCCTACTCCGCGAGCAGCAGACGCTGGAGGCGGCCGGCATTACCCCCACGGCCTTTCAGGGATTCGGCAAGTTGCTCGCTGGCACCCGGCGGTACACCTTCGTCTATCCCGACGATCTGCGCGGCGAGGTGGAGGCGGAAGGAATCCGGCTCTGGTTCAGCCTACCGGCCGGCAGTTATGCCACCATTCTGGCACGTGAACTTATGCACAGCAAACAACTTGAGGCCGACGAACGAGATTGATTCACACCGGTTGTAGCGGCCGGAACAGAGGCAGTCGCGAATCTCCCAGGCATCTAGAAAAAGAGACTCTAGCAAAGCGCACCCAGCGAGGTCAAAATGACCCTTGTAGTCCGATCTAATCCAGGCGACCGGTAGGCGAACGGCGCCAGAGAACTTCTCTGGCCGCCCGGGTTCGTTGTCCGGGTCGATTCCTCGCGAGATTCGTTGGGGGCGCGTTGTGAATCATCTCGCTGACTGCACCCTGCCCGAAAAAATCCTCCTTGCGGCGTCGGAGCTGGAAGACCAGGGGCAGACGCCGTTCAGTGCTGAGGCGCTCATCGTCAGCGCCTGGCAGAAATATCCACGCACCTTCGGGCTCAAGGGCTACGAGGACACGTATCCAGATTCCAACAAGGTGCTGGCCGGAATCATGGGTGAGAAGGGGCTGCCCCGCCGTGGCTGGATGACCAAGGTCGGGCAAAAGCTCTACTCGCTTACCCAGGATGGCCGGCAGATTGTTCAGAAGCTACTTGAGGGCGAAGCAACCCCGCCGCTCACCGCCAGGCGTCCCGTCGAAGCACTCGAACGCGACCAGGACATCCTGTTGCAGAGCATGGTGACAAGTCCAGCCTACATCAAGTTTCGCCAGGGACGCTCGATCGAGTGGACCTTCAGCGAGGCCTGCCGTTTCTGGTCGATGGGCGAACGAACCGGCCACGCGGTGGATGAGCGCCTAGAAACCGTCCGCAAGCAACTGGCTTTGATCGACCGCGTGTTGAGCGGTGGTCCCCAAACCCTGGGGAACGGTCGCGAGGTGACCCCCGCCGAAGTGGCATCGCTGGTGGACATGCATCAGCAACTGGAACAGCGCTTCTCCCGTCACCTTAGCCTGCTGCGGAGCCGGGGAGACGACTAGGCCAGCCTGGCCCCAGTTCTGCCTCCGGGAAGCGTAGCTGAGAGCCGAGAACGTACTCTTCAACCATCTCGATGCCGAGCCAGCGTCGCCCCTGTTGTTCGGCGGCCTGGCCGGTGACGTTGCTACCCGCGAACGGATCAAGCACGACGTCACCTTCCTCGGTGAGGAAGCGAATGAAGAAGTCGGGTAGCGCCATAGGAAAACGGGCTGGGTGTGGAGTGATCCCCACCTGTTTGCATCTTGCCAGGTACGGATCCCGCGAGGTGGTGTTGGGGATTTCGAGCAGGTTTGGAGCAATCGCGCCACCGTTGTCGCGATCGAATTGCCGAGAAATCTGGTGTTCGCTGGGCCGTCGAGCTACCTGCACCCCTTCGCGGAACAGCCGCAGCATCGACTGGCTGTAGGGACGAAGTACGCGCCGATTGTCCGCCCGCACCTCGGTGGTCTTCGATAACCACCAGGCCACGTTCACGGCATCCTTCAACCGAGTTCGCTTGATAGTCACATACTCGGCCGGGGTAGGCAGCCGGCTGGGGTTGTACCAGTACACCTCCTGCACGAGATGAAACCGCCCCTCACGGCACAGTTCGAGAATGAGTTCATAAAGAAACAGGGAGCGCGTCCCCTTGCCCTGCTCCCAGGCAGGCCCCACCTCGAACACAAACGAGCCATGTGGCCCCAGCAGCCGATGGATCTCGTCAGCGAACGGCAGGAACCAGGCGTTGTAGTCCGGCGCTATCCGATTCCCGTAGGCCTTCTTGCGGCGCAGGGCATACGGCGGCGAGGTAAAGACCAGATCGACCGAGCCAGAAGGCATCCCCCGCATGATCTCCAGGGAATCTCCCTGGTAGCAGGAGCCGAGCTTCGTGGAGTAAGCAGGTTCGTGTTGCGACATGGATCCTTCCATTGCTGCGAGCCCTCCTCCGTGAGGAACCCTCCGGCTACCAGTGCTCGATGGGGCCGGATGGCACGCGAAGACCGATATCCACTTCCGGAAACTCATCCTCGCCACGTGCCGCGATGATCTCGCTGATCTGCTCGACCAGCAACTGAAAGTGTGCGATGCTCTCAATCATGACCAGCTGCTGCTGAATCGCTCGTCCCGGTCGCAGCACCCGGGCGTACCAGTTAGCGACCTTGCGGAACGACAGACATGCGTGACGTTCGCTGAAGTGTTCTGCCAGCAACAGGAAATGGCGGTTCATGAGATCGAGGCGTTCCCGGTAGGTGGCCGACGGGCCCGGATCGCCAGTTTCTTCCCAGCGCTTCAACTGGGCGAAAAACCAGGGGTTCAGGAGAGCACCGCGCCCGATGGCCAGGCCGGTACAACCGGTGTGCGCGAGCATAAAAGCAGCATCCTGCACGCTTCGGACATCACCATTGCCAAAGATTGGGATCTTCTCGACGGCCTCGACCACCGCGCGGATACCATCGAGATTGACCCGGCCGCCGAACCCCTGCTCTCGGGTGCGTCCGTGAATGGTCAGACCGGCCACACCGGCTCGTTCAAACTCCCGGGCGAAGAAGGGTGCGGTCAGCTGATTGTCGTCCCATCCCAGACGCATCTTGACCGTGACCGGCAGTCGCACAGATTCGACGATGCTGCGCACCAGGTCGATGGTGCTGACCGCATCGCACATCATGGCCGAGCCGCCACCACCGCGCGTCACCTTGTGGACGGGGCAACCCATGTTAATGTCGATCGATTGTACGCCATACGATTCGAGCCAGCGAGCTGCCTCGCACATTTCAGACTTTACCGATCCGTAGATCTGAACTGAAAGGGGGCGATCATCCGGACCGGTCTTGATCAACTCCATGGTCCTGCGGCTGCAGATGAGCAGAGCCCGGGCATTGACCAGGTCGGTGGTCGCCAGCCCCAGGCCACCTGCGGCTCGCACTGCCAGGCGAAAGGGAAGATTCGTGTACCCGGCCAACGGTGCCAGGATGTACCGGGAGCCAAGGCGCAGCGCGCCCAGATGCACCACCGTGGGTCGCGTGGCCGAACAGGGAAAAGGAACCACAGTCCTCACCAGGGGAATACCATCCTTGGGCACAGGAGAAAGAGAGATCGGGTTACTCCGAAAGTCAGCCAGGGGTCAGGATCCTGCAACAAACTTGTTGGGAATACCTTCGAGCGCGTCGCCGGGGGAGGGTTTCCAAAGCACCACGTCCTCGATCTTGCGGGCCAGGGAAAAATCCTTGTCGGTGATGCCTCCCGCAGAGTGTGTCTTGAGCTTCACCCAGACCTTGCCCCAGGTAATCGCCAGGTCGGGATGGTGCCAGCCGGCCTCGGCGAGGTAACCAATCGCATTGATCAGCATCAACGTCGTTGGCCAGCCACTGGTAGTGTACTTCCGCTTCAACCAGCCTTCTTCGAGATACCAGCCATGTAAACCCAGCTCGGTGATTCGGGCTTGGATTTCTTCGTCGGTGTAGATCCTGGCTTTATCCATGATGGCTTGATCCCCACTAAGCCCGCGGATTCGGTCCTGGAGGAGCGAGGGCACACGATTCCACGAATTGAGTCTGTATTCCGTGCCCATTGTGGCTTATTGTTCAAACCCAGGCAACCTCGACCGGCTGGGGTGTCCCCTGAATTGCCCTTGCCAGGAGGAGCGCCCCCAGGCATGGTAGTCGATCCGGCGACGCCGGGGCACAAGGAGGCTCGACCCATGAACCGCCAGGCATGGTTGCTTTTTATGCTGATGGGCCTGGGTTGCTCCAGTCAGGATGGCGACCTGATGGCCCGGATCATGCAACGGACCGGGGAAAAGCTCGAAACCACAGCCGGAGGCTCCACGAACCAGTTCGCCGGCCGGTTGCGATCGACCGCCCAGCCCTCGATCGGGTTGGCAGAGCGGGTGGATACGCGACTACGCTGGGATCGATACGTTGATGGCGTGGAGGTCCAGGTGGAATTCGTCGAGGAAGGGGTGGTTCGTCTCAAGGGGGCCGTTCCCGACCTGGCGCGCAAACAGCGCATCCTGGACATCACCCGGACGACCATGGGTGTGAAGGACGTCCGCGATGAACTGGTGCTTCCGAAGGAGGAGAAATAAAGAAACCCGGGACAATGACGTCCCGGGTTCCAGATACCTGGCAGATCGGAGGAGAGATTAATACATCTCGTCCGCGCCGCCGGCGGCCTTCTTTTCTTCCTTGGGAAGCTCGGCCACCAGGGCATCCGAGGTCAACAGCAACGTGGCCACGCTGGACGCATTCTGCAGGGCCGAACGCACCACCTTGGTCGGGTCGATGATGCCTTCCTTGACCATGTCCACGTAGCGGTCGAGGCGAGCGTCGTAACCCCAGGTGGATTCGCTCTTCTGCAGCACGTTGTTCATCACCACCGCTCCGTCCTGGCCCGCGTTTTCAGCGATCTGCTGAATGGGAGCCCGGCAGGCCCGGATGACGATGTCGTAGCCGATCTTCTCGTCCTGGCTCAGGCCATCTCCCTTGCACTTCTGGGAGGAGCGCAGCAGAGCCACGCCACCACCCGGCAGGATGCCTTCCTGGTTGGCCGCGCGAGTCGCATGCATGGCGTCCTCGACGCGCGCCTTCTTCTCCTTCATCTCGCTTTCGGTGGCAGCGCCGACGTTGATCTTGGCCACGCCGCCCGACAGCTTCGCGATACGCTCAGAGAGCTTCTCGCGGTCGTAGTCACTGGTGGACTTTTCGAGCTCACGCTGGATCGACTGCACGCGGCCCTGGATGGCATCCTTCTTGCCATAACCCTCGATGACCGTGGTGTTGTCCTTGTCGATCTTCACCTTCTTGGCCCGACCAAGCGACTCCAGCCCCACGCTCTCCAGACGGATGCCTAGGTCCTCGAAGATGGCCTGACCACCGGTCAGGATGGCGATGTCCTCGAGCATGGCCTTGCGACGATCGCCGTAGCCAGGGGCCTTCACCGCGGCGCACTTGAATGTGCCGCGCAGCTTGTTGATGACCAGGGTAGCCAGGGCCTCGCCCTCGACTTCCTCGGCGATGATCAGCAGCGGCTTGCCCTGGTTAACGACCTTCTCGAGAACAGGGACCAGGTCCTTGTTTGAGGCGATCTTCTTCTCGTAGATGAGGATGTACGGATCCTCGAGATCGCACTCCATCTTCTGCGGATCGGTGACGAAATACGGCGACAGGTAGCCACGGTCGAACTGCATGCCTTCGACGAACTCGTGGTTGGTCGCGGTGGTCTTGCCTTCCTCGACGGTGATGACGCCGTCCTTTCCAACCTTGGCCATGGCCTCGGCGATGATCTTGCCGATTTCTCGGTCGTTGTTCGAGGCGACCGTGGCGACGTTCTCGAGATCCTGCTCGGTCTTGACGTCGATCTTCAGGCCCTTCAGCTGGGCCACGACATCCTCGACCGCCTTCTCGATGCCGCGCTTCATGAGCATCGGGTTAGCACCGGAAACAACCGCACGGAGGCCTTCGTTGTAAATCGCCTCGGCCAGGACGGTCGCAGTGGTGGTGCCGTCGCCGGCCACATCGGAGGTTTTGCTGGCGACCTCGCGGACCATGCGAGCGCCCATGTTTTCGTACTTGTCTTCCAGCTCGATTTCCTTGGCGACGGTCACGCCGTCCTTGGTGACGGTCGGCGAGCCAAAGCTCTTCTGGAGAATGACGTTCCGCCCGCGAGGCCCAAGCGTCACCTTCACGGCGCGAGCCAGCTTGGACACGCCGCGACGCATCGCCTCACGAGCTTCCTGATCAAACGCAATCTGCTTAGCAGCCATCGTGTCTCCCTCAGCTAGTGAACTGTGTTCGGGGGCCCCAGGAATCAACCTTCGAGAACGGCCAGGATGTCATCTGCACGCATGAGTAGGATGTTCTCGCCCTGGGCTTCCTTGAACTCGTCGCCAGCCCAGTTGGTGAACAGCACGGTGTCGCCTTCCTTGATGTCGAGCGGCTGGTACTTGCCGTCCTTCCCCAGCTTGCCCGGTCCAACAGCAAGGACCTTGCCCTTCTGCGGCTTGTTGCGCGCGGAGTCGGGCAGAAGGATGCCTCCCGCGGTCTTCTCATCAGCCTCGAAGCGGCGAATCACCAGGCGGTCACTCAGCGGCTTGATCTTCATCGATGATCTCCAGAATGCTTCAAATTCATGAACGTCGCCCGGAGATGCAACTCTCGTGCCTCGTCAGCAGTTACTTCTCAAGTCGTATAATTTCAGACACTTGCGTTGATTTGAGTGGAAGCTAGGCCATTCGCTTCCTGCCAGGATGACGTGAACGGCAGTTCCTGACTGTCGGATTGGCAGGCGGCTCGGGCCCGGCCTATGATGAGGGTATGAAACCTTCCATGAGCCAGGCTTGCACACTTCCCACCCCATTTGCCGAGGACATTGCTGCCCTTGCCGAGGGCGGTTGTCACGCCATCGAGGTCTGGCTCACCAAGCTCGAGACCCACCTGGAACACCATTCAGTCGCTGAAACTCGGAACCTATTAAACGAACGACAGATCAAACTGATAGCGGCCTCGTTCCAGGGTGGCCTGCTAGTTTCGCAGGGGGAGAAGCGCCAGGTGAGCTTCGACCACTTTCGTCGTCGGCTCGACCTGTGCCAGGCGTTCTCAATTCCCACACTGGTTCTTGCCGCTGATTTCGGGGAGCGCATCGATCAGCAGAGTCTGGAACGGGCCGTGGTTTCATTGGCGGAAGCGGCCGAATGGGCGCAAGCGTTCAACGTTCGCCTGGCGCTGGAGTTCCATGCCCGGGCCAGCTTTTGCAGCAGCCTGGACACCGCCGTCATGCTTGCAAGCGCCTGTGGGCAGCCCAACGTCGGGATCTGCCTCGATCTGTTCCACTATTACACAGGCCCCAGCAAGTTCGACGATCTCGCCCTACTCTCCCCCGAAAACCTGTTCCTGGTGCAGGTGTCGGATCTAGCAGGGGTGGCACGCGAGGTGGCAACGGATCGTGATCGAATCCTCCCTGGCGAGGGCGACTTCCGGCTGGAGCCGATCCTGGCTCACCTCCGCCGGATTGGCTACGACGGGTATGTCTCGCTCGAGATACAGAATCCCACACTCTGGCAGGTGAAGCCGGCACATCTGGTTGAGATGGGAATCAAGTCTCTGGATCGCCTGCTCCATCCTCCAGGGGATCGGACTGGACGGACATTTCCTGGCAGAGTATGAACCGGTTTGAAAGTGCCTGAAGGTCAGGCGATCATGGCCTCCCTGGGATTGATCCATCGCTGATGAATGTCGAACAGTTTGCCTACCTACCTGCCGAAACGTCGCATGTTGCTACCTTTCTTCCCTCCCGTGCACACACCAGTGAAGAGCTGAGCCATCGCCTCGTGCTTCTGGTGCGCCCATTGCGCCTGCTCGCGGCCATTCGCTGGCCCGTGGAGGTCGAAAACCGCTTCCTGGCTGAGGGATGCCAGCAACTACCTCGTCTCGATGACATCTACGCCCATCGCCCACTCGGATTCGACCCTGAAACCCAGCGAGCGGCCTTGCTCGATCTGGAACGAGACATCCGTAGCCGACTCGGGCACCAGAACCCCCTGGGGCAGCTTCTGCTCTCCCGGTGCCGGCAAGCGGTTATCTTGGTGCATCTCCTGGAAGCCCGAGGAACGGCTCGCTTCGCTCCACTTGCTCGTACCCTTTTTGGTAGCAACCCCCGCGCGGTTCAGGCGGGAGCCGACATTCTCCGTAGGCAGACTGACCTTCCATCTGGGAAGTCGCCTCGCGTCCTGTCTGCACATGCGGCGGGCCTGGAGCTGTCGCGTCGACTTACCACCTACTTTGCGGCCGCGCGGCCCATCGGATTTCGCCTGGCCGACAACCTGGAAGCGCGGGCCAGCGCCGGCGGTGATGGCCTCAAGGTGCGCCGGGAAGCTTGCTTCAACAACGAGGATATTCGCTTACTCGAGGTCCACGAGGGCTGGATTCACCTGGGAACCACGCGAAATGCTCGGGAACAGACCACCTGCCGGTTTCTCGGCTGCTTGTTTCCCGAGGGCATCATCACTCAAGAAGGGTTGGCCGTGTGGTCTGAACTGGTCCATGGGGTGGGCAACCTCGAACGCTCGCACCAGCTGCTTCAACGGGCTCAGGTCATAAACATGGCTGAGGCAGGGGCGGACTTCCTCGATATCTTCCGGTTCCATGTCGGTGCAGGCGCTGAGCCGCGCGATGCCTTTCGCCAGACGGCCCGGGTGTTTCGTGGCAGTTTGCTGAAGGGTGCGGGGCCCTTCCCTAAAGACCTGGCCTACCTGGAAGGTTTGGCTCTGGTAAGTGAGACCCTGAAGGAGCGACCTGACGCCCTGCCACTGCTTCTATGTGGAAAAACAACGCTGGGTGACCTGCCTGCCCTGGAAGAGCTGCGCGCTCAGGGAAAACTGGTTCCGCCTCGATTTGTCCCAGAAGGCCGGATGGTATTTGCAGATCGTGGAGCAGTGACCTAGACTCATGGATGGAGGTGCAACCATGACTCAACTTGCATCTAACGGGCACGCTTCCGATCCACCGACTAAACGCAACCAGCGCGCCTCGAGACGGACCAGCCCAAAGAATAGCACCAAGGCTCGGGCCTTCCGCAACCACCTCGGCTTGGGGCCGAACATCGGTATCAAGCTACTGGACATCTCCGAGAATGGGCTCCGGGTCATTCTCAAGGAAGATCTGCCGGTTGGTCGCGAGTTTGAGATCATGCTCGAGACGCCCTGCAAATCGGTGAAGGTTCACGGTCAGGTGGTGTGGACAGTGCCCACAGCGGATGGCAAGTTCGTCATCGGCGCGAAGTTTACGAAGAGCCTGGCTTACGCCGACCTGCATCACCTGGCCCGGATGTAGTACTCACATTCCCGGCAAGGAACCTGCTGCACTACGGCACAAATGGTCCACCTCCCGCAACAAGGTCGGGATGCGATACCCACCATGCATCGAGCGGATGCATTCTGCCGCCCTATCCGCAGACATGCCAGCCGCGGTTACATGCAGCGGTTTGGTAGAACAATCCCCTCGAGTCACTGCCACACTGTTTTTCGAAGCCAGGAACCTGGTTTTCGCCACTCCGATTATTGGTATGGCTCCGTGAAAATGCTGAAAAAGGTGAGCACCGAGACCCGGTCGCGATTCATCTTCCAGCCAGACATACCCATCGATGACCACCGTCTCCAACGGTTCGAATATCTGCTCGAGCACCGCCAGTAGACAGGGCAACTCTCGTCGATAGAACTGGCCTGGCACATAGGGTTCTATCCCGGTAACCAGCCGGGTCAGTGCGCGAGCGGGCCGCGCATCGCTCCAGTGTTCAAAGACGAGGGCCGCCGCCATGGCGGCGGCCTCTCGGTAATCCACATCCAGGCAGATCTTGGCCATGCTTTCTCCCTCGCGCTAGCTGCTCAGGAGGGGGACACACCATTCTGCTGGCAGGTTCCTCGAAAACAAATCTGGGCGTGTCTGCTGTCGCCGTGAATAGTCGTCTGCCATAATCTGTCTTCTGATTGGGGTTTGCCCGACCAGGTGCAACCTGGGGTCACTGCCGGAGCCAGGGAATGACGCAGCCCAGTGAGCAATTCTATTCAAAAAGCACCGATGCCAATGAAGCAGCGTCCCCCCGGTCCAGCGAAGGCGACACCCCCGACACCGCCCGGGGGGCCCTGGGGCTCTGGGATGCGGTTAGCATCATCGTGGGAATTGTGGTTGGCGCGGGCATCTACCAGACTGCTCCCTTCATTCTGAAGAACATCAGCAACCCTACCACTGCCATGATCACCTGGGCCGTGGGCGGACTGTTGTCGTTGATCGGCGCGTTGTGTTATGCCGAACTGGCCACCACCTACCCCCGTGATGGAGGCGACATCGTCTACCTGAGCCGGGCGTTTGGTAACTGGGTGGGCTTCCTGTTTGGCTGGGTGCAGCTGTCGGTCATCCTTACCGGCTCCATCGGCATGATGGCGTTTGTATTTGCCAATTACGCCGCCCGACTCTGGACGGGAGATTCCACCACAGATCTGGGACCGGCGGCCACGTTCGGATTCGCCGGCGGAGCGGTATTCGTGCTGACCGTCACCAACATCCTGGGTGTAGTGTTCGGCAAGGTGGTGCAAAATGTTCTCACCTTTGCCAAGGTGATTGGCCTGGGAGCCATTATTCTGGCGGGATTCTACGCGCCGCACCCCGGCGCCTGGTCGGAGCAGGGGCTTCCCCTCGATGATCTAAAACAACTGACCTTCCCGTTCTTTACCCCGTCCCTGGGAGTGGCCTTGGTGTTGATTCTCTACACCTATGGCGGCTGGAACGATGCAGCCTTCGTGGCAGCCGAGGTGCGCGATGGCAAGAAGAACATCACCCGGTCGCTCATCATCGGCATTGTTCTGATCACCGTGCTCTACATGCTGGTGAATGCGGCATACATCAGTGGGTTGGGGTACCAGGGGGCGCAACGATCCCGGCAGGTGGCGGCCGACGTGCTGAACCACGGGTTTGGGAAGTACGGCGAAACCACCATGTGCGTCCTGGTGATGATCTCGGCCCTGGGTGCGATCAACGGTCTGATATTCACCGGTGCGCGAGTCTACTCCACCATCGGAAAAGACTATCGCGTGCTTTCGTGGATGGCTGGGTGGAACACACGCAATGCCACGCCAGTGCCGGCGCTCATCACGCAGGGACTCATCACCCTGGGGCTAATCTTCCTGGTGGGAACCGGGGCAGGACGAGATGCCATGAACACCGTCATCGAGTTCCTGGGTGAGAAGGCAGGCTTCTCCGCCATCGGTTTTCCGAAGGTGGAATGGGGTGCGAAACCGTACGATGCCTTCGACACGCTCCTGTCCTGCACCGCCCCAGTGTTCTGGCTCTTCTTCCTCCTGACCGGGTTGTCGCTGTTTGTGCTCCGGGAACGTGACAAGCATATCGAGCGGCCGTTCAAGGTGCCCTTCTACCCCGAGTTGCCGATCATCTTCTGCCTGACCTGTGGCTACATGCTCTACTCCAGCCTGGATTACGCGCTGTCGCGTGGCTGGAAGGGCGGACTGTTTCTGCTCGGAGTGGTTCCTCTTCTGGCCGGACTACTGCTCTATCGCCTTGCTCCGGGCAGGAATACTCCCGAAACCGATTCCGAGATTTAGTTGCCCTTGTCTTCGCCAGGGACGACGTGGGTCGTTCTGGCGGAGACGAGTTTTTCCCCGAGGACTTGCACCCATGCGTCACCTCAAACTCCTGGCCCGAATGAGTCTGGCCCTGGCCCTCCTGGCATTCGTCTCCGCGGTGGCTGTCGCTGCCGACGACGACAAGAAAGAGCCGGACGTGATCTTCGTCCCGACTCCGCAGGAAGTCGTCGATAAGATGCTCGAACTCGCCAAGGTCACCAAGGATGACGTGGTCTATGACCTGGGATGCGGTGACGGCCGCATCGTGCTCACCGCGGCTCGCAAGTACGGCTGCAAGGCCAAAGGCTTCGACATTGATCCCGAGCGCATTAAGGACTGCAAGGCCAACTACGGCAAGGAGAAGAAGGCCGTCCAGGATCTCGTGCAGTTCGAGCGCAAGGACATTTTTAAGCAGGATCTCTCCACCGCCTCGGTGATCACGCTGTACCTCCTGCCCGATCTCAACGTGAAGCTCGTTCCGCAGCTGAACAAGCTGAAGCCGGGCTCGCGGATCGTCTCGCACGCCTTCGACATGCGCGGCTACAAGCCCGACCAGAAGATCACCGTCAAGACCAAGGATGACCGCGAACACGACGTCTACCTGTGGACCATCCCCCTCAAGAAAGAGAAGGAGTAATCTCCCGCTCTGAGGTGGATTCCGATCCCGTTGCAAGCCAGGGGGGCAGCCAGGTGGATGGCTGCCCCCTTTCTCCAGGGGGAGCAGTCCATGGGTCGAACCAAACCTACACGTCGGCAAGCTGTCCTGGCTTGCGCGCTGGCCCCTGCCCTGCTCCAGGCCGAGGAGGTGCCACGCAAGCCGACAACGCTAGCCGATTACCAGCTGGAAATTCTCAAACTCCGGCATGGTAAATTCCTGACTCCCGAACGGCTTGAGGCGACCCGACAGGCACTGGTCTCGATGCAGGCCACGGCCGAGCGTTTGCGTCGGGCCAGGGTGGCCGATGAACCCGCCACCATCTTTAGCCCCGACCTTCCCTGAGAACCTTCCCATGACACCCTCGACCCGCGTTCTGTTCGGCACGATCGGTGAACTGAGCGCTGGGCTTCGCAAGGGAGCTTTCACCTCCGTCGAGCTGACGCAGGCCTATCTTCAACGACTAAAACTCCATGGGACAAAACTTGGGGCGGTGGCTACACTGCTCGAGGAATCCGCCCTCAAGGAGGCCTCCCAGGCAGATCGCGAGCTGAACGAGAAGAAAGACCGCGGCCCTCTGCATGGCATCCCCTATGGAGTCAAGGATCTACTGGCGACCCGAGGCGTCCCGACCACCTGGGGAGCCGAGCCATTTCGCAAGCAGGTATTCGATTACGATGCCACGGTGGTGCAACGACTCCGGGAAGCAGGCGCGGTTCTGGTCGCCAAGCTGGCCATGATCGAACTGGCGGGAGGCTTTGGTTACAACCGGGCCGATGCCTCGTGGACCGGTCCCTGTCGCACCCCCTGGAACCTCGATTACTGGGCGGGTGGCTCGTCCTCGGGCTCGGGTGCGGCGGTGGGGGCAGCGCTGGTGCCCTTCGCCATTGGTTCGGAAACCTCCGGATCGATCATTACGCCAGCTTCGTTCTGTGGAGTGACCGTACTTCGACATACTTACGGAAGAGTGAGCCGCCACGGGGCGATGGCGCTTTCCTGGACGCTCGACAAGCTGGGGCCCATGGGACGTTCCGTGGAAGACTGTGCCCTTGTACTGGCCGCCATCGCCGGTCGAGACACCCGCGATCCATCCAGTACCACACTGGCATTTCGTTTTCCCGAGGCTCGCCCACGTAAACGCTTCCGCATCGGAGTGCTGGCCCAGTCCACTCTACGCGTACAGCCGGAAGTGAAGAAGAACTTTGAAGCATCGCTGGAGGTCCTGCGCAAGTTTGCCGATCTGACCGAAAACGTGAAGCTCCCGGATCTGCCCTACTCCGAGACGCTGATCACCGTGCTTCGCGCCGAGGAATCGACGGTCTTTCGCAACCTGCTGGATTCCGGCGACCTCTGGAAGCTTCGCAGCGCTGATGACAAGGCGTCGGCCCTGGCTAACTCCATGGTGCTTGCCACCGATTATCTCCAGGCCTTGCGGATGCGCGGCACGATCAAACTGGCCCTGGATGAGGTTTTCGCCTCCTTCGATGCCATCGTCTGTCCGGGTCGTTCGACGGTTTCCTACCCGGTCGATCGTCCCTTCAGCAAGGCCTACCCTCCTCAGGTGCTAGGCCCCGCGACTGGGCACCTCATCACCGCCACCAACGTCGTTGGTCTCCCGGCTCTCTGCATCCCTAATGGATTGGGCCAGCACCAGATGCCAACCAGCCTGCAGTTGGCTGGACGCGCCTGGTCGGAGGCCCGCCTGGCCGCCATCGGTATGGCCTACCAGGAAGCCACCGACTGGCACCGACGGCAACCGCGCGACTTCTCCTGAGTCACCGCAGATGCACCTAATCCGTGGGTGAAACTTCTTTGCGAAGAAGAAACTAGCATCAGACATGATGCAGGGGTAGGATAGCCCATTCGGTAGCTGCGTTCATACCCTACCTTCCCGGGAGCTGGTTGTCGTGTCATCCTCCCTGCAACATCCCACCTGCACTCGTCGTCAGGCCATACAGGCCGGTGCCATCGGACTTCTTGGCCTGGGTTCAGGCGATCTCTTCGCGCTGCAGGCCGCCAGCGGAGCCAGGCCACGAGCCCGTTCCTGCATCTACATTTTTCTTTCCGGCGGTCTCGGCCAGCACGATAGTTTCGATCTAAAACCGTTGGCTCCGGATAACATCCGTGGCGAGTTTCGCCCCATCGCGACTCGCACACCCGGCATTCAAATTGTCGAGCATCTACCACTGCTGGCGGAACGTAGTGCGAAATGGGCGTTGGTTCGTTCGCTGACCCACAACACGAACGATCACTCGGCCGGCCATTTGTACATGCTCACTGGCCGCTCGTCGCTGCCGCCAGGTTTCAGCCCGATCAACCCCGGGCCCAACGATTGGCCATCGATCGCGGCCATTGCCGGAGTAGCGACTCGGGCCCGGAATAACCTGCCGCCCGCTGTGGTCCTGCCCGAGAAGATCGTGCATAATTCCGGGCGCGTCATACCTGGGCAGTTCGGCGGAATCATGGGTCGGCAACGCGACCCATGGTTCATCGAAGCATCTCCGTTTGAACCTCGAGCCTATGGTGCCTTTCCCGAGTATGAGTTCGATCACCAGGATCGCCCCCTTCCGAAAAAGACCCGGGTCTGGAAGTTGCCCAGCCTGGATCTTCCCCACGAAGTTGGGCGGCAACGGTTCGATGATCGCTTGACCCTGCTCCGTCACGTCGATGCGCAGCGGCGTTACCTCGATCAGCTTGGAGAGGCGGGTCAATTTGGACGCCATCATCAGCATGCAGTCTCACTGCTCACGCAGCGTGGGATCCGCTCGGCGTTCGATGTGACCTCCGCGCCCGCGAAGACCCTGGATCGCTACGGGAGAAATGCCTTCGGGTATTCGCTGCTCATGGCTCGCCGGCTGGTTGAGGCCGGTGTGAACCTGGTGCAGGTCAACCTGGGGAATAACGAGACATGGGACACCCATGGCAACGCCTTTCCCCACCTGAAGAACAACCTCTTTCCTCCTACCGATCGCGCGCTTAGCGCTCTGCTCGACGACCTGGAAGCCTCCGGTCAACTGGATTCCACCCTCATCGTCATGGCGGGCGAGTTTGGCCGGACGCCGCGCATTAGCACCCTGCCGCAGTTCTACAAGCAGGCGGGTCGGGATCACTGGGGCGCGGTACAAACCGTCTGGTTTGCTGGAGGCGGAGTGCGCGGCGGCTCGGTGGTTGGCTCCTCCGATCGCAAGGGGGCCTACCCAGCTACCGCTCCACAGAGCCCCGAGAACATGGCGGCCACCATCTACGATGCTCTCGGCATTCCGAAGTCGGCGCACTGGAACGATGCCCAGGATCGACCCAACGCCATCTACCACGGAGAACCGATCAGCGGTTTGACCGTGTGAGATCCAGGGGCCTTCCCTGGCCCTGTATGATGTCTACCCCTTGCTTCCAGGTCACCGTGCCTGCTTTTGTTGCAGGATCCATTCGCGCAGCAGCTGGACGGCTTGCCGGTCCACCTGCGTGGTTGCCAGGGGAGGCATCTGCCCCTTGCCGCGTCGCGATATCCGCTGGTAAACAATGGAGCGCTCTGGAACACCCGGGGTAACGAGGCGCGCGTCCTCGATGCCGAATCGATCGTGCAGGGGCTTCTCCCCGACCAGCTTCATCTTGTCGAGTGAAGTGCTGATGTGAAGGTCGATGGCTGAGTTACCCCCGCCGGCCCAGACATGACAATGCGCGCAATTGGCATGGAAATAGGATCGCATCCGGGCGTTCACCTCGGCTCGCTTATCTGTGGGATCCGCCAGTCGAGGCAGCTGCTCTACCGCGCGAGGCAAACGAGTCGAGGGCGGGGCTTTGTCAAGTTTGGCCCGGACCTGGTTGCTTCGTTGTACCACCTGTGCGCGCAGCGACCGGATAGCAGGAGCAGTCCACTGGCGAGTCAGTGGCTCGAGAGAATGAGACGAGTTGAGCCACTCGCCGAGCCGAACCAGGTCGCCGGCCGATTCTTCCAGCGCCTCCCAGTGCCGTAGTCTGGGGACACGAAAGATGCCCAGCTGCTCGAGCGCTTTCAGCTGATTGCGACGGATGCCGCCGTAATCGTGCTCTCGATTCAACTGATGCGTGCTGATCCCCAGGACATAGTTGGCTGCCCGGGAATGACAGACCATGCACTCGGTTCGGGAAGGGAAGCGCCAGGCCAGCTCCTTGACGGCATCGGGTTTATCCTCATCTCGGATCGAGTATGTGCGTGTGTCGCCTCCAGCCTCGACTAGTTGGGCATCCGTGCCTTCTGGGTTCCATCGGTAGCTGTAGCCGTACCATTCTCCTTCTTGCAGGGTCATAAAGCGCGTTTCGATACGACGTCGGACCCCATCAGCCATGGTCAGCGAGAACGTCTTGATCAGGACCGTTCCGGCAGGAAACTGCCAGAAGCCCGACTCACTGAAGTTAACCTGCTCCATGCCAGGAATGGCCATGGCGCGTTCTTTCCAGGAGCCGTCCGACCAGAGCTGTGCATTCACTGAGTAGGGGATCACTCCTGGCTGGTAACGATGATCCTTGACCGAAAGGTACAGACCGCTTTCAGAAAGCGTCCGGGGGAACGAGGAGGGCTTCGGTGGTGGAGCTTGCTCGAGCTGATGAATCTGACCGCCGACATCGACAATGTACAGTTCGCCGTCTCGATCTGCGCCAAAGCCAACGATCTGCAAGCGTGTGTTTGCCACCTCCGCCTTCCAGGTGACTTTACCCTTCTCCTGGCGCAATCCCCAGATCTTCCCGGTAGAGTAGTCGCCATAGATGTATGCATCGCGGAGACCTGGGTGCTTCTTTCCCTGGTACACAATGCCGCCAGTGATCGAGCGGGATTCCGAATGCGGATGCTCGATCAACGGAGGCACGATGGGACCTGGGCCCCGGGTGCGGTTTTCGTGGAACGGCTTCGACCCCTCGGTGACGCTCCATCCATGGTTACTACCTCGGCGGACCAGCCGAATCATCTCCCAGAGATCCTGGCCGACATCGCCCACCAGCAGGTCGCCGGAGCGTGGGTCGAAAGTCATACGCCAGGGGTTGCGGAAGCCAAAGGCCCAAAGTTCGGGACGAGCCTCCTTGATGCTCAAGAAGGGGTTGTCGGCCGGCACACCATAGGCCATGCCAGCTGCGGGACGGTCCACATCGATGCGAAGAACCCCGGAACATAGATCGCGCAGATCCTGCCCGGTGTTGTCGGTGTCAGAGTCACTGGAGCCATCTCCGGATGTGATGTAGAGAAAGCCGTCGGGACCAAACCCCAGGTCTCCTCCATTGTGACCGTTGGATTCCCATTCGATAATCAGTTGTCGGGAGGCAGGGTCACAACGTGGTGCTGCTCCGGGAATCACCTTGTACCGTAGGATCTGGTTGCGTTTCTTGGTTACGGAGTTGGGCCCGTTGGCAAAGACGTAGACCAGGCCGTTCGTGGCGTAGGCGGGATGGAAGGTCATCGCGTAGGTGTCGACATCTTTCAGTTCCAGGAAGGGTTGAGGTGCACCGCTGCCTGAAGGCGAGAAATGAACGATGCGTCCAGATTGCTCCACCACAAAGAGAAGGTCATGCTGTTTGTGGGCGATCAGATAAACCGGAGCGCGGAAGGCATGTTTTTCGAAGACGCGCCGGGTCCGGTACGGAGGTGGAGGCTCTGGCCAGCCCGTCACGCGGGAGGTGTTACAGGGAATGCGCTTCTCCAGTGAAGCGCCAGTTTTCTGGGAAGCTTCCCCGGAAGCCAGTGTGAGGAGCAAAAGGAGACCGAAACCAGCCAGTCGAAGCATGAGGTCACTCCTGGTTGATGCTCACCGAAGTGGGCTTCTAGAGCAAGAACCAGGGTAGATTGTGGCCTGGAATCGCAATCAGGGCAAGAGGCTGCTCAACGACGGTAATTCCCGCGCGAGAGGGTCTCGTTTACAGAGATTTCCTTGATCTTGGCAGGAGCTTCCGAATCGGAGGGAGAGATCTCGCGGATCTTCTCCCACTGGGCCACGGCTAGCTTGTACCGTTTCTGTTGCTCGTATCGCAGCGCTAGGGCTCGCAGAACGGTGGTGTTTTGCGGTGCTGATTGGCGAGCTTCCTCGAGCAGCCAGACGGCCAAACTGTCCAGGCGCAGCTCGTTAGCAGCCTCGGCCATGTCCAGCTGAATCTGCACGTCCCCTGGAACACGGATCAGCAGATCCTCGCCATCTTCAAGGACCTTGCGATGCTCGCCAGCTTTCAGGGCATTTCGCAACCGGCTCCTGGCCGGCATGGTGGAGAGAGAGCCAAACCAGCTCGATTTCTTACCCCCGGTGGCGTCCCGGGCCACTTCGCGCAGGAGCTTGCGGTACAGGACGTTGGCTGGATCTAGCTTGCAGCAACTCAGCAACAGCTGCTGGGCGTAGGTGGCATCTCCCCCCTGGCGCAGCACTTCCTGGGCATGCGAAAACTGGCCTGTGGCAGCCTGGCGTTGATCGGCCGTTACTCCGAGGAGATCGGGTTGATCTGGCAGAGTGCTGTTGTTGATTTCCGATAACGTCGTCTGACGTTTTTTCTTCTTCCCGGTTGAATCTGTTGGAAGTGGACCCGACGGCGGCTTCGCGCCTGTCGGCGGGTCTGGGATCGGGGTTTGCTGGATTGGTAGAGGACCGCTTCGCTTCTTCTGATCCATCGAGGGAATGGCCGGCCTGGCTGCGGACGGTTCCGCTCCTGCCGCGTTACCGCCACCTGAGGATTTCTTCTTGAGCACACCAGACACCGGACCCGAATCGGCGATCGAACGAAGACTTTCAATTACCTCGGTTGGAGTCTGAAAGCGATCATCGGGATGCTTGGCGAGCATGCGCCGCAGCACAGTCCACAGGCTGGCGGGTACTCGATCGTTGAATTCGCGGACGTCGGGTGGATCACAGGCCAGGTGCTTGTACACCCGCTCGCCGATGCCGCCTTCGGAGAACGGCGGTTGCCCTGCCAGCATGTGATACAGCGTGCAACCCAGGCTGTAAATGTCACTGCGAATATCAGCCAGAGCCGAATCTCGGGCTTGTTCGGGGGACATGTAGTCCACGGTTCCCACCGTGGTTCCCGCCCGGGTGACGCGGAACTCCTCGTCCTTTTCCATCCGCGACAATCCGAGATCGGTCAGCTTGACCCGGGTCCGCCCCTCATCATTGGCCAGGAGGAAGTTCGACGGTTTGATGTCGCGGTGGGTGATCCCCATGGAAAAGGCATGTTCGAGGGCCTTGCAGGCCTGGATAATGATGAGCCGGGCTTCCTCGGGATCGATTCGGGTCTTGCGTCGGATATACTCCGAGAGGTCGATCCCCTCGATGTACTCCATCACCAGGTAATGAAGCCCCTCGAACTCGTTGTAGTCGTAGATGGTGACTATGTTCTTGTGGGAGAGACGAGCAGAGTGCATCGCCTCGCGCTTGAAGCGCTCGACCAGAATGGGATTGCTGGAGAGGTCCGCGGCGAGCACCTTCAGGGCGACGACCCGTCCTAGCTGTTCATCTCGGGCCTTGTACACGGCTCCCATCCCACCCGTCGCGATGTGCGAGAGGATCCGGTACTTCCCGATCTGTGCACCCGGAAGAGAGGTGCTAGATGCCATAACGGGTCGTTCCAGGGTTGAGGGAGGGCGAAGGGTAACAGGAAACCGCATGATCGCTCAGGATTACTCTAAATCATCTTTTCGTAGGAGACAAGCAACAGCCACCCCGGATCTTCAGGCTCTTCTCATTTCTTCATCCTTTCAGGATAGATATTCCTGCGAATAACTCCGAAGGACTGCCAAACCATCCGGACAAAACAACCGGCTGGCGATCATGTCGGCCACCTGGGGCCATGGCACAAAAAAGCCTTGCACGATCTCGGAGAGCTGGAAGGTGAACGGGCCGTCGTGCACCACCTTGTACACCATGGCCTGAACTATTGTGCGCTCATCCGCATACCGGAAGGGAAATAGCGGCTCGGGTTCTACCTCGACTCCAAGCTCCTCCAGGCCTTCGCGACGAGCTCCCTCCTCAAATGATTCTCCTGCCGCCAGGACGCCGCCCGCAGTCACATCCCAGTAGGACGGAAACACATCCTTAATCGGGGTACGCTGATGAACGAGAAGATGACCCCGATGATTGAACACCAGCAGGTAGACACAGCGATGCGGCAAACGCTGGTCGCGCATCTGGCGACGGGTAACCACGCCGATGGTCTGACCCGCCTCATCGATCAGATCGACCAGTTCTTCGCCAGGTGCCCCCATTAGAAGGCCCCCTGCAACGCAGCCTGAACACTGGTGAACAGCGCATGGTTCGATGCCAACATGCCGTGGCGGTCTGCGGTCCCGCCCCCGTAGGTGACAGGCCCACCGCGGAGACCGACCAGATGCCCCCCGGCTTCCTCAACGAGGACGTGCCCTGCTGCGATGTCCCAGTCGTTGAACTGGGGATAATGGTTCACATACAGGTCGGCTTCTCCGCGAGCGACTCGGGCCAGCTTGATGCCTGCCGAGTGCGTCTCGTGGATCCGCGCTGGCTGGAGCAAGGCCGCCTGCTTGCTCACCACACCAGGTTTTGACCGACTTTGCGTCAGCACCAGGTTCGACAGGTCGCCATTCTCGGTGACCTGGCAACGCTCGGCCTGCCCTGTTCCATCTTTCTTCCAGCATCCTCCACCGCGAACCGCGTAGGTAAGACGTTGATTGGCGGGTTCCAGCACGACGCCAACCACAACCTGATCGTGCTCGATCAGTCCAATCATGATGGAGAATTCGCCGTTCTTCTGGGCAAACCCCCGGGTACCGTCGATTGGATCAACCACCCAAACTCGGGGTCCCTGACGGGGAGAAGCAGCCAGGGTTGGCGTGGCCTCCTCGGCACAGAAGGCATCAGTGGGAAACTGTTTGCGCAGGTGCTGAAGGATGATCTCCTGGGCATCGCGATCTGCCTGGGTCGTGATGTCCGCCCGTGCGTCGGGGATGGCCTCGAATGCGTGATACAGCTGCAGGACGTGTTCCGCAGCCCTGGCCGCGGCTTGCAGTGCCGCATCGAGTTCGATCTGATATTTGTTTCCAGCCATGCGTTCCTTGCCTCCAGTGTTTCCCCACCCGGAGGTGCGAACGGGGGGGCTCCATATCCCTGATGCTGACGGTAGTTCCTGCACCCGCTATGATTCTTCCAAACGTGATAGAAACTGGTCCCCGACTATTCGTACAGGAAGTACTGATGACTCCATTTCAGGCGGTGGTCCTTGGCATTGTCCAGGGATTAACCGAGTTTTTGCCCGTTTCGAGTTCCGCCCACCTCCGTCTCATCCCGGAACTACTTCGCTGGAAGGATCCTGGCGCTGCCTTCACTGCGGTCATTCAGTGGGGTACCTTTATCGCCTCCGTCGTGTACTTCCGGCATGATATCGCACGTCTGACCCAGGCGTTCTTTCTCGGATTATGGCGTGGCCGTCCCCTGGACACTCAGGATGCTCGCCTGGCCTGGATGATTCTGGTGGGCACCGTACCCATCGTCGTTCTGGGGCTGTTACTCCAGGGATCGATCAAGACCAGTTTCCGGTCGATGTACGTGATTGCCGGGGCACTGATCGGACTAGCTCTGGTGTTGATCCTGGCTGAGTGGCTGGCCCACCGGCGGCTCCTTCGCGGAGAAACCGGCAGCGAAATGGAACAGATCAGCTGGAGTCAGGCGCTTCTCATCGGTCTGGCTCAGGCCATGTCGTTGGTGCCAGGTTCGTCCCGTTCCGGGGTCACGATTACAGGGGGGCTTCTCGTGGGTCTGACGAGACCAACGGCAGCTCGCTACTCGTTTCTTCTCTCGCTTCCGTCCGTTTTCGGTGCCGGATTGCATCAGCTCATCAAGGAACGGCGCGAACTACTGTCTGTCGAAGGAGGGGTGATCAACCTCGCCCTCGCCACAGTGGTTTCCGGTTTGGTGGGGTACGCGGCGATTTCGTTTCTCCTCTACTTTCTCCGCACCCGCACCACCACGATCTTTATCGTTTATCGCCTCGCCATCGGACTTCTGCTCTTACTATTGCTGGCGCGAGGCATCATACCATCTCATCCATCTGATTGAACTCGAGGTAGTGCAGGTGTCGGTATAGCTTGTTCCGCGCCAGCAGCTCCTTGTGGGTGCCCGAGTCCACAATCCTCCCCTTGTTGATCAGGTGGATGGTGTTGCAGGCCTTGAGCGTCGATATACGGTGCGGCAGGAAAATGGCGGTGCGACCCGGTAGGACCCGCGCCAGCGTATCATCGAGCTGGTTCTTGGTGTCGTCGTCGAGATCCTGATCGGGCTCCTCGATGATCAGGATGGCGGGATCGCGCAGGATGGCGCGTGCCAGGGCGACGCGGTATTGCTGACTCAGGGTCAGTACATGTCCCAGCTCGCCCAGAGGAGTTTCATACCCCTCGGGAAGCTTCTGAATGAAGTTATGAGCGTGGGCCATCTTCGCCGCCTCGATGATCTGGGGCAGCGTGTACGTGGAATCTCCACAGCCGATGTTGTTGCGCACCGTGTCGTGAAAGACGAGGTTGTGCATCATCACCACGCCAATCTGATGGCGCAGAGAATCGAGCGTCACCCAGCGGAGATTGTTGTCGTCGATGCGGATCTCGCCAGAGGTGGGATCGAGTAACCGCGGGATGAGGTAGACCAGGGCGTGCTTCTCGTGATTATCGGCCCCCACCAGGCCGACACGCTGCCCCGCTTGAATTGTGATGCTGACTTCCTCGAGAAGGGGCCGCGAGGTACCTGGCTCGCGCAAGTTGACGTTGTCGAACTCCAGCTGTTTGGCCAGCGGCTGGAGGAAGTCAGCGCCCACCACCTGGCCCACGTCGCCGCGCCGTTCCAGAAAGCCGAAGATTTGCTCGGCAGCCTCTTTCCCGCGTTTGAGCAGCTTCCGGCTATCGCGCAGATGGACAATTGGGAAATAGAGCGATAGCAGGGTAGTTGCCAGCACCACTGCTCCCCCAGTGGATAGCTGGCCGTAGAGCATGAGTAGCCCGGCCACGAACAACAGAATCAACGCGCAGGCACCACCGAGGACAATCATCGTGGGTTGGGCTAGACTTTCTCCACGGTGACGGATGCGCTGGACCTGGCCATAACGGGCCAGCTGGCGTTCGATGCGTGCCTGGTTGAATTGCTCCATGATGTAGCATTTCACCAGTCGCATGAGCATCAGGCTTTCGCGGATGATGGTCAGCCGCTCAGCCGCGACATCGTTAGCCAGCTGTGTCTGATTGCGAACGGCTCGAAGGATGTGCAGGCCTGCCTGCCAGACTACCAGGGTAAAGAGTAAGAAGGCGCCTGCCAGAATCGGGTCGATCAACAGGGCCAGGACGATGAACAGGCCCAGGGTGATGCCTTCCTTGAAGGTGACCGTCAGGTAGGTGTACAGGGCGTCGTGCAATGCCTCGACATGGCGGGTCAGGATGCTGACCGCTTCGCTGGGTCCAAGAGCCCGAACGGCCAGTGTGCCCAGGCGGAAGGTGTGGTGATACACTGCCCGACGCAGACGATTGGTCGCCTCGATGGTGGCCCGTGCAGCCATTTCTCGATTCAGCACCACCAGCAACCCCCACATGAGACCGAGGATGGCTACGATAATGGCCAGACCCGTGAGGTAGGTGGGAAGTAGACCTCGCGTTGCAACCGGCCCGTTCCACATCCAGCTGTTCCACTGGGCCAGCGTGGGGATGGGTGTCCAGTGGCGTCCAGCTGCTGCTTCGCGCACTACCAGGCTCAGCACGCCATGATCCGAGGGATCGAGCACAAACCCGGACTGCGTGGTGTCATCCGGCAGAAACACCTGCTGAGCCGCCTCCAGGCTGATGCGGTCGTGCAGAATATCCCAGGCTAGTTCCTGCCAGACCAGTTCGCGTTCCTGAAAGTTCATGTCTCCCAGGGACACCGCCAGAAGTCGCTGCACCGTGGGGCCACTGAAGCGTGCGCGCTCAAGGATAGATTTGCGGTCGCCCTCGCTCAGCGTTTCCCATACCTGGCGTTGGTACTCTGCTTGTTTTGGTGAAAGCTCGCGAAACGTCGGCACGCGCCCGCGCCATACCATGAGGTCGGAAAAGAGCCACAACACGATGAGCAGCAGGACCAGGACCACCCCGACCGCACCACCGGCAAGGTAGGCCAGCCACTTCGCCCGTGGATTGAAGTTTAGGTAGGATAAAGCCTTGCTGAATGGCGATTCTCCCGGCTGCTTCTCTCGGTCCACGATGCCCCTCCGATGACCCCCTGGCTGGTCGGAGTGTCCCCCCTCCCCAACCAGCGTACATTGAGAAAATCCTAGCAAAAAGTGGCGCCGAAGCCCAATCCATGCTCACTCAGTTTGTCGTGGTCAGCGTAAAAATGCGCGAAGCAGAGGGGCCCTGGGAGACTCCTCTGCCTCAGTATCGTCGTTAGCTCGGGGCTTAACGCTCTCCAGCGTAGGTGATAGTCATGGTGCTCTTGAAGGAGGCACTGCTGTTCTCCCCCTGGTGCCCCTTGATCTCCTTTTGAATGACCAGCTTGGCGGAGTGCAAGCGTCCCTGCTTGAGGTCGAATATCAACTCGCCTTCCGGCATCATCTGCCACAGCGGAATAACGTCTACCTCGACCTTCGGCGCTGTTTTGAGCTGGGTGGTCAGCGCGATGGTAACCTGGTCGGCTGTGGCCGTTTTGCAGGTGTACTTCTGCACAGAGTCGGTCTTCTCGCCAGTTCCCAGGGGAGGTGGCAGGGTGATCTTGTAGTCGCGATCCCAGGTATCGCCAGCCTTGATGGCAGCTGCTGGCATCACCACCAGGAACGGCAGTTCGTTCTCGAAGCTACCCATCCCTCCCCGGGATTCCTTCACTTCGACCACGCGACCCGATGTATCTACCCGGATGACAGCCAGCGGCGTGTTCAGGAACTTGGCCATCGCTTCCTTCAGCTGCGGGGTACTCTTGTCGGGGGCAGCCGAGTCATACTTGAGCACCTCACCCGAAGGAGTGGTGCGCTCCTGCATCATGGAAACCAGCGACATTTGGAGCGTGGCCACCCCCGCTTCATCCACGGCGGTGACGTCCCAGCGCTTCACCACCCGAAGCGAGCTGCGCGTTTCACTTTTCGAGTCGGCGGAATTGTCGGTGGCCTCGGTGGTGTGGTCCAGGCGGTAGAGCAGCACCTGGCCGGTGGTCCAGCGAAAACGAGGCGACACCGGCCCCTGGGCAGTGGCCCAGTTCCCCATGACAAGGATCGCCACGAGCGACAACAGGATCTGGCGCATGTTCGCCCTCCTAGCACGTGGTCCCCCCAGTCCCATCGGGGCGACTCATGCGGCTGCTGATAGCCGATCACTCCAGACGAATAAAGATCATTTCGTCTGAGTATCGCGAAGGAAAGCGCGCACTGCCTCGAAGAACTGCGGACTCTCCGGCTGGACGTGCCCCAACCCCGGCTCGATGTACAGGCGCCTGGGTTCCCGGGCCAGGTCGTGAAGCGTTTGGCTCATCTCCATGGGGATGAGGGTATCCGCAGAACCGTGAGCCAGAAACACAGGGCCAAGGACGTCGCGTAAGCGGGCCCGATTATCAAACCGCGTGCGAACCAGCCAGCGTGCAGGCAACCAGGGAAACTGTCGCTGGGCCATGTCCGGAATCGAGGTAAAGGTGGAACAGCAAATCAGCATGCGGAAGGGCAGGCGCGCAGCGAGATCGAGAGCCACACCTCCCCCCAGGGAGGATCCCAGCAGGATAATCTCGTGGCCTGACAGTTGCTGTTGCTCGACCAGCCACTGGTAAGCCGCCTCGGCCGCGGCGATGCAATTCTGCTCGGTGGGTTGGCCTTCCGACTTGCCATACCCAGGATAGTCGAAGATCAACACTGGCAGCGCCAGTTCATGACGCCAGCGAGCAAGCAGCCCAGCCCGGTGCGAGAGATTCCCTCCGTTTCCATGAGCGTACAGGATCGCCCCCTTCGGCGTTCCTTCCACAGGCAACCACCAGGCATGGATCCTGGTGCCATCTGACAATGAAAGGAAGACATCCTGCACATTCAGAAGACGAGGCGGGTCCATCCAGGACGGATCGCCTGCTCCTGGAAAGATTAGCCGTCGTTCCAGGCTCCAGATCAAGAGGATCACTCCCACATACAGACCTAGCCCCAGTGCACTCAGACGGACCAACGGCCTAGCCCACCAGCTTCGCCAGGTACGCTTTGGGTTCAAGCCATCGCTCCCTTCCCTTGCTGGCGCAGTCGAGTGAGAAGGCCCAGGATCACCAGGGAAGTGCAGGCGAGGGCAAAACCATCGCCACACCGGGAATACGGACTGACCCTGGAGTCTACAGGCACTCGGGCCAGAAGCACACCCGCGATCTTTTTGTAACGGTTCCAATCGGCCAGTGGAAGCGATCCCGATTGATGGTCCACACTCCAGACAGGAATGGTATCCACTTCATCGACCTGCTCCGGAGCCAGCACGCGTCCGCAGCTATCCACAACCGCCGAGATGCCCATGTTCACAGCCCGTCCAACGGCCCGGCGCGTTTCCACCGCGCGGAACTGACAGATGGCCAGGTGCTGATCGTGCTCACTGGTGCCGTCAAACCATCCATCGTTGGAGATGTTGACCAGGAAATCCACCGCGGGAGGCCGGGCGTAAGGCCGGGCCATGGCGGGATCGGTGTCCTCGTAGCAAATCATCACCCCGAAGCGGAAGGCCTCTCCGTCGGCGGATTTTATCTCGAATCGGGTGAATTCGCTTCCGGGTGCGACGGCATAATCGTAGTCGTAGGGGGCTAGATAGTTCAGAAAGGGGAGCGCCTGGCGCAGGGGAACGTATTCACCAAACGGTACCCGGTGTACCTTGTCGTATCGCCCGCTCCAGACTCCATCGCGGTCGAGAAGGATGGCCGAGTTGTGTGAGCGCACCTTGCCATCTTCCCCAAGAATGGCTGCGTTCATTCCGAGTAACATGGGTGTTTTCCACCGCGAGCTGATGCGTCGGGCGAGATCCCGGCTATTCCGGGTAGGCTTTCCCTGGGCGAACTCCTCCCAGTATCCAGGATAGGCAGTCTCAGCGGTGACAATTAGATCAGGTTGATATCGGGCAGCTTGGCGTGCCAGGTCGGCGAAGTGATCGGCCACGCGCTGCCGGGCCTCCTTGCGCGCCTCGTCCGCCCCCTCATGAGCGACATTGCGAATCCGTTGATCAACGTTGCATTGCAGGAACGCCACCAGAGGTCCTTCGCGCGTTTCCTGCTCGCTCAGACGATACCACCCATAGCCCCAGGCTCCCACCAGTAGCAAGGCGGTGAGCAGAGTCTGCACTGTAAGCCGGTGCACCGGTTGAGGAGTGGGCTCGGCTCCGTACAACCCCTGGCGGATTCGAGGCACGCTGTAAAGCCACTCGAAGACCAGGGCGTTGCCAGCAGCGACGAGGAAGCTGACTGCGTAAGCGCCACCCAGGTCAGTCACCTGGATAATGGCGACCCAGGTATGTTGACTGTGTCCCAAGAGATACCAGCTGAAGCCGCCAGGAACGTCGTGGTGATGCGATCCAGTCATCAGGCCGACAAAGCTGCCCAGCATTCCCCAGCGGACAAACTCGCAGGTCACCCAGACGCACGGAAACGCCACCGTCAGCGGAAGTCCGAAGCGACGTTCGAGCCGGCGTGTGGCGGCCACTGCCACAGGAACATAGACAGCGCAGTACAGGGATAGGACGATCCAGGTGGCGTACATGCGCGGATCGGCCACGCGGGCCCACTGTAGCACCGGTAGGTAGAACGCCAGCCCTCCGAGGTAGGCCGCCAGGTACATCCAACGTGGACGAGGTTGAAAACGAACCAGAGCCAGCAGTGGCACGAGGGCAATCCAGGCCATCATGCCGATGGCCACTGGAAAGTAAGCGAGATAAAGCAGGCCAGCGCTGAGCAGGGACAACCCCAGGAGGCACCGGAAGCGCCCGGTCGAGCCGCCGCCTGGAGGGGTTGACGTCTCCTTTTTCGGAATCAGTGGAGTCGGTGCAGACAGTTCAGACATCGAACCGCAGCGCTTCGAGACGCTGCCCCGCGGGCCAGGAATGCTCACCAGCCGGTAACACCAGCAGGCCCGACGCTCGAAGCATCCCTCGAAGGTCGGCCGATCCTTTCCACTCCAGTGGCTTCGCGGTCCACCCGTGGGGGGCTTCTCTCAGGTCCGCCGGGTGATAAGTCGGCCGGTCGGACCGATGGTGGTAATCCCCCTGAAGGGCGACCTGGATCCGAGGCAGATCGATAACGCTGAACCCAGCCAGGGTGCGAATGGCTGGCCGCACGAACAATTCAAAGCCGACGAACGAGCTAACGGGGTTCCCTGGCAAACCGAACACCAGACGCTTTCGCCCCCCAAGCTCGACGGTGCCGAAATAGAGCGGCTTGCCTGGCTTCACCTGGACCTTCTGGAAATGGGGCACCACGCCAGCCCGATGCAGGGCTTCCGGTACAAGATCGCGCTGCCCGGCGGACACGCCTCCACTGAGCACCAGAATCTCGGCTGTGTTGAGCCCTTCTTCAATCAGCGGTGTCAGACTCTCCAACCGGTCACGGCCGATGCCCAGGTTGCGAGGCATACCTCCGGCCTGCACCACCTGAGCCTGAAGCATGGGTGCATTGCTATTCCGGATCTGGCCAGGCCCAGGAAGCATCGGCCCCTCGATCAACTCGTCGCCAGTGACCAGAATAGCCACCCGGGGAGCAGGGATTTGACGCACCGCGGAACGTCCCACGGATGCCAGCACTCCAAATTCCAGGGCTCGCAGAACAGTTCCGGGTTCAAGAACCGTCTCGCCTGACCGCATCTCCTCCGCGCGCCGAAGGATGTTGGTTCCAGGGTTAAGGGGGGCGTTTGTCACCTCCACCTCACCATTGGAGTTAAGCCGCGTGAGTTCGACGGGAACCACGGCGTCAGCCCCGGTCGGCAGCGGGGCCCCCGTCATGATGCGCGTTGCCTGGCCTGACGCCAGTGATCGAGTCGGAGTCTGCCCGGCAGCCACCTCGTCCACCACCTGCAAGCAGGCCTGGCCATCGATCAGGTCGGCACATCGGAGGGCGTACCCATCCATGAGCGCCTTGTCGAAGGGCGGCATGTCTAGATCGCTGGCCACCGACTCAGCCAGGACATGACCAAGGGCCGCCGATGAGAGGGGAATGATCTCGGCGGGTAGTGGTTCGCAATGACTGAGAATGCAGGTTCGAGCTTGTTCGACGTTCAACATGGTAATCCATCTCTCCATTCGAGAACATCATTCTACCGGCATTACACCCCGACGGTCAGCCCTCCCCATGCGCCATAATTTACACCCGCAATATCGTTGATTTTTCCCGGCGCGCAATACTTGAGTGAATCTGGACGAGTCATCGCAATTTGACGCGGTAAGTCAGCAAGGTTCCATGCCTGGACTCGATCCGCCAGAACTGCCACCTGTGATTGAGAAGGGAACCTACTCGAAGAGAAAAAGGCCCAACAAACCCCCGCCTCGTCGCCTTTATGCGGTTAAAGTACCAGTGATCTCGAGTCCGCCGCAGCGATCAGGATGATGGCCGGACGCTGCCCGGATGCCACAGAGGAGTCTGCATCCATGAAACGATTCTTGATTCTGGCGAATCTGGCCCTTCTCGCCATTGCCGGCACGGCGACAGTCAGTTACGCAGGTGGAGCCTTTGGCCTATTCTATTGCCCCAAGTATTGCTCCAGCTACTGCCAGGCTGCCTGTCCGCATAATGCATTCTCTTCCCCCACACCGGGCTGTTGTGGGGCGCCTTGTGGCGGGGGAGGATGCTGCAAGGGTGGTGCTCCTCACGCCACTAGCCTTGTCTCCTCGACTCCGCAACATTTTGACCCGGTTTGCGGAATGTGCGGAATGAATAGCTACGGTCTGGGCGGCGTGCGCGGTCACGGATTCCATCGATCGAAATGCAAGGGAGGAAAATGCGGAGGAGGCATTGAAGGCGGCTGCTATGGTGGTAGCTGCGGTGGTGGCTATGGTGTTGGTTTCGATTACCCCATGGGGCCAAGCGTCTTTCCTTCCTCCGGTCCGATTGTAGCTGACCAGTTGGCCAACGCACCTGGCACGACCAACCAAGCCGGCAATGCGGCAGCTCAGTACTGGCTTGCTTCGCAGTCGGCCCAGCAGATGAACAACTACAACACTCAGCCAGTATCCTACCAGGGCTATCAGCAGGGTTACTACTACCCGATGAATGCCTACTGGGGTTATGGGTACGGCTATTACCCCGTCCCGGCGTACAACCCGGCGATGTGGTCTCCCCAAGGTTACCAGGGCACAGGTTACTAACCTGAATCCCTGTTGCCATACGACAAGGCCCACTACCTGAGAGTAGTGGGCCTTGTTCATTGGATGATCGCACGAACACTCTTCTCTCTACTTTTTCCTTGGAGGTTGCTCGAGTCGGAGGATATACACGACTCCAGTGGCCAATCCAACCGCAAGGTGTCGCCCATCCGTCGTGAGTGAAACACTGCCGATCTGTTCGGGAAAAGTCCACTCGCGGGTTTTCTTCAAACCCACGGCATCCCATTCGACAAGGTTGGCCGAGGCCCCCCGGGCCAGGAGTCTTCGCCCATCGGCTGAGGGGAGGAGATTCATCGGCGGGTTGCCAGGAATGCCTTTCACCTGACTTTTCTCGACGAACTTGCCACCTTCCTGATTCCAGATCCGCATACGAGAATCATAGTTGCTTGTGTAAAGAAGTTGCCCATCGGCTGCCATGGCCACTCCGTAAAACCCTGTTTGATTGTCTTTGATAGAGGCTACCTCTTCACCCTTTTCCACGTCCCAGGTTCGGAGATAACAATCCGTCCAGACATGAGTACCATCCTTGTAGACGTACTTTCCATCCTTGTCGATCAGGTAGTACCCCGAACCGGTAAGCGCCTTTTTCCCGTCAGGTGAGAAGCCGATGCAGAGGACGTTGGTTTCGTGCTTATCGAACTTGTGAAGAAAACCTCCTCGATGCGGTTCAAAGAGAAGGGCTTCCTTGCCGCTGGCACTGAGCAGCTGTTTGCCATTCGGTGAATAGGCAATGGAATTGACCCAGGTGGGATGCCCAATCAGTGAGGTGCGAGGCGCCCCTGTGGCAGCCTCCCACTGGCGAATCTTGGTGGACTCACCGGCTGCGGCCACCAGCTTGCCATCTGGAGAATATGCCACCGAGTAGATGGGTATGTTATCTCCCTTGAGATAATTCCGGGTACGGGGCTCAGGCCGCGCCAGGTCCCAGAAGCGAACGACCCGATCGAAACTTCCAGATGCAAGTGTGGTGTCATCTGGCGCAAATGCCACGGAATAGGTGTAACTCAAGTGGCTCCAGGGGACAAAGCGTTCCACTGGCTTGGTTTTGGTCAGATCCCAGGTGCGTACCGTCCAGTCGGAACCACCCGTCACCAGTAATTTCATGTCCGGGGAATACGCAAGCGATTTGGCAGGTAGGGTGTGCCCTTCAAGTTTCGATCGCTCCTTGACCTTCGGGGTCGAGATATTCCACAGTCGCGGAAAGTTGTCACCCCCACAGGTTGCCAGGGTGTTGCCCGTGGCGGAAAAAGCTAGCGAGGTGATCGCTCCTTTGGGCCCTTGATGGAAGATCCGTGGATTTCTGGCCTTCTGGGCTGCCGGGATGGTCCAGATGCGAAACGACCCATCGCTGCATCCAGTGGCCAGGCTCTTTCCCGATGGGCTGAACGCGACCGATTCGACTGTATCGGTGTGATCTTGCAGCTGTGACTTTTCCCGATAATCAGGAGTGGACATATCCCACACTCGAGAAGTCAGGTCTTCACTCCCGGTAGCCAGCATCTTGCCATCAGGCGAAAAGGCCAGTGATCGCACGGCCTTGGTGTGGCCTGGCACCTGGCCTGCTTCTTTCAGTGTCGCCCCCGAGATATCGTACAGGCGGACCACATTGTCGAAGCAGGCCGCGCCGACAATTTTGTTATCGGGATGGCAGGCTACCTGGTAGATCGGGCTGGTAGCCGCCGCCAAGGCGAACTTCAGCACGGGGCCTTTCTGCGGATCGACCGTGTAAACGTAGAGGCCACCGTAAGAGGTGCCACTCACAAGGTGCTTTCCATCTTTGGACAGGGCAACCGAGCTGGTTGCCGCACCCGACCCTGCCAGGCCGACCAGGCGCATGGTCTTAGCGTCCCAGATGCGTACTAACGATCCTCCACCGGAGGCAATCAGGTTGTTGTCGTGACTAAAAGCCACAGAGGTCACGGCACTGCCGTGCCGTCCCCGATGTTCGCCCAGCAAAGCAACCAGTTCCTTTGGTTGCCAGTCGAACTTTTCGAGCGAGGGAATGGTCCCAGGGTCAAGCCGGTCTAACGGTGAAGGTAGTGTGGCCAGCAAGCTGGCAGCCTTGATCGCGGCCTGGGTTCCCGGATAGGTCACTCGAAACTGCACCAGATCCAGGCGCAACCGGGTGACCTCGGGAGCGACTCCCTGGATACGTTTTTCGATGACGCGCAGGGCGGCCTGTGCTTTGGATTCATCGAGGGCCGACACCCCTTCGCCCCGGGCGCCAACCAGGGCCGTGCAGAGTTGTACCACAATCAGGCCTCGCACCCACCGTAGGCAGGAGGTGGATGAAGCACGCGAAGCATCCGCCATGAGATCACCGGATTCGGAGGTAAGGCGACGCGGCGATTCTACAATTCGCGCGAAGCCTTTTCCAGCTACTACCCGGATATCTCGGGGACCGTTATCCAATTCCCCCGGCGTTCTTCCGCTGGGAAGCCTGATAAGCCTGGGCCATGGCGTCAGCCTGAGCTGTCGTCGCGGTGGTGCCCACCTTCTTGGTCATGATCAGCGACCAGTTGTCCAGCGAACCTCGATTCACTCCGCCCCGGTCCTCTACCCATAACTTCCAGGTCCCGCGGATGTCCTTGCCATTCAGCACGCCTAGCGAACCTACCGGGCTAAACGATCCGGTGAATGGTCCTTTGCCCGTACCAATTGTTGCGGCAGCCTGGCTATCGAATACGGTGTTCGTCATGTTGGCGGTGGCGCCACCAGCCCGGTTTGCCAGGACCACCGTGGTGCCATCCGGAGCCTGAAGGTAAATGTAGAGATCGCTGATGCGAGGATGCGTTATGTTAACGCGCACGTTGAGATCAGCAATGACCGCAGTATCCGTGACTAACAACAGAGAAACTGCACGGCCTCCAGGCATGACAGTCACCTTGGCAGCAGAGGTGTAAGTCTGAGCCACGGTGGAAGTTGAAGTGGACACCGGAGCGTTGATCTTGGCCGTACCCGACCAGGCGATCATTTTCACCCCAGCGGAGTCGGTAACTTCCGGGCCGACCACGATCTTGTAAGTGCCTGCGACGGTCTGGGTGCTGAAGGTGATGTCAAACGTCTTGTTGCTGGTGCCGGCCACCACCATCACGCTGGTCACAGGCAGCGTCTGACCAGTGGGGCTCGTCAGTTTGACGTCAGCCGTGGTGAACGAGGCTGTGTTGATTGCCCGGCTGAAAGTCACACGCACCTTGTTGAGCTGATTCGTCGCTGGGCCGCTCCACGTCGCTGCAGTGATCGTGGGTGAAGGCACCGGCGCAGCTGCCGTAATTTGTGTGGTGCCTGACCAGGAAGACATCTTGGCCCCGGTCAGGCTGGTTACCTCCGGCCCAATAGCACCTCGATAGGTGCCCGCAGCGCTTTGTGCTGCAAAGGTGATATCAAAGGTGCGATCACTGGTGCCACTAACTACCTTTACGGAGGTAATCGATATGGTCGCCCCCGCGGGCGAAGTGATCTTCACATCAGCCGCAGTGAAACTGGTGAGCGTAATCGCCTGGTCGAACGTGACTCGCAGTTTGTTCAGCGAATTGGCCACACTACCTGACCAGGTAGCCGTCACCACGCGAGGAGCGGTGGCCGTGGTCGTGGTAGCTCCAATCGCTTTGCCAATGTCGAGCCTTCCGCCGGTGGCCACCTTTCCAGTTAAACCGGCGACCTTGTCGACGGAGGTAAGCAGGCGACTGGACACTTGTTGGTAGGTCCAGGTCGGGTTGAGAGACCAGAGAAGCGCCGCAGCCCCTGTCACATGGGGCGTGGCCATTGAGGTTCCACTATTGTAGCCGTAACCACCCCCCAGCGTGGTGCTCAGAATGTCTACACCAGGCGCTGCCAAGTCTACTGATTGAGCGCCGTAGTTGGAGAAGCTGGCCAGTTGATCATTGCGATCAGTGGCGGCAACCGAAATGATATTGTCGTAAGTAAAGCTGGCAGGATAAGTAGGAGAGGCATCGTTGTTGTTGGCGTAGTTGCCAGCCGCGGCAACAAAGAGATGCCCTCGTGTGCGCGTATTAGCCACAGCCGTGGTTAGTAGCGTACTTTCACCAGCACCCGTCCACGAATTGTTCGAGATCTTGGCGCCACGATCAATTGCGTAATTGAGGCCTGTGATGAAGCTGCTCATGCTACCAGCGCCGGTAGCACTCATGAACTTGATGGGCATCAACTGGATGGACCAGTTGATGCCAGCTACACCCTTTCCATTGTTGCCCAGAGCGCCAATGGTACCAGCCACGTGAGTACCGTGGCCGAAGTCATCCATCGGGTCGTTGGTGTTATTGACGTAATTCCAGCCAGAAATATCATCGACGTACTCGTTACCATCCTCCGATACGCCGTTAGACCAACCGCCTCGCCCGGTGTCTTTTCCAGATGCATCCTTGATCGTCGGCTCTAGCAAGTCTCCCAGGTCGATGTAGCCGTTCCCGTTCAGGTCAGTGATCTTCCCCAGACCCTGATTGCGCGTGTCGTTCAAGTCTCGGAAGGTGATCAATCCATCGCGGTCAATGTCGGTGAAGTTGGCCTTGCGAGTACTGGGAATCTCGCCCTGGTTCACATAGATGTTCAGATACAGGTCGGGATGTGTGTAATCGATTCCGGTGTCCATGACGGACACAATCATCTTCGTCGAACCCGTCCCGGCATTCCAGGCTGAAGTTGCTCCGATGTCCGACCCGACTTTGCCGCTGCTTTGGCCAGTGTTTTGCAGGGCCCACTGATCACTTAACCTAGTGTCATTGGAGGTGGCCGAAGTGCTCAGTTCGTAGTCCGGTTCAGCGTAGAGCACGCGTGGATCTGCTCGATAGGCCTTTAGGGCCTGCTCAACATTCGTGCCTACTCGCAGATTTACCTTGTACAGACCCTGCAAACCGGTGACGGATTGGCTAACTGAGGTACCGGGAAGGGCTACTGGAGTTTGACCAGTTTGATACTGAACGAGGATATGTTCTTGCTTGAAATTGGTCCCTGACAGATAGACCATCGCACTGAGAACAGTTCGATCTTCCAGGGATTCCAAACCGATCCGTGCCGCCCGCCCGGCTGGCGGGGGCGTCCGTCCTTTCCTGTCCAGGTGCTGAGACATGGATGCTTCCTCTCAGGTTGTGACGGACAGATCGGAAACCTGGGCTTCCCCAGAGAGGATTACCCGGGAGATGGCAGATAGGCTGGCACCCTGCGTACTGCGGAGTTTTAATCCCCGAAGCGACCCTCATCCGAGAGGGAAGGCCATCCAGGAAACCATGGCGTGACTATTGAACCTATTTCGCCATGGCAAAACCAGGTGACTTATACCTCTCAGTTTGCGTCAGGTGCTAAGCCTGCTGCTTCTCCTTAACTCGCCTTCTGTGGTAGCATTCCCTGGACAGGGTTAACCCCGTAACCTGGAACTATCACCTGGGCGCAGGATGGACGGTTCATCAGACTGGATGCTATCTCGCTGGTTAACTATCGGCATCGAGCGATGAGTTACTTGAATGGAGATGCCGCTTGCTACGAAGTTTTTCGTCCGGGCTGGGCAACCTGCCCAGGATGGGAAAGACAGCGATGAAGTTGCTGGTCACGGGTTCAATTACGCTTCCGCCCATTTTAGCCACATTCGCGCCACCGCGTCCGATGGCATCCGCCAGTCTCCTCGGGGAGAAAGGCTGATGGAGCCCACCTTGGGCCCATCAGGTAGGCAGGAACGCTTGAACTGGTTGGCAAAGAATCTGCGGACGAAAACCTGCAACCAGCGATGGATTTCTTCGGTTTTGTAGGTCCGAGAAAAGGCAGCCTGGGTGGCCAGAAAGAGGATCTTCTCGGGTCGAGTGCCAAAGCGAAGAAAGTGGTAGAGGAAGAAGTCGTGAAGTTCGTACGGGCCAATCGCTCCCTCGGTTGCCTGAACTGCCTTTCCCTCCTCATCCGTTGGCAGCAATTCTGGGGAAATCAGGGTATCTACGATGTCTAGTAGCGTATGCCTTACCTCACCCTCAAACTCGTTCCGAGCTGCCCATTCTACCAGGAACTTCACGAGGGTCTTGGGGATGCTGACGTTGGGGTTGTACATGCTCATGTGGTCGGCGTTGTAAGTACACCATCCCAGGGCCAGCTCAGATACATCACCTGTACCGATCACGAAGGCGGTGTTCATGAGTAGCGAGGTTCGCACTCGCGCCTGGACGTTTTCAAACACCAGGTCGTGGCGTTCCTCTGGGGAAAGCCGGCGTAATTGTGCGGTCAGTTCTTCCTCTCCTAGCCCTTCCAGGGCGATCCCGAAGGGACGGTGGCCCAGGGCACGCATCTCAGCCAGGCAGAGACCACGGATATCAATTTCTCGGGAGAAGACACCCAGATAGCGCATCAGGGCATGGGCATTCTCGCGCGTTCTGCCTGTGGTTCCGAATCCAGGCATGGTGAGGGCCTGGATTCGCTGACGGGGCACCTCCAGATAATCAAACGTCTTGCAGGTGACCAGCAGCGCCAGGGTAGAGTCGAGTCCTCCCGAAACGCCGATGGCTACGGTGGGCTTTCCAATGTAATCCAGCCGGCGCGATAGACCAGCGACCTGTGTGTTGAAGATTTCCTCGCAGCGTTCGCGTAGCTCCACCTGGCCACTTGGCACGAAGGGCTGACCATCGATGAAACGCCGAAGCGGTAAGGGGGTCGGTCGGGGTGCACCTTGCCAGGGCTGAACGCGGAAAGCAGGCAGTTGCCCTGTGTAGAACGTGGCATCTCCGAAGCTGTTCGTGCGGAGTCGATCTATTCGAAGCCGGTCGAGGTCCACGTCGGCGATGGTCAACTGTTCAGACCGTTGAAACCGTCGCGACTCGGCAAGTAGACTGCCATTCTCCGCGATGAGGCAGTGACCTCCGAAAACAACATCGGTTGTGGACTCCCCTACCCCGCAAGAGGCGTAGACGTAGGCGGCAATACATCGCCCGGACTGATTTGTCACCAGTTGCCGGCGATATCCTGCCTTCCCGATTACCTCATTACTGGCGGAGAGGTTCAGGAGCAACGTGGCTCCCGAAGCTGCCTGAGTTGAACTGGGAGGAATCGGCACCCAGAGATCCTCACAGACTTCAACCCCCACGATTAACCCCTCGAACTGATCTGCGCGAAATAGCTGATCGGTGCCAAAGGGCACGTCGTGCTCGCCTAATCTGACGATGCGACTGCGCGCGGTGGTAGCCGGGGCGAACCATCGGCCTTCGTAGAACTCCTTGTAGTTGGGTAGGTAAGACTTGGGGACCACGCCCATTACGCGCCCGCGGTGCAGGATGGCTGCACAGTTAAACACCTGGTCGTCCACCTCGAGGGGCAAGCCCACCGCTGCCAACCCCGTGAACACCGAAGCAGAGGCGCTGGCAAGTTGCAGAAGAGCTTCCCGGGCTTCTTTCAGCAACGTCGCCTGGTGGAAGAGATCGGCACAGGTGTACCCGGTCAGGCATAACTCAGGAAAGACGATGACCCGTACGCCCTCCACCTCGGCCTGGCTCATTTGACCCAGCACATGAGCGGCGTTGAAGGCGCAGTCGGCCACGCGAATTTCGGGAGTTGCGGCGGCCACTCGGACGAAACCATACTCGATCATTGCGCGTCTCCCTGGTCCGGGGTAGAGCCCAGGCGCTGGCGAGCCGCCCGGATTTCTTCCTGTCGCATGGCCCGAAACCGTTCCATGTAGTCTGTGATCAGAGGCGAGAGTTTCCAGCGTTGGTAGCGACCCCACGTGGCGTCGGCGCGATCGGCCTGTGCTTCAAAGACCTCGTGATACACGATTCGCCCCTGGTCCACCAATTGGACGAACAAAGGTGTTCCCTGGGCGGGTTCGGAGGCGTCGGCGATTACCAACTCGTCGCCTTGCTCGTACAGGCGGAGGTATCCACCCAACGATTCCTTTCCCGGTGAATTGGAGAACTTCACATTCGGTCGGTGTTCCGTCGCAGTACGCTTGAATGCGGCTGACACCGTGTCCCGATGCACCAGACGCCACCAGTACCCACCTGCTCCGGGAAATAGCATGCTGGGTTCGACCCCAGTCACCTGCTGGAATACCTGGTAGACCTCACGCACCTTTTCCGGCGTGACCTCGTCCTCGAAGACTATGGTTCGCACCGAGACGCCCACCTGCTTCATTCTCTCAAAGTAATGGATACACTGCTCGGCGATATTTCCGGAGTCCACCCGGATCCCGACGCGCTCGGTTTCTGGGTGCGCGCGGATGACTCGCAGCGCGTTTTCCAGGCCCACGGTCTCGGCATCTACCAGGTCGCACAACAACGAGGCGCTCCCCATGGCCGAGACATAGCGGTCCATCATCTCGTACTCTGCTGAGGCCAGGGTCCGGTCGAACGACTGGCCCGCACACATCATCTCATGCCCGATGGTGCCGACCGATTGAAACAGTTCCGGATAGAGAAACTCCGCTGTATCATTCGAGGTCAACCGCCCGCGACCTCCGATGTAGCGCGCCAGCAACAAAACGATATTGGTCAGCTCGTTGGGCGCTGCGCGTAACCCAAACTCGGCATCGCGCGGGGTGGCCTGCTTCATTAGACGGGCCTTGGTCGCCTGAATGATCGGGGCGAAATATCGGCACATCGCGGGTTCGAGATAGGACACCAGGCCGCCGGGACCTTCAAAGACCAGGCAGGGCACCCCTGCGAGAAATGCCTGCCCCCCGGGGAAGCCCCAGACATCGATGGGCAACGTCACTTCCTCACCTGACTGCCTGGCCAGTACCCAGTCCCACAATTCGCGTGGAAAGGCACGTACCCCGGCGCGCCGGGAGGACCATTCAGCATACATCTGGATATCGCTTCGGCGTAGAGGACGGTGGAACCACTGGGCCAGCATGGCCTCGTGCCCAGCCATGATCAATTGCTGCCCTGCCCCGGCCTCGGGCAGCCCCTTGCGCATGGTCAGGGAGTAGCAGGCCTGAGTCAGGGCAACATCGGGCACAGCGGCCCACATGGTTCGTTTGTAGGTGTCCGTTCCACCTGGCCAGCCACCGAGCAGGAAGTGCCGACCGAAAAACTCGTCGCGCAGCTCGGCACGGCGGGAGGCGAAGGAATCGTCGGTCGGGGTCACAGTTGGGCTCCCAACATGGGGGGTGGAAAGGGACGCCACCTACGGGACTATTGATACTGTGGATGCGCGATCCCGGCAGGTAGCTGGCTCTCATCCCGCGGAGGCTTCATGCCGTCACGACCTTCTCGCGTCCGCCATTTGATCCTGGTTCTTGGAGACCAACTCGACCTGCACTCCAGTGCCTTCGATGGGTTCGACCACAGGCAAGACGTCGTGTGGATGGCGGAGGTTGTCGAGGAATCGACGCATGTATGGTCGCACAAGGCACGCATCGCCCTGTTCCTGAGTGGCATGAGACACTTTCGCGACCTGCTTCAACACCACAAGCGACCGGTTCATTATCGCCACCTGGACGATCCCGACAATCGCGGCAGTCTGCCTGCCGAACTCGAGGCTGCCTGCCTACAATTCCAGCCGGCCGGGCTCATCGTCACGGAACCGGGCGACTGGCGGGTTCGGCAGGCGCTAATCAAGACTGCCCAGCGATTGAATCTTCCACTAGAGATACGCCTCGACCGGCATTTCCTTAGCAGCGTCGATGATTTTCGGGCGTTTGCCGCCTCGCGCAAACAGACGCGGCAGGAGTACTTCTATCGCCTCCTTCGCCGACGTCATGGCATCCTGATGAATGGAGACGAGCCAGAAGGTGGCCAGTGGAACTTCGACGCCGACAACCGGGGCAGCTTCAGCCGAGAGGGCCCGGGTCTGCTCCCCGCCGTGCAGGGCTATAAACCGGACACTATCACGCGTGACGTCTTGGCCCTGGTGGAACATCGCTTTCCGACTCATCCCGGGTCGTTGGAGGACTTCGACTGGCCTGTTACACCTGCTCAGGCGCAGCAGGCCCTCGAAGATTTCATACGCCATCGTCTTCCGAATTTCGGCGCGTATCAGGACGCCATGTGGACCGAGCAACCTTATCTCTATCACGCTCGACTCGCGGCAGCGCTGAATCTGAAGCTGCTCGACCCACGCGACGCATTGAAGGCGGCCGAGGCAGCCTATCGATCTGGGCAGGCTCCACTGGAGGCTGTTGAGGGGTTTATCCGCCAGATTCTCGGATGGCGCGAGTATGTGCGCGGCATCTACTGGTCGCTGATGCCGGAGTATGGCCAGCGAAACGCGCTACAGGCAAAGGAGGCTTTACCCGCGTTCTACTGGACCGGCGACACCGAGATGCACTGCATGCGGCAATGCCTGCGACAAACGCTGGATCTTGGCTATGCCCACCATATTCAGCGTCTGATGGTGACAGGTTTGTACGCCCTTCAGCTAGGAGTGGAGCCGTCCCAGGTGCATGAGTGGTACCTGGCGGTGTACGTCGATGCCGTGGAGTGGGTCGAGCTTCCCAATACCCTGGGGATGGCACTTCATGCCGATGGAGGTGTGATGGCCTCCAAACCATATGCCGCCTCCGGAAAGTACATCCAGCGGATGAGCAACTATTGCCAAGAATGCCGCTTCGACCCGGCGGAGTCGGTCGGAGAACGGGCCTGCCCATTTACCACACTCTACTGGGATTTCCTGCTTCGCCATCGCACGCAGCTGGCCAGAATCCCTCGCATGAAAATGCAGGTACTGAACCTCAATCGCCTGAGCCAGTCCGAACAGGCGGCCATCCAGGATCAGGCCCGGCGTCATCGACTTCAGGTAGTTTCTCAGGTGAATGCAACCTCATGAACGATCAGGCAAGCGCATCCTCTCGCGTTCACGTCATCCTGGGGGCCAGTGGCGGAATCGGCTCTGCTCTGTCACGACGTCTGGCTTCCGAAGGCAACCACCTGGTGCTGGCCGCACGGAAGCGCGAGCGACTGGAGCCGTTGGCACTGGAGTTGAAGGCAGAATGCCGAGTAGTCGATGCCACGCGATTCGCCGAGGTGGACGAACTGCTGGCTAGCGTCCGGGAAACGCTGGGGCGGATTGATGGCGTGGCCTGCTGTGCGGGCTCTATTCTCCTAAAATCGGCACAGCAAACCTCCGAGGATGAGTACCACGCCACCGTCGCTGCAAACCTAACCACGGCGTTTGCCACGGTGCGGGCGGCAAGTCGCTACCTACAAGCGCCTGGTGGCGCGATCGTTCTGTGTTCATCCGCGGCGGCCCGGACCGGGCTGGCACATCATGAAGCGATAGCCGCAGCCAAGGCGGGAGTCATGGGGCTTGTCCTCTCAGCAGCTGCAACCCTTGCTCCGCGTGGCATCCGGGTCAACGCCGTGGCTCCGGGCCTGGTGCGTACCCCCATGACCAGCCGGCTGACCAGTAACGAGAACACGATGAAAACCTCACAGGCCATGCATCCCCTGGGGCGCATCGGCGAGCCCGAGGACGTGGCAGCTGCCCTGGCGTGGTTTCTATCTCCTCAATCAACCTGGGTCACGGGGCAGATCCTGGGCGTTGATGGAGGCCTTGCCGATCTGAAACTGCGAGGTTGAATCGACCTCCTGGAGTGCGCGTGATGTGCAGTGGTACTACAATCGTGTGGTTACGTCACGACCTGCGTCTGGCGGATAACCCTGCCCTGGAGTCTGCCTGCCAGGGGGGCGGCCCAGTCGTTCCCGTGTTCATCTGGGCTCCAGAAGAGGAAGGCAAGTGGGTGCCCGGTGCTGCCTCACGCTGGTGGCTGCATCAGTCCCTGGAGGCGCTGGATGAATCACTGCGCCAACTCTCCTCGCGTCTCATTATTCGCAAGGGGCCGACGCATGCGGTCCTGGACGAGGTGGCCCGCGAGACCGGTGCAGAGCGTCTGGTGTGGAATCGTCGCTACGAGCCAGCAGTGATCGAGCGCGACCAGACGTTGAAGAGTCATTTCCGCTCCCTGGGGTTAGAAGTGGAAAGCTTCAACTCGGCATTGTTGTTTGAACCCTGGCAGGTGGCCACAAAGACAGGTCGGCCCTTCCAGGTGTATACGCCGTTCTGGAAGGCCTGCTGTGCCACCAAGCCGGCCCCACGCCCGCTGCCGACCCCTACCCGCATTCCTGCTCCGGAGGCCTGGCCCACATCCCTGGCTCTTAATGCGTTGGCCCTGGAACCGAAGATCAACTGGGCGGCTGGCATGCGCGAGACCTGGCAACCCGGCGAGGTCGGAGCGACGGAACGACTGCAGGCGTTCATCGACGACCATTTGAACGATTACGCCGATGAGCGAGATTTTCCTGGCGCGGATGGAACCTCGTCACTTTCTCCGCATCTGCACTTCGGCGAGGTGAGCCCTCGCACCATGTGGTATGCCGTGCTCGATGCACAGGGAAAGTCCGATCCCCAGGACCTGCCGCGAGGGTCACAGGTTTATCTCAAGGAAGTGGTATGGCGCGAGTTCGCCTATCAGCTACTTTATCACTTTTCCCATACCACCGACGAACCTCTTCGCAGTCAATACACTGCTTTTCCCTGGCGAAGCGATCCAACCGCGTTGCGAGCCTGGCAACGGGGGAAGACCGGCTACCCCTTTGTTGACGCCGGCATGCGCCAACTCTGGACAACGGGCTGGATGCACAATCGGGTGCGCATGGTGGTCGCCTCCTTCCTGGTCAAGCACCTCCTGTTGCCCTGGCAGGACGGGGCCCGCTGGTTCTGGGACACGTTGGTTGATGCCGACCTGGCCAGTAACACCCTCGGTTGGCAATGGACTGCCGGCTGCGGAGCCGATGCCGCACCGTACTTCCGGATCTTCAATCCGATCACGCAGGGTGAGAAGTTCGATCCCTTGGGAGATTACGTTCGCCGGTGGGTTCCGGAACTGGCCAGGTTGCCCACCGAGGTGATTCACCAGCCTTGGACCGCCGACGATCGGACCCTGGGACAAGCCGGAGTGACCCTGGGCGTAACTTATCCCTACCCGATCGTTGATCACGCCGAGGCGCGAGCGCGTGCCCTGCAGGCGTTGGAGTCGCTACCCCGGATAACTCTGTGAAATGTGAGAGTTCGCATGTCGCTTCCTGGTTCTCTGCTGCTTCTGGTTCACGCGGCCAGCACCTGGTACATGGTTGGCCTGATCTGGTTCGTTCAAGTGGTGCATTATCCCCTGTTCGACCGGGTAGGAGAGGATGGCTTTGCCGCGTACGAGGCCAGGCATCAGTCCCGCACCTTTCTCGTCGTGGGGCCCCCCATGCTGGTGGAGGCGCTCTGTGCGGTATGCATCGTATTTCGCGGTGAGGGCCCTGCCCTGATGATCTGGACCGGATTGGCACTGACCATACTGATCTGGGCTTCGACTGCGCTGGTCCAGATTCCCTGTCACGACAGACTGGCTGCCGGTTTCTCTGGATCCGCGCATGCACTCCTGGTTGGCTCAAATTGGATCCGGACCTGCAGCTGGACGCTGCGCGGCATTATCGCCCTGGCGTTGCTATACCGGCCAATGCAGCCAAACGGTTAGGTTCGTCGCACCAGAAGCATGGTCTGGTCGTCCTGCAACTCTTCCTTCCCGCTGAAGCGTCGCACGGCGGCGCTGGTCTCCAACAGACACTGCTCGAGTGGGAGGTTTGTGCGCGAGCCTCCCAGAACCTCACACAGTCGTTCAACGCCAAACTCGGTCTTCTCGTCCGGGGTCGCCTCGACGAAACCATCGCTGTAAAAAATGAGAGTCTCCCCTGGCTGCAGGATGATCCGGGTGTCGATGATGCGCAGGGGAATCGGAGCAGAGCCGAGGAGCATACCTGGACGCAGCGATACAACCTCAACCACGCCGGTGGCTCGCCGCAATAATGGGGGCGGATGACCTCCGGTGGCGAGGGTGATGCTGCAGTCGCTGCCGTCGAAAATGCCGAACACCATGGTGACAAAGAGGTGCGTCGGGTTGTCGTTGGCGAGGGCGAAGTTCAGGCGCTGGAGGAAATCGGCCGCGCCAGTGGCTGCTGGAGCGATGTTTCGAGCCAGGGTTCGCACGGCAATCATGAACAGAGCCGCTGGCATGCCCTTGCCGGAAACATCGCCAACAAAGAAGGCAAGCCGGCCGTCGGTAAGCCGGAAGAAGTCGTAGAGGTCGCCCGAAACCTCCCGCGCCGGGACACAGCGGGCGAACAACTCGACGCCTTGCCCGATCTCCTGGAAGTCGGTCGGCAGGAACTGTTGCTGGATGTCGCGCGCCAGTAGGATTTCCTGCCGGAGACGCTCCTCGCGCAGACGTTCGGCATGGAAGGCGGCGTTTTGCAGCACCACGCTGGCCTGCAGGGTAACAGCGCTGAGCAATTCCAGGTCGTCCGGCTTGAACGACTGACCCACGCGGATGCAATCGAGCTGGATGACGCCCAGACGACGATTCTCCCATCCCAGGAGTGGCACGCACAGGAACGAGCGGAGATTGAGCGACACCAGTGTCGCGGACAGGACCAGATTGCGATCTCCGCGGACATCCTCGCTGAGGAATCCCACGCCTTCTTCCAGAGCACGACGAACGATGGTGCGGCTGTAGGGGAAGTCACCCACCTCACCAGGTAGTCGCGTGCGCTGGGCGCGGATGACGTGCTTCTCGCCCTCGCACAGCATGACCATGCCACGGTCCGCCTGGGGGAACAGCCGCATCAGATGATCGAGCAACTTGTTCAGCAAGGGATCGAGGTCGAGAGTGTGCCCCAGGTCCTGGGCGATCTTCAGCATCAGCTCAAGCTTTTGCGATGGATTCTGCGCGAAGATCGTGTGGTTGGACGGTTGAAGATCCAAACGGGCGCGGATGACCTGCGGAGTGTCCACCGGAGTGATCGGTGGCTCGAAGATGATGGCCATCTCGTAAGGGCCAATCTGGATGATGTCGTGCTCGGTGACCGGCACACGTCCAGAGATCTTCTGGCCGTTCAGATAGGTGCCGTTGCTCGAACCGACATCCTGGACGAAGTACAAGCCGTTTTCGGCGACAATCTGAGCGTGGTGGCGGCTCACCGCGAGCGATTCCAGGTAGATCGCGGTGTCCGGCTGACGCCCGATCATCGTGCACTTGTCTTCGAGAGGGAACCGCCTACCAGAGTTCGGTCCCTTGATGACGGCAACGACAGATGGCATACCCATTTTGTACCCGATCCCCAGCCCGGATGCCAGACTCGGCCGGGGACAGATTCACCTGCTCGACTCTGATCAGGGAGTTGTAGGGCCCGGGGTCCGGGTTGCACTGGCGGGTTGAAAGGGGCCAGCCTCACGTCGCGGCACCCAGGCCACCACCGCGTTCAGTACCGCCCGGCGAAACCCTTCCGGCTCCGGGACCCCGGTTAGACGCAGGACAATCTTGCTGTCTGAGATAATCTCGAGATTGCCAGAGTGGAAAAAGGCGTCGATGGACGCGGGATCGAGATGGACCTCTTCGATTTCGGCCAGAGCCACGGATTGCCCCGGGGATGGCCGCCAGCCTCGCTGGATCATCACACGACGATTGGTCAGAGTGTAGCGCCGACTTAGAAACGGAGCAAACTTGAGAGCGAAGAGGGGCAGCAGAAGGAGGAATCCCACCGGCGCAAGTACCACGGTCTTGATGAGTTGACTTGCCAGCGAGGCTACCAGGTGATTCACTCCCAGGACAGTGGGCCAGGCCTCACGGATGCAAGCCTCGCTGACCTGTGGCGGCACAAGTCCCGTGATCGCTTGCTTTGGATGGTGGAAGGTATTACTGCCCATCGCTCGATCCATCTCCTGTTCAAACCGGCAGGATTCAGGCCACAACCTGCTCCAGCCATCCTATCGATCTCCTGTGAAGAGGCTTACCCCCTGAACGCGTCCTCGAAAAACTGAAAGACCTCCGGCAACGCCAGCTGCACGATCAGAAGGTGCTCGACGTGCGGGTAGGTTTTGAACAGTACGGTGGCGATGCCGGCCTTCTGCAGGTTGCGATGAAGGTTCTTCGCTCCGGTCAGGGCAAAGTCGCGTTCGCCACAACCGACGAAAAACCGTACCTTTTTTACACCCTCGCTGGCCTTGAAGCCTCCGCCTCCACCCAGCGCGGCCACGGCAAGAAACCGATCCGGCGAGCGCCCAGCGAAAGACACGGCCTGGGCCGCTCCCATCGAATGACCGATGAGCACGACGCGTTTCATATCCACCGGATACAGCTTTGCCAGTGAGTCGATCACTCCCAGGACATCGGGGCCTCCAGCAAAGGAGAACAGTGGCGATCGGGTGGTGACGAGCAGCCAACCCTTCTTCTCGCAGAGCTTCGCCACCAGACCATCCCCGTAGCCGTCGAAGAACATGTTCTCGCTACCGCCCGCGCCGTGCAGGGCTACCACCAACGGGACCGGCCTGGCCGGATCCAGGTTCCGTGGTACCTGCACCCGAACAGGTTCAGCACGGGTCGTAACAGGCAACCCCAGCCAGAACTGGCCCGCGCGCCGGGCTGTGTAGAAGCGTTCCTTCCTGGTGTGCGCCTGGGCCACGCTCTCGGCTTCGGCCAGCAAGCGTGCCGCCGGGTAGTTGGTCTCCGCCGTTCGCCCCGCCTGAAGGTCTCCCAGTATCGTCAACAAGCGCTCGAGGGTGGCACTCTCCACCGTGGAGGCCTTTCCATCATGGCCCGCCATCAGCTGGCGCAAGTGCGCCAACCGATCATTCAGCTTCTGGACAACCGAGAGAGTTTGTTCGGAGCGTGCCCGCATCGTTCCGGCCACCAGCACCTCGGCGCGGATGGTGTAATCGCCTTCGGCAAGGTCTCGCAGAGATAGGCTTGCTTCCACGGGCGGCTCGCCGAGAGGAAACTCCTTGCGGACGACCGACTTCCCCTGACGATTTACCAGCATCAAACGGAGATCTGTTTTGTCTGGTTTGCTCGCCGACACCTTGTAGAAGCGTTCGACCCGGATAACGAGGCTCTCGCCGGAGGTGTCCACCAGCCGCCGGGCAGGCCGCACTACTAAAGATTCGGCCCATAGCATCTCAGGGGTAATCGGCCCAGCGCTGGGGAGCAATAGCCGGGCTCGATCCAGCAAGCCAGCGGCTTCAGCCAGCTGACCGCGGAAAAAGGTTGGCGTGGCCTGCTCCAAGGGCTCCAGCGCTCGCTTTCGGGCTTCCTCGCTGCCGTGCTGATCGATGGCGCGCTCGAGCAACCGTAGACGCTGGCCAAGTTCGAACCTGGTTTCCTGTGCCCCAGCTAGCCCTGCAATCACGAACAGAAGGCACCCCGTCACCATCCAGCGCATCGTTCGTTCCTTTCCATTCCCCTGGGCCAGCGTGGAGGCCCGGCCACCTTGATTGCGAGGTTATCATCATCGTCCCAATGAATCAGGAGGATGTGCGGCGAAAGCGAGGCCGTTTCCAGATCCCCCGTGCAGACGAGGCCGGGAACCCGTTCACCGTGAGCGTGCCATCGATCAGGCGAATTTCGAGGGTGTTCTTCTTTTTCCAGCGCTCATCCTGGTGATATCGCGGTGTGAGGAAGTGGATCCTTTGGTTGGTACTCCCGATCCAGCGACGCTCCTGATCAGGTTGCTCGCGAATATAGGGGCCATCGACGAGGATATCGGTGTGGCGGAGAAGCGCGTCGATGGCAGGGGCAGCTCGACTCCGAAGTTCTTCAAGAAGAAACCCAGTGAAAACCATGACGCTGAGGCCCCGGGTCTGGGTCGCCTGAGCCAGGGCGGCTGCACCCACAGCATGGGCAGTCGGCTCGCCTCCCATCAGAGTGATGCCCTCGACTCCCTCGTTTTTCGCCTGATCGAGTTGCTCAAGCACGGCGCTCAGGGGAGTGGGATGCCCCCCCTCGAACGGGAGCATTTCGGGGTTACAACAGCCAGGGCAGCGCAGTGGGCAGCCCTGAAACCAAAGGGCGAACCGTAGACCCGGTCCCTCGGCCTCGGTGACCGGGACGATCTGAGCGATGGAGAGAACGACTTCTTCGGTGACGTCTTGCACGGCAGAGCCTCGCGGGACGGGATCCATCGCATTATATCGCGACTCAGCAAATCCGCACCCGGCCAGGTTCTCCCTCGGCTCCCTCGCAATAGATGGGTCGATCCAGAAAGTAGCCGATCACCTCTCGATTGGTGGTCAGATGCCGGGTGATTTGCGTCGTACGATACTCGGAGGGACCTTTGGCCAGTGCCAGGGGCAGCAGCAGCTGATCAGCACTGTGAGCATCGACTAGCTCGGGGCTGCTGAGGTACTCCTTGACCTGCTGCACCGCCTCATCCGCAACCTTCTCTGCCGGTTTGCCACGTTCGCCCAGGGCGACGAAGACGGCTGGGATTGAACCAGTATCGACACGAAGCTGCAGGAAAGTGCCAGGGCCACCGTCCCAGGATTCCTCGGCGATGGTCACGCGTTGCCCGGCGTGACCCAGCTGATGCTGGGCCCTGCGCGCCTGCCGACGAGCAATCCCTCCATCCAGGCCCGCCACCGCGCTGATACCACTGACCAGAGCCGACTGCCGTTCACCCAGTGTGAGAGCCTTGATGCGCTGGCTGGGTTGCAGAAACGCCTGCACGATGCCGCCACCCCGAGGAAAGAAACCGGGACGGTCGAGTTGGAGGCTGACCTTCAGTCCCATTGTTTCGAGGTAGGCTAGCCAGGTACCGGCAAGGAAAGGAAAAGTGGGGCTGGTTTTGACGTGGGTGCCTCCGGTCAGCGTGATCTCGGATGGCCCCTGGCCGCTCAGGATCAGCGGCAGGTATATGGTGTGGAGGACCAGACCTGTCGCTCCGGCGGTCCCGATATGAAACTGGTAGTGGCCAGAAACAACCGGTCCGGGTTCAAAGACGAGATCGGTACTGCCGAGGCTGGCACCGCGGATACTGGCATTGCCAATCCGGGATGCGGCAAGGACGCACTGCAGATGCTGCGGCTGAAGGCCGGGTTTGGGACGTTTCGCCCGGATGTGGCGCAAGTGAAAGGGTCGGCCCGTCACCAACGACAGAGCCAGGCTCGTCCGGAGAATCTGTCCTCCGCCTTCACCCAGGGTGCCGTCAATCTCGATGGTGGATGCAGTCATGGTGTTCAGGAAAGCAGCCCGTCGCCGGAATTGTCAATCCACTCTCTCTAGGGCCGACTTCCGCGAGCCGTCCATGTCGCCTGCAGGGCCAGCGGTGGCGACTGGCTCAGGTTCTCGTCGATGACCTGATGTTCAAGCCGCAGGGCACGCAGGACCAGCAGACGCTGGGTTCGGCCATCCGCGGATAGAAACATGGCCGGGCCCAGTCGGTCGGTGCGATCAAGGCGGGCACCTATCAGGACATACTCATCGGCGTTGAGGTTCATTTCCCAGTGAAGGTCAGGAAACTCCTCGACATAGTCACGCGCTTCCACCGACCAACGCAGGGTTCCTTCAGCATCACGCTCCACGCGGGGTTCGATCTTCGCCTGGCCGTGCCGAATCACGGGACGAATCGTCAGACGAATCCCATCCTGCCGTTCTGCCTGTGGGATAACCTCGAAGAAACAGACCGCATCAGTCAGCTCGAGCTTGCGGGGCGGATCACCAGGCCCCACGAGGACAGCAAGACGCGCCTGTGAAGGACCCACCTGAACGGGGGCCGGTTGCTCGGATTCGGCGCGGAGACGACGGGGATCCGGGCAGGTGCGCTTCGATGTCATTAGTGCCTGCAAACGTGGAGGAAGCAAACCACCGATCTGGCCGACGCGAAGACCGTGCTCTTCGAGGATCGGCTTGGTCTCCAGGTTGACTCCTTGCTCGTTCCCCAGTTCCCAGAGGTCCTGATTAAGGAAAGCATCACCCCGCGGTCGTTCCAGCAGCGCAACATCCAGGACGAATGTTTGGCCTGGCGTCGTGGATCCCATCGGCTGGCGCTCCGCAATCGTGGGGGCGACTTCTCGAGAGGTCTCGAGCAACCCGCAACAGCCCACGAGCGCAAACGTCAGGACGAGTACCACGGCCTGCAAATGGCGCATGTTACCCCTTCCCCGCTGAACTAGGGAAAACCAGATTGGTAGTGTGAGAGGGCGACGCATAGCCAGAGGGAGAACCACTGTCAAGTGGGATCGATCGACCGAGTTCACGACAGGTTACCTGAGGTTTCCTATAACACCTGAATATCCAGGCTGATGAGGAAGGAGAGAACCCATGCAATCCAGGCTGTTCGATCTGACGGGGAAAGTAGCGCTGATCACCGGCGGAAGCAAGGGGCTTGGCAAGGCGATGGCCCGGGGGCTAGCTGAGGCTGGGGCGGACATTGTCATCTCGAGCCGGAATGAAGCCGAGCTGAAATCTGCCCTGGATGCCATCCTGACGGGGACCAACTCCCGGGGGAAGATCATCGTGGCCGACCTGGCCCAGCGTGGCGAAGCAGAACGGCTGGCAGGAGCTGCGGTGGGGGCATTCGGGCGAGTCGATATTCTCATCAACAATGCCGGCACGAACAAGCCGCAGGCCATTGATGCGATCACGGATGAGTCCTGGGACCAGGTGCTGGAGTTGAACCTGACGTCAGTCATGGCATTGACTCGCGCCATCGTTCCGGACATGAAGAAGCGTCGCTGGGGCCGCATCATTCACATCTCGTCGATCATGGGTTTTGTTTCCAAGGAGAAGCGAAACACCTACTCGGTGACCAAGTCGGCCCTACTGGGCCTGGCACGGGCCAGCGCACTCGATCTGGGAGAGTTTGGAATCACCGTGAATTGCATCGCGCCGGGGCCATTTCTCACGGAACTGCCCATGTCGGTACTCTCCGAGGCCGAGAAAAAGATCTTCGCCGATCGGACAGCCCTGGGTCGCTGGGGCGAGCCTGATGAGTTGATGGGCCCGGCCCTGCTGCTGGCCAGTGATGCGGGGAGTTACATTACGGGTACCTGCCTTGTGGTAGATGGGGGCTATCTGGCGCGGTAAAGGGGCGAAGTCAGGGGCTTGCTGTCCAGGGAGTTGACTTGCATGGGGCGCTTGCCCGCGATACCATGTAAGTGAATTATTCTGCTACACCGCGCCGGTACCAGGAGTCTAACCTGACCCCGGCGGGTGGTTCATGACCTCGGAGGGGGGCTCCCGGAACGAACCGAGAGCAACAGCAACGCATGGAAAAGTCCAGCGTTTATGCCGATGGTGAGCAGGAAGCTCTTCGGTACAAATGGATCGAAAGCGAGAAAGCCGGTCATGATCTTGGCGAGGCGGCCATTCGGCGCTGGGTCCAAAATCACTGGTGGGGCTATCTGCGAGCCCGTTGGCTCGAACACCTCCAGGGCAAGCGGTTCTGGGTAGAACTCGACCGCGGCGATTTCGGCCTCCTCCAGCGCAAGTTCCACAGCAACACGCTTCTTCTCGACCGCATCCTGGACCGACTCAAGGCCGGTCAGGAAAACCTCGACATCATCTGCTGGGCCCATCTCTGGGGCATCCCGATTGACCCGGTCATCGAGATTCTTGAAGCCCTCGACATCAATAGCCGCCGCCTCGCTCACCGCTTTGATCCGACCTGCTAGTGCTCCTCATCTCACCGCTCCACCATTCACGCGAATAATCTGGCCGGTCAGGTAGTTTGCCCCTGGTGAACACAGCCAGCAGGCGGTCTCCGCGACATCTTCCGGCCGACCCCACACGCCCAGCGGCGTTTCTCTTCGCACGCGCTCTTGCCAAACGGTCGAGGCCCCATCTCCCCAGGCGGTGCGGATCCAACCCGGGGCCAGACAATGCACGCGCACCAGCGGCGCCAACGATAGCGCCAGGCTCCGACTGAATGCCATCACAGCACCCTTCACTGTGGCAAAAAGTTCCCCTGAATCGCCTTCCATCCCCGTCTCTGCCTGATCCCAGCCCATGTTAAGGATCACCCCGCCTCCCGCCTCGCGCATGCGACGCCCGAGGTGACGACTCAGCGCGATCGTCGCCTGGACATCGACCTGCCACAACTCGGATAGTTTCCGCTCAAACGACCAGGCAGAGGCTTCCCCAGTGAGCGTATCGGTGCCAGCGTTGTTGATGAGGATATCCAGCCCGTTCCAGGTGGCCCAGCTGCGCTCCACCAGCTGTTCGCACCCCACGGGTTCTCGCAAGTCAGCCAGCAGGCAGACCGATCGTACTCCCTGGCGTGTAATCTGGGCCGCGACGTCTTCAGCGCGGGCAAGAGATCGACGTCCATGAACCATCACGTCTGCGCCGCGTTCGGCCAGGGCAAGCGCCGTCGCTCTACCAATTCCACTGGTGGACCCGGTCACCAGCGCTCTCAGCCCTGCGAGTTCGCGCCCTGGATGGCGACCCACGGGAGCGACCGTCAGAAGGCTGGCCAGCAGCTGCCCGATGGACTGTCCCAGCACCGGATGGACGACCCCCGAGGCGACCTGTGCCAAAGGCATCAGCACGAAGAGACGTTCGTGCAGGCGCGGATGGGGCACGATCAGATCGGGTTCGTTCAGCACCGTCTTGCCGTAAAGAAGCAGGTCCAGATCGATGATGCGCGGACCGGAAGGAACCGTCCGTTCGCGGCCAAGGTCGGCCTCGATGCGCAACAATAGCGCCAATAACTCCCGGGGAGTGAGCGTCGTTTCAACCTCGAGCGCACCGTTCAGGTAGGCTGACTGCCCGGCGGGACCTCCGACTGGCTCGGTTTCGAACAGGGTCGAGCAACGCTGTACATGTACCCCGGGCGATTGAGCCAGCGCCTGGACCGCCCGAGCGATCCACGTTGAGCGATCACCGAGATTACTACCCAGGGCGATAAATGCAGGAGTGCTCATGGATGGTCAAGCCAGTGGAGGAGAATGCCAGCGAAATAGGTGCCACCGGCGGATGAAGCTTCACCCGGTCTTACGCCGTAGCCTCCGTCCAGATTCCGGCAGCGGGCGATGAAAGAACGCAACGCATCGGGCTTACTCGGACGCTTCTTGAGCATGACATAGGTGCGGACGACGCGATAACTCGTTTCAAGATCGGCCCCCCGCTGGTCGGCGGCACCGAAGCCGCCATCCTCGCGCTGGCCGGCATCCAGCGCCTTAATGATTCCCTCGGGGTGCTTGATCTCTCCTCCCAGGCGAAGGAAACAGGCCACCACGCTTCCCGTTTCCCGGATGCGCGCCTGATCGCGGCCGAAAGTACCATCGGCGTTCTGCACGGCCAGCAGCGCGTCGCGCCATTCCTTGTTTTTCGGAGAGTGACTGCGAATAGCTTCGAGCCCTGCAGCTGCCATTCGGACCTGCTCGAATGCCCGAGCATGGTTCGTGAGGTAAGCGATGGCGGGTTTCTCGTAAGGTGCGGTGGACAGCTTCAGTTCGACCAGCGCCATCAGGCCCACGGCCGTGACGATAACGTCGGGAGTACCACCGGGAGTGTCGGCAAACCCGCCTACCCTGGCGTTCCAGCAGGAGCTCACGTACTTCTTGCAGGCGTCGAGGTTGCGGGCCTCGCCACCGAAATAATGCAGGGCACGAAGACAACTGGAGGTGGCCCGAAGCCCTGCCTCTGTGGCGCGTGCGGCAGGGCGAAAACCTCCGCCATCGGTTTGCAGAGCTTGCAGATACGCGATGGTCTCTTTCTTCTCCTCAGGCGTTTGTGCCTGGACGGCAGGGAGAAACAGCGAACCGGTCAGGGCGCATGCGATCCAGAGACGGATCATGAGGAAAACCTCCGCCAGGGATGAATCAGGTGTGTAACTCGACGACGTCCTTGTCGTGTAGAATGTGATCCCGGGTCACCGACTGTCCCGGGTGTACACCCTCACCCCAGATGCGAGCCGATTTCAGCTTGTCGGCGAAATCTCGGTGGACTAGCTCGGCCATTTGAGCCAGGGTGCTGCCAATCGGGCAAGTGTAGGGTGATTCCATGTCCGCCGGTTTGCCTGGGCGTTTGGTGTAAACGCGAATCACGCCCAGCGAACGGTAGATGGCATGGCGCAGCTCCTCAAGGCCTTGCCCGCTTTCTGCGTCGAGCACCACGATGGGAAACTGCGAACCGAACATTTCCTGGACGATTTCGAGCCGCTCGCGGGCTCCCTCTGTTTCTGACTTGTTGGCGGCCAGGATAGTGCGGATATGCTCGACCGTCGGATCCTCCGGGTCGAGAGGTGGCTCCCCGTCCAATACCGTCTTGACCTGGCGCAGACGCTCGAGGACCGCTTCGGCTGCGAAGGGGCCGTCGTCATCCCCCAGATCAACCACGAGCACAACGGTGTCGGCCACGCGCACCATGCTGGATAGATAGCTTTCCATGAAATCAGCAGTGACGGGTGGGGTGTCCACCAGCTGCACCCGGACATCCTCCCAGTCCATCATGCCAGCAGAGGGTTCGCGCGTGGTAAATGGGTACGGGGCGACCTCAGGGGTGGCCCGGGTGAGCCGAGAGAGAATGCGGCTTTTCCCGGCGTTGGGACCACCCAGGAGAAGCACCTGACCTGCGCCTTGCCGAGGAATGCGGTAGCTGACGCCAGTCTTCCTGGGGTTCTTGCGTTCCTTCTCGACCTCGGCCTTTAACTCGCTGATCTTGGTCTTAAGTTCAGCCTGGAGTTTCTCGGAGGCCTTGTGTTTGGGCACCTCCACCCACATGCGGCGCAGGCAGTCGAGCTTTTCTTCCGCGGTTTGTGCGCGCTTGTAGGCCGCCTCGGCCTCGTGATACTGGGGAGTGAGGTTGACCGCCATGGTTCGACTCCATCAATTCGCCGCGCGGGGCACTGCCATCCCAGATCGACTATTGTAGGTCCCACCCGTCCTGGGGCAGGACTGGTCAGGAAAGGTCCCATCCATACATCCTTCACCATACTCGCTCGTGCCCGCTCCCGGGAGACCTTCCATGCCATCGCTTTACGACCAAATTCAGGAGGCCTCAACCGCCATTCGGGCGCGCTGGGCAGGTGCCCCCACGGTGGGCATCATCCTGGGCACGGGATTGGGGGGACTGGTCGAAGAAATCGAGCAGGAGGCAGTATTCGCCTATTCCGAGCTACCGCATTTCCCGGTCTCCACTGCCCCCACCCATCGGGGACAGTTGGTTTGCGGCAAGATTGCGGGAAAAACCGTGGTGGCGATGGAAGGGCGGTTCCACTTCTATGAAGGGTACTCGCCGCAGCAGATCACGCTGCCCGTGCGAGTGATGAAGGCCTTGGGCTGCCAGTATCTCATCATCAGCAACGCCTGCGGAGGGCTCAACCCGCAGTTCTCCAAGGGCGACATCATGGTCATCGAGGATCACATCGGCCTGTTCATGGAGAACCCCCTGCGCGGGCCGAACGACGAGCGCCTGGGCCTCCGCTTCCCAGACATGCTGGAACCCTACGACAAGGAGCTAGTTGCGCGTGCGCGACGGGTGGCTCTGGAAGAACAGATTCCATGCCAGCAGGGTGTCTTTGTCGCCGTGCCCGGACCCAACCTGGAAACCCGGGCTGAATACCGCTTCCTTCGGCAGATCGGAGCCGACGCGGTGGGTATGTCCACGGTTCCGGAAATCATCGTGGCGGTTCACAGTGGGTTGCGCAGTCTGGGTTTGTCGATCGTCACTGACATGTGCCTGGCGGACGCCCTGGAACCGGTCCACCTGCCGGACATCATCGCCATTGCCAACGCGGGGGAGAAGAAGCTTCGCGTCATTGTCCGCCGGGTGATCGAGAGTTTATGAACCCATCCCTTCGCGGGATTGTGCCGACACCACAGCCATCTTTCATCGAAAAACTCCCTGGATTGTTCCAGGGAGTTTTTTTTCGGGCATTACTCATTGCATCGTCACAAAACTGGAACGACAGCATCCTGGAGGTACAGGGCCCGGGATGGAACCGGGGTCAAGACAATGAACAAAGACAGCCCAAGCACATAAGGACCTCCCATGATTTCTTCCTGGTTCAGTTCGCGGAAAACGTCAGTGAATCGTGGCCAGAGACTAACCACCAACCTGGAACAACTCGAACCACGCCTGGCTCTGACGGCAGTCGCATACATCACTAATCCTGTGAAACCGACTCTTACTATCCTCGCCGACAACCAGGACAACACGGTCAAGGTGAGCTACTTGCAAAACGATCCTAGTAATCCACTCGACGATGCTTACTTAATTGAACGATCAGATAAGTATGGACCCCAGGAAAACCTTATTTTTAAGGTGTGGCAGCAATTCGGCGACTTCCAGACAAAGGTTCAGCGTATCGAGTTCTTAGGTGGTTCAGGAGCAGACACGTTCGAAAACAACACCAGTGTACGTTGCATTGCTCATGGTGGCGCAGGGAAAGACACTCTCCGTGGTGGAAGCGGTTGGGATGACCTTTTCGGAGATGCCAATAGTGACGTCATTGAAGGACGAGGAGGAAGCGACATCCTTGTTGGTGGCGAGGGTAGCGATACGCTGCGTGGCGGCGAAGGCGACGACTTCATGTACGGGGATTATTTTCAGAATCAAACAGGAAAGGCGACTGGCAAGGAGGGAAATGACACCCTGGAAGGTGATATAGGGATGGATTTTATGTACGGGAACCGCGGGAAGGACGTACTGCGTGGTGGTGAAGGGGAGGACACGCTCTTCGGCGAATCTGGGGAAGATTTTCTCTATGGTGGCCTGGGTTCGGACAAGATGTACGGCGGAGATGGCCTTAATCGAATGTGGGGAGATGATAGCATCTGGACCAGTGGCGACGGAAACGACTACATGGAAGGTGGTAGCACATTGGATGTGATGTACGGAGGGGGGGGTGACGATCGAATGCTGGGATTCGCTGGCGGAGATGTTCTGGATGGGCAGGTTGGAAATGACAAAATCTACGGCGGCGATGGTCTTGACCTGTTGACTGGCGGTTCCGGAAATGACCGCCTGGAAGGTGGAAAGGGATCTGACTTCCTCTGGGGTGACGAAGGAGCGGACACGCTATTTGGTCAGAGTGGAAACGACCATCTCTTTGCTGGGGATGACTCGGAGATGGATTACCTTTACGGTGGTTGGGGTTGGGACACGTGCCGGATCCATGATAATGATCACTGGGAGGCATACCCGGGCCCCAACCCAGAATATACCAGCGGCGATGGAAACCCGTTTACCCTCGATAGCGGACCACTTCTCGAAGATGAGAACGTCTACTACTACCAGTAAATAATGAAATTCCCTGGCCATCTCGCTTGTAGGATGGCCAGGGATTATTTTGCGATATTCAGGGCAGGCTAGCACCAGAGATACACCCTGGTTATTCATCATCCAGCAAGAAATCGCCGGGATCGAACCCTTTACGGTCGCGTTGCCGTTCGGGTTTCTTCAGCCCCGCCTTTTCCAGGAGCGACACAGACATGATGTCTTCCTCCTGAGTTTCCTCGAGTTTACCCACCATGTCGGCGGGAAGCTCATACTGGATATGATAGTCGCGTTTGCCAATGGTGATGCGATCCTTGGGATGCAGCAGTTTCTCCTGCACCCGGACGCCGTTCACCTTGATCCCGTTTGTGCTGTTGCGATCGGTGATGTACCAGTAGCCGTTCCGGAAGGATAGCTCGGCGTGTACACCGGAGATGTTGGGGAACCGGAGACAGATGTCGCACGACTCACGTCGGCCGACCGTCAGTTTCTCGCGGATGAGTGGAATGTTATCTCCGCCACCGGAGGGGACCAGTTCACCGTTGGCCCGGAAGCTCATGGGTGCCTACTCCTCGTTGTGATCGACCTGCGAAAACCGATGGGACCCACCGCTGAGAAATCCCTGGACGAAATCCGGTCTCTGACCCGGTCAATCACAGTTCGCTCATTATAATCTCATTAGAACCGGCATGAAGGGCATTTTGTTGGCGATATCCCCTTCTCGGGCAGGCGAGATCGATACTTATGACAGATCGGCCGAGTTCTATCCCACCATTTCCAGGCGGAAGGCGATATCGAGCGTTGGGACCCTATCTGCGCGAACGATTTGGTTCCACCGTCCGAAGTGTCACCATCGATGCTGGCTTCACCTGCCCCAATGTCGATGGCACCGTCACCACCGGTGGGTGCGTCTTCTGCGACAATCGTAGTTTTTCCCCCAATCGTCGGCTACCTCGCACCACGGTTTCTTCCCAGGTAGAGCGAGGCATTGCCATCCTCTCCCACCGCTTCAAGGCCGCAAAGTTCATTGCCTACTTTCAGGCGGGTACCAACACCCACGCCCCAGTCGAGAAGCTGCGCAAATTGTACACCGAAGCGCTGGCTGATCCGCGTATCGTTGGGCTGGCCGTGGGCACGCGGCCGGATTCGCTGCCGGATCCTGTCCTGGACTTGCTCGAAGAGTTTGGTCGTCGGTTGCCGGTCTGGCTCGAAATGGGGTTACAGACCATCCACAACCGTTCCCTGGATTGGATGAATCGCGGCCATCATGTGGATGCCTTTTACGACGCCGTGGCGCGCTGTCGGGGCCGAGCCCTGGAACTGGGTGTTCACCTGATTCTGGGCCTTCCCGGAGAATCCCGGGAGGAAATGCTTGCTACCGCTGATGTGCTTGCAGGTTTGCCTATCCACACCATCAAGCTGCACAATCTGTATGTCGTTCGGAACACGCCGCTGGAAACCATGGTTGAATCGGGCCAGGTGCAGCTGCTTGATCGTCCTGCCTACGTGAACATCGTGTGCGATTTCATCGAACGGTTGCCATCGGATCGCGTTCTTCATCGTCTCTCTGGAGATGCCCCACCCGACTATCTGGTGGCTCCAAGCTGGTGCCTGGACAAACCCGGCCTGCTACGGGCCATCGATGAGGAGCTCAAGCGCCGCGATAGCTGGCAGGGGAAACAGCTCCAACCAACAGAGACTCCTATCCCTCGAATGCATGCGCTTCCGCTGTTGTCTTCCACGTGAAACCGGGACAAATGACCACGGGGCAAGCCAACCCGTTGCCATTCGTCCCGGTACATGGATCAATCAGGTTGGGCAGGTGCAATCAGTTCACCTGCCCCTGAGAGCGATGCAAGGTTACCGCTGCGGGAAGTTCTGCCCCTGCTGGGGAAACATCCCATTCGGATAGCCGTAGCCATATCCGAAGCCGTTGCCGTACCCGTAACCATAGCCCGGATAGGCACCTTGGTTATAGAACGGGTAGCTGCCCGGGGCATTGAACGTATTGGGCCGACCCGGCTGTCCCGGAGCGCTGGGATTGGCGGGCGCACCAGGAACAGTTCCAGGCTGGCCCGTTGCTCCAGGCTGGGTGACTCCAGGCTGGCCCGTTGCTCCAGGCTGGGTGGGCGTGGGGGTGAAGCCGGGATTGTAGCCCGCCCCTCCGCCATAAGCTCCATAGGGAGCCATGCCAGGATAGCCGCCATATCCGCCACCACCGCCATACGGCGCGGCACCGGGGAAGCCTCCCTGTCCCTGCCCTGGCTGCTGAGCTTTGTAGGGAGCTGGAGGAACGACGGGCATAGTTTGCGGAGCCGAGAAGTAGGGATACTCAGGCATGGCTGGCACCTGGAAGTGAGCCTCCAGCGGCCAGTAGTTGTACCAGGGGCCGAGGGGTGGCGGTTCGTTGCCACTCTTCGACTTGTGCTTGCGGTTATCGCCACTACCGAGCTTGATGATTTGAGCCTCGGCCGGAGCGGCCAGGTAGGCCACCACGACGAGGACCAGAAGGCGTTTCATGGGATTCTCCTCTCCCGGTTCGATCGGCCCGGACCAACCCGGATGCCGACGTGCTGTATCTTCGAGGACGCGCGAGGATCGAGTCGCCAGAGAAAGATTCCCCCAGAACTCTCGGCGGTCCAGCCCGGATGATGTGAAGCATGAGATGGTTCCGGGCCGCATGACGGCGCCGCCCGCAGGATCGAACTTCCCAGGGGAACCCAGCACCGGAGAAATACTCGAGGCGGCGACCCAGGGTATTACCCCCGCTGTCGCCGCCTCGTGTCTACTCTCAGGTGGAGCCTACTTTTTCTCTTTCTCGATGGGTGGCTTGGATCCCCCGGTAGCTGGTGGGGTGTTGATCACTGACCCTGAGGGATTTGGGAGCGTGGGCTTGTTGTTCGCGTTAGGAACTAGCGTCGCCCCTTGGGGAATGTTACCAGGAACGATGTAGCCGCCACCACCTGGGTGAACGCCCGCTTCGGCCCCGCCATACCCGCCATATCCGCCGTGCCCACCCACAAATGGGAAGCCGCTAACTGGAGGGTAAGCGCCGTACGGATTGTACCCGTACATCCCGCCCCACATCATCGGAGGCGCATAGTAGGGAGACCAACCGGGTGGGGGCAGACAGCCACCTGGGTAGCCACAGTTACCCTGCGGTCCGCACTTGCTCCAGGAGCCAAAATCGAAGCTCAACCCAATGCCGATGCCGAACCCTTTCGACCCGTTGGCCAGGGCCGACTCAGGTAAGAATGACAGCAAACCCAAGGCCAGGGCCGCCGCCAGGAGTGCCTGCTTCATGTTTTCCTTCCTCTGTCCGCGACGTGAGAAGAGCGGGTTGCCACTCCCCTTGAGAGCCCTCCCGCACTGCTCGCCTGAATGATGCGCCACGGCTGAGGCGAGGCCAGGAAATCTGCCCCCCCTGAAGGTTTTTTCCCCGAATCAGGGGCGGCGCGAGGCGTGCAACCGCTTCCGCAGGTGACATCGCGCAGCTCGAACCTGGGAACAGCTGCTCAGCTGAATTCGACGCGAAGCTGGAGCAGGTCGTTTGCGCTGACTTCGAGGTCCACCGCATCGCCCTGGATAGGAGACTCGATCATTGGGGTGCCGCGCAGGTCCTGCACTATGGCTCGCACCGGATCTCGCAGGCAGCGAAACTGCGCGGGCCCGCCGGTCCCCGTGCATTCAAGCAAGGTGGCCACGATTCCATCGGGATGATCGATGGCGGGCCGCAGACTTGTCAGAAGAACGTTTGCAGCGTCCATGTGATAAAGCCAGCCAGCCGCGCCCACGTGGGGCGGTCCCTGGGTGGTAGGCACTACGGCCACGGGACTGATCAACCCGAGCGCAGTCTGCATCGGCGATTCCCGATCAAGGCTGATGCCCAGGTCGAATGTGGTGCTCCGCTCTCCCTCACAGACCAGTAACACGTCGAGCATCCGCGTACCGTGTCGCTGATGGAACGGCAGCCCACCCGGGAAGATGACCGTGTTCCTTCGATCGTTGCGCAGCTCAAGGTAGTCGGGCGTCTCGGGCCGATTCTGGCTGGTCAACGAGCGAAGACCAGTGACGCTGCGAATCAACGAGGTCATCTCCTCGCGCCAGGCAAATCGGGCGGCGTAGTAGGCGTGCCAGGCGTAGCCTTCGACGGGACGCACCGGCTCGATCTCGACGCGCAATTCCAGTATTGGACGGCCTAGCCAGGCACGGTAGCGCTGGCGGAAGTGGGCCAACTCGGTTCCCGATTCATCCACCAGCGCCCCATGAGCCACCACCTCTCCCAGGGCGGGCCCGCAGTAGGTCATCTCGATCCGGGAGGCTCGCATGCTGGCACCGGGATTGTAGACCAGTTGCTGGGCCAGCCGGGTGATGCGCTGCCGCTGATCCCGGAAGGCGCGAAGACCGCCCGTCTGTGGATCGATCTCGGCCTCGAAAAACTCGTTGCGCACAGCGTGGGGGTCTGCCAGACGCATGCGCGCGGGTGGTGCGGCGACACTGGGCCCTTTCGGAACCCAGGCGAACCCCAGTGGTGGCACTTCGACCACCACACGCCCCAGGTCGCCATCGAGCTGACTGGCCTTGACCGGACCGCCCGTCGGGATGAGGGCATCTACCCCCGGTAGTTCCAGGGCAACCCGGCGCGTGAAACTGCAGGGGTTGAGCACCAACCAACCCGGAGAATCGACCGGACCACGCGCCACCAGCCGTCGGCCCAGAGATTCGGCCGCACGTTGCATCGCCAGCTGCAGGTCACTCTGATCGACTTCGCCAGTGGATTCGAAGCGGTTCTCTAGTTTGGATAGAGCGGCAGGAAAGGACAGGCCATCGACCGAATCGGGCGCGGTGCCCAGCGTCCGACCGATGGAATAAAAGGTCCAGGCGGCATCGAGCTTCCTTCGCCCGCGCACCTGCTCGGCGAACTCACTGATGGGCTGCTGACGTTTCGGCATCTCACTCAAGGTGCGATCGCTCAGGTAATCGGCCTGAAACTCGTCGGGTGAGGCCGCCGAGGTGTAATCGCCAGGAACCACCTCGTTGAAGTAGCTGGTCAACGTCACCCAGCGTCCCAGGACTGGCGCCATCTCGGTCAGTTCGACCCAGTCGCCGTAGATCGAGAACGCAGGCTTCCCTCCGCGGTGCAGTTGAACGAACGTCGCGGACTGATCCTGCATGATCGTCTGATGCAGGTAGTGGGCCAGATGGAAGTAGGTCTGCGGGGAGGCGGTCGGCTGGGCCGACCGGGTGAAGCAATCGACCTGCTTGCCGTCGTGCGAAGGCCAGCTGACGACAATGCTGTGATGTGAAGGCACCAGGCCATCATCGAAGGAGAGCAGCAGCGCGTGCGTGATGCCCACGTTCTGTAGCAAGAGTGGCGTCTGGGGATGAAACCCGTACCGCTTGCGTGCGAACACCCGGGTTTCGCAACCGAGATGCTCCAGGTAGGCGGCCTGGCCTCGCTGGAGATTCCACAGCTGAGTTTCCAGGGGCAGGAGTGGATCCTCTCGTTCGCGATACACACCACCTAGTATCTCGGCCTGCCCTGCCGCGATCTTCTCGCGCAGGTCGACCAGACGGCCCGGGTGATGCTGCGCCATCTGATCGATGATCTGACCACAGGCAATCACATTGAGTGGCTGCCCGGCGCGCAGGGCGAGGGGCCACCCTTCGTCGGGGCGTTCGTCATCCACCAGCATCAAATCGACCTGGTACAGCGTCACCGGATAAAGCACTTCTCGGGCCGACAGAAGGCGCACGGCTGCGCTGACCAGGGGTTGACGCCACAGGGATGGATCGTCGGCGTGAAGATGATGCAGAGCCTCGTCGAGATCCTGGCGAATCTCCGGCCGGGCGACGGTGTTTTCATGAGACATCGCCTCAAACAACGCATCGAGGATCAGCACCCCGAAACCGATCCCCAGGAATGGCCGCACCTTTTCCTCGGTGAGATCGACCAGGCGAAGGATCTCCTCGTCCTCAGGGTGGGCTTCGCGGAGCAGGGCCAGGAGATTCTCCCGGGTTACAGCGCGATCGTGCGTCGAATCGAGCAGCAGTGCGCCGGCACTACGGGCACGCTCGCGCCAGTCTTCCGGCAACATCAGTGGCGGGTTGTCTGGCAGCACATATAGGGCGTCACCCTGCGGTTCCTCATGATCGTAGGGCTGAGCCAGGCGCGGCAAGCCGCTCCCCAGCCGTAGCACAGCCGGGTGCCAGAGTGCCTGATGGCCTTCGAGGATGGCTGCCACCTCCTCGTCACCCAAGTAAAGGGTTGTCTCGGTCGGCAGCCGGTAGGGACTCAGCAGGATTAGCTGTCGCTTGCTCATGGTGTGGATGTATCGAACCGGGCGCGAGGTTGCCAGGGATCCTCTCCCCGGCATTCATGGCACGAGGCCGGGTTGCTAGAATGGTGGCCAGGTTATTCGGAGGAAACCAGCTCCCGTGAACAGACATCGAACACGGCAAGCCGACTCACTCGCGCAGGCGGAGCCAGGACCAGATTCTGACTCCGGACCGAAGGAGCCCTTCCTCAACGCTCTCCCACCAGCATATCTGGCGTCTCCCGAAAGTGGTAACGCTGTCAGCGCCATCCCCCAGCCAGTGGAAGCGCGCCGGCGACTGGATCAACTGGCGGATGCGGTCCTTTCGGGCGCCGGCGAGGCCGAGAGCCAGCTACCTCCATTCCTCATTTCCGAGGTGGTATTGGTGCGCGAGGCCTTTACCCACTTCGAGAACGGCGAGGACGACCGGGCTCAGGAGAAACTCCGGGGGATTGGTCTGGCTTCTTCCTGCCTGGAATGGAAGGTGTTCTTACGCGGGCTGATGGCTCACGCACGCGGCGACAGGGCACGGGCCCTGGAGCACTGGCGACGTTTGCAACCGGCGAGACTGCCCTTTCGCCTGGCGGCTCCCTTTCGCATGACCATCGACTCGGACTTCGCCCGCCATCAGCCCCCGTCGCAAGCACACGTACTTCACCAGCAATTTCGGGAGCTGCAGGCCGACAAGCTAGTAGGCCATCTGCGCGAGGTAAACCGGAGCCTGGCTGGGGCTGGCTCGATGGCGCGGGCTTTTCGAGCGGCCGAGGCGGCGCTTCCGCTGCTGCGCGCGAGTTTGCCTGGCGGAGACGAGCGCCTGGCTGGTTTCCTGTACTGGACCATGCTGCATCATGGGCCCGATGAGATCTTGCGCTATCGCCGAGCGTTCTCCTCCCCGCCGGACGACCCGAACTTTCATCGGTTATCGGCGCTTGCCCAGGGCGGAGAAGCCTATGGCCCCGAGGCCCATGCTCACTGGATGCAGTACGAGGCCGAGCTAGCCAAGGGCCTGCCAGAATGGTCCGTCGAGGATACCCAGGTGGCACGTGCGCTGATCTGGTCGTACATGGCGCAACACGCCGCGGCCCGGATGCTCCTGGCACGCGAGCGAAGCAACTCCCCTGAGGCATTCCAGCCTTCCGTCGAGGAGTGTTATACCAGGGCGCTGTCGCTTCACCCGGAGTTGCTCGAGGCGCACGAGGGGTTGTTCGCGTATCTTGCGGAACGAGGCTCCGGGCTCCGGGCGATTCAGGCGGGACAATCACTTCTGGCTCGATTTCCTGGCCATCTTCCCACCGCGCGACGCCTGGCCTCGTTGCTTGGCCGCCGCAAGCTCCACGAACGTGCCCGGGAGATCCTGGCCGAGGCGTCGCAACTGCATCCACTTGATCGAGACCTGAAGCGCCAGCTCCTCTGGAGTCGCATCATGGTGGCCAACACGATGATGGCGCGCCAGGAGTACGAGCGGGCCTCCTACGAGTTCAATTGCGCAAGCAAACTGGCTGAGGGGATGGAGGAAGCCCTCGTTCGCTGCTACCTGGACTTCGCCAGAGAGTTGGCCCTGACAGGCCCCTCATCGGATCCAGGATCTCCCCGAACTGATCTGTGCCCCGAAGCGACCGCATACGCACGGCTGACCCGGGTGCTAGTCTGGAAACTGGCTCCGGGCGCCCTGGCAGATTACACCCGGAAGTTCGAGACCATGCTGCAGACAACCCTCACGGCCGACGCTGTCGTGGCCCTGCTGCAGGTATCGGCCTGTCTGGCTCTCGAAGGATGCCGGTATGCAGGCCAGGCCAGTCATACGAGCAAACTTCTCCGCCTGGCAGCTCAGGTGCCGCTGGGGCAGTTCAGCGATGGCCAGCTTCTGGCTTTCCTCCGGACCTTCCGAGAGGTTCGCCCCACGGTCGCTCTCCTTCGGCGCCTGGGGCGCGAGGCAGAGAGGCGTTCCCTGTCTGATCCGCGCGTGGGCTTCTACCTGGCCCTGGGCCTGAGGAATAGCCAGCGGCGCTGGAGTGCCGAGTCTCTCAGCCAGCTGCACCAGGCCCATCGGCTGGCCCAGGAGCAAGCGTCACGAACGCCAGCCACTGTAGATTTACTGGAAGAGATCCAACAGCATCTGACGGAGGCGAAAGCTTCATTATTCTGTCTGCCGGAGGAAACGGTGACGGCGGTTGAGGATCCCGCGCAGGAGGCATCGTGATGCGACATTGGTATCAACTGCTTGGTATTGAGATGGACAGCGACGAGGAGACCATCCGTGCCCGCTATCTGGAACTGATCCGCCAGCATCCACCGGGTTTGGATCCGGTCCGGTTCCACGCCATCCGTCAAGCTTACGAGGTCCTCCGGGATCGGGTGGAACGCGTCCGTCATCGACTGTTTCATACGGGCGCAGCTGACACCCTGGACAAGCTGATCGAGGAGCTGGCATGTCAGAGTCCCCCGCGCCGCGTCTCCCTCAAGACTCTCCTCACCGTAGTGACGCGCCAGCGGTAGATACTGCCTCGCTGGAGCAGGCGCTGGCCGCCTTCCGCAAGTGGTTTGTCGAGGCCAGCACGCCCGAAGGGCCGCCCCCGGTACCCGCATCCTCCAGGGTGGACCTTACGACCCTGATGAACCTGTTCGTCGGCCTGCGCCAGGAGGTACACCTGCACACGCGAGCGGTTCGCACGCACCAGGAGCAGACTGCCCTTTTGATTGACCAACTCACCCGCGCAGACCATCGCCCCACTTCGGGTGCAGGCAATCCAGAGGAGGCCCTGCGCGCGATGGTGTTGACGTTGATCGAGACTCACGACGCCCTGGGACTGGCGGCCCGGGAAATTGAACGGATCGAGGCAAACACCGGCATTACGCCCATTTCCACTCCTGGAAGGAGTCGAACACTTTGGAATCGACTGGTGACCGCGATTGCCGGGCAACGGTCAGGGTCGGACTCCATCGTGGAGGCACTGGTTGAGGGCTATCGTCTGAGTCTCGACCGGCTCGAACGCATCCTGGTGCTACAGGGAATTGAACGCATCCAGACGCAAGGGTTGCGCTACGACCCCGAGGTGATGGAGGTGCTCGAGGCGGTCGGCAACACAGGGCTGCCTGGCGGGACAGTCCTGGACGAGATACGGCGCGGCTACCGTTGGCATGGCCGCCTGCTGCGTTCCGCACTCGTGCGGGTGGCTCGGAGCTAGGATGGCTTTTATTGTTGGAGAGCGTTTCATGGAGCCGATTGTGGGTATCGACCTGGGCACCACCAACAGCGAGGTTGCCCTGGTGGTGGACGGCCAGCCGGTGGTATTCACGGAGGATGGCGATCCGATACTGCCCTCTGTGGTAGGGTTGACCGAGGAGGGCAAGCTGCTGGTGGGCAAGGCGGCGCGGAACCAATGGGCTCTCGCGCCCGAGCGTACTATTCGCTCCGTGAAGCGTAGGATGGGGCAGGACGTTCAGGTGCCGCTGGGTGATCAGCTGTTCCGCCCACAGGAACTCTCGGCCATGATCCTGCGCCGGTTATGCGAACGCGCTTCCGAGCATCTTGGGATGTCTGTATGTCGTGCAGTGATCACTGTGCCGGCCTACTTCAACGATGCCCAGCGGCAGGCCACCCGGGAAGCTGGCGCGCTGGCCGGGCTCGACGTCGTTCGGCTGCTCAATGAACCGACGGCGGCTTCCCTCACCTACGACACTGGCGAAGGCGAGCTGCGACGTCTGCTGGTGTACGACCTCGGAGGCGGCACCTTCGACGTCTCCATCGTCCAGGCCCAGAGTGGTGTGGTCGAGGTGCTATCGAGCCAGGGAGATACTCACCTGGGTGGCGACGATTTCGACGAGTTGCTGTTGCACCATGTCTGTGATCGGTTCCAGTCAGAAAAGGGGGTCGATCTACGCGGCAGCGCGGTCAGCCGGGCCCGGGTGTTGCGAGCGGTCGAGCTGGCCAAGAAGCACCTGTCGTTCCATCCATTCGCACGCATCCAGGAGGAGTTCATCGCCGAGAGCCAGGGTCGAGCCCTGCACCTGGATATCGAACTTTCCCGAGAGGAGTACGAGGAGCTAATTCGCCCACTGGTGAACCGCACCATGGATTGTGTCCAGCGCGCTCTGACTGATGCCCGGGTCAGTGTGGCAGATCTGCAGAAAATTGTGCTCGTAGGCGGTAGCTCGCGCACACCGCTGGTGGGTCAGATGCTGACCGATGCGCTACGGCTGCCGCTGCATCAGGAGGTGGATCCTGACCTGTGCGTGGCCATGGGAGCGGCCATCGAGGCAGCCCAGCTTGCCGGTCAGAAGGCTGGCCCGGTCCTGGTGGATATCACGCCGCATTCGCTGGGGATCAAGTACATCAGCCGGAATGGAGAGGGCATGGAGCATCCCCATCGCTTCGCTCCAATCCTTCACCGGAATACGCCGATACCATCGACACGCAGCGAGGTGTTCTTCACCTGCGCGGATAATCAGCGGCAGGTGGAAATCGACATCTACCAAGGTGAGCATGGCGATGTGCGCCGCAACCATCGTGTTGGGACATTTCTGATCGAAGGCCTGGCCGCCGTTCCTGCGGGGAACCCCATCGTTGTACAGTTTGACCTGACGCTGGATGGCGTGCTCCGGGTGACCGCTCAGGAGCGGGCCAGCGGGATGCAGAAACAGGTCACCCTCGATAACGCCCTGGCGCGGTTTCAGCGGGACAACCGCGCCATCGCGATAGAGCGGCTGGACCGCCTGTGGAACCACTCGTCGTCAGAAGAGCCACCTCCGCCGGACCTGCTCGCACGGGAAGAAGTGTTCGAGCCAGTCAGCACCCAGCCGATGCCGGTCCCCGAACCGGAAGGCCAGCGAGGCCATCATCGGGAGGTAATCCTGGCCCGGGCGCTGATCGAGAAGACAGAGCGTTTGCTTCCACACACCTTGCCGGAGGACCGTCTCGAGCTGGTAAAGCTGATGAGCGCGATGCAGGAGGCCATGGCTTCCCAGGTGTGGGGCGACCTGCACCAGGCCACCGAAACGCTCTCAGAAATGATCTTCTACCTGGAGGATGCCTGATGGCGCTGACCTGCCCGGTTTGCAAGGCCTCGAACCTGGTTCCGCCTCACTGTCGTCGCTGCAAAGCTGACCTGACCGATCTGTTCGCCCTTGCGGCGGAACATGCGGCTATCCGGGCCCAGGCGCGCGAGCAGTTCAAGGCTGGACAGTGGCAGCAGGCCTACCTGGCGGCCCGGCGCGCGCTGGCGATCCGTCAGGATCCCAGCACGCTGCGCCTCGCAGGAATAACGGCGCTGCTGGCTGGCGACCTGGTCGGAACCTGGCACTCCTACTGTCAGGAGTCGCAGACAGGAACGGAGCCTATGGCGCCGGGCTAAATCCAGGATTTACCCGCGCGGCATGCACCGGTGTGATAAGATCAAAACCAATATTGTCCCGCCTCTCCCGGACCATCGCCATGACCAGCCCATCTCGGCCAGAGGAAGGAGCCGACGCCGCCACGGATTTACCCACGCCGGCAGTCACCCCCACTGCGCCCACGGCGGGCGCCTCGCTGGTATTTCACACGGCACCATCGTTTGAGCTTTCCGGAAGGTTTGGGCGCTACGAAATCGGTCGCTGCCTGGGCAAGGGTGGCATGGGATGCGTGTACCTGGCCCGGGATACTCACCTGGACCGCCAGGTGGCACTGAAGGTCCCCTTTCTCGCAGCAGGCGAGTCGTCCACGTTGCGTGAACGCTTCGCGCGCGAAGCGCGGGCGGCCGCCACCTTGCACCATCCGAACATCTGTCCGGTTCACGATGTGGGCACGGTGGGAGAGATCCCCTACCTGACGATGGCCTACATTGAAGGTGCAACGCTGCACGAATGGGCTACTCAGCCGCGCCCGGTGCATGAACTGCTTCAGGTATGCCGAACCGTCGCCCTGGCGCTCCACGAGGCCCATCGCAAGGGAGTGATTCACCGAGATCTCAAGCCCTCCAACGTCATGATCGACTTGCGGGGCGAACCAGTGGTCATGGATTTTGGGTTGGCCCGCCGGATGCAGCTGGATGACGACAACCGCCTGACCTCGCCTGGCATGTTGCTGGGAACGCCTGCGTACATGCCGCCAGAGCATGTGCAGCCCGCAGAGATGATGCCGACGCCAGCCGGCGACATCTACAGCCTGGGGGTCATGCTGTATGAGCTGCTCACCGGACGCTGTCCATTTCAGGGACAGGTGTTGTCCCTGCTGGCGCGGATCGTGTCAGAACCTCCCGCTCCGCCTTCGCAGTGGAAGCCCGGCCTGGATCCGCGCCTGGATGCGATCTGCCTACGCGCGTTGGCCAAGCGGCCGGAAGATCGCTTCGCGTGCATGACCGATCTGGCCGCAGCCCTGACGTCGGTCATGGTCAACCCGGAACCCCCGGTGACGCCTGCTTCCCCGGCCTCAACGCTCCAACTGGAGCCACGCCACGCGCTGAAGATGCTGGAAATGCTGCGGACCTATGGCTGGGCCCGGGCGACGCATCGCATTCGTCAGCGTGCTGATCACTACGAACCTTCTGCGCAGAAGACCGCCTTCCGCGGCTTCCTCGACTGGGTTGCCGAGCAATCCACGCCCGATTCTCGCGCGGTCGAGGCGCTGCAGGCCCATCCTGAAGGGAAGGCGCTACGCGGTTGGGTGCTGGCGGGGAGGGCCTCGTACCTCCTGCGTGATCGCGACTACCAGGGGGCCCAGAAGCTGCTGGAGAAAGCCGAGGCCGAGGGCGACTCGAGCGATGGTATGCTCCAGGCCACCATTGCGCACACGCGAGCCAGTAGCCTGGTGCATCTTGGCAAGTGTGATACCGCCCTGCCCCATCTGCATCGGGCGCTCGAAGGATTTGGTCGGACACACTTCATGACCGGGCGCGTGCTGGATACTCTGGGGATGGCTTATGCGCTCAAGGGTAACTTCCCGATTGGACGCGAGTTCTACGAGCAATCGATCCGGCTGAAGCAACAATGCAACGACGAGGCTGGCATCGCCGTCAGCCATGGGCAGCTGGGCCGCCTCTATCTGGAATGGGGCCACCTGGACGAAGCCGAGCGCCATTTCCAGGAAGACCTGCGCCTGGCTCTGAAGTTGCGCAGCCGATGGAGCGAGACACAAATCTACAACCATCTAGGTCAGCTCGCACTGGCCCGGGGCGAAAAGGAACTGGCCGCCGGCCGGCGAGCGTCCGCCCGTCGGCAGTTCAGCGCAGCTGCCGGCTGGCTCGACCAGAGCATCCATTTGAGCCGGGAGGGACGGTTCCCCATCTCCGAGGCATTCGCCCACAAGGATCGCGCCCTGGTCTACCTGCACGAGGGAGACCTGCCGCGCGCCGAGGACCAGGTTCGGCTGGCGCTGGATCAGTTCAACGGGAATCAGTTTCGCGAGGGTCTCGCCAAGACGCAGATGGTGGAAGGGTTGTTGCTTCGACGTCGGGAGAACTGGGTCGAGTCGGAACGACGATTCCGCAGCGCCCTGGCCTACTTTGAGGAAACCGAGGAGCAGGACAAGGTGGTCTGCGCGTTGCTGGAGATCGCCCGCACCCAGCGCGACCAGGGGTTACCCACGCCCCTGGTCACCCGGGCGTTCCTCGAAGCGCTAGCCCGCGCCGAGGCCAGTCGGCACGATCCGCTGGTACACAAGATCGAGCAGGAGCTACACGAACACGACGTGGAGGCCTATCTCCGGCACATTTACCGTCGCGCGCGAGGGGCCTCGATCGATGATGATACCCCTACCCTGGCCGAGGGACAGACCGACGTCGGCACCGTGCTTGCCATCGATCTGCCCGGCTTCACGCAGTTCGCCCATGGCCTCGATGCCGAGACTGTCCTTTCCACCTTCAACCACCTGCTGGCCGACTTTGCCGACGTGCTCGCCCGGCATCAGGCGCGAGTGCTGGCCTACCGCGGCAGTGGACTCCTGGCGCTGACTCGCGAATATCGTCATGCTGAGCGGGCGGTTCGGGCCGCGCTCGATATCCTGGCCGCGCTCGATGCCTTCAACCATCCCCGGCGTTTGCTCGATCTTCCGGTCTTCCAGGCGCGCATCGGGATCAGTTCGGGCGATGTGCTACTGGGCAATGTGGGCACCTACCACAAGATGGACTTCACCGCCATCGGCCCGGCTCTGAACCTCGCCAGCGCCATCCGCAACGAGGCTATTCCAGGCCGTCCCTGTGTCTCGCGATCAACATACGAGCAGATCCGGGACCGCTATGGCGTCGATCCCGGCGGACCACGCCAGGTTCCCTTCATCGGTCAAGGTCCCGTCGAGGTCTGGGATATCCTGGGTGTGCGATAATCCGGCCGAGCCTACTTCCCGAAGTAGTACGTCATGCCCACGGAGAAGCCCATGGTGTTAATGCCGCCGTTTCGCGGGGCCAGGCAGGCGTTGGACAGATGCTGATAGCCCACCTCGGCATCGACCGAAATGTTCTCCAGGAGCATCAGGCGAGCGCCCACGTCTGCCCGGAGAAAGAAGGTGAACTCCTGCCCGATCAACTCTTGCTGCAGATCCTTGTAGGCATCGGTCAGGACAAAACCGCCCCCCCCCTGGATGTACGGCACTACCAGGCATTCGGGTTGCACGAAATTGTAGCGAAGGATGGCGTTGGGCCCGGTGAAGTAGGATCCGAACTGCTCGAGCACTGGCGCGTAGTTCACCTCGACAAGCGCCTCGATGGATCCCCGGAAGATCCCGAAATCATCTGTGGGACTGGTGAGCATGTAACCCAGGCGGGCGGCCAGGGGAATATAGTCAAATCCCGGTCCTCCTGGGCCCCAGGTGGTCTTTTTGTAATAACCAGCCATGGCCTGGAAGGTCATGCCTCCAGCGTTGAAGGGGAAGATCTCGGCAAGCGGCCCTGCGTTCTTCTCGCTGATGGTTAGAGGGTGAGGATCGACAACCCAGGAATCGACCACCACCGGTGCCGGGGTGGTCACCTCGACCGGCGGGGATGGTGGCGCGGACGCCTGTGCTGGTTTGGCTGGTGGGATACCGCCTGGCGCGTCAGCTGCCAGGATTGGCGCGGTCAGCGACATCAGGCCCACCATGATCACACCGGACCAGATCCATGCGCGGCCCATGAGCGGCATCCTTACCTTGACCGAGAATACCACCCCATCGCCCCCAGTGCGCCAGATAGCCAGATCCAGGCGAGTTTTCCCGACCTGGCTTGAAGCCAATTGACAGAGTAAACCAGGCAAGTTAGCCTGCGAGGTCGCTTCCCGCGCCAAGGAATTCCATGCCGACGAGGCACACATCGTCGGCAAAACCTCGTCCTCCTGAATATCGGATTACTTCTGACAATAAATCATCGCACATCCGGCCGGCCGGAAAATCAATCCGGTCCACCACCGCGCGACGTAGCTGTTCCTCGCCGAATGGCTCCTGATCGGCCCCGACCACCTCGAACAGGCCATCGGTAAAAAAGAGAACAACGTCTCCTACTCCAAGGGGCACGGTGCCGACGCCGTAACTGGCCTGCTCGCTCACTCCCATGGGCGGACCGGGCATGCCACCGGGCGGGTTAAGAAAGGTGACCTCGCGGGCGGACCGATCGATGAGCAACGGTGCAGGATGACCAGCATTGGCGAAGATCATCCGATGCCCCACGGTGTCGATGATGGCATAGCAAGCCGACAGGAACACGGGGACAGTAGACTGGCTGAAGATCCCCAGCAGGTCGCGGTTCATCTCGGCGAGGAGCTGTCCGGGGTTTTCGGCAAGTGGGCGCAGTGATTCGAGAAGTGCCCGCACCATGGCCGTGACCAGGGCCGCACGGACGCCGTGTCCCATGACATCGCAGATGAACAGGCCCGCTCGTGTGTCCGAGAGGGCCATCACATCGAAAAAGTCGCCTCCCACCGCACCGTTGGGGCGATAACGATCGCAAAAGCGCAGGGCGCTTTGCTCGGGGGGAGCGTTGGCTGGGAAGCTTGGGTACCCCTGCGGTAACAGCGCTTGTTGCACCTCACAGGCCATGCGGAGATCCTGCTCCATCTCCGCGTTACGTTCGGTCAGCGCGCGGTTACGTTCGACCAGCGCCTGCTCCAGACCCAGGATGCGTTCGCCAGCGCGGAGGCGCACGCGCAGTTCGTCTCGATCAAAGGGTTTGCTGACGAAATCGTCAGCACCTGCGGCCAGCCCCTCGACCACCTCGCGGCGGTGGGTGGCGGCCGCAAGCAGGATCACGTAGACGTAGCCGGGACGAGGACCTGAGCGAATGCGGCGCACTAGCTCGAGGCCATCCATTTCTGGCATGACCCAATCACTGATGACGATGGGGTAGTCCCGCTCCTGGAACAATCGCCAGGCTTCGCGCCCATCGGCAGCAGCGGTCACCTCATAACCCCATTGCTGAAGCGTGCGCTCCAGCAAGCGGCGCGAGATGGGATCGTCTTCCGCAATCAAAATGCGCATGGACCGGTGGCTTCTTGCTGAGGGACGCCATCCGCAGGGTGCCTAGCGGGCGCCCAGACAGTACAGGGTCCCCTTTTGCGTGCCAATAACCACCCGCTGATTGACCACCACGGGTGAAGCATTGATTGGCCCATCGAGATTGAGTTGCTGCAACTCCTTGCCCGTTTCCAGATCGAGGATGTAGACCTTTTGATCTTGCGAGCCAACGATGACTCGGTTTCCTGCCACCACCGGCGAAGAATCGACCTTGTTGCCCGTGAGAAAGCTCCAGGCTGCTTTCCCGGTCTTTCGGTCGATGCAGTGTAGGCGATTGTCACGACTGCCGATCAGCACAAACTTCTCTGTCACCGCCGGCGAGGAATAGAAGGCCTGGGCATTCCGCCCGGGCTTGAACGTCCAGGCCACCATGCTGCGCTTCCAGTCGATCGCCTTGACCTCGTTCTTCATGGTACCGACATACAGCATATCGCCGAGGACGGCGGCGGTGGCGCCGGTTTGCCCATCGAGATCTACTGACGAGAGTTCCTTGCCGCGAGTGACGTCGATAACGTGCATCTGGCTATCGCAGCCAACGAGGAAGGTACGCCCCTCGGCGACGGCCGTGGAGCCATAGATGGGTCCCTCGGTGCGGAATTTCCAGCGCAGCTTTCCCTGAGAGGTGAGACAGTACAGATGCTCATCGTGAGAAGTGAAGAGGATGGAATCACCCTGGAAGTTAGCGCCGCCCACCTCGGCCCCGGTTTCAAACGACCACTTCTTAACTCCCCGTGTAGCATCGATGCAGTGGAAATTGCCATCGAGATCGCCGAGGAAGACCTGCCCCTGAAACACCGACGGCGGAGCTTTGATCGGCGCCAGCTTCAATTTCCATCGCTGCTTGCCGGTCTCCAGGTCGAGCGCATAGAGATGCTCATCCATAGAACCGGCGAAGACCATCCCGTTGGATACTGCCACCGCATTCTCGAAGGCGTCCTCGGCGGTGAACTTCCAGAGGATCTCGAGCTTATCAGGGATGCGCGAGGCAGCTATACCTGTCTGCTCGGGAGTGCCGCGAAAGAGCAACCAGGAGTGTGTAGGGCGATCGCTGGCACCTAACCAGCTTATCCCAACCACCACCGCTACCAGGGTTGCAATCCAGCGATGAACAGCCATGCGCGCATCCCTCGAGAGTCTCGATCATCACCAGGCCGATTCATACAGTGCGAGCAGTTCAGCTTCCCCAACGGGACGTGGGTTGAACTTCCCCGTCCATTGCTGAAAGGCTTCCTCGGCCAGTAAAGGGAAGATCCCGCCACTCACACCACAATCGCGTAGTCGTGTGGGAAGCCGGGCCCCCTGCATCAGGTGCGTGATGCGGCGCGCCAGCACTTCACTGGCAGCCTGGCTATCGCCATTGACCTGACCCGCATCGTGGACGAGGTCGGCATAGAGCGGACCCACCACCGACGAGTTGTAGCGAATGACGTGCGGAAGCATGATACCGACGGCGATGCCATGGATGATGCCGTAATGGGCCGTCAGAGGGTTCGAGCAGGCATGGGCCGCGCCGAGCATCGAGTTTTCGATGGCCAGGCCCGCCAGATTGGCTCCCAGCTGCATGTTGCCCCGGGCGGTCAGATCAGTGGGATGGCGCAGGACACGTTCGAGGTTGCTTTCGAGTAATCGCCAGGACGTCCGGGATAACTCCTGGGATAGCGGGTTGCGCCGGGCGCTGACGTACGATTCGACCGCATGAGTGATCGCGTCAATGCCAGCCATGGCGGTGACCTTTTCCGGCTGGGTGACGGTCAGCTCTGGATCGAGAATTGTCGCCCGAAATGCTGCCTTTCGATCGCCACAGGCCATCTTGAGATGCGATTTCTCATCGCAGATGACGGCATACGACTGAGCCTCGCTACCAGTGCCTGCAGTGGTCGGAACGCCAATCGAGGGGAGCATCGGCTTGGTGGCTCGACCGAACCCCTTGTAGTCGATGAGTTTCCCGCCGTTGGTCAGAATGAAATTAGTCCCCCGGGCACAATCCATCGAGCTTCCGCCGCCAACAGCCACAATGAAGTCGATTTCGTGGCGGATGGCTACATCCACACAGACCTGGACGTGCCTTGTGGAGGGGTTTTCCTCAACGCTGTCGAAGAGGAAGCTCTCCAGCCCGGCGGATTGCATGATGTCGAGCGCGCGTAGGGGATGGCCGGCAGCCTTCAATCCCGGATCGGTCACGAGAAGTACGCGTTCGCCGCCATACTCCTTGACCAGTTCGCCCAGGCGATCCAGAGTACCAGGTCCAGAGACAACCCGGGTGATTGGATGGAAATCGAATGCAGGAAGTCCAGACGTGCCTGTCCGCGCAGGGGGACTACCAGAAAGGGAGGTCGCTGTCATGCGTTCCATCCGCCCGCCAAGTGAGGAACGGGGAAGGTTGGGTAAGAGTCCCCGGGAGATGAACGGTACCGATCCATCTCCCGGGGAAGGACTCCCATCATAGCAGTTCTTCGACTACCCGTGAACCGGACCTTCGTACTGGAACGCACGGGCCCGGAATAGGAAATCGACGATGTTGCCTTCGTGCGGTTGCAGCCAGTTCAGCTGGATGGTGGGAATCGGACCGAGATTCAGACGGTCGATGTGGGTCGCATCCATGAACTGCCGCTGGAGTTTGCCGTTCTCAGTCACGATGCTGCACACCAGAGTCGGACCGATTGCCTCGAGGAACTTATCCTGCGGGCACTCCACCACGGTCACGAAAGGAAACATGTATTCCTTCTTCGCGATCGGAGCCTCCGGCGTGGTGCAATGGACGACCGTGGGACGAAGGTAAGCGCAGCGTTCCTTCTTGATCAGCCGGGTACCGTACTGCTCGGTCATGTGGGTAGTGCCTGGCGCCTTGAGATCCTTCTCGATGTCGGCCCAGACTCCTTCCGCCTGACCCTGCACGGTGAAGGCGGCCAGGCCTGCGCTGGGATTGTCCGGCGGAAGCGGTTCCACCGGGCCAATCCGCTTGGCGATGGCCTCGGCAATCTCGCGAGTGTGCCGCGACGCCCACACCCCCGAGCAGTTGATGCAACCACGGCCCGAGTTGACGAAGACACTATCGACCATCATGTCGATGTACTTCGGCCAGTTATCGACGACGTCGTCGGCCAGGAGGATCTTGCTGAAGCCAGGGCCATGCGCCTGGACGCGCGGGTTACCCTTGTACTGCTCGACCGTGGCAGTGCCGCCGAAGATGAGGCTCTTGGGGCAGTGCTGCAAGACTGCCGCTCCGACGTCGCCCAGACCGGGGTAGATGGCGATCGCTTCCTTGGGAATGCCCGCCTGAATAAAGGCCTGAGCCATGCGGTAGGGTGTCCACGGTTCCTGGGGGCCTGGCTTGAGCACCAGACCGATCTGCATGGGGATGATCGGCAACCACAGGGTGTGTACACCGGGGGAGTTGCTCGGAAGCACCATGCCCAGGACCGGGGACTGCGCCTGGTAGCTGACCGGAACTCCACGCGACTCCACCCCCCAACCCCGGGAGAGGATCTCAAGGTCGAGTCCGCGGGTGAGCGCATCAAGAATCTGATCCATGCGGCTCAACACGAAGTGGTTCTTCTTCATGTTGAAGCGGCACATGTGCTCGGGCAGGCCCGTGGTAGCAGATTGCATCCGCACGAAATCGTCCGGCGATTGCTTCCCATCACCCAGCGGCAAGGTGGCGTCGGTGTAGAGATCAGCAGCCTTCTTGATACGCTCCAGGATCTCCTTGATGGGGATCTCACGCAGGACATCGCGGGCGCGCTGCGCGTGACGCATGTCGCGAGCCACCAGGGAGGCGTTGGCTCGGCTGACCTCGGCCAGCACCTCACCAGTGTCGAAATGCACGACCTTATCGGCCTCGAGGCTGGTGTAGGGCTCGCCCCAACGCAGAATGGGGATCTTGATCATCGCTTACTCCGAATGGCTGGATGCCGAGGTATGCAGAGGAAGAGAGCCACATACCCGGGGGCTCTCCCGTAACTGATCAATAGACCCCCACCGTTGTGGTGGCCGCAAAAGCACGGAACGGTTTGACTCCGCTAACGCCGTCCCAGGGATACTTGGCCGAGGGATACTCGCGCACGCCCTCGTCGCGTTCCATGAAGCGAGGGACGAAGAATTCCTTCGTCAGTGTGGTGAGCATGACGCGTCCCTCGTGGCCATACTCGACATGCTTGTCGTAGTTGTCGAAATCCACCACCTCCGCAATGGCGCGGGGATGCGGAGCGTAGTAGTTGATCTTGTAGCCATCGGCTGCGGTGGGCATGTCAGCAGCAGCCAGGCCCATCAAGGTGTTGCCGTATGTGGGAGCGATGTAAACGCCGTCCCCGAGATACTCCTCGATGGTGAAGCGGATCCACTGCGAGGTCATCTCGGTGCCGCCGCAAAAGATACCGGTGATGCCGGCCTTCTTGAGACTGGATCCCTGCGCTTCGAGACGCTGGGCCAGGGCATCGAGCAGTTTGGGCGTGGTGAACATGCACTTGATGTCGTGCCCGGCCGACAGGATAGTCATGGCCTGGTCGATGACGTGCTCCTGGTAGGCCTTCAGATGCTCCATCCAGCCCTTCTTGATGACCTTGATGACCCAGCGCGGATCGAGATCGACACAGAAGCTGATGCCGCCGCGATACTGGGCCATGTGTTCGACCGCGAGCCGGAGCCGGCGCGGACCCGAGGGCCCGAGCATTAGCCAGTTACTGCCCTTGGGAAAGTACTTGTCGGGCAGCGTGTGGCTGAACTGCTCGTAATCGATGCGGAAATCCTCGGAGACGACGCGGCTCTTGGGGATGCCGGTGGTGCCGCCGGTCTCGAAAACATACCAGGGTTTGTTGGCCAACCCCTTGGGGACCCAGCGGCGGACCGGGCCCCCTCGCAGCCAGTCATCCTCGAAGTGGCCAAAGAGCTTCAAATCCTCGAAGCACTTGACGTCCTTGATCGGATCGAACTTGTACTCCCTGGCTTTCTCGAGCCAGAACGGAGTACCCGTTTCGGGATGAAAATGCCATCCCACGATCTCGCGCACGTGGGCGTCGAGTTTGTCCTTGGCCTGCTTGATCTGCTCCGGGGTTGCTTTCGCGGTCACGGTCTTCCTCGCTCAGGTTGGATCACTTGCTGGGCGCAATGGCATACAGATTGGCTCCGGTGTTCACGTAGAGTACACCATTCGCCGCCACTGGGGGAACCTTGATGGGAAGGCCGCACGGGATCTTCTTGGGCGTTGCCAGGTTGCGACCCGCCTTGAAGATGTAGATGTCTCCGGCATCGGTTCCCATGAACACCTTGCCATCCACATAGTAGGCCGAGCACCAGCTTCCTTCCTGGAAATCGAACTCGGATAGCTTCTCTCCTGTTTTGGCATCCAGGGCATGCAGATACCCCGCCAATTCAGCCGCGTAAACCACGCCGTCGTGAATGGCAACCGTGGCCATAGTTCGGCCAAAGTGATATTCGCGGCCATCGTCCTTGGGCTTGGGCAACACGGGCCCGCCGTAGTGCCAGACCAGGCCGGAATCCTTGTTGACCGCGGCTTTCGGATCGAAGTTATCATCAACCGGGGAGAGGTCCTTCTCCTTATTGGCGGGGGTTTTGGTAATGTCGATGCACCAGAGGTGACCGACGCCAGCGCCATCCTCCGGTTCCTGGCCCACACCCACATAACACTTGCTATCCACCACCACCGGCGTGGCGATGATGAAGCATTTCTCACCGCCACCACCTGGCCGATAGGGTTTGCACTTCTTCGGATTACAGTCGAACTTCCAGATCAGTTCGCCCGATTTGGCATCCAGGCCGTAGACATAACCATCGCCCCCGGCGAAGAGGATCTGCGTCTTCCCGCCGACCGTCGCGGCTGTGGGGTTGGACCACTGCCCACGAATCACATTTTCGCCAGGTAGCGCACATGTCCAGACCACCTTGCCAGTCTTCTTGTCAGCGGCGACCAGTCCGGGAGCTTTCGGCTTGGGCAGCTTGCCGGTGCCCGCGACCACACCGTTGCCGGTCAGGGCGTACACCAGATCTCCGACGATCAGGGGCGAGGAATTGGCCAGCTGGCATGGGAAGACATCCAGTTCTTTGATCATGTCGAGGGTCCAGAGGACCTTCCCCTTGCCCGTGGCCTCGTCTCCTTCCACGGAAGCACAGACCAGTTCGCAGCGATTCGACACGTAATAGAGCCGGTCGCCTTCCACACAAGGGGTGGAGGCGACGCCTTCCTTGTGGTAGTCCATGTCGTCACTGTCGAGCTTGTCGTGGACGATCTGCCAGAGAAACTTACCATCCGCCTCGCGGAAGCACATGAGGATGCCCTTATCTCCCTTGATGGCGGGATCCCGGGGAGCCTCATTGTTCGTGCCAACAAATACTCGTCCGCCAGCAATTACAGGGCCGCCGTAGGCACGGGAGCCGAGCTTAACCGTCCACTTGACGTTCTTTTCCTTGCCCACAGGCCGCACAGCGAAGTTATCAAGAATGTTTTTCTCGATGACATTCGCCAGGTTGCGCGAGGGGGAACCACCGAACATGGCGGCATCCCCCTTCCCCGCCTTTTCCTCGCCATGACTCAGCGGTGACAGAGCCATCCATCCCGCAGCTACTAGCAAGGCACTGGCCGGCAACCAGATTGAAGTCCAACGCATCGGAGATCTCCCAGAGAAGCTTCGCCGAGCTAGCTTCACTTCGTTTTGATGGCGTACAGCTTGCAGGGGTTCTCGGTGACGACGTACAGGACACCATTCAGCGCCACAGGCGTGGTTCGGATGCGTCCCTTCATGTTGACCTTGCGCACGAGTTGCTTGGTCTTGTCGTGCTTGAAGATGTGCATGACGCCAGCATCGTTGCCAATGTAGACGTGCCCATCGACCACGTAGGGAGACGACCAGGTATCCCCGTTCAGCTCATGTTCCCAGTGCTTCTTGCCGGTATTGGCGTCGAAGCAATGGAGCACGCCATCGAGTTCGCCAGCGTAGCAGAGCCCATTATCGACCGCACAGGTGCTGAGGGTACGACCGAAGAGGAACTCGCGTCCTTCTTCCTCGGGGTTCTTGCCACCGTAGTGCCACACCAGTCCAGAGTCCTTGTTTCGTGGATCTGCTGGATCGAACTTATCCGGCACTTCCTGCTTGGGATCGCTGAAGGGCGAGAGGTCCTTTTCCTTGTTGGTGGGAGTTTTGGTGATGTCAATGCACCAGAGGTGACCGACACCCTTTTTGTGCTCAGGATCCTGCCCGACGCCGATGAACAGGCGGTTGCCCGCGATGATGGGTGTGGAGACAAAGTCGTTCTTGGTGCCGCTGGGACCCAGGCGATAGATCGACCCCTTGGGGTTGCAATCAAACTTCCAGATCAGTTCGCCGTTCTTCGGGTTGAACGAGTAAATCCAGCCATCGCCGCCGGGAAAGATGATCTGCGGCTTACCGCCCGCCACGGTGTAAACGGGGTTCGACCACTGACCATGCATGATGTTGCGGCCAGGAGATTTATCCTGCCAGAGCACCTTGCCAGTCTTCTTGTCGATGGCGAGGAAGCTGGGAGCGTTGGGAGCAGGGATATTGATGTGCCCCTCATCGACGCCGTTGGAGGTAATCACGAACAGGATGTCCCCCACGATCAACGGCGAGCAGGTTGCCAGGTTGTGCGGAAACACACCCAGGTCCTTGATCATGTCCAGACGCCACTCGATGACCGGCTGTGCCCCATCAGTTTTGGCGCAGATGACCTCACACCGGTTGGAGATATACCAGATCCGGTTTCCCTCAATCACTGGAGCGGAGCAGATGCCTTCTTCAGGCCAGTCGTTGACGCGACCTGCTTCCAGCTTGTCGTGAATGATCTGCCAGAGGAAGGTGCCATCAGCTGCGCTGAAGCACATGATGACGCCCTTGTCTCCCAGGACGTTCTTGTCTCGCGGACGGTTATTATTGGTGCCGACGAAAATCTTGCCGTTGGCCATGGTAGGACCACCGTAGGCCTTACTGCCCAGGTTCACCGACCAGAGAATGTTCTTCTCCTTGCCGGTGCTTACGTCCCAGTCCGTTGCGATGTTTTTCTCGACGAGGTTAACCAGGTTCCGCTGCACGGTTCCACCCCACAGGGTGTGCGCGGGGGCTCCTCCCTCGTCGGCGGCATTCGCCTGTCCTGAAGGGGCGATCAGCCCGTTTTGCCATGCCAGCAGCGCCAGCACCATGGCAAAGACTGCGCCGCTTCCCACCAGGGAGATCCAGCGGCGGAGGTTAGGTGTCGAAGTCATTGCAGATTGATCCTCGAAAGCGTCGTGCCGGTCTGGTCACTTCTTGTTCGGGGTGATTTTGATGTTATCGTAGTGGATCTCGGGCCCGGGATTGCTGGCGTCGATGGTGCCGTTAGCGAACCCGTAGATCAAGGGTGCCCCCTCGCGGTTGGGCACTGGGTCCTCCAGCTCCAGGGACCACTTTTCCGGTTCCTTCTCGTCGCGGGGCCAGACCTTGCCCTTGACGATGGCCTTGTCTCCCTCGAGGGTCGACGTCAGTTTCAGGCGATACCAGACGCCTGGCTTCCAGTCGTAGGGCATCTTCTTTTCGATTCGCTTCTGGGCGTCCCAGGTGACCAGACGCACTTCGTGATCGTTGCCAATCATCGTAAGGTTGTAGCGGCAGGCCCCTATCCCCATATCCGGCATATCCTTGTTGCGGATCTTCGTGCCATAGACATCGGCCTCGATGGTGTAATCGCTCAGGTACGGATCACCGATGTAGGCAATGGCCCGGGCCACCAGGGGGCTGGCGTTGTCGTTGCGCTTCCGCAAGACCCGATTGCCATCGGGCAAGGTGATGACCGAGAACTTGGCCATCGCGTTGACCCAGCCGCCAGGTGTGCGCCCCTCGGCCACGTTGGTGAAATCCATCGAGTAGGGAAGCGTGGGCGCCACGCGCACTCGGGCATGGCCGGTAAGGCCATCCGCCTTGGCGACGATGCTGCCGAACTGGGCGGCTGGCTTGCCCACCGCGGTGAACTTCGCCCCAGAACCACTGACAGCGAGATCACCAGGAAGGATGGGTGGCGGCGTTGGCTTGCCGGCCGGCTTCGGCGGGGTCAACCCAATCGGGTAGACGGGAGGGCTCATGCCCGCCTTGGTCCAGTCAGCCTTGACTTCTCCCACGCGACGGCCCTGATTGTCGTAGGCCACCGCGATGAATTCGGCACTTTGTCCGGGTCGCAGTGTTACGTCGGCGGGGACAACCTGCAACCAGGCTGGCTTGCCCACTGTCGTGGGCTCACTCACCGCCTCGGGGATTCGATCGGGCTGCGCTTTGTGGTCCTTCTTGCCGATGCAGACCAGTTGCTGCGTCGTCGTGAAATAGACGCGGCCGTTCGCGATTGCTGGAGCACCGTGCAGTTCTACGGGCACCACGCCTTTACCCCGGAAGCGGTACTCATGGAGGCGTTCGCAGCCTTCGCGCGAGACTTTGAGGATGTGGAATTTGGAGTCCACCTCGGAGATGTAGATCTTCCCCTCGGCCCAGACGGGCGAGCCCTTTGTGTTCTTGCCATAATCGAAAGTCCAAAGCGGCTCGCCGCCCTTCTCGGCGTCAAAGCAGTAGAGTCGGCCGGCGTCGTCGGGGGTGAACAGTAGACCGTCGTGGAGTACCGGCGCGGTGAACTTCACCTTCACCCCGTCATACTTCCAGACGATTTTGGGCGCGCCCTTTTCCATGATCGAGGCATCGAGGCAGATGAGCCGGCCCTGGGTGCCATTCCCGATGTTCTCCTCGCCATGGCCAACCCAAATCTTGTTACCCTTGACCACGGGAGAGCAGTTAACCGCCCCGCCGCCATCCTCAAACTTGACCGACCAGAGCTTTTCCCCTGTGCGCACCTTAAAGGCGTGGATGCAGCCGTCGCCACCCCCGGTGAGAATCGTGCGGATGCCGTTGATGACCGCAACGACCGGAGTGGCATAGTAGGTGTCTTTAACACGGTGGTTGCCGGAACCCCACCAGATCACCTTGCCGGTCTTCTTGTCGAAGGCCACCATGCGGGTGCCACCGACGGTCAACTCTCCCCAGGACGAGTTCACCATACCCAGGATCACCTTGTCCTCATCCACGATGGGAGATGTGACCCGACCGCCGTATCCAGTGACTCGACCAAACTCCTCGGTCAGCGAGTGCTGCCAGAGGATCTTTCCCTGCTTGCTGAAACAGAGGAACAGCCCAGCCGTGGTGTGGGCGTAGACGTTGCCCGTTTCCGGATCGGCGACCATGTGGGTGAAGCCGAGGCGATCATCCACAATGTCGGTGTGCCAGATGTTGAATTTGTGCTCCCAGAGCAGCTTGCCACTATTAGCATCGAACGCCATGACGCGTTCCTGTTGCGTGGCTCCCTCGCCGCATCGGCCCATGAGATAGACCTGGCCATCGTGTACGATGGGGCTGGTAATGCTGCCGTAGGGCACGGCAAAGACGAGGTTGTTGTCCGCCATCTTGGTGCTGAGCGACCACTTCTCAGGGAGATCGCGCTCGCGAGACACGCCCGTCTGCTCGGGGCCACGCCAGAACGACCAGTTAGCGGCGGGAACACCAGTCGTCCCGGTAAACAGGACGAGGAGAACGAGGAACATCTGTCTCATGGAATCGGTTCTCGCTGGGGGTCCGGAACTCGCGGCCGGGCGAAGGCGGGATGGATGCATGCCCGGGGGTACGGATAGTTCTATGGTATAGGATAGTGGCCCAGTAGCGTGGCCTCAAGTTTTTCGCACGACGCGCCGAGCCTTCATCTCGGCGCGTGGCAGGGTTCCTGGCTCACATAACTCCACCTCGACGCGAAAAGGAAGTGCCCGCCGCAGGGCATGATGCACCAGCTCGAGCAAGGTAATGCCGGCCGCTCCTTCAGCCGGCTCGATTTTTATACGCAGTTCGGTCAAGGCGCCGCGTTGGTCCACCTCGATCAGGTACTCCGACACGCCCTGGATGCCATGCAGAATCGTCTGGATGGACGACGGATGGACGTTGTTCCCGCGGACAAAGATCATGTCGTCCACGCGGCCGCGGATGCCCCCTTCCAGCCGCACCAGCGCCCTGCCACATCGACAGGGATGGGGATCCACCCGGACCAGGTCTCCAGTGCGGTAGCGAATCAGTGGGCTGGCGATCCGCCGAAAACTCGTAATGACCAATTCGCCTTCCCCGCCTGTCGGCACCGGATGTCCGGTGTTAGGATCGATGACTTCCGGAATACAGGCGCTCTCTAACAGATGCAGACCGCCTGGAGCTTCCACGCATTCAAAACCTAGTGGTCCGGTTTCGGTCATGCCGTTGTGGTCGAATACGCGCGCTCCCCAGCCCTGGGCGATGCGAGCCCGCGTGGCAGGGATGCTTCCCCCAGGCTCACCTGCCACGATGAGCATCCGTACCGGTGAGTGGACCAGGGAGATTCCTTCCTCCTCGGCGACCTCAAGCAGGCGCAATGCGTACGTTGGGGTGCAAAACACCACGCTGACCTCGTTCTGAAGCAGGTAGCGCAGCCGGGCGGGGCTAGACATGCCACCGCCGGGTAGGGTGAAGCAGCCGTGGCGAATGCCAGCCTCGAAGGCGGTCCAGAATCCCAGGAAGGGCCCAAATGAGAACGGGAAGAAGAGCCGGTCGCGCGAGGTGATGCCTGCGATGCGAAACTTCTCGCGCCAGCACTCCAGAAGTAACTCCCAGCTTTCGGGAGTGTCATACCAGCGCAGGGGTTTCCCTGACGTTCCCGAGGTCTGATGCATCCGGTTGTAGCGGTCCAGGGGATATGTCAGCAACTCCCCATGCGGGGGGTGCTTCTCCTGGGCAGCAAGTAACTCCGCCTTGGTCGTGAAGGGCAGGAGTTGCAAATCGCCGGGGAAGACCAGGCGTCCCACGTCGATGTTGGCCTCGGTGAATTTCTGGGTATAGAACCGATGCGATGGCAAGATGCGCATCAGCAGATCCTGCATCCCCCGGGCCTGGTAGGCATCCAGGGCCGCCCGGTCGAGGTCGGCAGGGACTGGCCTTGTTCCCGGCTCCTTCACCGTCACTTCACCTGGTAGCAGAACACCAATTCCTGATCCCGGATGTACAGCTTACCATCACTGAGCGAAGGCCCCGTCCAAAGACCGCCTCGGACCTTGCGCTTTTTCGACTCGGCCGGAAGCTTAAACTCGCCCGCCGCCTTGAACCCCTTTGGCGAGGCCTCAAACATCCCAACCTTGCCCTGCTCATCCACGAGGTAGAATCGTCCGTCAGCCACCAACCCCGAGCCGGCTTTGAATGGCTGGCGCGCCCGGATGGTTTTCGGCCAGGCCATCTTCCCCGTTACCAGGTCCTGGCACACCCACACGTTGTCCTCGTGGAAACCATAAACGTGTTTACCGACCTGGATGACTCCACCCTGCTTGTTGCCGATCACTTTCTCGGACCAGACCGCCTTGACCTCGAACTTAGCACCCGACCCGGTCACCTCGAGCAGGTCCGCTCCCGCGCTGTATCCAACGCTGACGTAGACCTGATTGCCGGTAACAATTGGTGTGGGGCAGACGACATCGGGGTAGTCGCTCTCTCGCTTGTAGCGCCAGAGCAACTCGCCATCCTTCGCGGCAATACCCACAACGCCATCCTGGGTGAGGTACACATACTGGCGTGTCCCCCCCAGAGTAGCGACCACCGGCGAGGAGTAGGTCGCCTTGTCAGGAACGCCCTTGCTGCGCCACAGCGGCTTGCCGGACTTCTTGTCGACCGCCGCCAGCAATCCCTTCGGTCCGCCGGGAGCCAGGATCAGCTGATCGCCATCCACCAGGGGCGACCACGAGTAACCCCAGCCGAACTTATTGTTCGGCCCGCCCACGGGGTTCACCTCACCCTCCATCTCGCGGGCCACGTCGAGGGTCCACAGCGGCTTACCGTTCTCCCGGTTGGCACAGAGCAGCGCGCCCTTGCTGCTGAGCGCGTAGACCCGATCACCATCGACAGTTGGCGTCGCGTTGGGACCGCGGCTCCACTGGTTGATGTCGAAATCCCACACGGGCCCAATCTTTGCTTCCCACTTCACCGCGCCCTTGTCATCCAGGGCGTAGAGAAATTCGTCGTCTCCCTGGGCGCCCATGGTGTAAGTCACGCCACCGACCACTGCCAGGCCAGAGTAACCCAGACCAACCTTGTCAGACTGCCACACCAGCTTGGGCCCTCCATCGGGCCAGGTGGTCAGCAGATCCTTCTCGGCGGAAACGCCGGTGCGATCGGGACCCCGCCAGCCAGACCAGTCTGCGCCGGGGAGGGGGCTCAGGAGAGCGACGGCCAGGAATAACGTGGCCAGGAGAGAGAAATGGTTCTTCATCGGACACCTATCGCGCGGGTTGAGGACAGTCTCTCTGTTTTTAGTGATCCTGGTCCCGGACGAAAACCGCGGCGCGGTCTCCTGTATGTGCAGAGTCCGTACATCGGGGTATTATTCATCCGGATGGATGCGTTTCGTTCAGGGAGAGTTTCTTGCGTCAGGTGCACGATGAACAGTTACCGCCCTACAGCTACGTTCCCGGCCTGCTGCCACACCCGGTGAGCGATCCGGCTGGATACTTGCATGGCAAGGTAATGTTCGCGCCCTGCCAGGGTGAGCCTGCCCAGTTTCTCACCTGCCAGAACTTCCTGCGAGGAATCGACCTGTTCAACCACGGCTTCTACTGGGAGGCTCACGAGGCCTGGGAGCGCTGCTGGCACACAATGGGACGGCGTGGGCCCCGGTCACTGTTTTTGCAAGGTTTGATCAAGCTGGCGGCGGCGGCGGTCAAGGTGCGTGAAGGAAAAAGCAAGGGCACCCGCCACCTTGCCGCTGGGGCTCAGCGCTGCTTCGACCAGGCTCGTTTGGAACTTTCAGAGGTTGGCCTGGGTGCGAAAACCTGGCTGCTGCTCTCCCGATTGTGCCAGGAAGCCAGCGACCAGGCGACCGATCATCCAGACCAGAATCGCGCGGTCCGGGTTCTCTTTTCGGTTTGCCTTCAGCCAAACCGTGATGCAACAGGAGAATCAAGGAACGAGGGCAAGCCATGAGTAAAACCCGACGGCCGACCCGGCAGGAAATAGCCGAGGCTAGCCAGCGGACGCTTGAGGATGTCATCGGGCCAGGATTGCGCGTGCTGTTTGTCGGCATCAACCCGGGGCTCTACTCAGCCGCCATTGGCCATCATTTTGGCCGTCCAGGGAACCGTTTCTGGCCGGCAATCCATGGCTCCGGGTTCACACCTCGTCTTTACTCGCCATACGAGGATCACGATCTTCTTGCATTAAAGCTTGGCATCACCAACATGGCCTCGCGCGCCAGCGCGCGGGCCGACGAACTTTCCCTAGAAGAACTGGTGGAAGGTGGACAGATTCTGCGGCGCAAGGTGGAACGGTTTCAACCGCGCTACCTGGCCTTTCTGGGGCTGGGGGCCTATCGGACTTCTTTTTCCTCGCCGCGTGCCACCATTGGGCTGCAATCCGAGAGAATCGGAGAGACTCGGATGTGGGTGCTTCCCAGCCCTAGCGGTTTGAATGCCCACCACTCTTTGAACGACCTGGTGGCTCTTTTTCATGATTTTCGGCGCGAGGTCGATGGCGAGGCGGCAGAGTCATAACATGCAGGGGTGGAACGAATTCCTTCCCTCGGAGAAACTTCCCATGTCGGATCCGGAACGTGAGATACTGGCCCTGACCCAGAAGTTGCTGGACAGCATCGCCTCAGGCGATTGGGCCACCTATGCGGAGTTATGCGATCCGTCACTGACGGCCTTCGAGCCGGAAGCTCCGGGGCAGCTGGTGGCCGGGCTTGACTTCCATCGCTTCTTCTTCGATCTGGGAGGTATTCGCGGCCCGCATCGGACTACCATCTGCTCACCTCACGTGCGCATCTGTGGCGACGTTGCGGTGGTTGCCTACGCGCGGCTGGTGCAACGCCTGGGTGAGGGTGGTGGCCCCATCACTGCAGGCAGCACCGAAACCCGGGTGTGGGAGAAGAAGAACGGCCAGTGGCGGCACGTTCACTTCCATCGAAACAAGATTAGTTAACCCTTACTCGTCGATTCGCTCGAACCCCGGCAGACCGAGAATTAAATCGGCACCGAACGCCCGGGCCGGGGTCTGATAGCCTGGTGACACCCTACCCTCCAGCACACCCTCAACAATCGCCAGGGCTGTGAGAGCCGTGGTGGTGTAGCCCTCGGGGCCACGGAGCCGGCTCACCTTGCGTTGCCCCTGAGCGTTGCGCACCTCACCCCAGATGTAGGTGCGGCCGCGCAGGCGTTGCTCGTCAGTCGGTCCGGGTGGTTGCCCCTGAATGCGTGCTTTGAGCCAGCGTTGGACCGGGCTCGCCGCCAGCCAGGAAGTGAACGGGCGGGACAGCCAGGTGGCCATGCGCACCACCAGGGGGGCTGCCACGTAGGTTTCGATATTGGGGATTCCCGTGGTGTGCCAGGCCGTGGCCACGTCGCCCCAGGGGATGGTGATGGCGATGGTGCGGCCACGTCGAAAATTGATTGCTCGGGTCTTCCAGCAGGAAGGCACGGGGACGATGAGGCCGTTCCGCCGAATGGCACCACCGCGATGGAGGTTCTCTACCAACGTGGTTGCCGTGCCGCGTGAGACGCCGCCTAGCGACTGAAATGCTAGCGCCAGATGGGTGGCATCGGGAAGGCGCTGTTTCAGGTGCGCCGCCAGGCAATCGGTGGGGACCACGTCGAAGCCTACCCCGGGCATCAGGACGATCTTTGACGTTCGAGCCTGTTGGTTCAGCGAGGCCAGGTGTTCAAAGACGCCGATCTCCCCGGTGATGTCGAGGTAGTGCCGACGCGTGCGCAGGCAGGCCCTGGCCATGGGATCGGCCGTGCGAGAGAAAGGGCCAGCACAGTGCAGCACCGCCGAGACGCCTTCTAGCGCGGCATCCAGGGCGGAGGCATCATCCAGAGAAACCAACCTGGATTCCAATCCTAGCTCGGCCGCCAGGTCGCGCACTTGCAGGTTGCGGCCAGCCAGGATGGGACGATGGCCACGCGCGGTGGCCATTCGAGCAATTAGCGATCCGGTATATCCGTTTGCGCCGTAGATCAGATAACGAACCATCAATGAACGACCTTTCCTGGCCCGGATGCACCTACTTGTTCACCGCTGGTGCTCGCCTTCTCGCCTGGCACGTTAGCGCGCGTCCTTGAGCCAGCGGTCGAGGAATACATAGGCCACTTTCCGGGCATCCTCGGGGAAAGAGTGGGCGCAATCTGGGTAGTTGGCTTGGAGCTTCGCACCAGCGCCGAATAACTCAAAGACTGGTTTGGCTGCCGCGATGCAGTCCCGGACCCCAGACACCTCGAAATTGTCATCCCGGAGAGGGGAAGAAGCCAGGAAGGCGCGCGGGGCGAAGGTGGCGATTACCTCGGGGAAGTCGAACGGCATAAGTGCCGGATTACTGCGATAAACCGTGGTGATGCGAGGCATGTAGCGAGCGCTGGTCCAACCAGCCAGTTTGCCGCCGTAGTACTTCGGAAAGCTGGTGAAGCCACAGTTCGAGACGATGGCCTTCAGCCGCGTGTCGAAAGCGGCAGTGAACATGGCGTTGTGCCCACCCAGGGAATGGCCCATGACGCCGAGCCGGTCGGCATCCACCTCGGGGAGCGCGGCGAGGAGATCGATCGCACGCATGTTATTCCAGATGGCCTTCATGCTGCCGGATTTGAACTTACTTTTAGCGAAGTCGAAGGCGTACTCACCGAAGCTGGGATAGTCGGGGACCAGTGTGACGTAGCCGCGCTCCGCGAGGTGATGTGCATAGCGGAGTTCCTCGCTTTTTCCCAGGCCGGCCGGCTCATCCTTGCCGATGGAGATTGTCTGATGCAGACACAGGACACCAGGGAGCTTGCCCTTTCTCTCCAGTGGAATGAGCAGCCAGGCGGGCACGCGATCGCCTGGTTCCACCGCGAAGTTGAGTTTCTTGCGGAGGTACTTCGGCGTTTTCACTTCCTCGGTATAGCGAACATCGAGAGGCACCTTGTCCCGGGCCGACGGCAAGGGGCCCATGACCTGCTGCATACCGTCGAGAATCTCGCTGCGCCGTTTCTCCCACTCGCGGGGGGTGGTGATGGGGTGCGACTTGCCAGCGGCGTCCTTCCAGATCAGAAGATTCGCTCGATCCGGGTAGCGCGGAGCCATCGGCTCGGCCTCGAGTAATCCGACAGAGACCAGCCCGACTGTTACCAGAAACATCACGCGCATGGTGGCTCCTCGGATTACTTGTTCCCGATGCAATAGAGGTACTGCTGCGACCGAAGGTAGAGTCGCCCCTCAAGCACCGCAGGCGAGGCGCCGAAATCGAGTTTCTCCCCAGCCAGTTTGTTTCGCCCCACCACCTGGAGCGATTTCCCAGGCTGTATGACCACGGTCATGCCATCGTCCAACACCCAGAGCAACTTGCCCTGGATTGCAATGGGAGAGGCCAGGGAGAGGTTGCTTCGGTTCCCGATCAATCCAGAGAAGAGTTCCTTTCCTGTGCGGAAATCGTAGGCACTCAGCACTCCCTTGGAATCGACGCAATAGACCTGGCCTTGCCAGAGGATGGGTGATGAAACATCCCGATGGTTCTTGCGCACACCGGCATGCAGGACATGCGAGGCGGTGATGTCTCCCTCGCCGGGCACCTTGACGATCTGGAACGGACCCGGCCTTCCCGAGGTGATAAACATGGTCTGGCCATCATCGACGGGGATGGGCTCGCCAAACTTGTGCTTTTCGTCGGCATCTTGACGCAGGCAGCGCCAGCGTTCCTTCCCGGTGTTGGGATCGTAACCCCAGACGCCGTCTGGCCCGTTCAGCACCAGGTCGATCCTGCCGCCAGCCACGGTCATCAAACGAGGTGTACTGAAGCCGCGTCCCTGGTTGCGGGGGGTGGTCCAGCGCACCTTCCCGGTGGCTTTTTCCAGCGCCACGAGATCGGCCGGGGCGGCGCCAGGTCCGCCGTCATTGTCGCAGTTGATGATCACGGTGTCGCGATAGAGAAACGGCGATGCAGCAGTTCCCCAGCCAGGTTTGCTGGCGAAGGTGCCGAACGCCTTCTTCCAGACCAGTTTGCCATCGATGTCATAGCAGAAAACGCCGGGTGTTCCAAAGAACGCCCAGACGTGTTTGCCGTCACTCACACACGAGGGAGATGCATGGCCATTCCAGGCGTGAGTCTTTTCCTGAGCCAGATCGCGTGCAGCTATCTGGTGCCAGAGTTGCTTGCCATCCGAAACGCGGAGGCAGGCCACGCCACGCACCGCGCCGGCTTCGGTCGAGGTAGTCAGGTAAATGCGATCGCCGACGATCGAGGGAGTCGAGTTACCACCCCCGGGAAGGCGGGTCTTCCAAAGGATGTTATCGGTTTCGCTCCAGCGCAGGGGCACCCGGTCGTCCACGACGTGGCCCTGACCGGTGGGGCCGCGCAGGTGGTTCCACGCCTGAGAAGGTTCCTGGCTGGCATCGCGGGAGGCAGCCAGGGAAAGTGATGCGAGCGGAAGCAGGAGCGTGATGGCCAGGCGGGACATGATCGACCTCTCCGGTGGAGACAAGCGAGCAGGTCGTGTCATGATAACCTGGATGGAGAAGGCAGGCCATGGCCCGCTCAATTTGTTATGGTAGGAAGATTAACAGGCAGTGCCGCGGAGTATGATGCCATGCTGGTCGTGATGCAGACACAGGCCACAGCCGAACAGATCGAGCAGGTGATTGGGGCAATTCGTCGGATGAACCTGACCCCGCACCCGATCGCCGGCGCCGTTCGCACCGCCATCGGCATCACCGGGAATATTAGTGCGGTCGATCCTCGCACGCTGGAGGTGCTTCCCGGCGTGCTGGAGTTACTGCGCATTACGAAGCCGTATAAACTCGCCAGCCGGGAGATGCACCCGGAAGATACGACCATTCAAACCGCTCAGACACGCATCGGCCCGGGCACCTTTACCATCATCGCCGGCCCCTGTTCGGTGGAATCGGAGGAGATGATTCTCCGCACCGCGGAGTTCCTTCGGTCGGAGGGAGTGCATCTGATGCGCGGGGGAGCGTTCAAGCCGCGAACCAGCCCCTATGCCTTCCAGGGGCTCGGGCAGAAGGGGCTCGACATTCTGGTGAAGGCGCGGGAGAAAACAGGAATCGGCGTCGTCACCGAACTGATGGATACCGACAACGCCGACGCCGTTGAGCAGGCCGCCGACATCATTCAGATTGGCGCGCGGAACATGCAGAACTTTAGCCTCCTCCGGCGCGTCTCGCGCTCCAGCCGGCCGGTGTTGCTCAAGCGAGGCCTGGCTGCCACCCTCGAAGAACTGCTCATGGCGGCCGAGTATGTCATGGCCGGTGAAAACTACAACGTCATCCTGTGCGAACGCGGCGTGCGGACCTTCTCGGACCATAGCCGCAACACGCTTGATCTGTCGATCATTCCCCCCATCAAGGTGCTGTCGCACCTGCCCATCCTGGTTGATCCCAGCCACGGCACGGGCAAGCGCGATTATGTGCCAGCCATGGCCCTGGCCGGACTGGCGGCGGGTGCGGATGGACTGATCGTCGAAATCCATCCTGAGCCGGATCGCGCCATGTCCGACGGCGCGCAATCACTGGACTTCGCCGGGTTCAGCCGGCTGATGGTTCAGCTTCGCCGGCTGGCCGAAGCACTAGGCAAAACTATTAACTAACTGGTGATCCCGGGGTGTGATCCCACGGGATGCCCCAGCGCCGCCATCACGTCTCCGGCGGCGCGTAATCCCTGGTCGAACGCCTCCTCGAAAAGAGCCACGCCGCTCAGGTCGCTGTGGGCAAAATGAATGCCTCGGTAAGGCAGCTGAGCCGCGCGCCGGGGGCCACTCCACAGGAAGCCCGGTCGAGGCCGGATCATCGCATGGCCCCAGCGCATGACATCGATCCGGGTCACCAGACTGCGCAGATCCGGGTGCGGCCGTTCCAGGTCGGCCAGGGCCAGCTCCGCCCATTCGTCGCGTCCCAGTTGCAGAAGCTGGTTCCGGGCTGTCAGGCTGTTCGAGGCCGTCAGGGGATAGTAGTAGGTCAGGATGGTAGGCCCATGGTCGATGCCAGCCTGGTGGGTGGCCACCACGTAACCCAGCGAAGGGCTGTCGTGGAGGACATTGTCCCAGGCGAGGTTGCCTTGCGTTTCCGCTGGTCGATCTCGCAGGTGTAGATTGGCCACCATCCACGAACCATAATCGAACGACGTCAGATGAGGCGGAGGCTGGAGCCGGTACGGCCGAATGAGGTGGCGTGTCAGAAACTGGGGAGCAGCGAAGATCACCCGCCTGGCCCGGTAGCCGCGCAGCTGCTCCCCCTGGGTGGACCGAACCGTAACCTCCAGCCCCTCGTCGGTGGGGTGGATATCCGCCACGGCCCAGTCGGGCTGGAGACGGTGAGCCAACCCCTGGGCCAGTTGACTCACCAGCCTTCCGTTACCCTCGGGCCAGCTAAGCAGCGGCTGGGGTTCCGCGCCTTCCGCGCGGCGTCGGGATGCGAAGTAAAACAGCCCAGCCCAGGCACTGGTGTCCTCCGGTCGAGATCCATAATCGTCGCGACAGCCGTAATCCACGACCCAGCGTAATCGGGATGATGACAGCTGTCGTTGATCCAACCAGTCTGACATGGAAAGCCGGTCCAGGTCCGTGACTACTGCATCATCCGAACCGCGCCTGGTCGGCAGGGTGAACGCCTTGCGCCCCTGGCCATCGCGAAAGCCGACCCAATGATCGACCTCACGATAAAACTGCCGTAACTGACGCTGATCTTCGGGCGTGGCCCCCGCGGCGAGATATAGCCCGTCATACCAGTGGCCGTAAGCGTACAGCCGTTCCTGCGGATCGCGGCACAGCACCTGCTCGGCGTAGATGGGTTGGCCCTCGGCATCGGTGCCCTCCACGATGCCCATCTCCCGTAGCAACACTAGCAGATCGCGATTCTCCGCCATCGGCGCAGGCAGGTAATGCGCGCCCCAGGGATGCGGAACCACCCCCTTGCGTCCGAACCGTGATGTGCCTCCCACCTCAGGCTCAATCTCGCACAAAAGAAATCTGTCGAACCCGGCACGACGCAGGCGCCAGGCTGCGGCCAGGCCAGCCACGCCGCCTCCGACGATCAGGACGGGAATCTCTTCCCACGTCGAGGGAGACGGAGGCGGACCTTCGCGCAATCGATGGCCTGCCCCCACGCTGGCTCCGACCAGTTCGCCGGGCGGTAGTGAACTTCGGCGCTGACAGCCCGTCGCCAGAGCCAGCGGCACTCCCAGGAACGTGGCCAGTAACTCTCGACGGGAGACGTTCGATAGCACGGCTTATTCTCCACGTCGGCGTTCGCTTTCGTAGTAGCGCACCAGCTGTTGGTTATCGAGCCGGTTGATCTTCACCTCCACCGGTCCGAGATCGGGAGGAATCACAAACATCGCCCGCAGCGTTTGCGCGTCCAGAAAGCGCAGCTGCCCAGGCAGAGCCCCCTGGGGGATCTCGAAGGGTGCTTTTCGCGCCAGGGCGAAGCCCCAGATGCCAAACGAGGGTAACCCCACGGTGTAGGGTCGCACCAGAAAGCCGGCGGCTTCCATCGTACGGATGATGCACCAGTACGATTTCCGGGTCGCCAGCGGCGAGGTGGCCTGGATGGCAAGCGCCCCCTCGTCCCGCAGGCGCGACTTCAGCAAGCGAAAGAAGCGCGAAGTGTACAACTTCCCCAGCGAGAAGCTGTGCGGATCGGGAAAGTCGATCAACACCACATCAAATTGCGCAGTGACTCCCTCGAGGTACAACAAGGCATCCTGATTGACCACCTCCACCCGGGGGTCGGCGTAGGCGTGCTGGTTGAGACTGACCAGGGCGGGAAATGTGCTGGCTAGCCCGGTCATGTCCGGATCGATGTCCACGAGCGTCACTTGCTCCACTGAGGGCAGACGCAGCACCTCGCGCAGGGCCAGGCCGTCGCCTCCACCCAGGATCAACACGCGCCGGGGCGAGGTGGCCGACAGCAGAGCCGGATGGGCCAGCGCCTCGTGGTAGCGATATTCATCGATCGAGCTGAACTGCAGATGTGCATTGAGGTGCAGTTGGATCCCCTGGCGATTCTCCACGAGCACGATGCGCTGATACGGCGTCGTCTTCGCGAACACCACCCGGCCATCGAAGATGTCTTCTTCCGTCCATCGGGTCAAGGCATCGGCCTCGAACAGAGCCAGCCCCAGGAACGCCAGCAAAAATACGGCGCGAACGCGCAGCCCGGTGACGCTCCCCACGATCAGAGGACGCATGAGCCAGGTGCCCCACAGCGCGACCCCGGCATTGAGCATGCCAAAGACCAGCGAGGTGCGAACCAACCCCAGGCGCGGGACAAAGAACAGAGGAAACAGCACCGAGGCCACCAGAGCGCCGATGTAGTCGAAGGTGAGCACACGGGATACCAGCTCCTTGAAATCGAGCTGCTCCCGCACGATCCGCATCAGCAGTGGAAGTTCGAGCCCGACGAGCGTGCCCACCACGAAGACCGTGCCATACAGGGTGGGTAGAAAGGCACTGGGCCGGGTGTAGGTCAGATAGAGCAGGGGGACAGAGAAGCCCCCCAGGAGTGCGACCGCCAGCTCGACCTCGAGAAACGCCCGGGCCAGGCCCCTGTCAATGAACCCAGACAGCCAGGCGCCCACCCCCAGGGCCGAGAGGTACAGGCCGATGATCAGGGAAAACTGAGTGACCGAATCGCCCAGGACGAAGCTGGACAGGGTGGCGGCCTGTAACTCGTAGATCAGGCCGCAGGTGGCGATGATCAGCACATTCAGAAAGAGGATCGGAGTGCGATTCATCGGCTAGGAGCGTATCGCGGAGCCAAGGATGATGGCGATGCCGATGAACACGGCTCCGATGACGACAGCAAGGGCGATGTTCTGATCGTCCTCGAGTTCCTTCCGGATGGAGAACGGCGTGACCTTCTTGATGAAAAGAAAGGCCGCGCCGAACAGCCCCAGGCCGATCAGCACGTAAATGATCACCTGGGCCACATGCCACAGGAGCATGTTCCAGTCCCAGGGCTGGGCTTCATAGATGTACATCTACTTTCCTCCGAAACTGATTCCCCCCCAGCCGGAGCGCGTCCCGCTGGAGGAACCCGAGTAACTGTGTGTGGTGGTGCGGCCAGCCCAGCTGGTCGAGGAGGCACTCACGTTGGCCCCCACGGGGGGTGGTGTCCGAACCAGCACGGGGTTGTTGAATTCCCAGCCAAGAAACGAGGAACAGGCGTACCAGGACAGGAGCATGACCCCGACGAATTGATACACGCGGACTAGCACGGGTCGTTCCTCCTCGCCTAACCCACGTTACTTTCCGACCAGCGACGCGACTCGAACCACACCTGATAGAGTCCCAGTACAATCGGTCCCACCGCCAGGAGAAACAGCGTGACCACCAGGGGATAGGGATGACTCACCCCCTGTTCTATGGACACCTCGGCCCCGGTGGGAAGCAAGGGATTGCGGGTGGCGATCTCATACTGAAGCGTATAGGGCCCAGCAGGCAGTGCTCCGAGGTAGACATAGGCCGGCTGACCAGGCAAGGCGATGAAGGCAAAATCTCGCCGTTCCGTCGTGGTCGGTGTTTTGGCAACACCCGGGATCGGCGCCGGGACAGCGGGCACCAGTGAACCTTGAATGAACGCCCACCCTGCATCAGCCCGGGGAGTCAACACCACGCGCATGTTGCGCCAGCGCTGCAGATGCACTGGTTCGGGCTCGATGATCTTGTGCGATCGCTGTCCTTCCGGAAGGGCATTGAGTTCGACCTTCGCCTGATACACCACCTTCCGGGATGTGATCAGCCACAGACCAGCCGCCAGTAGCAGGGCCAGCCCTATCAACACCAGCGAGGCCGAGTAGATGCCGGTATAGGGAAATGGTTGATTGGGTCCGATGTTCTGCGGAGCGGGAAGCGAGGAGCGCAGGCCAAACATCGCCTCGACCTCGCCTCGGGGCAGGTAGGTGCCAGCCGACCAGTTAATCTCCCCCTCGTTGTCGGTCCGGGTTTCCTCCGATGACAGCATGAACGGCGGTTGGACGTAATCCCGGCCCCGTACCTTCTCGCCCGCTTCCACTTTCCAGTAGAACTCGCCGGCTACATAGGCCACCTTCGCAGTGGCACTCTGAAAAAGACGATACCAGCGATCCGCATAGTAGGCTGTGTTTCCATCCACGCGCACCGAGGCGGGTGGCACAGCCTCTACCCAGTTCCAGTGTTCATCCGACCGCGTGAGCCAGCGGAAGCCCAGGCGCGGCTGATACAACAGATACTCTTCCCAGTGGTAATCCTCCCCCTCGACCGTGACATAGCGATCGAGAAACCCGATCACCATCCACTCCACCCCTTCGCGTTTCCCCGTGGAACCTAGTGGAAGGATGGGCTGGACTGAAGGCGGCTCCAGCGCGCGCAGCAGACTGAGTTTTCCCTCACGGACGTCGGAAAGCGCTCCGCAATTCGGACAGCCAACGCGCTCACTGCGATCGGGCGCCCGCAACTCCAGCGCGCCGCCACACTGGGGACAATTCAGGTGAACCGCCTGAATCCGTGGCTCGAGGCCGGGGTAAGTTCGCCGGACCTGGTGGGGAATGTGTAGCTCGTCCAGGTTGACCTGACGGCCCAGGTACAGCGTGGGTTTGTTACCCTCGTAGCTGATGGTGCCGAACTCTCCGGCGGGTCCCGACAGATCGACGAAAGGATGGCTCGATCCCGGCACCACCCGTTCGGGGATTTCTCCCTGGGCGCTGCCCACCGTGGCCCGGTTCTTCTCGGCCACCAGCAGCGTGACTCCCGGAAGCACCTCGAGGTTTTGCCCCAGCTCCAGTTTCTCGTAGGGCGGAAAGTCGTCGGAAACCTGATGCTCAAACGTCAGGTAGAACCGCCCCTGCGCTTCAGCCAGCCAGCCCCATCGACCGTCAGCCAATGCTGCGTACCATTCGTCCCAGACCCCGCCCGCCGGGTGCTTGAACTGCGTGCGCCCGGTCAAATCGAACGGTACACCCTCGAATCGGCCCTTGATACCCACCGAGAGCGGCGATTGGGTTTCTACCAGATCAGCCACCTTGCCCAGGGACTCAAGCCCACGATCGGATCGGCCGACCACAGACTGGCAGTAAGGGCACACCGTCACCAGAGAGTTATTGACGTGGAAGGAAACCGGCCCGCCACAGGCTGGGCACTGAGCATGTATGCTCATCGATTCACCCCCTCCGTCCCGAGGCTGCCCCGGGAAAACTCGCGCACCTCGACCTGCGATGCCTGGAGCGTCTCGCGCAGCACCACCTCCCAGTTCCAGCGCGAGCGCGGCCGGCAGCAGTGTAAATTAAACGTGGCGATCCCGTACTCAGGATAGGTGTGGCAGGCGAGGTGCGATTCGGTCAGCAGGTAAAGCCCCGTGAGTCCGCCTGGGCCAGGAAACTGATGCCAGTGCCCTTCGCCGATCACCCGTAGGTCCAGTTCGCGCAGCACGCGCTCGCACACGGCGCGAACCACCTGCAACTCGCGGAGGGCAGCTGGCGCGCATCCTCCTGCATCGATCAGCCATTCGGTCCCCACCGGCATCCCGACTGTACTCCAGGCAACACTGGTAACTCGGCAGTTGTGGAAAGAATACGGGTCGGGACGGGGCCTCCGCAAGGAGGAAAAGCCCGCACCTGTCGAAGATGGGCCTTCCAGTGTGGCTGGAATCAAAACCCGGAGATCTGTCACAATAGCGTCCCTGCTGACCATCCACTACTCGGGTTCCGACGCGATGACCGCCCGAATCAGTTTACTTTGTGGGCCGCTCCGGTCAGGGAAGACAGAAACCCTGCTGGTGCAGGCCTGCGCCCGGGTACGGCAAGAGCCAGGTTCGGTACTCTGGCTGGCCCCCAGTGCGGGCGCTATCCGCTGCCTGCGCAAGCGACTTCTCAACAAGGGTGGCTGCCTGGGCCTACGGTTGGCCACGCTCGGCGAACTGGTCTACTCCTCCCTCGAAGGCTCGTTGATGCGGCCGCTCTCCCTGGCTCAGCGGCATCTGATTCTCGAAGAATGCCTGACAAGGCTGCACCGAGATGGAAGCCTGAGGTATTTTGAGACCGTGCTGCACTCGCCGGGATTCGTCGAACAGATGCGGGCTGCCTTTGATGCGATGACCGAGGAGTCGGGCGCTCCCATGCCACCGGCGCAGGGTTCAGGCCAGACGAGGGAGCTTGGTCGCATCTTTGAGGCCTACCGCCAGGGTCTCAGGCAGGCAGCCCACCCCGACTTTGCTTCCTGTCATCAGGACACCCTCGCTCGCATTCGCCAGAAGGTGGGGCCCGATCTCGAGGCGGTGCGTGTGGTGATCGTGGACGGTTTTTCCGAGTACACACCCGCCGAAACCGCCTTACTCGAAGCACTTGTCGAAGTGGTCGAGGAGGTCCACATCGCCCTACGTTATGAGGCAAGCGATCCGCGCACCGAGTTGTTTCTTTTCGCGCGTCAGACTTTCGATTTCTGGGAGAAACGAGAGCCCCACAAACCCAGATTGCCGATGGTTGCGCGCCAGGAGCCAACCGGGCTCCATCATCTGAGCGAGCAGCTGTTTCGGCCTCTGCGCCACATTAAGCCAGGCAACTGCGCCGATGGCGTGTCAGTTATCCAGGGGGCTGGGGTGACCGGCGAGGTGCGCCTGGTCGCGCGGCGGGTCAAGCAGATGCTGCAGAGCGGACTATCGCCCGATGCCATCGATCTGGTGGTGCGTCAACCTGGAAACTACTCCGACCTGCTGCGCTCCACGTTTCGCGATTATGGTCTACCCCTGGCCCTGGACGAATCGATCCCCCTGGCCTGGTTGCCATCAATCGGTCTCTTGCTCCAGGGGTTGCGCGTGCCCGATGAGGAGTTCGCATTCCGCCGCCTAACCGCGGTGCTTCGCCACACCCAGTTTCGTCCTTCCTGGGGTAACCCTGCCCTGGCCCGCAAAGCCGAGGCTCTGCTACGTCTCCTGGGAGTGCCGCACGGACGCGAAGCCTACCTGCAGGCAGTGCAGCGCTGGGCAGAACAGCCCCAACCTGGTCTGGAGGATGAAACAGCCGAGGAGTCGCGCCGTCTGCGCACTCATCATCTGGCCGCCGAGTGCCAGGCATATCTGCGTCATTTCCTGAATCTGTGGCAGGAAGCGCCTGGCCTGGCTCCGCTGGAAAACCACGTCGCCTGGTTGTCGTGGTTCGCCCAGGAAATCGGGTTGCTGCAGGACGAAGCCGGCCACGAAGCCTGGGAACTGCTGCGCACCGAACTCGACATCTGGCTGGCGCGCGAGCGAAAACAACACCCCGGGCTGATGGATCGTCGCACTTTCGTCCAGCGACTGACCTCCCTGGCGCGTCGAGCTTATCGCCAGGTGATCGCTCCCCTGGCGGGTCATGTGGCCGTGTTGACGCCCGAGCAGGCCAGGCATCGCACCACGCAGGTGCGCTTCGTGCTGGGCATGGGCGAAAAGAGCTACCCGGCCCCTCCCCAAGAGTCTTTTCTGCAAGGATTGATCAGTCCGGACCACGCGAGGATCGAGGCCGCCGAGCACGAAGCCCGCGAGAAGGCGCTGTTTCACGACGTGCTGGTCCAGGCCACCGAGCAACTGGTGCTCTGCTACCCAGCGGTGGATGAGCGGGGCCAGGAACTGCTGGCTGGCTCATATCTCCAGATGGCCCTGACCTGCTTCGCCGAACATGCAGTGCCAGTGGAGGCCCGATCCATGCCACTGGATCGTTACTTCCTCGAAGTACCGCAGGGCGCGACCGAGTATCGGGTGCAGGTGGGAGCCAGCTGGCCAGCCGCGGCCGGGTCTCTTTCCTCGCGTCAGCGCGAGCAGCTGGACGCCATGGCCAGCCTGGCCCGCGCTCGCTTCCACGAGAAGCACTTCACCCGATTCGATGGGCTCATTCAAGAGGCGGACCTGGTCCGTCGCGTGGCCGATCAGTTTTCCGCCCGGAAGGTGATCAGTCCCACAGCACTGGAAGACTACATCACCTGCCCCTTCCGGTTCTTTCTACGGCACGTGCTTCGACTCCAGCCGCTTGAAGATCCGCGCGAAGAGGTCGAGGTCACCCGGCGTGGCATGGCCTTTCATCGAGCTTTGGCCCGGCTGCATCGTCAACTGCGCGAACGAGGTACCCATGCGCCGTCTGAGCAGGTGGGCGAGGAGTTCCTTCATCAGCTGCAGCTGGTGATCGAGGAGGACGTGAACCGTACCTCGGGCCTGGCCGGCAAGGAGTTATGGCGCTTGGAGGGCCAGCGCTGTCTCCGCGATGGCCGGCGCTATCGCAGCCAGTGGACGAAGTTCCTGGAGCCCTGGACACAGCTGGGGATTCAGCCGCAACCATCCCACTTCGAGGTCGATTTCGGTCTTCCCGGCTCCGATTCCTCCGGTAATCTTCCGCTTGTGCTTTGCCACGAAGGCATCGAGGTGCGCCTGGGCGGACGGATCGACCGGGTAGATGTCGCGGAATGGAACGACGAGATGGTCTTCTGGGTGATTGACTACAAGACCGGCCGGGCATCCAACTACGTGAGTAGCGAGCTGGCGGCCTTCCACAAGTTGCAGTTGACGCTGTATGCCCTGGCCGTGGCGGAGGTGCTCTACCAGGGTCGGAAGGCGCGGCCACTGGGCCTGTTCTACTGGATGGTGAGCGATGGTGGGCCCAAGCTCGCCTTACCACCTCGCAACAAGGCCGCCTGGCTCGAACAGCGCGAGATCTGGGAGGCCGTCCGGCAGCAGCTGATCAGCTGGGTGGCCACCATCGCCCGGCGCATTCGCCAGGGACAGTTCCCCCTGGCACCCCGGACCGAGGATTGCACCAGGACCTGCGCCTACGGACCGATTTGTCGCATCTCGCAGGCCCGCACCACCGGAAAAACCTGGGACCTTCCCTTGCCCAGCATGGAGGCTCCTCCGGCATGAGTGAACCCAGGGTCGCCTTCACCGAGCAGCAACAACGTGCCATCGACACCCAGAACGTGTCGATCGTTCTCTCATCGGGTGCCGGATGCGGGAAAACGCAGGTACTGACCGGACGTTACCTGACTCATCTGAGGCGTGAAACCGAGGTGAGTCAGCTGGTCGCCATCACCTTCACGGAGAAAGCCGCTCGGCAGATGCGAAGCCGAATCCGCGAATCGATCACGAAGGAGATTCATCACGCCAAGGACGACACGGAGGCAGACCGCTGGATACGTCACCTGCAGGCGCTGGAATCGGCCTCGATCAGCACCATTCACGCCTTCTGCGGCACCCTGCTCCGACAATTTCCTCTGGAAACCGGCATCGCCCCCTCGTTCGAGGTACTCGAGGAGATGCTGGCCTTCAACTTGCGTGAGGAGTCTCTGGACTCCACCTTGCAGCGACTCCTGCTCGAGCAAACCCCGGTGGCCGACGATCTTCGTCACCTGGTGCTTCTGTATGGCTGGCGCGCCCTGGTGGGGGGGATGGATCATCTCCTGCGCGATCAAGACGAAGAACGCTGGCTCACCTGGTCGTCCGAAGGGCCCGCGACGCTGGCGCAACAATGGATCGACCAGGCCCACCAGGAGATTCTTCCCAACCACCTCGACATGGTGGTGAAGACCCGCCCAGCCATTACGACCTGCCTGGGGCTGTTACGCCGCCATCCGCCGTTGCCCGGAGCGATGTCGGAACCCGTGGAGTTACTCCTGCGCGAAACGCCCGATTTGCCCCGCGCCAGCGACCTTCCCCAGGCGATCAAACGTCTCAGCGAAGCGGCCAAGGTGGGCCGGGTTGGAGTGAAAGCCTGGCCCGACCCGACCATCTACAAGAGCATCAAGGAAGCCTTTGAGGCGTTTCGCGCCGAGCTGGGGAAGATCAACTGGGAAACCTTCGAGGCCGACCCTGAAGAAGTCACCGAGGCAGTCCTGGTCGGGCAGCGCTGGATCCGGGTGGCGCTGACGGTGCTGGAAAGCTATCGTGAGCGTAAGAAGCAGGCGGGCGTCGTCGATTTTCAGGATCTGCTCACCCGGGCGCGAAATCTCCTGCGCGATCATCCCTCGGTGCGCCAGCAACTGCAGAGTCGCTTCAAATTCATCCTGGTGGATGAACTGCAGGACACCGATCCGGTGCAGATGGAACTGATCCACCTGCTGGTTGGAGAGGGCCTGGCGCACGGGAAGTTGTTCGCGGTCGGAGACCACAAGCAGTCGATCTATCGCTTCCGTGGGGCCGAGGTTTCTCTGTTTCGAGCATTGCGCGAGAGCATGAAGCCTGAAGGGAAACAAACGCTCACTCAGAACTTCCGGTCTCAGCCCGGCATCCTCCAGTTTGTCAACCACCTGATGGCTGATGCGGTCGAAGACTACGAACCGCTGATTCCCCACGTGATTCCTCACCATGAAGAACCCTGCGTGGAGTTTCTCTGGTGTCCGCGAGAAGAGCATCATTCGGTGAGTGACGCTCGCGCCGCCGAGGCCGAATGGATCGTGCGGCGCATACTCTCCCTTCTCGATGCGAAATATCCGGTTCTGGACGGCGATACGAAAATGGTGCGTCCGGTGCGTCCCGGAGATGTGGTGCTGCTCTTTCGTGCCATGAGTAACGTCCACATCTACGAGGCGGCGATGCGACGTCACGGGCTCGATTACTACCTGGTCGGCGGTCGGGCATTCTTCGCGCAGCAGGAGGTTTACGATGTGCTGAATCTGCTCCGCACGCTGAACAACCCGGAAGATCACGTCAGCCTGGCTGGTACCCTGCGTTCGCCGTTCTTCTGCCTCAGCGACGAGGCATTGCTGGGTCTGTCCGAACACGCTGACGGCCTATGGGCAGGGCTGACCGATCCTGCCACCTGCGACAGCCTTCCTGCCGATCAGCACTCCCGGGCGCTCCGGGCGTCCGAGCAAATCCAGGCCTGGATCAACATCAAGGATACATTTCCGATCGCCGAACTACTTCAACAGGTGGTCGCAGATTCCAGCTACGACGCTGCCCTGCAGATGGAATTCCTGGGCGACCGCAAGCTCGCCAACCTCTGGAAGCTAATCGACCTGGCCCGAACCTTTGATCGATCCGGTCTGTTTGGCCTGTCGGACTTCATCGCCCGGCTGGGTGATTTCATTGCTACTCAGCCGCGCGAAGAACAGGCAGCGACCCAACCGGAAAAAGCCGACGTGATTCGCATCATGTCGATCCATCAGGCCAAAGGGCTCGAATTCCCGGTGGTGATCGTTCCCGACCTGGCCGCGCGCCAGGGAGGTGGATTTCCGCCCCCGGTGGTCTGGCATCGCACCCTGGGCTGTGTGGCCCGCCCTCCTGAGGAGGAGCAGGAGTCGTTGTTTTCCCCGTTCGGCTGGCGCCTGTACCAGGCTCGCGAAACCCTGGAAGAACGCGCCGAGGATCTCCGCACCCTGTACGTCGCCTGCACCCGGCCTCGCGATTTGCTCATCCTCTCGGCCTCGCTGGATCCGGAGGCTCGGCTGGAAAACACCTGGATGCAGGTGCTGGCCACTCGATACGACCTGGATTCAGGACAACCAAGATCCGACGATACAGGCCAGGTGCCCACGGTCCGCGTGACCGACCAGTACCATCCACCGAAGCTACCTGCCACTCCTCCACCCAGGGTGAACACCGCGCAAACAACGCCACCTGCGGAGGTCCCCCAGGTGCAATATCTGCGAGGCCTGGAGCCGGTGCGCATCCAGGAGATCGAGCGTCAGATCGAACAGAACCACACGCTGTTTCCGTTGCAGGAACCGGAATCCGATGAGGTGTCCCGCGACCTGCGTCATGTCCTGGGACGCTGGAACTTCGAGGAGAAAGACGGCTGGAAAAAGTGGCTGCAGCCGACCCACGCTCCCGAGCTAGCCTCGTGCCTGGAAAAGTTCGCGCGGTCGCAACTGCGTGCCACACTGGGTCAGGCGACAAGGATGCTCCGCCATGTGTGCTATCTGATTCCCCAGGAAGGGTCAGCCCCTCTGCCTGGGGTGGAAGGCACCCTGGATTGTCTGTTCCGCGGTCGAGACGGATGCTGGCATCTCCTGGAGTGGCTGACCGACCGAGTTGCCAGGGGAGATCGCGACGCCTGCTGGCAACGGTTGCAACCGCGCCTCGCGCTGGCCAGCCGGGCGGTACAACACCTCGTGGAGGGAGAACTCACGACCGTCAGCCTGGTTTTTGTCCGGGAGGGAGTCCTCCGGAGTAGTTCGCCCAGGGAGCTGGCCTCTGAGGGAATCGCTTCGGCCCTGCGCCAGATTGCTGACTGTCCCATCATTTCTTGATGCCGCGCAGCTCAACTCCGCGCTGGCGGGCCGATTCGATCAGTTGCAGCATGACTTCATCCCGACAGCGATGTTCCACCAGACGGTCCTCGGTCTGCACGAACGCCTCCAGTTCGAGACCGATTCCCGCTTCGTTCAAGCCGGTCAGACGCAATTCTGATCGTTGTGGGTCGAGGTCACTCCGCGAGGCCAGGTAGCCACGCAAATCGGCGCAAAAGCCAGTGAGTTTCTCCAGCGACGTATCGCCCATGACCGAGAACGGCAGGCGAATGCGACTCCAGGATCGCACGCCGTGGTTGTCGATGGCTCCGCCAGCCAGGATGGCGTTGGGAACCGTGATGATGGAGTCTTCCGGAGTGCGCAGCTTGGTGGATCGGAACCCCACCTCCTCGACCACGCCTTCCTTGTCGCCCGACAGAAACAGGCGATCGCCCACGCGGAAGGTATGATCGCTGATGAGCAACATGGTGGCGATGACGTTTTTCAGGGCGTCCTGAGCCGCCAGGGAGACTGCCAGGCCGGCGATGCCCAGACCAGCCAGGAACTGCTTCATGCTGTCGCCCTGGCCAAACTGATAGACAAGCAGAGCCGCCCCCACGATGAACAAGGTCAACTTGGTAAGCCGGCGGGTGAACGGCGCGATCAAATCCGCCAGCGAGCGCACGCCGACCGGAACCCAACGACGCTGGTAGTAACCATAAAGGATATCTGTTGCTTGAAATCCGACCCAGACCAGCGCGATGGTGAGTACCAACTTTTCCAGCACGTAGAGGTTGGATGCCACCGCCACGGGTAGGTCGAGCCAGGCGAGAAGATAGTAGAGGAGTACCAGGAAGGCCACTAGTCGCAACGAGCCAAGGTGTCCCCGGGTGGGATCAGTCTCGGCGGCCTGGCTGCTTCCCTGAAGAATGGCACGAAGAAGGGGATGAGCAAGCCGCCCGACGAGGTAAGCGAACATCAGAGACAATGCGATGACAAGAGCCAGGGCTGGCCACTGGTAGAGTCCCAGCAAGTAGATGGGATTGCGCAGGTATGCCGGCATGTGGGACCGCACCCACACACCCGGTTCCAGCCAGAGAGAAGGGTCGAGTCGATACTGGCTGGATTCGAGCAGGGATGTATCGATGGGTTGATCGAGGAGGCGATTGTACATTGCCTCGATGTCTTCCACCGTGGAGGTGGTGAACAGCCAGGGCTTGCCTACCTGCGAATCGTAACGCGCCAGGATGATCCGGCCAAACGTGCCTCGATACAGCACCAGGCGTGGGCCATCGTGGTCATTGGAGATCTCTTGAAGGTAGATACGACCGGTCCGGTCGAGGATGCTCTTGAGTTTGAACGCCAGGACGGGCCCAAGGTTCTCCCGCGCCGATGGCGAAATGTGAGACAGGTTCAAGCAACGGCTGGCCGCATGCGGCTGGCGATTGTTCACGGCGCGGAAGAAGGTGATCAGCGTCTCGCGCGGACTACCCAGGCCATCGGAATGCTCGTCTCCTGCCTTGTCCTGCCCACTCATGGCACCGTACATCGCCGGCAACCGGGCCGCGGTATCGCGGCTGAACCGCCAGCAGCCATCGGGGCAGCGCACAATCTCCAGACGCAGGCCGTTTGGGCCCGAAATCACCTGTGGGGGAGAACTCCAGTAGTTGGAGATGCTACTGACGTCCGGAGTGATCTTCCGGCATACAGCATGGAGCATGCCAGCCAGCCGGGGTCCCGCCAGGACCGCCTCACCGGGAGGAAGGTGACTGAGGTCGAGATACCGTCCCGCCTCCTCCAGATGGTGGTCAGCGACCTCGGCCTCGTCCATCAAACGAAAGAAGGCGCGGAGGGTATCACGGGGAGAGGCCAGATCGCGAGGCACCGACTCTGGAGCCGCCCGGCTGCCCTGCTGTGCCATCGGGTGGTTCTCGGGAGGCGGAGGGATCACCATGCCCACCAATTGGTAGCGCAGGTCAATCGGACTCGCCTGGTAGTGGGCCCAGAGTGCATCAATCGTGGCGACGGTGTTTCGGGAGAACTGCCAGGTGTCTTTCCCCCCAGGCTGGCGCACGCGTTCCACCATGATGCGACCAGCGGTGTTGATGCTCCAGGTATACGGCGGGCCGTCGGCCTCGAAGGGAATCTGCTGGCGATAGAGAAAGCCGGCCCGCTGGACGACACAACCCAGCTTCCAGGCCAGCAAGGGACCACGTGTACTACGTTCTTCCGGAGGAAGTCCCGTGAGATCCAACCGGGCCGCGGCCGAGTGGAAATCTCCCGCGATGGCGTGCTCGAGAAACCCCACCATGGTGGAGGTGGGATCTTCCATGCCTTCCGCCAGAAGCGCGCGCGAAGCGTTGCGCTGCTTTGACCGGGGTATCATGATGGTGCGCATGGAAGGTATGCGTTCGACGGTGTCCGCACTGAAGCGCCATAGTCCGTCCTTCCCTCGCACCAGCTCGATGGTCAGTTCCTTGTCGCGGTAGAAGGTGACAGGCTTTCCATCCTCGCGGTCGAGCAAGCTATCGAAGCTGAACGACAGCTCATCGATGATCTCGTTCAGCTGAACGGCGAGGCGCTCCGGGGTGCCGGCCGGGTAGCGGCTGCGGTCGCCCAGGTCGAGGCACTCGATCGCTTCCGACAGCAGCACCGGAAGCCGATCGAAAGCATCCAGCGCAAAGCAGAAGGTTTCCATCGCCCGCCGCGGCGTGCCCTGCTTCTCACGCGGAGGACGCTTCAGGTACTGCTGCAGCAGGGCAGCCTGGGCGGGTTCCTGTCCGAGAGCCACCTTGGCGCATCCCAGGAACGACACCAGGAGCAGCAGAGTTCCCCATCGAGCGAGTGACAAATGGACCATGATGAATGTTAAATACCTCAATCCGCCTCGATCATTTGGTCGCTGGTCGGATTTGCACGGGTTGTTTATCGGTCAGGTTGCTGGCGCGCAGAGCCACCACCTCCTCGCCATTCCAGTCGATCCAGGTGGAGGCATCGGCGCCTTGCAGTTTCACCACCTCGACGAACTGGGCGTCAGTGCGACCGACCTGAACCGGGGTTCGCACCACCTTATCACCCTGGACGCGGAAGCAAAACGACTGCTCGCCTTGTCGGATGAGTGCGGACGCAGGAAGCGCCCAGCGAGCCGGGTGTTCTCCAGTGACACGGGCATAGGCGTACATTCCTGGCCGCACCTTGCCGTCGGGGTTGGGTAGATCGATCTCGGCACGCAGGGTTCGGCTACCTGGATTGAGCGACCACGAAGTGCGCGTGATGGCCACCTGAAAGGGAATGGGCCGCAGCGCGGGCACGCTCAGACTCACCAGAGTCTTCTCGGCGACCAGGCCAGAGTCTGCCTCGGGGATTTCGAGGACAATCCGGACCGGATGCAGGCGCGAGATGGTGAACATGCAATCGCCCCGGGCGGCGGCTGGCTGAACAAAATCGCCAGTGTGGATCCGTCGGCGCGTGACCACTCCATCGATCGGAGCCCGAACCTGGGCATAAACCAGCATGGCATCCAGGCGTCGCACCTCAGTCCGGGCCACCTCGACTCGAGCCTCGGCAGCGCCCACATCGGCCTCGGCCTTGTCGCGATCGGCCCGGGCTTTCTTCACCGCTGCTGCGGCGGCCTGAACTCGCGCGGTGGATGCCTGGTGCTGCTTTCGAGTTTCGTCCAGCGTTTGCACATCCATGACGCCGCCATCGACCAGGCGCGTCATGCGCCGTGCCTCGGACCCCCAGCGGTCTTCACTGGCGCGAGCCTCCACCACGGCGGCTTCCGTGGAGGCTATGTTGGCCTCCGCAGCTGCCAGTGCGCGCCTGGCCTGCTCCACCATGGCTTCTTCCTGGCGAACCAGCGCGCGTTTGTGATTCCGCTCCTCGGTCAGCTCGGGAACGGCGATCTCGGCCAGGATCTGCCCCGGTTCAGTCGGGTTGCCCGAGGCATCCAGGCGAGGGCCTTTCACCGGCTGCCCGATGTCCACCAGAATCCGCTGGATGTAACCCGGCACCCGGGCGTACAGCTGGCTTTCTTCATGCGGCAGGACCGCGCCCGGAATGTCCACCATGCGGCGCAGCGTCCGGGCTACTGGCTTCACTACCTCAATGGAAGCTGGGGCCTCCTCGCCAGTCGAAGCCGAGCGCGCCGGCGCTGTGCCTCGCTGACAGCCGATCAGAGGCGCCACGATCAACAGGGCCACGATCACTCGCTTAGCCATGGGCTTCGCTCTTCGGGTGAGATTCCGTGGAGACGACATGATACGCACTCTCAGGATCGAATGGATCCAGGGAGACTGAAGCTATGGATCGCCCGTGCAATAACAGGGTGAACACCGCGGGTAAGAGCCCGAGTGTGGCCAGGGTGGATGCCAGTAACCCACCGAGAACGGCGCGACCCAGGGGTGCCATCTGATCGCCGCCTTCCCCCAGTCCCAGGGCCAACGGCAACATGCCCGCCATCATGGCCAGGCTGGTCATGGCGACGGGACGCAAGCGAGCAAACGCAGCGGTGATACCAGCCTCGCTCGCGGAGCGGCCCTCGCGCCGATGGTTGTCGGCAAAGGTGATCAGGAGGATGGCGTTCGCCACCGCGACGCCGATGGCCATGATGGCGCCCATGAACGACTGGATGTTGAGAGTCGTTCTCGTCGCTAGCAGCATGGCTGCGACCCCGAACAGCACCGCAGGGACGGCGGCCAGCGCTGTCAGGGCCAACCGCACCGACTGAAAGTACGCCGTGAGCAGCAGCACCGTCACCACCACCGCCACGATCAGGCCGAAGGTCAGGCCGCGCACCATGTCTCGCAAGGGAGTGACCTGGCCCCGGACATCCACCTGCACGCCGGCCGGTGGCGCGCCACAGGCAGCGATGGCTGCGGAGATGCGTTCGGCCACGCCGCCCAGATCCTCGCCATCGATGTTGGCAGTCATGCTCACCAGGCGGCGCATGTTGTAGCGATCCAGTCCTCCAGGCATGGTGCCCTCCTTCACCTCGGCCACGTCGCGCAGCAACAACGGTGTTCCGCCCTGCTGCTTGATCGACACCGTCTCGATGTCGGTGATACCTTTCATCCAGGCGTGTGGGATCTCCACCTGCACCTGGTAGCCGATGCCGGAGGCGGGATCGCGCCAGTAGTTGGGGACCACGAATCGACTGGAAGAGGTGGCAGTCACCAGTGAACGTGCCACCTCCTCCGCAGTCACGCCGGTCATGCCGGCCTTCTCTCGGTCAATCTGGACCTCGATGGTCGGATAATCGAGCGCCTGGCCATATTGCAGATCGCGCAGGGAGTCGATCCTGCCCAGTTCGGCCCGCAGCTTCTCGGCGAAGGCGCGATTGTCGGCCAACTTCGGACCACTGACCGCGATTTCAATCGGTGTGGGCGAGCCGAAGCTCATCACTTCGTTGATGATGTCCGCGGGTTCAAAGGAGAGTCGCAGATCCTCGAGCCGGCGATGGACCCGGTCGGGCGATTCCCCCTCGGCAATCCACTTGTTTGCAGTCCAGGCGCGCAGGTGTTCCGGGAGGTTGTCGCGCAGTTGCCGTTTCAGATCTTCGATCCGGGCGGCACCGCGCCGCAGGGTCACTCGCATGACAGCCTCCTCAGGACCGCCCATCCAGAGGTAGACGCTGTTAATCGGATAGCTGGACGGAACCACACCTACATATCCCAGGCTGATCTCCACCTGGTCGGATCCAACCGTCTTCTTGATGAAGTCCAACGCCTCGCGCGTAATGGCCTCGGTCTGTTCGATGCGAGTCCCGGTTGGAGCGCGCAGACGAAACTGAAACTGGCCGGCATCCACCTGGGGGAATATCTCCGTGCCCACTCCCTGGCTCAGGAGAAGAACCCCACCTAGGGCCGCCCCCAGATAGGCGGGGACCACCACCCAGCGCCATCGAGTGGCCCAAAACAACCAGGCCCGGAACCCAGCTGCTAGCCATCCTGGTCTGGTGTCAGCTTCCTGGTGTGAGGCGGGGTGTGCTGATTTGCGGAGCAACCAGACGCAGAGAACGGGTACAAACGTGCTCGACAGGAGATAGGAGGTGACCATGGCGAATCCCACGGCCAGGGCGAGAGGCACGAAGAGCGCCCGGGCGGCACCTTGCATGAAGAAGGTGGGCAGAAACACCGCGAGAATACACAACATGGCCAGCAAGCGAGGCACGGCCGTCTCGGCGTTTCCGCAACGCACGGCCAGGGCCACCGAGTCGGTGTGGTTCAGCTGGGCATGGATGTTCTCTACCTCGACCGTGGCCTCGTCCACCAGGATGCCTACCGCGAGTGCGAGCCCACCCAGGGTCATCAGGTTGATGGTCTGTCCACACAGGGCCAGCGCCACCAGCGAGCCGACCAGGGCCAGGGGGATGTTCAACACCACCACCAGGACACTGCGCCAGTCGCGCAGAAAGACCAGGACCATGAGCCCCACCAGCAGAGCCGCCAGACTTCCCTCAAGGGCGACATTCTTCATCGAGTTGGTCACATAGGGCGATTGATCGAACTCGAAACTGACGCGAATGTCGCTCGGCAACACTCCCTGCATCTTTGGGATGTTTTCGCGCACTCCGCGAACGACGTCGAGCGTCGAGGCATCGGCCCGCTTCGTCACCAGGATGAACACGGCCCGTCGGCCATCCACCAGGGCGTAGCCGGTCGGAATGTCGCTGGAGTCTTCAATCGAGGGAGCTACATCCCGGAGAAAGACACCCGGCTTGATCGCAATAGTGCCCAGTTCCTGCGGCTTGACCACCATGGCGTTGCTCGGGACCAGCGGCATGGAGGTGGTGGTGCGAATCACTCCGGAAGGGCTAATGGTGTTCCCCGCCGAGACCGCGCGCACCACATCGTCAGCCGAGACGTTGTAACTGCGCAGACGGTTCGGGTCGGCCCGAACGACCACGGTCCGCTGATTGCCCCCGAAGGGAGGCGGCGCAGACACCCCGGGGATGCTGGCAAACATCGGCCGGACACGAAACAGCGCCTGGTCCTGAATCTGCTCGACCGAGAGTGTGTCGCTCGACAGCACGAGGTAGCCCACAGGCACGCTTCCGGTGTCGAACCGCATGATGAAGGGCGGAACGGTACCCGGCGGCATGAAGGCGCGACTACGGTTCACGTAGCCCACGGTCTCTGCCATCGCCTGGGCCATGTCGGTCCCTGGATGAAAGAACAACTTCATCAGGGAGACGCCCTGGACGTTCCGGGATTCGACGTGGTGGATGCCGTTGATGTAGAGGAAGTGATACTCGTAGAAGTTGGCGATCAACCCCTCCATCTGCTGCGGGTCCATCCCTCCGTAAGGCTGACAGACGTAGACCACGGGCAGATTCATGGCGGGGAAGATATCCACCTTCATGCGCGACAGCGCCAGGCCACCCGCACCCAGCAGCGCGACCATGAGCACCAGCATGGTGATGGGACGTCGCAGGGCAATCTGAATGGGGTTCATGACACACTTGCTGGCTAGGGAAGGTGGCGTGTCTGTATGGTACTCTGCCTCCGCCGGGTTATCTACTACGCGGGGAGGAAGGAAATGAGCGATCTCGACCAGATCAGGGTACAGGCGGAGGAAGCACCGGCAGATCGGATATGGCTATCGGGTAGGGCTGAGGAAGCGTGGCCATCGCGAGATGCTGAGCAGGATGCCCCAGGGCACGATAGAGCCGAAACTGCGCCCGATTCACATCCGCAGTGGCGGTGAAAAAGTCGTGGTAGGCCTGATCGAGCGCCTGGATCGACGCGACCACTTCCTGAGGACGAAAGACCAGGGTGTTCACGTCCCCGACCCGGCGCGTCTGCCCCAGGCCCAGGATATTCTTCTCGGCACTTTCTCGCGCTCGGCGAAGCCCACGTTCCGCCAGGCCATGGCGCTGGGCGGCCCGACGTGCCTGGGCCAGCGCCTTGACCACCTCGGAGGCCACTCGATCCTGCGTGCGCAACAGTTCGAGGACGGCGGCCTGATTCTCCGCCTGTTTACCGCGCATGGAAGCCAGATCGCCGAACCCCAGATTGCGCAACTCCCAGAGCACCTGCACATCAACGCTGTTGCGCATTCCAAAGTTCGAGAGATCGTCGTTGATGCCGCCGCCGAAGTAGCCGGTGGAGAGCGTCCCACCAGGATTGGTGCCATTGCCGCGCAACATCACCCCGGGAAGTAATGGCCGTAGACGTGCCTGGCGCAAACGAGCCAGAGTCGCCTGGACCAGGGCCTGATCCCGGGCAAGCTCGGGGCGATGCTGCAGCGCGATGCCGACTAGCTCGTCCACCTCCTGGCGCAGGTCGATCAGTTCCACCCGGAGGTGAGGTAGTTCGAGGGGGACCACCAGCGCGGAAGCAGGCAACCGCAGAATGCGAGCCAGTTCCGCGCTGGCAGTTTCCCAGTGTTCCTGGGCCTGCTCGGCCGCTTGCTGCCGGCGAGCCAGTTCTGCCTCTGCCCGGTCGATTTCCACCCGAGGAGTCAACCCCTCGGCCAGCAACCGGGTGCGGCGAACCACATCCTCGGCGCGGCGCGCTGCATCGAGCGAACCGGCTGCCTCCCCCCGTGCCTGCTGGACGTTGAAATAGGCCTCGGCCACATCGAGAAACGTGTTGTTGACGACCGCCTGGGCGTCGGCCTCACGAGCCACCACTATCTGCCTGGCCGCGAGCGGCGCCAGGAGGGCATCGCTGACGGAAAAGACCATGTAAGGACCCACGCCACCCAGTAAGGCACTACGACTGGTGGGAAACACCTTGCCGTGAATATCCTGGATCTTTCCATCGTGCCGGGTGTAGTTCGCACCCAGGAACAGCGACGGGATCCACAGGGCGTTCGCCTGGTCGAGTTCAGCCTGGGCCACCTGAATGCGCTGCGACGCCAGGGCAATGTCGAGAGGACGGACATTCGCCAGTTTCAGGGCCGTGGGAAGATTGATGGGAAGTGGGCGGTCCTCCGCCGGTGGCATTACCAGTGGCGGAAGCGGAACGGGAGTGTCCGCCGGGGGAGCCTGCGCGACTAGCATCGAAGCAAGGCAAACCAGGCAGATCAGCGCCCCAGGAAGGAGGTGCGTCCAGGGGCAGGATGACTCCAGTTGGCGCATGCAGGCCTCCCAAGGCCGCGAACGAACAACGACGGCGCGGACTGTCCGGATTCCAATGGTTGTATCGACGAGACAGGGGTGCTTCGTTCAGGGAGAAGCTTCAACCCAGCCGAGAGCCGATCTGGAACACGAGCAGGGCCGCAAGGTAGGCGAGGCTGGTCATGTAAACAAAGGTAAAGACCGGCCAGCGCCAGGTGCCGGTCTCTCGCCGGATGACGGCAAGGGTGGAGGCGCACTGGCAGCACAGGGCAAAGAACACCATGAGCGAGACGGCGGCGGGGACGGTGAACACCGGTTTCGAGGGATCTTCATCCCACCGAGCGTTGCGCAGGGCCTTTCCCAGCCCGGTTTCGACGAGCCCAGGGCCCCAGGCTTCGCGGATCTCCTCGGTGTCCACCTCGCCTTCCTGGTAGATGATTCCCAGCGTGCTCACCACCACTTCGCGCGCCGGGAAACTCGCCAGGACAGCGACGCCCACGCGCCAGTCCCAACCCAGCGGGCGCACGGCAGGCTCAATCGCGCGTCCCACCCGGCCCAGGATGCTATGCCGTTTCCACTCGGCCAGAATCTGGTTTTGCTCCTCGCTGGCGGCTTCGCCTTTCTCACGGGCGGCGGCCAGGCGTGCGGGATAGTCACCCATCGGATAGTTCAACAGGATCCAGATGATCACCGAACAGGCCAGGATGACGGTGCCGGCTCGGCGGACGAACATCCAGCCAGCATCGAACACCCGGCGGAGAATACCGGCGACACTGGGCCACTTGTAAGCAGGCATCTCAAGGACGAAGACAGGCGTTTTGCCTCGCAACAAGGTCCGCTTGAACATCCAGGCGATGAGTGGGGCGAGGACCAGACCAAGGGCGTACATCGAGAACATGACCAGGCCGGGCAACCAGAATGGGTAACCGACCGTCAGAAAGGCACCGATGAGGAGGATGTACACGGGCAGGCGCGCGGAACAGCTCATCAGTGGAGCAACCAGCATGGTGGCCAGCCGATCGCGGCGGTCTTCGATCACGCGCGTCGCCATGATGCCGGGCACGGCGCAGGCCATCGACGAAAGCAGAGGAATGAACGACTTGCCGGAAAGACCCGCCCGCGCCATCAACCGATCCATCAGAAAGGCGGCCCGGGCCATGTAGCCGCAGTCTTCGAGAATCGCGATGAACCCGAACAGGATGAGAATCTGCGGTAAAAAGACCAGGATGTCTCCCACCCCTTTCAGCACACCTTCGAGCAGAAGGCTGGTGAAGGGCCCCTCGGGTAGCACCTCGGCCAGCACACCTGACAGTGCATCGCGGCTGGCCCCGATCAGCTTCATGGCAGGTCGGGCGCCGGTGTAAATCGATTCAAACACCAAGAGCATGACGATCAGAAAGATCAGGGTGCCCCACAGCCGATGAGTCAGCACCTTGTCGAGGCGGTCGGTCCAGGTGGTGGGTCGCGTGGCTGGACGCTGAATGCTGCCGGAGGTCAACTCGCGAATCCATCCGTAGCGGGTGCGAGCCTCCACAGCGGCCACGGGGCAACCCGCGGCAGCGAGACGTTCGCGGATTTGCTGCAGTTCGAGCCCCTGTTGCAACACCCCGGCAAAGCGCTGCTCGGTGAAGCCGCCCACATCCAGAATCAGACGCCGAGCCAGGAACACCGGCACTGTGGTGCCCAGGCGGGTGCGGAGGTGATCCACCTCGCGATTAAACGCCTCGGGAAAACTCGGCTGGCGGGAAGGAGGCGAAGCACCGACCGCCCGGGTGATGGCGGTTTTCAGGGCATCGAGTCCCTGTTTTCGGTTGGCCTGGATGGGAATGAACGGAACGCCGAACCGCTCAGCCAGGAGGGGAACATCGATGGCGAGCCCCTGCCCCTTCGCCACGTCCATCATGTTCAGAGCGACGACCACCGGCACGCCCAGTTCGAGCGCCTGGGTGGTCAGGTACAGGTTACGTTCGAGATTGGAGGCATCGACGATGCACACCACCACATCGGGACGGCTCTCGCCCTGCTGCTGGCCGAGGATCACATCCACCGCCACCATCTCGTCCAGGCTGCGCGGCGCCAGGCTGTAGGTGCCAGGCAGGTCAATCAGGTCGAACGGTTGCCCGTCGCAGACCATGTGGCCCTTCTTGGATTCCACCGTGACACCCGGGTAGTTGCCGACGCGGTGATTCAACCCGGAGAGGGCGTTGAAGAGAGTGGTCTTACCTGTGTTCGGATTCCCGAGCAGGGCAGCAACAAACCGACGAGTCGGCGCCGACGTAGCAGGTGAGTTCATGACAGCAGCTGTACCTCGACGCGGGCGGCATCCTCCCGACGCAAGCTAAGACGATAATCTCGGAGGCGCACCTCGATGGGATCACCGAGGGGAGCAACAGCCAGGAGTTCCAGCTCGTCGCCCTCGAGCATTCCCATTTCCATGAGCCGCTGTACGACCGAGGGATCCCCGGAAAGAGAAACGATCCGGCCGCGCTGCCCGGGAGTTAATTGAGCCAGAGAACTGTTGGTCACGCGGACCTCGAAGGCAGGGAGGGAAGAATCAAGGTTGGTAGGCCAGCGGTCGTACGAGCACCTGCATCCCATGGTCGCCACGCAGGGACAAACGGCCCCCGCCGACCTGGACCAGACAAGGAGAACCACAGCGGAGCATCTGCAGGTGACACCCCACTCGAATGCCCAACTCTCCCAGTCTACCCACCCAGCCAGGCTCTCCAGTTACGTCGGCTACCTCGGCCCATTCGCCGGGTTGCAGACATTCCAGCGGAAGGAGTGGCTCCATGGTCACGAGTGACTCCCAGGGGGATGGCAGCCTTGTTGAGACGGGGTCTCATTTTCATGGTAGTCACTGGCGGGTGGGTGTCAAGGATGGCTCCGCTGGATTCGTTCAGAATCCCCTGCGAACTGGAGGAATGGAGGGATGACCGCCCTTGCGAGTGAGACGATGGCACTGCTAGGTTAATTGCTGACGGAACAAAGCAACGAGGAATCGACGTGGTCAGGCATCCGGAAGCTGCGCGCGGGAGTATCTCGTCGCAGGGTCTTCTGCAGGTTCACCTTCTGGGCAATCTGTCATTGGATGAAACGCTGCGGCTTCAGCGAAGCCTGGTGTATCGTCTGGGTGAATCCTCCCTGGGAGGAGCACTACTACTCGTGGAACATCCGCCCTTCGTGACCGTGGGGAGACACGGCAAGGCGTCGGATCTGCCCTTTGCGTCGCCGGAGTTTCTCCGCCAGGGATGGCCCATCCGCTGGGTGGCGCGAGGTGGCGAAACTGTGTTGCACCTTCCCGGACAGTTGGCCATCTATCCGATTGTCAGTCTCAATCGGCTGCAGCTGAGTCTGGAAGGCTACCTGGCGTTGCTGCACCAGGTACTTCACGACCTGCTCGACGACTTTTCCATTCAGGCTCACAGTCGGTCAGATCTGGCCGGGGTCCTGGTTCAACAGCGACAGATTGCCTCGGTGGGAGTGGCAATCCGTCAGCAGATGACCCTGTTCGGCGCGGTGTTGAATGTCGATCCGGACCTGACCTGGTGCCGACTGATTCCGTCCGCCCACGAGGCCACCTCGCTGGCCCGGGAGCGGCGGGGGCCACTGCGCCATGCCCTGGTCCGCCAGCAGCTGGTGGAACATCTGCGCCACCGATTCGGATTCGACGAAACGACCATGGTGTTCGCTCGTCCCGATCAGCCCAACCACGAGCGCATAGCGCTGGACAGGGGAACGGCTTAGATCATGCCACGAGCGGTGCCGAGGACATCGTGGATGGCCTTGAGCAAGGCGGTAGATTGCACCGGTTTGGTTAAATAGGCATCCATCCCAGCCGCCAGGCAGCGTTCGCGGTCGCCCCCCACGGCATCGGCGGTGACAGCCAGGATGGGTAAGCGTCGGTTGGTGCCCGCTTCCTGCGAGCGAATGGTGCGGGTGGCTTCCAGGCCATCCATCTCTGGCATTTGCAGATCCATCAGGACAAGATCGACTGGTTCGACTGAGAGGCGATTGAGCGCCTGCCGGCCGTTCTCTGCGACCACAACCCGATGACCGGCCTTCTCCAGCATGCGCTGGGCCACCATCTGGTTGACCGGGTTATCCTCTACCAGAAGGATTCGCAAGGGCGTCATCATGGTTTCTCCCGGAGTCAGGAGCATCCAGCTGGGCGTGAGACAGGTCCTGTGCGGCTGGCGGCGTTAGGTTCTGAAGGTTCGCAGGGATGATTTCATCTATTATACTGTAGAAGTCCTGGCGCAGCGCTCTCATCCTGGTGAATATCAGACGCAGCATCGCTGCCAACCTCACCGATCAACCCAGGAGATTCCCCAGTGAAACGGGAAACATCGGACGCAAACTGCACAATCCGGGGAATTGTTGGCTTCGGCCTGGATCATCAGGACGACGAGGTTCGCATCACCCGGGCCGACCAGGTTCTGCTATATGGCGGGTCGCAAGAAACCCATGCTCACATGCAGGATACCGCTATTTACTTCAACGAGGAACTCCGTCGACGCGGCAAGCGGCTGGAAGAAACCTCGCCGGAAGAAGTCGTGGACCTGCTGCGGCGCGCTAGCGACCGCTAATTCTTCCTCAAGAGTCACTTCGACCGGACGAATGAAACCTTGAGGTGCCAGACAGGTATTTTTTCTCAGAGCGGCTCAGGCGAGAGGCTTCCTTGTCCACGGACGATGCAGCTGTGGTCCGAAGATGCCTGGCAGGGGATGCCGATGCCATCCGTTTGCTGGTGGCGCGGTTTCAGACCGAGGTATTCGGCCTCTGTTTCCGCCTCCTGCATCACCGGCAGGATGCCGAGGACGTCTGTCAGGAAGTCTTCCTCCGTGTGTTTCGCAGTCTCGCTGGGTGGGATCCGTCCCGACCACTAAAACCCTGGATCATGGGGATCGCCGTCAATCGCTGCCGGACCTGGATGGGGCAGCGGGCTCGTCATCCCGAAACGGTGACCTTCCTGCAGGACATTCTTCCGGATTCGCCGCAGGACGATTCCTGCGAACTCCTCGCGGAGATCCAGGCCGCACTTGATCTCCTTCGGGAGGATTATCGAACGGTGTTTCTCCTGTTTCACGAACAGGGCCAACCCTACGAATTCATCGCCCAGGCCCTCGAGCGGCCGGTGGGTACGATCAAGACCTGGTTGCACCGCGCTCGGTTAGAAATCCTGGCCCGCCTGCGTGAACGCGGCATGGTCCCCGACGAAGAGATCCCGCAACTATGACCTATGTCCAACTTCTGCTCGTGGAGATTCATCAAGCATGAGCTGCCGGGTCGGCGAAAAACTGTTGCAGGAGCATCTGGATGGCACCGGGTCGGCCGCCACACTCGCCAGCCATCTGGAAAGTTGTTCGGCCTGCGCCGCCGACCAGGGTGCCATCCGCAAGTTGCTGCGCGGTCTAACCTTGCTGACACCCCCTTGCCCTCCTCCCGACCTGACGGACCGCATCGTTCTGGCCGTGCAGGCTCAACCGGGCACGCGCCTGGCCTCCAAACGACCGCACTACGAGGTGTGGGCCTTGATCGCGCTGGCCGCCTCGCTGATACTCGCTGTAGCTGCCTGGCGCTTCAGCGTCACCACGCCGGGTTCATCCAACGATCCCAAGCAGAACAAAACATTCACTCCGATGGCTGAGGCGCCGGCGCCACCGGCTCCGCTGCGCGAGTCGGTGGAGGAGGCGCGGGCTGCGGTGGTGGCTCTGACCACGCGCACAGCCGAGGAAACCCTGGAAACCACCGCGGGGCTCTTTCCTCCGATGGATGCCAGGCCACTCGATCCGATGCCCACGCTCCCTGCTAGCCTCGAGCCACCCCTGGAATCGCTCATGGAAGCCGGCACGACGGTGGGGACCACCGTGGCGCCAGTGGCTGATTCCGCCCGGCGTGCGGTCGGCCTGTTCATGCGTGATCTTCCCCTGGCTCGACTCACTGCGTCAGGTAAACGGCCCGGCTGATTCCCTGGATCTCCTCATGCGGCTTGCCATCCTCCCCCAGATTATCTCCCTCCTCCTCGTGGTTGCTGGCCTTCCCGGCCTGACTTCCCGGGCGGCCGAGCCGCGCGACGAACTCTTCCGGTTTGTTCCTCCGGATGTGGGTTTCTGCGTGGTTGTGCAGAACCTGCGCGAACATTGGGCGGAACTGTCTGCGTCTCCCTTCGCCAAACGTTGGAGCAGCCTTCCCATCCAGAAAAAGTTGCTCGCCTCCAAGGAATGGAAAGAGGCCCTGCTGGCCGTGGACCGGGTCTGCCGGCTCATCGATGTACCTTTGCCCAAACTGCGCGACGAACTGCTGGGAGACTGCGCCGCTTTTGCTTACCGACCCGGCCCCACGGACCGGCCCGACCAAGAGCAGGGCCTGTTTCTCCTCCGGGTGCGAGACGAGAAACTCCTGGCCACCGTCCTCGAGAAACTCCGCGAACTGGATCGCGAGAATCCGAAGATTCGCCACGAAGCGAGGGATCACGCGAAGCAAAAGTATTTCCAGCGAGTTGAGGGCGAGAGCAGCACCTTCTACGCTGTGCAAGGTCCGATTCTGATCTTCTCCGGTCAGGAAGGCTTCCTGAAAGAGGCGATGACCCGGAGTGCCCGGAACGACGCGGGAGCCAGCCTGGCCCGGCAGTTTCAGGCGCATCAGCTCGAATCGAGTTTCGTGGGCCTCCTGCTGAATCCGCGTCCGTGGGATCAGGCGGTCGAGCAGAAATCGACGGAACCATCGGCTGGGGTTTCGCCCCGGCTCTGGAAGGCGTTTCAGGGGGCGGGGCTGGCCCTTCATCTGGACCGCGATGTGCGCATCACGCTCAGCATCCGGGCGACCACCGAGGAGTTGCCCCTTCCAGCCCAGCGGTTACTGACTGAGGCCGCCCGTCCCTCGGCCATTTGGGCCCGGGCGCCCGACGATGCACTCCTGGTGATAGCCAGCCGATTTGCCCTGGCTCCCCTGGTCGAGACAGTGTTGCTGGCCATGCCAGCCCGCACTCGTCAGGCGGCCCGGTTCGAGCTGGATCATTCCGTCAGCGCTGTCCTGGGCAAGGACCTGTTCAAGGAGGTGCTGCCGCAGGTCGGTCCCAGCTGGGGTCTCATTCTGACCGCGCCCCCGAGCGACGCCAGGCACCTGATGCCGCGCGCCACCTTTGCCCTGGAGGTGGGGAAAGGCAATGCGGACGATCCCATCGATGAAGCCATGCTCAACTCGTTGATCTCGGCCACGCAGTTAGTCGTCCTCCTCCACAACAAAAACCATCGAGACAAACCGATCGCCCTGCGGTCCCGGATTCAGGAGGGAGTCCGGGTGCGCTACCTGGAAGGTGACAAGGCCTTCCCCCCTGGCATCCAGCCCGCCTGTCTCCTGCGCGATGGGTTCCTGGTACTGTCCACCTCGTCCGAGGGGTTGCGCCCCGGAAAACCGACGAACATGACGATGATCAAACCGGGCCCGCTTCCGCTGCTCCGGGTCTCGTTCCGCAGCTGGGCCGCCTATTTGAAAGAGCACCACGACGAGCTTGCATCACTACTGATGGGGCGTGACGACATGAGTCGGGAGGCGATGCAACAGCGCCTGGACGATGTCAGAAGCCTGCTCGATCTGTTCGATCGATTAGTGCTGACGCAGGAAACGGAGAAAGGGCAGGTACTCTTCCAGCTGCAGGTGCTGCCGGCCGCTTCTCTTCGTCGCTGACCCTTGCTGGTAGCGGTGGGGCGGAATAGTCATGAAACAGGACAAGGAGTCCTGAACTCCTGGTGCAACCATGTCCCTGGAGGTGCGGACCATGCGTGGCCTGGCGTTTCTCATGACCTTGGGCCTGGCGGCACTGCTGGCCGCTCAACCGGCTCTCACCTTTCCTCCACCCAAAACTACCCCGCCCGACAAGGACACCCTTAGCCAAATCCAGAAGCGACTGGTTCGCCTGGCCGAGGCGATTGATCGGCTGCAGCGCCTCGGTGTGCGCGATCCGGCCCTGGCGGATATCGAGATCTATCTGAAAGCGGGTCAGTGGATTGTCGAGCACGGCGAATTCTATCGGGATGCGGCCAAACAGATTCTACCAGTACTCGATCAGGGCCTGCTCCGCGCCGCGCAGCAACTTCGAGGCGAGACACCCTGGTACGACGGAGCCGGCGAGACGGTGCCGCGCGCCTATCGGTCGCGCATTGATGGATCGGTGCAGCCTTTCGCCGTCAGCTACCCAGCCGAGTATGGTGCCGACAAGCGCAAGCGCTATCCGATCCACGTCGTTCTGCACGGGCGCGACGCCGGGCTGACGGAGATCAGCTTCCTGAGTCGGCATGGTGCTGGCAAACCGGTGGCAAAAGACCAGGCGTTCGTCCAAATCGACATCTATGGTCGCGGGAACAACGCCTACCGCTGGGCTGGTGAAGCCGACGTGTTCGAGGCGATCGAGAACTTCCTTGCCGTTGAAGCCTACCTGGGCCGGGCTCCGTTCCTGGATCCCGGGCGCATCGTGTTACGCGGCTTTTCGATGGGGGGTGCTGGCACCTGGCAAATCGGCCTGCATCGGCCAGATCAGTTCGTGGTGCTGGGCCCCGGCGCGGGCTTCACCCGAACGCACGGTTACATTCCCCGGCTGCCCGAGAAGCTGAACGACGCGCAGGAAGCCTGCCTCAAGATCTACGATGCCTACCTGTACGCGGAGAACGCCGCGAATGTCCCGGTGGTCGCCTTTTCGGGTGACGACGACCCCCAGAAGCTGGCGGCAGACACCATCCAGGCCGAGTTGAAGACGCTGGGTATCCCGATGAGTCACCTCGTCGCTCCGAAAACGGGACATCAGTTTCCGCCAGAGTGGCAGAAGAAGGCGTTCGCAGAATATGCCCGCTATGTGGAGAAAGGAAAGCCCGAGTATCCCGCGCGGGTGAGATTCGTCACCTACACGCTTCGCTATCCCTCGTGCTACTGGGTCGAACTACTTGCCCTGGATCGACACTACGACCGCGCCCACATCGATGCCGAGCGCGTTGGGGATGGCTTTTCGATCAAGTCGGCGAATGTCAAGCAGCTGAGACTGGCACTGTGGCCCGGAGCCACGCGCGAGGCGATCGCCATCACCATCGATGGGCAGAAACTGGCACCGGTGCGACCCCAGGTCTCCCGCGCCAACGAGTTGTTTGTCTATCTCGATCGTGTGGACGGCAAGTGGGCGCAGGCTCCGGCGGAACGGCTGATGGTGGATCGCATTCGCCAGATGCGGAAACACCATGGCCAGCAGGGGCCGATCGATGATGCTTTCACCTCGCCATTCCTGTGTGTTCGTGGCACCGGAAAACCCTGGCACGAGTCCACCGAGAAGTACGCCCGGGATAACCTGGAGCGGTTCCAGAAAGAATGGTCGCGCTACTTCCGGGGCGAACTACCCGTGAAGGACGACACCGAGGTGACCGCCGAGGACATCGCCAGCCGGAACCTGATTCTCTTTGGTGATCCTTCCTCGAACAGTCTAATCGAGCAGGTGCTGCCGCGCCTTCCTCTGCGATGGAATGCCAAGACCCTTCAGATGGGTGAGAAAGAGTATGACTCGGCCCGGCACGTGCCCGCGCTGATCTACCCCAGCCCTCTGGCGATGGAGCGCTACGTGGTACTGAACAGCGGCCACACTTTTCGGGCCGAGGATTTCCAGGGAACCAATGCCTTGCTCTATCCACGGCTCGGCGATCATGCCATCCTGGAAATTAAACCCGCCAGGGAGGCCGGCGCTTCGGTCGAGGTGGTCACCTCCGGGCTGTTCGATGATGCCTGGCAACTCCGAACGGCCAGGTGAGGAACGAGGTTCGGCCCATGCAATGCCCTCGCTGCAAACAGGTGCTGTCGGCCACGGTTCGGTTCTGCCCCAACGACGGGACACCGTTGTTTGAAACCAGCCCCCTCGAAACCTCGCCCACTCCTGCTGGCGCGCGGCAAACCGTGGTGGACGACCTGCACCTGCCCGCGGTGATCGGAGGGCGCTATCGCCTGGTGGAGCTGCGCGGCGGTGGCGGCATGGCCAAGGTCTACCGTGCCGTGGACGAACGACTCGACCGCGAGGTTGCCGTCAAACTGATGAGTCCGCATCTCCGCAACGAGCCGGAGTTCGATGCCCGGTTCGAGCGCGAGGCGCGTATCGCCAGCCAGCTGGCCGATCCGCACATTGTCGTCGTCCACGACTTTGGCCTCGACCCGGCGCATGGGCCCTTCCTGGTGATGGAGTACCTTCATGGACAATCGCTGCGCGAACGGATGGCATCGTCTGGAGTGCTGCCGTACAAGGCGGTCATTCAGGTGGCCGGTCAGCTGTTGCTGGCTTTGATTCACGCGCATGGCAAGGGAATCGTTCACCGGGATATCAAGCCGGATAACATCTTCCTGCTGAACCAGTCCGGGGTACGGCTGCATTTGCGCGTCCTCGACTTCGGGATTGCCCGAATCTACGCCGGCGAGCAACCCTCGTCCGGCGACCAGATCACCCACGTGGGGGCGGTCCTAGGCACGCCGCGCTACATGTCGCCCGAGCAACTGGCAGGCCAGGTGGTCGATCAGCGCTCGGATCTTTACAGCAGCGCCCTGGTTTTGTTCGAGTCGCTCACCGGGCAGCTACCCTACCTTCATGGCAAGCGACTCCACGAGTTGTGCCCCGAGGTGACTCCAGCGTTTCAGGAGCTGGTGGACCAGTGCCTGCAACCCAATCCCGCTGACCGTCCTTCCACTGCCCTTGAGGTCTATCTCCGTCTGCAGGAACTGGGCAAGGCCAGCGGCATACTGTTGCTTCCACCCGGCTCGCTGGATCGCCTGGTCGCGGCGCGTCAGGCCAACGCCTCCACGGTAACCCATGTCACCGCAGTTCAGCAGCCGTCCCCACGAAGGCGATGGCTCGCCCTGGCGCTGGCCGCCCTGGTCCTCCTTCCGCTGGGTATTCTGGGCTGGGTCTACCTGACCTCCTCTCAATACCCGGAGGGGCCGGAAACCTTGCACCAGGTTCACCTGGGTGAGGAGCGGCCAGCCGTCGAGAAACGGCTGGGGCTAACCCGGGAGTTCCCCGGCAATCCCTGGATCAACCCGCGCTGGAAGGAGGCGATGGGCCGCGTTCTTCGCCCCGATGACCTCCCAACCGAGGAGGGTATGAAGCATCTGCTGACGATGCGCACCCCGGACGAGCGGATCACGGTGATCTTCCACCAGGATCGGGTCGTGGCGGTCATCTCCGAACATCGCTCCGGAAAATCAGCCCGAGGGGTAGCGCTCAACGACCGGATCGATCAGGTCTTCCGACGCTATCGCAACGAGATGGCCGAGATCAAGGACATCGAGTTACCCGATGGCCATGTCGAGGTCCGGCGCTACCCACTCCTGGGGATTGGCTTCGAGGTCAGGGGTGACCGGGTCGAGAGCATTACGCTGTTCCCTCCGCACAAGCAACCCGCCAACTGACCTCGAGAGTACCTGGATGGCTGGCCGAACGCTGCACGTGCATCTCTCCCCGGCCCTGGTTTCCCCCGAGGTCCTGGCCGGCGGTGTTGTCGTCGTCGTGGATGTCCTGCGCGCCACCACCACCATGGTACATGCCCTGGCGGCCGGCTGCGATGCGATTCGCCCCTGCGCCACGGTGGACGAAGCGCGCCACCTCTGCGATCATCTGCCCGCCGGGAAGAGTCTCCTGTGCGGTGAACGCGAGGGAATGCCCTTACCAGGCTTCGACCTGGGGAATTCTCCCCGCGAGTACACCAGCGCCCGCTGCAAGGGGATGACCCTGGTGCTGACCACGAGCAATGGTACCCGGGCCCTCTTGCACGCCGAGAAGGCCGACAGGGTACTCATCGCGGCCTTTGCGAACTACAGCGCGGTGTGCGAACAACTGCGCACCGAGCAGCGTCCTATTCACATTCTCTGTGCCGGAGAAAGCCAGGGCGTGGCCCTGGAAGACACCCTGCTAGCCGGGGCGCTGGTCGATTTTCTGGTCCGCTCGCCGAACATGACCGTGGACGACGGCGCCCGCATCGCCTGGGATTGCTTCGAGCATCATGGACTTCACCTGGAAGAGGCGATGCGCCTGGGCAGCGGGGGCGCCCGCCTGCAATTGCTTGGATATGATGAGGACATCCCGGTCTGCGCGCGGGTGGATGGGTTTCATCTGGTGCTGGAATTACGGCGTACTCCCTGGCGTGTAGAAATCGCCTCCGTGGGCATCACCGGGTCACACTGGCGCTTCCGGTCTTAACGAAGGGTTCCTGATCATGCAGATGGACAAGCTCGTTTCCCTGTGCAAACGGCGCGGGTATCTCTTTCAGTCGAGCGAGATCTACGGCGGGCTGAACGGCTTCTGGGATTATGGACCCCTCGGCGTCGAGTTGAAGCGAAACGTGAAGGAGACCTGGTGGCGCGACATGGTCACCGGGCACAACGACCTGCATGCTCCCGCAGACGCTCCGCAGGCTTACCAGATGGTCGGTCTGGATTGCACCATCATCATGCACCCTCAGGTCTGGAAGTGCTCGGGCCACTACGATCTCTTCCACGACTTCATGGTCGATTGCAAGGAATCGAAGAAGCGTTACCGCCACGACCAGATCGTGGGCCGGTGGGTAGAAGCCAAGGGGCAGCGCGCATTCGTGACCATCCTGCCGGAAACCGATCAGCCCGAGCAGGAGGTGGAGCCCCGAGCCCTCAAGTTCTTCGGTTTGCGGGCCAAGCAGGCCGAGCAACTCGCTTACCACGGTCCCGTGGTGTCGCTGACCGAGGTGCCCGATTTCAGCCAGGTACTCGCTCCCGATGCCCGCGAGCTGGGGACGCTCACCACGCCGCGCGAATTCAACCTGATGTTCAAGACGATCGTCGGCGCGATGGGCACCGAGGAGGATGCCGCGTTCCTGCGCCCCGAAACGGCTCAGGGCATCTTCGTCAACTTCAAGAACGTAGTGGACTCCAGCCGGGTAAAGGTGCCGTTCGGCATCGCCCAGGTGGGCAAGAGCTTCCGTAACGAGATCACCCCTCGCAACTTCACCTTCCGCTCGCGTGAGTTCGAGCAAATGGAGATTGAGTTCTTCTGTCATCCTGGCCAGTCGGCCGAGTGGTACCGGTACTGGCGCGATCGGCGTTATCAGTGGTACATCGACCTGGGGCTGCCGCGCGACCGGCTCCGTCTGCGCGAACACGAGGCGAGCGAACTGGCGCACTACTCGTGCGGTACGGCTGACATCGAATACGCCTTCCCCTTCCTGGCTCCCGGGCAGTTCGGGGAGCTGGAAGGAATCGCCCACCGGGCAGACTTCGACCTGCGGAGCCATCAGGAAGGCAAGCTGGTCAAGAAGGGGACCGACCTGGTGCTGGAAACCGGACCTGACGGCAAGCCGCGTCACAAGGGTAGCGGCAAGGATCTCAAGTACTTCGATGATGGGACCCGGGAACGCTACTGGCCCCACGTCATCGAGCCATCTGCCGGCGCCGATCGGGCCACACTGGCGTTCCTCTGCGAATCGTACTACGAGGACACCGCTCCGGATGAGAACGGCAAGCCTCAGGAGCGCACCGTGCTGCGCCTGAATCCCCGGTTGGCTCCCATCAAGGCGTCGGTGCTGCCCCTGGTGAACAAGGACGGCATGCCCGAGGTAGCCGAAAAGCTGTACCTGCGTCTGAAGAAGGAGTTCAACGTCTTCTTCGACGATGGTGGGGCCATCGGTCGGCGCTATCGCCGCCAGGACGAAATCGGGACGCCGTATTGCTTCACCATCGACGGACAGACGCTCCAGGACCAGAGCATCACGATTCGCGAGCGCGATACGCTCAAGCAGTGGCGCATCTCGCTGGATAGCGCGGTAACCGAGTTGCGCAAGCTCATCCACGGCGAGTGAGGCCGCTAGAGTCTCAGGAGCGATGTCCGGATCGGTCTGGGGGGGAGGGAGCAGCGTCCACCCCTAGGCCCATGATGAGGATGGCAACCAGAATATGCTTGGCGATGGTCAGCGCCAGGATGGCGATGAACGACCCCAGCGTGCAAAGCCACACAGTCACCAGTAAGGTGGCGATGGCGGCCGTGATCAGGAAGAGACGCCGCTGAAACGGATTGCCGGGATCATCGCCACGGGCAACGAGTCGCGGAGTATCGGGCGGTGCCATGCCTGACATCGGCACGATTCCTGGTCGATTCGAGAAACAGTCCCCTGGCTGATTGTACCAGCATTCCTGGCTAGCCCCAGAGAGATTCATGCAGTTCAGGGAGTGGGGGGATCGAGTTTACCCACCACGGTCGCCTGGTTCTCCTTGTATCGCACCAGCCAGCGGGGACGATGCCAGGTGCCATCCTTCTGGGTGAGCGACCCGGTAAGTCCCTGAAACGACTTCATCCCGGCCAGGCTCACCGACAACGCGGCTCTGCTGGTGTTGTCTGCGCCTTCGAGTGCTGCCAGGACGATGCCGAGACCGTCGTGCGCCAGCACCACGTCACTGGTCACGGGCAACTTGAAACGCTCCTGGTAGCGTTTGGTCCAGGCTCGGGCCTCGTCATCGAGCTGCACTCCCGGAGCCATCGCCGTGATGCTGAAAAATGGCACGCGGGCAAACCCCTGAGCCGACCGGACCTGCCCCGGAGGAACAAGGTAGGGGCCTAATATCGCCGCCGGGTTATTCATCAGATCCGGAAAGCTGGTGACCGGGAGAGCCACCAGTGTGAGTGCCTCGGCCCGGGCCTGGCTCACCTGGGCTCCTCCGAGAGAACGCCAGCGCGATTCAAACCCATCCACCAGCAGGCGAAAATTGGTCTCCTCCTGAGATTGCTGCACCCGAACCTGCCTGAGTTTGAGATGCGTCCAGGCCAGGTTTGCCAGGTCTTCTCCTTCGCTGAACGGTGCCTCATCGAGAAATAGCACAGGGGCCCCCTGGCCCCGCGCCGAGGCAAGAATCTCCTCGCGCCCACTCACCCCGGGGCCCACGAGCAGAGCCTGGACACGATTCACAGCGAGCAGGCGCACTGCTTCCGCCCGGGCCGTCGCTCCGCCAGATGCGTCCACATGTCGGATGGCGACCGTTCGTCCATGCACCTGGCGATCCTTCCCGCGCATCTCCTCCAACATCAGTTGCATTGCCCGGCGGGCATCCTCGCCGCGTTCCTGGTCTGGACCTGATAGCGGCGCGAGATGACCGATCCAGATCGGTTCCGGGTCGACCACCCGGGTGCATCCTCCCAGGAACAAGAGCATCAGGATTCCGGCGATTCTCATGGAGACGCCAGCCTTTCTCCCAGGAACTGTTCGATACGCGACCAGGCCTTCTCGGCTGCGTCGGCTTCTTCCTTGGTAGGCTCCCGGCCCGGGGGGTTCATGAACCCATGATCCACCTCGAACAGCACTGGTCCTTCCAGCGAACGACCCGCTTCCTTCATGGCGTTGGAAAACGCCGCCAGGGTCTCCGGGGGGTTGCCCTCGTCCCTGGCTGCCATGATGGCCAGGACCGAGGCCTTCATCTTTCCGAGCAGGGCGGGATCGGTGGTGAGGCGGCCATAGCAGGTGATCACTGCAGCGATCCGGGGGTCCGCGATGGCCGCATCGAGGGCATACCCGCCGCCCATATCCCAGCCGAGGATGGCAATTCGCTCCGGGGAGGCACCTTTCTGCTTCAATACCCAGTCTACCGCTCCGCGCAGATCGGTCTTGACGCGATCCTCTGGCAGACCACGATCCATGATGTGGGCATCGAGCAGGGTGTCGATCTTCTCACCCCGGTACAGGTCCATACCAAACACACGATAGCCCTGGCTCGCCAGACGCCGAGCATGGCGATCCATGACATCCGTCCAGCCATGGTCACCGTGAAGGAGGATCACCGTGGCTGGGGCCGCAGTTTCTTTTCTAGGAACGAACCATCTCCCCTGCCCCTCACCCTGGGTGGTGGGAAACCGGATGAGCGCACCATCGGGTGGAGGCGTCTCGCGACAACCCACCAAAACCAGGACGAGAAGGAGGGGAGAGTATCGCATGGTTACTTACCCTTCAAGCGAGCGGCAAAGAACTTCTCGATCTCGGCCCAGGCTTCCTTGGCCGGCCCCGCACGATGCTCGGGATTCTCCTTGGGACCGTTCTTTTCGCGCATGAAGCCGTGGCCAGCCTCGTACTCATGGAGTGCCTCCACGGTCTTGCCGGCCTTTTTCAGCGCCTCGCCGAACTTACGCACGGTGGCGACAGGGATCCCCTTGTCCTCCTTGCCGAACACGCCGAGGACAGCCGCGTTGAGAGGCTCGAGCTTCTCCGCGTCCGGAATCACCCGGCCATAGCAGATCACGCAGGCGGTGAGACGCTTGTCCGCCAGCGACGATTGCAGGGCCAGCCCACCGCCCAGGCACCAGCCGATGACGCCAAGCTTCTCCTTGTTCACCTCCTTGAGCTCGGCCAGGGCGTCAGTAGCGCCCTTGATATCGCGGAGTGCACGGTCGATCGGCATGCCCATCATCAGTTTCCGAGCGGTGGCCATCTCGGTGGCTACCTTCCCCCGGTACAGATCGGGGGCCAGGCAAACATAGCCCTGCGCTGCCAGGCGCTTCGCCTGATCCTGAATCCACGGGTTCAGCCCCCACCATTCCTGAATGACCACGATGCCAGGAAACGGCCCCTTTCCCTGTGGCATGGCCAGGAACCCCTTGATCTCCTCCTTGCCGGAGGTGAAGGTAATTTCCCGGGTGATGACCTTCTCGTCGGCCGCCAGCACAGGCGCGGCCAGGGCCAGCATCAGCATCAACGATAGCGTTCGCATGAGTTCGGTTCTCCCTTGTGTGCAAGACCATCCCTGTCGGTTTACCCCAAACCTGGACGTGCGGCCAGCGGGCGCTGGTGTGCGGTTTCGGACCAGCGATCCTACCTGAAAATATCGTTCCACAGCACAAATTCGGCAAATATCGACCGGCACGCAGGTTGCACCCAGGTAGTGAACAGCGAACTCTCCTTCTCTCCGGGGGTGCCTTATGGTGATCACCACGAGACAGATGCTGGACCTGACCGCTGAGGATTTAATGTCGCGCGACATTATCTCGATCCCGGCAGGGATGTCGTTTCGTGCAGCCGTCCATCGACTGGCGCAGACGGGTGTTTCTGGGGCCCCTGTGATCGACGAGCAGGGGAAATGCATCGGCGTACTGACTCGGAGCGATCTGGTCCGGTTTCTGGATCAGGGGCCGCAGCGTCGTCACACCACGGATCTGAATGGAGGCGGGTTTTTCGCAGACTGGCAGGTGCTGGACTTCGACAACTTGCCGGGCGACGAGGTAACTGCTTACATGTCATCAGACGTGATCACAGCCCGGCCAGAGACCTCCATCGCCGAGCTGGCCCGGCGGATGCACATGGGGCATGTGCATCGCCTGTTCATCGTCGATCCCTGGGACCATGTCGTGGGCGTGGTTTCGGCCATGGACATCCTCGGGGCGGTGGCCTCGGAAGTCGAGCCATCCAGTACCGAATAATCTGCAGGGGGCACCTCATGTTCCGCTCGATCCTCGTGCCGCTCGATGGGTCGCCGTTCGCCGAGCACGCCCTACCCTATGCCCGGGCCATTGCGCGGAGCTCGGGCGCCGAGCTGCTATTGGTCACCGTTTCTACCCCGCTGGCCGAAGCGTACGTGGAGGGGCTGTATTTCAGCTCGATGGAGCTGGAACAGGAGCTAACAGCCCGCCACCGTGCGTACCTCGAAGACGTCACCCGGCGGCTGGGGACCTCCGGCGATGTCAAGGTCCGGACCGACGTGCGCCATGGTGAAGTGGCAGCCACCCTGTCCGGTATCGTGGAAAATGGTGAGGCCGACCTTGCTGTCATGGCGACGCACGGCAGGGGGGCGATTGGACGCTTCTGGTTCGGCAGCGTGGCCGATGAGATGATCGGGCAAACTCATGTGCCATTACTGTTCGTGCGTCCCACCTCCGAGAAACCAAACTTGGAAATCGAACCGGATCTCACCCGGATCGTGATCCCACTCGACGGTAGTGGTGAGGCCGAGCACATTCTCGATCATGTCACCCAGCTGGCCCGGGTGATTCCGAAGGCAGAGGTGATCCTGGTGCGGGCGATTCGAGCCATCATCCCTGTGGAAACCGCGCCGGACGTGCCTGAAGCAGAACGCGAAGCGCGCACACTACTAAAGCAGGTACAGACCCTGCAGCACAAACTGCGGTCGGAAGCCCAGCAATACCTCGACGAGATCAGTGTTCACATGCGGACGCGCGGGTTAACCGTGCAAACCCAGGTGGTGGTCGAGGACGACCCAGCAGTAGCTATCTTGCAGGAGGCGGAATCGTGCAAGGCAGGGTTCATCGCCCTCGAAACGCACGGCCGGCATGGCATCTCCCGACTGATTCAGGGGAGCATTGCCGACAAGGTGCTACGGGGATCACATATTCCGGTGATGGTGCATCGCTCGAAGTAATCAGGGTGCATCTCGGCTTAAATCTGTCCGGAATGGCACAAAGGTTGCGATGAATGATCCTGGTGGGCGCAAGATTCCCGCGGGAGGAGACACATCATGACCGCCCTGCTTGTTCTTCGCGGCCTGACTGGCGAGATGCGTGGCCGAGAATTCCCCATTACCCAGCCAGCCCACCTGATGGTGGGGCGTTCCCGCTCCTGTGAGCTTCGTCTGGCTGCCGACGGCACCGTGTCGCGCCACCATTGCCTCATCGAACTGGACGACCTAGGTGCCTGGGTCCAGGATCTCGGTAGTCTGAACGGCACCTACGTCAACGGTGAGAAGATCGGTTCCCGCCCGAAGACCCGGGTTGAAGATGATCCGACGCTGGTTCAACCTCCCCGCCATGTGCTCGAAGACGGGGATGAACTTCGCGTTTGCAATAATGTGTTCGCGGTCTGTCTGAGCAACGCCGTGGTGCAGGAGAAGCCCATCGAGTGTTCGTCCGGACAGTGGCAACTGGCCCTGGGAGTGTGAGTCCTCCCAGGGCGGGCGAGTGTGCTTACCGGGTTGATCCGCCCAGCAGTTCAATCTGGCCCTGGCGAGCGTAATCGATTGCTTCCCCGAGAATCCGAGCTGCTTCCTGCGAAGCATGGAAGCCCATGGAGTTCTCGGCATTGACGAAGTCGACCCGCCACTGGGCCTTCCGCTGTAGTGTTCGTGCCTTGTCCAGCACCTCCACCGGCTGCTTCCGCTCCTGTGCCGCCTTCAGATTATCAATCAAATTCACTAATGCATCCTCGGCACGATCCAGCATCCCCTTTGTCCTATCCTGGATGATGGCCACGCGGGCCTTGATTTCCTCTTCCGGATAGCGATGGCAGGTCTGACAGGCGCGCGCCACATTGAGCATCGGACTGCGCACATGGTGGTCGCTCACCTTCATGGCGCCTTCGCGCACATAGGGCATGTGACAGTCCGCGCAGGCGACTCCGCTTCGAGCGTGGATTCCCTGGTTCCACAGCTCAAACTCGGGATGCTGGGCCTTGAGCACCTGCGCGCCGGTCTCCGCATGCACCCAGTCGCGGAACTTCTCCTTGTCGTAGTAGGCCTCGATCTTTTCCATCTTCAGGCCGTTGTGCCAGGGGTAGGTAACCAGTTTGCCTTCTCCCTTGAAGTAATACTCGACGTGGCACTGCCCGCAGACAAAACTCCGCATCTCCTGGCGCGAGGCTTCAGTGTTGGGGTCATACGGGGTGGAAGACTTTTTGGCGCGCCAGCGATTGATGCTGGCCAGATGCGGCAAGGGGTCTTCACTGGCCGCCAGGACCTGAATGGCGTTCAGGAACCCCGGCCGGGTCACGCGAAGCTGCATCGTCTTCGGATCGTGGCAGTCGAGGCAGGTCACCGGATGGGACACCAGTTTGCGAGCTTCTGGCAGCGGCATGGCGCAGACCTTCTCGAAGCCCTTCATGATGTTTCCGTCGCCTTCCTTCCGGTACGCGGGGAGTACCGAGGCATGACAATGAATGCAGGCGCCCGGTTGCTTGACCTTCTTGGTGCGTTCGGTCTCGTCCTGGTCGCTTAGCATGTAAGCGTGGCCGCGCTCCTCCCGGTAATCGATGGCGAAAGCATACCCCGCGAAGATGCGTTTCAGCCGCGGGTCGGCCACCAGCCGGTCGTACGCCTCGCTGCCCCCATGCCGGGTGCGCGAGGTGTCCACGGTGCGCCGATAGCTGTCGTACTGCCGGGGGAAGTTCTTGCCCCATTCTGCTGGATCAACCACGGTTTCATCGAGTTCGACCAGGGTAAAATGTGGCCGTTCCCCCTCAGCCTTCCTCTGCTGAATGTTCATCAACAGTGCGACAATGGCCACCGTGATGCAGGCAGTGATCACCATGATCAAGCCATATCCCAACCAGGCTCGCCCTGCTGGAGAGCTATTCGGTGCATCGCTCATGAGAAAGCACTCCTGAATTAGCGGGAGGGACCGTGGCCAACGGTGATGTGACAGTGAACGCAGCTTATCCCGGAATCACCCGTGGATCCCAGGTGAGTAATGCTGTGAACGATGCCAGCGTGGCATTCGATGCAGTTAGCCTGAAGAAAGGACGAATTGATCGGTTTGATGCGGATCGGTTCGTGGAAGTCCTGGAAGGTGAACCCCTTCGAGTGCCAGAACCCGTTGTACGCCTTCGAGAGATACTTCCCGATCAGGTCGTGAGGCACATGACAGTCGTTGCAGGTGGCATGGGCATGATGGCTGGACTTTTGCCAGCTATCCAGGTGGTCGCGCATGATGTGGCAGTTGGCACACGCGCGCGGGTCGTTGGAGAAATACGATAACCCCTCGCCATACCAGAATGTGTAGCCGCCCAGCCCGAGGGTGCCCCCCAGAAAAGCAGCAAGAAGGACACCCGGCCAGGAAAGGCCGTTGCGAAGCCACCAGAGAACCGACATGCTACCACCCAGGTTTATCAGGAAGATGGCGGAGAGAAAGCATCTTCAGCCGCGAGAATCATGCGGGCGGCCTCGATCAGCTTGAGATTGCGATCGCTGGCCACCTTCTGAAGCCGGCGGAAGGCCTCGGGTTCGTCGAGTTCGCCTCGCTTCATGATGATGCCCTTGGCCCGCTCGATAAACTTGCGGTCCTCCAGTGCCTGTCGGAGAGACTCGGCCTCGCGACGCAGCGTCTGCAATTGTTCAAAGCGGCGAAAAGCCAGGACAATCACTGGTTCCAGGTCGGCCTGCTTGATCGGCTTCACCAGGTAACCCATGATGTGGTCGGCCTCGGCTCGTCGAATCGATTCGGGATCGTGGTGGGCCGAAACCAGGATGACCGGGACGGGACACACCTCGTAGATGCGCGTAGCCGCCTCGATGCCATCCATGTCGGGCATCTTGATGTCGGTCAACACCAGGTCAGGCTGGTGTACCTGACACTGTGCCACCAGGTCGAGGCCGGTCGCACAGACGGCAACGACACGGTGCCCCAGGCGCGGCAAGATCCTGGAATAGTAATCGCGCATGTCAGGCTCATCGTCAGCAACAGCAATGCGTAACGAGGGGTTCATGAAGCATCTCGCGGCAGCAAGAGATAGATGGTGGCACCAGCTCCCGAAGGGGCGCGCAGGGAGTCCGCGCGAATCTGCCCACTATGGGCCTCGACTATCCGCTTTGCAATTGCCATGCCCAGTCCGGTCCCCTTGGTCTTGGTGGTGAAAAATGGCTCGAAGAGTCGCCGCAGCGCCTCGGGCGTCAACCCGGGACCATTGTCCGTAACGCGCACCTCCAGCGCGGGCTGCCCTTCCAACGTGGTGTCCTTGCACTGCACACGGATGTGGACCGGATCCGCACAGGCGGCCAGGGAGTTTTCAAAGATGTTGCGAAATACCTGTTCAATGCGAAAGGGATCGATCCAGCACTCGAGGCGCACCCCCCGCATCTCTTCGTGCAGGTGAGCATTGCGTCCCTGCCGGCGCACGCTCAGGTTGTTCCAGGCCTGGCGCCAGCAGGCGTCCAGAGCCCACGTCTCGCGTTCGGGTTTGAGCGGAGCGGCGTAGTTCCGTACCTCGTCGTAAAGTTGCTGCAGGTGGTTCTGCGCATTCTGGATCCGCCCCAGGAGTTCGAGCACCTCGGGCCGATCCTGTAACTCAAGTGCCAGCATCTCCAGACAGGCCTGGCTGCGCGCCAGGGCGTTGCCACTTTCGTGGGCCAGGCCGGTCATCATCTGGCCAATGGCCGCCAGCCGTTCCGATTGAAGGGTGCGTTCCTGCGAATGCTTCAGGGCGGTGATGTCCTGGCCAATGGCCAGGACGGCCTGACTCATGGGCCGGGGCGAAACGACCGGCATGGGAGGGATCGAAGGTTCCTGCCACAGCTGGGCATTCCACAGGACCCAGCGGCGAGATCCATCGCGACACAGCAGCGGAAGCTCGACCCCCCGGGCAATCTGACCTGCCAGTACCCGGCGCAGTTGCTCGTTCATGGAGACATGGGCTTCTTCAGGCAGAAATAGAAAGAAGGAATCCTTGCCAACCACGTCGCTTGCTTCCCACCCGGTCAGTTCCTCGGCGAAACGGTTGAGGTAAAGCAGCGTTCGATCGGGATGCAACAGCAGAATCAGCGTGGGAGCTGCTTCAACCAGAGTGCGAAAGGCCGCCTCGCTCCGCGCCTTCTCGCGTGCCAGGTGCTGCCGGTCGGCCACGCGCAGCAAACTGGCGCGGAGTGCCTCGGGGTTGATGGGTTTGAGGATGTAGTCAGCCGCTCCCTGACGCAAGGCAGCGATCACTCCCTGAAGGTCCGAGTAGCCGGTGACAATAAGGATGGCTGCTTTGGGAGCCAGAATGCGAAGCCGAGGCAACAGTTCCTCTGCATTGCCGTCCGGCAACCTGCGGTCGAGGATGATGGCCGACACCCCTTCCCATTGACGGCGGGCCAGGACTTCAGCCACACTTCCTGCGTTTTCGACCGTGTGCCCATCAAGATGAAGGATATCGCACAGGTTGGCTCGGGTGTCCGGGTCGTCATCGATGATGAGGACGTGCAACGGTGCGGAGGCGGACATCAGGGCTTTTCCGGGGAAGTGTTGGTCAACCGCTCCAGCAGACCCAGCAATGAGGGGATATCGAACGGCTTGTAACAGACGGCGTCCGCCCCCTCAGTGAGTACCTGCTCGACGAGATTATCGTATTCATCTCGGTGGCCGGTGATCACCACCGTCCGCGCGCTAGGGCTGTAGTTGCGCACCAGACGAAAGAGCGAGGTGCCATCACTATCGGGCAGGCGCAGGTCGATCAATATGACCCGATAGGAATGGTCGCTCAGGCGGTCCTCGGCCTCGCGCACGTCGTGGGCAACAGCTACGCGAAAGCCCCGGTCGCGCAGTAGCTCCCACAGGTTGGAACACAGGTCGCGATCGTCATCCACCACCATGACCACGGGTTGGTCCACGGCCTTCTGCACCAGGCCCAAAAGATTGCGGAGGTCCACAGGTTTGGGAAGAACGCGCCAGGCGCCTGCGGCGATGGCTTCCTCGGTGGTGCCCGTGGCGGCAAAAGCTGTGACGATCAGAGCCACGGCGGAAGAGCGGAGCTTGCGAATCTCCCGATACAACGTGATGCCGTCCATGTCCGGCATCTTGAGGTCGAGCAGGGCAACGTCGTACGGCTGGATGCGCACCTTTTCCAGCGCTTCGGAGCCATTATGGGCCGTATCAACGGTGTATCCGATGTCGCTGAGGATATCCCGCAGGTTGCGACAGGTATCCGCGTCATCGTCCACCACGAGGATGGTGGCTGGCCTGGCTGTGCTGCTCATGGACTACCCGGCGGCTTGGAGTAACACCGTGAAGGTGCTGCCTTTCCCTGGTTCGCTCACCACACGGAGAGCCCCCTGGTTCTTATCCAGGATGGCGCGGGCGATGGCAAGCCCCAGCCCCAGGCCGCGTGCCTTCGTCGAATATAACGGCTCCATCAGGTGGTGCATCCGTTCCGGCGGAATCCCCACGCCGGTATCCGTGACATCGACCGCCAGCTGTCCTTCCTCGAGCTGACGCACCGCGATGCTGAGGCGGCCTCCGTTGGTCATCGCCTCACAGGCATTCCGGATGAGGTTACCAAAGACGATCTTGATTTGGCCAGGATCGGCCAGTGCCTGGGGCAACGCATCGGAGCACTCGAAACTCACGCGAACGTGGTCGGGCACCGAGTTGGTCTCCAGGCATTCTTGCAAACTCAGCGGCAAAGAGAAAGGTGTGCGCTCGGGAACCGGCATGCGGGCAAAGTTGGAGAGCGCAGTGATGACGCCGTCGGCCAGCACCACATGGCGTTCGATGCGCTCCAGGTGCTCCTTGCGCTTTTCCGGGACGAGTGTCTGGGCGTGTAGAAGGTAGTATACCGAGGTCTTGATGACGTTTAACGGGTTGCGGAGTTCGTGGGCTACGCCTCCCGCGACCTGGCCGATGGCGGCAAGACGCTCCACCCGTTGATGCCTGGCCAGGTATTCCGCCTGATAGGCATCCTCGATGATGGCCAGGTCAAGATCGAGCAACGTGTTGAGCGAGCGCATGGTCGGAGCCAATTCGTTGGCGGGACCGGTCCAGCGGAGGTTCAACTCGTGCAAGAGCCCTCGGCGCAGGCGAGAGAGGGCAACATTGGTATAGACCTGGTCCAAACCAATCTCGACATGGCGGGCGCCAACGCGCCAGCGCCGATGCACGTAGTCCTGGTCGTAGACGCCCGTGAGGAGTTCCTGTAACCAGCGGAGCAAGGTGCCCTGCAGGCGTTTGATCTGGGGTTCTCCACCCGAGAGCGCCTTGAACGCGCCGGGATGCTGGCGGATGGTGGTGTAGAAATCCTCAACGAGTCCAACCAGGGCGGGCCCCAGGAGGTCCCCCAGCCGGACAATCCGGGCCGAGTCCTCCTCAGTCCATCCCACGTAGGTTTGCAGGGTCAGGTAGCGTTGAAACAGCGCCGAGGAGTTCATGGCTGCCTCCCATCGTATTTCAGAGAATGTTGTCTGATCTGCATGGGATGCAGGCAAGTAGCAATATCACCTCCGGGAGATCACCCGGGAAGAAGAGCCAGCACCAGGTCCTTGAGCAGCAACGTCACCATGGTCATGGCTCCGAGCATCCAGAAAGCCACCGCCAGCCGTTCCGACCAGCGACGTCGGGGCAACCGGGTCTCGACCACGGGGTTGGCTGGCAAGAGCTGCGGACGGGAATTCTCGACCAGGATGGACATGGATACCTCCGGATGGTTCAGATGGTTCGCCTACACTAAGCAAGTCTGATGCCATGACCTCAGATTGCTTCGCCACCCAGGAAATGCCTGGTTTCCCCGAGAAATATCCATGTGCTGAGTGTGCGGAACGAGCACAGCCCAGTGCGCGACAGGTGCCCACTGCTGTTTCTCAGCGGACGTGTCCGCTAGAATCGATCACGAAATTAACATGGGAGAACGCATGAGCGACGACATTGGAATCGACCACTGGATTGCTAACCGGATGACAGGGATCGAGGCCTCGGGCATTCGCAAGGTGTTCGAGCTGGCCCGGACCCTGAAGGATCCCATCAACCTGAGTATCGGCCAACCCGATTTCGACGTGCCGGAATCGATCAAGAAAGCGGCCTGCGAAGCAATCGAGGCGGGAAAGAACGCATACACCGTCACCCAGGGCATCGCCGAGCTGCGCGAGGTGCTACTTCAGGAGGTCCACCGCGACTACCCCGGGCAATCTCGCGAGCTGATCATCACCAGCGGAACATCCGGCGGCCTCCTCCTGGCCATCTGCTGCGTCGTGAACCCCGGGGACGAGGTTATCCTGTTCGACCCGTACTTCGTCATTTATCCCAACCTCGTCGCCCTGGCGGGGGGCAAATCGGTTCTCGTGGACACCTACCCGGATTTTGCTATCGACCTGGATCGGGTACGGGCGGCCATTACCCCGCGTACCAAGGCGGTGATTCTCAACAGTCCGTCGAACCCCACCGGCCGCGTGGCTACTCCCGAGGAGGTGGAAGGCCTGGCCCGGCTGTGCGAGGAGAAGGGCATCCTGCTCATCAGCGACGAGATCTATCGCTTCTTCTGTCATGACCAGCCGTTCTCCAGCCCCGTTCGTCACAACAGGAACGTCCTGGTTATCGATGGCTTCTCGAAGTCGCACGGGATGACCGGCTGGCGCCTGGGGTTCGCGCACGGGCCTCGCCGGCTGATCGAGGAGATGATCAAGCTGCAACAATTCAGCTTCGTCTGCGCGCCCAGCATGGTGCAGCACGCTGGGGTGGTGGCATTGCAGCAAGACATGACGCCCCAGGTGTCCGCCTATCGGCACAAACGCGACCTGGTCTACCAGGGGCTGAAGGACCACTACGAGATGGTTGCACCGGGAGGAGCCTTCTACCTGTTTCCCCGCGCGCCGCGTCCGACGGGGATGCAATTCGTCGAGGAAGCCTTGAAGGCGGGGTTGCTCGTCATTCCCGGTGGGGTGTTCAGCCGGCGCGACACGCACTTCCGCATCAGCTACGCGGCCGACGAACGGACCCTGGAACGCGGGGTGGAAGTGCTTCGTCGGCTGGCCAGGTGAGGTTTAGGCAGGTTGCATCGTCTCTATCAGAGATAACGGTTCTATCGGTTACCCGGCTTGACTGAGAGAACCCTCTGGGGACAGAATAGACCAGTAATGCGATGGCCCCGTGCGCGAGCGCGAGGAGCCCCTTCCTCTCGAAAGGATCCTAGTCCATGACCAAGGCGTTGACGAGCCGTGTGCTTGCTGGCCTGATGGCGGCGCTGGTTCTGGGTACCCTCACCCGGGCCGAAGCCCCGAAGGCGGCAGCCAATACGAAGAGTCAGACCCACGTGATTCTCGTGGGAATCAGCCAGTACGAGGACAAGGACATCCGTCCGCGCCCCCTGGCGGAAAAGGATGCCACTGCTCTGCACGCCCTGTTCACGAACAAGGACTACTGCGACGCCGACCCCAAAAACGTCAAGCTGTTGCTGGGTAAGTCGGGCGACCCGGACAAGAAGGCGACCCGCGCCAACTTCCTCAAGGTCCTGAAGGCCGTGGCCGAGGATGCTCAGCCGCAGGACAAGGTCTACGTGGTGTTCATCGGTCAGGGAGGCCCCCTGGGTGAATCCGGCGATCGGCGCTGCTACTTCCTGGCCGACTCCACCTTCAAGAACCGTAACAAGGATGCGGTCGCCAGCGAGGAGATCGAGGACGCGCTGAAGAAGCTCAAGGCCCGGCACCTGGCGGTCTTCCTCGACGTGGATTTCAAGGGATTCGATGAGACGGCTGGTGGTCCCGGCCTGGCCGAGCCCACGCTGGGCAAGTCTCCTTACCGGGAATTCCTGGGCGACGACAACTCGGACGATCACCTGCCCCTGCCCGGACGGGTGGCCTTCCTGGCGACCAATGGCCTGGCGACCTCGCTCGATCTCAAGGAACACGGCCTGTTCACGACTGTGCTGCTCGAGGGTCTCAAGGGCAAGGCCGACAATGAGGGATACGAGGCCGATGGCCTGGTGACGGTGGACGAACTGGCCCGCTTCACGAACAAGCGGCTGCCGGAGTTGGCCCGTCAGAATGGCAAGACCGAGAAGGAGAAGGAGCAGGACCACTTTGTGGTGGCTGGCCCCTCGGCTCACTTCGTGCTGACCACCAACCCCAGCGCCTTGCCCGGCGCCGAGAAGCGGCTGGCGAAGTTCGAGGACCTGGTGAAGGCCGGCACCATCAAGGATGCCTCCTTCGTTGAAGAAGGCAAGAGCCTGCTGGAGCGGATGCCCGTCCTCAAGGCCAAGCAAGAGCTGCGCAAGGCCTACCAGGGGCTGGTCGATGGGAAGCTCGAATACAAGGATTTCGTGGCCAAGCACGAGGCGATTCTTGAGAGCACCAAGATCAAGCAGACCGAGGCTAATCTCTTCGCGCTGAAGGTGCTCGAGGCCACCGAGGTCATCAAGGAAGAGTACGTTCGCGACGTCAATCAGGGTCAGATGATCGGCTGGGCCATTCGTGGGCTGTTCGATTTCCTCGAAGAGAAGGTGCCGCAGTCGATCGAGGCCAAGCTGAAGAACGTCCGCGCAATGCGTCTCTTCCAGCTCCGCGACCTGCTGACCGACGCTCGCATGGCGCTGGGCAAGCGGGAAGACCTGGAAGAGCTGAAGGACCTGACCATCACCCTGCAGAAGATGCTGCACAAGCTGGATGCCCACACCACGTACATCGATCCGGAAACGCGCAAGCGGTTCGAGCAGGACATTCAGGGCGGCTTCACCGGGATCGGTATCCAGATCCGCAAGGACGCCGCCACCAACGCGCTGCTGGTGGTCACTCCGATCAAGGGTAGCCCGGCCCACAAGTCCAAGATCCAGGCCGGCGACCTGATCACCAAGGTGACCCGCGAGGTGGACAGCGAGGGCAACGCCGTCAATCCGCCCGAGGTGATCGACACCACCAAGATCTCTCTGAACGCGGCCGTCAAGAAGATCCTGGGCCAGCCCAAGACCAAGGTCAAGCTGGAGATCCAACGCGGTAAGGAGAAGCCGTTCGAGCTGGAGATCGAGCGCGGCCGGGTGGACATCGAGTCGGTCGTCGGCGCCAATCGGAAGTCGGATGACGACTGGAACTACTGGATCGATCCGAAGTACAAGATCGCCTACATTCGCCTGTCGAGCTTCGCCAGGAACACCTACCGCGACCTCGAAAACATCATGGCCGAGCTGAAGCGGGAAGGCGTCAAGGGCGTGGTGCTCGATCTGCGCTTCAATCCGGGTGGGCTGCTCGACGTGGCCATCAAAGTCAGTGACCTGTTCATCGACGACGGCCTGATCGTCAGCGTCCGGCCGCGCGGTGGCGTTGCTCGTGAGACGCGGTTCAACGGTCGACACCAGGGCAGCATGCTCGATTTCCCCATGGTCTGCCTGGTGAACGGCTTCAGTGCCTCGGGCAGCGAGATCGTGTCGGCGGCGCTGCAGGATCACAATCGCGCCGTGATCATCGGCGAGCGCAGCTACGGCAAGGGCAGCGTGCAGAACATCCGCGACTTCGAGGTCGTTGATTACAAGTCGGGCGAGGCCAAGAAGGCCGAGATCAAGTTGACGACGGCCTCGTTCTGGCGGCCCAACGGCAAGAACCTGAACAAGGCCAGCACCGCGGGCAAGGATGAAGAAGAGTGGGGTGTGATTCCCGACAAGACGATCAAGCTGACCACGAAGGAACGCCGCGAGCTGGCCGAGTACCAGCGAAACACCGAGACCATCGAGCCGGAAGCCAGCCGAAGTAAAGCCAAGGAGTACAAGGATCGGCAGCTCGAAGCCGCGCTGGAGTACCTCCGGGGCCAGATCAAAACCGCCAGCCGCCCCATCGGTAACAAGGCTGGCTAAGTTGACTCTAGCTGTCTAACCAGTGAACGGGAGGCACCTGATGCCTCCCGTTTCATCTTTGTTACACCAGGGCCAGGGGACGCAGCGGCGAGCCGGTTGCGCCCTGGAACTTCAGCGGGATACCGACGAAGGCGAACTGCCAGCATTGGTCCCGGGCCAACTCTTCCAGGTTCAGATTTTCGATGATGTAGACCCCTTGCTGCGCCAGCAGGTAGAGGTGAGCAAACAGGGTGGCCCCGGTATCCGGGTCGCGCTCGGTGGGCACGTCCCAGGCCATGTTATCGGCTCCCACCGCTACCACACCCTGTTCCGACGCCCAGAGGGTGCCGGACTTGCTAACCCCGGCTGCCTCAAGATAGGCTTCCTGGTCGTGCCATAGCGTCGCATACCCTGTCCGTACGAGCAGGACGTCACCTGGGCGAAGTGTGATCTCCCTGGCTCGTGCGCAGGCTTCCAGGTGCTCCCGGGTGATGGGAAACAACGGGGGGAGTCGTTCTATCCCCAGGAAGCCGGCGACATCCAGCAGGACACCCCGGCATAACAACGGCGGAACTGTCTCGACGCCCAGCTGGGTGAACCCCGAGGGAGTCTCCACCTGATCGACGGCAATGCCGCCCTGAAGTTGCATGCAGCAGGCCTGGTGAGACAAGGCGTCGATATGCGTCCCCGTGTGCTCCATCATGGTGAGCACCCCCGAGGCGCTCGAGCGCGGGCCATGCTTTTCTGGCTGATGCGTGTCGCGATGCCGCCGATGCAGCGCGTAGAAATAGCCCGGTTGATGCGCTGGATGCACCGGCATGCCGGCGAAGCGAGGCTGTTCCAGGTCGTAGATGCGCGCGGACAGGAACGATTCGATCCAGGATGGTATCATGACAGCAACTCTCCAGGAAAATCCAGGAAGGGCCCCACGTCTACCAGGGTCGGGGCAAGGCTAGAGGCAGCATACAGGGGTGAGGGGGGACATGGACCGCGGTAATCTCGTGCAGGACCTCTTTGAAGGGCCCATCGATATCGTCGGGGACGTTCACGGAGAGTTTCAAGCATTTCAGACACTGCTGGCCCTGCTGGGGTACGATGGCCAGGGTCGACATACGGAGGGAAGGCGGCTGGTCTTCGTGGGAGACCTCGGCGACCGGGGTGAGGACAGTCCAGGGGTGATCGACTGGATTTGCGAGCGTGTGCAGGAACAACGCGCCCAGGCCGTCCTGGGCAACCACGAACTGAACGCACTGGATGCCGCCGCGGGCGGGCCGATGAAGACCGAGTTATCGTGGCTTTTCGACGAGGCTCGGCCCTACTCCCACCATGGGCATCGAGTTCCCCAGGTGGCTGCACGTGGGCAGCGCCGCGAGAATATCCTGCAATTTTTTGCCTCGTTGCCCGTGGCTCTGGAGCGTCCAGGTGAACTTCCAGTGCGCGTGGTCCACGCCTGCTGGGAAGCAAGCATGGTCAACCGGATCCGCCATCGGCGGGATGCCCTGGCGGTGTTTCACGAGGAACATCGCGGCCTGGATCAGGCATTCCATCATGTGGGCGGAATGGATGCCCTGGCGCGCAAGCTGCTTCATCAGAACTGCAACGCCATCAAGCGCCTGACCTCCGGACTCGAAGGGCGGGCGGCGCGTCCCATCGTCGTCAACGAGGAACAGAGGTGGGAACTACGTCTTCCCTGGTGGCACGATTATCGCGACCCCGTGCTGTGTGTTATCGGCCATTACTGGCGCATCGCCCTGCCCGGCGAGGTGAAGTACGAGAATCTGTTCGATGGCTTGCCGCTGGAATCGGTCCACGGCGGTGGTCCTGTCCTATGCATCGATTACTCCGTCGGCAAGCGGTTTCGCGAGCGGTTCCACCGGGGATACGATGGCTCGTTTCGCTCTCGCCTGGGTGCGCTGCGCCTGCCCGAGAAGGTGCTCTTTTTCGACAACGCCCCGAGTCAGCCGTTGCTTGCCTGACTGCGATCGGGCCGTCCCACTCCCAGGGCGTCGGCCACCCGATTGACATAATTGAACCAGGCAGCGATGAGAGTGATCTGCAGGATGGCCCGATCGTCCCAGCCGACCTGGCGAAGTCGATCGAGATCTTCCGGCTGGGTGCGATGCGCGCCTTCAGTCAGGCGCACCGCATGGTCGAGCATGGCGCGATCCTGGTCAGACAGGGGAGCAGTGCGATAATCCCGCCGCAACGCGGCGGCGAGTTCCTCATCCAGGCTGACCCGGCGGAGGAACTCGACGTGGCTTTCCGTTCAGTAGTAGCATTGATTCCGGGCCGAGACCACCGCGGCAATCATTTCTTGTTGCCTTCGGCTCAGGCCGAGGTCCGCGCGCAGTAACACCGCCAGGCCCGCCATCAGGTGCCACATCGCCTGGGGAATCAAACTGTGGGCCGCCACAATGCTGTCGCTCGTCCCATCCGGTCGAACGAGGGCCGGCACGGGTTCACCGCCATATTCGGGCGGAAACAGGTGCTGAAGGTCCTTGTAGATGGCCAGCAGTTCGGGCGAGGCCATCATCGGTGGGATAGTCTGGATCCAGGTCATCGAGCATCCCCTGTCGTTGTTTGCCAGGAAGGCGCTGGAAGCGCGCGCATGGCAAGGGTACATTGTAAACCAGGTCTAGCTACAAGGGGGGCTTTGTTATGCTGACCGTACTGGGAAGTGAACGGCGCGGACCAGCGGGGTACACGCGCCGCGAGGCCATCACCGCTGGCGCGATATCTCTGCTGGGCGGCCTCTCGCTGCCGAGGGTGTTGGCCGCCGAGCGATCGTCCCCGGGTGTACGTCGAAAAGCCAAACACGTCATCTGTCTGTATTTGCTGGGTGGCGCCCCCACTCAGGATATGTGGGATCTCAAACCGGGGGCACCTGCGGGTGTGCGTAGCGAGTTCCGCCCCATCGCCACGTCGGCTCCGGGCATTCAGATCTGCGAGCATCTACCGCGGGTCTCTCGCTGGATGCATCGCGCCGCCATTCTCCGCTCGGTGACGCACAAGGCCGGGTGTCACAACCCTATTCCCAGCTACACCGGGTCCGAATTGACGCCGCCCGACATCATCTCGACGCGAGATACGTATCCACCAAGCATGGGTTCGGTGTGTGAGTATCTCCGGCAGAACGGACAGGGCAGTGTGAAGAAGGCCGACCTGCCGGATTACGTCTACCTGCCCTGCTACCTCGGTTGGGGGCAGGCGATCCGTCGGCCGGGTCCGTACGCGGGCTTTCTCGGCAAACAGTACGACGCTCTAACCACCGAGTGCCTTCCGACCCTGGATCCGGGGGCGGTGTGTCTCCCGGCTCAGCCCCAGACCGTGCGCGGCACCCCGTTTCTACCAGATGCCCCCTCGCGCGAGATCACCCTCGATCGTCTCCATGGTCGCAAGACCCTGCTCCAGCAGTTTGAAGGCAAGTTGGCCGGCGCCGAGGCATCTCTGCAGCACGGCACCTACGACCGGCAGAAAGCCCGCGCCTTTCAGATTCTGACCGCGCCCTCAGTCCGGTCCGCCTTCGACCTGGAACGAGAGTCGACCGCCGTGCGCGACACCTATGGTCGGACTCTGTTTGGCTCCAGTGTGCTGACCGCCCGACGGCTAGTGGAAGCCGGGGTGCGCTTCGTGAACGTCACCTGGGATATCTTCTGGGATCGCTTCCGCATCGATTACGACGGCTGGGACACCCACCAAAAGAACTTCCCGATCCTCAAGAACTGGAATCTACCTCAGTTCGACCAGGCGCTGGCTGCCCTATTCAGCGATCTCGAGGCCCGCGGATTGCTGGACGAAACGCTGATTCTGGTCACCAGCGAGATGGGGCGGACTCCGCACGTCAACAACAATGGCGGGCGAGACCACTGGACCTACTGCTACGGTAACCTGCTCGCGGGAGCGGGGATACGCGGCGGAACGGTCTGCGGAGCGTCGGACAGTCAGGCAGCCTATGTCAAGGATCGGCCCATTCGACCAGCCGATGTGGTGGCAACCGTCTATGATTGCCTGGGGATCGATCCGGATTCACTCGTGCAGGATCGCTCGGGTCGGCCCACGCCAATCGCCCAGGGAGGTGAGGCGATCCGTGAAGTGCTTGCCTGAGACCCATTGCGAGGGCAACGATGATCAGTCCTGATTTCCTCGACCGTTTGCGATGCCCTCTCGATCCGGGCCAGACCCGACTCGAACAAACCGACGCCGGGCTGGTGTGTCAGCGCTGCCGCCTGGTGTACGCGGTCCGAGAAGGGATCCCCTGCATGATCCCCGAGGAAGCCACGCTTCCCCCCGGATGCGCCTCGCTGGATGATCTGCCCTGCCGCAAGGAGGCGCGTTCATGATCCCCCATCGCCTGTACGTCGGATGTATCGGCGAGGGGATGTTCCGCAGTATCGATCGAGGAGTCAGCTTCCAGCGTGCCTGCGACGGGATGCCGTTCGTCGAGTGCGATGTGCGCGCCCTGCTCGTCGATCCCGACCAGCCCGGTCGGCTGCTCCTGGGCAGCGAACTGGGGGTATTTCAGAGCCTCAACGGAGGAGACACCTGGAAGCTGCTTCCCGCGCCGGTCGAGGGGCTGCGCGTGTGGTCGTTGTTCCATCACCAGAAGCGTATCCTGGCAGGAACCTGTCCGCCGGGAATTGTACTCTCGGAGGATGATGGCGAACACTGGGTGCGTGCCGCGGTCCACATGCAGGCGGAGTGCCCCCGGATTCGGTACAACCGCGTCACCTGCCTGACTGCCGACCCGGCTCATCCCGACCACCTGTATGCCGGTGTCGAAATTGATGGCATCCACGAGTCGCACGATGGGGGCAAGACCTGGCAGCGCATCGGCGAGGGATTGCAATCGCAGGACATCCACGACCTGGTGATGCTCGACGATGGACGCATGCTCACCACCACCAACCGGGATCTGCATGCCAGCGAAGATGGCGGTCGGACCTGGACCCCGCAGCGGATGGATCGCGTGGTGCCCTGGATCTACAATCGCGCCGTGACCCGGACTCTGGGCACACCCGGCCAGGTGTTATTGGGCGCTGGCAATGGCCCACCTGGATCAGAAGGCGCCATCCTTCTTTCCCGCGATGGCGGTCGAAGCTGGGTGGAAGCCAGCATGCCGGGGCGGGCCAACAGCACCATCTGGAACTTCGCCAAGCACCCGGCCGATACCCAGCTCGTCTACGCCTCCAGTGTGAGCGGGCAGGTCTACCGCTCGACGGACGAGGGCGCCCACTGGGAGAAGCTTCGCTACGAGTTCGGCGAGATCCGCGCCCTGGCCTGGGAACCGCCACTGGCCTGAAAAACGCCAGAGGATGAGTGGCTCACGAGGCCACTCATCCTCTGGCGTTTTTGCTCAAAGTACCAGGCGCGGTTACTTGAGGTACGGCGGCACTGAGGGACCCCCCGAGGGCTTCGGCGTATCCGTTTCCGGTGCAGGCAGCGGAGCCGGTGGCAACGGCGCGGGCGGCAGGCTGCTTCCCGAACCGATGGTGGGCAGCGGTTGGCCAGAAATGGGCGGTACCTGGTCGGGCACCTGGGTGGTGGTTGCCGGCAGCGGAGCCGGGCTACCGGTCGAGGCAGGCGCCGGGCTGCTGGGAAGGTCGCTCTTCGGAATCACCGGAGTGGGCGGAATCTGGCGACGCACATTATCCATGCTGGCCTTCCCAGCAGGCAGTGCGCCGAGACCATCATCGGTCCGCGCGGACACCGGCGTGCCAGGGGTTGGGGCCGCAGATTCATCGAGGATATTGGAGCGAAGGTTGGTCTGGGAAATTGGGCTGCTCACCGGGGCGGGCGCGGAGCCAACCGTCGGAGTGACGGGAGCAGGCGTGCCCGCCGGAGACGTGGCGGCAGCCTGGGTGCCCGGCGTGGCATAGCCAGCGTTGCTCGTCGGATCTGGCACTCGTGTATCAGTGGCTGGGGTACGGGCATCGCCGACCATCGGAGGCGTCGTGGCCGTCGGAGCCGGCGCGGAGGTTTTGCTGAACGAGGGCTGAGCGTTGTACTTGTTGTGGCAGTTCTGACAGCACTTGCCACAGCCGGTCAGGGCAATCCCTGCCCACAGACCAAGCAATGCAACCACGGGCTTCTTGCCCATAGGAATCCCCTTCCCCATTAGTGAGTCCATCCGCCAGACCCTTCCCTGGCCCGGGCGGTCGTTGGGTCGCAACCCGTTGGACCGGTCGTCCCCTGTTGTCAACCGATGGCCGGGTCTAATACGTTGCCTGTCCCTGGAAGTCAAGCCCAGCCGCTGAGGGATTTAACGCAGCAACCCGTGGAGGTTTCCTTCGAGAGAAAACCAGCCACGGGTTGGTATCCCCATGCTCAGGGAGGAGGCGGCAACGGAGCCGGTCCACCACCACCGCCACCCGGTGGCATGGGCACGGGGGGCTGCATGGCCGGGCCCGGCACTGCCGGCGGCAACGGCACGGCCGGCGGAGCCCCGGGTTCGGGCACTGCAGCCGCCGTGCGTTCCATCGAGGCCAGTTCTCTGGCCAGCGGGAACGGCGGCGACGGCGGTAGATACTGCGGTGGATGTTCCAGGTATCGGGGTGAGGGCAGCGTCTGGCCGGTTCCCGGGTGCCAGGTCTGGCAGCCCGCAATTGTTGCCAGGGTCAGCCCCAGGCCCGCCAGGACGCGACCTGGCCAGCGAAGCTTTGTCATGACAGTCTTCGTCCCCCAGCCAGACTGGTCGGACGACCCTCCGTCCCATGGTATGTGAGTTCCCTATCTACCCGGAGAGATCCCCCAGGCAGATAGCACGGTCCGGGCGGAAAATCCCCCTCCCCGCACCGGCGACCTGTCAGGTCCGCGCAGTTGCGCAGTCTGCACAGCTATCATCGTCGTGGCTCGAGGAAGAATTTACTGGATTTGCAGGCTGAATCGGACAGGATAGAATCCGACCAGGACGGGTATCACCTCCCTTCCTCGCTCCTTGTGGCATGGTTGCCACGAGTGCCTTTCTCGCGCAGGAGACTACGTGTGACACCAGTGATGTTGGGGAAAAGCACGCCCGTCCTTCCAGCCGTTCTACGCTGGCAAGCTCCGGATCGTCCGCTTCCTCTTCGAGTGGTCCAGGTACCCCGCGGTGGACGTGGCCGGAAAGTCGGTCTGGAAGCCCCTCCCTGGATTGACACCGGCAGCCCCGATTCCGCCTTCGATTTTTGCTTCCAGGTGCGCCGGCTGTGCGAGGACATCGCCCGGGCCACCAAGGAACTCCACCATATCGACGTGACGCGCATCCTGTTCGGCATCACCCAGGCGCGAAGCGGGGCCCGGCATGGACTTCAGGCCCGGGTCACCCCCCTGCGGTTTCGCCACGGCCACCTGCAGCGGAAACGCAATGGAGTGAACTACCAGGTGCAGCGCTACTTCGTGGAAGGGCGCGAAATGCTTTACCTGGTCACTTTCTGCCTGCCGCGCTTTCTCGATCAGAGCTTCGACGATAAGTTCATCACCCTGTTTCACGAACTGTATCACATCAGCCCGGCGTTCGAGGGCGACCTGCGACGCCTGGAAGGGCGCTGCTCGTACCATTCGCACAGCAAACGAGCCTACGACGCTCACATGGCGGTGCTGGCGCGCAGCTACCTGGCGTCCGGTGCCGATCCCTCGCTGCACGCCTTTTTGCGCCTCGACTTCGCCCAGCTCCGTCATCGGCACGGCGAGGTGATTGGAGCCGTGGTGCCCCGGCCTCGCCTGCTACCGATCCTGGACGAGGAGTAGAACCCATGTCGGATGCCTGTGAGATGCCCCGGGGAATTACCACCCCTAGCGAGATCCGTCAGATCCTCGATCAGTGCCGTACCATCGCCGTGGTGGGCCTTTCCGACAAACCGGATCGGGATAGTTTTCGAGTGGCCTCGTACCTGCAACGGGCTGGTTACCGGGTGATTCCCGTCAATCCTGCCCTCGCGGAGGTGCTGGGCGAAAAGGCCTACCCCGACCTGCGACAAATACCAGACAAAATCGATCTGGTGAACGTCTTTCGCCGATCCGACGCAGTGCCCACCATCGTCGAGGAAGCCATCGCCGTCGGCGCCAGGGTGGTGTGGCTTCAGGAAGGCATCGTCCACAACGAGGCGGCCGACCGTGGTCGCGCCGCGGGCCTTCAAGTGGTACAAAGTCGCTGCATCATGAAAGACCACCTGGCCCGGCGCTGAAGCCACTCCAGGGTCGGACTCAATTCATCGCTGTTCACGAGACTGTCTCCCACCATGACCGACTCTCTCCTCGATTCCGATCCATCGGTGTACGACATCGTCACCAGTGCGCCTGGGCCGGAAGGCCAGCTGCCCCTGACCGAGGAACTGCTGCGAGAAGCGCCCTCGGGCGATCTGTTCGGCTGGACTCAGGATGTGGGAATGGGCTGGAAGTCGGAGCAGCTTAACCGGCCCGAGGTACTGATCCTGAGCACCTCGGGAGGTATTCGCAATCCGGATGGTTCGCCGGTGGCCCTGGGGTATCACACCGGTCACTGGGAAGTGGGCCTCTTGATGAAGGCGGCTGCCGAGGAGCTGCGCGCCCTGGGCTGCATCCCTTTCGCCGGGTTTTGCACCGATCCCTGCGATGGACGCACGCAGGGCACCCCCGGGATGATGGACAGTCTTCCCTTCCGCAACGATGCCGCCCTGGTGCTGCGCCGACTGATCCGCTCATTGCCCACCCGGAAAGGGGTGGTGGGGGTAGCCACGTGCGACAAGGGGCTGCCAGCGATGATGATGGCGCTGGCTGGCATGGTCGATCTCCCCTGCGTCCTGGTGCCTGGCGGTGTCACCCTGCCTCCGACGGATGGCGAGGATGCCGGGAAGGTGCAAACCATCGGTGCCCGCTTCGCCCATGGCCTGTTGAGCCTGGAAGAAGCCGCCGAGCTTGGTTGCCGGGCCTGCGGCTCTCCGGGTGGCGGGTGCCAGTTCCTGGGAACAGCCGCGACGGCTCAGGTGGTGGGTGAAGCCCTGGGTTTATCACTGCCGCACTCGGCCCTGGCGCCCTCGGGCCAACCGATCTGGGTCGACATGGCCAGGCGTTCCGGCCGCGCCGTTAAGCGGCTGATCGACCGAAATATCACCACGGGCCAGATTCTCACGCCCGCGTCGCTCCGCAACGCCATGGTGGTCCACGCGGCCTTTGGGGGTTCGACGAATCTTTTGCTGCATATTCCCGCCATCGCCCATCAGGCACGCCTGACACGGCCCACCGTCGAGGACTGGATCTCGGTCAATCGCCAGGTGCCCCGGTTGGTGGACGCCCTGCCCAACGGACCGGTCGGTCATCCGACGGTGCGCGTGTTCCTGGCGGGCGGCGTGCCAGAGGTCATGCTGCACCTGCGCGACCTGGGTGTGCTCGACCTGAGTTGTCTAACCGTGGCCGGCGTCTCTCTCGAAGAATCGTTGCAGTGGTGGGAGCATTCCGAACGTCGCGAACGTCTGCGCGACCGTCTTCTGAAACAGGATGGCATCTCGCCGGACGATGTCATCATGAGCCCGGCCCGGGCCCGCGAGAAAGGGCTTACCTCAACGGTCACCTTCCCCCGGGGCAATCTGGCGCCAGAAGGATCGGTCATCAAGAGTACAGCCATCGATCCGAGTGTGGTGGATCCGGATGGGGTGTACCGCAAGACCGGCCCCGCCCGGGTCTTCACCTCCGAGAAGGCCGCCATCGCCGCCATCAAGAGTCACGGCCCGGAGGCGATCAAGGCTGGCGATGTGCTGGTGTTGATCTGCCGCGGCCCGCTCGGTTCGGGCATGGAAGAGACCTACCAGATCACCTCGGCCCTCAAGCACATTCACTTCGGGAAGCAAGTGGCGGTGCTCACCGATGCGCGTTTTTCGGGGGTCTCCACCGGGGCCTGCATTGGCCATATCGGACCTGAGGCCCTGGCCGGTGGACCGATCGGCAAGGTGCGCGAGGGCGACCGGATTCGCATCGTGATCGATCGGAATAACCTGGAAGGATCGGTGGACCTGGTTGGCGACAGCAGCAGGGAGTTTGGCGCAGAAGAGGGAACGCGGGTGCTGGCGCGACGGCTGCCCCGAGAAGACCTGCACGCCGACCCCGGGTTACCCGCCGATACCCGACTTTGGGCCGCCTTGCAGCGCGTGTCTGGTGGAACCTGGGGAGGCTGCGTGTACGACGTGGACGCCATCGTGGCTGCCCTGGAGCGCGGCACCGCTGTTGCGGAATAATCGGCAAAGTTTACCCATCCGACGGACCGATGAAACCGATGTCCGGGCAATCATGCGCCGACATTCGGAGACTTCGCGATGCTAGGCACCCTCTGTCCACGACCCACGAGACCAGGTCTCCTTGCCTGGATTCGGTCCGGACTGTGCGCCAGCGTAACGGTGTTGCCCCTGGCCTGTTCCACGCTAGACACGGCATCGGTTCCTCCGCCCAATCCCCGGGGGCACTCGGCGGTGGAGGCAGGTCCAGCCCGCCAGGTGGAGACCATTCGCCCGGTCAAGCATGAGGCGGGAACACCAGCGCTGGAACAGAGCCAGGCTAAGGAGCTACCCATCACGCTGGATGCGGTTCTGCGTCTGGCGGAGCTGCATAACCCACGCCTGGGCCTGGCACGCGAGAAGCTCCACGAAAGCCAGATGACCATGGCGCAGGGGTCGATCGGCTGGCTACCCTCGGTCCACGCCGGCATCGCCTACTACCGCCATGAAGGAGGCATCCAGGACTTCAACGGTCGGCTCATCCATTCTTCCACCGGAGCGGTCTACCCTGCCCTCCAGGTGGCCAGCGAGCTGGACCTGCGTGAGGGCGTCTTTCAGCTCATTGACCTGGAACGTCGCATCTGGCAGCAGAAGGCCGAGCTGAGCCAGGTCAACAATGAGGTCCTGCTCGATGCCGGGTTAACCTATGTGGACCTGCTTACCGCCCGGCGAGGTGAGTCGATCGCGGTGGAATTGGAGCGGCACGAACGCAAGTTGCTGGATCGCGCCGAGAAGCTCGCCAAATCTGAACGCGGTGCTGCGGGCCTCGTCGAGTCGATCAAGGCCACTCTCTCCAACCGGAACCAACTCGCCAGTCGCCTTCGGCAGCAGGGGAACGCTGCGTCGGCCAAGCTGGTCTACCTGCTCGGTCTTCCGCCAGGGACCTGTCTACTGCCCATGGACCTGGTCCTGGCACCCATCGAACTGGTGGATGTGACACCCTCCACCTGTGACCTGATTGCCCAGGCGTTTAGTCATGGCCCAGGGCTCCGCGAGCTGGAAGGCATTCTGGAGACGGCCAATCGGGCGCTGGACAAAACCAGTGGCACGCACAACATGCTGCCGACGGTGCAGCTGAATGCCGGCGAAGGTCCCTTCGGAGCGGGTCCGGGTGGCTCGCTAGGCTGGGACAACCGGCTCGACCTGGGGTTGCAGGTGCGCTGGAACATCACCGCGCTGTGCCAGACGGAGTTCAAGCGCAACCTGATCCGCAGCCGGCAGGCTCAGGTGATGTACAACTACGAGGATCTGAAGGGGAAGCTAGCGCTGGGGGTCACCGAGGCGCGCGATTCGATTCTTGCGGGGCGAGAACAGATCGGTTTGGCCACCAGCCAGATCCGCCATGCCAGCGAGAGTTACCGCCTCAGCGACCGCCGGCTGGAGGAAGGCTTGCAAGGAGCCTCTTCGACCGACGTACTCCTGGCGATCCGTAATCTCGAGCAGGCGCATTACAACCACCTACAGGCGATCCAGAACCACAACAAGGCGCAGATCAAGCTGCTCATGTTCCTGGGTGGAGGCCCTGGCAATGTGCCCGCCGGGCCGGCGCCGGTCGCTGGGTCTGTCGCCTTGCCGGAACCTCGGCCAGGGGTCACTCCGGAGATGGGCGCGCCCCAGGACAAGCCACGCCCGGCGGAGAAAAAGGCCGAGCAGCAGGAGCCGAATATGCTCCCACTGCCCAGGGAATAGCGCTGAAACATCCTGGACCGGGTTCCAGGTTTTCTCATGGCACCCGGCCAAGTAGATCAATGCGCGGGAGCGATGACTCCTTCGCCGGTTGTCCCTGCCTTTCGTGGTGGATGGAACGCCACCAAGAGCAGGGCCGCAGCGATCAGAGCTGCGTACATCGGGATGAGGAAGATCTGCCCGAAGTCGTAGACTGGGTTGGCGGGGTTGGGGTCGATGGTGTAGAGCTTGCCGATGTAGGGCGCGAGGGTGTTGGAGGCGATCGGCCCCAGACCCAGGATCAGGGTGTTGAACAACCCCTGCGCGCTGGAGCGGGCGTCCTTGGGGAAGAATTCATCGACGAAGATGTACACCGTTGCGAAGAAGAAGGCGTAGCAGATGCCGTGGAGCACGTTCACGATGACGGCGTAATAGGGGTTCGGCAGGTAGGCGAAGACCGCGAACCGACCGGCATGTCCCAGGATGCCGATCACCATCGTCATGCGCCAGCCGAACGCCTTCAGGACGTAACCCAGCAGCGCCATGGTGCCGATTTCTGCGATCTGGCCAATGCTCATGACCGGCATGACCCAGTTGGGAGCGATGCCCACGCCGGTGTTGTAGCCTCCCACCCCGACCTGGCCGGTGAGGTAGCGTTCGGTCCAGACGAAGTAGTACTGATGGACGGCTGCATCGACGAAGGTCACCAGGAAAAGCACGAACACAAACGGATGGCGCAGCAGCTTGACGGCCTCGAGCCAGGCCAGGCTGTCTCCACCCGGCGAGGCGGGCTTCGGTGGCGTGTGCGGCAAGAACAGACTGATGAAGGCGAGGAGCAGGGAAGCCGAACCTGACGCCACGAACGTCCAGGCTGTCGCCTCGCGGAACGCGGCTCCGGTCTTGGCGTTCTCCGGATTCAGCACGGTCTGCACCCAGGCCAAGATCCCCTGGGGATTGGCTTCAGTCACCTTGGCCCAGTCCACCAGGATCAACACGAACGGCCAGGCCGCTGCAATCCAGCCGATGGTTCCCCACAGTCGCACCGGGCCAAACTCCTTCTGCGGATCCTTGAGGTTGGCGAAGGCGATGGAGTTGGTGATGGAAATGGTGGGGACGTAAAACAGCGAGTGGAGCAGCATCAGGCCGAAGAAGGGCCAGAACGGGGCGGGTTCCGCGGGGGACGGCTTGCGGATGAAGAACAACCCCAGCATGGCCAGGCCGCCCACCAGGTGGCTGAAGGCCAGGAACCGTTCCGCCGAGAAGGTGCGGTCGGCGAACTGCGTGCTAAAAAACAGAGCGATCAGAGCCGAGATGAAGAAGGCGTTGATGACCATTGCCTGCTCAGTGAAGAGCCAGGAAACCGAGGGCGGCAACCCCTGCAGGCCCGCGGGTGGGTTCTCGCCCGAGAAGCCCAGGCTGGGAAGGTAGCCGAAAATGAGCGGTAGCCAGGCTCCCCAGATGAAGAACTCCAGGAACATCATCACCGATAACTTGAAACGTGTGGGCATGGCTGCCACTCTCCGAGATGGTGCGTCGGTACTCGTTGGGGGGTAACGTAGTAGGGAGACGCGCCACCGGCAATCGGACGACCGTGAACTCCCGGCCCTTGCAGAGCCTCCTTCCATCTGCTTGGATGGAGCGAAGAATCATCACGGGAAGGCTCATGCGCACACAAATCCGAATCGTTGCTGGCTCGCTCCGCGGGCGAAAAATCACCTGCGAAGTCAACCCCGACCTGCGTCCCACGCCCCAGCGCGCGCGGGAAGCGATGTTTAACATCCTGGGCGATGCTATCCCCGGACGCGACTTCTACGATGTGTTCGCCGGCACCGGCGTCGTCGGAATCGAAGCGCTCAGCCGGGGGGCCACCAATGCCTCCTTCGTCGAACGCGATTTCCGCCTCATTGAGGGGTTGGAACGCGTCTTCAAGGAGTTCAAGTTGCGCAATGCGCGCATCCTGCGAGCAGACGTCTACCGCTGGGTGGAACGCTGGCAACCTCCCGCAGCACCGGTCAATGTGTTCCTCAGCCCTCCCTTCCCCGACCTGCAACGGCGGGAAGACGAGATGATCGCCTCGCTGTCTACCCTCCAGCAGCGGCTAGCACCCGGAAGCGTGCTCATCCTGCAGGGAGAAAAGGCCGCCATGCTGGATCGTCTGCCGCTGCGCGAGGAGTGGGACGAGCGAAAATACGGTCGGAATCACCTTCTCTTCTGGGTCAAACCGATGCCGGCAGAACCCGCCCAGGAACCCGAGGCTGGAAATGCCGCCCAGGCTATTGCCCCGTGAATTCGCCCTCGAGGTGGTGAAAACCCTGCGGCGCGCTGGCCATCAAGCCCTGTTCGCAGGGGGATGCGTCCGCGACGAGCTGCTTGGGCTGCCACCCAAGGATTACGACGTGGCCACCTCGGCACTGCCAGACGAGGTGCGCGCGTTGTTTCCGCGCACCATCGCGGTGGGGGCAGCCTTTGGAGTGATCGAGGTGCTCGGCCGGGGGCACCTGAATATTCAGGTGGCCACCTTCCGGAAGGATGACGAGTACCTGGATGGACGCCGACCGCGCAAGGTGACCTTCTGTGACGCCGAGGAAGACGCCAGGCGTCGCGACTTCACCATCAACGGGATGTTCCTCGACCCTCTGGAAGAGCGCCTGATCGATCACGTGGGCGGTCAGGTCGATCTCCAGGCGCGGGTGCTGCGCGCCATCGGCGACCCGACCGCGCGCTTCACTGAAGATCGGCTACGCATCTTGCGCGGCGTCCGTCTGGCTGCGCGGTTCACGCTCACCATCGAGCCGGAAACTGCCCTGGCCATGTCGCGGATGTCGCCGCAGCTGAGCCAGGGAGTCAGCGCCGAGCGCATTGCAGACGAGCTGCGCAAGATCCTGGTGGATCAGCATCGCGTCCGCGGGATGCGATTGTTCATGGAAATGGGGTTGGCCGCGGTGGTGCTGCCGGAGCTGGTCCCCATGGTGGGATTGCCCCAGGGGTTCCCTTCGCTGGATGGCCCTGCCCTGCCCCCCCCGGGACTCCCTGGCGATGCCGAAACCGATCTCTGGGACCACGTCCTCCAGGTGCTAGGCCGGCTACAGCCTTCCCCCTCGTTTTCTCTGGCGATGGCGGCCCTGTTGCACGATGTGGGAAAACCACGCACCGTGGGGCGAACGCCGGACCGCTACACCTTCTATGGCCACGAACACGTCGGACGACGGATCGCCGAGGAAATCTGCGAACGGTTGCGACTGTCCAACGAGGAGAGCGAACGCATCGCCTGGCTGGTGGAGAAACACCAGGTGCTGGCCGACGCCGTTCGGATGCGGCCAGCCAAGCTGAAAAGACTGCTCATTCACCCGGGCATCGAAGAACTACTGGCGCTGCACCGGGCCGACGCCCTGGCCAGTGGTCGCGATTGCGCCCACGTTGATCATGCCGTGGCCATGCGCCAGCGCTGGGCCGAGGCTGGCGAACTCGCGCCACCACCCTTGCTAACCGGAACCGACCTGCTGGATCTGGGAATCTCCCCTGGTCCAATCTTCAAGACGATACTCGACCGGGTACGAGAAGCACAGCTCGACCGGGCGATCACCTCGCGCGAGGCTGCCCTGCAGCTCGTCCAGACCCTGCTTCAACGAGAGGAGGAGGGAGATCGCCCCAGCGATGTTGTCGCCGATTGACGTTCATTGAGCGTAGTTATCACCTACCAACCTTGAGTGACTGCCAGAAACTGTTATACTTCTGTTCAGATGTCGAGTGACACGACAGGGCGAAGGAAACACGCGGATCGACCGCGATACTTATTCAACGAGGCAAGACATGGCGGAAGTGTCGAAGGACCGTGAGCGAGAACTCAAGAATGTCCTGGCCCAGATTGAGAAGGACATCGCCAAGGGCGCAATCATGCGGCTGGGAGAGAAGACGAACCTGGAAATCCAGGGGATCTCGACCGGGTCACTGAGCCTGGATATCGCCCTGGGCGGGCGCGGCCTTCCGCGGGGCCGCATTGTCGAGGTGTACGGCGCGGAGTCGAGCGGCAAAACGACCATCGCCTTGCACACGGTTGCCAACGCGCAGAAAGAAGGCGGCGTTGCGGCTTACATCGACGCCGAACATGCCCTGGATCCGTCGTGGGCCAAGCGAATCGGGGTGGACCTGGAAAACCTGCTGGTCAGCCAGCCCGCCAACGCGGAAGAGGCATTGCGCATCGCCGAGATGCTGACCAAGTCGAACGCCGTGGACATCATCGTCATCGACTCCGTGGCCGCCCTGGTGCCCAAGGCCGAGGTGGACGGCGAGATCGGCGACAGTCACGTGGGTTTGCAGGCTCGTTTGATGAGCCAGGCCCTGCGCATTCTCAATCCAACCATCTCCCGCACGCGCACCTGCATGATCTTCATCAACCAGATCCGGCAGAAGGTAGGCGTCTTCTTCGGCAATCCAGAAACCACCTCCGGTGGTCTGGCGCTCAAGTTCTACAGCAGCGTACGACTGGAGGTGCGCAAGGCCGGACAGATCAAGCGCGGGGACGAAACCATCGGCAGCGAGGTGGCGGTGAAGGTGGTGAAGAACAAGGTGGCCCCACCGTTCCGGCAGGCCAAATTTGAACTGATGTTCGAGGGTGGCGTCAGCCGGGAAGGCGACGTGCTCATCCTGGCCCAGGAAGATCGCCTGATCGAGAAGAAGGGCAACTGGCTCTATTATAACGAGGTTGGGCTGGGTAACGGGGCCGAGAAGGCACGCGAATACCTGCGTGAGAACCCCTCGTTGATGGAGGAACTGATTCGGCGCATCCTCGAAAAGCGCAACCTCCTCAACCCCGTGCTCGTTGCGGATAACGGCACCGACGACGGCGAGGAACCGGCTCTGGAAACGCCGCCCCCCGCGCCGGTCACTCGCAAGGGACGAGCCGCGGCCAATAGCGATTAACTCTCCGGTCGGGTGAGCACAGCTGGTAGATGAGCGATCCCCCGCCATTGGCTGAGGATCGCTCATCGTGCTTGCAGAGTGCGATGGAAGCGGCCTAGGTTATTCTCTGGCTGAGTACGGGGCCTCGGGATACAACAGGCCCATTGACACGCAGGTCTGTGTGGGACGGTGTGATGGACGAGAAACCCCTCATGCGACCTTTCTCGCAGGCGTTTGTGCTGGGCATCAGCATTGTGGTGACGGCCCTGGGCCAGGAACCCTCGGGGAGCGACCTCCTGCGCACCTTGAAGACCCGGGCGGCCCAGGTCATTGAGGAAGCCAGACCGTCTGTCGTCTGCATCCTCGTTTCTCGCAGTGATGCCTATGCCCGGGCTCCCTTCTGGGGTGTGGAACCAACCACGACACTCGACGGAGCTCTGGGACGCTTCGACGCCACCGAGGCTGCCCGGTTGGTTCCCACCGATGCGCCGCACCGCCAGCGCATCCTTCGCACCATTCAGCAACACGATCTGAGCGATCCCACCACTGTTCCCGAATCATATGGGTCTGGCTTCGTGGTCGATCGAACAGGGCTAATCCTGACCAATGCCCATGTCGTCCGGAATGCGACGAGGATCTTCGTTCGGCTACCAGGGAAGAAGGGATCCTGGGCCGATATTCTGGCCAGCGACCCACGAAGTGACCTGGCCATCCTGAAACTGCTGGATCCGCCGGGTGAACTCCACGCGCTCCCTCTAGGAGATGGCGGCACCGTTCGCACCGGGCAGTTTGTCATCAGCCTGGCCAACAGCTACGCGCCCGGCTTTCCCGCCAGCGATGAGGCGACCGCCGGCCACGGATTGATCAGCAACCTGCGTCGACGGATTCCCGGCAACACCAGCGAGATGGAACGGTCGAAAATCACCCTGCATCACTATGGCACCCTGATTCAGACCGACGCCGCAACCACGCCTGGGTGTTCGGGAGGTGCCCTGCTGAACCTGGATGGCAAGGTGATTGGCATGACCACCGCCCTGGCAGCCATTCGTGGAGATCGCCCCGGAGGCTTCGCCATCCCGTTTGATGCCAGCACACGCCGGATCATCGACGTGCTGAAAAAGGGTGAGGAAGTGGAGTATGGCTTCCTGGGCGTGGTGCTAGGCAATCCCGGAGGAGGCGGCGTTCGCGTGACTCGCGTCTCCCCCGGCTCGCCTGCCGCACGCAGCGGACTGGTAGCGGGAGACCTGATCGTCGGCATCAATGGCAACGCGATCCGCGATTCGGACGATCTCTTTCTACATGTCGGTATGGCCCTGGCAGGACAAACAGCGCGGGTCGAAGTGGCCCGAGGACTGGGTGGTGCGACGCGGACCTTTCCAGTCAAGCTGGCGAAGTTCTACGTGGCTGGGCCCATCATCGCTGCCAAACGGCCGCCGTCGCGCTTCGGCCTACGAGTGGATTACGCCAGCATACTCTCCCAGCGCAATCCATTTTTCGCCATGAGCCGAACTCCCAGTGAAGGCGTGATCATCCGCGAGGTGGTGCCCGGCAGCTCGGCTGACAAGGCTCGCTTGCAGCCGGACAAGGTGATTACGCAGGTGAATGATCGCCCCATAGCGACGCCCGAAGATTACTACCGGGAGATCGCGCGGGCAGGTAAATCGGTGGAACTCACCTTCCTCAACTCGGAAGGACGTTCGGAAAAACTCACCCTCGAGGATAAGTGATTCATGCGCTATGCCATCTGCAACGAGACGTTCGAGGGATGGGACCATCGCCGCATCTGCGAGACGATCAGCCAGCTGGGATACACTGGGCTAGAAATTGCTCCCTTCACCCTGGCGGATCGCATCACCGACGTCCCAGTCGAAACCCGGCGCGAGATGGTGCGCCAGGCCCGGGATTGTGGGATCGAGATCATCGGCCTGCACTGGCTCCTGGCGAAAACCACCGGCCTGATGCTCACCTCTCCCGACTCAGCCGTCCGTGAGCACACGGCCAACTACCTGATTGACCTGGCGAAGGCCTGTGTCGATTTCGGCGGCAAGTTCCTGGTGTTCGGTTCGCCCATGCAGCGTCGGGTGCCTGCGGGTTTTTCCCGCGAGCAGGCAACGGAGTTCGCCCTCGACACCTGGGGCCGCTGCACCAAACCGTTATCCGATTTGGGGGTGTTGTTACTCGTCGAACCTCTGTCTCCTCCGGAGGCCGATTTCATCAATACCGCCGAGGAAGGCGTGGAGATCATTCGCCGACTGAACAGCCCAGCCTTCCGTCTCCACCTCGACGTCAAGGCCATGAGCACGGAGTCCTGGTCGGTGTGCGACCTGCTGAGGCAACACCGCGGGATTCTGGAGCATTTCCACGCCAATGATCCCAACAAACGTGGCCCCGGCTTCGGCGCCACCGACTTCGTCCCTATCTTCCGTACCCTCCGAGAGATCCAGTACCCCGGCTGGGTCTCCGTCGAGGTCTTCGATTACACACCGGATCCATTGACCATCGCGCAGAACAGCATCCGCTACATGCAAGAGTGCGAGGCACGGGCGTCGGCCTGATTCAAGGGAGGGCTCGTTCATGGTGCGATCGATTGGTGGGCTGATCCTGCTTGCGCTGTTTTCTGGCGCCCTCTGGCTATCCAGCCCGGTGGCAGCGGACCAGGCCAGCGACACCCTCGAAGTAGGGTTCGCCGAGAGGGACGTAACACCTAGAGTGGAAGCTGGCGGTAAGCCGGTCTGGTTGGCGGGGTTTGGCAAGAACCGAAAAGCCACCGGTGTGCATGATCCGCTTCTGGTGCGAGCATTGGTGGTCGGCGATGGCAAAAACCGGGTGGCCTTGGCCTCGGTGGATGTGGTGGGCTTGTTCATCGAAACCGTCGACCGCATCCGCCATCGCCTTCCCGGATTTGCTCATGTCGTGATCAGCAGCACCCACAACCACGAAGGCCCGGACACCATGGGGATCTGGGGACCGGGACCGTTCACCTCGGGGATCGATCCGGAGTACCAGCAGTTGTTGGTGATCCGCGTTGTGGAGGCGATTCAGGCAGCTGACCGGGCCAGGAAGCCTGCCTCGGCACGGATTGGAACCGTCAAGGTGCCCGAGTTACTGCACGACGGACGAAAGCCGCTGGTGTTGCATGACGATCTGGCTGTTCTGACCATGCACGACCCAAAATCCGGGAAGCCATCCGGCATGGTGGTGCAGTGGAACTGTCACCCCGAGACGCTGGCCGATGACAACAAACTGGTCAGCGCCGACTACGTGGGCTACACCGTGAATCTGCTGCAGAAGAAGTACAATTGCCCCGTGGTCTACTTCACCGGAACCGTGGGTGGTCTGATGACCTCCTTGCACGTGCCCATCAAAAGCACCACTGGCGAGGTGTTGAAGGACGGCACCTACGAGAAGACAGCCCGCTATGGCGAACTGCTGGCCGAGGCTGCCATCAAGGCCGAAAAGAGCGCCAAAGCCATCAAGCTAACCCCGGTGGTGGCCCGGAAGAAGTCTCTGTTTCTGCCCCTGACTAATCGCCTGTATGTGGTGGCGCGCCAGTTTGGCGTGTTCAATCGCGATGCCTTTGAGATGAAACCGGGAGACAAGGCCCCTGTCCTGGTCAAGGAAATCGACGATCCGAAGAAGCCATATCTCGTAAAAACCGAGGTCGGCTACGTGGGGCTGGGCGAACTGAACATCGCCTGTATTCCTGGTGAGATCTATCCAGAGTTAGTGCTGGGAAAGGTGGTGGCGAAGGCCGAAGTAGGTGCAGACTATCCTGACGCCGAGATCGAACCATCGATCTACGCTCAGATGAAAGGCCCGCATCGCATGTTGCTCGGCCTGGCCAACGACGAGATTGGCTACATCATCCCCAAGCGCCAGTGGGATGAAAAGCCCCCCTTCGCCTACGACACCAAACGGGGCCAATATGGTGAGGTGAACAGCCTGGGCCCCGAGACAGCACCACTGATCTGCAATGCGTTTCGGGATCTACTGCGATCCACGAAGTAAACAGGGCGGAAGTGAACCACTCCCACCCTGGCATTTGATCCAGATTATCTGCGTCGCAGAGAAGGCGATGCCGGCACCGGAGTTGCCAACCCTGGCTGCTGAGGAACAGGCGCCAGGGGTGGCGGCTGCGTGGTTGGGGCGGGCAACATCCCTCCTGGTGGAGGGATGGAGCCAGTTGGAGGGGCAGGAATGGCGGGCTGGATACCCGCAGGAGGCCCTTGCAGCATCCCAGGCGATTCCTGGTACGGCATGATCCCTCCGTTGATAGTCCCCGGGTCTCCCAGCAAGGGTCCGCCCTCGTAGCAGGTCCCGCCCAGGCCGTGGGCAGGCGAGGCCATCACTGGACCATCGTAGACCACGGTGCCTCGGCGCGAGCAGAGTCGGGAGAAGAAGCCGCCCCCATTGTTGCAACTCCCTCCGCCAGAACCCTGGCATCCGCAAAGGAGCCCCAGCGCGGCAGCCACGCACAGGCCTGTCAGACGAAGAGGGAACATGCGAGATTCCTCGACCGGGTGTGTCCCGAGTGGGGCAACAGAGTGGGGTTCGATCCAGCACCAGAGCCAACGTGCCCAGTTGCCGATCTATCGCCGCAATCATGCGCCACCCCGGTTCACCCGGCAAGTTTCTGAAGAGAAACTAGATGATACCCGACCGCATATGGATGGAACCCACGGGCTTTCTCGACACCGAAGGCCTGATCGGAGTATCCGGTAAACTCGCCAGGTTACTTCCCGGTCAACAACTGCCTGAATTCCTTGACAGCGGCCTCGATGCCAGAACGGTCGGAGGCACCCAGATGAATGACATTCCTATCCTGGCCAAATGGGCTACAGGACATCTGAATCAACGCCTTGCCGGGCCCGGGGTACCGCGCATCCACCACCTGCTCAGATAGTTCGCTGGCCTGCAACGCAGCCACTAACGTGGAACTCTTGCTGTCACCCAGAACGATCAGGTGATCGCTGGTCGTCCAGGCCTCGGGTAGTTGCGGGGGCAACTGATACCCTCCCACATGTGTGGTCAGGCGATCCCACGGCCTGGCCCAGCGAGAGCGAACCTCAGCCGTGGTCTTCTCCTCCCGGCTCACACCTCGCAGGACGCGTACTTGCCTACCTTCTTCGATGAACAATTTCACACCAGGCTCGTAACAGACCTCCCGATCCCCCGAGTAATCGCAGAATCCATCTTCCACAATCGTGATCAAACTGCCGGGCTGCCTCCAGTCGTCGCGCACGTCCTTTCCGTCTGTGGTGCGACAGGTGAGCACACCCAGTTTATTGACCCCAAGCGTGACCTTTCGTTTGACCTTGCTGGCCTCTACAGGCTTCTCGTCGTCGGTGACTGACCACACCGTGGCATGGGGGTTCCACACTCGCGGATAAACCACTTTGCGGGCTACTTCGCTCTCCTTCTTCACCTTCACCTTGAATCCCCGGGGAGCAAGATCCCTGGCCAACCCCTCGGCCACTGTTCGATGCTCCTCGTTCGAGAGAGCAATGGTCAACAGGGGTCGGCCTGCCAGAAAGGTGCGGATCTGCTCGGGGTGAAACACTCGCACAGTCTGGTTGAGTTCATTCCAATCTGAAGCGGGCTCCGGTCGAAAGGCCACCTTCTGCTGAAAGGATTTAACACCAGGAAGCATGGGTGCCACTTCCACGAGATACTCCCCAGCCTCACGATTACTTCCCAGAGGGAACACCACCGTTTCCTTTACCAGGTGCCCCGCCCGATAGACGCGAAATAGCTCCTTCCTATCGCTCCCACGCACCGTAATTGTGACCGGCAACGGACCAGGTTGCGGGTCCAGTGTCACCTGGATGGTACTGCCACGCACCTGTGCGCTGGCGCGGACATCCTTGATCTTTTCGGGGTATACCAGGAAGAGTTTCATTTCGCCTGGCTCGAAACGAAGCTTGTGTGGCTTAGAAACTCTAACAAAACCTATAACTAGGCGATGAGGCGGTAGAAGCAAACTTTGATGCAGGCGAGTGTGAGGAAGGCCAGATGGATGTCCGAACGCTTCTCGTACCGGACCTTCAGCCTGCGGTTCTGGTGCAGCGCGGCGAGAGTCTGTTCCACCACGTAGCGTTGCTGGCCCAGACCGCTGCCGTGCTCCCGTCCGCGCTGGGCGAAGACTGGCTCGATCCCCAGCCAGGCAATCATCCCCTCGTGCCCTTGCGAGTCGTAGGCCTGGTCTCCCAGCAGCCGACGGGGCAGCCGAGGTGGCTCGCCGTAGCCCTCCAACGGGCAGGCCACTACGGTCGGCAGCAGTGCCGTCACGTCGTGCCGGTTGGCTGCGGTTACAGTGCAGCCCAGCGGCACCCCGGCACCATCGACCATCACGTGGTGTTTACTGCCGGCCTTGCCCCGGTCCGTGGGGTTGGGGCCGGTGTCGGCCCCCCAAAAACCGCACGCACACTCGACGAGTCGATGGCGGCACGCCGCCAGTCGATCTTGCCCGCCTCGTCCAGGTGCCTCAGGAGTGCGGCGTGGATCTTGCGCCAGGTGCCATCGCGTTGCCAGTCGCGGAGTCGCCTCCAGCAGGTCATGCCGCAACCGCAGCCCAGCTCAGCGGGCAAGTCCTCCCAGGCCATGCCGGTCTTGAGGAGGAAGAGGATACCGGTCAGGGCCTTGCGGTCATCCACCGGCGGCCTGCCGCCTCTGGGACGAGGGGGTCGCACGGGCAACAACGGTTGGATGATCTCCCAGAGTGGGTCGGGCAGCAGCGGCTTGGCCATGACTGAATCCTCCGGTCGGCTTCCGGAGATTGTCGGGACTCAACGCCTCGCTGGCTTGTTTTGTTAGAGTTTCTTATTCACATCGCTAACCTTGCGAACATCGGACCAGGTAGAACCACTGACACAGTACACCACATGGCCTGGGGGAATCTCTGGTAGATGCAACTCTGCCTCGAACTCGGCATGATTGTAGAGCGGATAGCGCTGCATGGGAGGAATGTCTGGCAGCTTTTCGTAGGCATTCATGACGCAAATCATTTGCGCCTTGCCCGCCATATGCCGGTCCACTGCCAGATGTGGCGAGGTGGTTCGCAATACCGGACGCGCCCTGGTCTTTTGCAGAGTTTCACGGATGATCGGCGTCGCCTGGCGTGCCAACTCGTCCATGAACCAGTTCGTCAGATAGAAACTAGCCTCACGTTCACTTTTGAAGGGATGATCTTTCCGCTCCGCCTTGTTGAAGTACGCTGTCCAGCGAAAACCAGGATCACGAAGATCGACACGAGTGACGAGGGCATTGGGTAACTTTACCGTGGTTGTCGCATCACAGACAATCTGCCCACCCCGATCAACCCAATGTTGAAGCACCGCTTGCACTTCGGGTGGAAAAGGAAAAGTCTGGCCAACGATGCATAGAACGCGATACTTGTCGAGTTGCTCCGCAAGCACGCGCTGATGGAGAACATGGGCCGGAAAACCTGCCCGGGAGATGGCTTGGTGAAGAGTGAGCACCTGTTCCTTGTAGTTACCACCAACATTGTAAGCATTGATTTCAACCTGTTTATCGGTGGCTCCGGGGATATCCGGCATGGCTGCGATCATGAGTTTGATCTGTTCGCCCGTCTTCTTCCTGGCCTCGCGTGCTGTCACTTCCTTCTGCCGCATGGCTGCTTCAGTGAAACTCCACAGCACCGCAACATCATGTCCTTCCGGACGAAACGCCTGAAAGAGACCGCCGAACCGAAGTGCGGGTTCATTCACCCAGGCAAGGTCTTCCGGATTCATGCCAGTGGGGTTCAACCACCAATTGGAATGCAACCCCGCCGCAAGCATGGCATTGAGCATGAGTCGATAGGCGTTCTTCTGATTGGGCTGGGCCACCACCGGGGCAAACAACTGACCGTTCATCGCATGGGCGATCTTCCTTGAAGGATTGTCCGACTTTTCGAGGTAGAGCCCCCCATGCGCCCCCAGCTTGCCACAGCCCCAGTCGAGAAACACGTGGGACGATGGAATGTCGTTGATTTGCTGATTGAGCGGGTCCGTACCATCCATGATGGCCTGCGGAGCGTATAGATCGGTACTGAACGGCACACAAGGCAAGAAGGCTTGCAGATCTTTCCGGGCCTGGGCATTAACCTCGCGCAGGATGGAACATCGAATACGCATGTACTGCATCCAGTCTGAATCCGACCCCGAAGCAGGATCCTGCGTGTACCTCCAGCCGCGTTTGATATACCAGGCCTCTTCATCCCAGTTGGGGAACCCCGAGGCCATGCCTCCCGCCGGAGTCTTCCCCCAGCTCAGCCCTGGCTCATCCAGTGTGCCAATCATGAGCAGGTTGGATCGATAACGACGCAGGCGTTGCGCCGTGTGCAAACTCAGCAAACGAGTAGCTTCGGCCATGTCGGCGGCTGCCCAGCTCTTTTCACTTCCAAACGGCTTGTGTGTGACGTAACCGGTCCAGTACATGTACACCAAGGTGGGCAGATCACTGCGCACGGCGTTGTCGAATACCTGCATCCCTTGCGACCTTCGCCCCTGGACATCCAGTGAAGGCCGCCCGGCTGCATCGAACAGCCCAAAATTGAAGGCATTGCCCACGAGGAAGTTGGCGCGCATGGCACTCGGATTACTGACCGTGGCGGACAACAACATTGGCGAACGCTGCACTCCAGCAGAGATGGATATCTTCGCAGCGGGTTTGCCCTCGAGACGGAGTTCATACTCACCCACGGCCAGGCTGCCTGGGGCCAGAAGCAGTAACATGGTGGTTCCATCGCCGCGAATGGTACGCGTTAGTGGCTTCATCCCCCTGGCCAGGGGAACGATTTCGAGCCGATTCTCTTTCGCAGAAGCGAGACCGCTAATGGCCATCTCAATCGGTTCACTGGCGTAATAGGCCGTCCGCTGCTGCGGCAGATGCAACTCGGCCGCGTGGCCACTGGTGAATCCCAGAACTAACCCCGTCACGACAGCAGCCCAGATTGATCGATCGATCATGGCATATACTCCAGGGTATGCTCAATAATCCCGGACAGAATCGTCGTTGGGGTATGTCACAGTCGGCCAGCGAAACTGTCGCTTGGGATCCCTGGCCACCTTTTCCATTTCGGCTTCACTCATTTCCACTCCCAACCCAGGTCCTTTGGGTAAGGAGGCATAGCCCTCTCGATCTTGCTCCCAGCTGCGATTTGCCACACCCCGCGGCATGATATGTCCATCGATATACCCCTCCTGAATCAGAAAGAGGGGAATAGACGCACTGACATGAAGCGACGCAGACAAACCAAGTTCCGAACAGGTATTGTGCGGAGCCATGGGCACCTGGAATGTCTCGGCCAGTGTGGCGATCTTCTTCAGCTGAGTAATTCCCCCTGTATGCCCCACATCGGACTGCAAGATATCGATGCAGTTGTTTGTGAGGTAAGGAAGCACCTCGAAAATAGTGCGATCGCGTTCCCCCGTGGCAAGAGGGACGCGAATCTGCTGCTTGAGCCGTTTGAACACCTCGATATTTCCAGGAACGGCTGGTTCCTCGATCCATAGCACATCGTAGGGTTCAATCGCGGCCGCGAACTGGATCAACATGGGTGGAGGGACCGCACTATGTGCGTCAAACATCACAGCACCATCGGGTCCCACCATGCGTCGAGCATGTTCCACACGTTTCACCAGTTCGCGGACATCTACCTCGTTTCCAGAAAAGGGGTGCGGCCCCCCTGTGCCGGTCTTGTGCGCCTTCGGGGTAGGATACATCCGAATGCGACTCCGAGTGGGCCCGCCCAGCAAGCGATACACTGGAACGCCCCAGAGCTTACCCGTGATGTCCCATAGCGCAATGTCGATTCCCGACAGCGTGTGTACCATAAAGGGTCCACCACGCATGTCTCGATGAGACCGGTAGATCTTTTGCCAGAGATGCTCGATGCGAGTGGGGTTCTCCCCGTCCAGTAGCTGAAAGAGAGACCGGGCCAGGGCCACCGAAACCGTGGGATCGAGGCCTGTCACTTCACCCCAACCCGTGATGCCGTGATTTGTCTCAATTTTGAAATAGGCTTTGGGCCCTACTACAAAGCCTCGCAGAGATCGAATCTTGATGGACGACGTACGATCCTCAACGCTGGCCCCAGGACCAGCGGCCTGAACGACCTCAGCGGCCAGGGCAGCGACTGCGACTCCCGCACCGGCAAGCAAATCGCGTCGGCCTGGGGTTGATAAATCCGGGTGTTCGGGCATTGGTCTATTCCTCTGCAGAGATGGTTAACTGCAGGGGACATTAGACTCTGCCCAAACATGCTGGCAAGGAAAAAACCCTACTCCGAATCGGGACGCATCCGTAGCAGGGCCACCCTGGCCGCCAGCTGAACCCGAGTATCAGGATCTCGAATTAGCTTTTCTACACGCTCGCGAATCGATCTGGCGGAAGGCCCCAGACGAGCCACGGCCCAGAGAGTGCCCGCACGCACGCGAGCCACTGGTGAGTTGATGCCTTCCAGCAGATGCGGCAGCACTTCCGGCCCGCCCTGGCTCACCGCCAACTCTGCCAACAGGCGAACCTGGACCTCACGATCGTCCAGCGCGCGGAAAAGAGCAGCAAAAGGTCGTTCGTCCAAGGGAAGCTCGGCCAGGGTTTCCACTGCAATTGCACGTACCTGGGGATCCCGATCGGCCAGTGATTCCTGAAGAAGGGGTTCTACCACCCTACCCTGGTGAGTCCTGCGCCAGAGCCAGCGGGCCGCATGCACGCGCACCCGGGCGTCGCGGTCCTTAAGGGCTGTCACCAGAATCTCGGTGATGCCCTTGATGAATGGGCGGGCCTCCACTCCAATGCGACCGATACCCTCAATAGCTTCCCAACGGTCGCGATGGTCCACATCTTTCAGGACCTGGTTTAGAACGGTCAGCGGTTGATCGGGCTTTCCTTCAATAGACCAAAGGGCGATGGCGGCCTGGGTCCGCACGCCAGGACTGGGGTCCTGAAGCAGCCGCAACAGAGTTGGCAATGCGGACCGTGCGGGAAGGCCCTGAATCCCAAGTGCCTGGGCAGCCCCTTGCCGAACTCGTTCCTGTTCACTGGCCAGCAACTTGATCAGGATGGGTTGAACCTCCACTCCCATACGGCCCAGGGTTGACGCCACTGCTCGACGCAGCTGGCCATCTGAGGTCTCCAGCGTTTTCATCAACGTTTCGCGGGACGGAAGAGCGTCCACCTGGCCTATGCCAAGCAAATGCGCCGCCTCGACCTGAATTCGAGTCGGCGCTGATATCATGAGTTGTTGCAGCGCAATAACGGCTCGACCAGGCCTTTGTACGTCTAGAATTCGATTGACCTCCTCCTCCCCGGTCAGGCTTAAAGGTAGCTGCAGGTTGCGCATGATCTGGTCTTCTAATCGGCGCAAATCACGAGGGGATGAGGCAAGCACAAGTGCCGACCACCAACCAACGCCAGGATCCGCGTCGGTGAGCGCCACAATCAACGAGTTGTTCAGATCTTCCGACAGAGCAACGCTACCCACCAGCGACGACGCCGCCTCCCGTCGAATTTGGGGCTGTTTATCTCGAAGCAATCCACTGATCAGTGACATTGCTTTGTCATTATCCTTCATCACACCCAGGGCAGCAATAGCCAGCAAACGCTCATCCTGGGTAGTGGATCTCAGGCTTCTCTCAATGACCTTCAAGCCAGGTTCAGCGGCTCCAGTCAGGCGAAACAAGGCCTCCGCGGCCGAGAGCCGAATTTCAGGCTGGCTTGCCCCTAACAGAGTCCGCACCGGCTTTTCCAGGGTTTTGACCTGGCCAACCATGTCCCCAGCCTGGGAAAGTGCAGCGGTTGTCACAGAGGTAGGTGGCTCATTCAGTAACCCAGCAAGTGTTGCTGCCACTCCCTTCTCGCGCCCAAGACGGGCCAACGCGCGAACCACTTCAAGTCGAACCTCTGCGTCCGAGTCGTTCAGGATTTTTTCCAGGGAGGGAATGGCATCGCGCCCCGCTGGGCCCAGAGTTGCCAGTACCTGGGCAGCCAATCGGCGCAGTGTGGGATCGGGACTGGCCAGCTGGCGAGTAACTCTCCCCAGAACAGGACGGGCCGCGGGACCAAGTCGAGACAGCAAGGACAGTGCGGCCTGGGGAACACCGTTCCGACGATCTTCCAGCGCAGCCTGCAAAGCTGGTAAGGCTGCCGATCCCATTCGGGCAAGTGCCAGCGTGGCCAGGGCGTGCTGCAAGCCGGCTTCTCGATCCGCCACCAGATCCAGCAGTATGGGCGCCAGCGAGGAGGCTTCTGGCCCTGCGGCCATCACGGCGTTCAGGGCGGCAATCTGCTTGCCAGCGTCTTTCTCTCGGAGTTGTCTGCCCCATTCCGCCAGTGATTTACCATGGACGACAAGGGGAGACTTGCCATCGTCGCTGGCACTCATCGCTAGACCAACCCACATCAAGCCAGGCAGAATCAGGCTCGCCAGGAAACACTTCATTTACGATCCTCTATTTTGGCCTTGCGAGCGAGATCGGCAAACACGCGGCACGAATCTCGGAATCGGCCCACTTCCGCGTCCAGATTCACTTGCTTGCTCTCACTCGCCAGTTCCTTGTGTACGGTATCTCCCAGGCTGCCCAGGGCCTGATACCGGTCCTGTCGCAGTAACTCCCGAGCCTCCTGCCTGGCATGGTTGAGCCGGGCAAGGACGGCCTTTTTTCGTGGGGCGGCCAGTGCTTCCGCCACCTCGGAACGCCGGCCCAGCAGAGTGGCTTCTTCTTGCAGGTTGGCCAGTTGCTTTTGCGAAAACACCTCGATGCCAGCCCAGTCCTGGTTAGCAATGCGGGTCTCAATCTCCTTGCAAGATCGTTCTACGCGGAGGGTCAAGGCAGTTCGCCGGGGCTCCGTCAGCGCTCCGGTCACATAGTCGGTCATCTGTTCGGGAATGGCCGCCTGACCGATGTCCCGCACAAACGCCTGGCCTTCCTGCGCAACCTCGACATGCTTGCCCTCGCGCAGCAGGCGATCCAGTTGCGTGCGAGCCAGCCCGGTGTGTTTCTTGATGGCCTCAACCCGGATTTCCTTCAACCCCGCATCAAATCGCTCGATCTGTCCCAGGGCCATCGCCTCCATGCGCCGTTCCTCGATCAGTTCTGCTACCCGTTCGTAGACCTGGGCAAACTTGCCTTCCACTAGAAGGGCGCGAATCCGAGTGATTTCCCCGTCGAAATATCCCAGAAACGCTTCCTTCTGCTTCTTGACTACCAGATCCATTGCAAAGGGAGGTGCACCCACCTGGTTGGCTCTCACTCGCAGGTTCTGGTACTTCTGTAACATCTCCAGACGGGTCCCGTTGTCGTCCTCGATCTCCGCCAACCGACTGTTCACCCAGGCAGTGCTCCAGGTCTGATCCAGGTGGTCGAAGGTTTCTTTCCAGGAGGGAAAATCCTCGAGCAAGGAAACCCGCGTTGCACGCATTTTCAAAAACTGCTCGTGGTCCGAAGGGTCCAGGCGCGAGAGGTCGTGAAAACTCCTGAGAAGCGTGGCCAGGGAATTCCCATTGGTCGTGGGGACGAACAACCAGCAGAGTGCAGCTAGGACCACGGCCAGACCCAGAATCCTCAGGCGATTCCAGAGCGGACGCTTTGCGAGCAATCGAAGGATCAGGAACATGGCCACGAGGAGCGGGACCAGGGCAGCCAGTATGCGCGTGATGTGCGACAGGCCTAGGTGAAACGCCAGGGCGCCTCCGGCAAAGAGCAGCGTCACGACCGCGGCTCCTAGAAGCTGTTCGCGCGCCATGAGCTGGCGAGCTTCCTCGGCAGCAGCGGCCGGATCATCGACTTTCCAGAGTTCTTTCCGGGACGGCTTCTTGTTGGCTGGTCGGGGGCGGGGACGAGGCGCCTCGGGAGCTGGAAGCGGGGCCGTCTTCTCGGGACGTATTCCATCTCCCATGGGGAGAATATCGGGGCCGCCAAGCTCCAGGGGCCGCCAGGGCTGCTGCGGATCGGGGATTTGCGACATGTTAATCTCCGAGAGGGAAGGCCTGGGCCAGGGGGAACCGGGCCGCATGCCAGGCCTGGCGTCGCTGGGCCCACCAGCGAGTGAAGCACCCGGGGGCCGGAAGAGAATACGGATCTCCAAAAAATGCAAACGCTGCCCAGAAGAGGGGAGACGAACCGGCACCGACCAGAGCTTCGCGCTGGGCCAGCGCCAGAGCCGTCGGAATCTCTTCGAGTAATCGATGGCGATAGAAACTCCACATCAGTGCCACGGTTTCGCGATCCGCCACGGGCCACAATCCGGCCACCACGGCACGAACGCCTGCGCCCAGCAACCCGCTGACCAGGCCAAACACTTCCTGCCCCATGAGGGGTGCGACACTGGCGGATCGGCAGGCACTTAGCGTCACCAGAGGCAACCCCTGCACCGGTTCGCCCAGCAACTCGACAGCGCGGAGTTGTTCGCCGGACGGCAAGCCAATCGAAGAAGAGAGAGGATTCCTTTCCTCGAAGTAGGCGTGGCAGGCAAAATGGGCGATGACTGCTCTACCCCAACTGGCTCGAAGCTGGTTTCGCGTAGCCTGGTCGCCTTGAAGGTAGCGCGTACGCAGGAAAGTAGCGCCTACTCCCTGCCCTTCACGCTGAGCGCCCGGCAGCACCGTCGGCGATTCGGCCACGATCAGTGCGCGGCCCAGCCAGTGTCGGCGAGAGCGAGTCTGTGCCTGCAATACCACCTGGCCACTACTGAAATTCACCACGAACTCGCCAAACTCAATTAGATAGCGCTTCGCCCGACGCAGGGCGTGGACAGGCAACCCGTGAAACTCCCCATGCGGGATCCAGATGATACGTCTAGAAGTGGTTACCCGGCGATGCAAGCACGCTGCCAGCACTTCGCCGAGAGGGCCCTGGCCCAGTTGATCGAGACAGAAATCGAGTTGCTGACGGTCGTTCTCCTGGAGACGCAATCCGCGGCGATATTTCTCCAGTTGCTGATCGAGACACTGGCGCAACGCGCGGATGTCCGCCAACATGGCCTCAGTTCTCTCACCCACAGAAACCAGATATGGATTCTCGCCGGCGGAGATCACCAGGAAGAACACCTCCCCGGGTAACGCCACCGCCATGACGACGCAGGTGTTTGGCTTCAGCACCCGATGAAGATCGTTCAAGTCGGCATTGCAGGGAAGCCGACTTTTCGTCGTACGGCTTCGATCGCGCAGGAACTCCTCTAGCAGACGGTCGCGCGACTGCAATAACTGTGTCCGTCGATGATGGACCGCCTCGCTCTCTTCAGGCGTCGGGGGCGGAGGTGCCTTCTCGATCTCGTCCAGCCAGGCATCGATCTGCGCCAGGCGTGGGTCGTCCTGTAGCAGGGGTACCTGGCTGGCCTGGTACAGGTCGAGAAGCAAGCGCCCGCGCTGCAGTTCCAGGTATCGGAAGGCCGACTCGACATCCCCACGGCGACAGGCCGAACGCAACAGGTTGGTAAGGATGTCGCGACGGTGCAGGCCATACCCTGCTGCGTCCATCCGAAAGCGAAGCGACTCTGCCTGCTTCTCTGAGACTTGCACGGCTTCTTCGAGCAGGGCACGGGCGCGTTCCTCGTCTCCTTCGGTCTCAGCGATGAGTTGTCCCCGGCCCTGCAGTGCTCGCCAGAGTACCTCGGGCAGCTGGTACTGGCGACCCAGTGTCTCGGCGCGAAGTAACCAGCGGGTTGCCTCCGGATAGTTGCGAAGCGCCAGGGCAATCTGGCCCAGCACCACGGCCAACCGGGCGGACCGCTCGGGGCCGACAGCCACCTGATGTGCCTGCTGGTATAACTCCATGGCGCGTTCGAGATCACCCGCGAGAAGGTGCCGAAACGCCGCCGTCTCACCGGAATTGGCTGCATCCATCAGGCCAAGGTGGCCTCGCACCATGGCCATGAGCGGTTGCAGTTCCTCGGTGGTGAATTGCTGCGACCAGGCCCGTTCGATGGCGTCGCACTCCGCCCGGGCGCGACTCACCTGGTTAAAATCCAGAAGTACAAGAACGCGGCGCAGGCGGGCTTCCATCACCTGAAGCGGAGCCGGGCTACCAGCCATCACTTCCTCGAAACCATCGAGGGCGGGTTGGAGCTGGCCGAGTAGATGATCGCAAGCTGAGTGCTGCAGCAGCGCGTCGAACCACACGGGATCTGGCCGCAGCTTCTTGCCCAGGCGCAGCGCCTCGCTGTAACAGCGACGCGCTTGCTCCAGGTTCCCTCGAGCATTCCAGGCTCGTCCCTCCTCGGTGCTTAACAGCACCAGGTGGACCTGATCGTCGCTAACCTGCAACATCTCGCGCAAGGTAGCGATCGCGCTGCCACAGGTCTCCACCTCGCCAAGCATCAGGCGGATTCGCAGATAGCGTAGTTGCAGGAGAGGGTTTCTGGCCCGCTCGCGATGGAACGGGTCTGCTTCGGCCAGGAAAGTCCGGGCCTCCTCCCTATAGCCCAGTCGCACCGCCACCTCGGCGCGCGCAAGGCAGATACGGCACAGAAGTGCAGGTGGCTGCCCGGTTGGGAGCGCCGGCAAATGCTCCAGTCGGGTTCGGGCCGATTGCAGCCGGCCGGCTTGCAGGGCAACCTGGACGGCCAGCCAGGCAGCCCGGAAGCGATCACTCGCCTCTGTGGCGGCGCGCTGGTACTCTTCCGCCAGGGCATCGGCGTGGTCGAACTGCCAGCCATCGAGGGCTTCCTCGATCTCAGTTTCCAGGCGAGTGGCCAGGTTAATTTCCACGGCAGAGCAGACCCTGGATGGCGGACAGCGAACGGGATTCACTGCGGAACTGCCGGACAAGAACGATCTCGAATGGCGTCAGTGGCCGACCGACATGGCGGGCCAGCAACTCGAGGTACACCTCCTCGTCCAGATTCTGGGCCAGGGCGTCGAGAATCTGATCGTCGGACAACAGCTGTTCAAGGCCATCGTGGACTGAAGCCCTGCGATTGGGATCGAAGTTAATTCGGCTGCGAAATTGCAGCTCGCTCATCCGTCGTCGATCCTCCTCCTCGCGGTCCCGCAGGCGTTGAGTTAGATGGTTCAAGTTGATCCGTGCCGTCTGCACCTGCGATTGCACAGCCTTCTTCTCGGCGTTGATCGCCTCCTTGGCCTTTTCGCGCATCTTTGGGGCAGCGTTACTGGCCTGATCCAGAGGTGGTAGGTCGGCCCGGGCAGACTCGCGCACAGGAGGTCGCCAGCTCTCGCGTGCCGCCTCGGGTAGCAGCGGTTCGACTCCTGGGGGCGGCTTCGGTGCAGCGGGCGGCGCACCCGCGATCGGATTGCCCTGGTTCACCAGCACCGAGCTGGTTTTGCCTTCCCCCAGGGCGACGGCCTTCATGTCGCGCAGTAGCTGGGCGGCACTTTCCGGAGGGCCATTCTCCGGCATGAGTTCAAAGTAACTCTGGGCGTGTCCTTCCAGGGCAGACCGGACAGCAAGTTCCTGCTGGATTTTCTTGCCCAGGGACGGGTTACTCCCGGGAAGCTCGGCCAGCGCTCGCTCGACCCGGGCCACTGAAGTGCGAATCGACCGCGCGTCGGGAGCGTGATCCGCTCGGAACCGCAATCCCTTCAACCCTTCCAGGGCCTGGATGCCGTCCGTGTGCAGCGAGATGGTGGCAGATACCCCCTTCGTCTGAACGCGAAGGATGTCTGTTGGATTACTGCGGCGCGGGTCGAGCAGATGTTCCAGGCGCTCGAGCTGGTCGAGCTTGGTCGCCCCTTCATTCAGCTGGGCCAGTTCGTTGAGCACCCTGGTCCGTTCAGCGTTCGCCCGGGTAGGGCTGTAACGGAAGGTGGCTCGCAACTGCTGCAGTTGCCCTCCTGTCTGATTGGCGAGAGTCGACCACTGGACCTGATCCGGCATCTGTTTGAGCGACTGGAGCGACTCGCTGAGAATGCGTCGCTCCACTCGGTTGGCCAGCCGATCGATCTTCGCCTGCACTCCCTCGGGAAAACTGGCCGCCGACTCCCTCGCGAGCTGTATTTCGTTGAGCAACGTGCGTGGTTGGGCGACCTCGGCACGAAGAGCGAGCGAATGCAGAGCCTCGTTGATGAGCAGGAGCCTGGTGGTCTCGGGCAGCGCCGATTTGATCTGCGGGTTGCCCAGCGAGCGCAGTGCGGTCCCAGGGGCATGGGTGTATTGCGATCGGACGATGGTTTGTAACTGGACCGCACTGGGCAGTGCGCGCGGAGTCTGAATCACGCCAGGGCGTACCGGTGTGAACGTCGGCGGGTGGATGGGGGGCATCACCGGCGGACGAATGGTTGGCATCGCCGGGGGACGCACCGGCGGACGCGGCGGAAGAAACGGTGGAGCGTAGGAGCTGGCCGTCACGGTTAGCAGCACGAGCCAGGCCAGGCAGGGGGTGCGAGCATTACTCGCCATAGGCGATCTCCTGTTGGTCAGCGGTGATCGATTTCCAGGACGGTCACGGCGCGGTCGGTTCCGGGGATCCGGTCGAGCAGGTGATGAACCCGAGTCATGTCCCGGGTAGCCCGGTGAGCCGTTGGCTCGACCAGGCTTCGCAGGTCATCCAGACGCAAGGCCAGTGGTTGGCGCGTCCACAAGGCGAACACACGCTCGGTACCCACCGGAGGGGTCATCTCTACGTCGAGAATGTGCAAATGCGCATGAGCAGCCAGGGGCGGACTGACCACGCCGGGATCTTCGGGGTAAAGCAGGTTGAGGTTCCCCGTCGGGCCCACGTTGAACACCGCCAGGTAGCCAGGTTGATCCGCAGTCACCTCGATCCGAATGCGGTCGCCGCTGTTGAGGATGACGCGCTCGGGCCGACTGGGGACGCGCCGCATGTCGCGCAGTACCTGGTCGGGCTCGCGGACACTGGAGGCAACAGGCACCGCTGATCCACCCACGCCCTGCCGCGACAATAGAAGGCGCACCTGCACAGGTGCGGTATCGCCACCGGAAAGGCGATCGGCCAGGCATTGGTTCAGCGAACCGCGCAGATGTTCCGCCAGCGTGACCATGTCGGGACGATCCGCGGGACGGGAAAGCAGCGTAGCGCGAATGAGCCGTTCGAGTTCGCGAGGCATCGTGGCAAAGCGACGATCCACCGGCGCGAGTCCTTGTTCCATCTTCGCCCGCAGTTCAGCCCGACTGTTACCGTCGAATGGAGGCTCGTGGGTGATCAGCCAGAAAAGAGAGGCCCCCAGGCCAAAGACGTCGAGCGCGGGTGAGTTTTCCCCCCTGTGTCCCTCCGGCGCCATGAAGCGCGGGGTGCCAGCAACACTGGCTGGATCAGCGAGACGGGCGGCGATGCCAAAATCGGTCAGCAGTGCCTCGTCCTGCTCAGTGTCGAGAAGGAGGTTGGCCGGTTTGACGTCACGATGGATGATATCACGTGCATGGAGCAGACGTATCCCCTCGGCCACATCCGCCATGTACCGGGCGGCGACATGCCAGGGGAGCACCCCGGATCGGTTCACGTGATCTTCGAGCGAACCACCGGGGACATATTGTAGGATCAGACAGGGAACGGCAGGTCGGCCCGCTTCGCGCCAGGCATGGACCTGCACGATGCTTGGGTGGCGGAGGGTGCCGAGGATGCGGGCCTCGTTCTTCAGCACTTCCAGGGCGCTGGTGCGCTGCTGCTCCGCTCCGGTGAGCCGAAGAAACTTGATGGCCACGGGACGATTGAGCGGCGAGAGATCTTCAGCCAGCCATACCTCGCCGAACTTCCCGTTGCCCAGGCGACGAACCACGCGGTATTCACCCGGGAATGGATCAGGCACGCCAGCATCAGCCAGCGCGGTGTCGTCGGGTCGTTCGTCGGTGGTTTTCCCGGGTGACGGGTCGCGTTCAGATGCCATGCCTGGTAGCCCCCTCGATCGGAACCATGGCGGAAGATACGTCGGGGGATCTGGTGCGTTACAACGCTCAGTGTAAACGAGGCCCGAGGAAAGGGACAGGAATCAACCAGAAAAATGAGAGGTCACTCGAAGAGCTTGCTCACCGACTCATGCGTGTTGATGCGCTTGATGGCGTCGGCCAGGAGTTTGGCCACCGAAAGAACCGTAAGGTTGGGGAGATGTTTGCTCGGCGGCACAGGGATGCTATCGGTCACCACGATCTGTCGTAGCGGTGCTTCACGCAGTTTCTCGATGGCAGGCCCGCAGAGTACCGCATGGGTGGCGCAGGCGTAAACCTCGCGCGCGCCAGCCGAGTGGGCCACGTTGGCGGCGCCGACCAGCGTGCCAGCGGTGGAGATCATATCGTCGAACAGGACCACCGTTTTGCCTTCCAGGGAAGGGCCGATCAGGTGAGCCTGCCGCGTCTCGGTGGCGCTGGAGCGGCGTTTATCCACCACCGCGATGCTGCCTCCGAGTTTCTTCTGGTACATCAAGGCTTTCTTGATGCTACCCTCGTCCGGACTGAGCACGACAAAATCACGGGGCGGGATGTCGAGCGAACGCACATAGTCGTTGATGACCGGGTGGGCGTGTAGATGATCGACCGGGATATCGAAGAACCCCTGAATCTGGGCGGCGTGCAAATCGAGGGCGAGAATGCGGTCGGCACCGGCCGAGGTGAGTAGGTTGGCGACGAGCTTGGCCGTGATGGGCACACGCCCCTGATCCTTGCGATCCTGGCGGGCGTAGCCGTAATACGGGATGAGAGCAGTGATGCGCGCTGCGCTGGCCCGCTTGAAGCAGTCCAGCATCACGAGCAGTTCCATCAAGTTTTCGTTGACCGGAGGACAGGTGGGCTGGACGATGAACACATCGCGGCCACGCACATCCTCCTCAATGCGTACGGAGATTTCGCCATCGGGGAAGTTAGCCAGCGTGATTCGACCCAGCGTATCGCCCAGGCACCGTGCAATCTTCTCGGCCAGTGGGATATTCGCACGCCCACTGAAAACCTTGAGCCTATTGGTGTTCATCGGAATGCCGACCGCCCTCGACTCACGCCGATCCCCGCCGAACTGGCCGGAGGGATTTGCACGCATTATGAAGGAGCGAAGAGGTCGCGTCAACGACCCGGTGCGCTGGAGATCCCTGTTCGGTACCCTCCCAGAAACGATAGCACCAGGGAGCGTGCAAGAGAAGGGGGGCGTGGCGTGGTGCCAAATCGAATGACGGCCCGCAAGCCGCCCAGGAGCATCAGGATGGCACTTTCTACGTCAGCGAAGGCAAACGCCCCGGTCTGCTCCGCCTCTTGAAAAATAGTGCGGATCAGAGCCATGGTCTTCTTGCGCGTGCGCTGCCAGGGGAGTTCGGTGCCCGGGCGTAAAAAGGCTTCGGCATGGGTGATGAGGTCGAGAACGTGGGGTTCCTCATCGAAGTAGGCCAGCAAGGCGGCCACCACCAGTTCCAGCTGTTCCGCCGGCGGCAAGGAAGGATCGTGCGCCTGGGACAGCCGGGCCTGCAGGCCCGAGGAGGCCTGGTTGAGCAGGGCGAGATAGAGTTCTTCCTTGTCCTTGAAATAACGGTAGAGAGTCCCCTTGCCGACCTGGGCGAGAGCAGCGATGTCCTCCATGCGCGCCTCGTGGAAGCGGTGCGTGGTAAAAAGCCGGGCGGCGGCTTCCAGGATCTTCAGGGATTGCGCGGGACTTTTGAGTCGCACGGAGTGGGTACTCGAGGAGAAAGGCGTTGACTAAGGGGCCACCGGAGTTTAACAATGGAACTGACTGACTGGTCAGTCCGATTCTAACTCACCGTACCCGGCCCAACAAGATCTGTTCTCCGGAGCCTCGTATGCCGGTTGCCATCCTCAGACCTGTCTCGCCGGTCCGTCTGGCGGGAATGTGCCTTCTCTCCCTGGTCGTTGGTCTGCTTGGATGTGGACGCCGAGGTCATGAGGCCCCCCAGGGAGGGGCCACGGTGCCTCCTTCCAAGGTACGCCTGAAACGCAATGTCGATATCGAACGCGTGAAACAGGAGCGCCTTCCCTCCTTCGTGGAAACGGTGGGCACGCTCGATGCTGAGGGCCAAACGGATATCGCGGCCGGCGTCTCGGGTCTGGTCACCGATGTCTTCTTCCGCGAGGGCGACCTGGTCATCAAGGATCAGACACTGCTGGCGCGTATTGATCCGACCAAGTACCGGGCGTTGCTCAAGCAGGCGGAAGCCAACCTGGAGAAGGCTCGCGCCAACGTGCTACGCACCGAGGCAATGCAAAAGAAATTCGATGCCGCCATCCGCGATGCGCAGCAGACGCTTGAACTGCGCCGGGTGGTGCTCGACAACATTCGCCGGGCTGGTCGTTCCATCAAGATCGAGGAACGCCAGGAAGCCCAGGCCATGGTCGAAATGACGTCGGCGCGGCTGGAAGTGGCCAAAGCCGAGAAATCAATCAGCGAGGCTGACCTGGATGCCGCCCGGAACGAGGTCGCCGCCGCCATGGCGGCTTACGACTTGGCGAAGCGTAACTTTGAACTCAGCGAGGTGCGTGCTCCCTACACAGGCCAGATCAACCAGCGGAAGATCACACGAGGCACCTACCTGGAAGACAAGACCATCATCGCCACCATGGCCGATCTCAGTCGGCTACGACTTGTGGGCTACATTCCCGAGCGGTCGGCTCCCCTGGTGCGCGACATGCTTCAAACCGAGCAGCGGATCCAGTCCGGGTTCCTGGTGGGCGGTACCCTCGCGGGCCCCTGGTCGGCGCTGGCTGTCTCGCACCTGGCCCAGATTGGTGAGACCCCGGCCGTTTACCGCCTGGAGTTTACGCTCCGCCCCTTCCCGAACCAGACCTTCCACGGCCGCATCTTCTATCTCTCGACGGTGGCCAACCCGGACACCCATCTGTTTGAATGCAAGGCGGAGGTGCCAACTACCGGCGTGGGTACGCAGCTGCGACCGGGGTTCTCGGCCAAGATTCGCTGCCCCCTCCCGGGACGTCCGTCGTCGATAATTGTTCCCGAGGTGGCCGTGCGTGCATCCGAGCGCGGATTCGTGGCGTTTCGGCCCCGGGCAGTCCCGGGGAAGGATGGCACCACCGACTACGTCGCCGAGGCCGTCCCGCTCGACCTGGGCCAGCGGCAACCCGGCTGGGTTGAAGTGCTCAAGGGGCTGGCTCCTGGTGACGTGGTGATCACCAAGGGAGCCGAGGCGCTGGAGGACGGTACCCCGCTGGCTTTGCCCAAGGACAAGGTGTCGCTGACCATCTCGCCCCGTTGAACCATCCCCCGCTGAGCGACCCATGACTCTCTCGGACCTTTCGATCAAGAACCCGGTGTTTGCGGTCATGCTCTCGGTGGCCATGGTAGTGTTCGGTTACCTCGGCTACCGCGAACTGGGTATCAGTCAGTTCCCCGAGATTGATTTCCCAGTGGTGTCGATTACCACCTACCGCGATGCGGCCGATCCGGAACCGATGGACTTCGACGTCACGGACATCATCGAGGATGCAGTGTCCGCGGTGGAAGGGATCGATTACATCCAGTCCACTTCGAGCCCGGGTGTGGCGGTGACCACGGTCTACTTCCGCCTCAGTCGAGACATCGATGCGGCCATGCAGGACGTGCAAAACGCTGTCTCGGCGGCCATGAACCGCCTCCCCAATGACATCGACCCTCCGATCATCTCCAAGGTGAACTTCAACAAGTTCCCGGTCATCTGGCTGTCGGTCTACGGCGACCGCCCGCTGCAACAGTTGAACGACATCGTCGATACCCAGCTGAAGCAGCAAATTGAGACGATCCCCGGTTGCGGCGGCGTGATGTATGGCGGGTTGCGTCCGCGCAACATGCGCATCTGGCTGGATGGCGACAAGCTCCATGCCTTTAACCTCGATCCGCTGGATGTCTCGCGCGCCTTGAGGGCCGAGCATGTGGAGAAGCCAGCCGGGTATCTGCAAGGCCGGTGGCGCGAGCTGAATGTGCGCGTGATGGGCGAGGCAAAAACGCCGGAAGAGTTTGCCCGTATCGCGGTGATCAAGCGCGGCAACCAGATCGTGCGCCTGGGGGACGTGGCGGTTATTGAGGATGGTCTGGCCGACCGGCGCAACTTTGCTCGCTTCAACCAGCATCCGAACGTCGGCGTCGGTGTCATGCGCGCCACCGGGGCAAACGTCGTGCAGGTGTGCGATGAAGTAAAACGTCGGCTTCCCATGCTGCGCAAATCACTCCCCGAAGGCGTCGAGGTCAGCATCTCGACGGACTACTCGATCTTCATCCGGGAAGATATCGCGGCGGTGAATACGGCCTTGCTCGAAGGCATCATTCTGACTGCCATTGTGACGTTCATGTTCCTGGGTTCGCTGGGAACCACCTTCAACGTCTGCATCTCCATCCCGACCTCGCTGGTGGGCACCTTCCTCGCCATGAAGTGGTTCGGCTTCACCATCAACTTCATGACGCTTCTGGCTCTGTCGTTGTCGGTGGGCATCGTGGTGGACGATGCGATTCTGGTACTTGAGAACATCTACCGTCGCATGGAGCTGGGCGAAGATAGGCACACGGCTTCGGTCAAGGGAGCCCGCGAGATCAGCTTCGCAGCCATTGCCGCCACGCTTTCCATTGCGGCTATCTTCATACCCGTGGCGTTCATGAAAGGCGCTATCGGTCGGTTCTTCTACCAGTTTGGCATCAGCTGCACCGTGGCCGTGCTTCTGTCTCTGGTGATTTCGCTGACCATCACCCCGATGCTCTGCTCGGCCTTCCTGTCAGTCCGTCATCCCGGGCGGCCGATGCCCGAGGCGTTCCGGGGCTGGCTGGGGCCCGTGTTCACGGTGTGGTCCCGCGTGATCTGGTTCCTCGATCGCTGGCTATTCGAGCCGCTGATTCTCAACCCGGTCAACCTCGTCATGCACTTGCTGGGCCGCTGGTATGAGGTAGTGCTGCGCCACGCCCTGCGGCACCAGTGGTTCGTTGTGCCCTCGAGTATCCTGCTGGCGGCCTCGGCGCTCCTCTTCGTCTATGGGGTGAACCTGCGCTTACCCGAACCGCTGGCGAGCTGGTATGGTCAGAATCGCCTGGCGATCAAGGCAGTGGGCCGCGAGCTGGTGCCCAGCGAGGATCAAAGTCGCTTTGTGGTGAACGTTATTTGTCCTGTGGGCAGCAACATCGACTACATCGACGAGATGCTCCGTCAGTGCGAGATCGTCATGGCGGGCGTCGAGGATCCCCACACGGGCGAACCGGTGCTGGCCACCATGTTTGCCGCCGTGTCGATTCGTCCGGGACAGCTCATCAGCGAGGGCATTCTGTTCATCCGGTTGCTGCCAATCTCTCAGCGCAAAATGACGCAAAATGAAGTCATCGTGGAAACAAGGCGTCGGCTGGCAGCCATTCCCGGGATGCGGGCGGTGGTGCTCGACCTGTCCACGCAGGGGTTCACTCCTACCCGAGGCTACCCGGTGAACTTTGCCGTCCAGGGGCCCGACTGGGCGACGGTCACCAAGCTGTCCGAGCGGATTCGCGAGCGCATGATCGATAGCCGGGTGGTGACCGACGTCAACAGCGACTATCGCCCGGGTATGCCCGAGGTCCACTTGCTGCCCGACCGCGAGAAAGTAGCCCAGCTGGGCATCCCCGTGCAGCGACTGGCCTGGACTCTGAACGTGGCCTTCGGCGGCATCCGTAACGGACGTTTCACCGACCGCGACAAGCGATACGATGTCCGGCTCCGCTTCCTCGAGCAGCAGCGAGACACGCCAGAATCGCTGGCGAACCTGTACATCAAAACTCGGGGCGAAAAGCTGGTGCCGCTCACCGACCTCACCGAGAAGGAAATCATCTCGACCCTACCCCAGATCAATCGGTACAACCACCTGCGCAAGGTGGAGCTGACGGCCAACATGGCGCCAGGCATCTCGCAGGGCGACGCCTTCAACCGCTGTCTGGAGATTGCAGAAGAAGAACGCGAAGCGATGGAGCTTCCGCCCAGTTACCGCATCGTCCCGCTGGGGAATGCGCAGGCCATGAAGGAGACGCTCGACAGCATGTGGGCGGCCCTGGCGCTGGGCTTCGTTGTCGCCTACATGATCCTGGGCGTGCAGTTCAACTCGTTCATCCACCCCTTCACCGTGCTGGTGGCCGTCCCCTTCGGCGTGACTGGCGCGCTGTTCGTCCTCTGGATTTTCGGCGACACGTTGAACCTCATGAGTATGATCGGGATGGTGCTTCTGGCAGGTCTGGTGAAGAAGAACTCGATCATCCTGGTGGATTACGCCAATCAGCTGCGCGGGCAAGGGATGAGCGTGGAAGAAGCGATTCTCAAGGCAGGGCCAGTCCGGCTCCGGCCCATCCTGATGACCTCCATCGCCTGTATTGCCGGTGCCATCCCGCTGGCCATCGGCTCTGGGGCGGGTGCGGAGACTCGTGCCCCCCTGGCTCGCAGCATCATTGGTGGCATGTTCCTTTCTACCCTGGTCACCCTGGTTAACGTGCCCATCTACTACGTCCTCTTCGACCGCCTGGCCAGTTACCTTTCCAGGCTGATTTATCAGAACGAAGATTCGTCCAATGAGGGTACGGCCCCGGAACAGGAGCATACCGCACACCCGGCCCTCTTCGCTGAGGCGGACATCCTTGATACCAGGCGCCGACTGCCCGCCAGTCAGGTCGCGGGATCTTCCTAGCTTCCACAGGTGAGGACCGATTCATGCCGATGACGGTGAATGGCATTGGAACCTCCGTGGTGGGCTCCCGTGGTGACGTGGGCTGGGGCAGCTATGATGCCATGGAATGTCTGGTCATCGCTTTCCTGCCGATCGTCCCTTACAAGGCGATGCACACCTTCGACTGGAACGGCGAGCAGTATCGGCACATTCCCATCCGCTGGTCGTGGGACCTGGTGCTGCGGGTCTACCTGAACCACTGGAGCATCGGCATCGGCATCATTGGCATCATCCTGGGCATCGTGGGTGTGGCCGAGCGTGCTAACAGCGTGGGTATTCCCCTGATGGCCGGGGGGGTGTTTCTGGTGCTTTTGGGAGTGCTCGCCCAGGTGGCTGTGCGTTTGTCTGATCGGCGTAACAAGTCCATCCGGCGGGCAATCGGCGGTTTGACCATTGGAAGCTGCGATCCGGTGAATCTCAAGGACGATCTGCTCGAACAGATGACGGGAAACACCCGGATGTTGTACGGTACCGAGACCTACACTGACGCCGTGGAGAAGTTGCTCGACGAAGGACGCTACGCCCACGCCATGTGGGCGGCCCGTATGGCCACGGCCATCGAGGATCCTGTGGAAGGAGAGCGCCTGACCGATCTGGTGCTGGCTGACCCCGAAGTGGAAGAAGCCCTGGCCGAGGTGGCTCGCAACGGAGAGCGCTGGGCCAAGGTCATGCTGACCAAGGAGGAACGCCTGCAGGTGGATGTCCGGGCGCCCGGCACCGAGTACTTTCCACCCGAGAGCCCCGACGCGCGGCGTTCCACCGAAAAGGAGCCCCAGCGTGCGCGGAAACGGCGACCGGATGAGGCATGATGTTCTGTTAGTTCCGTCGTGATTCAGATCGCCCCTCCTGCCCGATTTTTGCGTGCTGGAATCCACTCATGTCGCTTTCTGACCTTTCGATCCGCAACCCCGTCTTTGCCGTGATGCTCTCGGCAGCGATGATCGTGTTTGGATACCTCGGCTACCGGGACATGGGCGTGAGCCAGTTTCCGGAAATCGACTTCCCGGTGGTATCGATTGTCATCACCCGGGAAGCGGCCAGCCCGGACATCATGGACGGCGATGTGACCGACGTGGTCGAGGACGCGGTTGCCGGCGTCGAGGGCGTCGATTACATCATGTCGCAGAGCCTGGAAGGCACCAGCATCACCACGGTTTTCTTCAAGCTCGACCGCAACATCGACGTGGCCATGCAGGACGTGCAAAACGCGGTCTCGGCCGCGCGGCGACGGTTGCCGCTTGATATCGACCCGCCGGTCATCTCCAAGGTGAATCCCAACAATTTGCCAGTGATCTGGTTGACGCTGTCGGGCCCGGTGCCACGACGCATCATCAGCGACTTCGCCGAGAAGGAGTTCAAGCAACAGATCGCAGCCATCCCCGAAGTCGGTGGTATTCAGTTCGCCGGGCTGCAGGCGCGCAACATCCGGGTGTGGATCGATCGGGACAAGCTCACGAGCTTCAACCTGTCTGCGGATGACGTCAAGAACGCGATTCAGACTCAACATGCGGAGCTGCCCGCGGGATACATAAAAAGCAGCATGGTGGAGTTCAACCTGCGGACGATGGGTGAAGCCTATACGGTGGACGACTTCCGGAAGCTGCTGCTGACCGAGCGCAACGGTCAGCAGATCTACCTGGGCGATGTGGCCACCATCGAGGACGGCCTGGAAGATCAGCGGAGCCTGGCCCGGTTCAATCGCATGCCTGCAGTGGCGATCGGGGTGCGCAAGGCCATCGGCGGGAACCTGGTGGCCGTCTGCGAAAATGTGAAAGCCGAGCTGGTTCGCCTGCAGAAGACGCTGCCCAAGGGGGTGGAGTTGCACGTGCCTGTGGACACATCGCTGTTCGTGCGCGAGAACGTCGAGGAACTGAAGCTCACCCTCATCCTGGGCATCCTGCTGACGGCCGTCGTGTGTTTTCTGTTCCTGGGATCGCTGGGAACGACGCTGAACATATGCCTTTCGATTCCGACGTCGCTGGTGGGCACCTTCTTCGTACTGAACTACGGTGTGAAACTCCTTGGGCTGCCTCCCTTCACCATCAATCTCATGACGTTGCTGGGGCTATCGCTCTCCGTGGGCGTGGTCGTGGACGACGCCATCCTCGTGCTGGAAAACATCTATCGACATCGCGAAATGGGCAAATCGCGCATATAGGCGGCCCTCATTGCAGCGAGAGAAATCTCATTCGCTGCCATCGCGGCCACGCTGTCGATCATGGCCATCTTCCTTCCGGTAGCCTTCATGACGGGCACCATCGGCAAGTTCTTCTTCCAGTTCGGAGTGACAGTGGGCATCGCCGTGTTCCTGTCGCTGATCTGCGCTCTCACGCTGACCCCGATGCTCTGCGCGTTCTTCCTCAATCTCCGGGAAAAGAAGCCATCGCGACCCCGGCCGTATCCATTCATGCTGGCTTTCCTGGCGGGCCTTCTGGTGGTGGTCCTGGCTGCTGGTTTACGCACGGCAGCCTGGTGGATGCCGGGCCTGCGCGAGTTCGCCTTTCCTCTGGCTTACCTGGGAGGCGAGCTTTATGAACTGTTCGGCCTGACGTGGCCCTGGGCGATGCACGAGGGAATCACATCCCGCGAGTACCTAGTGTTGTCAGTGGGAGAGACCCTGGTGGAGTTTGCCCTGATCCTCTGCCTGGTGCGCTGGGGGACTCTCCTGTGGTGGCTGATCGATCGGTTTCTGCTGGGTCCGCTTCTGCTGGGCCCGACCGACTGGGTGCTCGATCAGATGGCCCGCGGGTATCGCTGGGTGCTGGCGTTGTCCCTGCGGCACTGGGGCGTGGTGATGGTCGGCAGCTTCCTGCTCATTCTACTGACGGTGTCGTTCCTGTACTTCGACCTCCTGGGCCGCGAGTTGGTGCCCAGCGAGGACCAGAGTCGCCTGCTGGTCCACATTATTTGCCCAGTAGGTTCGAGCATCCATCAGGTGTCTCAGCTACTGGCGGCGTGCGAAAATCAGCTAGTCGAGCATCCAGAAGTTTCGGGCATTCTCACCACGGTGGCAACGGAATCAGGCCAGCTCATGAACGAGGCCGACATCTTCGTACAACTGGTACCACGATCCCAGCGCACGTTAAGCCAGCAAAAGTTCATGGTGGAGATCCGCAAGGAGCTACAGAAGATCGAGGATATCCGGGTGGTGGTCCGCGATCAGTCCACCGAAGGGTTTACTGCGCAGCGAGGCGACCCGATCGACTTCGTCCTTCAGGCCGACTGGACTGTTCTGCCCGGGATGCGCGGCGAGATCCTGGAACGCATGCGATCCGCCCGCAACCCGCGCAACCCCACGCAATCGCTGCTGGAGGATATCGACTCCGACTATCGCCCCGGCATGCCGGAGGTGCGCATCATTCCCGATCGCGAAAAGCTGGCGCAGGTGAACATGACTGTGGGCCACCTGGCCGACAGCGTCAGTCTGCTGGTGGGTGGAGCCCGGGTGGGCAAGTTCACCGACCGAGGCCGACGCTACGACATTCGCGTGCGGCTGCAAGAACAGTTGCGTGCCTCGCCCGACAGCCTGGAGATCATGACGTTGCGTGCCGGGAACAATCAGCTGGTTAACGTGGGCGATGTGGTGGAGAAGATCGACATCGTCCCCACGCTGCCGGTGATCAACCGGTTCAATCACCAGCGCAAGATCGAGGTGACCGCAAACCCGGCTCCGGGGGTATCCCAGGGTGAGGCCATCGCCGAGGTGGAGAAGATCATAGCCGACGTGATGAAGGATGATGGCACCTTCGTCGAGATGGGCAACGCCCGGGCCATGCGCGAGACGATCAGCAGCCTGGTATTCGCGCTGGTGATGGGCATCGTCATCGCCTACATGATCCTGGGGGTACAGTTCAACTCCTTTGTGCATCCCTTCACCGTGTTGCTGGCCATGCCGTTCGCAGTCACCGGTGCGTTCGTGACGCTCTGGCTCACCGGCGACACCCTAAACATGATGAGTCTGATCGGTCTGGTTCTGCTGATGGGTCTGGTGAAGAAGAACTCGATCATCCTCGTCGATTACACTAATCAGCTTCGAGAAGAAGGCGTGGAGCTTCGCCAGGCGATTCTGACCGCCTGCCCGGTTCGGCTTCGGCCCATTCTGATGACCAGCGTGGCCACCGTGGCGGGAGCTATCCCGGCCGCTCTGGGGATTGGCCCAGGAGCCGAGACCCGGGCTCCCATGGCGCGTGCCATCATCGGAGGCATCCTGCTTTCCACCCTGGTGACGCTCATCCTGGTACCCGTCTTCTACGAACTGGTGGAACGCATGCGCGCCGCCTCGGGGCGACTCCTTACCGTGCCGCAGGAAACTCCCCTGCCCCATCATCAAGACCAGACAGTCTCGTCGCCAAGTTAACCTGCGGGCGCTCCTGAGAAGGTGAAGGTTGGCGGCGGCGCTATGGTGGTTCGACCGGCAAACCTGCACAATGGTGGTATGAGCGTCGCGCCTATTCACCTGGTGTTCGACGCTGGCACCCTGGTGGCCAGCGGCGGGTCAAGCGAACTCCTGGCCTCGCTGCCGGGATTTGAACTCGATTCGCGCACCGATTCCTTCCGCGCCGAAGCGCGCGCCTATCGCCGGGTTGTAGAGTATTGTCTGTCCCACAACCTGGCCTATGTCGATCAGGCGCGCTCGTACCAGAAGACCCCCTGGCCTCTGCGAACCAGTCGCGACCCGTTTCCTCATCAGCGTGAGGCGATCGACGCCTGGATGCGCCATCGCAGTCAGGGCGTGGTAGTCCTGCCCACCGGGACCGGCAAGACATTCGTGGCCATTCTGGCCATCCATCGCAGCGAACGCCCCAGCCTGGTGATCGCCCCCACCATCGATTTGATGTCGCAGTGGTACGGCGAGCTGCGCCTGGCCTTCGACGTCCCCGTGGGGTTGCTCGGGGGCGGCTACCATGACATTCAGCCGCTGACCGTCACGACCTATGATTCGGCTCATCTCTACGTCGAACGGTGGGGCAATCGTTTTGGCCTGCTCATCTTCGATGAGTGCCATCACCTGCCTGGGCCCACCTACCTGGCCAGTGCGCTGGGGTCGCTGGCTCCCTATCGCCTGGGTTTGACAGCCACTCCGGAACGCACCGATGGCAATGAGGCACTCCTCGACTCGCTCATCGGTCCCATCGTCTATCGGCGAGAGATCAAGGAACTCGCCGGCGACTTCCTGGCCGAGTATCGCACCGAGCGTCTCTACGTCGAGCTGAACGAGGACGAGGCAGCGGCGTACCAGCAGGCCCGCGACCACTACCGGGGGTTCTGCGGCGATCGCGGCATCAACATGGCCAGCCCCACCGGATGGCAGCGCTTCATCCAGGAATCATCCCGCTCCCGCGAGGGGCGGGCTGCCTTCCAGGCCTACCAGGATCAGCGCCGCCTGGCCCTGGCCGCTCCTGCCAAGCTACAGTTGCTGGAAAAGCTGCTCCACCGTCACCGGACCGACCGGGTGCTCATCTTCACCTACGACAACGCCACCGTGTACGAGATCGCCCGGCGCTACCTCGTTCCGGCCATCACCCACCAGACCAAGACGAAGGAGCGCAAGGAGATTCTGGACGGCTTCCAGTGTGGCGAGCTTTCCGTGGTTGTGACGAGCCGGGTGCTGAATGAGGGTGTCGATGTGCCGGCGGCCAACGTCGGTATCGTGCTTTCCGGCACCAGTACTGTGCGCGAGCATGTGCAGCGCCTGGGACGCCTCCTGCGAAAACACGGCGACAAGCAGGCCACGCTCATCGAGGTGGTGACGCGCGGCACCGTCGAGGAGTTCATTACCCAGCGACGACGGCAGCATCACGCCTACGAGTGAAAGGCGGCCCTCATGCTCACTGGCAAGATGGTCCGGGTTCGCTACGCACGCGATCGAGTGCAGCCCTACTATCTCGACACGCGCGACGAGACGTGGCGCATGGTGGCCGAGCAGTTGCTCGAACTGTTTCGCGACATGGCTGGCCGCACGCGCGGCGAGTTGGAGGAGATGATTGAGGAAACCTTCGGCGATGACGAGACCATGGTGCACCAGGGCCTTGCCAAGCTACTGGAGGATCGCTGCGATTTCGAGGTGACGGCGGCCCACTCGCCTGCCGAGGTGCGAGCCACGGTGTTCAAGCTGGCCACCCTGGCGCGGACCGCTCCGGAGACTGGCCAGGAGTTCAACCGCGAGAGTGTACTGGCCCGGGCCGCCGAGCTACTAGGGGTGTCGATCGAAGCGGTGAATGCCAGCCTCTTCGCGGACCTGAAAAGTGAACAACGCGTCATCGCCTTCAAGGATATGACCGGAGAGCAACTTCTGGAGCGTTACAACGTGGCGCTGGCCCAGGCGATTCTCCTTCGCGCGACCCGGGTGGATGTCACGCTGATCGGCGAACCTCCGACTCGTTATCGCCAGTTGTTGCGTCAGATCAAGTTCCACCGGCTCATCTGCGAGGTGGAGCACGTGGCGCACAATAGCCACACGTTTCATCTCGATGGCCCACTCAGCCTGTTCACCTCGACTCAGAAGTATGGCATGCAGCTGGCCCTGTTTCTGCCCGCTGTGCTTCTGTGTCGAAACTATGAGTTGAATGCCGAGGTGCGCTGGGGTACCCAGAAGAAGGTGAAGCGGTTCCAGATCACCCCGCGCGATCGCCTGGTGTCGTACGCCCCGGACCACGGCATGTACACTCCGCCGGAACTGGCACTGTTCGTGGCTTCGTTTCGCAAGCGGGTTCGGGACTGGGAGTTGATCGAGGAATCAGAAGTTTATCCACTGGGACAGGGGTTCTGGGTACCGGACTTCCGTCTGCAACACCGGGAGACTGGCCGCGAGGTGAAGCTGGAGGTGCTGGGGTTCTGGCGCCGTTCGCATGCGGTGCGCCATCTCCAGAACCTGCGTCAGTTCATCCGCGATCCCTTCCTGGTTGCCGTGTCCGATCAGCTGCATATCGATGAGGAATTAGAGGATCTTCCGGCTGGCATTCATCGCTTCCGCCACATGCCCCTGGCCGAGGAAGTGGTCAAGCAGGCCGAACAGTTGCTGGGCATGGCCGGCAGATAAGTGGGCCCGCGACCGTCAGGATTCGCGTTCAGCTGGTGGTGGTGGAGTGCTCATCGTACGAGTGGCGTTCCAGTCCCGACGGATCAAGCAGAGAACCAGTGCCCCCTGCCCGACAAGAAACCCCGCCCCGAGCAACCAGACCAGGAGCAGCGCGGTTTCGCTCACCCCATGACCGTACCGAGAGCGTTCGTGAGCGGCGAACACAACGAGGGAGGTGATGAGCGAGATCCCGAACGCAACCGCCGTGATGACCAGGCCGTCGAGCGATAGTCCCCGGATCAGGGTCATCATCGGCTTCAGCGGCCGGCGGATTCTGGAAGCGCTCACTGGGTTGGATTCCGATTCATGAGTTGATCCACGGCTTCGCCACGATGTCGCACCTTGCAACACGAGCACTCGATGGAGCGAGTCCATTCCTCCTGCTCAAGATGCTGTTTCTGCATGAGAAGCTGCATGTAGCGCGGGTAGTAGCTCGAATAACTTCCATGGAAGAAGACGAGCTGGATCTGGTCCGCCTCGTCCTTGTGGAAACGCAAACTGTAGGGCTTGAGCAGCGAGACCCGGCGCGAGCGGGCGCGTTCCTCCACCCACCAGGCCGCTCCATTGTTGGCTGCCTCCTCCGCCCGGTCGAGCAACCCGCTCACCAGCAGACGAAACTCGCGGATACTCTCGCCATCCACCCGGGGAATCGCTGCCTGTCCGCGCGTGATCCGGGGAGGCACTTCCTCGTCCTCGGCACTACCTGACGCTCGCCGAGACGGCTTCCGCGGCCCATGCTGTCCGCCCCGATTCCAGGCAGCAATCCAGGCATTGAGCCGCCCATCCCAGTCGGGCTGAGCATGGCCGGTGTGAACGACGATTACGGGGTCCTGATTGACCAGCGCGATTTCGAGCAGGCCATCGAATCCATCGGAGTCCACGTAGCGGAGATACGTCGGATGGAGATCCGGCATGTCGGGAGATGGTTTCTCGGCCTCCGGCAGCGATTTGCAACTGACGAGCAGAATCAATCCGAGGTAGCACAACAGTGGTAGCCCCGGCATGGCTTTTGAGCGAAACATGGTGACCCCCCGCGCGGCCTGATTCCCCCCGCCGCGTCTAGCCTGGCATCGTCTATTCGGAGGTGCGCGAGGGCATATGCCATGGCTCCGCGAAAAAGTCCAGCCCAGTTTCTGTCAGACTGAGGTGACAGAAAGCTGGGCTAATCGGGAAAGAGTGAGGTGCTGGGCGATCTGAATTTCCGTTGAGCGGAAGCCAGGATCAGCTGAGGATGCCCTTCACCAGATGACCATGTACATCGGTCAGTCGATAATCTCGGCCCTGGAAGCGGAAGGTAAGTTTCTCGTGGTCGAAGCCGAGCAGATGCATGATGGTGGCCTGGAGGTCGTGGACGTGAACCTGGTCCTTCACCACGTGAAACCCGAGGTCATCAGTGGCGCCATGCACCACGCCTTTACGCACCCCACCGCCTGCCAGCCAGACGGTAAAGGCCTGGGGATGATGATCGCGGCCCATGCTGCGGCCCAGCACTGCATTGGTTTCCACCATTGGCGTGCGACCAAACTCACCGCCCCAGATGACCAGTGTGTCGTCGAGCATTCCCCGCCGTTTGAGATCCTTGATGAGCGCGGCCGCACCCTGATCGACCGTCTTGCAGTTATTGCGATGGTTGCCCGCCAGGTCGGAATGGGCGTCCCAGCCTTCATGGTAGATGTTGATGAAGCGAACACCACGTTCGAGCATTCGCCGGGCAAGCAGGCAAGCCCGGGCGAATGAGGGGCGATCGGGATCGCAACCATACAGGCCGAGCGTTTCTTTCGTCTCCTTGCGCAGGTCCATCAATTCCGGCGCGGAGGTCTGCAGTCGGAAGGCCATCTCGTAGGAGGCAATGCGGGTGGCAATCTCCGGGTCGCCGTCGCGTTCCAGACCCAGTCGATTGAGAGAGCGCACCAGGTCGAGCGAGTCCTTCTGCAATCGGGGGTCCACACCGCGGGGGCTGGAGACATTGAGAATCGGTTGCCCCGAGCTGCGCAGACGCACGCCGCCGTATATGGTGGGCAGGAACCCGCTCGACCAGTTGGCGGCACCACCAGAAATGCCCGCGCCGGTGGACATGACCACGAAGGCGGGCAGATCGCGCGTCTCGGCGCCCAGGCCATAGAGTACCCACGAACCGATGGAAGGCCGACCTGGTTGCGGGAATCCGGTGTTGAAGAAGATCTGGGCCGGTGCGTGGTTGAACTGATCCGTCTTCATGGAACGGATGAAGCACACCTCGTCGGCGACCTCCGCCAGGTGAGGCAGGACCTCGGTGGCCAACTCCACGCCGGACTTGCCTGCCTTCTGAAACTTGAAGCGCGGTCCCATGACCGCGGCGTCAGAGCGGATGAAGGCATACCGCTGGCCGCCGATCACACTGGGAGGCAGCGGCTTGCCCTCGAACTTGGCCAGGGCCGGTTTGGGATCGAACAGATCGAGATGGCTGGGCGCCCCGGCCATGAAGAGATGCACCACCCGCTTGACGCGCGGAGCGAATTGCGGCTTTTTGGGTGCCAGCGGATCAGGAGCGGCACGGGCAGAAGCCGAGTCCGCCAGCAGGCCTGCCAGGGCAATCTTCCCTAGTCCCACGCCGCAATCTTGCAAGAAGTGGCGCCGGGCTACCAGGGTGGACGGTAGTTGGGTAGTCATCGGCTCACCTCTTCGTAATGGTCTCGTCCAGGTTGAACAACACCCGCGTCAGGGCCACCCAGGCGGCACGTTCTGCACTGTCTCCCGCCCCCGGCCCGGCCAGCGCTGCCGGATCGAGTTCTTTCTTGCGGAATCGCTCCAGTTGTACCTTGTGGAATCCGAGTAGCTCCCGGCTTTCCTCCGCGGTGGGCAGGCGGCCCAGGATCCGACGGAAGAGCATGGCCAGGCGAGTCTCGGCATCGCCCGGCTGATTTAGTGTTTGCGTGGCGAGCGCCTGGGCTCCCTCGAGAATGGTCAGGTCGTTCAGCATCGTCAGGGCCTGTAACGGCGAGTTGGACACTTCTCGCCGGGCCAGGCAGGTTTCACCTGAGGGGCCATCGAAGGTGCTGAAGAACGCGAACGGCGTGGTGCGCTTCATGAAGGTGTAGAGACCGCGACGATGGCGATCGAGGCCTTCGCTCGGCTTCCAGTCGAGCCGGCCATAAGCACCGTCGGTGGTGACCTCGGAAGGCTGGGGCGGATACACACTGGGCCCGCCCAACTTCCAGGCGAGCAGCCCGCTGGATTGCAGCACCAGGTCGCGCACCATCTCGGCTTCCAGGCGGACGCGCGGCCCGCGGGACAGCAGTCGATTGTCCGGGTCCTGGGCCAGCAACTCCGGACTTACCCGGGAGGATTGACGATAGGCCGCGCTGGTGGTAATCAATCGATGTAGATGCTTGACCGACCAGCCGGAGTCCATGAACTCCGAGGAGAGCCAGTCCAGCAAATCCGGATGGAACGGCAGATCGCCCTGCAGACCGAAGTCCTGGATGGTCTTAACGATCCCCGTGCCAAAGAAGGCGGCCCAGTGACGGTTGACTGTCACTCGCGCCGTCAGTGGATTGTCGCGAGACACCAGCCAACGTGCAAAGGTGAGTCGGTTTTTCGGAGTGTCTGCTGGGAGCAGGTGTAGAGCTGACAGAGTTCCAGGCCCCACTGCTTCCGTCGGTTGCAGGAACTCTCCGCGATGATGCACTGTGGTGGGGCGGGGGTTCTCGGAAGGCCGCTCCTGAAATACCAGTGAGGTTAAAGGACGAGGCAGTTGCTGCCGCAGAGCATCGACCGGAGCGCGAACACTGGCCATCTCGGGGGCGGAACCCAGGAAGACTCGGCGAAGCTGCTGGAGTTGACGCTCGGTCAATTTGTCCGCGGGCAGATGCAGCAACTCCTCCAGCGCGGGTGGCACCACCAGGGCAGATACCGGTCCCTTGTCGCGGGTTATGGCGATGCGAAAGCGTCCCAACCCGGCGGCGTAGTAGCGCTCGAACAGCATGTGCAGCTTCAGCTCGCGGGCAGTGACAGGCTTTTCAAATCGGAACACCGCCTGATGAGCCCGTCCCTGGCCGCCGTTGATCGACCAGCCACTTTGCTGATCGCCATCGATGGCCCTGGCTGCGGTGTTGCCTCCCGAGGCGAAACTCTCGGACGTGGATTGAATCTTGACCTTCTTGCCGTCGACATCGACTGCCAATTCCGAGAGGAAGAACTCGCCAAAGGGGCCCTCATAGTAGACCCGACCTGGGCCACGCGCCGGCAGACGTTCGTCCGGAAGCACCTCCAAGCGCAAAGCTGTGATTCCATCGAAGTTGCCGGAGAAGGTGAGATCGTAGGTGTCACTCTTGGATTGATCTCCGGTTACGAAAACCGAGTGATCGTCCTGAATGGTAAGCAACGGCAGGCTGCCTCGCGCTCGGGTGGGCCGCAGGGTGGTCCACCGCGCACCTTTCTCGCGCTGCCCCTTTAACCAGCGGTCAAACTGCTTCAGCTGGTCGGGGTTCAACTTGCGGGCCAGGTCCTCCTCAAGCTGATCGATCTTGCCCTGGACTTCCTTCCGGCGCGCTTCCGTTGTGGGTTCGACAATCTCCAGCTCGGGTTCGTCGGCGTTATTCAGAAAGGCGAAGAGCTGGTAATACTCGCGCTGCGAGATGGGGTCATACTTGTGGTTATGGCACTGGGCACATTGCAGCGTCAAACCCAGCCAGACGGTGCCCGTGGTGCTCACCCGGTCGTTCATGGCATGAAAGCGAAACTCGAGCGGGTCGATGCCGCCTTCCTCGTTCAACATCGTGTTGCGATGGAACCCAGTCGCCACTCGCTGGTGCGTGCCAGCGCCCGGCAGGAGATCGCCAGCCAGCTGCTCGATGGAGAACTGATCGAACGGCATGTCGGCATTAAGAGCCTGAATCACCCAGTCGCGGTAGGGCCAGATGCTGCGCGGGCGATCCTTCTCGTAGCCGTTGGTATCTGCATAACGCGCCAGGTCGAGCCAACGCCGGGCCCAGCGTTCGCCGTAGGCTGGCGATGCCAGTAACCGGTCAACCACGCGCTCATAGGCGTCCGGGCGACTGTCAGCCAGGAAGGCATCAATCTCGGCGAGCGAGGGTGGCAGCCCGGTCAGGTCGAACGTAACCCGACGGAGCAAGGTAGCCCGGTCGGCTTCCGCGCTGGGACGAAGACGCTCCTTCTCCAGGCGGGCCAGGAGAAAGCGATCCAGCGGATTGCGAGGCCAATCTGCCTGACCCACCGTAGGTACGACGGGCCGGCGAATCGATTGAAACGCCCAGTGCGGTTGATACTCGGCGCCTGCGGCGATCCAGCGGCGCAGCGTTTCCTTCTCCTGGGCTGTCAGTACCGCCTTGGTGCTGGGGGGGGGCATGACCTCGGTCTCGTCCGAAGTTAGCACGCGGAGATAGAGTTCGCTTTGATTGGGTTTGCCCGGGACGATGGCTCGTTTGCGCGAGCGGGCGGGTTTGAGTGCCTCGTCGCGCACATCGAGACGGAGGCGGGCCTTCCTGGTTTTCTCATCGGGACCATGGCACTTGAAACAGTGCGTAGCCAGGATGGGGCGCACCTTCGAGGGATAAAAGTCGGGTGGGAGTTCTTCGGCCGCCCTGGCACTGGTGGGCCAGGCGGCGACGACCAGGAGGAGAGGTAGTCGGTACATGATCTAAACCACCACAGGTGGGTAGGTGAGCAGATGTTGTTATCGTAGCAACGAGACAGAGCAGGCTCCAGTGCCGGGTGCCTGGCTTGCTTGCCGGAACGGGCCAGGCGGGGTAGAGTACGCGGCATCAGGTCGTCCGTGTTGTTTCCAGGGAACCGCACCCATGCGCTGGATGATTCTCACACTTGTCCTCTCACTCGTCGGCCTGGGTCGCACCGGGATAGCTGGAGAACCCCTTAAAGGGAAACTCGACGGAGAGCAGATCTGGTATGACATCCGCGCGCTGGGACTGGAAGGCCAGGGCTGGACGGCGGTGAAGCAGCCGTTTGATCGCCTGCCCGCCCGGGCCGAGAAACTGGTGCGGCCTCCCGTCTGGGGGCTGTCGCAGCACTCCGCAGGCCTGTGCGTTCGCTTTCTCACCGATGCCCCTTCGATATCAGCGCGGTGGTCGGTGACGAACCCCCGGCTCGACATGCCGCACATGCCGGCCACGGGCGTCAGTGGGCTGGATCTCTACGTGCGGGAGCCAGGTGGCCGATGGCAGTGGCTGGGGGTCGGACAACCGCGCAGTCAGGCCACGACGCAGATACTGGTAAGCGGTGTACCGGAGAAGGGGCTACGCGAATACCTCCTCTATCTGCCGCTCTACAACGGAGTCACCAGTGTGGAGATCGGCTTGCCTCGGTCGGCCCGCCTCGAGAAGGCACCGCGATGGCCCGCGCACAAGAAGCCAATCGTCTTCTACGGCACCTCGATCACCCAGGGAGGATGCGCCTCGCGGCCCGGCATGGTCCACACGGCGATTCTGGGTCGGCGGCTCGATTGGCCCGTCATCAACCTGGGCTTCTCCGGAAACGGACGCATGGAGATCGAGCTGGCCCAGCTGCTGGGTGAGATCGATGCCGCACTCTACGTGGTAGACTGCCTACCCAACCTGGGCCCCCAGGAGGTGGCCGAACGCACCGAACCGTTCGTGAAAGCGCTGCGCAAGCTGCGTCCACACACGCCGATTCTCCTGGTAGAAGATCGCAGTTATAGCAATGCGAACATCCTACCCGGGCCGCAGAAGCGGAACGCCGATAACCGCCGCGCCCTGCGCAAAGCCTGGGAGAAAATGTTCCGCGAAGGGGTGGCCAGCATCCATTACCTCGAAGGCGAGACCTTGCTGGGATCGGATGGGGAGGCCACAGTGGATAGCTCCCACCCGACCGATCTGGGGTTCCTCCGCCAGGCCGACGCCATGGAAGCGCGGGTGAAGTTCTGCCTGCCAGCTGCGCCCTCGGCACGGGCACCGATCGAAGGCTATACCGGCCAGGTGAGCTACCACCCAGGTGAGCAGGTGACGTTGCATGTCTCCTGTTCGACGCCGCGTTTTCGCTACCAGGTGGAGCGCATCGGTGCGGCCCGTCAGTTGCTGACCAAGGGGGAGGCGCGCGGACAGATTCATCCGATCCCGGAGGATGCCTCGTCGCACGGCTGCCGCTGGCCAGTGACAGTGACGCTGGATTTGCCCACGGAGTGCCGGTCGGGATACTACCTGGTCACACTCGAGACTCTACTTGGCACCGGTAAGAAGGCCACCAGTGAGGCGTTCTTCATCGTCCGACCGGCGCATCCGGGCAAGGAGACGAAGATCCTGCTTCAGCTGGCGACCAACACGTGGAACGCCTACACGAACTGGGGGGGCTACAGCCTCTATGCTTACCACGGGGCGAACCGCGTGCAGGGGCGACGGGTGTCGTTCGCGCGCCCGCAGACATCGCAGTTCGCCAACTGGGAGTTGCCTTTCCTGGCCTGGGCGGAACAGGCGGGCTACACCATCGACGTCTGCGCGAACAGCGACCTGGAGTTTTACCCGGAGTTGCTTGCGTCGTACAAGCTGGTGCTGTCAGTGGGACACGACGAATACTGGTCGGCTCCCATGCGCGACCACCTGGAGAAGTTCATCACTGGGGGTGGCAACGTGGCCTTCCTGAGCGGAAACACCTGCTGCTGGCAGGTGCGCTCCGAGGAGAAGGGCCGGGCGCTGGTGTGCTACAAGCAGGCCTACCAGGCCGACCCGCTGCATGGAAAGGGCGACCCCAGGCTGCTCAGCACGCTCTGGAGCCATCACCTTGTGGGCCGGCCGGAAAACACCCTGACTGGCGTCGGCTTCCTGTGGGGAGGCTACCACCGCAGTCATGGGCAGCACATGCAGGGCAGCGGGGCGTTCACGGTGTATCGACCCGACCACTGGTTGCTGGCAGGAACCAGCCTGAAGCGTGGTGAGGAGTTTGGTGGCAAGGACACCATCGTCGGCTACGAATGCGATGGATGCGAGCTGGTATGGAAGGACGGCCTTCCCAGCCCCACGCATCGCGATGGCACTCCGCCGGGCTTCACCGTGGTGGCCACGGCCCCGGCGCAGTGGCACCCTGATGACTGCGAATGGTACGAGAAATGGGACAAGGGCCGCAGCGGACACGCGGTGGTCGGCACCTACACCCGGGGTGGCACCGTGGTCACCGTCGGAACCACCGATTGGGCCCATGGTCTGCGCGGCAAGGATGCTCGTGTGGTACGCATCACTCGAAACATTCTCGACCGGCTGGGCAAGTGATCAGACCAGGCCGGGGATGGTGGGGTACTCCGCCATGGTCTGAATTTCGCGCGGGAGACCTCGCACCAAACGTAGCCGGCCAAGATCGAACATGCTGTGCATGATGGTGCCGAGGAGATGGCGCACGGTCATCGGCTCGCTGGCCGGGTCGCCTCCATTGCGCGACGATTGACCAATTACCTGGCCCATCCGGAGTCCACCCCCGGCCAGAAGCAACGGCGCGAGATTCCCCCAGTGATCGCGACCTCCCTTGCTGTTGATGCGCGGCGTGCGTCCCATCTCTCCGCAGCAGACCAGCAGAATCTTTTTCGACAGGCCACGCGCTTCGACATCCTCGAGGAAGGCCGACAGGGCATGATCGAGCGGGGCACCCATGTAACCCATGCCCTCGGTCATGGTGGCGTTGTTGTTGTCGGCGTGCATGTCCCAGACGAAGTTCGTCGTCACCGTGACAAATCCGCAGCCGCGCTCGCAGAGTCGGCGGGCAAGCAGGAGTAACTTCCCGAGCGAACGGACATTATCGAGGTAGTTCTTGTGGTTGTTCCACTTCTTGCTGATCGACTCCGGACGGATCAGGGGAGCCGTGTCGTAGCGCTCGCGCGTCTTGAGATCCTCGCGCGAAAGATCGAACGCCTCGCCCACGCCTCGGAGAATCACCTGGAAGGCCTTGTCGCGGTTCGAGTCGTGCAGGTCGGCCTGGTCGAAGTGAGCCCGGATGGAGTCGAAGCTGCGCAGGAGGGCCCGGCGATCATCCAGGCGCTGGCGCGGCAGGTGGAGTTCCATGTCGCGCTGCAGGTTCCCTCCCGCCCCCGGAATGAACGGCGTCGTTCCGGGCCCAAAGGGCCCCACCGAGTCGAACCGCCCAAAGGCTGTTGTTTCGCGCTGGGTCGCCGGGTCCACGGCCCTGGGAAAGAGTGCCGCCGTGGTAGGAAGGCCGTTGAGCGGATGGTTCGGCCCCACGACATGCGAGTAGACCGCTCCCAGGTTGGCGCCGAAGGTGGCCTTACCGACCAGGGGCTTGATGTCGTGGTTCCCATCGCCGGTTACAAACGAGCGGACGATGCTGACCCGGTCGGCCAGCCGGGCCAGGCGCGGAAACGAGCCGCCAAAGGTGATGCCAGGAAGGCAGGTCTTGACCTCACCGGTGGCGCTGCGGATGCCTTCGGGTGCGGACATCTTGGGGTCGAATGTCTCGATCTGACTGGGCCCGCCGTGCAGGAACAGAAAGATCACCGAGACATCGTTCACCGGCTTGCCGGTCACCGGTGTAGAATCGGATTCCGAGGCCCGAGCGGGAAAGAATCCCGGCAGGGCCAGCCCGCCCAGCCCCAGTGAACCGACACGCAGGAAGTCTCGCCGTCCCAGACGGCTCTCATCGAAGATCGTCAGCATCGCATGCCCCCCGGAATGCGTAGTAGAGAGAGTTACCACTCTACCAGACGACCCACGCCCTCGGCCAAAGCTTTCTGGTGGATCTTGCTGGCGACAACGATGTCCTCAATGGCGATGCCGACCGACTTGAACAGGGTGATATCCTGGGGATCCTTGCGGACCGAATAACGGCCCACAATGATCTGGCCCAGCTCGCGAATGTCGGACCAGTGCAGCGCGCCATCCTCGATAGCCTGGCTGAAGTCGCCGGCCTCGAGCCGACATTGATCCTTGCTATCGACCACCACGTCGCTGCATTTGCGGAGAACGCTGACCTCGAGTTCGGATTTGCTCAGGAAGTTCGAACCCACCGCGTTGATGTGAACGCCTGGTGGAACCCAGTGCCCCAGGAGGACCGGCTCCCGCGCTGTGGTGGCCGTCACGATGATATCGCGATCCTCGGCAGCCAGCTCGGGACGGACGACCGGCACCACCTCGACTTCGCAGCGGCGGCTCATCTCCTCGGCGAAGGCGTTGCGCCGCTGTTCGTTGGGGCTATACACGCTGACGCGGCGGATCTTGCGCACCTTGCAGATGGCTTCGACCTGGGTGCGTGCCTGCAGGCCCGAGCCATACACACCCAGCTCGGCAGCATCGGGCCGCGCCATGTACCGCGTGGCGATGCCGCTGGCGGCCCCCGTGCGCACCTGGCCCAGGTAATCGGCCTGGATGAGTGCGCGCAGGGCACCAGTCTTGCCATCGAACAGGTTGACAACGAACTGCGGCGGGCCCTTGCGGCTGGTGGCGTAGACCTTCGCTCCCATGACGCCGAGCGATTTGGCTGCGGCTCCCATCAGGTGAAGCATCGAGTGATCGGTGACCACCCGCTGGCGTGAGATCAGATGGGCTTCATCCAGCGCCATCTTGCGCAGGCCCTGCTCCACCGCCTCCAGCGCGAGGTCCATGGTGAGCAACTGCTTGACCTCAGCCTCGGTCAGGAGCAACACCTTCCCGGGGGTTTCACCCTGTGCAGCGGTCGTGGAAGCCATGATCTTCTGCTAGCTCCTCGAAGGTCCGAAGTTACTGGAGAAACTTCTCCAGGCGATCGAGCCCACCTTGCAATATCTCACGACTGGTCGCGTAGGACAACCGGACAAACCCTTCCGCGCCGAAGGCCGCCCCAGGCACTAAGTTGACGTGCGCGGTATCGAGAGCGGCCATGCAGAAACTCATCGAGTCGCTGACCGGCTTTCCCCCCAGTGTCCGTCCCAGATGCGCGGAGATGTCGAAGAAGGCGTAAAAGGCGCCATCGGGCACGAATGACCGCACTCCGGGGATCTTCTTCAGTCGGTCGCAGACCAGGTCACGCCGCGCCTGAAACTCGCGGCGCATCTCCTCGACACAGGTCTGATCCCCATCCAGGGCCGCCACGGCAGCGGCCTGGCTTACACTGCAGGCGCAGCTTGTCTCCTGGCTTTGCACGTTGCCCATGGCCTTGATCACGTGCTGGGGGCCCACCGCCCAGCCGATGCGCCAGCCGGTCATGGCGTAGGTCTTGCTCACTCCGCTGATGGTGAGTGTGAGCTCTTCTAGGCCGGGCCGCAGCGTCGCAAAGCAGGTGCCCTTCGCGTCGCCGAATACCAGCTTTTCGTAAATCTCATCGCTGAGGACGGCGATCTTGCGCTCCAGCGCCACGTCGGCCAGGGCCAAGAGTTCCTCGCGCGTGTAGACGCTCCCGGTCGGGTTGGAGGGAGAATTGAGCATCACCAGGCGCGTGCGCGGAGTAATCGCCGCCCGAAATTGTGCGGGCGACATCTTGAAGCCGGATTCCAGGGTGGTAGGTACGAGAACGTAGCTGGCCCCGGTCATCTGGACGAGATCGGAGTAACTTACCCAGTAGGGTGTGGGAATGATGACCTCGTCGCCCGGTCCCACGAGCGCCGCCAGCACATTGTGGATGGAGTGCTTGGCGCCGTTGGAGATCAGCACCTGATCCGGATGCACCTTGAGCGAGTAGTTTTTCTCGTAGTAGCGAGCCACCGCGCCGCGCAGTTCCGGCGTGCCGTTGGCGGCGGTGTAGTGGGTCTGGCCCTTGTTCATCGCCTCGAGGGCGGCTGCCCGGATGTGTTCCGGCGTGTTGAAATCGGGTTCGCCCAGGCTGAAATCGAAGACGTGGATGCCCTGCGCCTTCATCTGCTTGGCCCGGGCCCCGGCGGCCAGAGTGGCGGAGGGTTGCACGGCGGAGGCCATCTTCGAGATATGGATCATGAACTCGGTTCCTGGTTCTCGCTGAAGGTGGGTCGGCACGCCCACACGGTGTCCCCCATTGTATGCTCCATCACGCAGGACTGGGAGGGAGGGTTGACCTGGTGATTCGCCTGGCACATTTCGTCCAGCGCTACCCACCTGCCCTGGGAGGCTCCGAAGCCTACATGGCGCGGCTGAGCCGCTACCACGTGCAAGCAGGCGATGAGGTGGAAGTATACACCACCACGGGAGATGCCCTGGATGCGTTCTGGGATCGCCGGGCCTCGCAACTTCCCCCGGGCGAGGAATGGGTGGACGGCGTGCAAGTCCATCGATTGCCGCTGGTTCACCTGCCGCTGGGCCATCGCTACTGGCTCAAGGCAGCGTCCCTGATTCCCCTGCCTTCCTGGCAAGCGCTCACGATGCCGTTCAATCCGATTGTTCCCCAGATGTGGCGGCTGGCCAGGCAGCCAGGCAGGGCGTTCGATGCCGTCCATGCCAGCGCTTTCCCCTACTCGTTCCCCCTGGCCTGCGCTGCCCGGCTGGCACGTACGGCTCAAGTTCCTTTGTTCCTCACTCCCTTCGTACACATCGGCGACCCAGACGATCCACGAGACCGGGTGCGGAAGGCCTACACCACCCCGGCGCTCATGAACCTGGCCCGGTCGGCAGCGCGGCTCTTCGTCCAGACCCAGGGCGAAGCAGAAACTCTGGTGCGGCTAGGCATCCCAGCCGAGCGAGTGATCCTGCAAGGGCTCGGTGTCGACCTGGAGAGTTGCACGGGTGGCGACCGCCGCTGGGCGCGCCAGCGCTGGGGGCTGGAGGATCAGCAGGTGGTTATCGGCCATCTGGCGAACAACAGTTACGAGAAGGGCAGCATCGACCTGCTGCTGGCGGCTGAGCGAGCCTGGGCGCGGGGAGGGCGCTTCGCGGTGGTCCTGGCCGGGACCGAGATGCCCAACTTTCGCGCCTTCTGGTCCCAGCATCACTCGACGGGCACGATCGTCCGGTTTGGCAGATTGAGCGACGAGGAGAAGCGCGACTTCTTCGCTGGCATCGATGCCTTCGCCCTGCCGAGTCGCTCGGACTCGTTTGGTCTGGTGTTCCCCGAAGCATGGGCCAATGGGGTTCCCTGTGTGGGTTATCGCGCCGGTGGCGTTCCCTGGGTCATCCGTGACGGAGTGGACGGCCGGGTGGTGCGCTGTGGGGACCTGGAGGAGTTAGCTGGTGTGTTGCTGGAATGGAGCGCTAGCGCAAAGGTGCGCCATGAATTAGGAGAAGCTGGCCGTGCGCGCCTGGGTGAGTTTGCCTGGGACCAGAAGCTGGCCCTGGTGCGGCGGGAAATCGTAAACGTGCTGGAATCACACCGGGTGGGACAGGGTGAGTGATCCCCTGCCCCACCGGAGTACCTGGCATCTTCAATCTGCCTGCAACACGACCTCTTCCACCCCCGAGCGCGGTCCGCGGACGCGGAGTGCGATGCCCGTCCGCGTCGAACCAGCCGTCAGGGCCGCCGCGGCCGTGCGGGCCGAGATGACTGGCCGACCGTTGACGCTGAGGATCACCTTGCCTGGTTGCAGGCCCGCCAGATGAGCCAGCCCATTTCGAGTGATCTGGGTGATGAGCGCCCCCTTGAGCGTCTCCGGGTAGCCCAACGTCTCAGCCAGATCAGGCGTCAAGTCGGCCACCGCCAGACCGACGTTTTCGGCCAGCAGGGCTCCCTGGCCCGGACGAGGCACATCTGGAGTGCGTACCGATCCGAAATCGCGCGGTTGCTCCTCGACAGCCACCTTGATGGTCTGCGTTTTGCCTTCGCGGATGATCTGCACCTCGGCTTCCTTGCCCAGGGGCAGGAAGGCCACCACGGTTTGCAGTTCGCGTCCATTCTTGATCGGCTTGCCCGCCACCTTCACAATCACGTCGCCAATCTGAAGCCCGCTGCGAGCCCCCGGCGCATCGGCATACACCCGGGTGACCTTCACACCTGCGGCCTCCGCCAGGTTCATGTCGCGGGCCATCTCCTCGTCCACGTCGGCGATGCCCACGCCCAGGTAACCGCGACGAACGACGCCATCCTTGAGCAACTGGGCGACGATGGTGCGCGTGAGATTGCTGGAGATGGCCAGGCCGATTCCCTGGAACCCGCCGGACCGGCTTTTGATGGCAGAGTTCACGCCGATCACCTTGCCGTCAAGGTTTACCAGCGGACCGCCAGAGTTGCCCGGATTGATGGCGGCATCGGTCTGTAGGAAGTCCTCGTAGAAGTTCATGCGCAGGGAACGACCCTTGCTGGAGATGATGCCGTGCGTAACCGTTCCGGTAAGCCCAAACGGAGCTCCCACGGCCAGGACACGATCGCCGATCTCCATGTCGTTGCTATCGCCGAACTCGAGGGAGGGTAAGGAATCGCGGCTGTCCAGCTGAATGATGGCGAGGTCAGTCTTGGGGTCCATGCGGATGGTGCGCGAAACGAAGCGCTTGCCATCACTGGTTTCGACCTGAACCTGGTCGGCCCCTTCGACGACGTGATTATTGGTGACAACCACGCCCTTGGGACTGATGAGAAAGCCCGAGCCAAATCCCACTGGCGCGCGATCGCCCTCGGGGCCATCCTGCTCGTTGAAGCGACGAAGGTTTGCCGGCGCGCGAAGCCGACCACCCCCCTTGGCCTGGGCCTCGATGCTAACCACTGCGGGAAGCACCTTGCGGACCACCTCCCGGAAGCTCACCAGGTCGCGCGTGACCACGGGGTTGGTTCCCGGAGGAACCTGCCCCCGCAACAGGGAGTTCCCAAAGTAGGTACCCAGGCCGCCCAGTCCGAGGAAGGCCACCACGAAGTAGATTCGTTTCATGCGGACACAACCTCCTTTCTTCCGAAAGCACCCCTGCACGCGGCATGTAGTCGTTGTGAATGACGATCATCGCGGACAGGATGAACACCCACATCACGGATCCGACCGAGGAAGCAAGCACCAGGAACCACCTAACGCGGTCGGATGTTTAATGATACCCGGACTAGATGTCAAGGAGGGAGGCACCGCGTCGATCTGGCGCGTTGACAAGGGCTGGAGGGAATGATACTGTCCAAGAATGCAGGCCCCAATAACGGCGATGATGTATGCCACCGGAAGTTAGCGCGAATCTCGAAGCCGAGATCCTCGAGCGATGTCAGCAGGCGATCGGATACCGGTTTCGCCAGCCGGAACTTCTCCGCGCCGCCTTGACGCACGCCTCGGGGGCCAACACCCGGCTGGCCTCGAACGAGCGGCTGGAGTTCCTGGGAGATTCCATCCTGGGCATGGTGACGTGCGAACAACTCTTTCATCGCTTCCCCGATTATCAGGAAGGCGATCTGACGAAGATCAAGTCGATCGTGGTGAGCCGGCGTACCTGCGCCATCTTCAGCAAACAGCTGGGGCTGGGGTCGTTCCTGTTCCTGGGCCGAGGCATGACCATGCAGGATGACGCCTCGGTGCCGCCCAGTATGCTGGCCGACGTCTACGAATCACTGGTGGCGGCCATGTATCTCGATGGCGGGCTCGAGATCACGCGGAAGTTCATCCTCGAACACTTAAGCCCTGTCATCGAGGAAGCCGCCGAAGGGACGATGGGCGGCAACTTCAAGTCGATGCTCCAGCAGGTCGCCCAGCGCGAATACAACGCCACTCCACAGTATGTCCTGCTCGACGAGAAGGGGCCCGATCACTGCAAGTGCTTCAAGATCGCGGCGGTGATCAGCCGGCACACGCATCCGGGAGCCTGGGGGCGCACCAAGAAAGAGGCTGAGCAACGGGCCGCCATGAACGCTCTGGCCGCCATCCAGGGCGATCCCATTCCCTTCGATCACGATTGATCGCCATGCCCATGCCTCCGTACGAAATTCGATGTTACCATGCGGGCTGTCGGCAACCCGCGCGGTACAAGATTGCCGCCGCCTGGAGTGATGGCGTCACCCAGGAACTCAAGACCTACGCGTTGTCGTGCGAGGCCTGCCTGGCGGCTCAGTTTCTCCGCAGCCTGGAAAAACAGGCGAGCTGTCGCCTGGCGCCCGGAGAGCAACTGCAGGTTCCCAACATCTACGAACTGGTGCGCGGCCAGCGCGACACTCAACTCGTGCGTCGAACGGATCTCGAGGCAACGTGTCTGGCATCGACTTCCTGATTTCTCTCTTCAGGGTGAACCCATGAATACACGGATGGCGGCTGGGTTGGGCGTTCTGGTTCTCGCGGCGTGCGGTCTGGCCGAGGACGCAAGCAAGACCGCCCGGACCACGTTGGATCGGGCCATTCAGCAGATGGGCGGAAGCAAGTTGCTGGCCCCCAAAGCTCTTTCGGGCACAAGCCAGGGTTCGGTGACCACCTCGGATAACAAGATCAAGGTGGCTAACGAGTGGACCGTACAGGGCATGAATCAGATGCGCTGGGTCACTCAGGTTAGCCTCAACGATAACCCCTCGAAGATTACCCTGGTGCTGAACGGCGACCAGGGCTGGATCAAGGCGGGTGACGGCAATACCAACGATGTGGATAAGAAACAGCTAAAGGTATTCCTGCAACTGTTCGCGGCACTGCGGCTGGCCGAGACGCTGGTTCCTCTGAAAAACAAGGAGTGGAAGCTCTCCTCGCTGGGAGAACTCAAGATCGGAGAAGCGCAGGCCGTCGGAATCAAGGTGACCCGGAAGGACTACCCCGATATCGATCTGTACTTCGACAAGGCGACCTCCTTGCCCATCCAGGTCGATATGCGCATCCTCGAACCCGATGCGGGGATGGATGTGCCCTACTCGGCCCGCTTCAGCGCCTACAAGAAAGTGGATGGCCGCCAGTACTTCACGCGCCTGGTGGTGCTGCGCGACGACAAGGAAGTGATCGACATGACTCGGAGCGATTTCAAGCCAGCCGAGAAGGTCGAAGACGAGACGTTCGCCAAGCCCTGATTCGCAAAGTGTCTTGTCGATTCCCCTGCTCGCTCCCACAATGCCGAAATCACCGGCAGGAGCGAAGCAATGAAGCAAATCGGGATTTTCTGGCCTGGAGACTACCGGGCGAAGCCGAACGAGTGGGCCCTGCCCCAGATCACCGAGACAACGCGTCAGCTGGAACATGCGCTGAAGCGGCTGGGGCGGAAGCCCTACGTCATCGAGGGGTATCTGACCCGCCCCGACGAGTCGATCCGCAAGCTGGGCCCGGTCGATGATCCACTCATCGGCGTCTACGTCCACTGGACCTATGCTCCGCACACCTGCGACGGCGTGGCGGGGAAGGACAGCCCCCTGCTGCTGGCCAGCAACTTCTCGGGGGTCTGGCCCGGCCTGGTAGCTTTGCTGAACACCGGCGCCTCGCTCGACAGCATCAATCGGCGGTATAGCCGCATCTGGACGGCCTCCGCCGACTGGTCGCAGGACATGCTGTTCATGGAACGCCTGGACGAGTGGTGCTCGACCGGGCAGGTCCGCTATGGCACGGACGAGTTGCACTACACGGCGGCGATCAGCCCCCAGGCGAAAGCCCTGGCCGAACAGGTGGTGGCAGGCATTCGCAAGCAGCGCATCCTGGCCCTCATGCTGGGCGATACCTCCATGGGCATGATCAACGGCTACTTCGGGCCGCGCCTGCTGATGCGCCACGGGTTCGCCGAACACAAGGTGGACCAGGCCTGGCTGCCGGAACGGATGAAGGCAATCTCTCAGGACCGGGTGCGCAAGGCGTTCGAGTTCGTCCAGCAGAAGGGAGTCACCTTCCACTGGAAGGAGAAGGACGCCGAGGATTTCACCGAGGAAGCGACGCGCACCCAGTTGCAGATGTACTGCGCTGTGCTCGACCTGATGGAGGAGTTCAAGGCCGATTGCCTCGGTTGGCAGTATCAACTCGGCCTGCTTCCGGTGCTGCCTCCCAGCGATTTCTGCGAAGGGCTACTCAACTCGGCCTGCCGGCCTGAATCCAACGGGTTGCCGCTCATCACCAGCACCGAGGCCGACCAGGGGAACCTGGTGCCCATGGAGATCATGAAGCGGCTGTTGCAGGCCAAGGGCCTCCATCCCGCAGTGATGTTCCACGATGTCCGCTGGGGCGGCGTCTATGGTGGTAAGTTCCTCTGGGTGCTGCTCAACTCCGGGTCGTGCGGCGCGTACGCCTTCAATCACGATCCAGATTCGCTGAAAGGCGTGCACAGCTATCGCCAGCCGGCCGGCTACTTCCCGATCCCGGGCGGCACCTTCGCCGGTGAGAGTTTACCAGGAGAAATGACCTGGGCCCGGGCCTACATCCGCGACGACGTCTTGTGGATGGACATCGGCAAGGGCGAGGTTGTCAAGCTGCCTCCCCAGATTCGAGATGTGTGGTGGGAGGGAACTACTCGCCAGTGGCCGTTCATGGCCGCCGATCTGGGTTGCTCGATGGAAACGGTGATGGCGCATTACATGTCTAACCACATCGCGGTGGCATATGGCGACATCTTCGGCGAAATGGTGGCAGCCAGCCAGTCGCTCGGCTTCCGTGTGCGCATCCTGACGAAGTAAAAACACCAGGCCGGCTCGAGGCGAACCTCGGCCGGCCTGATGGGTTCTGGAAGGTCACTTACTTCATCGCATTGTCCGACAGTATCGGACAACGCACTATTTTTTCTCCTCCACGACGACCAGGGTCGGTCGAGATTCCGCCCGGTTCGTGGGGGTGTAATACTCGTAGGCCACCGCCGCGGGTGTGCGGGCACGCAGCGGATACTTCGGCTTCAGCGAGTACACGAAGGTGTGCTCGCTACCCGGCTTGACGTCGCCTAGGTACAGAATCACTTGCCGAGCTGTCACGCTGAACTTCTGCACCTTCTTCGCCGCCACCAACTCGGCGAAGTCGCCTGCATCGACGGTGAATCCCGGCGGAATGGGCAGATCGACGATCACGTTGTAGGTCGGTTGCGTCCCATGGTAACGCAGCGTGGCCGTGGCCTTGAGCAGGTCGGCGGTCGATAACTTGGTGCGATCGTAGGCCACATCCACCTCCAGCACGGGCCGGGCCGGCTTGCCCTCCTTGCGATGTGGCGCGAAATGCCGACCGACCACCTGGTACATCAGGCTGGTTTCGCCCTTCACCTCGATCGCCACCTCGGTAGTACCGCGACCCAGATGCCGTGTCAGATCGAACATCTGCAGCACATCGCTGTTCTTCTCGGTGATCGCTCCCGTCGCCACCTGCTTGCCGTTCACCAGCAAGGTAAACGGCGTCTCACCCTTCTGAGGAGTACCCTCGATGCCCGCGAGCAGCGCTTTGAGTGCCAGAATCGTCCCCTGGGTGCTACCCCAGTGGCCATCCGCACCCTTCGTCTTGATGAGATAGGAAAGCGACTTGTTCACGCTGTTCGTGAACCCACCGTGACGCACCATGGCCATGACAGCCAGCGCCGTCGTTTCGATGCTCAAACCATCTTCCCGGGCATAGGTCAATGATTGGCCCTTGGCCGGGAAGAAGACAGCGTTCCATTCCGGCTTTCGCTCCTGCATTCCATCGAGCTTGCGCAACAGACGCGTTAATACCTCATGGGTGGAATCATCCTTGGCATCCCAGGCGGCCAGGGCATTACCGGCCAGGGCCAGGATGTACGGGTTGTCGGCCCGCGGAGCATGCTCGCGGATGTAGTCGATGGCCTTTTTCAGCGAGGCGAATTGTGGCTGTTTCTGCCAACCCTCGGGCTTGGCCATGCTGTCGAGCAGCGCCCAGGTCACGTAACTGGTCAGCAGCAGCTTCGGATCGCCCATGCGTTCGATCGATTCGCCATGGGTAGCGCCAATGTTTGACCAGGTGCCATCGGCCGCCTGCTGCTTCATTAACCAGGCCTGGGTGCGGTCGATGATCCCGCGATCGATGGGCCAGACCCGGGCCATGTCGTTGAACTCCTGCAACCCGTAGGCGCTGAGCCAGACCAGCGGTGGGCCGCTACCCCACCAGTCGAAGCCACCACCCGGCCGCTCGAAGGTCAACAACCGCTGGTAACCGGCCGACAGGAACTGCTCGGACCGGGCAAGCAGCGCAGGCGACCCCTGGCGCGAACGCTTGATGTAATCGACTACCAGGATGTTGGGATAGGCCGACGACGAGGTTTGCTCGAAACAGCCCGTCGGCATCCGCAGCATCCCTTCCAGCCCCTCGATCACCTGGCTCATCACGCCCGGATAAACCTTCACTAGCAACCGCTGACTATCCTCGATGGCCTCGGCCGGCACCGTCACCGAGTGCTTGACGCTCCCCTTCAGCCGATCGGTGAACACCTGCTCGACCGGGGTGCCGTCCGGAAGTACCTCGATGGTGCGCTTGATCGCGTCCGACAGTTTGGCGCCCTTGGCCTCCACGGTGAGTGGAAACTTGCCCACCTTGCGCGCCTTGATGCGAAAACGCACCGACGTTACCTGCCCGGCTTCGAGGTTGAGGAATCGCACCGGTCCCGCCTCATCCACCAGTTCAAACCAGGGCTCGCGCTGCAGCCGCAGTGTGACGGTTTGAGGAGTTTTGAGATAGTTGTACACGGCGACGGGGAAGGCCACCTCGTCGTTCTGGGTCAAGGCCACTGGCAGGTCCAGATCGACGAAGAAATCCTGGAAGACCCGCAACGGGGTGGTCACGCCTCCCAGCAACCCCGCTCGCGACGAGGCCGAGGCTGATAGTCTCCAGGTGGTGATGGAATCGGCGAACGGCACCTCAAGGGTGGCGCGTCCCTGGGCATCGGTGATCAGTGCCGGCTGCCAAAGCAGCGTTTCAGGGAAATACTCGCGCAACCGCATGGCAGGGGGTTCGGCCGACGTCTTGCTGGTATCTACAGGACCGGACACAGCGGTTGGGTTGGACATGCTTTTAGTATTGGCGGCCATCATGGGCATGGGTCCACCTCCAGCACCACCCAGAGCCCCGGCTCCCGGAGGAAACATTCCGCCTCCACCAGGCCCGGCCATACCTGGCATGGCCCCCCTACCCCCAAAAAACATCATTTGATCGTCCCGGTAGCGCATATGCAGATTTGCCCGGGATAAGTCCCGACTTTGTTCGCGCCACCAGATGGTGTTAGAAAAGACAACATTCAGGGGGTGGAGAGTAACATCGTCCGATGTGCCGAGTTTCCCATCCGGGCCGGGAGAAAGCAGGGTGTACTGGTTGAAAGTATCCATCCCTGTCTGATTCTTCTCTTTAGCGGATCTCTTGACAAGCTTGATAGCGTGGCCCCAGGCATCCAGACCCCAGTGCGCCCCGCGGCTTTTTACTGCATCTTGCAACAGAGACTCTTCCAGCATCCACTGACCACCCCGAAACCAACGTGGCTGGTTATTGTGGGCCAGCTGGAAGATGGCCTGGGCCATGGTTTGTATGCGATGTTGGGTATAAGCCCGGGCGAAACTGTCCGGCGTAAACTTCGCCTCGAAATCACTGAGGGAATTCAACTCAATTGGCTGTCCCAGGCTATCCTTGATCACATTTGGCTCAAGCGACCTCGCCTTGACCATGTCTTCGAGAAGGCCCGGGATGAAAGTCAGCTGGCCCGTTTTTCGGTCTCGAATCAGAACCTGTTTGTTGGTGTCGGCATAGTTGAAGAGTGAAACGCCAATCCACGTCAGCCTTTCCCGCAACATGCTTAGGCGACCCTGAGTCGGATCTACTTGCCAGCGCGAGGGAACCCGAGGCTGGACCGCGCTAAACAGTACCTTGGCGGCTTCCTGTTTGGCTTCGGGCAACTCGTGCTGGCGAACCAGCGTGTCAATGGCTTCGCCAGGCTTGTAGTTCACCTGGGCGGCTGGCTTGAGAAGCTCCTCCTGGAGCGTGAAGAAGACCTTCTCGAGTCCAGGCTGCATGTCTTGCAGCGCGTAAACCGCCTCATCGACTATCAGCACACCCAGGGCTGCCGGTGCGGGTTTACCCCGGGCATCGGTTACCTCGAACTGAATCTTCCCTCCCTCCCCGGGTCGGTACTCCTTCCGGTCAGCCTGGATCTTGATGTTCAGCTCGGCTGCTGCGTTGACGTAAACGATGCGCGAATCGCGCACCACCTCGCCGGACGCCAGCACCTGATAGGCGTGGATGTCCAGGGTGCCGAACAGGTGAGCCGGCAGATCGAGCGAGGTACTCGCCTTACCATCTTTGACATCCAGCCAGCGCGTAAGCATGGTTTGCCCGGACTTGACGACGTCCAGGTAGACGGTTGGAGTGCCGCCGGAGCTGAGCACATCCACACGAAGGCGGTCGCCTCCCTGGTAAATGGCCCGGTCGAGCCGCAGCAACAGGTTATCCCCAAGGGCATCGCACGAAAGGCGCGTGGAAACCGAGGAGGTCAGGCCGCGATCATCGCGGGCCGTCGCGGCAACCTGCAGGTAATTCGTGGGCCCCCACTGTTGCTGCATGCCCCCCAGCATCTCGACATTGCGTTGTCCCCATTCATTCGCGGTGATCTGGTCGGCTTTGGGAGTGAACCGAAACTCGGCCAGCCCGTTGGCTCCGGTGCGCAGCGTCGCCATGGGTTTCCCCGCAGGGGCGGCGCCAAAGTAGACCTCGACCCCGCAGGTGGCCGGGCTGCCATCGGGATACAGCGCTGCGACGTGGATCCGGTTTTCCACGGAGGGAATGATCCGGCCGCCCTCGGGTAGGAAGGTCAGCTGGATCGGCCGATCGCTGACCGGATAGGTCTTCGTGAGTGTTTCGGTGTGCGAGGCGGCATCGGTGATGCGGGCCTCGAGCTTGACGATGGCTTTGCCCCCGGCCAGCGGCGTGCCGACGAAGTAGTCGGGCAACTTGATCTCAAAATCGATATGTCCATGACGGTCGGTGCTACCCTTGAACGTGGTGAACTCCTTGAACGCCACATCGAAGGTGCTGGCGCGGATCTCCACCTGTCCCTCGGCTACTGGCTTCCCGAAGAAGTAGTCGGCCTGGATGCTTCCGCGAATGGTCTCTTTGGGCTGGAAGTAACTCTTGTTCGGCTTGAGGTCCACCTTGAACTTCGGCAGCACGTACTTGCGCACAGCCACCACCTTCTCGGCTCGATGCTCGCCCAGCAAGGCCCGCACGCGATACTCACCCATGTTGACCTCGTCCGCCAGGGTGAAGTCCACGAAGGCGATGCCGTGGTCGTCGGTGGTGACCGGCTTCTTGAAGACCTTGTTTCCCTTGCCGTCCTCGATCTCAAAGGTCAACTCGGCCTTCGCGGTGGGGCGAAGGTGAAACGAGCTGAGCGCGAGCGCCCGGATCCGCATGGTCTGCCCGGGCTGGTACAACGGCTTGTCGGAAGTCAGCAGGACCTTTGGCGATGCCAGCACCTTGACCGGGCGAGATAGCTTCTCCTCACCCAGGGCCGAACGCGTTGTCACCTGCAACTGATAATCGCCAGGGGGAGTCTCGGGCACCTGGCAGCGCACCTGGGCGACTCCATCCTCTCCGGTGGTGCCTCGGTACAGTAGTTGCGCCTTGCCCATGGCCGGCTGAAGTATCACCTGCACCTCGGATCGGAGAGGCACCGTTTTCGTGACCGAGCGCACACCCCGGACCTGCACCCGGAGTTCTGTCTCGCTGCCGGCGTGGTATTCCGTGGAGGCTATCAGCGCGGTTTCATGGGCCCTGGCGAGCAAGATGCGATCCAGCGGCGTTTCGCTGATTTGATCGTCCCACTTGCAGCGGACGATCAGATTGGCCGGGCTTCCCTTCACACCGGAAAAGCGCACACTGGTCTGCGTGGCGGCGCCCGCTTCGAGACTCTTTTCGGTGCTTTGAAGGACTTTGCCGCTTTCGTTCGCGAGTTCGACCCGGATGTTGCGCTGCTTCTTCGAGGCAGGCACCTCCACGGTGAATCGCAGCTGTTCAGTGGTCTGGAACCCAGCGCTAACCCGGGCCGGGGACGCGGCCTGGGCCTCTTGGGAGGGAGATGTCACTAGGAGTAATCCGACAAGGCCGGCCAGGCTCAATGGGACCAACGCCCGAACCGTCCTGTCTCCGAGGGCAGGAGTGGACATGGACACCTCCAGGGGTGTTACAACACAGGATCTACCTGTACTCTCAACGATCGATGGGCCAAAAAGTTTGCGAGCAGGCTCACCGGACCAGGTTTCTAGCCGCCTCCGATCAGTTGATCGAAGCCAGATTCATCCAGAATGGGAACGCCCAGGCTCCGCGCCTTGTCGAGCTTGCTGCCAGCATCTTCACCCGCTACCAGGAAACTGGTGTTCTTGGAGACACTACTGCCCACCTTGCCTCCATGGTCGGCGATCAGTTTTTCGATCTCGCTCCGCTTGTATTTCGCCAGGACGCCAGTCACCACCACCGTCTTGCCGCTGAGTGCCCCACTGGCGAGCGCGCGGACATCCTCGGTGAGTTTCACCCCGGCCGCCCGCAGGTCGTCGATCAGTTCCTGCCCAGCCGGGCCATGGAGGAACTCCCAGACACTATCGGCGCGCGTGGGACCAAACCCCTCGATGCTCGCGAGCTGAGCCCGGGAAGCGGCCAGGAGGAAATCGATCGAGGGAAACGCCCGGGCCAGGATCTGCCCCATGCTTTCGCCGACGTTGGGAATGTTGAGCGCCGCCAGGAGTCGGCCCAGCCCTCGACTCTTGCTGGCCTCGATTCCATCGAGCAGGTTTTGCGCAGATTTCTTGCCCACGCGCTCGAGGGACACCAGCTGTTCGAGTGTGAGACGATAGACGTCTGACACTTTCTGCACCAGGCCTGCCTGCACCAGCGCCCGGGCCATTTCCTCACCCAGGCCAGCGATATCCATGCGATCGCGTTTGGCAAACGATTCGAGCCGCCCCTGCAGCTGGGCCGGACAGGTGGCTGTCGCGGTACACACCATCGAGGTGCCGGTCTCGTTCAACCGGGTCGGCGCTCCACAGGCCGGGCAGTTGGAAGGAAAGAGAAAGGGAGGCTCGTTGCCGGTGCGTAACTCGGGGAGGACGTGTTCGACGTGGGGGATGATGTCGCCGCGCTTGACCACCACGGCCATGTCACCCACCCGGATATCCTTCTGCTTGACCTGCGCTGCGTTGTGCAGCGAGGCATACTGCACCGTGGTCTGCGCAAGGGTCACGGGCTCCAGTCGCGCCACGGGCGTTTGCTCGCCGTACTTGCCCACGGAGATTTCGATATCGAGGATCCGCGTCATCGCTTCCTCGGCCTCGAACTTGTAGGCCGTGGCCCAGCGGACGTGCTTGCTCGTCGCTCCCAGGCGATCTCGCGCCTCCAGATCGTCAAGCTTGATCACCAGACCATCGATGTCGTAAGGCAAGGAGGAACGGCGCTCGTTCCAGCGCTCGCACTCCGCGATCACGTCGGTGATGGAATCGTAGGCACGGGTCTCCGGGTTGACCGGAAAGCCGAAGGCACGCAGTGTCTCCAGGCACAGTTCGTGGGTGTGCAGGTCGAGCCCCTCGACGGCACCGGTAGAGTAAGCGAACATGCGCAGCTTGCGACTGGCACACTGACGCGGATCGAGTAACTTGAGCGAACCCGCGGTGAGGTTGCGAGGATTGGCTGCCGGCTTCTCCCCCCGCGCCGTGGACGCCTCATTGAAGCGGGCAAAATCGGCCCGGGTCATGTAGATCTCGCCGCGTGCCTCGAACAGCGCGGGAGGATGTTCGCAGCGCAAACGCAGCGGCAACGCCGATATGGTCCGCAGGTTGTGGGTGACGTCGTCCCCCTTCTCCCCATCGCCCCGCGTGACGCCCACGTCGAGCAATCCGTTGACGTAGGTTAGCGAGATGGCGACGCCATCAATCTTGGGTTCCACGACATAGCGCACCTTCGTACCCGCACCCACCAGCTTCCGCAGGCGGCTGTCGAACTCGCGAAGCTCGGCCGCACTGGTGCATTTGTCGATGGAGAGCATCGGGATACGATGTGGCACCGTCCGAAAACCAGGGATGGGTGCGCCGCCGACCCGTTGCGTGGGGCTATCTGGCGTGATGAGTTCTGGGTGCTGCTTTTCCAGGGCAACCAGCTCATCGAGAAGGCTATCGAACTCCTTGTCGGAGATTTCCGGAGCCGCATCCAGGTAATAGCGATCGTTGTGATACTGCACCAGCCGACGAAGCTCAGCGATGCGAGTGGCGGAAGCGCTGGCGGTCATGGTTCCTGTTTCCTCAGTGGCTGCGGAAGCACGATGCCTTCGCTCAGGGAAGGTAAATCCAGCCGGTCGGGCGAGCGGGCATCGCGGTCCGCCATTGTGGGCAGAGGCGAGCGATCGTTCAAGCTCCGTCGCACATCCCAGGCCATACTGGCGACCCCCAGCACGATGAGCACGCCTACCTCGATCAGCAGCCACTTCCAGCCATCTGCTCGTAACGCATCGCGCAACGCCGAAGGAGGCAAGGTAGCGCCGCTGTCGAGGGCGCGCTGCTCCAGCACCGGGACAAGGGCGTAGGCCAACGCCGTGACGGAAAACACCAGCCCCGCGACCAGGAGGAGCAGATACAGAGGATTACGTGGCTCGGCCGACGACATGCTTCGCCTTGATCAAGAACGGCAGGGAACCCGAGGCTCCCCACCGTGCGCCATCACCATCACCCATGTGGAGACATCAGGATCCAATGATCCAGGGTGCATCGACCGGCTTGAAGGTGGTGACTTCTTCAGGCCGGAACCACAGGGCGATTTCCTTCTCCGCGTTCTCCACGCTGTCGCTTCCATGCACCAGGTTGTTCTGCACGCTGAGGGCCAGGTCGCCGCGAATGGTACCGGGAGCGGCCTTGGCGCCGTCGGTGGCACCGATCAGATTGCGAGCGACCACCACGGCGTTGGGCCCTTCGAGCACGAGCGCCACGGTCGGTCCGCTGGTGAGAAACTGCACCAGCGAGCCGAAGAACGGCCGTTCCTTGTGGACGTCGTAGTGCCGTTCGGCCAGACTCCGGTCGGCCTGCACCAGTTTCAGGGCAGCGAGTCGGAGTCCCTTGCGTTCAAACCGGGCCAGTATCTCCCCCGCCAGGCGACGTTGCACGGAATCGGGCTTGAGAAGAATCAGAGTGCGTTCCATCGGAAACTGTTACTCCAGGAAAAATGGAAAAAACTCACCTCGTGGGTCAAGTGATCATCCTAGGAATGCTGGAGATATAGGAACGGTTCCGGCTCACTTCACCAATTTTTCACGGTGATTTTTCCCGGGATGCGATTGCCTTTCCTACTCCCAAACCTGATCTTAAATGGCATACATAGTCAGCTTTCATCGGAGACGACCCCATGCTTCGGCGCAGAGGCTTCACGCTTATAGAGTTGTTGGTGGTGATCGCCATCATCGCCATTTTGATCGGACTGTTGCTCCCCGCCGTGCAGAAGGTCCGCGAGGCGGCGGCCCGCATGCAGTGCAGCAATAATCTCAAGCAGATCGGCCTCGCCTGTCACAACTACGAGGGAACCTTTAGTGTGCTTCCTCCGGGTCTTAATCTGCCCATTTCCAGCGCCTCCGGCGCGGTGTTTCCCACCAACGCCCACGTGACGGCGGGTCGCATCGGCCAACCCCCTTACCCCAACCAGTTCGGTTCGTGGATGATGTACCTCCTCCCTTACATCGAGCAGGAGAACGTCTCCAAACAAATGAACTTCACTGTGCGAGAATACGGAAACTGTAACGGCCCCACCTCCATTGGGGCGACCGTGATCAAAACCTACCTGTGCCCATCGTCGGTAGTGAAGCCCCAGGTGACGTTCACCACTGGTGGAGTCACCTACTACTTTGGATCGAACAGTTACCTGGCCAACGCCGGCACCATCTCCTGGTTCGCCTCGGATATGACGTTCGACGGCGTCTTCCAGATCAACAGCAAGCTCAACCTCCTCGGCATCCTCGATGGTACCTCCAATACCCTGATGGTGGGAGAGCGCGATCATAAAGATCCATGCCACAACGCCGCGGTGCTCGGCAGCAGTGGGCTCGATAGTCTCTCCGGTTGGGCCTGGGCAAACTACAACGCCCCTCAGGATTACTTCGGCGGTGCTCGTGTGCCCATCAATTTCTTGCTGGCCCCTTGCACCTCGGCTCCCTCCTTCGCAGTGCGCGATCCTCGCGTAAATGCGTTCGGCAGCCTCCATCCGGGTGGAGCGAATTTTGTCTTCTGCGACGGTTCGGTGCGTTTCCTGACGCTGACCAGCACGGCCGACCTACCCACTCTGCAGCTGCTTGCTCGTCCCATGGATGGCCAGGTGGTCAACCTTCCTTGATGAGTGTAGCCTGGCAGGAGTAATGTCATGCCGCGCCGGGTTTTAGTGATTCTTGTGATTGCCATGGCCTGCGTCGGGTGCGGCCCCAAACCGCCCCCGATTGTTCCGGTCGAGGGGCGGGTCATGCTGAATGGCAAGCCCCTCGCCCGCGCCGAGGTTCGATTCTTCCCGATGATCAAGTTTGGCGGCGAGTACATCGCGGTCGGCGAAACCGATGAAAACGGCTACTACAAACTCGAATGCATGGCACAGCCCGGCGCCTGTGCCTGCGAAAATCGGGTGACCGTAACCGAGGGATCCGTGCCAGAAGATTGCCGGGGAATGTCCGCCGAATCACAGGCACGCCTGGTTCGCTATCAAGCCTCTCTTAAGAATCGACCCATTCCTGGAAAGTACGCCAACCTGGCGCAAAGCCCACTCAAGTTCCTGGTGAGCCCGGACCAGAAGAACTACCCCATCGATCTGGAACGCTGACCCAGAGGATGACGCATGGTTCGTTTCGCGATTGGTGTGTGCTGTCTCCTGAGCCTCACGGGCTGTCTGAAGAACGCCAGCCCCACGCTCACCGAGGTAGAGCTGGTGGTGATGATTAATGGTCAGCCGCTTCCCAACGCCCTGGTCACGCTCACCCCCACAGCATCCGGGTTGGGTGGTGCCGGTATCGCCAGCGGTGTGACCGATGATTCGGGCCTGGTGCGCTTTACCGCCGGAGGCAAACAGGGGGCGGCAATCGGGGTGAATAAGGTGACCATCATCGATGCTCCTCCGTCGGAGGAGCTCCGTGGCGAGGACCCCGAAGCCCAGCAGAAATTGGCTCAGTACCAGAAGAGGCTGAAGAACCGCCCCATCCCCGCGAAGCTGGGGAACCTCGCCCAGTCGGACGTCGATCTCGATATCAAGGCTGGGCAGAAGCAATACAAGCTCGATCTGACGCGGTAGCAATCAGCGTCCCCGGACCGCGATGCGGTCCAGAAACGCCGCATTACTGTCGAAGTTAGCCAGCTTGGTGACCAGCGATTCCATCGCCTGAACGGTGTCCATCTGGACCAGCGTTCGCCGGAGCAGCGTGACCCGACTGAGAATCTCCGCGTCCAGCAGGCGCTCCTCCTTGCGGGTGCCGGACTGGGCGATATCGATGGCTGGGTAGACGCGTCGGTCGGCCAGCTTGCGGTCGAGCACAAGCTCCATGTTGCCGGTGCCCTTGAACTCCTGAAAGATCAGCTCGTCCATCCGCGAGCCTGTGTCGATCAGGGCCGTCCCCAGCACCGTCAACGAGCCACCTTCTTCGAAGACGCGAGCCGAGCCGAACAGACGTTTAGGAATCTCCATCGCGCGGACATCGACTCCGCCGGACATGGTGCGCCCGCCACCCGGTGTGTTGCGGTTGTAAGCGCGTGCCAGGCGGGTCAGGCTGTCGAGCAACACGAAGACCTCACGCCCCATCTCGGCCAGGCGTTTGGCTCGTTCGACCACCAGCTCCGCGGTCCGGGTGTGACTGGCACTATCGCGGTCATTGCTCGAGGCGATAACGCTGATGTTCGGTCGATCGCGATACAGTCGGCGGAGTTCGGTCACTTCCTCGGGACGCTCATCGATCAGGAGCAGGATCAACTCCATCTCCGGATTGTTCGTGGCAACCGCAGTGGCGATGTGCTGTAGCAGGATGGTCTTGCCCGTACGCGGCGGGGCTACAATGAGCCCCCGCGTCCCCTTCCCAATTGGGGTGAGCATGTCCATCACCCGCGTCGTCAGCGGTTCGCGCCCTGTCTCGAGCACCAGCTGGTGATGCGGATCGATGGGGGTGAGCGTCTCAAAGGTGCGCGGGACAAACTGTTCGGGGGGCCGACCTTCGATGGCATCCAGCCGGGTGAGCCGAGGGCCAGTGGTGCCCCGGGCGGCCTCGGTGGGCCCGGCCAGCAGTAACCCCTCTCGGAGGCGAAACCGACTGATCAGGGGAGCAGGCACGTAGGCATCGCCCGGACCGGACTGGAAGCTGCGCGACTGGGCCCGGAGAAATCCAAAGCCGCGCGGATGCATTTCCAGAACGCCATCGGCGTTCATCGTGGGGGCCGACATGCCTACCTCGTCTGGGTGTGATGGCCGAAAAGAAACAACGTGCGGAACGGTCCGGCCTGACTTTCAGACCTTGCGATACTGGGTGGTGGCTTCCCAGGTGCCGTCACCCAGATCGACGAGCTGGTAATCGCCGAACAGGTTGGGCGCCTCGGTTTGCATGACGCGAAGGACGGCGATGGCTAACTTGCGAATCTCCACTTCGGCGTGGCGACTGGCTCGCATCTCGATGAAATGGCGTAGAGCGCGGGCATTCGCGGTCACGAAGATCTTGGTTTCGGTGGCGTTGGGAAGGACGCTCCGCGCCGCCTGGCGAGCCATCTTCCGCCGTAGCGTGCGATCCGGTTCGGCACTGAACCGCTCGTTCAACTTCTGCACCAGCACGACGTAGGCCTGATGCACCCGCCCGATCGCGTCGAGCCACAATGCGTGCAGCTCCGGATCGTTGGCAATGACGTCCGGCTCGACGTACTCCGCGACCGATTCATCGACGTAACGCTGACTAAGCTGCGAGAATCCGAACCCGGCCCGATGACGAACCAGCTCGTGTGTGCAACTCCGCGAGATGCCGGTGAAGATGAAGTTCCACGCGGCATGTTCCAGGACCGAGCCATGGCCCACTTCCAGGATGTGATCCAGGTAGGCCTTGTTGCCCCCCGGACGTGGCCGGGCGTAACTCATGTAGCACAGTCGCCCGGCAATCTCGGCCAGATGCTCTCCGCCCACCTCGGTATCCGTCGCCCAGGTGGCGCCATGATCCTGCAGAAACTGCTGGATGGTGGATTGATCCACCGTCTGTCGGCCCACGAGGTAAACGACAGGGTCACGAATGATATGGATGTCGTTGGGTGCGATTTCGTTCACCGACGCTTGAGAAGAGGACATGCCGGAAAGACCTTGCCCACGAGGTTAGAAGGCGGCTTGCCTGGGAGCCCTCCCAGGAGAAGAAGGAGAAACCGTCGAGGGGGGCAGAGCGAAGCGCGGGCCGCGACGTCAAACTCGACAGATCACATTCTGATCAACCCGGTTCCGGCTGTCAACCTCCGAACCACGCCAGGAGAGCACATCCCGCGCGTGGGTTGGTAAGCAGGTGAACCGCACCCGGTCTGCCCCAGCTCGGATGCGCCAGCACCTGGAGCGTGGCGCCGGGCGCTATTCCTTCCGACGCTAACACCTCCAGGCTCGCCTGCCTTGTCTGTCCTCGCTGCTCTCTCCGTTATTCTCCGTTTGCTGACGGTGTCACGCATGCCCATGGATGACCCAGACTGCCACCCCACCGTTATTCTCCGTTTGCTGACGGTGTCGCTCATCGCCGGAGGCCTCACCGTTAATCTACGTTTGCTGACGGTGTCGCTCATCACCCGATCGCTCCGAGCAACCAACGGCGCACCGCCACAGTGACGCACTGCGCGCCACCCTGCAGCCTACTCTCTTCTCTCGCAGGTTCGGAGAGTAGTATTGCTGCCACCTCGAGCGCCTCGACTTGAACCTTTTCGCCCCCGAGGGTATGTGGTTCGCTCTTGCCCCGGTGGAAACGGAGTCCCCCCGGATACCTTGCCGCATGATCAAACCCTGCACCGTGAATCCTCTGCTGCTCCTCCTCGCCGTGAGCCCAGTCTGGGGCCAGGCGGAGACCACGAACTGGCTGCCGCCTCCGCCTGTGGTGTCGCCGGACAATCGGCCCGGCCAGGTGAGCCAGACTGTGGCGCTGAGCGGGCCGCTCTGGACAGACCAGGGGCACTCGCTGACCCTGCAGGCTGGATTGCAAACCGAGTTGATCCCGGGTCGCGTTCCGATCCTGGACGGGACTCCTCTGACACCCGAACAGTTCTGGAACATGACGCTGGGGATGAATGCGGCGCGGACATTTGAATCGGGTTGGACCGCCGGGGGGCATCTCCATCTGGGTTATCGGTCGGACCTGGTGCTGCTCGATCCGCAACGCCTGAATGCCGACCTCCGCGCCTTCCTGAAAGTGCCCACCCTGGATCAAGACGCCATCACCCTGGCCGTGAACTACACGCCTCTTGGTCTCGGCGTCCTTCCCACGCCCTCGGTGGGGTACAACTGGGTGCCGCGCCAGAACATCAGCGCAGAATTCGGCATCCCGCTTCCCCTGGCCTATTCGGCCGAACGTACCCGCCTGGAACTCGCCTCACCTCCCACCGTCACGGGCCAGATCCGACTGCGCTGGTGAGCGTTTACTATAATGGCGGCTAGCCCCGAGGCTCTCCGAGGGAACGCCGCTCATGTCGCGCATCATGTTCTTCATTCCTCTGCTGCTGGTCTCCTGTTTGCCAGCGAGCGAAGATGTCAAGCCCTCGGCCCGGGCGCCCCTGGGCATGAACCTGTCCGGCGTGCGCGACTGGTCCACCGAGTTGGTGTTCGTGGATGCCTTCAAGTCGGCCCGCGCGTGGATCAGCCAGGCCCCCGGCCAACCCTGGGGGAAAGGCGGACCGCTCGACCTGGATGCCCGGGGACATGTGCGCTCACTCCACCACAAGCAGTATGCCGAGTCGGTCGTCTGGACCGACTTCAAGGACCAGTATCCTGCCGGGAAGTATGTTTGCCTCTACGAGGGCGAGGGAAACCTCGACTTCACTGGAGACGCCCGAGTGGTGGCGCGCAAACCGGGTGAACTATCCGTCGAGGTCTCTAACCGAAACGGCTCGGCGTTCTGTCGGATCACCCGGACCGACCCGAAGAACCCCATCCGAAACATTCGGCTGTTCCCCACCGAGGCCCTGGCCACCTACGCCGAGGCTCCTTTTCGCAAGGAGTTCCTCGACCGCTGGAAGGGGTTCCGTGTCTTTCGCTTCATGGACTGGCAACAGACCAACGATTCTACCCTGACCACCTGGGACGACCGCCCTACCCCAGATGATCACTCCCAGGGGATCAGGGGCGTTGCCCTGGAGCACATGATCGCACTGTGCAACACTCTGCAGGTCGAACCCTGGTTCTGCATGCCTCATCGGGCCACCGATGCGTTTATCCGTCGGTTCGCTCGCCTGGTGCGTGAGAAGCTCGATCCGAAACTTCGCGTCCACGTCGAATACTCCAACGAATGCTGGAATGGACAGTTCCAGCAGGCGCGGTACTGCGCCGAGCAGGGCCAGAAACTCGGGCTGAGCAAGAACCGCTACGAGGGCCAGCTGCGGTTTTACTCACAGCGGTCCGTGGAGATCTTCCGTCTGTGGGAAGAGGAGTTCGCCGGACGCGAGCGCCTCGTGCGCGTGCTGGCCAGCCAGTCTGCTAACCCCTGGACGGGATCGACCGTGCTCGATTGGCAGGACGCGCACAAGCAGGCCGATGCCATCGCCATCGCTCCCTACTTTGGCAACCGCTTCGGCGATCCGAAAACCGCCGCAGAGGTGGCCGAGATGTCGGTCGAGGATTTGCTGAAAGCCCTCGAAAAAGACCTGGCGGCGAATCGGAACATCCTGAAGACCTACGCCACCCTGGCGCGAAAGCGCAACCTGCAGCTAATGGCCTACGAGGGAGGCCAGCATCTCGCCGGATACGGTGGCGCCGAGAACAACGAGCAACTCACCCGCCTATTCCACCAGGCCAACCGGCATCCGGGCATGGAGAAACTCTATCGGCTCGATCTGGAGCAATGGCATTCAGCCGGGGGCGGATTGTACTGCGTTTTCTCGTCCATGGGCAACTACTCGAAGTGGGGTTCCTGGGGCGTCCTCGAACATCGCCTGCAGGATCCAACCCGCGTTCCCAAGATGCGCGCACTCCGGGACTATCTCAAGGAGTGAACTCCCCGCTCGTCACTCAGCCTTGCGCGCCGTGGCGAGTTCGGCGATGACGGCCTGTTCAGTCAACTTGGCCGCCGTCACACCCACGCGCTGGAAGCAGTCGGCCACGATGCTGTTATTGGCGGTCAGCAGGCAGATGAGCAAGTCCATGGGCGTGATACGGTCGCGGATGTGTTCCCCGGCGCGGTTGCGAGCGTCGCGCAGCAGGCGGATCACATTGTCCGAGAGAAACTCGCGATTAAGCAGCAAGAGTGAATCGTCTTCACCTTCGTCCTGATGAAACAGCTTCTGGAACTGCCCAAGGAGGTGGGGGAGATCGGCCTGAAGCCGGTCGCCCCACAGTCGAAGGCTACGATCCGGTTTGGCCAGCAACCCCATGAACACGTGCGGGCTTCGAACACTGTCCCAGCGCGTTTCCTGAGCCAGACGAATGGCTTCTTTCAGCGCCTCGATGGCGCAGGGAGTTAACAGATCCTCCCGAAGCCGACCTCCGGGTTGGAAAATGTCGTCGGCGCAGTCTTCCGGCGTCGCCATGTTTGCGAGGCCCTTCACATCTCGGTTAGCTCTACCTGTGATTATGGCCCGCTGGTCAAGTCAACGCAAGCAAGGAACCCGACGTTCTCGTCTGCCAGGGTGGCGAAGAAATCGTCCAGGCTTTCTTCTTGAACTTCCCCCGCCTCCCTTGCACCATGCGAGAATACGCTCGCTTTCCGACGGTGTAAGGGGTGTTTGCTCATGTCGATGCTATCGCTGCTACTGGTGTTGGTTCTCGCGGCTCCTGGGAGCGAGCCTGCGAAGAAAACGCCGGAAGCATCCCCAATCAAGCTGGTGGATGCGGCCGGCAAGGAGCATCTCCTGAAAGGGATCGAGTTTGTCGAAGGCACGCGCCGGCTCGGCTGGCTGGCCTCTCCCCCACCACCCGGCGAGAAAACCCCTTCCCGCGGTCCGCTGGCCCTCGTCGTCCGCGACGAGATGAAGTTCAACTTCCTGGCTGGATCGGTCACCCTGGTTCCGCTGGACCGCCTCCGCGCGATTGAGTTCGACTCCGAAAAAGCGACGATGAAGGTCCAGGTCGCTACCGGCCCGGGGAAGGACGATCTGGGGACACTCAGCGGCACAACCGCCTACAAGGGCATCAACAAGTTACGCTTCGAGGCGGAGGTCGATCGAGGCGAGGCCGGCATCGCGACCGTGGTGTACCGCGGAGGAAGCCCCGATGGGATTCGCTCGCTCCGCTTCCCGGAAGCAAAGGTCGAAGCATTCAAACCCGGCCGACCGGCCGTCGTCATCACCAACGACAAGGGCATCCGACGGGTCCTCAAGGTCCACGATCTCCAGCCGCTCTACCTCGGCGAGTCCGGTCTGGAAACGCTCTCCCCTACCCTCCACTTCCGCAAAACCCTCAAACTCGATGTCGCGAAGATCAAATCGCTGGAACTCAGCCCCGACGATAGCGACGACCTCATCTGGACCGTCACCCCGAAGGAGGGCGAAGCCAGCGCGCTCACCTTGCTCACCTCCGCCACCCTGGGCGACAAGAAAGCGACGCTCGTGGGCCTGGTCGGACGCGTGCCCGAGGGTTACCGGCTGATCCCCGTCCGCCGCATTCAGAAGGTGCTCTTCGACACCAGTGAGGAGCCCGCCAGCCCCGCGAAGGACAGTGAGGAAAAGGCCGACCGCTAGGGGTCGCTCAGCGACGCATCAGCGTCTGGAGCAGCCGCAGCCGTTGCTGCACCTCCTCCGGCGTTTCCGCCCAGATGGTGGCATGGCCCAGCTTGCGCCCCGGGCGGGGCGCCTTGCCATACAGATGCAGGTGCGTGCCCGGAATGGCCAGCACCTCGGAGACAGTAGGGATGGTGCCGATGAGGTTCACCATGGCGCTGTGCCCCACCGCCTCGGTGGACCCCAGGGGCCAGCCCAGCACGGCGCGCAGGTGGTTCTCGAACTGACTGGTGCGAGCGCCCTCGATCGACCAGTGCCCCGAGTTGTGGACTCGCGGAGCCATTTCGTTGGCCAGCAGTTCATCACCGCGCAGGAAGAACTCGATGGCCAGCACCCCCACGTAGTTCAGATGCTCGAGCACCTGCCGCATGGCTCGGGCCGCCAGCCCCTGCACCGACTCGGGAACGTGCGGCGCAGGTGCAAGTGTCAGGCGCAGGATGCCGCCTTCATGGTGGTTTTCGACCAGGGGATACAGCGCGATGGCCCCATCGCGGCCACGCACCCCGATCTGCGACACCTCGCGATCGAAGGCGATGAACCCCTCGAGAATCAGCGGTACCCCGCCCAGTGTGCGCCAGGCCTCCTGCACGTCAGAGGGCTGACGAATCATCGCCTGGCCCTTGCCGTCGTAGCCAAGCCGGCGCGTCTTCAGCACGGCCGGTAGCCCCACCTGGGCGACGGCCGCTTCCAGGCTCTCCAGGCTATCCGCGATGGCGAACGGCGCTGGCGGTATCCCCAGCTTCTGAAACAGCGTCTTCTCGGCCAGACGATCCTGGCTCACCTCCAGCGCCTGTGCCGGCGGATAGACCGGGGCATGCCGGCCCAGGTGCTGGACGGCCTCGACGGGGACGTTTTCAAACTCGTACGAGATGACGTCGAGACCAGCCGGAAACCGGGCCAGCACGTCGAGATCGTCGAATCGCCCCACCACCAGCTCAGCGAGTTCCTCGACGGGTGCCTCGGGAGCAGGATCGAGGAATCGAAAGCGCAGCCCCAGCGGGTAGCCGGCCAGGGCCAGCATCCGGCCGAGTTGCCCGCCGCCCAGCACGCCGATCTTCATGTCGCCTCGCGCGGATCAGGTTGGTCGAGCACCGCCTGGGTCTGCCGGGCGCGCCAGGCAGCCAGGCGCTCGCGTACCTCGGGGAACTTGATCCCCAGCATGGCGGCGGCCAGCAACGCCGCGTTGACGGCCCCGGCGCGACCGATGGCCAGCGTGCCCACCGGGATACCTGCTGGCATCTGCACGATCGAGAGAAGCGAATCGACCCCGTGAAGGGTCCGCGATTCCACCGGTACTCCCAGCACGGGTAGCACCGTCTTTGCGGCACACATGCCCGGCAGATGCGCCGCTCCTCCGGCCCCGGCGATGATCACTTCCAGACCGCGACTCTGGGAAGAGGCGGCATACTCGAACAGTAAATCCGGGGTGCGATGGGCCGAGACGACGCGCACTTCGTGGGGCACCTCCAGGTCGGTCAGCGTCTGATGCGCATGGGCCATCGTTTCCCAGTCAGACTTCGAGCCCATGATGATCCCGACCAGTGGAGGCATGCCGGTCTTCCCTGTCAGCCGTCGGCGTGGTTACTTTCGGGATGCTAGGACGAGTCCCGCGCCGTGGCAAGATCCGCCGCCGATGATGGAGGATCTGCCCCATCTCGCGCCAGGCGGCCAGGCGCCCCGCCCACCAGGGCTGCCACTGCCCCTCCGCCGCGCGCAGCATCGCCTTCGCCGTGAGCACCGCCACGTGCCCCGGCAAGGTAAGCAGTAGCTCCCAGTCGCGCAGGTTTCGCCAGTAGACCATCTCCTCGTTGCGCGATTGTATCGCCAGCAGATCGCCCCGCGGCGGCCCATGCGAGGAGGACACTCGGTGGATCACCCGGCTTCCTGGTTCAAAGACGACCTGGTACCCCGCATGACGCAGGCGAAACGAGAGATCGACGTCGTCGAAGTAGGCGCCAAACTCTTCGGGCAGCCCGCCCACCTCGAGAAAGGTGGACCGCCGAAAGAACGAACTCGAACCGCTGGCGCCAAAGACCGGCCCCCCAGTCAGCGGTTGGCTCGACGACGGCTTCCCATGCGCGCGTTTGCGAGCAAAGCCCAGCGGGTGAAAGGTGTCGCCCGCGCTGTCGATGCGCGCGGCCGCGCCTCCGGGATACTGCACCACCAGTGGGGTGACGGCCGCGACCTTCTCCTGGGCAAAATGAGGCAGGACCGCCTCGATCCAGCCCGACTCTACCTCGGTGTCGTCGTTGAGCAGCTGGACGATCTCACCCGAGGCGGCCCGGAGGCCGGCATTGGCCGCACGACAAAAGCCCTGGCGCGTCGGCAAACGCACGGCTTCAGCCCCGAATTGTTCAGCGAGGTGTGAAACCTGGCTCGCTTCCGACCCGTCGTCAACGACCAGGAGCTGAAGGGCTCTGCTGGCATGGCGCCGGATGCTGGCCAGGCACAGCCGTAGCAGATCGGCTCGATTGTGGCACGGAATGACAATCGACAGCGGTGGGAACACGGTGCGTCTCCAGCCGTTGGATAACTCGCAGGAGCCGGGCCCGGGCTGCCTCCGGGTTGTCCTGGTGGATCTCGGCCGCCAGCCGACCCAACTCGACGAAGATCTGCTGGTGCCACTGCTGGCCCCGCAGCTGCGCCAGGCCCGTCCGCACCAGCGCCTCGCAGCGCACGATCCCCGCCAGTATCGCCACCTGCCACGACGACCAGTACTTGCTGGCGTAGGTCAGCAGGGCATGGCGGGTGATCAACCGCAGATGGGGCGGCACCGCGCGATCGTGCAGCGGGCGATGATGAACCAGCGCCAGCGTGGGATCGAACCAGACCGACCAGCCAGCCAGGCGAGCCCGCCGACACAGGTCGGCATCCTCGTAGTAGAGGAAGAACGAATCATCCAGCCCACCCACGTCGAGGTAGCAGGTGCGACGTACCAGCAGGCCGCACCCCGTCACCCAGTCCACCTGCGCCGGGTGTTCGCTGTGCTGCAGATCGTACTTGCGAAACCGGCGCGGCAGCAGCAGCCGGGCCAGAGTGCCGACGAAGCTCGGATCGGGGCCGGTGGAATGCTGGCGAGAACCATCGTCGTTCTGCAGCTGGAACCCAACGATACCCACGTGATCACTGAGCAGGTCGAGCCTGGCCAGAAGCTCATCGAGAAACCCAGGGGCAACCGAGGTGTCCGGATTGAGGAGCAGCGTCCAGTCGCCGTTGCTGAGACGGCAGGCCTCGTTGACTGCGCGGGCGAACCCGAGATTCGCCTTCCAGCGTCGAAGCGTGACCCCACCGATGCGCCGTAACCACGAGATGAGCGGATGCCCCGGCGAGTGGTTATCAACCACGATGATCTCGGCCGTCCCATCTCGCACCGCCGCCGAGGCACGTAACTGACCGACCAGCCGCGCCGTGTCTTCCCAGTGGAGATAGTTGACGATTACCACAGACAGACGAGGCCGCTCGCCCGAGGGATAACTCCGGGGGCGATCCATCGAGGGCCGCGATAGGGATGCGGCGCTTACAAGGGCGTCCATCGGGTTCCTTCCCGGTGAGCGGCGATGTTCCAGGGGATAAACAGGTCTGGGGAGTATAGTCCGAGGAGGAAAAGTGAAACAAGAGCGATCACCCGGGAAGACGGGTTAGCAGATCTTCCAACCGGACTAGTCGATCTGCATCTCCGGAGGCATGGGTCGGATCCAGGAGCAAGGCACGCATTCCCGCCCGGGTCGCACCCTCGACGTCGTTTTCGACATCATCCCCCACCATGAGCACCTGCTGGGGTGGCAGCTCGATGGCCCGACACGCACAGTCGAAGAATTGCACCGCGGGCTTCTTCCAGCCGACCTCCGAGCTGATAAACAGGTGCGTCATCGGAGGAAGGCCAGCCAGCCCGGCGATCACCTCGCGCAGCCGATGATCGAAGTTCGAGGCCAGGCCTACAAGGTACCCTCGTTGCTGCAGTTGCCGGAGCAGGTCGCCGGCTCCCGGCTCGATGCGCCAGGCTGTAGGTTTGGCGAAGTGTTGATACAGCGCATCGAAGCAGGTCTGGACCTCGGAGACATCATCCAGCACACATCGCACGATGCGCTGCCAGCGTTCAAGCTCGCGCCGTTCGTCGGTCCGGTGCGCCTGGGTGGCGTCGTAAGTTTCCTCGGCGGCAAACGCCTCGGCAAAGCGCCGGCGAATCACACTACCTTCCAGCCGGCTGCCGAAGCGCTGGCCATAAAGTGCGTAGGCCGCTCCCGCCGACGGCTCGGGATGAATCAGGGTTCCAACGGCATCGAACAGAATCGCCCGCAGGCCAGTCAGCGTGGACATCAGGAGGCACTCGTTCCGTGAGAGGGACGCTTCCCCTGGCGCTGCAGTCGGCGCAGGTGGAACTCGAGACTCCAGATGGCCTGTTCCAGACGGCCCATGTCGTCGCGACATTCCTCCAGCTCGCGGCGAAAGCGTTCCAGCTCGTACGACTGCCGCATGGCCTGCGACTGTTTGCCCCGGACCATGCTAGCCTCGATCTGCGTAGGGAACAGAGCGACGATCTCGGTGAGGCGATCGAGGTCGGCCTTCCGCTCCTTCAGACGTGCCTGAAGCTGATCCCGTTTCTGCCGGGATGCACGGATTTCCTCGCGCAGAGACGACGGCTTTTGCGGAGATTGGGGTTCTGTCGGGGCGGACTCCTCGTCGCCGAGCCAGCGGACGAGGCGGGATTCTAGCCCCTGAAGTATCTGCTTGAGGCCCATGACGCTGCTCTCCCGCCGAAAGACACATCCCTATTCTAGTTCGTTTGTCGCTGTACCTTCTTGAGAGGTGTTGTAAAAAACGAGAGCAGGCCTGGCCGTGCCGGTCAGGATAGACATGTGAGATCGCCGGGGAGTGTTGCGATGAGGACCAAGGGGGAGCAGTTCGCTGGAGTGACCGTGGCGTTGATCACGCCGTTTCGCAATGACGAGGTCGATTACCCCGCACTGGCTAAACTGGTGGACTGGCACGTCGAACAGGGCACCGATTGCCTGGCCCCGGTGGGAACCACTGGCGAATCCCCGACCCTGAGCCACGACGAGCACGAGAAGGTCATCGCCTCCGTGGTCGAACGCGCCGCCGGACGCATCAAGGTCATGCCCGGAACCGGCTCCAATAGCACGCGCGAGGCCGTTCGGCTGACCCGGTTCGCCAAAAAAGTCGGCGCCGATGGCGCGCTCATGGTGGGACCCTACTACAACAAGCCGACCCAGGAAGGCTACTATCGCCATTTCAAGGCAGTCGCCGACGCCTGCGATCTGCCCGTCGTGCTCTACAACATTCCCGGCCGCACCGGTTCCAACATCCTCCCCGAAACCATCGCTCGCCTGGCAGAGCTGCCGCCCATCGTGGCCATCAAGGAGGCAACCGGCTCACTCGACCAGGCCTCACACATCGCCTCGCTGTGCAACCTCACCATTCTGTCGGGCGACGACAGCATGACCCTGCCCCTCATGAGTGTGGGCGGCCGGGGAGTGGTGTCGGTGGTCGGCAACATCGTGCCGAAGGATCTCAAGGCCCTCGTCTCGGCGTACGATGCCGGCAAAACGCAGGAAGCGCTGCAGTGGCACCGCAAACTGTTTGCCCTCTCGCGCGATCTGCTTTCCGTGGCGACCAACCCCATCCCGCTCAAGACCGCCATGAAGCTTCTGGGCCGCGATACCGGTGAACTCCGCCTGCCGTTGTGCCCCCTTGACGCAGCCGGAGAAGCCCGAATCGCCGCTACTATCAAGGCTTATGGCCTGATGGGCTAATGCGCCCGCTTGCCTGGCGCACGGAATGGCGAAGAAAACGTCAGGAAAATCATTGACGTATGCTTGAGGATTGTTACGCTACTATCTCAATCTCTAATTATTCTCCAATAATTACCAGGCAAGCAATCATCATTCCTCAGGTCTAATGATGAGTGCTTCTCGCAGGAAGTGCCGGAAGAATCTTCCTCTACTTCCTGCCTGGTGATGTGTTGGTAAGACCATATCGTTTGACTGGATTATCGCATCCTGGTTCAGCGGTGGTTTTCTCCAGGAACCATGGTTTATCTCAGGGATAAACCATGGCCCAGATTGCAGAGTAGCAATGTGGCCCGGCTCCGTAAGGAGTTCCATCCTTGAGTAATCTTATGGCCGTGAAGCGTCCTACCCCCTCCCTGGACCCCTCGGCTAGCCCGGTTCAGGTTTCGGACGGCACTCTTTCCGACCTCACTTCCATATTCAAGTTGCTATCTGACAAGTCGCGTCTTCGCATCGTCCTGGCCCTGTCTCAGAACGGGAAAATGCACGTCTCGGCTCTGTGTCAGATGCTCGGTCAGACCCAGCCTGCGGTGAGCCATCACCTGACGTTGATGCGCATCGTGGGCCTCGTTAACTACGATCGGGCCGGCAAACACAACTTCTATTACCTGGCGTCCGACTTCGTCCAGCAGCTGATCGAACGCTTTTTCCGCGAGGCCGGCAATGGCACGCCGCGTCTCGACTTCGATGAGTTCTCGCTCAACTACGCCCGGCGGCCCGAGGCCTGATCGCTTCGTATCCCAGCGCTTGCCCGGAATTCCACTCCACCCAGGCTAGCTTGCTCCTGAAGCAAGGTAACCTGGGTGTTGAACGCTCTGGCTCGCTGCCTCCGCTTGCCCACTTCCTCCTCACGACCGGGTCATTTTTCCATCGCGGGGTCGTTGCCTGATCCCGTCGCTTCTTGTGGACACAAGTACAATACGGGAGAATGGGGCAGGAGTGCGACCCCCGGGCGAGGATGCGAACCGATGCCGCTGCGGAGCGAACTGCTGATCCTGCTAGAGGACTGCAAGCGTCAACCCGAATCCGATGCCCTGCGCTTCATCGTCGCCGATTGGCTGGAGGAACACGGCACCGAAACCGATCAGTTTCGCGCCGAATGGGTGCGCTGCCAGGTGAATCATGCTTCCCTGCCCTCCGATCATCCCGACCGGGATGAATATGGCCGCCGTGCTCGCTGGCTGCAACAGCGATACCATCGCGCCTGGCTGGGTCCTCTGACCACCTGGTTGGTGCAGTGGGCTGGCCAGCGCGGCTTGCTGGAAGTGACCCTCTCCCGGGAGCACTGTCTGTCTCAGACGCTCAATGGTCTGGCCCGCGAGGAATGCTGGACTTGGGTGGAGGGCGTGCATCTGAACGAGATGCAGGAACCAACCATCGAACGCCTGGCTGGGTCTCAGTTACTTCATCGCGTGACGCAGGTGCGGTTCGTCGGTTCCAGCCTGGGCCCTTCCAGCGGCCTGGTGATCGGCAAGCTCCCCTGGTTGACCAACCTCGTGCAGCTGGATCTGTCACAGCAACCAATCACCACCCGAGGAGTGGAGGCGCTTCTGCGCGTGGGGCAGCTGCATCATCTGCGGCATCTGCACCTGCCAGGGACCAACCTGACCACGGATGCCGGCGCGCTGCTCGCGGAAGCAACCTGCGCCATGCAGCTGGAATCGTTGACCCTCTGGGGCAATGCTCTGATGAACCAGGGTGTGGGAGGGCTGACGCAGGCGGGCGGGCCGAGTGCCCTCACCCGGCTGCGCCGGCTCGACCTTCGCAGCAACGTGATCGGCAACGCCGGGGCCATCGCCCTCGCGGAATCACCCCGCCTCAGTCAGTTGCAGCACCTCAATCTGTCGGATAACGCCATCGGTCCCGAGGGTGCCCTGGCCCTGGCTCAGTCTCCGCATCTGCGCTCCCTGGAAACTCTGGTCCTCTGGGGCAACCCCGTGGGACCGACTGGCGTGGCGGTGTTGCATCAACGGTTCGGCACCCGCGTCCATGTCAGCCCGATGGGCCAACCCTGAATCCCCGTGCGGACCCCGCCGGCGCTCGCTATGATGAACGCTCTACTCCTCCAGTGTTCCCCCGCGCGGAAGAGATGTTGGGCGAATGATCACCCTGGTGCGCTGCATCAATGGTCACGAATGGCAGCCAGGCGAGGCGACGGGCCACACGTCGGCTTGCCCGGTCTGTGGCGCCGAGCGTACGCTCATCACCCCGCCGTCGCATCCCGACCCTGTCCCGGCCCTATCCGCCGAGTCGCGCAGCGCCCAGCCGGTCCCTGCCCTGACCACCTACGAGGTACTCGAGGAACTGGGCCAGGGCGGCATGGGCATCGTCTACAAGGCCCGGCACCGAGGCACCGGCCGGGTGGTGGCGATCAAGGTGCTGCGCAAGGAACGCCTGGGCAGCCCCGACCTGATGAACCGCTTCCGGCGCGAGGCGCTGGCCGCTGCCCGACTTCAGCATCCCAACATTGTGCAGGTGGTCGAGACCGCCCTGGAAGAAGATCCTCCCTACCTCGTCCTGGAGTACGTCCCAGGCGTCACCTTGCAGAAACTGGTGGAGCAGTCCGGCCCCCTTTCCCTGGCCCAGGCTTGCGATTTTGTCCGGCAGACCGCCCTGGCACTGCAGCACGCGGCCGAGCAGCGGTTGGTGCATCGCGACATCAAACCCAGCAACCTGATGGTCATCCCGGCCGCCCCGGGTTCGACCGCTCGCGCCGTGATCAAGATCCTCGACATGGGGGTCGCGCGCCTGTTTCAGGGATCGGACCAGGAAGCATCGCTGACGACGTTGACCCGCGATGGTTCGGTCATCGGCACGCCGGACTACATCGCCCCCGAACAGCTGGAAGACCCCCGCAGTGTGGATGTCCGGGCCGACCTGTACAGCCTGGGATGTACCTTCTACTTCCTGCTGACCGGCGAGGTGCCGTTTCCAGGAGGCAGCCTGGTGCAGAAACTCGACCGCCAGCGCTGGCATGTCCCCCCGGCGGTCAATCAGCTGCGATCCGATGCCCCAGCCGCCATGGCCGCGGTGGTGCGTCGATTGCTCGCCAAGCACCCCGATGATCGCTACCAGACCCCTGGCGAACTGGCCTCCGCGCTGGAGGTACTGCTGCGCACCGGCGAATTACCCGGCGGGCATCACACGGTATCGTTGACCTCCCTGCGCATCCTCCGGGGCCATCGTGGGCCGGTCAGCTGTCTGGGGTTTCTCCCTGGTGGCAAGCTACTCGTCAGCGGCGGGGCCGATCGGACTCTGCGCCTGTGGGAGGTAGAAACTGGCGCCGAGCGCAGCCGCTTTGGCGGCGACCGGCAGGCGATCAGCTGTCTGGCGGTCACGGCCACAGGGCTGGTGGTGGCCGGGCATGGCGTCACGCTCCGCGGCTGGGATCCGCACACCGGCCAGCAGCTCTTTGGGCTCTCCGGACACACCGATACCGTGCGCTGCCTGGCCCTGGCGCCAGACGGCAAACGCATGCTCTCCGGCGGCGAGGATCGCACAGTTCGCCTGTGGGACATCGAGCGAGGACGTGAGCTGCTCCGCCTGAGCAAGCATCGCGATGGAGTCACCGGCGTGGCCTGGGCCGCCCAGGGCCGTTACGCGCTGTCATCGTCGAGAGACCAGACCATCCGCCTGTGGGACCTGACCAACGGCCAGGAGATCCGGAGTTTTCCCACGCCGCGCGGTCCGGTGCTCTGCCTGGCGTTATCTCCAGAAGGCACCACCGCGCTGAGTGGTCACTTCGACACCACCCTGCGGTTATGGAACCTGGAAAACGGCCGAGAGATTCGTCGCCTGAGTGGTCATCGCCAGATGGTGGTGGCGTTGCGATTCCTCGACGATGGCCGGGTCTTCAGCGGCAGCCACGATCAAACGGTCCGGCTCTGGGACACCGCCAGCGGAGCCGAGCTGGCCTCCTGCCCGGGCCACGACCGGGCCGTCACCGCTCTGGATGTGGACTGCGATGGCTCCTGGCTGGCGACCGCCGACGCCACCGGGCTCATCCGTCTCTGGCAACTCCCTTCCTGACAGGAGTCTCCCATGCTGCTGCATCGGCGCGCCTTTCTGGGAGGATGCACGCTGGGACTGGCAGGCGCATGCCAGGGCGGCAAGCCGCGCGTGGTGCTGTACTGCGCCCAGGATCGCGAGTTCGCTGAGAAGATCCTCGAGCAGTTCACGACGGAAACCACTGTGCCGGTGGTCACCAAGTTCGACACCGAGGCCAACAAGTCGGTGGGGTTGTATCTGGAGATCGTGGCCGAGAAGAACCGCCCGCGCTGCGACGTCTTCTGGAACAACGAGATCGTGTCGACCATCCGTCTGCAACGCCTCGGCCTGCTCGACGCGTACCACAGCCCGGCCGCAGAGCCCTTCCCGGAGTGGGCCCGGGCAACCGATGGCACTTGGACTGCTTTCGCTAGCCGGGCCAGGGTGCTGCTCGTGAACAATCGGCTGGTGCCGAAGGACGAACATCCGCGCTCGCTGTTCGACCTGACCAACCATCGCTGGAAGGGAAAAGTGGTGATGGCCCGCCCCATGTTCGGCACGACGGCCACCCAGGCCGCCTGTCTCTTTGCCGTGCTGGGCGCCGGGGAGGCGACCGACTACTACCGTCAGCTGGCCGACAATCAGGTGCAACTCGCCCCAGGGAACAAACAGGTGGCGGAATGGGTGTCGGCCGGCAAGACACCTTCGGGCCGCCCTGTGGCCATGGGAGTGACCGATACCGATGATGCCATCATCGAGCTGCGCGCCGGCCGTGACGTGACGCTCATCTTCCCGGATCGCCAGCCCCCCGACGACCGGCTGGGCACCCTGTTTCTTCCGAACACTCTGTGCATTCCGCGCGGCGGACCGAATCCCCGGAGGGGGCGGCAGTTGATAGACTACCTTCTGAGTGCGACAATCGAGAAACGCCTGGCCGAGGGCCCCAGCGCTCAGATTCCTCTAAATCCCACGGTGCGTGCCTCGCTCCATCCTGCCATGGAAACCCCCACCTCGGTCCACGTCATGAAGGTAGACTGGAACCAGGCCGCCGAGGTGTGGGACAAGGCCCAGCAGGCCATGCACCGCCTGTTCGGCCTGGTATGACCCCAACCGCGTGGACGGACACGACCATGAGCAAACCTGTCGATCTTACCGCGTATCGCACCTACCGCGGCTTACCCGCCCTGGCTGGCCTGGCCACCATGGCCGAGGCGGCCCGCCCCGGGCTGTCCATCGAAACCTGCACCACCCGGCTCAAGCGGTTCCACTATGTCCTGCTGCGCCTCCACGAGATCTTCACCGCGCGCATCACTGCCGAGCCGATCTACGAGCTGAAATCCGGCTTCGCGCTGCATGGCTACCTGAGCGCCGAGCATGTGGCCGCCCTGCGCACCCGGGTCGGCGAGATGCGCGAACCGCCCCTGGGACTCGAGGAGATTCCCCACCCTGGGCTACAGGTCCTCTTCGACGAGATCCTTGCCGCCCCGACCACGGCAGAACTCCTGGTGGCTGTCTACGAGAAGACCCTGCCCGCACTCGATGCGGCCTTGGCAGCCTACATGAAGGCCACCCACCCGCTGGGCGATGCTCCATCGATCCGCCTGTGTCGCTTCGCCCGACTCGAACTGGCCGACATGCTTCAGTTTGGCGCTCAGTCCGTGGCCTCCCTGGTAGATGCGCCCACGCGCCAGACCATGTCCACCTGGTTGGCGCTGCTCGATCAGTGTCTGACAGCAGCCGGCGGAGTGGACGGCACCCAGCCCAGCGAAGCCGCGGTACCGGCTCCGCACTACTCGGCCAAACCGTTCGAGTACGACCCGCGGCCCCGGCGCGACGAGCGTTTCAAGGACCTGTGGAACCAGGGCGTGAACGCAGAGGCGTTCCTCTACGACGAGCATTTCCCGGCCCGGGCCAAGACGCTCATGATGTACTTCAAGCGTCTCCGCGAAATCGACGTGCCCGAGATGATGGCCAGCATCATCGTGCAGACGAAGGGGAAACCCTGGAAGTACTACCGCGACTTGACCCGGCAGCTGTGGGACGAGGCCCGGCACGCCATGCTTGGCGAGATCGGCTTCGCGGCCCAGGGAGTGGATTGGACCCGGGCGCGCATCACCTTCAACTGGTCAATGCGCCTGAACACCGAATGCAAGCCGCTCGAACGGCACGCCGTCCTCTTCTACATCGAGCAAGGGTTGATGACCCGTACCGGCAAACGCTACGAATGGGAGGTCGCCGTCGATTCCGGAGACCCCCTGGCGACGGTCTTCCAGGATTTCGACTGGGCCGACGAGGTGCTTCATTCTCAGATCGGCCGGGAATGGTACGTCAAGGAGATGGGCGATCTGAACAAGGCGCTGGCCTATGGCGACGAGTGCTGGTCACGCATTCTCTCGAACTGGTCCGCCGTGCGCGACCAGGGGCTGACTCAGCACGAAAACTGGTGGCCCGCCATTTACGAGCAGGCCTGCCGCACCTGGGACATCGCCCCCGATCCTCAGGTCCTGACCTACGCCACCACCTATGAGGGCCAGCGGGCCGACCTGAAAACCGTGAGCGGATGAGCCTTCCCCAGGCGACCCCCGGACACCGGCTCCTGGGGTCGCTCTTCTACCTGGTGATCAATCCTGTCAGACGGCGATTGGGAGATGTGTGACTCATGCTGTGGAAGCTGACCTGGCGCATGCTACGAGAAACAGACAAGCGCCTCCTGTGGAAGCTGATGTGGAACATGGGCTTCAAGGGGATGCTCTCGGTGCAGAAGCACAAGGCGCGGCTGCGCAAGGGCCAGGTGTTCCCGCCCTTTCTCTACATCTCCATCATCAACAGCTGCAACCTTCGCTGTCAGGGATGCTGGGTCGATGTGTCCGCCAAGCAGCAAACCATTTCCCCCGAGGCCTTCGACAAGCTACTCGGCGAAGCCAAGGCCATGGGGAACTCCTTCTTCGGCATCGTCGGCGGCGAGCCGTTCATGCATCCGCATCTGCTCGACATGCTGGCCCGGCATCCCGACGTTTACTTCCAGGTCTTCACCAACGGGCAGTTCATCACCGATGCTCGCGCCAAACAGATGCGCAAGCTCGGCAACGTCACGCCGCTGATCTCGGTCGAAGGTAACGAAATCATCAGCGACCAGCGACGCGGGCGGGGCCAGGTCTTCTCGAAGACGATGGAAGGCCTACGCCACTGCCTGGCCAACAAGGTGATGACTGGCGTCTGCACCAGCGTCTGTCAGACCAACCTGGACGACCTGGTGAACGAGCAGTGGGTGGACCGTCTCATCGAGATGGGAGTGCTGTACACCTGGTTCCACATCTATCGCCCGATGGGACCCGATCCCAACCCCGATCTGTGCCTGACTCCCGACCAGCAGTTGCGGGTTCGCAAGTTCGTGGTGGAGATGCGCGCCAAAAAGCCGATCATCATCGTCGATGCCTACCACGATGGCGAAGGCCGTGCCCTGTGCCCCGCCGCCACGGGCATCACTCACCACATCAACCCCTGGGGAGATATCGAGCCCTGCCCGATCATTCAGTTCTCCCAGGAGTCGATTCACGCTTCCCCGAACGACCCTCGTCCCTTGCGCGAGAAGTTCCTGCAGTCGGCGTTTCTGCGCGACTTCCGTGAGCTAGCCGCCTCCACCACCCGGGGTTGCATCGTCCTCGAACGTCCCGACCTGCTCAAGCAACTGGTCGAAAAACACGGAGCACGCGACGTGACGGCCCGGCAAACCGCCCTGGCTGAGCTAGGACGGTTGACCGTTCGCACCTCGCAGTACAACCCGGGGCACGAGGTGCCGGAGAAGAACATCCTCTACCGGATCGCCAAGCGGTTCTGGTTCAACGACTTCGGCGTCTATCGCGGCCACGATCATGGGGCTAGTTCCGCCCCCGGGCTGCTGGCCCAGGCGCCGGGCCCGCTCAATGCAAGGACGGACGCGGCCGAACCCGCACTGCGCGGATGACCGGCAGCCGATTATCGAGGCGGATCGGTTCCGTGCTCTGGGTGGCCGTGCGATTCCCCGCCGCATCGCGTGCCTCCGCCCGCAGGTAAAACATCCCGGGCAGGTCGCGCTGGGCGGCGGTGTAGCTGCCGCGGTCCGCCAGCTTCTCAACGAGGGTGTGCCACGGGCCATTGGCGGTTTCGCCCCAAAAGAGCGAGACCGGCCCCTCCGCCAGCTTCTGATCGTCGCTGCTCCGCCAGGCGAAGTGGATCTCGCCACTGGGATAGGTTCCCTGCATCTCGGGTGCAGCCAGGTCGATCTTCGGCCCCGTCAAATCGACCACCACACACACCTGGGGATTGTCTCCCTCCGTTGGGGCGCTGCCCTTGAACCCGGCCGTGTTGGTCGGCACCAGCGTGAAGCCATACTTGCCTTCACCCTGAACCGTGATGGGGACGCACCCCATCGGCCGGACCTCGTAGGGATAGCGCTGCCAGCTGCCACCCGGCCGGGTCACCCAGACATCAATCGAGCGCAGACGAGCCGGGCCGACCGGTTCCACGTCGTAGGTCAGGTCGAAGGTACGCCGATTCACGTAGAGCATCTCCGGCTGAACGGAGGGCACCACCTCGGCGTCGGCAGTCACCGGCGCCTCGATCATATCCTCGGTCTCCTCGGCTTCTTCTTCCTCGGGCTGCACGATGATACGAGAAGTCACCAGGACCAGCGTGTGCTCGGTGCCATTGGTCACTCCCACATTCTTAAAGAGACGGTTCAGGTAGGGAATCCTGCTGAGGACCGGCGGCTGACTCTCATGGCGCGCCTCCACCTGCCGACTCCAGGCGGTCAGCAGCGCGGTCTCGCCGTCTTTCAGCTTCAGCGTCTTTTCCATCGCCAGCGTGTGGAAGCTCGGCTTCTTCTGGGTCTCCCCCGGAGGCGCGCTGACGACATGCGACTGGATACCCAGTTGCAGGTTGACCAGGCGACGATCAGCACTCACCGTGGGAAGCACATCGATTTCGATGCCCGACTTCACCACCCGGGCGATCGGAACCGGCACCTTCTTCCCCTCGTTCTCGACCCAGTTGACCCCAGCGACGTAGGTCTGCTGATCAGTGGTATCGATCCGGGCTCGCCTTCCGTTGAACACCGTGAGCTTCGGCGCTTGCAACACGTTGGTGCGCGGGTCCTGCTGCACACTTTCGAGCAGCGCAGTGACCGATTGATCGTCCAGGACGACAACACCCGAGGCCGGCGCCTGCTCCAGGTTCTTGCGCACCTGCTCCATCATCGTCTCCGACGCGGAGATGATGCGCAGCTCCACCTGCACCTCAAGGTCTTGCTGCTTGCGCAGAGCGCCAAGCAGTTCTTCAATCTCATTCTGCACTGCCGGTGTCTGGTGAACAACCAGGCTCATCGTCAGGGGGAAGTAATCGACACGCCCTGCCCCACCAGCATGCGTCCAGCTGGCCGGCTTGATAGTTTCCTGAATCAGGCCGATCAGTTTGTCTTCCTGCGTTTTCGGCGGTCCCTCCAGGAGGCCATCGACCGGCACCACCAGGTCGGCCACCTGAAACGTCCGGGTGACCATGTTGCTCGCCCCAGACTTCGGCGAGGAATCTGCCTGCACCGTGGCGAACCAGGCTGCTAGCAGCAGCGCTACCAGGGCCGTGAGCCGATTCATTGACAACCTCCCCAGGCCTCGAAGAAGAAAAGGACCGCCTGGGGTGGCTATACTCACTGTTTCCGACGAGGTCAACGCAGTTCAATCGCCCTGGACGGGATGCCCCAGGGGATTGCGCGCGAAGATCCATTCCTCGATCGGCTGTCCCTCAACGAGGTGCTCGCGGACGAACCGTTCGATGCGGTCGGCGGTCATGCCGCTGTACCAGGTTCCCTCGGGGTAGACCACCAGGGTGGGCCCATGGCAGCACACCCGCAGACAGCCAACCTTGGTGCGGAAGCAAGCTCCCGCCCCGGCCTGCAGACCATGCTGCTTGATCTGCTCTTTCAGCTTCTCCCAGGCCGCCATGCCCTCGGGTTCGCTGCAGCAGGTGGGACCGGTGCAGAGAAAGACGTGGTTTTCGTAGTCGCCGATCCCCACCTTCTTCGCCGCCTGCTGCAACTCCCTGGATCGATCCGACATGGCGCTCTCCTTCCGCGAGATATTAACCTGCGTGCGTGCGACGCCGACGAATCAGGCGCGCCACCTCGGCAAACACCAGCACCGAGGCTGTGGCCGCAATGATGGCCAACCAGGTCTGGGTACTCAGAGGCTCTACCTTGAAGATCGCTCCGCCGAACGTGACGATCACCACCTGGCCCACCGCCACCAGCGAGGCAATGGTGAGAAACACGGTGTTGCTGAAGAGTCCACGGAAGCCGCTCTCATCCGGCGTCAGGGACCGACAGTTGATCTGGTTCCAGACCTGGAAGAAGACGTAGACGGAGAAGAACAGGCTGACCTGGAAGACGGTGAACGCCACGTCACCCCGGATGTCTGTGCCGCGCTGCCTCCATTCGCCGCTGGTGGGATTGTGTTCGAGGTCGCTGGCAGCCACCGTCTGGCGCGATCCGGCCGCCTCGAACGACCAGCGCGTATCCGGGCTCGACGAGGCAAACAGCCCAGGATGCTCGGGGTTGCCCTTCATCAACACCAGGAGCGTGAGCATGGTGACGACGAAGAAGGCCGCTGTTGTCAGAATGGTCATCTTCATGTTCGGGGTCAGGATGTTCTCATCCTTCTTCTTCGGTGGCACCCGCATGACACCCGGACGCGGCGGTTCCGAGCAGAGCGCGATCGACGCGAAGGTATCCATGATCACGTTGATCCAGAGCAGCTGTAGCACCGTGAACGGCGCCTTGACACCGAAGAACAGCGGCCCCAGGAAGGCGATGGTCAGCGCACTGACGTTGATGGTCAGCTGGAACTGAATGAAGCGCTGGATGTTCTCGTACAGCGAGCGTCCCCAGTGGACGGCCTTGACGATGGTGGAGAAGGCGTCGTCCAGCAGGACGATCTTGCTGGCCTCCTTGGCCACCTCCGTCCCGGCGATGCCCATGGCCAGGCCGACGTCGGCCTTTTTCAGCGCCGGGGCATCGTTGGTGCCATCGCCAGTAACTGCCACCACCTCACCCAGATCCTGCAGCAGCTTGACCATGCGGAACTTGTCGAGCGGCCGGGCCCGGGCCAGCACCGCCAGATGGGGCAGCCGCTCCTTCAGCTCCGGGTCGGTCAGCTTGTTGAACTCGTCGCTGGTGAGGATGGCCCCACCCGGCGTGTTGATGGGTGCATCGCGCCGATCGACCAGGCCAATGTCGAAGGCGATCGCCCGGGCTGTCTCGACATTGTCGCCGGTGATCATCTTGACCTTGATACCGGCCGATCGACACTGGTTGATGGCGTCCTTCACGTCGTCGCGCAGCGGATCGCGAATAGCCACGAACCCGATGAAGGTCAGGTTGGCCTCCAGCGCCTCGCGAAGCTGATGCAGCGAATCCTCGTCCTCCGGCGTACCCTCGGGCAGGACGGCATAGGCAAAGCCCAGCGTGCGCATGGCCTGGCTGGCTGAATCGCGAAGCTGCTCCAGCACCTCGTGCCGCGTCTGGGAGTTGAGTTCGCGCGGCTGCCCGTCGGCACCATGCGAGAACTTCGACGCCTCTAGCACCCACTCCGGCGCCCCCTTGACCAGAACCACCAGCGACCCATAGACCCGCACCACCGTCGTCATGCGCTTTCGTTCGGACGAGAAGTGCACCTGGTAGAGCGGCGGAAAGGCCAGGCGAAGCTGCTGATACTCGATGTGGTTCTCGTGGAGCCACTGCAGCAGCGACCCCTCGGTCGAGTTCCCCACCACCATCAGCTTGCCACCTTTATCCTCCAGGTTGGCGGTGGAGTTGACCCCGGCGTTGAGGGCCAGCCAGTCGATGGGACGAAGCGACGGCCGATGGAGCAACGATTCCAGCCGGGGCCACGACGCACTGCCGCGCTCGAGTACCTGCCCCTCGGTCGCAATGCGCACCACCTGCATCTTGTTCTGCGTGAGTGTTCCCGTCTTGTCCGAGCAAATCACCGTGGCCGAGCCAATGGTTTCACAAGCGACCAGCTGACGGACCAGGCTGTTGGCGCGAGTCATCTTCTGCATCGCCAGGGCCAGCGACACGGTGACGCTCATCGGCAACCCTTCCGGGACCGCCACCACGATGATGATCACCATGAGGACAAAGGCATCGAGCAGCTCGCTGAACACCGCCAGAGCTTCCGGCCCGGTCCCCGGAATGAAGATGGAATGCGCGAGGATACCGCGCACCACCAGGGCGATGAAGATAAGGACGGCAGCCACGTACCCCACATTGCTGATCAACTCGGCGAGGTGCTGCAGCTTGAGTTGCAGCGGCGTCAACTCCTTGGAGATGGTCAGCTTCTTCTTGACGCGAGCCGCCTGGTCGTCCGGCCCAGAGGCCGACTCCTCCGTTCCCTCGGGTTCTTCCTCTTCCGCGGAGAGTTTGCGGGCGATCTGGCCCAGGTAAGTGCCATCGCCCACCTCACAGACGATCATCTGGCCGGTGCCATCTACCACCTGAGTGCCGCGATACAGGCAGGCGGGTTGATCGGGACCATCGGCAGGGTCGTCGAAGGGTCGAGCAGACTTCTTGACTGGCTCCGATTCGCCGGTCATCAGCGACTGATCGAGAAACAGATCGGTCGCCTTCACCAGCCGGCCATCCGCGGGCACCTCGTCTCCCATCTCAAGGAGCACGACATCCCCCACTACCACCTCTTCCAGAAGGACCGTATGCAAAGCGCCATCGCGCATCACCTTGACGTTGATGGCGTCCTTGCGTGCGTTGAGCACCTCGAACTCGCGATCGCTCTTGTACTCGCTCAGAAAGGCGACCCCCGTGGCCAGGATGACGGCGATCATCACGGCCAACCCCTCGACCAAAAAGTGCCCGGTGACCGAGCCGAGGAGAAACAGCAGGATGGCCAGGCCGAACAGGAACGAGGGGATCCACTCGCCCAGGCGAGCGATCACCAGGCCGCCGATCCCCAGGACCAGCAGCCCGATGCCGGCCCCGCCGGACAGAAAATCGCCCGCCTTGAACAGATCGACGAGCATCGACAGCAGCGCGGCCGCGAGCAGAATCTTGATGATCGGCTCGTCGAACTTCTCCAGGAACTTCTTCCACAGAGGCTCGCGCGGCAGCGGGGTCAACCGGTTCTCGCCGAACTGCTGCCGGCTCCGATCCACATAATCGGAAGCGAGGCCCGCCTCGGTGTTGAGGGCCAGCGTCTGCATGACTTGACTGAGCATCTGCACGGCACTGCACCTCGCAGGGGGAGGAAGAAAACAGGGGGCCTGACGCCCCCCGCTGGTTCGATGAATTAGTAGTAATCCGGGTCGGTGATCAGGTCTCCATGATCTCCTTGGTCTTTTTCTCTTCGAGTTCCCCAATACGATCCTCGTACTGCTTCAGGAGGGTCTGCACCTGCTCCTTGCCCGCGTCGCGCTCGTCCTCCGTCATGGCCTTGTCCTTCTCGGCCTGCTCGAAGTGCTTGTTGCCATCCCGGCGGATGTTGCGACACGCCACCTTGGCGGCTTCCGACGCCTTCTTGATGTGCGTCACCAGCTTCTTCCGCTGCTCGCCGGACATCGGTGGAACGATCAGCCGGATGATCTTGCCGTCGTTGTTCGGCGCCATGCCCAGATCACTGGAGCGGATGGCCTTTTCGATCTCCTTCAGCGTGCCTGGATCAAACGGCTTGATCACCAGCGATTGCGGGTCGGGGGTGCTGATCTGCGCCAGCTGTTTCAGCGGCGTCGGCGACCCGTAGTACTCGACGCGCATGCTATCCACCAGGGCAGGCGTGGCCCGGCCTGTGCGCAGGCCTCGCAGCTCGTCGCGAAAGACGGAGACGGCCTTTTCCAGGCGTTCCTCGACGTCCATCAGGATTTCATCGGCAGTCATGGGTAAGCTCGAATAGTCGTGGGGCGTCCGGGGCCGCCCCAGCGGGGATAGGTTGGCTCAGAACGATTCCTTGATCAGCGTGCCGATGGGGTGCCCGGCGATGGCCCGCTCGATGTTGCCTTCCTTGTTGAAGTTGAACACCAGGATCGGCAGCTTGCCTTCCCGACAGGTGCTGATGGCCTGCATGTCCATGAAGCGCAGATACCGTTGCACCGCCACCTCGTAGGTGAGGCGATCGTACATGACGGCATGCGGATTGATGCGAGGATCCTCGGTAAAGACCCCCTCGACATTGGTGGCCTTCAGAATCACATCGACTTCGAGTTCTCGCCCGCGGAGGGCCGCCGCGGTGTCAGTGGTGACGAACGGATTGCCCGTGCCCCCCGCCAGGATGACGATGCGCTTCTTTTCCAGGTGGCGAATGGCGCGGCGCTGGATGTAGGGCTCGGCCACGTTGTCCATGCGCAGCGCCGTGGTCATGCGCGTTTCGCAACCCAGCGACTCCAGGGCCTGCTGCAGGGCCAGCCCATTCATCACCGTGGCCAGCATGCCCATGTAGTGGGCCGTGGCCAGCTTGATGATCTCACCCCCGGCAGAGAAGTTCGCTCCGCGCAGGATGTTGCCGCCCCCCACGACAATCGCCAGCTGGACTCCACTCTGAACGATGCGTTGTGCCTGGCGGGCAATGTTCAACGTCTCATCGATGCTAATTCCGCTTTTGCCCTGGTGACCGAACGCCTCACCGGACAGCTTGAGGAGCACCCGTTTGTAGGCGGGCTGGAGAGATTCAGTGGGAGCTTCATCCATGTCGTCATTCTCGGCAGAAGGTTCAGTCTCTTCCTCCGGATTATAGACGCGGAAGGAAGACCCGGCGAGAGTCCTCAGGTAAAGACGATGGTTCGATGCCCCTCAATCAGCAAGCGCCGATCCAGATGCAGCCGCACCGCCCGGGCCAGCACCTGGCGTTCCAGGTCGCGTCCCTTGCGGACCATCTCGGAAATCTCATCCCGATGCGAGACACGCACCACATCCTGCTCGATGATCGGCCCCTCGTCGAGATCAGCCGTCGCATAATGCGCCGTGGCCCCGATCAGCTTCACCCCTCGGGCATGCGCCTGGTGATACGGCCGCGCCCCGGCGAAAGCCGGCAGAAAGGAGTGGTGAATGTTGATCACCCGACCAGTCCAGCGCGCCGTGAACGCTGCCGAGAGAATCTGCATGTAACGCGCCAGCACGATCAGGTTGATCTCGTACTTCTCGAGCAACGCCTGCTGCGCGGCCTCCGCCTCCGCCTTGGTCGCCGAGGTGATTGGAATCACCTCGAACGGCAGGCCAAAATACTCGGCCGCCGGGCGCATGTCCGGATGATTCGACACCACCAGGACGACGTCCCCGGCCAGTTCGCCGAGGCGCTGGCGCAGCAGCAGATCATAGAGGCAATGCCCCTCCTTGCTGCAGAAGATGGCGACGCGATCGCGCCGACTGGAGAAATCCAGCTCCCAGTGCAGCCCCAGCGATCGCGCGAAGACCTGCATCGCCAGGCGGATGCCGTCGGCATCCAGGGTGAAGCGTTCCAGCGACCAGACCAGCCGCATGAAAAAACGCCCCGTCTCCCCTTCCGTGTGCTGGTCGAGGTCGAGGATGTTGCCGCCGTTGCGAAAGACGAAATCCGACAGGGCGGCAATGATGCCCGTTCGATCCTCGCACCGAACACGCAGGATGGCATTGCTCATCGGCGGCTCTCTCTCACAGACTGAGGACGCGATCACGGCCAACGATTTCCCAGGTGCCGGTAACCCGGCCTCCCTCGACCACGTAGGCACGCTGGTGCATGGCTACCGTGGGACAGATGTGCGTGGGAATGGCCAGGACCTCGTCGCCAGGTTGAAAGCGGTCGGCCATGGGGGTTTCGACCACCAGGTGCTCCTCGTTCTGCAGCACCGCCTGGTACTCCGGGACATCGAGCAGGATCAGCCGTTTCCCCGCCGGAGGATCGCTGGCGACCGCCTTGTAACCCAGGTCGAAGGTGACCCGCGTCGGCGTGGGCCGACTGATCACCCGGGTCAGCAGCAGCGCACCGGGGATGAAGCCGGCCAGGTCGGCGAACCGGGAGCCATACCCATTGTCGTGCAGGATGAGCGTTCCGGGAGAACACTCCAGGTGGGGGATCTGCAGGCGAGCAAACACCGGAAAGGTCGGCGTTCCTCCCACCACCAACCGCGGGACCGGCAGCCCTCGCGCCAGCAAGGCATCGCGCAGACGCAACGACGGCTCCAGCCCGGCTTGCACGGCGGCTTCGCGCTCCACCACGCCTTCCTGGTGGTTGTGCCCATCGTAGAGGTGCAACCCGGCGGGACGCACTCCGGGCAGCCGATCGATCAGGGCATATAGCTCGACGGCCTCGGGCCCCGGCGCGATGCCGGTGCGATGCTGGCCCACATCCACATCCAGCAGCACATCCACTTCGAGCTTCTGCGCCGCCAGGTATTGCGCGAGCTTCTCCAGGGCGGCCGGATGGTCAGCCGTCACCGCGAAGCGCGTCTGAGGAAACTTGCGCAGCAGCTGGGCCAGCCGGGGGACATTGGGCCCGATGATCGGATAGGCCAGGAACACATCCGGTGCGCCGCACGACGCCACCATCTCCGCCTCAGCGAGCGTGGCCACCTTGTGCTTGGTGATCCCGGCTTCCAACTCCATTCGGATGATCTCGCGCGTCTTGTGCGTCTTGCAATGGGGGCGAAGTCGTTCCACTCCACCCGCCATCTCGATAGTCCGCGCTAGGTTCTTCGCGATCAGATCTTTGAAGAAGACCAGGCCAGGGCTGAAGATCGCCGAGGTGTCCGCAATGCTGTACTGCGAGGTCGTCATGAGTAGAAATCCAGAGCGTGGCGTTCTCGTTCAGAGGGCAGTATACTGACTCTCTTGCCGCCTGCCTCGGAGATGCCGCCATGTCTCGTGCCATCCTGCCCCTCCTCTTCCTTCCCGTCCTCGTACACGCGGCGGCTCCACCCGTGCCTTCCCCCACCCGGCACGGGGACCAGCTGCGCGATGCCTACTTCCGCCGACAGGCCGAACAACTCGGCCGCGATGCCCTGGCCGAGGTAAAGACCCGGGCCGACTGGGAACGCCTGGCTCCGCAGATGCGCCGCCAGTTTCTCGAGATGATGGGCCTGTGGCCCTTACCCGCGCGGACCGATCTGAAGGCCACCATCGTGGGTACCATCGATCGTCCCTTGTTCACGATCGAAAAACTCCACTATCAGTCCCTGCCCGGACTCTACGTCACCGCCCATCTCTATGTCCCGAAGAAACGCACCGGCCCCTGCCCCGCCGTGCTCTACGTCTGTGGGCACGGTCCGATGGTGATCGACGGAGTTGCCTACGGCAACAAGGTCACCTATCAGCATCACCCGGCCTGGTTCGCGGAGAACGGCTACGTCTGCCTGATCGTCGATACCCTGCAACTCGGCGAGCTGGCCGGGTTGCACCACGGCACCGCGCGGCTGGACATGTGGTGGTGGGTTTCGCTTGGCTACACCCCCGCCGGCGTCGAGCTGTGGAACGCCCTGCGTGGCATCGACTACCTGGTTTCTCGCAAGGAAGTCGACCCCAAACGGCTGGGTGTAACCGGCCGGTCCGGCGGCGGAGCGACCTCCTGGTGGGTCGGCGCAGCCGACGAGCGCGTCCAGTGCATCATCCCCGTGGCGGGCATCGCCGACCTGCTGGCCCATGTCTCCGAAGGCTACCCCGGCCGGCTGGCGGATGGTGTCGTCGCCGGACACTGCGACTGCATGTACCTCGTGAACACCTACCGCTGGGATTACACCCAGGTGATGGCCCTCTGTGCGCCGCGTGCCCTCCTCCTGGGGAACAGCGACCAGGATCTCATCTTCCCCATCCCCGGCTACCGGCGCATGGCCGACCGCATCAAACGCCTCTACGACCTTCTCGGCGCCAGCGACCGCTTTGCTCTGCTGGAAACCCGGGGCCCCCACAAGGACACGCCGGAACTCCGCGCGGGCGCCTTTCGCTGGATGAACCGCTGGCTCAAGGCTGATCTCACCCCGCCCGTCGACCCCGACCGCCAGAAGATCGACCCGCGCGCCCTCAAGGTCTTCGACCGACCTCCCCAGGATGCCATCAACGACATCATTCACGAACGCTTCCGCACCCCCGCCCGCCTCGAGCTGCCCTCGACTCCCGGCGTGGCCCGGGCCTGGTGGGAAGGCAAGCGCTGCGAACTGCTCGACGGGTTACGCCAGCGCGTCTTCCGGGGCTGGCCCACTTCTGCGCCACCGCTCGATGCCCAGTCGGCCGGCGAGGTCACGCTGGATGGCGTCCGGGTGCGCGCTGTGCGCTTCCTGAGCGAAGAAGGAGTACCGCTGCGCCTCTGGCTGGTGCAGGCCGCGGATGCCCCCCCGCCGCGCGAGATACTCGCCGACGTGGTGGATGAGGCCGGCTGGAACACCTGGCTGGCCGACCTGGGCCCCACACTGAGCGATCTGTTGCACGAGGGCGGCAATCCCGCTCCGCGCCCCTACCCTGCCTGGAATACCGCGCGTTTCCGCCAGCTGCGAGAAACCCTCAAGCGCCAGGGATGGGCCATGGCCATCGTCGCGCCGCGGGGCGTGGGGCCGACCCGCTGGTCCGAACGTCATCGTCTGGATGGTAAACCCGAAGGTCACCAGATTCGCCGGCGGTTCTACCTGCTGGGGCAAACCCTGGAAGGCCAGCAGATCTGGGACGTGCGCCGAGCCGTCCAGGCCATGCGCAGCGTGACCGACCTGCGCGAGGTGTCGCTCACACTCCAGGGCAAGGGGACGATGGCGGTGGTCGCCCTGTATGCTCTGCTCTTCGAGCCCAGCGTGCAGGGCGTGGAGATGTGGCATCCCCCGGCCACGCATCGCCAGGGGCCCCCACTAATGAACGTGCTGACCATCCTCGACCTACCCCAGGCCGTGGGGCTGGCCTTGCCGCGTTCGGTGCGCCTGCACGTCCAGCCCGATGCCCAGGCCGGCTGGACCTGGGCCATGCAGCTGGCGCGACTGCTGGACGAGAAGCGCCTTCAGCTGCGTTTGTCCGCCGAGTGAGCGCCCCCGCGCAGACTCCAGGGCACCTCGAGCCCGTGGGCGTCCATGAGAGCCGCATCTGCCAGGATCTGCCGTACATCGCCGTCGGCCACCAGCCGTCCACCATCGAGGACCAGCACGCGCTGGCAGGTGGCCAGGATCAGTTCCAGATCGTGCGAGGCAAGCACCCGGGTGGTGGCCAACTGTTCAAGCAGGTGGATCAACTCCCGCCGACCACGCGGATCGAGAAACATCGAAGGCTCATCAAGCAGGAGCAACTCCGGACGCATGGCCAGGACGCCAGCCAGCGCTACTCGACGTTTCTCGCCGCCCGAGAGATGAAACGGCACCCGGGCCTCCTGGCCAGCCATGCCGACACGCTCCAGCGCTTCGTGAACGCGACCGCGCACCTCCTGGGGGGGCAGACCGAGGTTCAGCGGTCCGAACGCCACATCGTCCAACACGGTCGAGTTGAACAGCTGATCGTCGCTGTTCTGAAAGACGATGCCGACCCGGGAAGGCAGCTGGCGCCGCTGCCGGGGTAGGTCGAGCCCGGCCACACGGATCGCGCCGGCGGAAGGGGCCAGCACGCCCGTCAGACAGAGAAAGAACGTCGTCTTACCCGCCCCATTGGGCCCAACCAGGCCCACCTGCTCCCCCGGATGGACCTGCACCGTCAACCGGTCGAGTGCCGGCCGGCCTTCCGGATAGTGGAACGAGAGATCGCGAATGTCGATGATTGGATCGGGCAAGGAAGGCACCGGAGTAGACGCTTCAGGATTCGATGCCGGTGTCTTACGGTTGAAGGCCACCCCGGAGGAGAGGAGACTGAGGAAATGCTCAGCCAGGCAGCCACAGCTCCAGCGCGAGAATGCCGGCCAGCACCAGCACAACAGCCAGCAAGGCCAGCACATCCGCCGAGTGAGTGCTGAAACTTGACAACGTGCGGAAGGTGCCGTCGAACCCTCGGCAGCGCATGGCAGACTCGACCCGCTCGGCTCGCTCGTAGCTTCGGACCAGGAGCGTCCCCGAGGCCGCCGCCACCGTGCGGTAGGAATGCAGGTTGGGCCGATTGCGAAACGCTCGGACGCGCAGAGCCACCCGCAACCGGGCGAGTTCGTCGGCCAGCAGGAAGATGTAGCGGTAGGTGAGCAGCAGCAAGTGTACCAGTAACCCCGGGACCCAGAGCGCCTGTGCGGCCCGGAAGGTGGTTTCCAGCCGCCCGGTGACCAGAAGCGTGGTGGACAGCGTGAACAGCGCCAGCACCTTGAGGGTCATCACACCAGCAAAGCCCCATGCATCGCGCGAGAGAAACGGCAGCGGTACGATGAACAGCGCCAGAAGCCCGGCCACGACCGCCAGGCGATGTACAAACCAGCGCCAGTCCATGCTAGCCAGCGCCGCCAGCAGCAGTGCCAGCCCCAGACAGGCCAGCGCCGAGGGCCAGCGCCGCACCGAGGCCGTCAACCCCAGCGTCAGCACCAGGCACGCCAGGCGCCAGCGCGGATCCAGCCGGGCCAGTGGAGAATCGATCAGGGGTGGAACGGAGAAGCGGAAGAACAAGGCTGGTGTAGAAAAGAATGGGGTGAGGAATCCGAGTCTGACCTCATTGAAGGCCCGAAGGCCAAGGTCGGCAAGAGAGGCAGAAACAGAGAGTGAAACCCGATTCAGTTCCTCGGACAGCGAGCAGCATCTCCTTCATTGCCCCGCTCAAACAGATCCCCCACACCAGGGAGAACAGCGGAAGTGCCACCTGATGGTCCGGTCACCCTCTCTCTGTGGGCCCCCAGACCACCCAGATACCGGCATCCACACCCAATCCGAGATTCGGACCATTTTTTTTGGGAACTTTGGAGCGGGATCTCGCGTCGAAGCACCAAGGCTCATCCTGCGCTCGCTGAGCCCCTCGCCGACCGGTTCAGTTTCGCCAGCAGTTCGTTGACGGGACGGTCCGGAAATGCCAGAATGCATGCACAGCATCCAGCGGTGGCTCCCGCAACTTCGCCGGGAGTCGATGGTTAACGAAGGGGATTAACCGATGCCTCACGCCTCCCTGCGCACCCGGACGTTGATTCTGGGTGGGCTTCTCATCGCAGGCTTGTTCGGCGCGTTGCGGCTCGCCGACGCACAGCCGCCAGCCAAGGAGAATCCTCCCCCGGGTGCCGCCGGGTTGACCCCCGCCAGTGGCGAGGGAAAAATCGTGAAGCTGAAGATGACCATCACGTCCGAAGGTTCGGACGTCCAGGAAATGTCGAAGGTCATCAACGATAAGGTCGAGGCAAGCTGGAAGGCCAACAAGATCACCCCGTCCCACTACGTGGACGATTACGAGTTCATCCGCCGGGCCTCGCTGGACATCATCGGCCGTATCGCCCGGCCCGATGAGATCAAAAAGTACATGTCCGACCCGGAAGAGAAGCGCCGGTCGATGCTGATCGACCGCCTGCTCAAGCACGAGGATTATGCTCGTCACTGGGCCAACCTCTGGAGTAACTGGCTGCTGACCCGAGCCGTCCCCTTCGGCCGTGGGAAGTACCACGATCAGACGACGGTCTGGCTGGAAGACCAGTTCGCCCAGAACAAGCCCTATCACGAGATGGTCACCAAGCTGCTGACTGCTTCGGGGAAGAACTCGGACAACGGTGCGGTAAACTTCCTCCTCGCTCACGTCGGCGACCCCATCCCGGCTTCCAAGCAGCGGGAAGAAGGCCAGTTCGAGATGGTGCCGCTCACCTCGCGCATCACCCGGGTGTTCCTGGGCACTCAGGTGCAGTGTGCCCAGTGCCATGCTCATCCCTTCTTCGCCAGCCTGAAGCAGGAATCGTTCTGGGGCGTGAATGCCTTTCTGCGCCAGATTCGTCGGGATGGCACCCCGCCGAACCCTGAAAACAACCGCGCCATGGGCATGCCCGACCTGACGCTCCGCGATGACGAATCGGTCAACTCCGATGCCAACGTGTTCTTCGAGATGCGTAACGGCAAGGTGCGCATGTGGCATGCCGAGTTCCTGCCGCCGCCGGGTAAGGAGCGCGGCACCCGCCTCGATCCCAAGAAAAAGGGCGTTGAGCGCCGCGAAGAGATGGCTCGCCATCTTGTCGAGCACGAAATGTTCACCAAGGCCATCGTCAATCGGATGTGGGGTCTGTTCTACGGCCGCGGCTTCGTCAACCCCATTGACGACTTCAACGACAACAACCAGCCGTCCAACCCCGAGTTGCTCAACGAGCTGGCCGATCGCTTCAAGCACTACAACTACGATCTCAAGAAGCTCATTCGTTGGATGACCCACGCGAACGCCTACCACCTGAGCTACGTGGCCAACAAGACCAACGACAAGGGCGAGCACGAAGGCCAGTTTAGCCGCATGGTGATGAAGTCCCTCTCGCCAGAGCAGCTGTTCGAGTCCCTCATGACCGCCACCCAGGCCGACCGTGCTACCACCCCGGCCGAGAAGAAGCGGATGCGCGATGAATGGCTCAGCCAGCTGATCACCAACTTCGGCGACGACGAGGGCAACGAGGTGACCTTCAACGGCACTATCGTCCAGGCCTTGTTGATGATGAACGGCAAGAACATCAACGACGCAATCGGCTCGCAGAAGGGCACCGTGCCGTCGGTGATGACCGCGAAGGCCCAGCCCAATGCCGTCATCCGCGACCTCTACCTGGCCGCTTTGAACCGTCCGCCCAAGAAAGCCGAGATGGCCAACATCATGAAGAAGGTCGCACTCCGGGCCGGCTTCCGCGATTCGTCCAAGGCCCAGTATGAAGACCTCTTCTGGGCGCTGCTCAACAGCAACGAGTTCATCATCAATCACTAACCGATTGATGGTGGAAAAGCGAAGGGGCCGCGGCGCACTACTCGTTCGCCGCGGCCCCGTTACTTTGGGTGGGCCTCGTCAGGGATCGGGGACCAGGTGAACGGCACTCATGAAGTTATTTCGCAGGTCGCCTCGCCAGAAGGAGTAGCCCGTCAGCGTGACCGTGCGATTGACGTGCGACTCGAAATCCACTCCCCGTGCCGGCGTCGCGTAGAGAATCGGCCGGAGCGTGATCGGGTCGTCCAGAGCATAGGTCTGCTGGCCCTCGATGGTCCTGCCCGAGCGGCGCAAGATGCCTCGAAAACTCAGCCAGCTAGTCTGCCCGTTGCGCGTGGCATACCCGCGAGGCGGATTGGCAGAAGCACTCGTGGGAACGACCGGCATCCGCGTGGCTGGCGCGCTGGTGGTGGGGCCGCCGATTTGCAGCGGGCTGGTCGAGGCCGGTGTGGCCACGGGATACGTCGGCGAGCCGACTGCCGGTCCGACCGAAGCACCGTAGTTCTGCGCACCAGTCTGCAGGAAGTTCGCCCGCTGCAGGGCCACCGCCGACATGTTTGGATTGGAGCGTGCCGTCTCGGCTCCGACCAGGGCGTAGAGGCGGACCGCCTCGGCGTACTGGCCATTGCGTTCGGCCTGCTGGGCGCGGGCCCAGAGCTGGTCGGCGGTCGAGGCCTCATTCCCCACAGGGGCCGCGGCAGCCGGACTGGTCGGCGTGAATGTCGAACCCGAGGCAGGGACAGTCGCTGAGGCCGTCCGGATCACACTGTCGGTCGAGGTGGCACTGCGTTCAACCTGGGAGGCTCGAACGTAACGGCGTTCGCGCGCCGGCGCCTCGATCGGCATCCAGGTTCCGTCCTCGTCCGACTTCGGTTTGCCCCGGCTCACCACCTGGGCACCCGGTTCTAGCCAGCAGCCCACCACCGTGGGACGCCGATTGAGCACCTCGCTGCCGATGTAAACCGGCACCTTCACGCCATCCAGAGTAACCACGTGAGTGGGCATCTCGGGCAGCATGTGGCGAAGGAAGCGCGTATTGATGTAGCTGAATGACCCCTCCGGCGGCTTGACGGCCAGCCAGCCTCCGGGCATGGTCTCCACCACCTCCACCGCCTGTCCGCGACGGAGACGATTCGTGACGTAAAACTCCGGGGCATCACTGGGTCCAGAGCGGACCTCGATCTGATCGACCTGCACATATCGCAAATCGCGGGGGGCCTGGGCCAGGGCCGACCCGCCGGCGAATAGAAGCATTACCACGGCGCCCGCGACCGGGACCTGTCGCATGGGTGTCCTCCTCAGGCGCTGCCGAGAGCGGTTCACTATCTGTCCACATCCTCTCTCGACCGGCTCACGGATCGAGGCTCACCTCGAGATGCCAGAATCTGGCGACGATCTACCGATCGGCCGACGACTCTGCGCAGGAAGGCGGTTATACCGACCAGGCTGGACACAACAAGGCCAGGTGTCGGGCTGGTCCCGGCAGAACCAGGAAGATAGGTTATCTGGGTTCCCTCGCCTCTCACCTGGAGCCACCCATGGAGCAACTGACCCTCGCCGCGATCGCCAAGATGATTGATCACTCCCTCCTGCAGCCTGTATTGACTGATGCGGAACTGGAGACTGGATGTCATCTGGCCCGCGAGTACGGCGTGGCTAGCGTGTGCATCAAGCCGTACGCCGTCAAGAAGGCCGTCGAGTGGCTGGCGGGTAGTGGTGTGGTCGTCGGCACGGTGATCGGCTTCCCCCATGGGTCGCACCTGACCAAAATCAAGGTGGCCGAGGCCGAGGCGGCCCTCGATGACGGCGCCCGGGAACTGGACATGGTGGTGAACATCGGCAAGGTGCTGAGTGGGGACTGGGGCTTTGTGCGCGACGACATTGGAGCCGTCGTGGAGGCGGCCCACCGTCGGAAGGGGCTGGTGAAGGTGATCTTCGAGAACTGCTTCCTCAAGGACGAGCACAAGGAGCAGCTGTGCAAGATCTGCGGCGAGGTACGGGCCGACTGGGTCAAGACCTCGACCGGCTATGGCGAGAGCGGCGCGCTGGATGACGATCTACGCTTGATGCGCCGCTGCTCGCCAGCCCATGTGCAGGTCAAGGCAGCCGGAGGCGTCCGCACCTACGAGCGCGTGCTGGCCGTCCGCGCCATCGGAGTGACTCGCGTGGGAGCCACGGCGACGAAGGCCATCCTCGAAGATTGTCGGCAGAAACTCGGGGGATGATCCGGATCTCAAAACTCGACGAAACAGGGACGCTCGGCCGTCGAGCATTCCTCCAGCGACACCCCATCGCCATCCGGACCGATGCCGCGCGAGGTGCAGCCACACCAGAAATCGGTGGAGCCAGCCACGTACTCGGGATCACTCTCAAAGTCCTCGCCGTAGACCAGCATCGACTTGCAGGTGAGGAACTTGCAGCGGGGACGGTAGACGGGTAACTCGGACATGTAGTTTCTCCCGGAAAGAAAGGCGGGCGGAGCGCCGCTGCGCCCCGCCCGCGTGAGAGCGCCACGCAGACGCTAGCGCGGCTCGGGCAGGGCCACCTCCCAGTATTTCTTGCCGCCGGCGGCCAGCAGCAGAGCGCGCTTCACTGCCACGGCCAGCAGCTTCACCTTGTAGGCATTCTGGCTCAGTGGCTTCGCACCCTGCGTCGCCGCCTCGCCCGCTGCCGCGGCCGTTTCCTCGGTGATCTCCTTGCCCTCGATGGCCTTCGCAGCAGCCTCGCTCAACAGCGGAGTCGGTGCCACATGACCCAGCGCCACCCGGACGTTGGTGGCCTTGCCGCCTTCCAGGTCGAACGCCACCGAGGCCTGTACCAGCGGCCAGTCGCTGGAGAGCTTCTGCCGCACCTCGTAGCTGGCGCTGCGCGCCTTGTCCGAGGCAAGCGAGAACTCGACGCCCAGCAACATCTCATTCGCTGCCAGCACATGCTCGCGGTCGCCGGGTCCGGTCGGCGCCTTGAAGAACTCTGCCATCTTGATCGTCCGCTTGCCTTTCGGCCCCAGGACTGTGGCAGTGGCCCCCAGCGCGATCAGGGCCGTCCCGATGGTGGTAGGGCTGGAAATAACGCAGCGATGCCCCTTCGTGAAGATGGCGTGGTACCGGTTCTCACCATCCAGAGCGAAGCACTTGTCGCCCCCCTTGAGCAGGCAGACCGTTGGCTCGTCGCGGAAGTACCAGCAGCGGTTGCGCTGACACAGGCTACCACCCAGGGTGCCCATGTTGCGGATCTGTGGCCCCGCGATCTCGTCCGCTGCCTGCGCCAGCGCCGCCGCTCCGCCCACGAGCGCCTGGCTCGCGGCCAGGGTGGCGAGCTTCACGCCAGCGCCAATCTTGATGGTCATCGGCCAGCCGCGCGATTGCTCGATCTTGTCGAGCCCAGGCACGGTGGCCAGGCTGACCACCTTGCGCGGCCGGGCGATGTACTGCTTCTGCAGGCTGAGCAGGTCAGTGCCGCCCCCCAGCAGTTCCGCGGTCCCCCACTTCTCGTCGAGGAGAGCGACCGCCAGCTCGGCCGACTTCGGCCGATAGTACGTGAAGTTATCCATGGATCACCTGGCTCCCTTCGCGAGTGCTGCCAGAACGCGGTCGGGGGTAAATGGTGTCTCGGGGACGCGCACGCCCAGAGCATTGAAGACGGCGTTGCCGATGGCCGCATGGGTGGAGATGGTGGGCGGCTCGCCGATACCGATGACGCCCCGTTCCGGCATGTCCATCATGTGGACGACCACTTGCGGCATGTCGTTGATGCCGCCCAGCTTGTAGAACTCCATATCGGGGTTGACGATGCGCCCGGTGTTGCGGTCCGCGATCAGCTCCTCGAACAGAGCGTAGTTCAGCCCCATGATCACGCCGCCGGCCACCTGAGATTCGCAGGCCAGCTTGTTGATGAGCAGCCCGCAATCCTGGACGGCGACGAGCCGGGTGCAGCGAACCACCCCCGTCTCAGTATCAACCACCACCTCGGCCACCTGAACACCGCCCACACCTACTTTCGAGATGCCAGCGTTTTCAGGCTTCTGCGACTCGGCGAAGGTCCACACCCCGTTGCCCTTGGCCTTGTCGGTGCCCAACCGAGCGCACGCCTTCTTCCAGTCATGCTCGGTCCCGCTGGCCTTGTCGCGGATCTTGCCAGCGACAATCTCCAGATCCTCAGGTTTGGCGCCGAGCTTCCGGGCGATCAGCTTGAACAGCTCGTCGCGCGCCTGGGTGGCTGCCAGCAGGGCCGCCGGAGCCTGCGAGGGGCATGTGGTTGAACCGCCTGACCCGGTCGAGCGTCCATACTGGCTTTCGCCGATCTGGACGTTGATATCCTTCACATCCAGGCCAAGGACCTCTGCCACGACAATGGCAGTCACCGTGCGCTGCGCCGTGCCCAGATCCTGGGTGGAAGACTGGGCCGTCACCGAGCCATCTGAGGCAATCAGCACGGTGGTTTCGTTGGCCTGAGGGCTGGCCTGACCGCCCCAGGTGTGCAGGGCCATGCCGATGCCATGGCGAAGGTGCGAGGAACCACCCACGGCGTTGTTCTTTCCCGGAGGGTGCCAGCGTGCCTTCCAGTTGGAGAGCTTCGCCGCCAGCTCCAGCTGCTGCTTGTACAGCGTGCCCCGGATGGCCGGATGCGACAGCGGATCGTTCTTCTTCGCCTCGGGATCATCCGGCGGCAGGTTCTTCAGCCGAACCTCCAGAGGATCGAGGTTGACGGCGGCCGCAAAGTCGTCCAGCGCGCAATCGGTGAAGAAGCAGCTTTGCGGATGCCCCGGAGCCCGCATGGCTCGCTGAGCGCCCGTGTTCAGCCGGACAACCGTGTGCTTGCTCTTGTTCTCGAAGAGATACACATAGGGCAGCGGACCGATGGTCCGGGCCGTGCCGATACCGGGGGTGCCCCAGGTGTCTGCCTCGAAGGCGGTGATGGTGCCATCCTGTTTGCCGGCGATGCGCACCTTGCCGAAGGCGCTGGGGCGGTTGCCAGCCGTGGTGATCTCACTGGCGCGATCGAGCATGAGCTTGACCGGCGCCTTCGCCTTCAGAGCCAGCTCAGCGCAGGCGATGCCCTGCACGTCGGGGCCGAACTTGCTGCCGAAACCGCCACCCATGTAGTGCGTGATGCACTGGACCTTGTTGGTCAGGTCCATCTTATGGGCGGCGTTGAAATGCCGCGCCAGGGCATCGGCGGTGCCGGCGACAGCCTGGGTGGAGGCCCAGACGGTCAGCCCGCCGTCCTTGCCCCACTCAGCCACCAGCCCGTGCGATTCGAGGCACTGATGGCTGATGACCGGCATCCCATAGGTGCCCTCAACCGTCACCGCTCCGTTCTTCTGGCCCGCAGCGAAGTTTTCCGATTCGGATAGCTGCGGCGGACGCAGGTTCTGCCGTTCCTTCTTCGGCCCGATGGGAGGGGCAGTCTTCTCATCCCGGGCCCGCGCATCGTCCTCCTTCACGGTGAACGACAGAACCGTGTAATCCACCTTCACCAGGCGAGCAGCCTCACGTGCGTGCTCCTCAGTGTCGGCTGCCAGGGCAAGCACCTCGTCCCCAGCGTAGAACAGCTCGGTGCCCACCGGGTTGATGATGTGAACCGCCTTGAACCCTGCCGCCTTTTCCGCGCGGGATGTATCAATGCCCTTGATGGTGGCATGCGCGTGTGGGCAGCGAATGATCACTGCATGCAGCATACCTGGGCGGTTGATGTCGTAGCTATACTTCGCCTTACCGGTCGATTTCTCCGGGCCATCCAACCGGGCGATCTTCTTGCCGATCAGCCGGCGCTTGCCGGGCCAGTTCGTCGCCATGGGTCACTCTCCCTTCCCGCTGGCGGCCTTGCACAGGTCTGCAATGGCGTGCCGCATCTGCTCGTAGGTGCCACAGCGACAGATATTGCCCGCCAACCCCTTCTCCACCTCAGCTGGGGTCGCCTTGGGGTTGGCATCGAGGACAGCCCGCATGGCCACCACGAACCCAGGGGTGCAGAAGCCGCACTGCTGAGCATCACAGGCGACGAAGGCGGCCGGCACCGGATCGAGCTTGTTGCCATCCGCCAGCGATTCCGCCGTGCGAATCTTCTTGCCCTCGGCCTCCAGTGCCAGCATCGAGCAGGCATAGACCGGCTTGCCATCGAGCAGCACCGTGCAGGCGCCACAGGTGCCGCGGTCGCACACGCGCTTGCAGCCGGTCACGTCGAGGTAGTTCCGCAGGGCATCCAGAAGGGTCACGCGCGGTTCCACGCTGGTGACCATCTTCGCGCCGTTGACCTCCATAGTCAGCTTGACTGGTCCGGGCCCGATGGCCACCACCTCGGCAGTGGCTCCTCGCTCCTCGGCCGCAGCTTCCGCCTGCGGTGGCTGCCCCAGGGCCGTGGCCGCGGCCGCGACACCCGAGCCTCGCAGGAACGCACGGCGCGACAGGCTGGCTTGCCCCTCGCCGCTTCCCGTTCGATTCTCCATCTCGACTCCCTCCCCTTGAAGTGGCGTCCCCCCATCTAGAAGGATGCGGAGAACAGCGTCGGCGATTCTAAGCGCGGGGATTGGCCGAGGCAAGCGGCTGGCGAGCTGCGCGTCTCACTTTGTTGCTGCGCGATAGCGCTGGTCGCCCTTCTCGGCCTCGTCCTGACTGATCAGGCCATCGCCATCGAGGTCGAGTGTCTCAAAGGTCTTTCGGTCGCCAAGCCATTCCCGGCGCGAGAGATCCCCATCACCGTTACGATCCATCTTGCGAAACCACACTGGGCCGCCGGAATGCACCCGCGCCGCCCCCAGCACACCAGGATTCCCTGGCTGCGCAGGAACGGAGTACCCTCCGACCTGCCCTGTGGTGACGGTGAGCTGAAACTGCAAGGGGAGTTCTGCCCGGGTAATGGCGCCATCCCCATCTGCGTCGAACCCCTTCAGGCGATCCCAGGCGTTTCGCAGTTCTCGCTGATTGAGCTGCCCATCACCGTTGGTGTCCAGCATCGAAAAGAGACCCCGTCCCACCGAGTTGAGGCTCAGCAAAACCTGTGTGCCTGAGGCCCCCTGCAAGAGATCCAGTGCCACTCGCAGCTCTTCTTCGGTCAACTTGCCGTCCCGGTTCTGGTCGGCCAGATCAAAGATACCCACGAGATAGAAATGCTGGCGCGGATTGAGCTGCTCCCGGCTGACCATCCCCTTACTGGTGGTGTCCACCATGCGAAACTGTTGCAGGAGATATGGGGTGAAACCGCTTCGCGCTACCGAAGAGACTACCGATCGCACCTGAATGCGCACATTTCCGAGCTGGAGCATCCCCAGAGGTGTTGAGGGCTGCCCCGGCGGATTGGCCAGGGAACGCATCTGGCCCGGCCGAGCCCCTGCCTGGAGGTTCATGGTAAACTCGTGTTCCGGCAGGCCTGACAACCAGCGGACCAACTCGAGCACATCGAGCTGCCCATTGCGGTTGCGGTCCAGCGCAGCGAACTGGGTAGGCGTGAAGCCTCCTTCCTCCGGACTCACCTTGCCATCCTCGTTCCGATCCCAGCGCGATACCAGCGCCCGGGCTTGCTCCAGGATCCCCTTCCGCCTCGATCCGCCTTCTCCCCCTGGCAGCAGTATCAAACTCGCCTTGCTGACCACCTGAGACCCGGCGGAATACTGATACGGCGAAAAGAAAGGCGGCCCGGACATCTCGGCCGTGGAGATTAGCTCATCATCGTTGGTGTCTGCACGATCGATCAACGAGGGAGCGGCCACGAGTTCGGCCTGACTGAGTTTTCCATCTCCATTGGTGTCGAGCGTTCGCATGACGAGATCGGTGAGATAATCGGTCATGGTGATCGGACGCGAACTGCTACTCGTGTCTACCGGACCTGCTCCATTCGCCTGAAAGTAGGCCAGGAACTCGTCACAGGAAACCTTGCCATTCCGGTCGGCATCCACCTGGTCGAAGGGGAGGAACGCCATCGCCTGCCCCGCCCCCAACACCAGGAAACCGCCAACAAATAGCTGCTTCACCTGATTGGCCGAGGGAACGCGGGCCGCCTCGGTGCGATCCAGCGAGCCATCCCCATTGACATCAACATAACGGAACAAGCGCGACATCCATTCTTCCCAGCGCAATCGGAAGGGTCGCTGGTCATCGCGGAGATGGAATCGCAACAGGGTGGGTCGACCATCACCAACATAGAGGACATCCTGAATGTCCTGCCCGCTCCCCTGCGGAGGTGCCGCTCCCTGGAGCAGCGACAACAGGCTCCCCGCAACACAAACCCCAAGGAAGATCTTTTTCATCCGACGATCTCCTTGATGGGGGTGCCTGGTTTGTCCACCAGACGAATCGGTCGGCCCACATTCGAATTGTTCTGCTTCTCCGGATCGATGCCCAGCGCCTTGACGACTGTGGCCAGCAGATCCGGCACGCTGGCCGGGCGATCCTCGACGGCTGTTCCATCCTTGCTGGTACGGCCATGGGCCTGGCCTCCGCGAATGCCGCCACCTGCCAGCACGGTACTCCATGCGTTGGGCCAGTGATCCCGTCCACGAGCAGGATTGATCTTCGGAGTGCGGCCGAACTCCCCCATCCAGATGATCAGGGTATCGTCGAGTAACCCACGCTCCTTCAGGTCGATCATGAGCTGGCTCCAGGCGGGATCCAGCACCCCGCACAACTGTTTCACCTGCTCGGCATTGTTGGCATGGGTGTCCCAGCCAAAGGCTCCCCCATTCACGCCGCCGTGTGTCACCTCGACGAACGGCACCCCGCGCTCGATGAGCCGACGCGCCAGAAGGCACCCCTGGCCAAACAGATTGCGGCCGTAGGCGTCGCGCACGGCCGGCTTCTCGTCGTCGAGGTCGAAGGCCTTGCGCGCATCGGTACGCATTAACCGCAGGGCGCGATCGTATGCGGTTCGATGACTGGCAGTGGACACTCCCGGGTTTCGTGCGTGGAAATCCTTCTCCATCTCATCAAGTAAATCCAGACGAGACGTCGCGTGTCCAGCATCGACCTCCGCGTGTCGATCGATGTCCTGCACACGTAGCGAGGCTGTGTAGTCGGTACGGCCCTGGGGGTTGAATAGCTGGGCGTTGTCACCTACTACCAGCGGGGCATACTTCGGGCCAAGAAAACCTGGCCCGTACGCCCCCGGGCTGAAAAAGCGGTACGGTGCGATGGCGACGAAGTTGGGCAAAGCTGCATCGTCTCGACCCAGTTCACGCGCCACCAGCGACCCCAGTGTCGGATACTGGATGGGCCCAGCAGGGATGTACCCGGTGCGAAGCAGGAACGAGGCCCGTCCATGATCGGCCTCCCGGGTGGTCATCGACCGGATGATGGCGAGGTGATCGGCCTGACGAGCGACTCCGGGCAGGTGCTCACTGATCTTGATGCCAGGCACCCGGGTAGCAATCTCCTTGACCGGGCCACCGTTCACCTGACCCGGTTTGAGATCAAAGGTGTCGAGTTGCGAGGGTCCACCATTCATCCACAGGAGAATGCAGGCCTTGCGACGGCGGGGGTGGGCCGCGGCCGCGTGGGCAAGATTCTCAAACCAGCCGGAGACAGACCCGGCCAGGGCGCCCGTGGCGGACAATCGAAGCCAATCCCGGCGCGAGAGCGGCTGAGCAGGCATGACCAGGCTTCCTTAGTGGTTGAGGATGAATTCGCTGGAGTTGAGCAACACCCAGAAGACGTCCGCCAGCGCGCGAGCGGGGTTCCGACTGGGCCCGCCGGCCTCGACATAAGGAACGAGCCGCCCCACCTCACTGCCGCGCATTGGACGTGCCAGGGCAGCAAGGAACAGGGTGTCGAGCTTGTCGCGACTCGAAAGAAAGGGGCTATCGATGACCGCTGCCAGAGTTTCGCTGCGTTCGAGACTGGTGGCGTCCCCGATGAAGCGACCGTTCATCAGAGCCAGGGCCTGCAAGATCGACATCTGAAACTCGGTGCGGCGGTCAACAGGGTTGGCGAAGCGCGATTGAATCTCACCCCGCGGGGTGTTGATGGCCAGATTGAACCGCTGGGCACCCGTGTCGCCACGATAACCCACGGCCGTCGCCAGGCTGTCGAACACCTGCTCGGAAGTCAGTGACCGCAGGGGCATGCGGGCGAAAACTCGCAGCTCCTCCTGGCTAGGATCGGTCCGTCTGCTGGAACGCTGGTACGTGCGTGTAGCCAGGATGGCCCGCATCAGGAATCGAAGGTCGTACCCGCTATCCACCAGGGCCTGGGCGAGATCTTCCACCAGTTCCGGATGGCTGGCCGGGTTCTCCTCCCGAAAATCGTCCACTGGATCGACCAGCCCCGTCCCCAGGAAATGCTCCCAGAGTCGGTTGGCCGCCGCCCGGGCGAAGAACGGGTTGCTGGGACTCACCATCCAGTCGGCCAGCGCCTGGCGAGCGCCCAGCTTGTCGGTCCAGGCGGGAGCCTGGCCATCGAGGAAGCGCGCCTGCACCTTGCGCTCGGTGCCAGGCATGGCAATCTCGTGAACTCGGGGGTCGTCACTGACCAGGCCAAACACCCCCTGGTTGGGATTCACCGGGCGCACCCCGGCGAAGAATGCAGCGTACTCCCAGAATTGCTTCCGCGTCCATGAAGCAAACGGGTGATCGTGACATTGTGCGCATTCGATCTTCACCCCCAGAAACAACCGCGAGGTAGAGGCCGCCAGGTTCTCTGGCTTCATCTCGTTGGCCTGATAAAAGGCCAACGCTCCTCGATCAGCCGGGGTGCTGGCCGGGGGATTGGTGGTCTGGGCCAATCGAGCGGTGATGAGTTCGCGCACCAGGCGGTTGTAGGGCATGTTGGCCTGAAGCCGCGAACGGAGCCAGGGTTCTACCTGATACGCCAGGGCCTGAACCTGCTGGTTGTTGGTGTCCGGTAGAAGCAAGTCGCGCCAGACATGCGTGAAGTGGCTCGCATGATTGGGGCTGGCCAGCAGCCGGTCCACCAACCGAATCCGTTTGTCGGACCGTGGGTCGGCCAGAAACTCGCGCACCTCGGATACTCGGGGAATGCGCCCGATCACATCCAGGTAGACGCGCCGGATAAACTCGCTGTCATCCGCGAGGGGTGCTGGGACAGCCTTGTTCATTTCGAGGCCGGCATCAATGCGGGCGTCGATTCGTCGCGCCAGACGCAGCACAGACTCGACTCGGTCCTGGCCTTTCGCGGAGTCAACTGGGGGAGCGGCCCCATGCAGCGACCCCAGCAAGATGCCTCCCAGCAGCAGAATCACACACAGGCGGAACGCTGGCATGCCTGAGTCTCCCTTCACCGGATGGATCTGCTCATCAATCAATGCCAACCTGGACGATCCAGAGATTCCATTCTCACATCGATCTCATCATTAATCACCAGGAAAGAGAATCTGTGACACTCATCGGAGTAGGGACTTGTCGGGCGGGGGCGTAGCAGCGATACTCCCGACAAGGTCACTCTGCCTCGAGCACGAAGGTTCACGCATGCGAATTACTTGTTGTCTGTGCCTGGCTATCTTCACCCTGGCGGCTCTCGCTGATGGGCCTGGGGACAATCTTCCCGAGAAGGTTCGGCCCGTTCCCCCCGTGGGCATCGCGGTGCCGGAGGAGGAGCAAGCCGCCCTGGCCAGGGGGCTGGAAAGCCTGGGGGCGGAGTTGGCCTCGCTGGCGAAGGAGGGAAGCAAGAACCCCGCGCTAGCCGAGCTTCTCCCGGACGTGGAGATCTTTCACAAGGCGGTCCGCTACGCGCTGAAGCACAACGAGTTCTACCTTCCCAACGAGATCAAGCTGGCGAAGTCCTTGCTCGAGATGGGCCGCGACCGCGCCCGGCAGCTTCGCGACGGCAAGCCCAGCTGGGTGACGGCTACCGGTCTGGTGGTGCGTGGCTATCGCTCGCGCATCGATGGCTCGGTGCAACCCTATGGCCTCATCGTGCCGGATAGCTATCGGCCAAGCATGGGGAGCCATCGCCTCGATGTCTGGCTGCATGGCCGGGGCGAGAAACTGACCGAGGTGAGCTTCCTGGGCCAGCGCCTGCGCGACCGGGGACCGGTCACACCGCGCGGGGCGTTCGTGCTGCATCCTTACGGGCGATATTGCAACGCCTTCAAGTTCGCCGGCGAAATCGACGTCCTCGAAGCCCTGGAGCATGTCCGCAAACACTACCCCATCGATGCCAACCGCCTGGTGATGCGCGGCTTTTCCATGGGTGGGGCGGGATGCTGGCAATTCGCCGTCCACTTTCCCGACCGCTGGGTTGCAGCTGCACCCGGCGCGGGATTCAGCGAGACGCCCCGCTTCCTCGATGTGTTCCAGAAAGAGAAGCTCGCTCCGGCGGCGTACGAGAAGAAACTCTGGCGTCTGTATGACTGCGATGGCTACGCTCTGAACCTGGCCAACCTGCCCACCATCGCCTACTCCGGCGAGAAGGATTCGCAGAAGCAGGCGGCCGATGTCATGGCGCTGGCCCTCCAACGCGAGGGGATCGACCTGGTCCACCTTATCGGGCCCGGCACGGGACACAGTTATCATCCGGCCGTGAAGGCGGACCTCGACCGCCGCATCGACCACCTGGCCTCCCTGGGCCGCCCCGCCGTCCCTCCCGTGGTGCGATTTACCACCTACACGCTCCGCTATAACCGGTCGTACTGGGTTCGCCTCGATCGCCTGGTCAACCACTGGGAGAAGGCCACCATCGAGGCGGCCATCATGCCTCCCTGGCGCGGCATCGGTGTGAAAACCGATAACATCGAGCGGTTCACCCTGACCTTCGGGCCGCGCGAGTGCGAGCTACCCCTGGCGCGCAAGCTGCTCGTGCGCATCGATGAACAACTCGTGGCGGGACCTTCCGTGGGTTCGGACGGTTCGTGGACCGCCTCGTTCGAGAAAAGCGATGGCAAATGGCGCCTGGCGAGTGCGGAGGACACTGGCCTGGTCAAGCGTCATGGGCTGCAAGGGCCCATCGATGATGCCTTCCTCGATAGCTTCCTGTTCGTGCGGCCCACGGGCAAGGGCCAGCACGCGGCCACCTCGACCTGGGTGCAGGCGGAGATGGGGCGGGCGGCCGACCAGTGGCGCAAGCAGTTTCGTGGCGAGGTGCGCATCAAGGACGACGACGCAGTCACCGATGCCGACCTGGCGGCTCACCACATCGTGCTGTGGGGCGATCCCGGCAGCAACAAGCTGCTCGCGCGATTGCTTCCGAAGCTACCTCTCCAGTGGGATGCCACCAGCGTGAAGATGGGTCCAACCACACTCGACGCCGCCCATCACGTGCCGATCCTGATCTACCCCAATCCGCTCAACCCGAAGCGCTACGTGGTGCTCAACTCGGGCTTCACCTTCCGCGAGTACGATCAGCTGAACAACGCGCGACAGGTGCCGAAACTTCCGGACTATGCGCTTATCGACGTGCGAACGCCGCCCTCGTCGCGCTGGCCGGGCAAGGTGGTGCTGGCCGACTTTTTCAACGAGCGCTGGCAGCTACCCGCGACGAAGTAACAATCCGGGAGGAGATGCGATGGCGGTGCTGGTGGTGGGAACGCGGAATCCGAAGAAGAAGGTCGAGCTGCTCGAAATCCTGGGCGACCTCGACATCGAGCTGCGCGACCTGACGGGCTTTCCGCAGGCCCCCGAAGTGGAGGAAGATGGCGCCACCTTCGAGGCCAACGCCCAGAAAAAGGCCATCGTCCTGGCCACCGCCCTGGGGCAGTGGACGCTGGGCGAGGATTCCGGCCTGGTGGTGCCAGCGCTGGGAGGCGCCCCCGGCGTCTACTCGGCACGCTATGCCGGCGAGCAGGGCAACGACGAGGCCAACAACGAGAAGCTCCTGGCCGAGCTGGCGAAGCTGCCGGAGAATCAGCGCGAGGCCTACTACGTCTGCACCGCTGCGCTGGCGGACCCGACGGGAAAGGTCCACACGGTAGTCGAGGGACGCTGCCACGGCGTGATCCTGCGTGAACGACGGGGCAGCGGCGGGTTCGGTTACGATCCACTGTTTCTCATCCCGGAGTATCACCGCACCTTCGGCGAGTTATCCTCCACGGTGAAGCACGCCCTGAGTCATCGGGGGCGAGCCATGCTGCACCTGCGCCCACACCTCCGGGCTCTCCTGGGGGCGACGTAGCTCGCGGAGCGTATACCATGAGTAGGTGTGCTCCTGCCCATGTGAAGAACAATCGGGATCGTCAATGAGTCAGAAAACCTGGGGTGGCCGGTTCACTGGAGATACCGACCGCCGTGTCGAGTTGTTTACCGAATCGATCTCGTACGACCGCCGACTCTACCGGCACGATGTCCGGGCCAGCCAGGCGCACGCCCGGATGCTGGCCGAGGTGGGGATGCTGACCCCGGCCGAGGCAGAGCAGATCTCGACCGCGCTGGAGGAGATTGCCGATCGCATCGAGCGTGGCGATTTTACCTTCACCACTGCCCTGGAAGACATTCACACCCACATCGAACGCGCCCTCATCGAGAAGTTGGGTGACGTCGGCCGCAAGCTGCACACCGCCCGCAGTCGGAACGACCAGGTCATCACCGATGTCAAGCTCTGGGTGCGCGACGCCATCGACCACCTGGACGGGCGTCTGCGCGAGCTGCAGCGCGCGTTTCACGATGCCGGGCTACGCCATCGCGAGGTGATCCTTCCCGGCTACACGCACCTGCAGCGAGCCCAGCCGGTGCTGGCCGCGCATTACTTCCTGGCCTACGTCGAGAAGTTCCAGCGCGACCGGGACCGCCTGGCCGATTGTCGGCGCCGGGTCAACGTGCTGCCTCTGGGAGCAGCTGCCCTGGCCGGCACCTCGCTGCCCATCAACCGGGAATCGGTGCGCGCCCAGCTGGGGTTCGAGGCGGTGGCAGCCAACAGTCTGGATGTATCAAGCGACCGCGACTTCCTCCTCGAGTTCGTGTTCGATCTGGCCCTCATCGCCACCCACCTGGGTGGCTGGGCCGAGGAGTGGGTGCTGTGGGCCACCACCGAGTTCAGCTTCCTCGACCTGCCCGATGCCTTCTGCACCGGGTCGAGCATCATGCCACACAAGAAGAACCCCGACGTGCTGGAGTTGATCCGCGGCAAGACTGCCCGGGTCAATGGCTCGCTTCAGCATCTGCTGGTGCTGGTGAAGGGGCTGCCGCTCGCCTACAATCGAGATCTGCAGGAAGACAAGGTCGCTCTATTCGATGCATTCGATACGGTCGAGGCATCGGTCGAGCTGGCGGCGGCGCTGGTGCGGGAGACCCGCCTGCGTGCCGAGGTGATCGCCGCCCGTCTGGAAGACGGGTTCCTCGACGCGACCACCCTGATGGAACATTGCATCGTGCAGGGGGTTCCCATGCGGGCAGCCCACGAAGCGGTTGGCAAACTGGTCCGTCTGTGTGAACAACGCCGGTGCCGACTGGCCGACCTTCCTGCCGAGGAGTTCGATTCTGTCCACCCCGGCCTCGCGTCGGGGGTATACAAGGTATTAGGCGTGGCCAATGCGCTCGCCGCATTCCGCTCGTTCGGCTCGACGGCTCCCGTCGAGGTCGAACGCCAGCTGGATGTCTGGGCGAAGCGCCTGGCCTGATAGGAGCCTCCCGCGACCAGGATCGGGGGAGGAAGGAACATGGATCACTTTACCTACCGCAACCACGCGTTGTTCTGCGAGGACGTGCGCGTGGCCGACCTTGCCGCGACGTACGGCACGCCCCTGTTCGTCTACAGCAAGGCCACGCTGCTCCATCATCTCCGTCAAATTCAGCACGCCTTCGCCGAGGTGCAGCCTCTCATCTGCTATAGCGTGAAGACGAACGGCAACCTGGCGATCGCTCGTTTGATGGCGGGCGAGGGTTCCGGCTTCGACGTCACCTCGGGCGGCGAACTCTACCGGGCGCTGGCCGCGGGTAGCTCGGGTAACAAGATCGTCTTCGCCGGCGTGGGCAAGACCGACACCGAGCTGCGCTACGCGCTGGAGAACGACGTCTTTCTGTTCAACGTCGAAAGCGAAGAAGAGCTCCACAACCTGGGTGCCGTGGCCCAATCGATGGGTAAGGTGGCGCGGGCGGCACTCCGGGTCAATCCGGATCTTCCACCCAAGACGCACGCCAAGACCGATACCTCGGTCAAAGGGGTGAAATTCGGCCTCGATATCGAAACCGTCCTCGACGTCGCCCGGGGCATCCTCGGTCATCCAGGCGTCAAGGTCGTGGGCCTGCATATGCACCTCGGCTCGCCCATCCTCTCGACACAACCCTACCGCGACGGCATCGCCAAGGCGGTCGTGCTGATCGAGCGTCTGCGCGAACAGGGCCATCAGATCGACGTGCTCAACATGGGGGGTGGCTTCGGCATCCACTACCGCAAGCAGGAGGCCCAGCCAGCCAGTGCCTTCGCCGAGGTCATTGTTCCCGTTGTGAAACATCTGCACTGTCGCCTGGTGCTGGAACCCGGTCGCTTCATCGTGGGCAACGCCGGTCTCCTCGTCAGTCGGGTGCTCTACCGCAAGGAGACGGGCGGCAAGCACTACCTGATTCAGGACGCTGCCATGAACGACCTGATTCGACCCACACTGTACGGGTCGTTTCACCGTATCTGGCCAGTCAGCCCGGCGCAGGAGCTACCCGCCCCGCCGGAGGATTACGAGACCGCGATTCCGGGCACCCTGCCCCAGGACGTGGTCGGCCCCGTGTGCGAGTCTGGCGATTTTCTGGCCCAGAACCGCCACCTGCCCCGGTTGGAGCGCGGCGAGTTGCTGGCCACCTTCAGCGCTGGCGCGTACGGCATGGCCATGAGCTCCAACTACAACAGTCGTCCCCGGGCAGCGGAAGTGCTCGTGGAGGGCAACACGCACCGGCTCATCCGCCGACGTGAGACCTTTGAAGACCTCGTTCGACCGGAACTCGAGGTCTAACCGATCCGGAACCCCAGGAGAAGAGGCGCCGGTATGTTACGAGTCATGCTCCGTCTAGTGCTGGGCCTGCTGCTACTGGCAGCGGCCCTGCCCGTTGCCTCCGCCCAGGACAAGGAAGTCGATCTCGACGAATTCCGCCGGCTGCGCCGGCTGGAGACGCCGCTCGACTTCTGGAACGCCGTCCAGTTCGAGCTGGATCTCGGCAAACCGGACATCGCTGCTCGCTATCTGCGCGGGCTGGTCACGAAAAAGCCCGGCGATAAGGAGCTGTTCACCATCCTCGACAAGGATGGGCTCACCTCGATCCTGAAGCTGCGGAACATCCGCATCTGGTCGAGCGACAAGAAAGAGAACGAGCAGGCGATGAAGGACGCCGAGATGCTCATCGAGCAGGCCACGGCCGCCAATCAGCGCCGCATGGCCAACGATGAACGCATCCGCGAACTGATCGGCCAGCTGCAGGGAACGCCCGAGGAAAAGGTCTACGCGATCCAGGAGCTGTACAAGATCGGCGACCTGGCGGTGCCCCACTTCATCGACACCTACCTGCGAGCGCGCGACGCCACCGACCGGAACGCCGTGCTGCAGGCGATGTACAAGATGGGCCCGGAGACGCTTGCTCCGCTGCTCGCCGCCCTGGACACGGACAACCCCCTGCTGAAGGTCGATCTGCTCGACATTCTGCGGACGCGGCATGCCAGGGCGTCTCGGGAGATCGTGCCGTTCCTGCACTTCCTGGCGGCGTCGAAGAAGGAGGCCCCCGCAGTGCGTGAGAAGGCCCGCCGCGTGCTGGCCGATTTCCTCGAACTTCCCCCGGACCGGCTACCACTCGCCAAGGCGGCTCTGACGCGCGAGGCCGAGCGCTACTATCAGCACCAGGTCAACTTCGGCGATCCGCGCGCAGTGAAGGTCTGGCGCTGGGATGGCAAACGGCTTGTCCCCGGTTGGCCGAACTCTCCCACCATCACCGCCAGCCAGGCCGAGCAGTACTACGGTCAGCGATTCGCTCGTCAGGCCCTTCAGCTCGACCCGGACTACCGACCGGCCCAGCTGGCGGCACTGAGTCTGGCGGTGGACAAGGGCATGGAGAAGGCGGGCCCCACCGCCCCCATCTCGCGGACATCGCCCCAGGAGGCGGAGCTACTGGCCCGGGCTGATTCCGCCCTGGTGTTGGATATGCTCGAACGGGCGCTCAAGGAGAACCGCACCCCGGTGGTCCTGGCCGCCGTCCGCGCCCTGGGCGACCGCGCCGAGGTCACCGCCCGCCGGGCCATCCGCGGCAACGAACCTGCCCTGGTCCGTGCCCTCTACTATCCTGATCCCCGTGTGCAGCTGGCCGCCGCCGTGGCACTCCTGCAGATCCCCGGCCCCGCGACGCCCAAGACAGCCGCACGAATTGTCGAGATTCTCGGCCGCACCATCTCCCCGGCAGCGGCTTACCTGCCCGGGCGAAAGGTGCTGGTCGCCCTGACCGATGAGGGCCTGCGCGATCGCGTGCGGCAGGTCGTGTCCACCTCCGGGGCCCAGCCAGTGGTGGTGATGAACGGCCGCGATGCCATGCGTCAGCTGCGTGGCCAGCCAGAGATCGAGGCCATCGTGATGGATTCCACCCTACCCTACCCGGGTTTGTCGCACCTCCTGGCCGAGATGCGCCAGGATGTCGATGTGGGTCGCATCCCGATCATCCTGGCAGCCATCCCGGAATCCCGGGCCGGCCATGACGCTGCCATCCGGTTCCGTCAGCTCCGCGCCCGCATCGAATCGATCAATCAGCAGACCGAGTCTTATCGCGCTATTCTCCGCAAGTTCTCCAAAGACGAGGCCATCGAGAAGACCGACCTGGAGAAGGACTTCTCGAAGGATCGACGCATCACCCAGGAAGACAAGATGGCCGCCTACCGTCGAATAGAAGAGAAATTCGCCCGGAAGCGGCAGGAGATCGCCCATGACTTCCCAAGCTCAATCGCGCTGCTGAACGAGCTACCGCGCCTGGAGAAGGAGATGGCCCAGGAGGTCAATCGCTACGAGCTGGAATCCCAGCTCCGCGAGGCCGCCCTGGAACGGCACATCGAGCGTTGCAAGTATGCCAACGTGCGGCTAATTCACACTGGCGTGCTGACCGATGCTAGAAGTCTCGAGGCGGCTGTGCTGGGGAATGTCCGCGAAGCCGGCGTGAACCTTACTGCCGAGGAGCAGCGCGGTGGCGCCGACCTGGCCATGGAGTGGCTGGCGAACCTCGCCGAAGGCAAGCCCGAGGGCTACGACGTCCGCCCGGTGGCCAACACCATCCTCGAGGCGGTGCGAGCCGGGCGTCTCAGTCCGGAAGGCCGCAAGGCTGGCATTCGCATTGCCCAGCGGCTGGAGGGAGAGAAACCCCAGGCGGTCCTGGCGGTGGTAATCCTCGACGGCGGAGCCGCCGCCGACATGCGTATCGCGGCTGTTAGGGCGCTGATTCTCAACATCCAGCGGCAGGGTCTGGTTCTGTCCCGAGGCGACCAGGCCTCGCTGATTGCCCTGGCGGGGCAGGCCAACCTCGATCCGCGCTTAAAGGACCAGGTGGTCGCCCTGCAAGGCGTCTTGCGACCCGGCGAACGTGGCACCGGCGAGCGTCTCCGCGATTTCACGCCAACGCCCGCCGCCGCCGTCCCGCCTCCGCCGGAGAAAAAGGAGCCAGTGCCGGTGAAGGAGCCGGACAAAAAGGATCCGGAGAAGGAAGATCCGGACAAGAAGGATCCAGATATGTGAGACGATGAGTGAGGTTGCAGAAGGGGAGACATCCGTCTCCCCTTCTTGTTTCTCGTGGTTACTTCTCGCCCAGGAACAGCCGCATCATCTCGTGGCCTCGATCGAAGGCGATGTCGCTGGTCGCGGCCACGGTCTCGTCGTAGGTGGCCTGGCCCTTCGACCCGATGCCGCTGCCGGCGATGGCGAACGGAACCGCCCCATGGCTGTGCGCGCGCGTGCGGAGCGGCGTGCGATGATCGGGCGAGACGAGGATTCTCCAGTCGCCGAACTTCGGCAAGGCAGCCAGCAGCGGCCCGACGATGTGTTCGTCGATCCGTTCTAGCGCCTTGACCTTCTCTTGCACCTTGCCCTCGTGCGAAGCTTCATCCGGCGCCTCGACGTGAACGCACACCAGGTCGTGCTCGGCCAGTGCCTCCACCCCGTACCGTCCCTTGGCGGCATAGTCGGTATCCAGGTAGCCAGTGGCTCCCGGCACGTCGATGCGCTTCCACCCCAGAAGAATGCCCACCCCGCGGACCAGATCGACCGCACTGATGATGGCGCCCCGCTTGCCATACACCTCATGGAACGGCCGCAGACTTGGTGCCCGACCCTGCCCCCACAGCCAGACCTGCGAGGCGGTACGCTTGCCGGCCCGGCTGCGGGCCTCGTTCACCGGGTGCTGACGGAAGACCTCGCGACTCTTCGCCATCACCGCCCGCAAGAGATCGGAACCCGGCCCAGACGGCAGATAGCCCGCGATCGGCTGGTCGGGCACATCGTGCGGGGCCTGCGTCTTCGTGGTGGTGTCGAACGGCACACTCTCGTCGGCGCGATACACCAGGATATTGCGATAACTGACCCCCGGATGGAACTCGAGCCGGCCCGTCAGTCCAGGGACAAACCGGCTGGCAGGTCCACCACAGGCGGCCTGCATGGCCTCGATGAGCGGCCGGCCATCTTCCGAGGTGATGTGCCCGGCGGTGAAGTCGCGCATCTCCTCGTTGTCCACATGGACGAGATTGCAGCGGATGGCCCAGTCGCGCGGACCCAGGCCAATCCCCATCGCGGCCGTCTCCAGCGGCGCTCGCCCCGTGTAGACCACCAGCGGGTCGTAGCCGAACAAGCTAAGCGTCGCCACGTCGCTGGCTGGGGTCAGGCTGGCCGGTACGTTGTTGGACCGCCCCACCAGTCCCGTCCGGGCGATGCGATCCATGTGGGGGGTGTGGGCTGCCTCGAGAGGAGTTTTGCCACCCAGGGTATCCTGCGGCTCGTCTGCGCAACCATCGGGAATGACGATCGCATACTTCATGGTAGGCACCTCCTCAGGCCAATCTCCGACGCGGGACCACTGTGCCTACTAGTGTCGGAAGGGCGGCCCTTCCTGGCAACCGGGCGCGACCTAGTGGGCTGGCACCGTGCGCAGGACAGAATCGAGGACGTGATCGACGACCGAGTCGCGCCCGCTGGGGCGATAGAGGTGCTGACGCAGCAGCGCCTGCGACCCGGTCCAGGTTTCCTCACGCTGGTGATGCCATTCCTGGGTGTCAGGAACGTGTTGATCGAGCAGCGGCCAGGGATGGAACGGGTTGCCGCCCAGCAGCGCGATCAGCTTGCTGGAATCCATCGAGACATTGCCGGCCCGGGGTGGGAGTGGCCCCGCGGCATGACGGGGGCAGCCGCGCAGTAGAGAGGCGTCGTACCCGCCGACCTTGTTTACCACCTGCCCGATCTGGTTCAGCGTGATGGCGCGCGGTCCGCCGCAGTGAAAGAGCCCGGACGCCTGGTTGGTCAGGAAGTAGTGGAACACATGGTTCAGATCGTCGCAGTAAGTCGCCGAGCGAACCTCGTCGAAGTAGAGGGTGGCCGGCCGACCGGCGCGAAACCGGGACTGAATCCAGTCGATGGCGCCAGCATGACGGTTGAAGCTGGGCCCCATCGGAAGCGAGATGCGCAGGAGAGCGGCCTCCGGATGCGTCATCGTCACGACTTGCTCGCCCTCGGCCATGGTCTGCCCATACACCGTCACAGGATCCGGGCGATCGGTTTCCACGTACCCACCGTCGCGGTCCCCGGAGAAGACCAGGTCGGACGAGAGATGCACCAGCCGGGCGCCATGACGCGCGGCGCACCGGGCCACGTGGGCAGCGCTCAGCACGTTCGTCCGCCGGGCCATTTCCGGGTTCAGCTCGCACGATTTGAGAGCGCAGTTGCCCGTGGTGTTCAGCACCGAGCGAAAGCGATGGGTGCGGAAGAGGTCCTCCAGGCCTGCCTCGTCCTCGGTGTCCAGCGGCACAATGCCTGGCCCTGTCAGGCGAAAGGTCGCGCGGGGACGAATGCCGACCACCTTATCGGGCGCCAGCCGGTGAAAGTAAACAAAGGCATTCAGCCCCGCCACGCCGGACACACCGGTGACGAGAAGCGGAAGCGGCAGGCTAATGGGCAAGCCTAATCGAAGGGTTGGCTGCTGGAGGTTCATGCAGGAGAGAATAGGTCGAACAATGCCGAGGGCGGGACTTGAACCCGCACGTCCTTACGGACAGCAGCTCCTAAAACTGCCGTGGCTGCCATTACACCACCTCGGCGGAAACGGCATCTCCAGTGTAGACTCGTCCCCCAAGGCGTCAAGGCGAGCGCTAAAGAGAGCCCAGGCGCACCTTTTCGGAAAGAGTCAGCACCGCCCGGTTGGCCTGGTCGATTTCGCGGTCGAGTGCCTCGATGGCCGCGACGATGTCCCAGCGAAACTCCTTGTCGAGTTGCTCGCGCAGGGTGTCCAGTTCGCGGTAGAGCATCTGACAGTAATCGAACCCCTGCGATAACTTCCACGCCTCGGGACTATAGACCGCCTTGAGGTCCCAGCTGCCATCCGTGCCGCGCTTCTCCACCGTCACGTAGTCGATGACGTAGTTGATGGGCGTGCCGTTGGTCTTGCGCGACACCCCTTCGGTGGTCAGCCAGTAGCGCGTGTCCTCGGTTTCAAACTTGAGTTCGAGCCGTCCCCAGGACTCGGCCACCTGGTGAATGGTGGGTAACCGCCGCAGGGCCAGCAGATCGGGACGGATTATGGTTTGCATCAGTGCAACCCCCTCTAGCACACCTCACACGGGCCCCGCACTGGGATTCGGGAGCCTTGCCGGGCCTTGGTTGTAGCAGAAACCGTGCCAGGAGAGCGACCCCAGTTGGCTACTCTGCATCTCTCATCAGAGCAAGCATTTGCGCCGCCAATCCCACAAGAGGCAGCTCTGATTGCGTCGAGAAAGTGTTCAGGAGTGTTTACAGACCTACCCCGCCTTGCGTTTGGTCCGGGTAGCGCGGGGGGAAAAGATCACGCCTCCGGGGGAGCCGTGCCGACATAGCTACAAGAGCAACCCCCCGGATGCGTAGAGGCGAGCCAAGCATGGATGGGCTACGGTTGGTAACTACGTCGGGCCAATCCCCACTGTCTCCGTGCTGCCGCTGTGATGCCACTGGCTGCCCCTGGGATCGGATTGGCAGCTGTCCCATCTGCCCGGATTGTCAGGAAAACCTGGCCCTGGGTGAGGCCGAACCTCTCATCCAGCGCCTTACGCAGAACCAGTGCCTGGTATGCAACAAGCGCGGCACCGTCCCCTACATGACCTGGCCGCTCCATGGCCGCGATCCCCTGGCCATCGACCTCTGCCCTGCCCATTTCCATGACTTCCTGGGTCGTCGGCTTGATCGCTTTTCCTACCGGACCCTGAATCGCGCCCTGCAGGGGTTCGGCATGAATGTCAAGCAGATCTTCCTGCTGCACGAGGCGTTCTACGACGAGCGAGGCCACCCGCTGCAACCCGTCCCCGAACCGTGAATCGGTATGGGGATTACTTCTCAGCCCCGATGTTGCGCCCCGAGGGTCGCGGCAGCACAGGCTGGGTGCCAGGACGACTCAGCGTGGCATTGGTGCCCGGTCGTGGCAGGTTGATTGCAGTGCCCGGTGCCGACCCTGGACGAGGTAGGTTCCCGGAGCTACTCGGCCGCAGTAAGACGCCTCCATGCGAACTGATGTTGGCAACTGCCATGCAAAAACGGCGCAGCGGAGTCACCACCAGCAGAGGAATCTGCGGGCGATCCTCGGGCGCCTTGGCCAGCATGCGCATCATCAGCGCCTCGAGTTCTTCCGGCAACTCTGGCCGTTCCTTGCGAATGGAGGGCGGGGCCACCTCGCGATGTTGCAGTAGTTTCTGCAGGACCGAGTTGCCCTGAAACGGTGGATGCGCCGTGAGCAGGTAGTACAGGGTGCACCCCAGGCTGTAAATGTCCGAACGGATATCCACAAGGGTCGGATCGAGCGATTGCTCCGGGCTGATGTAATCGGCGGTGCCGACCAGGCTGCTTTTCTCCGCCTCGTTCTCCTCGGGAGAAAGCGCGATGCCCTGATCGCCGCCTTCCTCGCGGACACACCGGGCCAGACCCCAGTCGATGATCTTCACCACGGGGTCGGGTCCCCTTCTGCCTCCTGGCTGGTTAGGCATGGCCAGGGGTGGATGGAGCAGAAAGAGGTTGGCGGGCTTGATGTCGCGATGCACCAGGCCCAGTTGATGGGCATGCTGTAGCCCCTGGGCCGCCTGGCGGGCATAATCACACGCCTGATCGATCGGCAGAGGGCCCACCTGGCTGACGTAGCGCTCCAGGTCCATCCCCTCAACAAACTCCATGGCGAAGTAATGGACCCCGGCTTCCTGCTGGGCCTCGAACGTCTTGATGATGTTGGCGTGATTGAGCCGTGTGACCGCGTGCAATTCACGCTGGAACTGGTGCACCACGTCGGATCGATCGGTAAGGTCTGGCCGCAGCACCTTCAGCGCCACCAGCCGCCCGTGGGCGGTATCCCAGGCCTTGAACACCTCGCTGATGCCGCCCTGGCCCAGCTGATCGAGTATCTGGAAGGGGCCAAACGTCAGCTCGTTCCACTCCTCAGCCAGAATCTTGTGCAGCTGATACGCGGTGAGCCAGTCGATCTCAACCAGGTATTCCCCCAGACTTTGCACCCCGGAATATAGCGGGACCAGCTCGCGCGCGATGTCCTCAATCTGTTCCGAAGCCAGCAGTTTGGTTCGGCGAAGCACAGCCAGAAAGGTGTCGAAGGTGTCGATGGACATGAACCGGTCCAGCGTCTGCTAACAGAAAACCCGTCCGGCGCAACAGTGCGCGCCATGGTCCGGGGAGGGACCCGGGTCGGTTCCCGGAAACACGGTGGGCGGACAGGAGACCTCAGTATCGGTAATTTAGCTCATGAACTGTATCCGGGGGAGACACGCAGGTAGAAGTTGTCGGTAGATCGGGTGAGGACGATCCAACGGAATCCTGGTCCGACGCCTTACTCCTGGCTCGCTACTCCCGGAATCCGCAGCCCTAGTGACGGATTGTTGCTTCCGTATTCGAGGACCAGGCCATGTCCCTCCACCTCGCAGCACGTTCGTGCCCGGTAGTGTTGACCTGGTTGCTCCTGGCGCCCGGAATCCGGGCCGACGACGAGGGGCCACTCAATTTCCGGAACGAGAAGCGCGAGAGCAAGGAGTTCGTGGAACGTGTCGGCGTGGCCATCGTGAAGGCAGCCCGCATGGCGCCGCGCCGGCTGGAGATGAAGGAGTTCAAATTCTCGGATCCGAAGGCCAACCGCAAGGAGCTGCTCATCAAGATGAGTTATTCCGGAGCGGTGACCCGGCTCGCCTTCCAGGCAGAAATGACCCTGCTACTGGATACGTCCGATAAGAATCGCTGGGAGGTGCTCAACATCCGCTACAAGGACACGAACCGGAATCCGGTGCCCTTCAGCGAGAAGAAGGTGCAGGAGCTGATCAAGCAACTCAATCGATAACCAGACCACCGGTCAGTCGGCGTAGGAAGCCACCAGGAGGCTAATGTGCTTGGTAGCGTTGCGCTCGCTGACGCCGAAATTCTCGGCGACGTCGGCTGCCGCCGCCCGCACCGCCCGATACTCGACAATTTCGAGCGGAACCGACTCTTCCTCGGCTTCAGCACGCAGCCCCGGCCCGGATAGCACCAGGACAGCAGCATGGACCGCCATGGCAGCATCCAGCTCGGGAAAGCCTCGGTTGGCAAGCCACGAGTGCTGCTGTTGCAGGAGATGCTCGAAGCACTGCGAGAACGATTTCTCGTCGAGGTTTCCGGAGCGATAACGACGCAGATGGCGGTTGAGGCGCTTGGCCAGACGGGGCAGGATTAACTCCATCAAATCACGTTTCATGAAGGCCTCATCAGAACGGAGACCGGAAGAGAGGAGTGGAGGCAAATCTTGACCTCCTTTACCATCCTATCCCAGCCACGGCGCCGGAAGCAAAAGGAGATTCGCCGAAGCCAACCGAACGCACCGAATTCGGTCCGGATATGCGGGCAGGCTGCTTCCTTCGGCTCATGCAGCACACCGGGCCAGCAAACGCAAGTATACCGGACAGTTTGCCTGGTCTTTCACTCCCCCGTTTCTGAGCATCATCCCAACAATCCATAGACCCCCTGCAACCTCGGGAGTCGCGGGCGATTTTTCCCCTCCGGAGCTAGCCAGAAAGGGAATCGGCTGGTAAAACACCAAAAAAGCTGGCGGAGGCCGGACCTCTGCCTGGAACAGAGTAGAGAACTGCTGCACCGCGTAGAAACGTGACCACCCAGCGCCGGGGGGGAGGTTGTGCGAAAGCCAGTAGACTGAAGGATGACAGTCGCAGCAGAGGAGGACAGGGAGTGAAGATTGCATTCTTTTCCTGGGAGACGCTCCACTCCATCCCAGTGGGGGGAGTCAGCGTCCACGTCACCGAGCTGGCTGCCGCCCTGGAACGCCGTGGCCACGAGGTGCATGTCTTTACGCGTCAAGGCCCCGGACAGTCCCATCACGAGCTGATTCACGGAGTCCACTATCACCGGTGCTCCTTCCAGTTGAACCCGAACTTCGTGGACGAAGTCAACAACATGTGCCGGTCGTTCGTTCATGCCTGCTTCGGCGTGGAGGAACACCTGGGCGCCTTCGACGTTGTCCACGCCCATGACTGGCTGGCCTCCAATGCCGCCGTGTGGGTCAAGCAGGGACGCGGTCGGCGCGCCGTGGTGACCATGCATTCCACCGAGTATGGGCGCAATGGGAACCGCCATTTCGCCGGCCAGGCCACGCGGGTGGCCGACCACGAACGCCACGCCACCTTCTGCGCCGACCGGGTGATCACTGTGTCGGGTCTGCTGCGCGACGAGATCCACTGGCTATACCAGGTGCCCCATCACAAGACGCACGTCGTGTATAACGGGGTGAACGCCAGCACCTTCGACTACGGGATGGATCCTGGCGAGGTGAAGCGGCGTTATCACGTCGGCCCGCTTGATCCGATGGTGCTGTTTGTCGGTCGCATGGTGGTGCAGAAGGGTCCCGACATCCTGATGCAGACCCTACCGCACATCCTCAAGCATTATCCGCACGTCAAGTATGTGTTTGCCGGCGACGGCCACATGCGGACCGAGGTGCAGGCCCTGGCGCAACACCTGGGGGTGAGCCACGCCATCCGCATGCTCGGCGACGTCCGTGGCCGCGCCCTGCACGATCTGTTCAAGGCGGCCGACATCGTGGCTGTTCCCAGCCGAAACGAACCGTTCGGCATCGTCATCCTCGAGGCCTGGAGCGCCTACAAGCCGGTGGTGAGCACCAAGCGCGGCGGTCCCGCCGAGTTTGTCTGGCACGGCGTCAACGGCCTCCAGGTCGAGGATCACCCTGACTCGGTTTCCTGGGGCCTGGGTACCCTCCTGGCCGACCACAATCGCTGCCGGTGGATGGGCCGCAACGGTCGGGCCGCAGTCGATGCGGCGTTCAGTTGGGATATGATTGCGGAACAGACTGAAGGAGTGTACTCCTGCATTGCCTGATCCGTGGCTGTGCTGTCGCTCCCTCACACCCACTGGCCCCGGGTCGGTTGCCTCTGCACGACCCGGACCATCCTTGATGAGTAGATGCCGATATGGATATCTCCACTGCCTCGCTTGATGTCGGAGCCACGGAGTTGCCAGCCAAGCCGGGAGTGCTACGTTCCCGGGAAGGTGTTCCGACGTCTGCTCAGCTGACCACGCCTCCGGACCAGGAAACCCTGCGCCGCATCGCCTGGGACATCGGCGAGCAACATGCCCTGGGTCGGTTCTGCCCCCCCAACAACTTCGTGGGCCTGGCCATGGTCCACCCCGTCCAGGGGTTCGCCTACTGGCGCCTGTTGCCCGAATGGATCGACCAGGTCCGCCAGTCGCGCGTCCACCGCTGGGATGGGTCCCGACCGATCCTGCGACTATACGATGTGTCGTATCTCGAGTTCACCGGTCTGAATGCCCATCGCATCCAGGATGAGCCCCTGCCCTGCCTCGCCGGTTCGCGGTTTTTCAACCTGCCCCGGTCCGGCACCTGGCAGATCGGCGAGATCGGCATGCTCTTGCGTGACGGAGAGTTCGTCCCTGCCTATCGGTCGCAGGCCATCCCGTTTGCTCCGGATAGTCCCTCTCGCAACGGTGGGTCCGAGGCACTCCTGGTCACCGGTCCCCGCAAGATCGAAAGCGTCGCCAACATCTGGGATGCCGAGCACGAGCTGCGCGAACGCTGTCGGCCCCGGCTGCGCCATCCGCTGCGCATCGCCGCCCTGGCCCTGGCCTCCCGGCATTCGGGTCAGGAAGGTCCAGTCGCCGATTTCGTCACCGAGCTGGCCCAGGGTATCCAGTCGCATCAGCACGAAGTTCACGTCTTCGTCCCTCAATCCGAGACGTTGACCACCGACCGGGAGATCGATGGCGTTCACTTCCATCCGTTGAAGGGAGTGGCCGGTAAGTCGCCCCTCGAGCTGGCGCGCTCCTTCTCGGACCGTGTGCAGGCGCGACTGGATGCTCTGCCTCCCTTCGACCTGATCCACCTGCACGAATGGATGACCGGCCTGGGGGGATGGATCGGCCAGCGTCCCAGCGTGCTGTCGCTCAGCTCCATTGAGGTGACTCGGCGCACCGGCCCGGTGGACGAGCAATCCCGCCAGATCGAGGAAATCGAAAAGCAGGTGGCCACCTCGGTGGGAAGTGTGCTGGCGCCCTCCTGGCTGCGCGACCGACTCATCGCCGAGTTCGGCCTCAATCCGGGCCGGGTGCATCCGTTCGCCATGGAAGGCCGCCTGGCCAACGAATGGGAGACGCCGCTCGATCCGGGGCAGGTCAAGATGCGGCATGGCATCGGCCCGCTGGATCGCAGCCTCCTCTTCATCGGTCCGCTAGAACATGCCGCGGGTGTGGACATCCTCGTCGAGGCCGTCCCCGTGCTGCTCCGCCGCTGGGGCAATCTTCGCCTGGCCATCGTGGGCAATGGTCCCATGCAGGATGCCCTGGAACGCCGCGCCCACGACCTGGGGGTTCACTGGGCCATCCGCTTCCTCGGACACAAGAGCGGGCTGGAACTCACGCAGCTGCTCCGCTCCTCCGAGGCGCTCGTTTTGCCAGCCCGGTTCCGCATGGCCATGGACGATGCCGTGGTCGATCTCGCCCGGAAGGCAGCCCGCCCCATCATCACCACGCACGGGGGCCCCTCGCATCTGGTGCGCCACGAAGAAGATGGCCTGCTGACCTACGACAATCCCGGTTCCATGGTTTGGGCCATCGATCGGCTGCTGGGTGACCCCGGTCACGCCGAGCGCATGGGCCAGCATGGGCGACGAAGCGAGGGAGGAACCCTCCGCTGGAACGAGGTGGCCCAGGCCTACCTCGAGGCCTGCGTGAACTGGTTCCCTGAATTGACCGTGACCCGTCTATGACCAAGATCACGCCAGATCGCTGGAGCATGTTGCCCCGAGGACCGGGGCGGTACCACCGGGGAGAGCAACGATGAGAATCCGGATCCGAGATGGCCGTCCAGGCCTGAACACCCCCGAAACCACCGGAGCGATTCCGGCGCCGCGCCAGGTGATTGGCCGCCTGCTGGAGCCAGTCGCCGCCGCTCCCGAATCCAACCTGGCTCCAGGCTCCGTCGAGAAACCACCCGTGAAGCCTCCCATCGCAGTGTTCTGCCACGAGCCGCCGGATAGTTTCATTGGCCGGCACGTCATTCGCACGGTCCACGCTCTGGCGGAACTCGGTCGGACTGTCCACGTGTTCTGCCGCCAATCGTTCCCGCTGGAAGGCGCGTCGGTCCGCATGCACGTGGTCGGCAACGGATTCGAGGGCGACCTCGTCGAGGAAGTCCAGCAGTTCGCCCGCAAGGCCAGCAACGTCTTCCTGCAGGTGTTCCCCAACGGGGAGAACGTCCAGGTGGTCGGCTACGAGTGGACCTGCGCGCCGGTGCTGGCTCTGCTCAAGGGACTGCGCAATCAATCGAGTCTGCTGTCGCTCCATTCCCTGGAACAACAGCGTAGCGACCTCTCCAACGAACTGAGTCGCCGCATCGTGGAGATCGAGCACGAGGGGATCGCGGCCGCCTCCAAACTGCTCATGCACGATCCGGCCACCATCGACGTGGCCCGGCAACGCATCCCTACCTGCGCCGAACGCATCATTCCGGCCTACCACGTCTTCTCGGCCGACCCGTTCGAGCGAGAGCTAGATCCCGGGGCGGTCAAGGCGCGGTACCAGGTCGGCCCGATCGATCCGACCATCCTGTTCGTCGGCGATCTCGATGAACGCTACGGCCCCGATCTGGCTCTGCGCGCCATGCCTGCCATCCTGCGGCATCATCCCCAGGCCCGGCTGGTGATCGTCGGCGAAGGGCACCTGCTGTGGCCACTGAAAGTCTACGCCCGCTACCTCCTGCTCGAGCATGCCATCCGCTTGCCCGGGCACGTCACCGGCCAGGCCCTGCTCGATCTCATCCAGGCTTCGGATCTGATCATTGTCCCCAGCCGGTCCGAAACGCCGTGGTGGCCCATCCAGATGGGCTGGGCAGCACGGAAGCCGGTGGTAGCCACTCACGATGCCGCTCGTGGACTGACCGAACACGAGAAGGATTGCGTGCTGGTTTACCCCAGCGAGAACAGCATCGTCTGGGGCGTGGAACGTGTCCTCTACGATGAGGAGCTACGTCAGTCCCTGGCCCGGTCGGGACATCAGAAACTCGAGCACCGATTCGGCTGGAAAGGACTCGCCGAGCAGCTGGAGGAACTCCTGGCATCGCTGCCTCCACGCTAACCTTCCTGGGCAGGTCTTCACTGGCCTGTCAATCGCCAACCTTCCCGCTGCCCCCCACGCCGCGGTGCTGAGGACCCTGTGTTCATGGCCAACGGTCACCTCCTGCTCATCCTGCACGCCCACCTGCCCTACGTTCGCCACCCCGAATACGACCGCTTCCTCGAGGAACGCTGGTTCTTCGAGGCGGTGATCGAAACCTACATTCCGCTCGTCAAGTTCTTCGACAAACTAAAGGCGGAAGGCACCCCATTCCGCCTGACGCTGTCGGTCTCGCCTCCCCTGGCCAACATGATGGAGGATCCGCTCCTTCAGCAGCGCTGCCTGCGCCATCTCGAGCTTTCCACCCAGCTCGCCGAGAAGGAGTGCCATCGTACCCGCGACTGGCCCGACGTGCACTTCCTGGCCCAGATGTACCGCCGGCTCTTCACCGAGGCGCGCGAGACGTTCGTCGAGCGCTGCGGCCTGAACCTCCTTAGCGCGTTCAAGGAGTTTTCGCAGTCGGGCCATCTCGAGCTGATCACCTGCGCGGGGACCCATGGGTACCTGCCACTCCTGCGTTCCGAACCCAGTGCGGTCCGCGCCCAGGTCTTCACCGCGGTGCAGGAGCATCAGCGCATCTTCGGCGAGACCCCAAAGGGTATGTGGGTGCCGGAGTGCGCCTTTTATCCCGGACTCGACGAATTGCTGGCCGAGGCGGGTATCCGCTATTTCGTCGTCGATTCGCACGCCATCGACCACGCCGAACCGCGTCCGAACTTCGGCGTGGCCGCTCCGGTGTACACACCGGCCGGGGTGGCCGCATTCGCCCGACATCCCACCACCTCGAAGCTCGTCTGGAGCAGCATTATCGGCTACCCGGCCGACTTCAATTATCGCGAATATTACCGCGACATCGGCTTCGAGCTCGACATGGACTACCTGGCGCCGTTCCAGTACGCCGAGGGGATCCGGTCGCACACGGGCATCAAGTACCATCGCATCACCGGCCCGGTCGAGAACAAGCATCTCTACAACCCCGACTGGGCCGCCGACGCCGCCCGACGGCACGCGCACGACTTCGTCCTGCGCTGCCGGGCAGAGGCGCGACGCGCGCGAAATGGTATGCCGTTCTCGTCGGTCATCGTCTCACCCTACGACGCCGAACTGTTCGGTCATTGGTGGTTCGAGGGACCGCAATGGATCTACCACGTCTTCCGAGAGATGGCCTGGTGTCCGGAGGAGTTGTCCGCCTCGACCCCTGGTGAGTACCTGGGCTGGCATCCGATTCAGCAGAAGGCGATGCCGGCTCCCTCCAGCTGGGGCAAGAAGGGGTACAACGAGCACTGGGTCAACTCCAAGACCGAGTACATGTGGCGCCCCTTGCACGAGGCCGCCGCCCGGATGCGCCTGTCAGTCCAGCGCCACACAGGAGTGATCGCCGGTAGCCTGTCCGATCGCGCCCTGCGTCAGGCCGGTCGCGAGCTGATGCTGGCGCAGTCGTCCGACTGGCCTTTCATCATCACCAATGGAACCACCGAGGAGTACGCCCGCCGTCGCTTCGATGACCATCTGAACCGGTGCCACTGGCTGCTCGACAGCCTCGACCGCGAGGAACTTGATCCGACTCGTCTGGCAGCCCTGGAACACATGGATTCCATCTTCCCGGAGCTGGATTATCGTCTATTCGCCTCCTGAGCCGTCCGCGCGCCGGTCTGTTTCGATCCCAGGAGTACCTAAGGAACGTCGTCACTCGAAGAATACGCCCACCAGGGGAACTCCTGGCCAGGAAGGGCGAACCTAGCAGGAAGGAAGTCGCATGCAGTTCACTCCGATACCAGAGATTGTCGATGGGTTGCCCAACATTTCCGGGCACGATGCCGAGGTCGAGGCGGTGACCGCCCGCAAGGATCCGGTCTACCTCCACGAGACCAACTTGCGGCTGGATCGCATCCAGGCCTTTTGTTGCATCGCGCTGCACATGCAGCAACCGCTCATCCCCGCCAGCGAACCGGACATTCAGAAGGCGGAGTTGATCAGCAATCTCGACAGCATGATGCGGAACCCCGGCATCGGCGACAACCACAACGCGCCGGTCTTCGCTGAGTGCTACGCCCGGATGGGTGAGATAATTCCCGAGCTGGTGCAGCAGGGAAAGAACGCCCGGGTCATGCTCGATTACTCCGGCGAGTTACTGTACGGCCTGCGGAAGATGGGCCGAGGTGACGTGCTCGATCGGTTGCGCGGCATCACCACCGACCCGTATCTGCGTCGCCATGTCGAGTGGCTGGGCACCATGTGGGGCCATGCCGTGGCCTCCTCCACCCCCCTTCCCGACCTCAAGCTGCACATGCGCGCCTGGCAGCACAACTTTGCTGCCATCTACGGCTGGGATGCCCTGGCCCGGGTCAAGGGATTCTCGCCGCCCGAAATGCATCTGCCCAACCACCCCGATGCCGCGTACGAGTACGTCCGCGCGCTGGTCGAGTGTGGCTTCAAGTGGCTCATGCTGCAGGAGCACACCGTCGAAACCCTCGAGGGACATGGGCTGAGCGACCGCCACATTCCCCACCGCTTCGTGTGCAAGAACTCGGAGGGCAAGGAGGTGTCGATCCTGGCGCTGATCAAGACGCAGGGATCGGATACCAAGCTCGTGGCGCAGATGCAGCCGTTCTACGAGGCCAAGGGGCTGCATCCACGCACCATTCACGGAATCCGCGTGCCGCCCATCGTCACCCAGATCGGTGACGGCGAGAACGGCGGCGTCATGATGAATGAGTTTCCGTCGGGCTATCGCCAGGCAGTCCACCAGATGGGAGCCGAGGGTGTCACGCTGGTCAACGGCACCGAGTACCTGGAGCTGATCGAGGCGGCCGGTATTCGCCCCGACATGCTGCCAGGATGCCGACCGGCTGGCCAGGGCGTGGTGCTGGAGCGCATCAAGCGCTGGGAGCCTGGTGCGGCTGACAAGGCCATCGAGGAGATCAAGCTCGAGAAACCGCATTTCAACCTCGAAGGCGGCTCCTGGACCAACAACATCAGCTGGGTGCGCGGCTACGAAAGTCTGCTCACGCCCATGATGCAACTATCTGCCCGGTTCCACGAGGTGATGGGCCGAGGGGGAATCGATCGCAGCAGTCATGCGTACCGTAATGCGCTGTTCCACCTCCTGTCCGCTGAAACCAGTTGTTTCCGCTACTGGGGCCAGGGAGTCTGGCCCGAATATGGGAAAGAGATCTGCCGTCGAGGAATGGATATCCTCGAACACGATTTCCGCGCGGTCGCCTGATCACCTGCGCGAGATGGTGTTCGTCCGGATGGCATAACTTTTGCCCTGCAATGCAGGGAGTAAAAGTGGGCATTCGGACGTCCAAGAGGAAGAGCCAGAGGTAGCCCGGCCCCGGTTGGCCGGGCCTCCTCGACAGTAGGATCGGGGGCACCATGCTCGGTCAAATCGTCCCACTGGCAACACCGCTAACAGGCCGTGGCGTCGCAACGTCGGACGGGCTCCGGGATGCTCGCTCCGGCCTGTTGCTGCTCCGCGGCCAGTGCCGCCCGCTGGGTGCCACCGTGCGCTCAGATGGGGTGAACTTCGCGGTCTTCTCGCGCCATGCTCAAGCGGTGAGCCTGGTGCTGTTCGAGGAAGGCGCCGAGGATCCCTTTGCCGAGCTTCCGCTCGATCCCGTCCACAATCGAACCGGCGATATCTGGCACATCTTCGTCCGCAACCTGCGGCCCGGCGTGCTGTACGGCTACCGGGCCAACGGCCCGTTTGATCCGCGCCAGGGCCATCGGTTCAATCCGCGCACCATCGTGCTTGATCCCTATGCGCGAGCGCTCAGCGGAGGCTATCCCTGGGGCGTCCGTCACGAAAGTCGGAATCGCCCGGCCCGGCTGGGCAAGGTGGTGCAGGACGATTTCGACTGGGGCGATGACACGCCGCCCAATACTCCCCTGTCGCAAACGGTCATCTATGAGATGCACGTACGCGGCTTCACGCGCCATCCTTCCTCGGGCGTGCAGTATCCCGGGAGCTTCCTGGGGTTGGTGGAGAAACTCCCGCACCTGAAGGCGCTGGGGGTCACCGCCGTCCAGCTCATGCCCGCGCTGGAGTTTGACGAGACCGATGTTCCCGGCCGGCATCCAGGCTCCGGGGCCCCACTGGTGAATTACTGGGGCTACTCGCCGCTCTCGTTCTTCGCGCCGAAATCGGCCTATGCCTCGCGGCCCGGTCAGCAGCTGCGCGACTTCAAGGAAATGGTCCGGCAATTCCACCTCGCGGGGATCGAGGTCATCCTCGACGTCGTCTACAACCACACCTGCGAGGGGAACGAGAACGGCCCCACGCTCGGCTTCCGCGGCTTGGACAACAGCATCTACTACATGCTGGATCGCGAAGGGCGCTATTACAACTTCTCCGGCTGCGGCAACACCTTCAACTGCAATCATCCGATCGTGCGCGACCTCATCCTCGACAGCCTGGTCGAGCTGGTGGCCGAGTATCACGTCGATGGGTTCCGCTTCGACCTGGCCGCCATTCTTGGCCGGGGTGCCAACGGCAAACCGCTGGATGAGCCCACGGTGATTCAGCACATCGCCGAGCATCCGGTGCTGGCAAACACCAAGCTGATCGCCGAGGCCTGGGATGCGGGCGGCCTGAATCTGGTGGGCAAGTTTCCCACCTGGGGGCGCTGGGCCGAGTTTAACGGTCACTTCCGCGATGACGTCCGTCGCTGGCTCCGCAGCGAACCAGGCTGTACCGCCGCGGTAGCCAAGCGGATTACCGGCAGCCTCGACATCTATGGGTCGGTGGCCAGCCATCCCTACCATTCGATCAACTTCGTGACCTGTCACGATGGCTTCACGCTGGCGGACCTGGTGACCTACAGCAAGAAACACAACTGGGCCAACGGCGAGAACAACCGCGACGGCTGGGACGACAGCCTGGGCTACAACTGCGGTCACGAAGGGCCCACCGACAACCCCCATATCCTGGCACTGCGGCAGCGTCAGCTTCGCAACTACTTCGTCCTGGTGTTTCTATCGCAGGGTGTGCCGCTGATCCTGATGGGCGATGAGTTCGCCCGGACGCAGCAGGGGAATAACAACGCCTATTGCCAGGATAACGAGATCAGCTGGGTAGACTGGAACCTGGCCCAGAAGCATTCCGGGCTCGTGCGCTTCGTCTCGATGATGATCGCACTGCGCAAGCGCTATTTCTCCATGGGACGCGACCAGTTCCTGGCCCGGGTCCACTGGCATGGGTCGCGCCTGGGCGATCCGGACTGGACGGGACACGCCAGGACGCTGGCGCTGCATCTCACCCACGCGCCCGGCCAGCCGAACTTCTACTTCCTGTTCAACTCCCACTGGGAGCCACACCGCTTCCAGTTGCCCCCTATCGATGGCCATCATCGCTGGCGTCGGCTGGCCGATACAAACCTCCCTTCGCCGGATGACATCGTCGAGGAGCACAACGCGGTGCCGCTGAATCCGGGCGACCACTACATCGTTTCCCCTCGCTCCACCGTCATCCTGATCGGGTAGGCAGTTGGCGCAGGTCCCTCGGTGCTGCATAATCAGCCCCATGGATTCGCGCCAACACTCTCCTACTCCGAGGCACTGATGCGCTGGACTGGCTGGTTGCTTGCCATCATTCTTCCCCTGTTCGCGTTGTGGAGTGTCCCTCCCGCAGCCCAGGAAACGAAACCCAACACGGGCATTCGCTGGAAAAAGACCACCCTGGACCCGGTCTTCCGCTCCGAAGGCGTCGCCGTCGCCGACGTCAACAAGGACGGCAAGGTCGACATCCTCAACGGCGAATACTGGTACGAGGCGCCGGACTGGAAGGCGCACGAGATCCGCAAACCGGGCAACTACGGCACCGGACAGTCGAGCTACAGCAACAGCTTCGCCTGCTGGACCGAGGATCTAAACAAGGATGGCTACCCGGACCTGATCGTGATCGGCTTCCCCGGTGCGCCGTGTCACTGGTTCGAGAACCCCAAGGGGAAATCGGGTCACTGGAAGGCGCACGAAATCTGGCACAGCGCCTGCAACGAGACTCCTCTCTACGTCGATCTCCTGGGCACGGGCAAACGCGTCCTGGTGATGGGCTTCCAGCCGATGGGGAAGAAGCCCGAAGGAAACGAGGGGCAGATGGCCTACTTCACCCCCTCCAGCGATCCCACGGCCCGGTGGGAAATGCATCCGATCAGCGAGCCGGGCGCTGTGGGCAAGGGGGCTCCGGGCACCATGCGGTTCTCGCACGGCCTGGGTGTGGGTGACGTCAATGGCGACGGCAAGGCCGATGTGATCACCACCGGCGGCTGGTGGGAGCAACCCAAACAGGCCGATGGCAAGACTCCCTGGACCTTCCACGCCGCCAACCTGGGTGATGCCTGCGCCGACATGTACGCTGTGGACATGAATGGCGACGGAAAGGCCGACATCCTGTCTACCTCGGCGCATCGCTTCGGCATCTGGGTCCACGATCAGCGCGGCAGCAAGGACAAATCGCCAACCTTCATCAAGCGTGATCTGTTCCGCGAGTTGGTCTCGGAGACGCACGCGATGGTGCAGGTGGACATCAACGGCGATGGCATGGCCGACTACGTGACCGGCAAGCGCTGGTGGTCGCATGGCCGCGCCGAGCCGGGCGCGGACTGGCCCGCCATGCTCTACTGGTTTGAGACCGGCAAGCGCAAGGATGGCTCCCTCAGCCTGACTCCCCGGGTGATCGATATCGATTCAGGTGTGGGCACGCAGTTCACCGTGGCCGACGTGAATGGCGATGGCCTGCTCGACGTGGTGACCTCGAACAAGAAGGGCACCTACCTGCACGAGCAGATCCGCCTCACCAAGTAAGGCTTCCGGCAGCGGACGAAACCAGACGGATCCGGGCAAGGTACTTCCAGGGCCCGGATCCGTTTCTTTTTCACGTCCCACGATAAATCACCCCGGGCATTTGATAGGCGTCGAGTTTGAACCTAAACTGCAGATATGGTGGAACCAGGTTCGGGTAGACGCTTATCCGAGGCGGTCGATGCTCGTGGACACTCCCGACAGCATGGCTGAGCTTCTGCAGGATCTCGGCCTGCTGGAGTCTTCCCGATTTGAGGAACTACACCGCCTCGCCGCCCAGTATCGCACTCCTCGTGACCTGGCCCGCCATCTCATTCGCCAGGAATGGTTGACGGCCTTCCAGGCCAACCAGCTGCTTCAGGGTAAGGGCGATCAACTGGTGGTTGGCCCCTACATCTTGCTAGAACGCATCGGCGAAGGCGGCATGGGCGAGGTGTTCAAGGGACGCCATCGCCGGCTGCATCGACTGGCGGCCATCAAGGTTATCGCACGCAAACGCCTCCAGAACCAGGTCGCCCTGGCCCGCTTCAATCGCGAGGTAGAGGCGGCTGCCCAGCTATCGCATCCGAACATTGTTGCCGTCCACGATGCTGGTGCCGAGGGCGAGCGATTCTATCTCTCGATGGAACTGCTGGAAGGGATGGACCTGGGCCACCTCGTGCGGAAGACCGGCCCATTGCCCATTCCGCTGGCCTGCGATCTCATCCGGCAGTCAGCCCTGGGACTCCACCACGCCCATGAGCTGGGTTTTGTCCACCGCGACATCAAGCCACAGAATCTCTTCGTCTGTCCACGCGGCGGCAAGCTGGCCGAGCCCATCGCGCTGGATCGCCTGGTTGGCTCCACTGTCAAGATTCTCGATATGGGCCTGATCCGTCAGCAACCCCATCGCCTCGACGAAGCAGCCCTGGCTCTGACCCAGCATGGCCTGGTCCTTGGCACGCTCGACTACCTGGCGCCAGAGCAGGCGCGAAATGCCCATCTTGTGGACCGGCGCGCCGACCTCTACAGCCTGGGTTGCACGATGTACCAGCTGCTGACCGGCAAGCCGCCGTTTGAGGGAGCCACGGCGTTTGACCGGTTGATGAAGCATCAGAACGACCTGCCCGAACCGCTCCGGCACACCCGCCTGGATGTGACGGCGGATCTCGATCGCATCGTAGCTCGTCTGCTGGCCAAGGAGCCCGCCGACCGGTTCGCGACGGCAGCCGACTTGGTGGCCGCCTTGCTTCCGTTCATCGGCGCTGCCGGGGTGAACGCGGTTCCTGTCATTAATCCTTCCACCCTGATGGAACCGACCCGGCACCTGCTCGATCTGGAGCAAGAAACCCCCTCCGAGTTCGACACGGAACCAGTACAGCCCCCTCTCTCGACCGCACCGTCCTTCCCCCGGCCACGCTGGTGGTGGGCTCTCGGCCCGGCTGGTCTTCTCCTTCTCCTGACCGTGATTTTCTGGCCACACTCTCAACCGGTCGTTCCTGACGAGCCGCCTCCGAAAGCCTCTCCGCGAACAGTGGTAGACCTGAGCAACTACCTCCCCGCCGATGCCCTGGGCGTGCTGCACCTGGCTCCACGCACCCTGTTCGGGCCGACCTTCTGGAAGAAGAGCAAGCCACAAACCAGCCCGGCGCTCAACTGGTTCCCCCTGCTCGGCACTCTGGGAGTGGATGCAGCCCAAGATCTCGATTGGATGCGGGTTTGCTTCTCCTCCTTCGACCCCCATCAGACACTGTGGATGGCCCGGGGCAGTCTCCCGGTTCAGAAGATCCGAAGCGGCGGCAAGCTGTTGGCCTCGCAGGGCTCCTTCGAGCTATTCTCCTTCGAGGGATCATCAGACAGGCCATCCTACTTCATCGGTCTGAGCAAGGAGATCCTCCTGCTGGCCAGGGATCGCTCACGCATCGAGGATGCCCTGGCTTTCGCCAGGGGCGGCCCGGCTCGGCCTGTGAAGGATGCCCTGCTACGTGAGGCGCTGGGACGCATCGACCGCACCCTGCCTTTGTGGCTGCTCGTGTCGCCTGGGTCGCTGTTCTCCACCCCCGACCAGGACACCCAGGCGTTGGGGCTCGATCTGCGAGCCGTCCTGGCCCCCGCGCGCATCGTCCATGGTCACTGGCACTGTGACGACAAGCTGCACTCCACCATCGACGTGCAAACCGGCGATGAGGACTCCTGCCAGAAGGTACAAAAACGGCTCCGCGAATTGAGGAGTTCCGCAGGGTGGGAGGAGCTAAGACAACGCTGGGTGAATGAGAATGCCACGGGGCTGCCCCAGGTACTCCTGGTGCTACTCCGAACCGGGACTCTCACTCGCGTGGGTACTACCATCCGCCTTACATCCGAGATTCGTCCCGGCCAACTTTAACCTCTTCATCGAGGCGGAGCCTCATGTCTCAGGTCCATGTCCCCAGCGTCGCCGATCGCATCGTGGAACGGCTCGCGCAACATGGGGTGTCGATCCTCTTTGGCTACCCTGGGGGACAGCTCACCCCCATCTACGATGCGTTATATCGCACTCCTGGGGTGAGACACATCCTGGCGCGCCACGAGCAGGCCGCCGCCTTCATGGCGGATGGCTACGCCCGGGCGACCGGTCAACCAGGAGTGTGCCTGGCCGTGTGTGGTCCCGGGGTGTACAACGCCGCCACCCCGCTGGCCACGGCCGACACCGATTCCATCCCCGTCCTGCTGCTGAGTGGTCAGGTTCCCCTGGCCGGACGCGGTCGCCGCACCGGGTACTATCACGAAAACGAGCAGCTCGAGGCCAGCGCCTTTTTCAGCCAGACGCAGGTGTGCATCGAAAGTCCCGACCAAGTGGCCGACCTGGTCGATTTTGCCTGGCGCCAACTAACCGAACGACGACCCGGGCCAGTGCTCCTTGAAGTGCCGGTCGATGTGCTGCGCGAACCCGCGCCCGATCCACTGCCGCCATTGCCACCCCCGCCCGCCCGACCCAAACCAGATGCGGCCACCCTGGATTCCCTCGTCGCCGCCTTGCAGGAGGCGCGCCGGCCGATTCTTCTGGCAGGTGGCGGCGTCAGTCGCTCGGGAGCCGAAGCAGCCCTGCGGCAGCTGGCGGAACGCCTGGGCGCTCCCGTTTTTCACACGGCAAACGGCAAGTGCGCCCTGCCGGGCAGTCATCCTCTGGCGGCTGGCATGCCATGGACGCGGGTCACCTCTGACCTTAGCCAGATGGCGGACTTGTTCTCTCCGTTGTGGAAAGTAACCGACTTCCTGCTGGCAGTCGGCTGTCGGTTCACTCAGCTGGCCACCGGAAGTTGGACCATCCCGCTCCCCGCTCGCCGGGCCCAGATCGACATCGACCCCGGCGAGCTGGGCCGCCATTATCCCCTGGAGATCGGGCTGGTCGGCGATGCCCGCGCAACCCTCGAGAAGCTGCTGGCCCGTTTGCCCACCGAGACGCGTTCGCCCTGGGCTAGCCTGCCTGCGAAGAAGGAGCCCTGGCGGTTGCCCGGCATCGATCCGCTCGGCCCCATTGCACGGGCCTTGCCCGCCAACGGGCTCGTCAGCGCCGATGTGACCCGGCTGGCCTACATGGCCATGGCAGAGCTGCCTCTGGAAGGCGCACGCTCGTTCCTGCACCCGGCCGGATCGGTGGCCATGGGGTACGGTCTACCAGCAGGGCTGGGTGCCCGGGCGGCCTTTCCCGATCGACCGGTGCTCGTACTTGTGGGAGATGGCGGATTTCAGATGTCGGCCATGGAGCTGGCCACTGCCGCGCAGGAACGCCTTCCCGTGGTCGTCCTGCTGGTCAACGACTCGTGCCTGACTTTGATCAAGTCCACGCAGGAACGGAAATACGCGCGCCGATTCATCGGCGTCGATCTGCACAACCCGGATTTCGGGCAGTTCTGCCGCGCCTTCGGAGCAGACCACCAACTGATCGCCTCGGAAGCGCACCTGGAAGAGGCTCTGCGGTCGGCCTTCGCGGCGAAGCACACGACGGTACTGGAAGTCCGACCCAGCCAGGAATGAAGAAACGCCAGTGTGGGATGACCACACTGGCGCCCGAGATTTCGAGGGGAGAAGCGCCCATCAGGCGGTGACGGTCTTCTCGACGTCGCCCGCTTCGCTGGGAAGCTCACTGTCGAGCCAATCCTTGTCAATGCCTTCATCGACAATCTGCTCGACCTGGTTTTCGTCAATGCCATAGTCGGCCGCCACCTGACCCCGAGCGCTGGCATGCGAGCGGGGTCCCTGGTCTTCGAGCCGAACTATCGAAAAGAAGATCTCTTTTCTCTCTTTGAGAGTCAATCGCTTTGCACGCATCGCACCAGCTCCTGGTATCGGTCCGGTCTTGGTTGTCGCTGGTTGTGGGGGTTGAACCACCCCATAGATCAGCCAGGCGAACGCTGCCTGGGAGATGTGCAGCCGTCCGGAGCAAATAAACGCATCGGTTGCGCCAAGCAACCACTACACTTCAGTATACGCATGGCCGCCCCCGAGTTTTACTCTTCTTCTTACTTTTTCCCGGTCGTCGCTCCCCCGGGCGCATACCCTGTCTACCGATCCCTCCTGTTCGTCCCGAGGCTCGAACCATGCATGCACTCCTCCGCCCCACCTGGGCGCACCGACTGGTCCTCGCTTTGCTATCGCTTGGTATGCTGACGGGCTTGCCCCAGGCTCAGGATGCGGCCACGCCGCCCCCCGTCCGCGAGCGCTTCAAGGACGTGGACACCCAGGTGACGCGAGATCTTCCCGACCTGGAGACGTTCTACAAACATCTGCACTCGCATCCCGAGCTTTCGCTCATGGAGGTGCAAACCGCTGCCCGCCTGGCCGACGAGCTGAAGAAGCTCGGTTTCACGGTGACCACCCGGGTCGGCGGGACCGGCGTGGTGGGCGTGCTTGAAAACGGCAAGGGGCCCACGGTGCTGGTTCGCACCGACATGGATGCCCTGCCTGTCACCGAGCAAACGGGTGCGCCCTACGCCAGCAAGGTCCGCACGCGTGATCGCCAGGGCCGCGAGGTGGGCGTCATGCACGCCTGTGGACACGATATCCACATGACCTGCTGGCTCGGGACGGCCCGGGTGCTGGTGGCGCTCAAGGAAAAGTGGAAGGGCACCCTGGTGTTCATCGGACAGCCTGCCGAGGAGATCGGCGTCGGCGCCCGCGCGATGCTCGAGGCCGGCCTGTTCACCCGGTTTCCCAAACCCGACTATTGCCTGGCCCTGCACTGCGACAGCCAGACCCCGCACGGCACGGTGTCGTTCTCCGAGGGGCTCGCCCTGGCCAACGTTGATACCGTCGATATCACCGTCAAGGGCAAGGGTGGCCATGGCGCCGCCCCGCACACGACGGTCGATCCGATCGTCCTGGCTGCGCGGATTGTGCTGGATCTACAAACCCTGGTCAGCCGGGAGACCAACCCCACCGATCCTGCGGTGGTGACCGTCGGATCGATCCACGGAGGGACGAAGCACAACATCATCCCCGATGAGGTGAAGCTGCAACTCACCGTGCGCAGCACCAAGGATAGCGTCCGACACCATCGGCTCACGGGTATCAAGCGCATCGCCGAGGGCTGCGCGAAGGCAGCCAACGCCCCGGTGCCAACGGTGAAGGTCGATGAATCCGAGTTCACCCCGGCTCTGTACAACAACCCGGCCCTGACGAAGAAGACGGTGGCGCTGTTCCGCGATGTCCTGGGCGAAAAGAACGTCCGCGAGCGTCCCCCCATCCTGGGTGGTGAGGACTTCTCGCGGTATGGCCGGGCCGGTGTACCGGTGTTTCTCTACTTCCTGGGCACCATCGCGCCGGAAAAGGTGGAGGCCGCCCAGAAGGAGGGAGCAGCCCCCCTGCCCTCCTTGCATTCAGACCAGTTCGCCCCGGTGCCGATCCCGAGTATCCGCACCGGGGTCAAGACGATGTCGCTGGCCGCCCTGAACCTGCTGGGCCGCTAGCCGACAGCGCTCAGCTGGCCTTGCGCGCCAGACGATGAACGTAGGCGGAGATGCCCTGCAGGACACGTTCCTGCTGCGCTGCCGTGATCTCGGGGAAGATCGGCAAGGCGATGACGCACCGGCTGGCCGCCTCGCTCACGGGGAAGTCGCCCGGACCATACCCCAGGTAGCGGAGGCACTCCTGCAGGTGCAGCGAAAGCGGGTAGTAGATCTCGCAGCCGATCTTCTCAGCCTTCAGGTGCTGCACCAGGGCATCGCGATCGCCTCGGCCGACCCGCACCACATACTGGTTGTAGGTGTGGCGACGATTGTCCTGCGCGACCGGGCGCTGCAGGTACGACGCCAGGTGATAGCGATCGATGAGTTCGTCGTAGCGGGCAGCCGCCGCCTGACGGTTGCTGATCCAGCGGTCGAGGTGAGGCAGCTTCACGCGCAACATGCAGGCCTGCAGGGCGTCGATACGTGCGTTCCAGCCCATGTACTTGTGGTAGTAGCGCGGTTCCATGCCGTGGACGCGCAGACAGTTCATCCGGGCAGCCAGGGCCGGGTCGCTGGTTACCGTCATGCCAGCATCGCCGTAGGCGCCCAGGTTCTTGGTCGGATAGAAGCTGAGACAGCCGACCACACCCAGGCTGCCGGCGCGCTTGTTCTCGTACTCGGCCCCCATCGACTGGGCGGCATCCTCGATGATGGCGAGGTTATGCCGTTCGGCGATCCGCCACAGACGCGACATATCCGCACACTGGCCAAACAGGTGAACCACCATGATGGCCCGGGTGCGCGGGGTGATCATGGCCTCAACCTGGTCCGGATCGATGTTGAACGACACCGGATCGATGTCGGCAAAGACCGGCCGGGCGCCGCAGCGAGCGATGCAGCCCGCGGTGGCAAAGAAGGTGAAGGCCGGCAAGATCACCTCGTCACCTTCGCCGATCTCCAGGCCATGCAGGGCCAGCGAGAGCGCCTCGGTGCCGGACCCACAGCCCACCCCATGGCTTGCGCCGCAATAGGCAGCCACCTCTTCTTCCAGCGCGGCTACTTCGGGTCCCAGGATGACCTGCCCCGAAGCCAGAACGCGAGCAAGAGCGGCCTCGATCTGAGGTTGCAGCTCCGAGTACTGGACGTGCAGATCAAATAGTGGGACGCCAGCGGGATTGCTCGCGGACATACCTGACTCCCTTCACCTGTCCTGATTTGGCCTCGCCCGGCGACTCCTCCTGAATCGCACGACGAATGACCGGCCACCCTATGTTCCATCGCCCCGGAAGTCAATTCCATCTCGAGGCCTCCAGGCACGAATTCACCTTGATCCATGTCCCGCAGACATTCCATAATGCGGCATCACTCGGAGTCACTGGCAAAGGAGTGCCATGTCCACCACCCTGATCTCCCCACGCGCACTTCCAGATACTCTCACGCCGGTACCCGCGGTTGCCCCTTCAAGCGATGCCCTCTGGACCGCGCGACTGCGCTGGGTGGGTCGCCTGGTCGGTCTGGCGTTCTTCGTCCTCCACGGGTACGCCAATCGCCACCTGATCAATCCCGACGGCATCGCCTACCTGGAGGTGGCCAGCCAGTATCTACGCGGAGAATGGGCCCAGGCGCTCAACGGCTACTGGAGTCCCCTGTATTCCTGGTTGCTGGCCGGCACCCTGGCTGTGGTCCAGCCCTCGGCCTACTGGGAATGCGCTACCGCTCATGCCCTGGGCGTCGTCCTCGCCCTGGGTGCGCTGTTTTCCTTCGAGTGGCTGCTCCGCGAATGGCTCATTCTTCGAGCCGCCCAGCGCGAACGCTGCCGCGAACGCTGGAGCGATCTACTCCCCGATTGGCTGCTGGTCGGGCTCAGTTACGCCGTCTTCTTGATCGTGGCGCGACGACTGATCACGGTGTCGCTGTTGACGCCGGACCTCCTTGTCGCCGCCGGCATGGCCTGCGCCTGCGCTCTGCTCATTCGCCGTCAGCGCGTGCGCGAGACCGGCTTTTCCCCCGGGATCGCGATCGCCCTGGGGCTGGTGCTTGGCCTGTCGTTCCTGGCCAAGGCGATCATGCTACCCATCGGGCTGGTCATACTCGGTGTGGCCTACCTGCCCCGTGTCCGAAACCGCTGGCGCGAGATGCTGCTGTGCCTGACGACCTGGGGCGTGGTGGCCGGTCCCTGGATCGTGCTGCTCTCGCTGGCCGCCGGCCGGCCCACCTTCGGCGATGCCGGCCGCCTGAACTACCTCTGGTACGTCGAGGGCTACCCCCGACCCGAGCAGCTGGCTGGGGCACCGCGTCCTGCTGGCCCGCACGATCCGACGCTTCTAAGCGAGCAGCCTGCGGTGACGGCCTGCGGACATTGCGGATCGGGTTTTTATCCGTTGTGGATCGATCCCGGCCGGTTCTACAAGCAGGTCCGCCCCCAGCTTAGCCTGGGCAGGCAGCTGGCCGCCAGTGCCCACGTCCTGGCCTTTTACAGCGATCTGTTCACCCAGCGGCTGGGAGTGATCACTCTCCTGGTGGGCCTGCTAGTCGGGCTGTCGCTCTTTTCTCGCCGGGGCACCGTGAGAGCCTGGATGGGCACGCTGGCGAGCAACCTTCGCGCCTCCTCGCTCTTGCTGATACCTGCCCTGGCGGGACTGGGGTTGTACCTGATCGTCGGCCATGCCGAGGGTCGCCTGGTCGGACCCTTTGTCTTGCTTCTGGCCGTGGGCCTCCTCAGTGCCATCGAGTTGCCGCACCCCCGGGCAGCCACGCTGAGACCCGTGGGCCTGGCCTCGCTGGCCCTGGTGGGACTCACGCTCGGAACCAACCTCGGGTATGATGCCGGCTGCGCCCTGGGCGCGGCCTGGCGAGGAGAAGGCCCAGCCGCGCATCCCCACTGGCAGGTAGCCCAGACCCTGCTGCGCCAGGGAGTCCAGCCTGGTGAGGGCGTCGCCTCGCTGGGGTTCACCTACAACGCGTACTGGGCCCGGCTGGGTGGCTTTCACTGCATCTGCGAGGTGCCTCAGCAACAGCTGGGGCGCTTTGTCCAGGCCAGCGTCAGTCAGCGCAGCCAGGCTCTTCTCGCCTGTCGCCTGGCCGGCGCGCGAGCCGCCGTCGCCGCGCTGCCTCCGGGTCGTCTCGTCGAATTTGAAACGATCCCAGGCACCGGCCACGCCTATCGAATTCTCCGCGAACCCGGCCTCTCAATCGCCGACCCTGGCCTCGTGAAATAGGATAATCCGAACCTGGGGGCGCGAGTCACGAGGAGCGATTCAGGGAAGTAGGTCCCCACAGGGTGCTTTCCCGCAGGAAGACAGGAAGGATCAAGACATGACCGCGGTGGCTCCGGATCACGACGTCGAGAAAACGCTGGAACGGTTGCTGCAGGGACACACCCTGCCACAGGCCGACCGGGTGGAACTCCTGCGACGGTTACTGGGAGACGCCTCGTGCCGGGAGCTATGCGTCTATCCCATCCCCGTCGGCTTCAAGCTCTCCGTCATCATTCCGGTGTACAACGAGGAACGCTGGATCGAGGAGGTGCTGCGCCGGGTCAAGGCGGTCGAAATCCCGATGGAGATCGTGATTATCGACGATTGCAGCAAGGACCGCACGCGCGAGATCCTCAAAACGATCACCGACGAGAATGTGAAGATCGTCCTGCAGGAGAAGAACCAGGGGAAGGGCGCCGCGCTGCGGCGCGGCTTCCAGGAAGCGACCGGCGACGTGGTGCTGATTCAGGACGCCGACCTGGAGTACGATCCCGCCGAGTATCCCCGGCTTCTGCAGCCGATCCTCGAAAACAAGGCAGACGTGGTGTTCGGCTCTCGCTTCATCGGCGAGAGCCATCGCGTGCTCTATTTCTGGCACATGGTGGCGAACAAGGTGCTGACCACCTTGTCCAACATGTTCACCAACCTGAACCTGACCGACATGGAGACCTGCTACAAGGTCTTCCGGCGCGAGGTGCTCGAGGGGATGAACCTGAAGTCCAACCGCTTCGGGTTCGAGCCGGAGTTCACCGCCAAGGTCGCCAGGCGCCGGCCAGCCTGGCGTGTCTTCGAGGTTCCGATCAGTTACTCGGGCCGGACCTACGAGGAAGGCAAGAAGATCGGCCTGAAGGACGCCTTCTCTGCCCTCTTCTGCATCATCCGCTACCGCTTCTTCAACTGACGATCTTGGTGGGCCGTACCAGCGATCCTGGCCCGCGCCATAGGGCGACGCCCACCATGCGCCCCGACGCCTCGAACACGGCCAGCTCTCCAGGGCTGACTTCATCCGGTATTGCCAGGGCCAGTTTTTGCCCCTGACGCATGCGCGCGGCCTGCTCGGCCGATATCACCAGGCGCGGCAACTCGCTGAGCGCCTGTTCACGCGGAAGCAAACGCTGCATAGCCTGTTGGGCCGGCACCTCGAACGGTACCCCGTCCACGTCCCGGAAGGGGCCAACCTGGACGCGATGCAGCGCATGGACATACGCCCCCACCCCCAGGTGGTCCCCCACGTCCCGTGCCAGCGAGCGGATGTAGGTCCCCTTTCCGCAATGGATCTCCACCTCGACGTCGGGATAGGTGTAGTCCATCAGATCGATGCGATGGATCTGCACCTGCCGTGGGCTCAGGGCCACCTCGGTTCCCTTGCGCGCCAGGGCATGCGCGCGTTTGCCCTCGATTCGCGCAGCGGAGAAGGCGGGCGGCACCTGGTTGATGGTGCCGACAAACGACTGCAATGCCACATACACCGCGGCAGCCCCGGGATCGCTGGCCTCGGGATGAGGGGTGATGGTTCCCTCGCCATCCTCTGTCGTGCTCACCGCCCCCAGTCGAAAAGTGCTGCGGTAGACCTTGCTCATGGCCTGCACATGCTCGACCAGGCGCGTGGCGCTTCCCACGCAGAGCACCAGCACCCCGCTGGCCAGTGGGTCGAGCGTGCCAGTGTGGCCGATGCGCGTGCTACGCGGAAACCAGAGCGAGGCGCGGTCCACCGCCTCGCGGGAGGTCATGCCGACCGGCTTGTTGAGCACCAGCAACCCTTCAGGATTCACCGTCATCACTCCATCTCCGTCGCGAATCACCTCAATGCAACTCCCAGGGTCGGAGAATAGTTCCGGTCACTGGGTTCGCATCGCATCAATCTTCACCGGGCAGTTCGTCGTCTTGTAGAGATAGGCAAGCTGTTTCGAGGCGACGACCTCCTCTCCACGGAGACTTATCATGCGCAAGTGGCTCTATGCCGGTCTGGGACTGGCCGGGCTCGGGTTGGCCGGTCTGCTCTTTGCTCCCAACTGGCTCCGCGCTCGTCCCGCCGGCAAGGCCGACGCACCCGACGAGGCGCCCACGCGTCCCACCACGCTACCTCTGGGCCAGGTGGTCCTGTTTTCTTCCGGTGTCGGCTACTACCAGCGAGAAGGCTCCGTCGAGGGCGATGCGCGTGTTGATCTCTCCTTCCCTGCCTCCGACGTCAACGACTTGCTCAAGTCGATGGTCCTCCGCGATCTC
>JAXMAV010000007.1:0-437402 GCA_046350255.1 Gemmataceae bacterium
AGTGGACGAATAGTGGAATCTAACCCGTTTGGGGCCAACGCGATACAAAGAAGAAGAGCCGTAACCCACTGAGGCTACGGCTCTTCTGTCAAGTGGACAGAGCCGGGATCGAACCGGCGACCTAAGGATTTTCAGTCCTTCGCTCTACCAGCTGAGCTATCTGTCCAGGTGAAATGATTCTAATGCTCTGGAGGTGGGTTGCCAAGAGGGGTTCGGGCAACTCCGTGGTTTTGACATCATCAATCCCCCTGGGGTGACTTCATTCGGGGCTTTTGTACAACATCGCCACGGGCTTGCGTGGCGGGCCTGGCTTGGCTCCCAGGATGGTTCATGATGACCGATCCGCTTGGCGTGGCCCTCATCGGCTGTGGTACCGTAGGTGCTGGCGTCGCCCACCTTCTGCTCTCGCAACGGGAACGGCTCGCGAACCAGGCGGGGCGGCCGTTGTCGCTTCGTCATGTGATCGTGCGGCAACTCGATCGCGTCCGGCCAGTCGAACTTCCAGGTGGAATCCTCAGTACCGACCTCGACCGCGTCCTTCACGATCCCCAGGTGCACGTGGTGGCGGAACTGGTGGGTGGCACCGGCTGGGCTCGGCAGGCTGCTCTGCGCGTGCTTGCGGCCGGTAAGGATCTGGTTACGGCCAACAAAGCGCTTCTCGCTACCCATGGGGTCGAAGTGTTCGAGGCGGCCCGGCAGCATGGGCGCGCCATCGCGTTCGAGGCAGCTGTGGCCGGTGGGGTACCCATCATCGCAGCCCTTACCCAGGGGCTCGCCGCCAACGCCATTCTTTCGCTCCAGGGCATTCTGAACGGCACCAGCAACTTCATCCTCAGCGCCATGACCGATCAGGGACAAAGTTATGCCCAGGCCCTGGCGGAGGCGCAAACTCGCGGGTATGCCGAGGCAGATCCGACGCTCGACGTCGATGGGACCGATGCGGCACACAAGCTGGCCATTCTCGCGCAGATCGCGTTTGGTCTTACCATTCCTCTGCAATCGATCGAGCGAAATGGCATAGCCGGCATCGATGTCACCGACATCCGCTTTGCCCGCGAACTGGGTTACGTCATCAAGCTGCTGGCGGAAACCTGGATGCACGAGGAGGAGGTGGCACTACACGTCTCGCCAGTGTTATTGCGCAGGCAGTCTCCACTGGCGCAGGTGCGCGGGGCCTACAACGCGGTGGCTGTGGTGGGAGACGCTGTCGAGGATACGCTGTTTTATGGCAAAGGCGCTGGCATGATGCCCACGGCCAGCGCGGTAGTGGCCGACCTGATCGACCTGGCAATTGGGCGGTCGCACCGAGAGTTTCAGACGCGTCGGCTGTGGACGCAGACGCGCACTCCAGTGCGCCTATTGCCCGCGGCCCGGGTCAAAAGCCGATTCTACCTCCGCCTGCACGTGGAAGATCGCCCGGGTGTGCTGGCCGAGGTGGCCAGCGTGCTGGCGCAACACCATATCAGCATCGCCTCGGTCATTCAGCACGAGGCTCCGGATGAGGCCGAGGGCCAGCGCGTGCATCTGGTGATCATGACCCATGCCGCTCTGACGGGCAACTTCCGGGCCGCCTGCGAACGGCTCAGTCAACTGGCCTCCATTGCCGGCCCGGCCGCCCACTTCCCCGTCGAGGACTGATCTGACTCAATACGGATCACGATACAGGTGGCATCGTCACCGAACCCGGCAGGCTCCGTGGGTGATGGGTCGCGCTGGCATTGGTCGGCTGCGAGGACGAGTTGCTCGGCCAGTTCGTCGTTGCGAGGGTAAGCCTGGGAGAAGGTAACCAGATCGGTGGGGGACAGGGCCGCGCCAGCCTCGACCAGGCCGTCTGTGCAGAGCACCACCAGGTCTCCCGGCTGGAGAGGCCAACGCCGCACGGTCGGTTGCGAGCGTTCCGGGTCCGGAACCGGGCCTGCCGGGTGATCCCGATCCATGATTCCCAGGGCCTCGTACAGGGCGAACCCCTCGGCTCCAAGGCGCATCACCTCCTCCGAGGAGCAGCCGGCGATCAGGTAGGTGGTGCGCACATCTCCGTCCACGGTCAGTTGTTCCACCTGTCCACCCTGGACAAGGTAGACCCGGCTATCGCCCAGGCAGGCGGTAATCAGCTCCTGCTGCCGAACCACTGCGATCACCACCGTTGAGCACATCAGGTCGGCGTGCAGCATGTGGGCGGCCTCCTCGCACTGGGCGAGTGCGGCGTGCAAGATGTTCTGACTGGCCAGCCAGCAGGCCTCGTTCAACCTTGCACGGATCTCCTCGAAGGTATGCGCGGCGGGTAAGGATCGGCACAGCTCCTCTATCAAGGTGTCGCGGGCAATAGCGCTGGCCTGTTCGCCGGAACCGATCTGAGCCGTGGTCACCCCATCGGCCACCAGGGCAAGCAAGGTGCCATCCGCGAGCACTATGTGAGCAAACACATCCTGGTTTGGGGTGCAGGTATGGCGGTGACTGCGGCCCGTCACCGAGGCACCTGCCACATCGAAACGACAACGACCCGCTGGGAGAAACCGGAGCCTGGCCCTGGTGATGGACTCGGCAAGCGCGTCCACGAAGGCGACCACCGAGGAAGGGCGCCGGGATGGATCGATGTCCAGGGCCTGCAGAAGAATTGGTTCGATGCCCACAGGAAGATGGGGATTGAACACGCGCAGGGGGGGCAGTTCGTGGAACAAGGCAGCGGGCCCCGCGCCGGTGAGGCCAAGGGGTAATAGATCGGCCAGGTAGTAATACACGTAGAGGGCAACGTGGTACACGTCTGTGGCAGGTCCGATTGCCTCGGTCTGCCCGCGGGTCCACTCGGGAGAAGCGTAGGCCGGAAGCCCGTGTGGTTCAGCCACATACTCGCCGACATGAAAAAGCTGCAGGTCCAATCCCTGAATCTGGATCCTCCCGGAAGCCTCGAACAGTCCGCCCGGATTGAAGTTCAGCCAAATGACCCCCATGGCATGGAGTGGCTCCAGCACGCGAGCCATCAACCGGCAGCGCTCGAGCAGGTCGTCGAACTGGGCATCGAGCGTCGGCGGAGTGGGTCTCATCAAGGGCTGGATCGCCTGGGGCAATCCCTCGGCCAGCACTAAACCTCCGCGTTCGAGTGGAATCACTTCGATGGAAGCCAGAGACGGCTGACGGATGGCCGACCGTTTGGCGAGACCAGGCCATGCATCGGACCAGTGCGTTTCGGAGAAGGCATAGAGACGGCATGGCTTTCCCGCGACGAGGAGTGACTGGTAACTCCAGGGAGTGGCCGGGAAGAGACCTTCCAGGGCGCTGCAGTCAATGGTTCTGCCATCGGAAGTAGATACCTGAAGTGACAGAGAGGCTGGGGGAGAGAAAGGGATCGCAGCGCCGCAGTGGGTGCAGAATAGCCGGGCCAGTGAAAGGGCTCCACACTGAGGGCAGCTGGCCATGAATGCTCCTGATCTCCAGAAGATGGGTAGCCAGGGGGGCGAGGGGGATTAAACGCAGGTCTTGCCGAGAAAGGGTGAACGAAAACTCCCTTCGATCCGGGGTGGATCGAAGGGAGTGCATGGGAACATGGGGAAGGAGACGGGGCGGGCGAGGCATTAGAAGCCGGGCGCAGCCTCGTTGCCGGAGCCGAAACCAAAGCCCTTGTTGAAGCCACCGCCACCACCACCACCGAACTGACCAAAGCCGCCGCCCCCACCGAACTGGCCGAAGCCACCACCACCACCGAACTGGCCGAAGCCGCCACCACCACCGAACTGGCCGCCGCCGCCAAACTGGCCGAAGCCGCCGCCGAACTGGCCGCCACCGAACTGGCCGAAGCCACCGCCACCGAACTGGCCACCACCGAACTGGCCGCCGCCGCCAAACTGGCCGAACTGGCCACCGCCCTGGAAGCCGCCACCGAACTGGCCGAAGCCACCACCACCCTGGAACTGACCACCGCCGAACTGGCCGAACTGGCCACCGCCCTGGAACTGGCCGCCTCCCTGGAACTGGCCACCGCCCTGGAACTGGCCACCGCCCTGGAACTGGCCGCCCTGCTGGTTGCCGACCTGGAAAGTCATGGTGCCGTAGGAGGCATACTGCGCGATGTTCGGCCGAGTGAAAAAGTTGGGCCGAGGCATCCCAGGCCGAACCGTCGATCGGGCTCGGGTCGCCTGCGACCAGAGATTCATGGGGGTGGTCAATAGAACCACCGCCAGAACGATGGCGATGGCATAGGCCACCTGAACGAGTCGTTTGCTTGGATTCATCAAAAGTTCCCCGCGTGGGTCCCACGTAGGCCACGGCGAAAAGGTCGCCCGGCAGCCAGCACCCCATCTTCCCCAGGGCAGGTTCGCAATCCTACACCTCGCCTGCACCTGGCGAGTGGACTCCCTGCTCCTAACTAGTTATTTTTCATTTTACCCGGTCGGAGGTCAAGCGCATCTTGCAGAATCTCTGCGGGTTACCCTGTCTGCCACTCGGATGGTTCACACTCGATCAATTCTTCCACGGTTAGGGGATGGTCGCGGAATTGAGCTGGGGAACTGTTCCGATTGTGCCGAATATATCTGTGACGCGGCTTCGGCGTTCTCAGACGCTCGTACTTCAAGGCGAATGGTCTGTGGTCGCTCCGATCCTTGCCGTTCCAGGCCGGACCGCACCGACTTCGACATTCCCAACAAGACGAGTCTGGCGGGCGAGTCAGCTTCGTCAGGGAGGAGATGGGGCTTATGCGTGGAAGAACCTTGCGTGGGGTCTGGCTGCTGGCAGCGGTACTGGCCCTCGCTCCAGTCGGCCTTGCTGGGGCACAACAATATGCTCCTGCTGATCCGCAGATTCCTCTGCCCTATGGCAGCACCCGCCCAGAAGACGGCGGAGTGTATGTAGGGGCTCGGGCGGTCCTGTACCGTCAGACAAACCCCTTACGGGACCAGCAAATTGCTGTCCGTGGTCTGTATGCTTACGACACTGGTGGTGGACTCCAGTCGGTGTTCCAGGGTGTGTTTTTCCGTCCTCGGAATGCTTTGAATTTGAACCCGGTCAACCCTGGCTTCGATTTTGTCCCCGGTGATACTGCCCCAGTTGCAACCCGCGACGGTGTGGTCAACCTGGGTGGAAATCCGCCTACCGCCATTGTCACCGATAGTGGTATTCGGCAATCCTTTCTGGTCGACTTCCTGGGGAACGGCTTTACCGTCATCGAGGGTATCTGGGTCAACAACTTCCAGACCCAAAACATTGGCGGCCTGTTTGAATCTCCCGGATTCGTCGGCTCCGGTGACGAGGCATTGAACGTCAATCAGCTGAAAAACCGGTCGCCCTACGTGATGGGTACCGAGTTGTCGTTGGGCTACAAGTTCCGCGATGGCTCGGCGGTCTCCCTTAGCTGGTTGTACCTCAGCCAGGTGCAGCAGCGGGCGGCGGCTACCCTCGCCCCGCAGCTCGGGTCGAACGGGCGGATCATCAACCCCAACCAGCTGGGCAACTTCCTTGAGAACACCTTCCTGTTTTCTCCGGTGTACAACTTCCCGGTGGAGTACGCCGGTGCCGACTTCAAGGTGAATGTCGAGACGGGCACGTTGGACCCAGTCACCAACCAGCCCATCAGCGTCAATCCACAGACGGTCTTCGGTCTCTGGAATGGTGCCAGCGCCATGACGATCTCCTTCCGCCAGAGCTTCCAGCAGTATGAGATCACCTACCGCGAGCCGATCTGGGAGACCGAGACCTATCGTCTGAACGGTCTGGTGGGTCCTCGCTACTCCTGGATCTGGGAGAAGTTCAAGTGGACCACCACGAGCATCGGACAGGTTCTCGATCAGAATAACCCCAACGTCTACACCACGATCGAGGGGCCTCAGTATGTGGGTATCTACTCAAACGTGACCTCGAACCGCATGTATGGTGTTCACGGCGGCTGCGAGCAAGAGTGGTACCTCGGTCGTGGGTTTGCTGTGATGCTCAAGACCGAACTGGCTCTGTTCCTCGACAGCGTGAAGGAGCAGGCCAAGTACGAGACGGCAGCCAAGTATCTGGGTCTGCCCGAGAATAAGCGGGGACGTCGTGAGTGGTCGGTGGTGCCCGAGGTCAATGCCTCGCTCGGCATGATGTGGTATCCCACCGAGTTCGTCCAGGTTTATGCGGGCTACGATGTCATGTACTTCATGAACACCATCGCCTCGCCGCGACCGATCGACTTCAACTATGGGAATATCGATCCGGGCTGGACGCACGTCAATCGACTCTTCGACGGTTGGAACGCTGGCCTGGCCATCACCTTCTAATCGCCCTGTCCTTCCACGCAAGCAGAGGGCGGGAGTCATCCTTCGGGGTGGCTGCCGTCCTCTGTTTTCCGTTTCGGCTCCCCCCATGTCCGCGCCGCAGCCCTGGGCGTATAACCGTTCAGAGACGAGACGTCGGCCGGATGGCCGTGACGTCCTGTGATGTGGACTGACGACGGACCAGGTAAAGGAGCTTCCATGGCCGAGGAGAAAATGGACGGACGAGAGGTGACCTGGCAGCGGTTGCTGCCCTGGACGTTGCTCTTCCGCACCTTTCAGGTGACGCTGGACCTGAACAAGTTGCTGCTGGCGGCAGGCGGCATCGTGGCGACCTTCGCCGCCTGGTGGCTCCTGTCGATCATCTTCTCCGTCGGCGAAAAGAAGGCGCCCCCTGAATGGGATGACAACACCTACCAGAGCAAGTTCGACCAAAACATTCCGCGCGCCTGGAAGGCGTTCCGCGAGGACCGGGGCCACTGGAACCTCATGAACGAGGCCGCCGGCATCAATCGGGAGGCTCGCTTCGAGCTAGCCGACATCGCCGAAACTCCCGAGGAATACGATAACTTTGCCAAGGCGCTCAAGGACGTTTCCCCGGGACCCGACGTGGTCAAGGCTTACCTCACCGAGGTGGAGCGCCGGGCGTCCCTGGGCATCATGAAGCCGGACGAGGCACGTCGGGCTCGCGCTCGCGCCTCCCAGTACGCCTTGCTGGGTCAGTACAAGCCCTCCGGCCGGCTCCGGGTCGATCCGTGGTCAGAGGACCGCGGGCCCAACCCCTTCCTGCTGGTGACCGGACAGGCTGGCATTCCCTGGCTCGAGTCGGGCGGTTTCCTCGACTGGTTCACCCGGGACCAGTTCCCCGTGATGATCGAACCACTGGTTAAGGTGGTGCGGCCGATCATCTACTTCCTCTCGCCGCGCAATAACTTCTTCAGCAGCCTCTACTTCTTCACGGTCATTCTTGCCACCGTCCTGATATGGTCGTTTGTCGGCGGCGCCATCACGCGCATCGCCGCCGTGCAGCTGACCCGAGGCGAGCGGATCGGGTTGTTCGACGCCCTGCAGTTTACCTCGAAACGGATGCTGGCCTACCTCACCGCCCCGCTATTCCCACTGGCGGTCGTCGCGGTCATCCTGGTCATCCTCGGCATCTTCGGGCTGCTCGCCGCCCTGACCTACCTGGTCGGCGATATCCTCATCAGTGGTCTGCTGTGGATTGTGCCCCTCTTCCTGGGCCTGGTCATGGCCATGGCCCTGGTTGGCCTGGTCGGCTGGCCGCTCATGGCTGCGACCATTAGCACCGAGGGCACCGACAGCTGGGAAGCTGTCACCCGCGCCTACGGCTACGTCTTCCAGCGGCCCTGGCACTACCTGTGGTACTCCCTCGTAAGCATCTTCTACGGTGGGCTGGTCATTTTCTTCGTGGGCTTCATGGGATCGACCACCGCCTATCTGTCGAAGTGGGCGGTCAACCGGGCGCCGCTGGTCCAGACCCTACGTGGCGACAACAGCTACCTGTTCATCTACGCTCCGCAGTCCTGGGGCTGGCGCGAGTTGCTCCTCGAAGGCACCGTCATCAATGCGACGCCCGAGGACGTCAAATCGAGCGAGCTGCTGCAGCGCCTGAACGGGGCCGAGATCGTCACAGGTCGTCTCAATCGCACTCCGACTCCAGGCACCATAGGTGGCTACAGCCGGTGGAGCCGGATCGACCCCGAAGCCTACAACGCCTACCTCGACACACTGGCCTGGTGGAACAAGCTCGGGGCGGGCCTCGTGGCCTTCTGGCTCGGCCTGGCTTTTCTGCTCGTCCTGGCGTTTGGCTATGTGTTCTTCTGGACCGCCAGCGCCATCATGTACCTGCTCCTGCGCAAGAGCCTTGAGTCGGCTGAGCTCGACGAGGTCTACATGGAAGAGGACGACTACGAGGTGAGCTTCCGCCAGCCGACCCCGGCGGCAGCGCCTGCTCCGGCGCCGGCTCCTTCCCCAGCTATTCAGCCGAAGGCAGCCTCGTTGCCCGTGGTCGAGGCGCCGCCCGCGCCCCCTGCCCCAGTGACGTCGGCTCCTGTGGTACCGCCGGCCGCCAGCACGCCACCCGCAGCCAGTCCCGCACCAGCTTCACCAAAGGCTGATCCGAAGCCGTCCGACGAACCGTTGACTCCGCCTCCGCCGGACAAGACGCCTCCGGCGGTCTAGTCGTCGGGTGAACCAGACCAGGCGGGCGAGGGCAACCTCGTCCGCCTTTCTCGCGCATACTTCAGGCTCCGGGAGGGATTCCCATGCCACGTCCCGTCCTCTTGTTCACCGGCCCCTTCGCCGACTTACCGCTGGAAGAGTTAGCGCCCCAGGCGGCCGAGTGGGGCTACCAGGGGCTCGACCTGGCTTCCTGGGGAGACCACCTGGAAGTACAACGCGTGCTCGGCGAGGATGACCATGCCGAGGCGCGGCTCGATCTACTTCGCCGGCTCGAGCTGGAAGTTCCCGTGCTCAGTTGCCACCGTGTCAGCCAGGCGGTAGGCGACCTGGTCGATGCCCGACATCGAGCGTTGGTTCCCGATTATGTCTGGGGGGATGGCGATCCGGCCGGCGTGCAAGCTCGCGCCACCGAGGAAGTCATCGCCACCCTGCGAGCCGCCCAGCGCCTCGGGGCAGGCGTTGTGGCTGGCTTCATGGGCTCACCCATCTGGTCGTACGTCGTCGGCTACCCCTCCCCTTCCCGCGAGGTGGTCGATGCGGGCTTCCGTGAGGTAGTCGAACGCTGGACGCCCATCCTGGACATCTGCCAGGACACTGGAATCCGCTACGCCTTCGAGGTCCACCCCGGGCAGATAGCTTTCGACCTGGTGACGGCCGAACGGCTACTCGATGCCCTGGATGGCCGTGAAGAGCTGGGCTTCACGTTCGATCCAACACACCTGTTCTGGCAGGGGATAGATCCGGTCGAGTTTGTGCGGCGCTTCCCGGATCGCATCTATCACGTCCACGTCAAGGACCTGGCAATCACCCTGAATGGTCGCACCGGGTTGCTGGGTTCATATCTGCCTTACTCCGATCCGCGCCGGGGCTGGTATCCGCGCTGTCCGGGACGTGGCGGAATCGACTGGGAAGGCATCATCCGGGCCCTCAACGCCGCCGGCTACGAGGGAGCCCTGGCGGTGGAATGGTCCGACCCGGGCATGGATCGCGCCTTCGGGGCTGAAGAAGCCTGCCGGTTCGTACAGCGTCTGAACTACGATCCGCCGCCACGTCCCGAGGGCGAGGCCTTCCGCGCCATTTGAACCTGCCCGAGCCTCACGAGGCTGCTAACATGCGCTCCACCGCCTCGCGGCCGGTCATGCCTCGTTCAATCCCGTAGGCCTGCGCCTGCGGAGTCAGATCGACGATGAGTGCGTCGAGCAGGTCCTCGGGTTCAACCAGCGGCTTCTGAGGCGTGCCGCGCGCGATGGCGATGGCCTGGCCAAACTCGGCGGGGGTTTTCATGTCGTAGATGCCGCACCCCACCAGGCCCACCTCAGTGAGAATGACGCAGTACTGCCCCTGGCGCCAGCGATTGCTGATACCCAGGGCACACCCGTTCCGAAACTGCATGGCCCGCGAGGTCGTTCGCGGTAGGACATCGCTCATGGAAGACACCTGATAGATTAGAACAGCGCCGAAATCACCTCGCCCTGTGGCATCAGATCGAACCGCCTGCCTTCGCGATCAGTGGCGTCGAGGTCGCGGATCCCCATGGCATGGTAGACAGTGCGAGCCACATCCTCGGGAAGCACCTTGCGGTCGTTGGGATACGCCCCGACCTTGTCGGAGGCACCGTAGACCTGACCGCCTCGGATACCGCCGCCCGCGAACAACATGCTCATGCAATGTGTCCAGTGATCGCGACCCGCGCCCTTGACGCCGCCCGAACGTGGATCTCCGATGCGTGGTTGGCGTCCCATCTCGCTGGTGACCATCACCAGAGTCTGGTCGAGGAGGCCGCGTTCGTGCAGGTCGGCCAGCAGAGCGCTGAAGGCACGGTCGAATTCGGGCAGGAGGTGGTCGCGCAGGCAGTTGAAGTTGTTGCCGTGCGTGTCCCAGCCGCCGCCGGACTTGCATAACTCGTTGAGCTTGGGATCCTCCATCCAGAAGACCGAGACGAAAGGAACCCCCGCCTCGACGAGCCGGCGGGCCATCAACATGCTGGTGCCGTTGAGCGTGGCCCCATAGCGTTCGCGCAGGGCGGCCGGCTCGCGGGACAGGTCGAAGGCGCTTCGCGTCTGGGACGCTCCAAGCAGGGTGAACGCCTTGTGCTGCTGCTTGTCGAAGGCCGTGGTGGCCAGGCGATCAATGACTCGAGCGGCGCCGTCCACCTGGCGCAGCAGACCGCGCCGATCCTCGAGGCGCTGGCGTGTCACCCCCTCCAGCGTCAGGGATGGGGCAGCGAACTCCAGCGGCCGATCCAGATTGCCCAGGAGGTAGATAGGATCGAAATCGATGCCCAGACGCGCGGCAAACTGGCCGGGCCGGGTAAACTGCGGCGCGCCCGGCTTCTGCGGCAGCGTGATGAGCGAGGGAAGATGGGGATGCGCTGGCCGTTTGGAGGCCACCACCGAGCCGATAAACGGCCAGTCGCCTGGTTCGGGACGCCGATTGTTGAGTAGGAGCCGGAAGGTGGGGTCGGGTTCGTGACCAGTCAGGTTGTAGTAATAGCCGGCGTGGTGGTCGCCCGTGCCTCGATTGGCATGCCCCAGGGAGTTGATGACCGCCAGATGGTGCGCCTGCCGGGCCAGGTGTGGCAGGTGTTCGCAGAAGCGCACGCCCGGGGCCGAGGTGGCCGCGGGGCGAAACTCGCCGCGAAAGCCCACCGGGGCGGCCGGTTTCATATCGAAGGTGTCGAGATGCGACGCCCCGCCGCTGAGCCAGACCAGGATGGTTGAGCGGGCCCGACCTCCTCCTGGAGAGGGTGCGGCCTGGGCTGCCCCAGCTAGCGAGAGTCCGCCCGCCACCAGAAAGGTGCGGCGCGAGATGGAATGGCGGAGTAGTTCGTGCCCGGTGTGCATGCGTTGGTCCCCCTGCGCTGGGGCCGATTTTACCCGCTGGCAGGCCCCAGGGGAAGCAGCAAGGTTGACTTGTTCCGATGCGAGTGCCTGGCTACCATCGGACGACCATGAAGGAAATCGTTGGGACTGATCCTACCTGCCCGGAGCCGGAATCGGTGCGGGACGGTTTTGCCTCGTCGGTGGGCAACCATCCGCTCTGGTTACTTGCGCTGGCGGTCTTGCTCGTCGGCCAGGCTTGGCAGACGTTGGCACTCTTCGATGCCGACCGTGACGGGGCTCGGCTTCTGAACGATGCTCCCGTGCTTTCCGGGCGGCATCCCCTGCACCTGTACCATGGCTACCTGGGCGCGGGCACCCTGCTTGACCGGGGCAGTCTCTCCTGTTATGACCCGGCCTACCACGCCGGCTACCCGAAGACGCCGGTGTTCGACCCCAGCAGCCGACCGGCCGAGCTGGCCCTGGCCCTGGCGGGTGGGCGCTATTCTCCCGCGGCGTACAAGATCTGCCTGGGGGTCATCTGCCTGTTGGTGCCGCTACTGCTCCATGTCGCCGCCCGGGGTGCCGGGCTCTCCCGCGGCTGTTCCGTGCTGGCGGCGCTGCTGGGGATGGCGGTGCTCTGGGGAAAGCAGGGGCGCGACGCTCTCGAAGCCGGCGACATCGATCTGCTCCTGGGTGCGCTCTTGCTGATCACTCAGGCCGGCATGCTGGTGCATTACCACCATGTGCCTGGCATCGTTGGGCTGCTGGGCGTGGTCCTCAGTGGGTTACTGGCCTGGTTCGTCCATCCGTTGCTCGCCCTGCTCCTCTTCCCCCTGTTCCTGGTGTACTACTTCACCGTGGGGCATCGGCATCGCCCCATGTGGCACATCCCGCTGCTGGCGGGCCTGCTCCTGTCCGTGGGGGGGAATAGTTTCTGGATGGGTGAGCTGATCGATCACTGGTGGATCCGCGTGCCTCCGCTGCGAGATACCCAGCTGGTCAAGTCGCATGGCTCGCTCGCGGAATGGTGGGATGCACCAGCCTGGGGCCAGGGATTGGACCGCGGCCTGGCCTGTGTCCTGCTCATCGCGGGTGTGCTCGGCGTCCACGTCCTGCACCGCTGCGGCCGACGAGCCTCTGCTCTGCTGTTTGGCCTCGGCGCGCTGGGTTTGTTTCTGCTGACCCTGGCCGGCATGGGCTGGGAGCCGTTCGCCCGGCTGGGATCCAACCACCTGTTAGGGCCGGCTCTGTTGTTCGCCACGCTCCCCGCCGCTGCCCTGGCGGGTGGCCTGCTGCATCGTCTGCATGAGTGGAGCGGGTCGGTCGGGGCGCCGATCTTTGTCGTCTGCAGTGTGCCTGCTCTCATCGCCCTGGCCTTCCCGGAGGCTGCCCGAAGCTATGTCGAACGGCTCACCCGGCCGCGGCCGCTGGAGATCGGTCTGAGCGAGGAGCAGCAGCGCCTGGTCGATCAACTGAAGGAACACACCAGCCCACTGGGCCGCATCCTGTGGGAGGACCGCAACAATCGCGCGGGCGACTCGCACTGGACGGCGCTGCTCTCTCATCTGACGGAACGCGCTTTTGTCGGCGGCCTTGATGCTGAGGCCGGCATCGAACATGCTTCCACCGGGTTGATCGATGGCGTGCTGGCAGGACGACCCCTGAGTGACTGGAGCGACGCGGACCTGGAAGCCTACTGCCGGAAGTACAACATTGCCTGGATCGTCTGCTGGTCGGCCAGCGCGCGGGAGCGCCTGGGTCGCTGGTTGCGGTCATCAGAGGAAGTGGCTCTACCCCGGGTCGGCGAGCAGAACCTGGTGCTTTATTCACCACCACGAACGCCGAACTTCGCCCTGGCGGGGTCGGTTCGCTGGCAGGCCGCTGACTCGCGCGGCATCCTTCTGGCCGACGCCATCCCGCAAAAAATCGCCAACGAGACGGACGGGCAGGTGGTGCTGAGCCTGCACTACCAGGCGGGCATGCGCGTGCGTCCGACGCGGGTGAAAATCGAACGCGCCGTCGATAGTGAAGACACCATCCCGTTCGTGCGTCTGCGCATGAGCGAACCGGTCGGCCGCATCCTGATTACCTGGGAAGGACGTTGACGGACGGCGGGCGTTCATCTCCAATACAGAGAACGCCTCCTTCCTTCCAGGACTGTCTGCCATGCCGCTCTCTCTCCCAGGACTGGACCTGCTCGATCGACGGCTCTTTCTCGGACATCTGGGATCGGGTCTGGGGAGTATCGCCCTCCTGCGATTGCTGGCTGATGATCGGGGCCCACTGCGTCCTGCGATCCGTCCCGAGCAACCCCTGGCGAGCCGAGCGCCCCATTTCAAGGCAAAGGCGCGACGTGTGCTGCACATCTTTTGCAGTGGCGCGTGCAGTCATCTCGACACCTTCGACTTCAAGCCCGAGCTGCTCAAACGCGATGGCCAGCCGCTGCCTGGGGTAGACAAGCTTATCACCTTCCAGGGGGCGAACGGCAACCTGACTCGTAGTCCATACACTTTTCGTCCTCGCGGGAAGTGTGGCAAGTATGTCTCTGATCTCGTCCCGCAGATTGGCGATCGCGTGGACGATCTCTGCTTCCTACACTCGATGACGGCCAAAGCCAACACGCACGGGCCGGCCGAGTCGCAGATGAACACTGGGTACACCCTCGAGGGCTTCCCCAGCATGGGCGCCTGGGTCTGCTACGCCCTCGGAAGCGAGGCCGCCGACCTGCCCGCCTTCGTGGCCATTCCCGACCCGCGTGGGATTCCCCAGATCGGCCCGGCCAACTGGTCGGCCGGCTTCCTCCCGGCGGTCTTCCAGGGAACCTCCTTCTCTGCCGCCCAGCCCATCGCCAACCTGGCGCCTCCGGCTGGCTCCTCGCCTCGCACGGAAACGGCCGCCCGCGACATGCTCCGTCTGCTGAACGAACGCCACCTGGCCCGGAATCCCGGTGACACCGACCTTGCGGCGCGCATCGCCGCATATGAACTGGCCGCCCGACTGCAGCTATCGGCGCCCGCCGTCAGCGATCTATCGCGCGAGACCCGGGCCACCCGCGACCTTTATGGCTGCGATCACAAGAACCCCATTCTGGCCGGGTTCGCGCGCAACTGTCTGCTGGCGCGGCGCCTGCTCGAAAAAGGGGTGCGCTTCGTCCAGCTCTTCAACGGTGCCTACGCCATGGGTGAGGGAGTCGGCAACTGGGACGGCCACAAGCAGCTGAAGAAGGACTACGACCGCCATGGGCCCATCCTCGATCAGCCGGTGGCTGGCCTGCTGAAAGATCTCAAAGCGCGCGGTCTGCTCGAAGATACCCTGGTGGTCTGGTCCACCGAGTTCGGCCGCATGCCGACGTTTCAGCAAGGAGCGCAGGGACGGGATCACAACCCGCAGGGCTTCACCGTCTGGCTGGCAGGCGCAGGCGTCAAGGCGCCCTTCAGCTACGGCGCCACCGACGACTTCGGCCATCGCGCCGTCGATCGCGTCACCACCATCTACGACCTGCACGCCACGATCTTACACCTGCTCGGGCTCGAGCACGAACGACTCTCGTACTACCACAATGGCATCGAACGCCGGCTGACCGACGTCCATGGCCACGTTATCAAGGAGATCCTCGCCTGAACCGGGTCAGGCTACGCGGAGACGTTCCTGGTAGCGGAGTTCGCTGAGGATCTCGTTGTTTAGGACGCGTTCGACCTCGCACAGGGCGCGGGAGATGGGGCCGCCATCGGTGGTGCGGTGGTCGTAGGTCACGCGCACGGTCACCTCGCCGCTGGCGTCGATCCGTCCATAGCTCAGGGTGGTGGTGAGCAGCCCGCGCGGATGGACCGATGTGGCTTCTCCCCCGGCGTAGGCGGTCACGCCGAAGGTACCGAAGAAGCGCGCCCGCTGACGTCCCGACCAGTTGAGCGCGCCCCACCACAAGGCCCGGCGGATCGGCAACGGCCAGCTCACCAGGCGCATTTGCCGACGCATGACTGCGGCCGACCCCAGGGGTCGATCCTTGAACCAGTGCAGGCGGGCATCGATCTCGGCGAGGGTCTTCTCTTCGGGCTGATTCATCTGGATGAAAAAGACGCCATCTTCGGCGCCGAAATCGCGCTCGACGGCGATGGAAGCCACCGTGATGGGATGCTGATAGAGCCGGGGCCAGGGCCAGCCCAGATAGGCACGGCGAAGGACTGGGTTGCGGGCACAGACAGTACCCCATGCCTTGGTGAAAAGGGCGCACCAGCCGGGCCGTTGCTGGGAGATCTCGCGGGCATGGGCCAGCCGGCCGAGGTTCATGGTGCGTTCGACAGGGACCGTGGGCACCGCGGCGGCGAAATGCAGGTAATCGCACATCAACCGGCGCGGCATCGACAACGGCATGGAGAAGCCGGTGGGCTGTGGCATTGCTGGTCCTCCCTGACCCGGACAGCTCGACAGATGGATGCCCATCTTCCCCAACGGACGCCTTCGGATGCAACCCCAGCTGACGCGGCTTTCCCGCTTGCCACCCCCTGTCCGGCTTCTATAAATGAAATGGAGTGAGCGGGAACGCTCGTGGTTGCACCCTCGGTCGGCAGACCGGGGGCTATTTTTCTGGTGACTTCGTGAAAAAATTCACGAGGGCATCTCAGGGGCATCGAGCATGGACTTCACGCTCGCAACCTATTACCCGATCTTTATTTACCTCGTCGTGGTGGTGGGGTTTGCCATCGCGGCCGTGGCGACCGCTCACCTGGTGGCCCCGCGGAAGGTGACTCCGGTCAAGCAGATGCCATATGAATCGGGTATGGATCCGATCGGGGATGCTCGCCAGAAGTTCGACGTGAAGTTTTACCTGATCGCCATCCTGTTCCTCGTCTTCGACGTGGAACTGTTGTTTCTGTATCCATGGGCGGCCACCTATCCCGAAGGCTCCATCATCCCGGACGTGTTCCGCAGCGTGGTCTTCTGGGAGGTGCAGGTCTTCCTGCTCAGCGTGGTGGTCGCTTACCTGTATGCCTGGCGTAGAGGGGTATTCCAATGGCGCTAGACCGCCTGGGTGATAGCCTCATCGTGACCCAGCTCGATCATCTCGCGAACTGGGTCCGGAAGAATAGTCTGTGGCCCATGCCGTTCGCCACGGCTTGCTGTGGCATCGAGCTGATGGCGACCGGCGCATCGCGCCACGACATCGCGAGGTTCGGCTCCGAGGCCATGCGGTTCACGCCGCGGCAATGCGATCTGATGATCGTCGCCGGCCGAGTGGTGATGAAGATGGTGCCGGTGCTGCAGCGGATCTGGCTGCAGATGCCCGAGCCGAAGTGGTGCATCTCGATGGGCGCGTGTGCCTCGTCCGGTGGGGTGTTCGACACCTACGCCGTGGTGCAGGGCATTGATCGCTTCATCCCGGTGGACGTGTACGTGCCGGGTTGCCCGCCGCGCCCCGAACAGCTGATCCAGGCGGTGCTGGACATTCAGGACAAGGTGACCCGGACGGGAACGTTCAACGCCCGGGAGTTCAAGAACCGCACCACGTTCGAGGGGCCGCGGTTTGCTCTGCCCGACGTGCCACCCAATGAAGCCGTTGTCGCCCCGGGGAACTACGCCTCGGCCACCCGGTTGCAGGACTGACGACACGCAGGAGCCGACATGGCCAACCAAGAAGAGATCGCCCGTCTCCGCACCCGCTTCGAGGAGACCGTGGGCCGGTTGAAGCAGCGTTTCAGCGAAGCGACGCTGACCACCTCGGAGTTTCGCGATAACTTTCGCGTCCACGTCGGGGCCGATCATCTGCTCGCCGTACTCGGCTTCCTCAAGACCGAGTGTGGGTTCGAGATGCTCGTCGAACTGGGCGGGGCGGATTACCTGCACTACCCCGAAGCGACCGACCGCTATGGCGTCTGGTACTGTCTGCTGAACATCAGCACGGGCCAGCGCATCATCGTGAAAAGCTTCGCGAACGATCCGGACCCGCATCTGCCCTCGGTGTTCCCGTTGTGGAAGGGTTCGGACTGGATGGAACGAGAAGTCTACGACATGTACGGGGTGATCTTCGATGGCCATCCGGACCTGCGCCGGGTGCTGCTCCCCGACGAGTACACCTCGTTCCCCATGCGAAAAGACTATCCGCTTCGCGGCAAAGGCGAGCGGCACAACTTTCAACCGATCGTCCGCGCGGACTCCTGAGACGAGGAAACCATGCCGCTCGAGTTGGCTGATGCCATTGCCCCACCGGAGGGGCCGGACCGCGACTACCTGTGGACGCTAAACTTCGGGCCGCAGCATCCGGCCACCCACACCACGCTGCGCCTGATTCTCACCCTGGACGGCGAGACCGTCGTCAAGGCGGTGCCCGACATCGGCTTTTTGCATTCTGGCTTCGAGAAACTCGGCGAGCATCTCGACTTCAACCAGTACGTCACCATTGTCGATCGGATGAATTACATCTCGCCGGTCGCCAATGAGATCGCCTGGTTCCACGCCGTCGAGAAGCTCCTCGGCGTGGAGTTGACGCCCCGAGCTAAGTACATCCGCACGATTTTCGCCGAGCTGAGCCGCATACACGATCACCTGTTGTGCTGCGGAGCGGCCGCCCTCGACCTCGGTGGGTTCACAGCGTTTCTCTACGCCTTCAATCAGCGCGAGAAGATCTACGACATCCAGGAGACCGCCTCAGGCCAGCGGTTCCACCCCAGTTTCTGCCGGGTGGGCGGCCTGCTTCGCGACATCGACGACGACTGGATCGCCAAGGTACGCACCTTTGTCAAGGAGTTCCCCAAGGCTCATGCGGACGTGGTGCGGCTGCTGAATCGCAATCGCATCTTCCTCGAACGCTGCCAGGGCATCGGCGTGCTGACCCGGGAAGAAGCCATCAACATGTCGGTGACCGGTCCCCTGGCCCGGTCAGCCGGTGTGGTGCGCGACAACCGCAAGGATCAGCCCTACCTGGCCTACGACGAGCTATCCTCCGCCTTCCAGGTGGTGTGCGCGAAGGAAGGCGACTGCCTGGCGCGCTACCTCGTCCGCATGCAGGAGATGCTCGAAAGTCTGAAGATCATCGAGGCTGCCATCGAGAACCTGCCCGGCGGCGCCACTAACGTGGACGCCAACAGCAAGGTGGTCCTGCCCAATCAGATGTCGGTCTATCGATCCATCGAGGGGTTGATTCACCACTTCGAGCTGATCATGACGAACCGGCAGTGGCAGTCGCCGGTCAACGAGGTCTACGCCGCCACCGAGTCGCCTAATGGTGAGCTGGGCTTCTACGTGGTGGCCGACGGCACCGGGACGGCCTACCGGGCTCGCACCCGTCCGCCCTCGTTCATTCACTTCCAGCTGTTCCCCTATCTGATCCAGGGGCATCAGCTGTCCGACGTGGTTGCCATTCTGGGTAGCCTGAACATCATTGCTGCGGAACTGGATCGATAACGCGCCGCCGAGAGTCCTCCCATGCCTGTTTTGAGTGAACAACTCCGCGAGAAGATCAAGGCCTACCTGCCGCGCTATCCCAGCAAGCAGGCGGTCACGCTGCCGGCGTTGCACCTGGTCCACGACGAGCTGCGGTGCGTCCCCACCGAGGCCATTCGTGAGATCGCCGACCTGCTCGACCTGAGCCCGGCAGAAGTGCATGACACCATGAGCTTCTATGGCATCTTCCGCGACGAAAAACATCCGCTGGGCAAGAATCGCCTGTGGGTTTGCCGCGGTCTCGCCTGTGCCCTGCGCGGTGGCGAGGAAGTGCTGGCCGATGTATGCCACAAACTGCACGTGACTCCCGGTGGCACCAGCGCCGATGGCAAGATCACGGTCGAGTTCGCGGAATGTATTGGTGTCTGTGAAGGTGCCCCGGCCGTGTTGATCAACGATGTGGGTCGGGCCAACGTCACGGCCGACCAGGTGGATACACTGCTGGCCGAACTACGGAAGGAGGGGTAATCCATGGCCGACTTCGAGCCCGTGCTCCTGAAGCGTATCGAGAAGAAAGCCAGCCCTTCCCTTGAGGCCTACCGCGCCGATGGCGGCTACAAGGCGCTGGACAAGGCGCTGAGTATGGCCCCGGCCCAGGTCGTGCAGCAGGTGGTGGACTCCAAGCTTCGGGGTCGAGGCGGTGCGGGCTTCCCCTGCGGCGTGAAGTGGACCTTCCTGCCGAAGGACCACCCCGGTCCGATTTACCTCTGCGTCAATGCTGACGAAAGCGAGCCCTGCACCTTCAATAACCGCATCCTCATGCACCTCGACCCGCACCAGGTGCTTGAAGGGATGATCATCGCCAGCTATGCCGTCAAGGCGCGGGTGGCGTATCTCTACATTCGCTACGAGTACGGCGAGGCAACCCGTGCCTTTCAGAAGGCCATCGATGAGGCTTACGCCGCGGGGTTGCTGGGTAAGAACGCCTGCGGCAAGCAGGGGTTCGATCTCGACGTGTACATTCATCGCGGCGCAGGTGCCTATATCTGCGGCGAGGAAACCGGGCTGATCGAAAGCCTGGAAGGCAAGCGCGCCTGGCCGCGCATCAAACCGCCCTTCCCCGCCGTCGAAGGCGCGTTTCGCAAGCCGACCATCGTCAACAACATCGAGACGCTGGCCTGCGTGACGCACATCCTCGACCGCGGCGCCGACTGGTTCAAGTCGATGGGCATTCCGTCCGACCCGGCCAATCCGCGCGACCCAGGAAGCTATGGCCCAAAGCTCTACTGCATCTCGGGCCATGTCAACAAACCGGGCTGCGTCGAATTGCCGCTGGGTGTGACCGTCCGCGAGCTGGTCGATCGTTTCGGCGGCGGAGTGTGGAAGGGCCGCAAGGCCAAGGGCTGCATCCCCGGCGGCGTCAGCATGGGCATGATGACCGAGGCCGAGTTTGATACCAAACTCGATTTCGCAGGACCCGGCAAGGTGGGCTGCCTGGGGTTGGGCACCGCCGCCGTCACCATCTTCGACGAGGAAACGTCCATCGTGGACGTCCTGTTTAACATCTGCCGCTTCTTCGAGCACGAGTCGTGCGGACAATGCACGCCCTGCCGCGAGGGCACCGGCTGGATGCTGAAGATCGTTGATCGTCTCCGCAAGGGCCAGGGCCGCTTCGAGGATCTGCAGATTCTCGAGGAGGTGGGGGAGCGGATTGGCATTATGCCCGGATCGACCATCTGCGGCCTGGCCGACGGCGCGGGCTGGCCGGTGAAGAATGCCATCCGCAAGTTCCGGGCTGAGTTCGAGTCGTATATCAAGAGTGGAAAGAAGACCCACTCGCTTCAACTGGTGGGAGCGCACTGAGCTGGGCACCGGCGCTGGGGGAGGCCGACACCTCCTCCCGCCTGCCGATCTGGAGTTGATCATGCCGACGGTTTATGTCTCCTACAAGCCGACCGCGGACGGCAAAACGCCCGCCAACCTCGTCGAGGGGCAAGTCGGCAAGGATACTCTGCAGCTGGTCCCGGTGGAGATCGGCAACGAGAAACTCAACTGCATCCAGGCGGCCACCAAGGCTGGGGTGTTCATCCCGCATTACTGCTGGCACCCGGCCCTCAGCGTGGTGGCCAGCTGCCGTATGTGTCTGGTGGAAGTCGGCGAACGCAAGCCGGACGGCACCATTGTGATGCAGCCCAAGGTGGTGCCGGGCTGCCAGACCCCGGTCAAGGATGGTAGCGTCATCGTTACCACGACGGCCAAGGTCCACACGACTCAGGAGCAGACCCTGGAAGGGCTTCTGCTCAACCATCCGCTCGACTGCCCGGTGTGTGATAAGGCCGGCGAGTGCATGCTGCAGGATTACACGTACGGTTACGGCAAGGCGACTTCTCGGATGATCGATCCGAAGAATACGCCGCCGAACAAGCCGCACATCGGCGACAACGTGACCCTGTTCACCGATCGCTGCATCATGTGCTCACGCTGCGTGCGGTTCACCCGTGAGGTGGCCGGCACCGCCGAGTTGCACGTCATCAACCGCGGCAACCATGCCGAGATCGACGTCTTTCCGGGTGAGCCGCTCAACAACAAGCTGTCCACCAACGTGGTCGATCTCTGCCCGGTGGGCGCGCTGTGCAGCAAGGACTTCCTCTACAAGCACCGCGTCTGGAACCTCAAGACGCAGGACTCGGTGTGCCCCGATTGCTCGACCGGTTGCAGCATCGAGGTGGATGGCAACAAGAATATCGTCTACCGCCTGCGGCCGCGCGAGAATCCGCTCGCCCAGGGCCACTTCATGTGCGACGAGGGCCGGCTGGGGTATCACTACATCAACTCGAAGGAGCGCTTCCTGCAGCCGATGCAGCGGCGCGATGGCAAGCTGACTCCGCTGGCGTATGGCGAAGCGATTGCCTCTCTTCGCAAGACGATTCACGACGCTGTCCACCGCGATGCCTTCAGCGTTGCCTTCGTGCTGTCGCCGTTCCTGACGTGTGAAGAAGCGTACCTGCTGGCGAAGTACGCCAAGGGGTTGTCCAAGGCAGTGCAGCTGGCGCTGGGCCCGGTGCCGGTAGTCGGCGAGGATGACACCTATCCGAAGGATCGCAAGGGCCGTCCGGTGCAGCCGGTGAAGTTCACCATCCGGGCGGAGAAGTGCCCCAACCGCAAGGGTGTGGAGAAGGTGCTGCAGCACTTCCAGGGCCAGGTGACGCCGTTCACCGACATTGTGAAGAAGGCCGGCGAGGGCAAGCTTCAGCTGGTCTATCTGGCGGCGAGTTATCCCCCGCGCGAGCCAGGCTGGATCTCTGCCGAGCAGGCAAGCAGCCTGCGCAAGGTGAACACGGTGATCCTGCAGGACCTGCTGCCCTCGCCAGCCAGCGAGGTAGCTCAGGTGATCATCCCGGGCGGGGCCTTTGCCGAGAAGGAAGGCACCTTCGTCAATCATGCGGGGCTGGCCCAGGCGCTGCACTGGGCAATCACGCCGACCGGCGAGTGCCGTACCGATGGCCAGGTGTTCCTCGATCTGATGGAGCGCAAGGGCCTGGTTCGAGCGGCCGCGCTGCGGAAGGAGCTGGCGGGCGAGATCCGGACGTTCGCGGCCCTGGCCGCCGGCGATCTGGGCGCATATGGCATCCCTCTGGAAGCTGGGAAGTGAGAGCTGGGAGCCGATGGAACTTTACTACGACTTTACCTGGTTTCGATTCTGGATCACGCTCATCCTCATCGCGGGCGTGATGGGCGCGGTGCAGGGCACCTGTGCGTACCTCATCCTTGCCGAGCGTAAGATCTCGGCCTGGGCGCAGGATCGCGTCGGACCCAACCGTGTCGGTTTCGACTTTGGCTACAACTTCTTCCCGTTCAACCTGCTGAAGGGGCTCGGCGGCCTGGGGCAGCCCATCGCCGATGGCATCAAGTTCCTGCTCAAGGAACAGGTGATCCCCGACCACGTGGACAAGGTCTTCTACTTCCTTGGCCCCATGATTGCCGTCTCGACGGCACTAATGGCCATCGTCGTGGTGCCGTTCGGGCAGACCACTCCGGCTCCGCAGCTGATCGATCGTCGCACGCCGGACATGGTTGCCCGGTCGGTACAGTCGCTGCCTGCCGAGAAGCGAGCCGAACTGCTCGAGACCAACAAGGAGTTCGACGAGCCCCGCGGCACACCCTGGCCTGCCACTGAGACCGAGAAGGCCTACCTGCTGGCCGCCGATCGCGCCTGGGCGAAGGCCAACGCCGACAAGGGTGCAGTCTCCTTTGAGGAGCAGGTCAAGCAGTACAACGATGGCGCGGTGCAGTTCGTCATCGCCCCGGCCATCGACATCGGAGTGGTCTTTGTCCTGGCGGTGGGTAGCCTGGCGGCCTACGCCATCGTCCTGGGTGGCTGGTCGAGCAATAACAAGTACAGCTTGATCGGCTCACTGCGGTCGTCGGCCCAGCTGATCAGCTACGAGATCCCCATGGGCATGTCGATTCTCGGCGTGTTCCTGGTGGCTGGCTCGCTGAACCTGGAGCGCATCATCTCGCAGCAGATCGATCATGGCTGGAACATTCTCTTCCAGCCGGTCGCCTGCTTGCTGTTCATCACCAGTATCTTCGCCGAGTGTAACCGCGTCCCGTTCGATCTGCCCGAGGCCGAGCAGGAGCTGGTGGGCGGGTATCACACCGAGTACAGCGGCATGAAGTTCGCCCTGTTCTTCCTCGGTGAATACACCCACATGATCACTACCAGCTTCATCGCCATTGCACTGTTCTTCGGCGGCTGGCACCTGCCGTTCATCGGCGACCTCGGCACCGGCCCGGTTGGCATGGTTGCCAAGCTGGCGATCTTTGGCGGGAAGATGATCCTGTTCATCATCTTCTACATGCTCATTCGCTGGACCATCCCGCGGTTCCGCTTCGACCAGCTTATGGGGCTGGCCTGGAAGGTGATGATGCCGCTGGCCCTGCTGAGCTTCCTGCTCGTGCTGTTTGTCGATCATTACAAACCGATCGGCGAATACAGCAAGTGGCTGCTCTTCCCCCTGTCGCTGGTGATCCTGATCGTCGCCACGTTGATTTCCTTGCGGATGCCGAAGCCTCGCAGCAAGGCCCCCATCACCTATGTGGGCCATCCCATCCATGGGGTGCAGCGGGTCTCCATGAACTAATCCGGGCCCCGTGCCCGCTTGCGGAGTCGATACCGATGCCCATCAACGAGAGTGAAGTGAAGTGGGTGCAGCCTCCCCGGATTGGCCTGTACGAGCAGCTGTACATCCCGGCCATCTACGAGGGGTTGAAGACGACGGTGAAACACTCCTTTGCCACCCTGCTGGGCAAGGGGTCCCGCACCCAGGAGTTCCCCGAGGTTTCTCCCCAGCTGCCGGCCAACTACCGTGGCGTGCATCGTCTCAACCGGGATGAGCAGGGACGTGTGAAGTGCGTGGCCTGCTACATGTGCTCGACGGCCTGCCCCGCTCATTGCATCGACATCGTGGCCGCTCCGTCGCCCTGGTCTGATCGCGAGAAGTATCCCGAAACCTTCGTTATTGACGAGCTGCGCTGCATCTATTGCGGCATGTGCGAGCAGGCCTGTCCCGTCGATGCCATCGAGCTGACCACCCTGTTCGACCTCACTGGCTTGAGCCGGGAGGACATGATGTTCGACAAGGAAAAGCTTCTGGCGGTCTTCGATCACACCACGAAGACCGGGAGCGATCCGGTTCGCACGAAATCCGGCAAACTTGGTGTGGCCAGTGAACTGGTGCCCGAGACGGGGCTCACTTCGTCCTCGACGGCCCAAAGCTGAGAAAGAGACCGGAATGCCATCCCTAGCGAATCTGCTGACGTCGCTGGCCCAGGAGTGGACCCTGTGGCTCCCCTTGCTAGTCGGCGCGCTGGCCATCTTCGTGCTGCTACCCCGACCCCGGCCCTACCCCTGGTACGTCGGCGCGCTTCTGGGCGGCCTGGCCCTGTTCCTGATCACCGGTTTCATGCTCCGATCCACCGGTCTGTCTCCCGAGATCGTGCTCTTCTACGCTTTCAGCTTCCTCTCGCTGCTTGGCGGCGTGTTGCTCATCACTCAACACAACCCGGCCCGGGCGGCGTTGTCGTTCACACTTGTGGTGCTTAGTTCGTGTGGGCTGTTTCTGTTGCTGGGAGCGCCGTTCCTCATGGCGGCCACCATTATCATCTACGCCGGGGCGATCATCGTGACCTTCCTGTTCGTCCTGATGCTGGCCCAGCAGGCAGGACTGTCGGATGCCGACGCCCGCAGTCGTGAACCCGCTTTGGCCACGTTCACGGGGTTTCTCCTGCTGGCGGCCATGGTTTATGTCCTGCGAGGATATCAGCCAACCCTCCAGGTTGATGATCTGCTTGGACGCATCAATAGCGCCCTGGAACAGAAATCGCGCCAGGAGATGGTAGCCATTGTTGAGCCGCAACAGACCGATGTGGAGCGCGATCGCGAGGATCGCCAGGCTTTTCGTCAGGCTGCCCGGCTGCTGGAGCGAGCTGGGTTGCACGAGCAGGCGCGGAAGGCACGCCACGCTGGCGATGACTTTGTCCTGGCCGATAGCGTGGAAGATCAACCCGGCGAGAAGACACTGCAACAATCTCGGCTGGCGCTGGAGAAGTTGCGCGAGGTGGTGGCTAGCAATGCCGGTTTGATCGAGGATCGCCAGATGGTGGCCCGGTTGCCGAGTGCAGAAGAGCCGCTGGAGCAGCTGCAGCAGGCCCGCCGGGCCGCTCCGCCGATGTCGGCCATGAGCGGTGCGCCGCCCACACTGCCGCCGTCGGAGATTCGTCGGGACGCGAAAACCGGGGTACCGCATCTTCCCGCCGAAAACTCGGCCTTTCTGGGGCGTTCCCTGTTCACAGATTTTCTCCTTCCCATTGAGCTGGGCGGAACACTGCTGCTGGTGGCCACCGTGGGGGCCATCGCCATCGCCCAGCGCCGGGTCACGGAGAGGAGAGTCGGATGACCGTGACGTTGCATCACTACCTCGTGGTCGGGGCCGCCTTGTTCGCCCTGGGCATGATTGGCTTTCTGGCCCGGCGCAACATGATCATCATGTTCCTGTCGGCCGAGATGATGCTCCAGGGCGTGGCGATCAACTTCGTCGCCTTCGCTCGCTACCGGGGCAACCTGCAAGGCCAGTCGTTCGTACTGTTCATTCTGACGGTGGCTGCCTGCGAGGCGGCCATCGCCCTGGCCCTCATCCTGATGCTGTACAAGCGGCACAACTCGCTGGATGTCAGCCTGTGGCAGGATCTGCGCGAGGCCGAGCTGGAGCGGACCGAGGACGAGGAATCGTTGCCGCCGCCGCCGGCCCCAGACGACCTGCCCCACCTGACCACTGCCGGCAAGGAACCTGCTCGACGCGTGGAAGAGAGAACCCATGTCTGAAGAAGCCGTCAAGAGTGTACTGTGGCTCATTCCGGGGCTGCCCCTGCTGGCGGCTACCCTCACGGCCTTTTTCGGTCCGCGTCTGCTCCGGAACCAGAGCCACTGGCCCTGCATCCTGGGTATCGTTGGCTCGTGCGTCCTGTCCATCCTCGTCTTCAGCCACATTCACGCGGCCGAAGGCGAACATGCGGTGGTCCACACCACCTACTACTCGTGGATCCAGGCGGGAGATGCCGCCGGCAAGGTGGACATTGGCATGAGTCTTCGGGCGGACGCCCTGAGCTGCATGATGCTGGTGATGATCACCTTTATTGCCAGCTTCATCGCCATCTATTCGGCGGGCTACATGCATGGTGATCCGGGCTACCCGCGTTTCTTCGCGGCCGTCGCGCTCTTCGTTTTTGCCATGACGCTGCTGGTGCTGGGTGATAATTACCTGGTGATGTTTGCCGGGTGGGAAGGCGTCGGCCTGTGCAGCTACCTGCTCATCGGCTTCTGGTTCTACAAACCCGAGGCTGCCGCTGCCGCCCGCAAGGCGTTTCTCGTCACCCGCATCGGCGATGTGGGACTCTTCCTCGGTCTCTTGCTCATCTGGGTACAGTTCGGCAGCCTGAACTACGAGACCGTCCTGGGCAAGGTGCAGGAGCAGCTGGCTAACCAGACACTCAACCACGAGTTGATGTTCGCCACGGCTCTGCTGCTGTTTTGTGGGGCGGCCGGCAAATCGGCCCAGTTCCCGCTGCACGTGTGGTTGCCCGATGCCATGGAAGGCCCCACCCCGGTGTCGGCACTCATCCACGCCGCCACCATGGTGACGGCCGGGGTCTACCTGGTGGCGCGTTCAACGCCGATCTTCCAGGCAGCTCCTGATGCTCAGCTGATTGTCGCATGCCTGGGTGGATTTACCGCGTTGTTCGCCGCCCTTATCGCTCTGACTCAAAACGATCTGAAGCGCGTGCTGGCTTACTCAACGTTGTCGCAGCTGGGCTACATGTTCCTGGCCCTGGGGTGCGGCATCATGGCTGGGTCCAAGGCGCTGGTCACGTTCGCGGTCACCGCAGCGATGTTCCACCTGTTCACCCACGCCTTCTTCAAGGCGCTGCTGTTCCTCGCGGCCGGTTCGGTCATGCACGGCATGGGCCACGTGATCGACATGCGTCGCTTCAGCGGACTGCGCAAGGTGATGCCGATCACGCACCAGACGTTCCTGTGCGGCGCCATCGCCCTGGCTGGTATTCCTCCGCTGGCTGGCTTCTGGAGCAAGGACGAAATCCTTGAGGCCTGTAACCTGGCCAGCCAGGCGACGGGTGCCTCGCAGCTCTACTTCATCCTGCTCGTCAGTGCCCTGGTAACGGCCGGTCTGACGGCGTTCTACACCTTCCGCGCCTACTACAAGACATTCTGGGGCGAGCTGAAGGTGCCAGACGAGGCCTATCATCACCATGGGCACGACAGCCATGGTGGCGACCATGGCCATGGGGGGCATCACGGGCATGGTGGGCACCACGATCATCACGGTCATGGCGGGCATGGCCACAAGCATGGTCACGCCGCGCACACCACGCATGGCGGCCATCCGGAAAAGCACAGTTTTGAGTCCCCCGCGGTCATGACAGTGCCGCTGATGGTACTGGCGGTGTTTGCTGTCGGTGTCGGCTTGGCACTGGGGCCCACCCACCTGTTTGCTCATTTCCTGGGGAAGACACCGGGGTTGCCCCACGTCGAGGGCGAGGCGCATCTGAACTATGCGCTGATGGCCATCAGCACGGCGGTAGCGGTGCTGGGCGTCGGGCTGGCCACCCTGTTCTACGTGATCACCCCCAGTATTCCGGCGCGGATCGCCTCCTCGGCGCAAGGGCTCTACCAACTCTCACTCAACAAGTTCTATGTGGATGAGTTGTATGGGCTGACAATCATCAACACCGCGGAGATGACCGCCGAGACGGCTCGCCGCGTGGATGCCGGCGGAGTGGACGCCACAGTCGATCTGGTGGGGCAGAGCCCCCGCCTGCTGGGCGATCTGTTCCGTCCGATTCAGAATGGCCTGGTGCAGTTCTATGCCCTGGCGATGGTCCTGGGGCTGACGGTCTTCCTGCTGACGCTGGTGTACAAGCTGTGAGCCAATCCATCTTTGAAGCGCTGAGAAACTTCTTCCCGCAGCTCCTGCCGGAGGTCATCCTGGCGCTGACGGCCTGCGTGCTGTTCCTGGGCGCGACGTTCCGCGTGCGGCGCGGCGTCTGGGGCACCACGGCCGTGGCCGCACTCCTGGCGGCTGGGGCGGTTCTGTGGTACGTGGCCATCACGACCCCCACGCTCGATGCCCTGCGCCTCGACCGGGCCACCTTGCCCGTGGAAGAACAAGCAGCAGCCACCGAGCGTATCGAGGCGACTGTCTACGCCGCGCCGGTCGTCTTCAGCAAGATGGCCATCTTCTTCAAGGCTGCGGCCATACTCACCGGGCTGGCCCTGGTGCTGCTCGGCTGGAACGAAGCCGGGGACGAGCACGCGGGCGAATATCACGGCTGCCTGCTATTGATGGTGGTCGGCATGGGAGTCGTGGGGTCGGCCAACGACCTGGCCACGATGTATCTCGCGCTCGAACTCATCAGTATCCCCACGTATGTGCTGCTCTACCTGCCGCGTGTCGAGGACCGCACCCAGGAAGCAGCCATGAAGTATTTCATGCTGAGTATCTTCTCGTCGGGGTTGTTACTCTTCGGCCTCAGCTACCTCTACGGGCTGACCGGCACCACCAACATCCCGGCCATCCTCGACGCGCTCCACTGGAGCCAGCGGAGTGCGTCCGGCCCCTTGCCCTGGCTAAGCGTGGCGCTGCTCGCCTACGTCATGGTGGTGGCCGGGCTGGGGTTCCGGATCACCGCCGTGCCCTTCCACTTCTATGCACCCGACGTCTACCAGGGCACCTCGACGCCGACTGCCGCCCTGCTCTCGCTGGTGCCCAAGATCGTGGGGTTTGCCGCGCTCATCCGCCTGCTTGGACTTGCTCCGGAGCATGCCGGCGAGGAGATCATTTCCCGCCTGACGCAGCAGGTCTCCATGCTCCTGTGGATCATGTCGGCGGTTACCATGACGCTGGGCAACATCCTCGCCCTGCTGCAAAACAACATCCGCCGTCTGCTGGCCTATTCGAGCATCTCGAACGCCGGCTACATGCTCATCGGTTTGTCGGTGGTGCCACACCTGGGAACGGGACCTGGCGAAGCCATCGGAGGCATCGAGGCGCTCCTGTTCTACCTCGTCGCCTATGGCGCGATGACTGTGGGCTTCTTCGCGGTGATTCACGCCCTGTCCACCGAGGCCCGTCCCCTGGAAACAGTGGATGACCTGGCCGGCCTTGGGAAGACCCATCCGGGGGCGGCATTGCTCCTGGCGCTGTTCCTCTTCAGCCTTATCGGCATGCCGCTGACGGCGGGATTTGCGGGAAAGTTCATGCTCTTCTTTAACGCCCTGGGGTTGCCTGCGGGGCGGAGTGAGGCCTGGCTGTATCGTCTGCTGGCGATCATTGCAGCGCTCAATGCTGCCGTGGCTGGCTGGTACTACCTGCGCATGATCGCCACCATGTACCTGCGGGAGGCCATTGATCCCTTCCCCAAACTGCGACCCGCGCCACTGTATGGCACCATCGCCCTCTGCGCCGTGATGACGCTCGGGCTGGGAGTCTATCCCAACGCTCTGCTTCAGGTGATCCGCAAGGCGGTGCCCGGACGCAGCGGCGTTGCGGTGGCTCCGGCCCCGGCTGCCGACCGAGAGGTGGCCGCCCGGGAGTAACGCCGCGATGGAGGCGTTCGCCAGGGAGGTCCTGGGTTGTTACGCAGCTCCCTGGCGCGGCTCACTCGATCCGCGCCGGTATGCTGGCTTCAGCGGTGCCCAGGTGTGGAAGGTGCAAACTCTCGGGGGACCGCTCTGCCTGCGTGCCAGCGCTGCACACGAAATAACCGCCCAGGTGCGCCAGCGGCATGCACTTCTGAACCACTTAGCCGAGCTTCCCTTTATCTCGCTGCCCGTAACAACGCTACATGGCGATACGATTGTTGAGTCGCAGGGGCGAGTCTGGGAGTTGATGCACTGGATGCCGGGCCAGGCGGACTTTCACGCCAGGCCCACCAGGGAACGTCTCCGAGCCGCTACCCAGGCGCTAGCGCGGGTGCATACTCTCTTGGCGCGTCAACCTGTGGGTGCAGGTCCCTGCCCTGCTGTCGGCCGCCGGATCGACGCGCTTACAGCTGCCCTGCCTGAAATCCTGCACCCACTTGCCAGGCGGATGCGACGCCTGATTCAGGTCCAGGCTCCCCGCCTCGTGCAGACCCTGCTAACGATGCCGGGCCAGGTTCGCCTGCAGTGGTGTCTGCGCGACATCTGGCACGACCATTTACTATTCGACGGCGACCGATTGACTGGCCTGATCGATTACGCGGCGGCAGGCGTGGACAGCGTGGCCTGCGACCTGGCCCGGATGCTAGGAAGCCTGGTGGGAGATGACTCCGAGGCCTGGCGCAACGCTCTGACGGCCTATCGCGAGTTGGCCCCACTGACCGTTTCCGAGGAATTCCTGGCGGTGACGCTGGATCGTGGTGGTGTGGTAGCCAGCCTGGCGAACTGGCTGCGCCGCCTGGCCGGGGCGCCAATGGAAACCATGTCCGAGCAAGCTCGCGCTCGTATCGAGCAGTTGCTGGAGCGGGTCGAGGAGTGGGGATAACGAGACAGCACGGACAGGAGCCGCGATGCGATCGCGGAACCAGCCCGTGCTGCGTGCGCCGATCAAGATTCGACGATTAGCGCTTCGAGAACTGGAACGCCTTGCGAGCGCCCTTGCGACCGTACTTCTTACGTTCCTTCATGCGGCCGTCGCGGGTCAGGAAGCCGGATTCTCGCAGCTTCTTGCCCAGGTTGACGATAGCCTCGTCGGTGCCCTCGGTGGGAGCGCCGGTGGAAATGCCGAAGTAGTTCTTCAGCGCGCGGGCCACACCTTGCGAGCAAGCGCCGGCCTGGCCGGAGAAACCGCCGCCGACAACAGTGGCCTTGATGTCCACGCGGTTGGCCATCTCGGTGACGAGCAACGGCCCCAGGACCGCGTTGCGATCCTTCACCTCAGTGAAATAATCATTCAGCGGGCGATCATTGACGGTGATCTTGCCGGTGCCGTCCGTGAGGAAGATCCGCGCCACGGAGGTCTTCCGACGGCCGGTTCCCAGGTGCGCCCGTTTCTTGCCCACAAATACGATGGGCTTTTCTTTCTTGCGCGGTTGTTCCGGGGTCGAGGTCGGGGTATCCACGAATTCAGGTCTCCTCGCTTACAGGCTGGTCGGCAGCTGAAGGGTTTCCGGTTGCTGAGCCTGATGCGGATGGTTGGGTCCAGAGTAAATCTTCAGTTTGGTCATCATCTGGCGGCCGAGGCGGTTCCGCGGCACCATCCGCTGGACGGCCTCCTGCAGGATCCGATCGGGGTGTTTCTGCATCCATTCGCGAGCGGTGGCCGTCTTAAGACCGCCCGGATAACGGGTGTACCAGTGATAGGTCTTGGTGTCGAGCTTCTTGCCGGTGAAGCGGATCTTCTCGACGTTGGTGACGATGACGAATTCGCCGGAATCGATGTGCGGCGTGTATTCCGGACGATGCTTGCCCCGGAGGATGTTGGCAATGAGCACCGCCAGCCGTCCCACGACCTGGTCGGTCGCGTCGATGTGATGCCAGCGACGAGTGATCGTCTCGGGCTTGGCCATGAAAGTGGTCATGAATCTTCCATCTCGCGCACGATGTCCTGTAAAACGCTCATCATAGAGCATCGCCGCCTTCCGTCAAGGTCGCCCTGCCGGGTTTACAGGGGCCATCCGGCAGCTGGCTTCCCACAATGTCTAGAGAGCGTCCACGAAGCACCTGGTAGCGGCGAACTTGCTTCCGACGCCAGGTTCGCTTCACGACCTTCCTTCGGAGATGATCTGATGTCCACTGCCCCCGGCGCGTTCCCTCGCCACGCCCTTGGGCTGCCCGCCGGCAGCGTCCGGGCTCTGCTTGCCTTTGGCATTCTCGGATATCTGTGGGTTCTGGCGCTGAGCCCTGGCAATGATCCCCGCATCTCGCAGGCCTTCATCTACCTGCAGATGCTCATGGTGCTCATTCTCGCTCATTTCTTCGCGGCTCACGGAAAGAACATTGGCGGCCACATCTCGGGCCAGTCGCCGCTGGGCATGCCCCGGGGCTCGGTGCGGTTCCTGCTCCTTGGTGGGTACATCGGCCTGGCCTACTTCATGTTCGTCAACAAGCGGGACTTCGAGGTGCCGCAGACCGCCCCTGTCCTGCTCATGCTGGCCATCTTGCTTACCTCCTTCCTGATTGGCCACTGGTTGACCCACTTCGTCTTCTACATGAGCCGGGGCCAGTTGCCGGCCTGGTTTCAGGATGTGCAGGCCTGGTTTGCTCTCATTGGCATGTTGATTCTGGGGATCATCGTCATCTTCCGCCTGGTGATCAACATTAGCCTGCCGCTGGAAAGCCAGGTCAACCTCGATGGCCTCGAAATGGCACTGGCCGGCATCGTTGGGTTTTACTTCGGGGCCCGGTCGTGATCGCCTGGCCGGAGCGAGTTCTCTGATACAAGTGATGAAGACACAGGCGATCTTCTTTGGTTTCGATCTGTTTGGCTCGGCCGGTACCGCTGCGGGTGCCCAGCTTCTGGCCGATGAGCTGCGCGAGGTGCTGGCCGACAATCGACGTGAGACGGTGCGCACCCGGGCGCGAAGCTACACGCGCCATGTCCGCATCGAGGAGATCGAGTTTTCCACGCTGGAGGAGCTGGGATGCTGGCGCGAGAAGGGGCGCCAACGCGTTCGAGCCCTGCTGGACGACGAGTCGTTCCTTCTCTGGTGCAGCGGCAACCATCTTGGGGCGCTTCCGGTTTATGATGAACTGTCCGCCAGGGGTGGCTCCTCCCTGATCGTGCAGCTGGATGCCCATCTCGACATTCATCACTTCCGCGATTGTGCGACCGATCTATCCCATGGGAACTTCTTGCTGCACGTCGATGGTGGGCCACCGCCGGTAGTGAATATCGGGCACCGGGACCTGCTATTGCCTGCTGACCATATCGCCCGCTACTACCAGCAGACCTTCTCGGCCGCCGACCTGGCCCTGGAACCAGCCCGGGTGCTGCAACAGCTGCGCCAGCGCGTGCAGGATACAGAGGCGGTCTATCTCGACCTCGATGTCGATGTCTTCGATCCGGTGTACTTCCCGGCCGTCGCTCAGCCGGTGCCGTTTGGTTTGAGTCCTGCAGCGCTTCTGGGGCTAATCGAGGCCATCGGCACCGAGCGCCTGCGCGGCCTGCTGGTGTCCGAGTTCGACCCCGCCCGCGATCGCGACGACCGTTCCCTGGCTGTGCTTGTCTGGCTCCTCGAGTACATCCTCCTGCGCAAGTACGAGACCACCTCCTGAGCCCGCGTGCTGGCGGGATCTCTGCACAAGCTGTATCGATTGTGCCGATAGTGAGGGAGTGGTGATGCCGCCCCTGCCTGGGAGTCGGAGCCGATGAAGTTCCACTCGGTGGTCCTGCTGCTGGTCGGAATCATGCCGGGAATCGGGTGGGGGCAGCTTCCGCAGCCCACGCCGGTGCCCGCGGCCCCGTCTCAGCCTGCGGCCCCGTCTCAGTCTGCGCCACCCCCGCTCCAGCTCGAACCCATGGCTCCGTCGCCAACCCTGACGCTGGTCGGCCCAACTGCGCCGGTGCCTGCCGGTCCGCCCGCTGCGCCAGCAGCCCAGTGCCAGTTTCACGCGGAGTATCTGTACTGGTGGCTCAAGGTCCCGCAGAGTCCTCCATTGCTCACCACGTCCCGGCCGGAAGATCAGGGTATCCTGGGCAGACCCAGCACCCAGATCCTCGCGGGGGGAGGCGGGGGGAACTTCGAGAACATCATGGGCGTTCGCCTGGGCGTGGCCTGGTTTTGCGATCCGAGCCTGACGGTGGAGCTAGGCGGATCGTACCTGTCCAACGGCGGTCGCTATCCCACCTATCTGCGCCAGAATCTCGCTGTTCCCTACTTCGATCCGACGACGCAGACGTTCACCTCACTGGAGTTGTCGAATTCCCTGGGCGCGACCGGCTATGCCGCAGTGCAAACCTACGCTCAGCTATGGGAGATGGCGGCCCAGGCTGTCCTGCCCACCACACTGGGAGCCACACAGCCCGTCGATCTGCTCCTGGGGTTGCGCTACGTGCAGCTGTTCGAGGATCTCCGTCTGTGGACCTACACCCAAAACAACGCCACGGTGCTCGTGCAGGGTCATCCCGCGCCACTAGGGACGAAGTATGCGGGGTTCGATCAATTTCAGACGAAGAATCAGTTCTATGGCGCACAGGCAGGGATGCGCTTCCATAACCGGTGCGATCAGTGGTCGTTCGAGGGAACCGCCCTGGTGGCTGTCGGCGTGAACCAGCAGGAACTGGAGATCAAGGGACAGACGAACGTCAACGTCCCGCCCTCCGCCACTCAGACAGGTAACATCTTCAGCGAACAAACCAACATTGGCCGCTACAACCGAGACGTCTTCGCGGTCATCCCGCAGGGACAGGTCAAGGTAGGCTACCAGCTCTTCGAGACCATTCGCCTCACTGGAGGATGCGACCTGCTGTACTGGAGCGACGTGGTACGGCCAGGCAATCAGATCCAGGCTGCGGTGAATCCCAGCCTCATCCCCATGTTGAACCAGACCGTGCAGGGGGTCCCTCTACCCCAGCCAACTTTCCAGAGAAGTGACCTCTGGTTAGTAGGGCTCTCGGTGGGGATGGAGCTGACGTTTTGAACCTGGACTCGATCAGCGACGGCCTGGGCTAGCCACGCGCAGTCGCTGCTGAAACTCCTCGATGCGCGGGCATTGCGGATCGAACCGGAGAAGCTTGTTCAGCCAGCCGCGAGCTTCCACCATCTTGTCGTTGCGCAGCAGCCCGTCGATGAGAAGCACCACCAGCGCGGTGTTGCCCTCGTCCTCGCCGAGCAGGGTGCGCAGCTGGTTCCGCGAGCCGGGCCAGTCTCCTGCGGCATCGAGTAGCTGAGCGTAGCGCAATCGCTCCTGGGGAACCAGCGCAGGGCCGCCTCGGAGACTGGCCAGCAGGCTTAGCGCACCGGAGCGCTCAGTGGCCCGGGTGCCTCGGACCAGGGCTTCCACCCGGCGGTCGGCCTCGCTAGGGCTCTGAAGGGTGTTGCTGGCCAGCAAGGCCAGGGCCTCGTCCACCCGATCCTCGGCTAGTTCGGGAGAGGTAATGGCCAGGGCAAGCTGCCGACGAACGTCGGGAAGCTCTTCCTCGGCCAAGGTGACGCGCGGATCGAGCAGCCGACGAAGGATCGGTTCCGCCTCGGCCGGTTTGTTCCGGCGCAGCAGGAGGTTCGCCAGCAGCGTAAGGCCGGTGGCATCGTTTGGTTTCTGGGTCAGCACCTCCCGGTAGCTTTTCTCCGCCTCGTCGAAGCGACCCAGGATCTCCTCGGCCTGACCCAAGGTCAGATCGCGGCGCTCAGCCGGGATCTCGTTCCGCATGCGCGTCAGCGTTTCCAGGGCCTCGGGTCCCTGGCGGAATCGGACCAGATGGCGTACCTGGGCTAGCCAGACCTCGGGCACGTCCGGGGCCAGCTGAATCGCTTCCTGGTAGGCCTGGCCTGCCTCGGTGGGTCGGTCGGCGGCATCGAGCAAACGCCCCAGCCAGACCAGGTCGCGATACGAGCGGGTGCCAGGTGGAACCGCCAACCGGGCCAGCTCGCGGGCACGATCGGGCTTCCCGGCCCGCAGGGCGATCCAGGCGGCAGGCCGAAGGAAGTCGCGATCGAGCACTCCATTCCGCTGGGCTTTCTCAAGGAGACTTGTCGCCTCGCCCCAGCGGTTTTTCTCGCTAAGCAACTGTACCAGGCGCGTCAGGGCATAAGGATGCATGTCGCCCAGCGCCAGCACGCGCTGATAATTCTCGATGGCCAGGTCGGGCCGATCCTCGGCATCCGCGAGGCGTCCCCCCAGGAACGCCACCTGCGACCAGGCTGGACGGATCTTTTGAATCTCAGCAATGAGGTTCCGCGCCTCGTTCAGGGCTTCTCGCCGCCCTTGCCGTACCTCAGCCAGCTTCACAGCCACGGCGCCACAGCGCCAGGCCAGTCCCTGGTCGCCTTCCAGGGTACGGATCTGCTCCACGGTTCGCTGTGCGCCCGTCATGTCGTTCCGGGCCAGCATGGCGTCCACGCGTAACAGGCGTGCCCGGATGTCCTGCGGATGACGGATCAACAAGGGAACGGTCAGACGCTCGACATCCTTCTGGTTGTCCAGGCGCGCGTGGATGTCGGCCAGCGTGCGTTCCAGCTGGTCGCGATCGGCGGGAGGCAGCTGAGATGCTCGCTCTTCCAGGCGAATTAGCTCCCGGTACGACTCTGCGTCGCGATGACCAGCCAGCCGGCCTGACCGGGCCTGCAGCCAATCGAGCTTCTCACCCAGCACCGCATCGCCCTGACGCAGCACCTCCCGCGCGCGGGCCTCGTCGCCTCGTCGGGTGGCGAGATCGGCCAATGCCAGGTAGAGCACCGCTTCCTTTCGATGGGTGTTCAGGGTTTCTTCCAGGATCTGCTCGGCCTCGTCGGTCTGCTGACGCATCCACAGCATCTCGGCGCGCATGATGGTGGCCGGCACTGTCTGCGAGGGATCGCGGGCCGCCTTTTCCAGGGCATCTTCCATCTCGCGCCAGCGCCGCTGCCAGGAAGGACGGGACCGGTGATGATCGAGCAGAGCCCGGGCCAGAAGTCCCCAGGTGTCGCGCGGCGGCGTGGAAAGGCCAGCCAGGCTTCGGAGTAGCGGTAACGCATCGTCGCCCCGACCCGCGGCCACGAGCATCTCGGAGAGTTGCAGCCGGACCCGGGGACTGGGAGACAACCGGGCGGCCTGCATGAGGGCGAGGTATTGTTCGTCACGGGCACCCAGGGCGGCGTAGCAGCGCGCCAGCTCGAGCATCAGACGGCTACCCAGCTCCGGCTGGATGTCGCTCTGCTGGATCGCATCGACGTAGAACCGCGCTGCCTCCAGCCACTGCTTGTGCTTCTGAGCCAGACGTCCTTCCAGAAACTGGATCCTCCCGCGCGTCCCTGCCTCGGGTAGCTTCTTGCGTAGCACCGTCGATTCGTCCAGGGCACCGGCATCGATCAGCAGATCGGCCAGGGCGAACTGCAGTTCGATCTGGTCCGGCATGCGGGCCAGGGCATCTCGGAGCGTCTTTATACCTGCTTCGACCTGCTCGGCTTCTTTCTGAGCCTGGGCAAGGCCAAGGTAGACGGCCGGATCATTTGGGGTGGACCTGCGGGCCTCGTCCCAGAAGCCGACTGCCTCGTTCCACTGGCCGCGGCGAGCGGCGAGATCGGCGCTGGCGGCCAGGACAGCGAGGTTGCCCGGCGATAATTTCCGCGCCTGCGTCAGATCCCGCGATGCAGCATCCCAGCGTTCGCCTGCCTTGCGGATACGGGCACGGAGAAGCCAGGCCTCGGCCCGTTTGGGGTTGTCCGCCACGAAGCGATCGAGCGCGGTGTCAGCCACCTGCGGTTGATGCAGGCGATGGCGAAGCACCTCGTCGAGGAGTTCGGCACAGGTTAGCCGATCGGGAGCGATTCGCAATGTCTGCTCGAGCTTATCGGCAGCACGTTCGAACTTTCCCGCGGCGAAATAGCAGCGGGCCGCGAACTCCAGTAGTTCGGGATCACTCACCGGTTGCCGGAAGAGTGGCTCCAGGCAGCGCACCGCTTCCTCGGGTTCGTCGAGTTCCAGCGCCAGCCGGGCAGCCGCCTTGTGGATTTCCACCAGCGCCTTCCCACCGCTGATCGCTTGCCGCAGCACCTGCAGCGCACGCCAGCGTTCGCGCGGCTTGCTGGCGGCCTCGGCCAGCGATAGGGCGTACTCGCTGCGCACATCCTGGCTGTCGGGATCGAAACTCAGGTAGCGATTGAGAGAGGCCAGCAGACGAGGGTTGTCACCTGCCGACTCGGCCTGGCGCGCCAGCACCAGCTGCGAGGCTGCATGACGGTTCATCTGCCAGGCGTGGAGGAAGTGGACCCCCACAGCCAGGAAAAGGAGAACCAGCGTGGTGCCCAGGAGCAACGGGATGTTTAACCGCCGACGAATCATAGGCGACCTGCCTTCGATGATGGAGGATCGATCGAAGGAGCGGCCAGCAAGTCGGGGGAACCGGGCCGTCCGAAAGGAGTACTGAGCAGAGAAACGAGCCGCGAACGGAAGGGGATGGACCGTTCGCAGCTCGACGCAACACCGAATCTCGCGGTTTTACGATTCAGCCGAAGGTTGAGCGGTCGGAGTGGCGGAACCAGCCCGGCGCCGCCGCGAGGCCAGGAAGGCAAAGACCGGCAACCCAAGCAGGCCGAGGAGCCATGCTGGCGGAGCTGGGACGACCTGGCCTCCACCGCCATCGCAGCAGCCGCCGTTGTTGTTGTTATTGTTATTGTTGTTGTTGTTCTTGTTGCTGTTCTTGTTGTTGATGACGATGTTGATGTTGTTGCGGATGCCGGAGAGTTGCCCCTGGCCCTGGTTCTGGGCCTCGCCTGTTTTGGTCTTGGTGTTCTCGCCCTGGCCGTTTTCGCCTCCGCCACCAAAGCCACCACCGGCAGGGAAACCACCGCCACCACCCAGACCGCCCCCCGTGCCTCCACCCATGCCACCACCTACACCGGGAACTCCACTAAAACTCCCGCCACCGATCCCGCCACCGCCCGAGGGCTGAGCTCCCAGGCCGCCTGCAGCAGGGCCAAGCGAACCGAGGCCACCCGATTCAAAAGCCGCCGGGCTGGCTGCCGTGCTTGCTGCAGCCGTACGAATACCCGGGGGAATGGGAGTCGGTACGGTTCCAACAGAAACAGGCAGCGCCGCACCCTCGGCCTCTCCTGCGGCAACCGGAGCGATGCCTCCGGCAGCGGGAGCGAGGCCACCGGCAGCAGGAGCGATGCCATCGACCGGCTTCTCCGCAGGCTTCTTGTCCGGAGCGGGGACAGCGCTCTTCTTATCCTCACCCACCGCGGGAGCGATATTCTGGTCACCTGCCCCACCCCCCAGGTTTACGCCCGCCATCCGGCTGCCGATGGCCACGTTCTCATAGGTGGGAGGATAGTCGCTGGTGAACCCAAACAGGGTCGAGCGTTCTCGCTTGCGGAGAGGATTGTCATCCGTCCAGATAGCCCGCACCGCCGGCCAGCGCCGTCGCTGGTCTTCGCGGAATCGGCTACGAGTACGAGTAGTTTCGTCCGTGAACTCGTTGAGCAGGTCGGTGTCGGTACGCAGGGCGGAGCGGCGGTAGGGATTGTCTTCGCCGGGGCCGAACTCGGCATTGGTCACCAGAAGGACCGTCTCTGGTTCCTTACCCATGTCTTCACCCGCGGCCACGGGGCGGATACCAATGTTGATGGCAGCAAACCCGAATGGACGTTGCGCGGTGATCGGCGGAGCCGGACTGCGATAGCGGCGGTCGGTAACCGCTGGGAAATCTGTCGAAACTGGACGAATGCCCTCGACTGCTCCACGAGCACCCTCGCCTGCCGGTGCCAGGAAGCTTATACCCTGACGTACGACCTGCCCCTTGTCGGTTTTCTTCCGATGGGAGAAAAAGCCCCAGCTGGTGATGAGTCGAGGATCGATGATGAGCTGAACCGAGGCAGACTTGACCGCTGCCTCGCGGTTGCTGTCGTTGACCACCTGGTACAGGTACAGGTAGCGTGCCTCGGTATCGATACGATCACGATCCGAATTTTTGCCCGCGACGAAGGAGGAGTCAAAGTTCGCGATGCCGGTTCCAAAGATATCGCCGGGCCCGTTCTTTCCATTGCTGACCTTGCGATCAAGCACCATGTAATACACGGTGACACCAAGCGCCCGGGCGTCCGGTCCAGCGGCGGGGGCAATCTTGGGATCGATGCGATCATCCGCAGGTGGGAAGCCAATGCGGGTGTAGCCGGTGTAGTCGGATAGCGGGGCAGCGGCGTTTGTCCTGCCGATAAGCAGAACAGCCAGGCCGACCAGCAGAACACCGGCGAGGATTCGGCGCATCCTTCCGGTGAGGGTAGAGGTTCTCATGGCTGCTCTCACTTTCCAGTTAATTGAGGCTTTCCTGTCGGGACTGAGCAGCGAGATCCAGAGTGTGGAGAGTTGGCAGCATACGCCGGGGAACCAACTCGTCCTTTCCCAGAACCTCCACCCGAGGGTGCGCCAGAGGGGGCTGAGCGCACGGCTCGCTGCGGAACTTATCTGACCTACATCCTACAGAACACAAATCGGGGTCAGTCAAGAGACTTTGACATTTTTCGGGGGGTGCGAAGAGTAAAGTCAGGTCGGAGCATAATCCGTCCTGGGTTCATTCTCCCTCCTCAACCTTTTGGGTTGTTCCTTTCAGCCGTCGATACAGCGGGCGAAGCATGGCTTTGACTCGCTCTCCCAACTGGCGGGCTGACTCCACCAGGCAAGGCCGGCTGATCCGCAGCTGGACAAGAGGTCGGCTGCCCGTGGAGAGTTGTTGCTTGTAGTGGGCTGCACCTCCCAGGAAGTCATATTCCCGACGGCCTTCCTGGATGGCCCGCTGGATGGCCCGCGCGTGCAGGACAATCCCAGGACGGATTTTGGGGGGAAGATCCATCGCCCGGCCACACTGATAGAAGGCCGTCTTCTCGCCCCATAGGAAATTATAGGTCGCAGCTAAAGGTCGTGCTTGCACACACAGCCAGATTAACTCAAGATTTCCCGACTCCAGAAATCGCCGCATGATGCGTCGATGGAACTCCAGAAACAGCTGCGACCGGAACACGCCGCGACCGGTACCTTGCCAGCGTCCCTGATGCAATTCGATCAGGATGCGCCAGCCTTCCTCTAGCTCGGCAGGTGTGGTCGCCACGTGGTAGGTGGCGGTTCCCTCGGACCATGTTTCAAAATCGCGAATCGACTTGCGAAGGAAGTAGCGCGCGCTGCTGCTCAGGTTGGCCAGGTAGGCTTCCCACGTGTCGGGCAAGGAGATGTACGGCGCCTCAGTCATGGGCGAGCAGTCGGCCAGCCATCCCGCCTGCCGGGCGGCGCTGGTCAGGATCCCGGCCATGTTACCGGAGCCATCCATCAGAGGAATCAGCAGCTCATCCCAGGCCCCCAACTGTCGGGCGGCCAGGGCCTCCACCAGCGTCTGGGCCACGGGAAGTTCACGGTCGGCCCGGGCCAGGATGGTCAGGTGGTCCGAGCAAATGGAGTCGGCCTCGTTCTCGCCGCTGGCCAGCGACTCCAGACGACGGAACGGCAACCCCGGCGAATACCAGTACCTTCGCCGGAGCAGTGGAGCCAGGCCCACCAGTTCGCCGCCTTCCTCGACGGCCAGGCAACAGAGCTTCCTGCCTCCCAGTGGGCCGAACAGATCGTACCAAGTCAGCATCCAGGGGGGAGAAACGAACACCTCGTTGTGCCCGCTGGCGGACAGTAGTGCCATCCAGGCCGGCTCGAGCGCTGCCAGCTCGTCGCGTCGGGTCAGGACGCGCCAGGTCAGGGCGGTCATTCCTGCCCCCACAGGCCAACCTTTCGCCCAGCGCGATAGACCTGGTACTTGAGCGTATCGCGCCACGACGATACGCCAAACCTGGTAGGTTTCCATCCGCGCTTGCGGAGGGCCTGGTTCACCCGGTACACCACACTGCGGCGTTCGCTTTTGCGCGTCTGGAAGGTGATACTGAAGGAGATGGACACCTCGGGCCCATTCTGCACCCAGTGCGGGGCTGTCACCGGCACATGTACCCCATCGCCGGGATGCAGCTCAAAGCGACGTTCGCGATCCCTGTACTCCTCCTTGAACTGGAGATTGCGATGGCCGCCGCCATAAAACGCCTCCAGTTCCAGATCGCTGAGCAGCGTGAAGTCGTCGACGGGGTAGACGTGCATGTACTTGATGCCGCGGATCTGCAGGAGGAAGTTCCACTCCGGATCGATGTGATAGGGCGTAATGGCGTCCGGCGAGGAGATGAACACGAACGCTTCGCGCAGGCCGATCTGACGGGTATCCGGATGGCCCAGGGCTTCCACCTCAGTCAGACACTGATGCAACAGACGCTCGTAGTCCGGGTGGCGTTCGATGTTCTTCAGCACCAACCACGAGCGACATTCGGCAATCCGACGGATGGTCTCCTCGGGGGATAGCCCAGTCTGCGGCGTTTGACCCGGATCGAGGCTCATGGGCACGTCACCCGCGTTGTACTCCACCCGATCCACCGGCAAGTAGCGAGCCAGCTCAAGCAACCGCTCGATGGCGAACAGTGGATGGTCTGTCAGGTGGTGCTTGATGCCAAACGCGCGCAGGCCGAAGTTGCGCTGAAACTCGGCGGGATCGATGGCCAGCAGCGAAGAGGCGGACTGTGGTGGGGTGGATGTCGGGGCCATGCGGCGGTCCTTGTAGGGGTGAGATCATGATCTCCCGAGCAGGTAACGGATAGTGCGTTTGAACCAGCGAGCCAGCGGCATCAACGCAACGAGCAGGCTGCCTGGTGAGCGGCCCGGAGCGATGTACTTTGTGCGGATGAGCCGCCGACCATCCCACAACCGGTTGATCATGAAGTGCTCGGCCGAGGCGCAGGAATCCATCCACTGCACAGGGTGCTTCTCGAAGAGAAACTCGATGGTACCAATCTCGAGCAACAGACCGGGGGAAAACGAGGCGTTGTTTTCGTCGTAGGCGATCTTGAAGGCGAAGCCGCCATCGCCGGAGAGGAGGTTGCACTTCATTGCGACCGGTTTGTCGTTGAGATGCAGGGCGAGCATCTGCAGCCGGCCTCGCTCGCTGGCCCCGCGCGCCATGGTGCGAAAAAACTCGGCGTTCTGGGGGTTACAGGCCATCGCAGAATGGGCTTCGCCCTTCCAGCCACTGGCTTCGATGGCCAGAAAATCATCGATCCAGCGGTCCAGCTCAGTCGGAGATTCCAGGAGGTGTTTCTCCAGCCGGCCCTCCTCGGCCAGGTGGCGTTCCTTCCGGCGCACCTCGCGTAGCCGACGATTGGTCAGCACGTGCGTCAGATAAGCACCGGCATTGCTGCCCTGGGGGCGAATGATCGCGCGGGAGTAGGAATCGACCAGGAAGGTGGACCATCCGCGCAGATGAAGCGTCTGGGCCAGCAGGCAGGCAATCGGGCCCTCCCCTGCAAAGGTGTCGAGGTAGAGAAGACACCCGCTGGCGCGATCCCGGTGCAGCCAGTGGGCAAACTGCTCGAACGCCTCGGCGTGCAAGCCCGCACGCAACAGCGGTGTGGTGAGAAAGCAGAAATCATGCTTCCATAACTCGAGTACCCGAAAGGGTAGCAGTCGGTGTAGGCGTCGTCGGGCCAGGGGGAAGAAGCCACACAGAACCGGCTTGCGCCGCTGGGCGTTGATGGGCTGATAGACCAGCAGAAACAGCAAATCTTGCCCCGCGGCAAACGCCTTGAGCGCGGGGAGGAAGAACCACGCCTCGTAGAAGACGTTTGGCTCGACAGCGTGGGATGCCAGATCATCCCAGGCGTCGAGATGCTGCTGCAGTTCCTCGACGGAATGAAGCACCACCACCTCGAAATCGGGAGGTGGGCTGGACGCAGAACCGGATGCGCCGGACGGAGCAACGCCCCTCCGGCTCGTCTGGCCTTCCAGCGGCTGGGGAGGATCAGGAAGGCCCATGGATCAGTTCACGCAGGGCCAGGGGGCAGAGGGGTTTGACTGGCGAGGTGAGAGGGTTCCACGGGGCGTTCAACTCGGTTTCGTGGGAACGTCCCTTGAGAGCATAGAGCCAGTGCAGACATCCGGAGAGGAACAGCTCGAGATGGGCCAGGCTGCGAAAGTAGGGCAAGGCTTCGCGGGGCAGCACGCGGGCATCAATGCCGGGTCGGACGAACCCGCCGAAGGCGGACACGCCGCCATCGTACCCCGTCTCCGCGATCATGGGGATGTATTCGGGTCGGAAATGGTGCTTGCCACCAAATGGATAGGCGAACCAGCGACACCGGGCCCCAGTTTGCTCCTCGATGATGGCTCGTGACATCGTGAGTTCTGCCCGGGCCTGGTCGGGACCGATCACGCCCATGTTGGCGTGAGAAACGGTGTGCGAGCCGATCTCGAAGCCCAGCCGAACCATGGAGCGGACATCCTCCCAGCTGAGATTCGGCATGGCAGGCAGGTCCCGGTCCCACTCGAAGGTGCGATCGGATCCGATGAACGAGGTGGGGATGAAGAACGTGGCCGGCAGACCGAGTTCGGCAAGGATCTGAGCAGCCTGCAAGTTATCGCGGTAGCTGTCGTCGAAGGTGATGGCCAGGGTGCGCGGGGGCATCGGTTCGCCACTGCGGGCTATCCGAAACACCTCACCCAGGGGCACCACCCGGAATCGTTGTGCCATCAGGGTGCAGATGCGTCGAAATCGATCGACCGAGACGGTCAGACCATCTTCGGGGATGAGGTCGGTGACGCGGTGGAAGAGAACGATCGTCATGAAGCGAAAGCCAACCAGATGAGCAATCGACTCATGAAGCGTCATCGCTCCAGAGTATTTGTACAGGCCGCTGAGAGCGGCACGTGTCGTTGCTTTCCAGCCGGTCATTACCTTCGATCACTCGGACGGAAGAGGAGGAGTGTCTGGGTTCAGGGCTTTCTGCGAGTATAAGTCACAATTCTCCGAAGGCCATCGGTTCAGGCGCGAACAATGCGTCCCGCGGGCACCTCGATGCCCTTGGTGGCGTTCCGGGTGTCCACCAGCAGCGGTGAATGCCGCGCGATCCAGGGCCAATCATAACTCGAATGATCAGTCACCACGACCACGCAATCTTGACTACCTAGAAACGCCTCGGTGAGTGGCTCACTGGCCATCCGCAGGTGGGGGTGATTGCGCGTGGGGGGCAGCTCCGGAATGTGGGGATCATTATATCGCACGATGGCTCCCTTCCGAAGCAATAAATCCATCAGCTCGAAGCCAGGCGACTCGCGGCAGTCGTCCACGTCCTTCTTGTAGGCCATCCCCAGCAGTGTCACCCGGCTGCCGCGAATCGGCTTGCAGTGGGCGTTCAGGGCGTCGGAAATCTTCTCGAGAACGAAGTGGGGCATGTTGGTGTTCACTTCACCGGCCAGTTCGATGAAGCGCGTGGTAAGTCCATAGCGTCGGGCGATCCAGGTGAGATAGAACGGATCGATGGGGATGCAGTGCCCGCCCAGGCCAGGGCCAGGGTAAAACGCCTGATAGCCGAACGGCTTGGTCTTCGCCGCTTCGATCACCTCCCACACGTCTATACCCATCCGGTCGTAGAGCACCTTCAGTTCGTTGACCAGGGCGATGTTGACCGCCCGATAGGTGTTCTCGAGTATCTTCGACGCCTCGGCCACCTCGGGCGAACTCACGCGGACCACCTGAGTGATGGACGAACCATACAGGGTGGCTGCCAGCTCCAGACTGGCCGGCTCGAGTCCGCCCACCACCTTGGGAATTGTGGCGGTGTTGAAGCGAGCGTTGCCCGGATCTTCGCGTTCGGGGCTGAAGGCCAGGAAGTAATCGCGGCCCGCCTTGAGCCGGCGTTCGTCGAGGATGGGCAGTACCACCTCGCGCGTCGTGCCCGGGTAGGTCGTGCTTTCCAGCACCACTAGCTGGCCTGCCCGAAGGCAGCGAGCAATCGCGCTTGCCGAGCGCGTGACGTAGGTCAGATCGGGTTCGCGCGCATCAGTCAGCGGCGTGGGCACACAGATCAGGATGCAATCCGGCTCGTCGAGGCGATCGAACCGGCTGGTGGCCTCGAATCCCTGCTCCAGCATGGTCTGGATGTCGGAAGCGGGGATGTGTTTGAGGTAGCTGGCTCCGCTGTGCAGCTTTTCGACCTTGGCCTGATCGATGTCGAACCCAAGGACAGGGAACCCCGCGGCGGCGAAGGTCCGCGCCAGAGGGAGGCCGACGTACCCCAGGCCAATGATGCCCACCCGGGCCTTTCGACTGCGGATGCGCTCGAGCAATTCGACCGCCAGGGGGGGCATCACCACACTACGCTGCATTGCCGCCTCCATCACTACCAGGATCAGCGCGGCGCCAGCTCCACAGGGCCAGCGCCGGGTACATCAGAAGCAACGGGCCGTTGGCGTCGCGAAACCGCGGGCTGCCCCAGAACACCAGGGCCGTCAGGATCGAGGCTGCCAACACCAGGTGAACCACCATCCACTCTGGTCGGCGCCCCTCCCGGCGTGTCCCAGCCAGGTAGAGGCCCACAAGCAGCAGCCCCAGGTACGGCACCCAGGTCACGATACGAAGGATAAGATACCACCACGAGCCACCATCGAAATCGGGCAACCAGACGAAGAAGCGGGTCAGCTTCAACGGCAGGGTAGCCAGGGCGTGCCCGGGATGATCTCGAACCCATTCCTTACCGAGGCGCCACTCGATGCGATCGTGCAGAACCTCAGTCGGGGCGGCCTCGATCTCTGTCCGTCCAGGCAGCTCGGTGGTGCTAACCCAGTTGCCCCAGTAGCGCCACTGCTCGATCACCAGCGGGTTGTTGCCGCCATAGAAGGTCGAGCCTCCGTTGGTGGCCACCAGGACAATCTCCTGATGCACCTGGTAGTTGCGCCACATCCATGGAACCACCACTGCTGCTGTCCCAACTCCCAGGAGTCCTGCCATCACCAGAGCCCGTAGCGGTTGTACTCGCCAGGAGCGCAGCAGGAACAGCCCCCACAGAGGGACCAGAAGCAGGGCGAACGGTCGAGTTAGAACAGCCAGCCCCAGCACCAGCCCCGCGAGCAGGGCATAGGTCGGGCTCGACCACGACCAGGCGCGCAACACGATCAAGGTGCAGAGTGCCAGCAGAGGTGTGAACAGGTTCTCGGAGCAAAAGACGGTGGCGAACCAGGCGTGCGGAACATACGTCACCGTGAGCCAGCCGACGATCTGGCCACCGCGTTCGTCGAGCAATTGGGTGCCCAGCGCCCAGGCCAGCACGCAGGTTAGCCCACCGAGCAGACATTGCGCGAAATAGACGGCCAGCGGTTTTTCTCCGGCAAGCGAGTAGACACCGGCCAGGAAGAACGGGTAACCGGGAGCGCGGAACGAGGTTAGCCTCCCGTCGCTGTTACGAAAGCCCTCACCCCGGGCCAGTTGCTGCCCAAGGACGTTGAATTCCACGTCGTCTGCCGTTTTGATACCGGCAGGCATGGCATGGACATCGCGGAGCGCCAGGACCAGCACGGCCCGGAGAAGAAACCCGGCCAGGAAAAGCCCCAGGATGGTAGGCGGCGTGTCTGCCATGGGGTCAGGGGTGATGGGTTCTGCCGGCGGGAATTCTGGCGGCGGCGCGGATGGCGGGCCCCGGGAGGAGCTCATAATCCAGGGCGTCCGCCACGGTGCCGGTCCATCCAGCCTCGGCAGCACGGACCAGGTTATACATCTCCCGAGCGGTCACGTAGTGATAATGAAAGCGCGGATTGCGAGCCGCCTCCTGGGCCAGGTCCGCGTGAAACTGCACCATCGGATCGCCGAGCAGGGCGTTGTGATCTTCCTCGATGGTGCCATGGCAATACAGTTTGACGAAGAACCAGTCTTTCCGGGCCGGCACCTGCACGCGGGCGCGTAACCACAAGGGCAGCCGATCGATGCTGGGAGGCTGCGATTTCTGCAGGCAGCCATTTTCGAGGCGCGGGAACACGCCCCACTTGCGCCGGTGCCAGTCGAACAACAGCGGCCCCTGGATCAGCATGAGGCTCTCAGGAGGCTTCGGCCCCTGCCCCACATCCACTCCCTCGTCATGCGAGCGTGGCCGATCCTTGCGATCGACGGCGTAGTAGATGCAGTTGAGCTTGGGCGGCTGAGTGGGACTGGGCGCCGACGGCATGGTCAAGTCGGCGTAACAGCCCGTCTCACGGAGAACATCGAGTTCGTTGTTGACGCCGCAGAATCGGCCATCCGGGGCCGAATTACACAGCGCCCAGTTGCCGTGGATGAACCCGTAGGCCACCTCGCCTGTCTGGCGATGCCGGGCAAGCAACCCATGCTGGTTGGCCAGCCGGTCGCGAAACTGCACGATTTTCTCGCGCAGCTGCCCGGGTGTGTCAGCGTCGTGGTGCAGATGCACCTCCACCTCGCCATGGCCTTGTGCGCACAGATCGATCAGCGTCTCGATGTATTCCGGGGCGTACTCCTCGGCGGGGAAGAAGAAGGTGTGACGCGGCATCCGGCCATCGCTGTCGCGGAACCGGCCCAGGTTGCGGGGATACTCCTCGCGCCAGCGATGCACGCGCTCGGAGGCCTCTTCTGGAGAGGGGTTCCGAAACCGAGGCTCGAAGTGGTCCGCAATGCACAGGATCAGGTGGATCTCCTGATCCGGTCCCGGAGCCGTGCGTTTGCCCAGACTCAACAGATAGGCGCCCAGCCAGCGTCCCATGCCACGCTGGTGGATCTGCCAGGCCAGGAAAGTGGTTACCAGGGCCAGGCTACCCAGAATGATTGCTGCGAAGGTCATCGGTTAGCGCGATCATCCCCCCGGGCGCGCAAGATCTGTTCCTTCCAGAATCGTCGACGCCGGTGTGGCTGCTCGAGCCAGTACCGGGGAACATTCGTTGGTCACCGGGTGTGCTGGGACCGAGGAACCAGACCTAGACTTCCTTCCATCATACGACACACGAGTCCAGGTGGAACCGGCTCGTCCCGAGATCCACACCCAGAATGCCACCCAGGCCGCCGTGTTCAGCACCAGGAACGAACCGGCGGCCGCCACCAGCTTCCCGCCGCGTCGGCTACCTAGCCCCACCAGGCCCAGCAGGTAGCAGCCCACCTGGGCCATCAGCGCCGCCTGATACCACCAGCCTTCACCCAGCAACGAGAGCACCAGCAAACCCAGGAGTGCCCAGGGCACCATCAGCCGGGCCAGTTTGTGCGAGAGAAACTGCAACCAGATCGGATTCAGCCCAGGCACCAGGCTGCGGGGCAGCCAGGCCGCCAGCTGATAATTGCCGGCCAGGGTACGCACCTTGCGGCGGAACTCGTCGCTGGCCCGGTCAGGGAGGCGGTCGAATGCCAGCGCCCGGCTGTCGTGAACCACCCGGCGTCCCGTCATCGCCACCTGCATCGGCCAGTAAACATCGTCGAGAAGTGTTCCTGCTGGGATGGGTCGAAACAGTTCCTGCCGACAGGCACAGATGGCACCCGTGACACCGACTTGCGAACCGATGGCGCTTTCGTTGCGACGCAGCCACTTTTCGTAACGCCAGTAGAGCCCGACGCCTTCCATCGCGCCGGGGCGTGCGCTCACCACCAGATCGCCGGAGACGGCTCCCACCTCGGGATCAGCAAAGTTCTCGAGCAACCGCAGGAGCGCATCGGGAGCCCACGTCTGCCGAACATCGCCAAAGACCAGGATGTCGTACCGAGCCTGGGACACCCCTTCGCTCAATGCCGCGGCCTTGCCGGCGCGGCGAGGTAGTTCAATCAGACGCACGCCATCCACAGCATGGCGGCGGACCACGTCGGCGGTGCCATCGGTCGAGCCATCCGTCACCACCAAGATTTCTCCGGGGTAGGAGGCGCGAGCCAGAAGATCGACAAATTCGACTAATCGCCGTTCGATGTTGTGCTGCTCGTTATGCGCACAGATCACCACGGAAACGCCACGGGGTTGGAACACACCGCGGCGCACCGGCCGAGCCCGGAGCCGAGCGAGAAGCGCCAGGCAGAGTGGGTACGCCAGGTAGGGATACAGGACGAGTGCGATACATCCCCAGAATGCACAATCAAACCAAGACATGGCCCCTCCTTCCGGCAGCAAGCCGGGCGAAGAGTTCCTGATAGCGGGCACCCTGGGCGGCGAAGGTGAAATCCTCCCGAACGCGCTGAGCGCCCCTGGCTCCCATGGCGGAGCGGGTTTCCTTGGCGTTCAGCAGCGCGACGAGCTGGTCGGCCAGCTGCGCCGGCTGAGCGGGCGGCACCAACAAGCCGGTCACTCCGTTCTGAATCACCTCGGGGGTACCGCCCACGGAGGTGGCCACGACCGGCACGCCAGCCGCCTGTGCCTCCAGGACGGCCACGGGCAGGCCCTCGGTGTGCGACGACAGAACTGCCACGTCGAAGCCAGGCAGCAGGCGGTGCAGGTCGCCGCGAAACCCACCCAGGATCACCCGATCCGTCAGGCCCAGCGCGGTGATGCGCCCCTCGAGCTTGCCACGTTCGGGTCCCTCGCCGAAGATCACGAATCCCACCTCCGGACAGCGGTGACAGACCGATCCCGCGGCCTCGATCAGCACGTCGAACCCCTTTTCGGGACTCAGTCGGCCGGCGGCGCCCACGATGAGTCGGGGCGCCTTCGCGAAGAACTCCTCGACGTTTCGCCGACAGTCCGGACGCGACACAGACTGATACGGTGTCGGATCGATGGCATTACGAATGACGTGGACCCGGCTGCGTGGGACCCCGGCCCGGCGCACCCGTGCGGCCATCGCTTCGGAGACACAGACCACGGCATCTACCCAGCGCATGACCAGGGCATCCATCGTCTCATACAGGCGGACCTTGAGCGTGACGCCAGTCCATCCATGAGCGATGGCCACAACCGGGATGCCTGCCTGGCGCGCTGCGCGCCAGCCCACCAGGTCCGGCTTGTAGCCGCTGGTGAGCAGCAAATCGGCGTCGGTCTGGCGCAGGAGACCGGCGATCTCGGCCGCGGCCCGACGAACGGATGGAAAGTTCTCGCGCAACTCCACAGCGTCGAAACCATCCTGGCGGGCACGATCGAGGAAGGGCCGTGCCAGGCCGCGCTCGGCGAAGGAGAAAAACCGGGAGCGATATTCCGGAGGCAACGCTGCCGCTAGCCCCAGCACCTGCCGTTCGGGCCCTCCCACAAAGGGAGAAGCCAAGAGATGAACCAGGTTCATCGGTCGGTCCCTCCTCGTCGGCGGGCCTTTTCCCAGACGCGCTCCAGCCGGACGGCCAGGGTGGACCAGTCATACCGGCCGGCCACGGTTTCTCGCCCATGAATGGCCTGCTGCCGGGCTTGTTCGGGATGGTTCAGCACGCGCACCAGCTCTCGGGTCATCTCCTCCGGGGTGTTAACCTGGGTAAAATCCTGACCTGGACGCAGAGCCAACCCCTCCGCGCCGACACGGGTAGACACCACGGGCAGGCCCGCGGCCAACGATTCGAGCACTTTCAATCGCGAGCCACCTCCGATGCGCAGGGGGACGGCCATGACTGCACTCCGGGCCAGGAAGGGGCGGACATCGGGTACGTTGGCGTGGAGTTCCACACCGTCCTGGGCTGCGATCCGACGCCGCAGGCGCTCGGGGGGAGAGCGGCCCACAACCAGGAGCCGTGCCTCGGGGACGAGCGCACGGACCGACGGGAAGATCGCATCCAGCAGGAGTTCGAGGGCGTCGAGGTTCGGCCGCCAGTCGAGGGCTCCCAGATAGAGAATAGCCCGCGATCCGGCTTCAGGTCGGACATCGGCGAAATAGTGGACATCGACCCCGTTATCGACCACCTCGAAATGATCGACGCCGAACCACTGCCGGGCCAGGGTGGCATCTTCCACGGAGACGGTGACGATGTCGCGCACCGCGCGGAATGCCTCGCGCTCGAAGCGCAGGAACTTCTGCCACTGTCGGGCGATGTACCAGCGACGGAGCGGATGCGTTTCCGCCTCGTGGTAGCGCTGCCAGATCAGGCTGTCGATGTTGTGTGCCTGCAGCACGATGGGCATCTGCGGCGGCACCGCATAGAGGTAGCCAGACCACTCCAGCTGGAATAGATCGATGGTCTGCCGGGCGACCAGCTCGGCGACGGCGGCGCGGAGTTTGTCGCTGTGGTGCGACGCCACCGAGTAGGGGAGTGGTGAGAACAGGTTGGCGGCCAACCGGGCGTAGAAGCTCAGCCCGCGCTTGCGCGGCAGGGGGTCGGGCACCAGCACCGGCAACACGCCCCGTTGCCGCAGGAAGGCAGCCGCCTCCTGATCCTGGGCAGCGTCGCCCTCGCTGCGAGCGACGTAGGTGATCTCATGCTTGTGGCTCAGCTGCAGCATCAGGTTGAGCGTGCGCAGCCGCTTGCCCGAAGTGGCGGGATAGGACACATCGCCGTCTACAATGACGACCTTCATCGCTCGTACAGCGCCTCGTATCGGGCCACCATGTGGCGAACGTCAAACTCTTCCTCCACACGCTGGCGCCCCCTTAGTCCCATCGTGGCACACAATTCGGGTTGCGTCCACAACCGGATGATCGCATCCGCAAGCGATGCCGGGGTGCCAGGCGGCACCAGCCAACCCGTGACGCCTTCCGCCACCACCTCGGGGTTGCCTCCGACCCGGGTGGTCACCACCGGGAGGCCACGCGCCATGGCCTCCAGCAGTGTCAGAGAGATCCCTTCGGTGCGCGATGGGAGGACAAACAAACGGGCCTGCCTGAGTAACCCGGGGATGTCACTCACCTGGCCCAGGAAGCGCACCGCCTCCCCCAGCTGCAGCTGACTGGCCTGCGCCTCGAGGCTGCTGCGCAGGGGTCCATCGCCGGCGATCTGCAGCCGAATGTCCGGATGCGTACGGCGCACCAACGCGATGGCATCGAGTAAGGTGTCGATGCTTTTTTCAGGAGACAACCGCGCGACAAGCAGCGCAAACCCCGTCGAATCGGGCCCACGCAGGGCAAACCGCTGGACGTCGATACCGTTGTGCAGCACGCGGACTCGACGCCGGGCAATTCCCTGGCGCACCGCCCAGGCGGCACTATCGGCGGAGATGCAGACGAACCAGGTATTACACAGCGACACCGCTCGCACCAGCGCCTGCTGCCGTCGGCTCAGCTGCGTGCCCTGATGGTGTCGGGTGTGGATGACGCGCGGCACTCCGGCCAGGCGTGCCGCCGGCGCACCGTGGATGTTGGGGCGGTCATCGTGCGTATGGACGACGTCAGGCCGCAGTCGGCCAAACAGCTGCGCCAGGCGCCTGACCAGACCCGGACGCAAGCCACCAGGAGCTTCCAGCGCGGTCACGGGCCAACCTGCCGCCTCGATCTCGGACGCCAGCACCCCGCGTGACGTCAGCGACACCACGTGCAGGTCGAACCGCGAACGGTCGGCGTGGCGACACATCTCGACCAGGAGTTTTTCCTGGCCGCCCATCTCCAGCCCCAGGCTGACGTGGACCACCCGCAACCGGCGCTTCATGATGGCGTCGCCCGGGCCAGGGGAGCGGTGGCGGAAGAAGATGCCGGACAGAGCGAATCTAGAATCTGAGCGAACTGCCTGGCCATGTGCTCCCGGGTGAACAGAGCGAGTTTGTCCTGGTTGGGGCGGACGTCCCGATCAATCTCGCCGACGAGTTCGATCAGCGCCTGCCGGATGGCGGCCGGGTCGCCCGGCGGCGCGATCATCCGGTGGGGGATGCCGCTTTGCTTGAGTACCCAGCCCGAATCGCCTTCGGGCTCGGTCAGGGCCAGGATTGGCCGGGCGGCGCCGAGATACTCGTAGAGCTTGGCCGGCACGCCGATCTTTCGACCGGGTCCATCGAGCATGAGCAGCACGTCGGATGCGGCCATGTCTCGGAGGCTCTGCAGGTAGGGCACCTGACCTCCCACCGAGACGAGGCCCTCCAGCCCCCGCGCCTGCACCTCGGCGTCGAGGTTGAACTTCCCGGCAGTGCTGCGCCCCAGAAACGCCGCATGAATTGGGCGTTCGGGACGAGGCGAGAGGTCGCGCAGGGCGTCGAGAAAGGTGCGGGGATCGCGGCCCGAGTAGATTTCCCCCGTGTGGACGACGCGCACCACCGCCCCGGGCTGCCGGGCCACGCCGGAGAAGTGCTCCGGGTCGTAGCCGTTGGTGATCATGGTGATCTTGTCCTGCAAGGCGGGGTACCCCTGCACCATACCTTGCCGCGCCAGGGGGGCGTTGGCCACCACCACATTGGCGTGCTGCATCATCAACGCCTCGCCGCGACGATCGGTCCAGTGCGGCTGAGCCCAGTCTTTGCCCACAGCGCCGCGGGGCACCCAGGGATCACGCAGGTCGGCCACCCAGGGAAGGCGGAAGGTCCGCTTCAGGTAGTAGCCGAGCAGGTGGACCAGGTGCGGCGGCCCGGACGTGATGATCACCTCGGGTCGACAGGCGCGCACCGCTCGACGGCAGGCCGCCAGCGCGCGCGGTAACCAGACTGGGTCCGGCCCCATCAGGCGTCGAGCCAGGCGAGTGAGCATGCCAGCAGGATAGGGCGCGGCGAACAACTGCGTTTCGGCAGGGACCAGCCGACCCAGCTCAGCGTCGATCGGCTCCCAGGGCATGGTCGGCGGAGCCACCACCACGGGGTTCCAGCCCAGCCGGGGCAGGTGCCGCGCCAGGCCCAGCATGCGAAAGGCACCGCTGGCGGCTGAGGGCGGGAAGTGGTAGGTGACCAGGAGAAACTTCCGCGTCATGCCACTGGATCCTTCCGGAGGAGGATATCCACGATGCGGCGCGCAGCCTGGCCATCCCACAGGTCGGGCACGCGGCCCGTGGCAGGAGGAGCGGCCAGGACAGCCAGACCTTCCTCGATGATCCGTTCGGGTTGCAACCCCACCAGGCGGTTCGTGCCCTGCGTGCAGGTGATCGGTCGTTCGGTGTTGTTACGCAGTGTCAGGCAGGGCACCCCCAGCACCGTCGTTTCTTCCTGGATGCCTCCCGAATCGGTCAGGACGATGCGTGCGCTGGCCAGGAGCTTCATGAAGTCGAGGTAGCCCAGCGGCTCGGTGAGGAGAAGCCCCGGGCAGCTCTCGGCCCCCACGGCCGCCAGTGAGCGCCGGGTGCGCGGATGCACCGGAAACACCAGGGGAAGTTCGCGTGCCAGACGCTGGATGGCGCCCATCAGCTCGCCGAAGACAGCTGGGTCATCCACGTTCGCCGGGCGATGGAGTGTCAACACGCCGTAGGGGCGGCCGGCAAGTCCCAGCTGCTCGAGCACCTGCGACGATTCGGCCTGCGCCCGGCAAGCCAGCAGCGTGTCGATCATCACGTTGCCGACCAGATGGATACGCTCGTCGGGCACACCCTCGCGGCGGAGGTTGTCCAGGCCGCTGGATTCGGTGACGAACAACCAGTCACTGATGGCGTCGGTCAGGATCCGATTGATCTCCTCAGGCATGGTGCGATCGAAGCTACGCAGACCCGCTTCGACGTGAGCGACCCGGATGCCGAGCTTGACCGCGGTCAGGGCACAGGCGATGGTCGAGTTCACGTCGCCCACCACCAGGATGGCGTCGGGCTTCTGGTCGAGCAGCACCTTTTCGAACCGCTTCATCACCTCGGCCGTCTGCACCGCGTGTGAGCCGGAGCCCACCTCGAGGTCGATATCCGGCCGGGGGATGTTCAGCTCGACGAAGAAGAGGTGCGACATCTTCTGGTCGTAGTGCTGCCCGGTGTGTACCAGGTACGAGTCGAGCCCAGGCCGACGACGCATCTCCCACATGAGCGGAGCGATCTTCATGAAGTTGGGACGCGCGCCTGCGACCGCAACGATCTTCATCCCTGGCTACCTCCCCGAAATTCGCGCAGCAGACGTTTGAGATCCTGTAACACCGACTGGCGGGCGAACGCCAGCATGAACCCTGCGTAGCTGATCACGCCAATGGCGATGGAACCCACCAGACGCAGCGCGTCGGCCTCGGTTTCGCTGGCAAAGAAGAGCCAGCGGAAGCCCACGACGGCCAGCGACATGGTCAGCACTCCCGCGAACACCGGCAGCTGCGCCCGAAGCAGTCGCCCCAGGGTGATGCCGGTCAAGCTACTCGTCCAGTGAAAGAAGCCAGAGACCAGCAAGGGGAAGCATACGAGCCAGGCGAGACAGATGCCGAGCAACCCACCAATGTGACGGCCGATCAGGAACGTCAGTGGCATGATGGCTGCGCAGGTGGCCGTCCAGCGAAGGTTCACATCCGGTCGGCCCAGGGCATTCAGGAACGGTACCAAGGTGGTGCTGTAGAGCAGCACCATGCCGACGAATGAAAGTATCTGAAAGGGAACGATGGCCGGAAGCCAGCGGGGGCCTAGCAGCAGCCCGAAGGCGTCTGGCGCGACCAGACCCATGCCGGCCAGGGCAGGCAGGCCGAAGAATCCCAGCAGGACGGTCAGACGCACGTACCAGTCGCGCAGCTGATCGGGGCGATCCTGCAGGCGGCAGAAGACCGGGTAGGCGACCTGGTTGGCGTTCGAGGTCAGCTTCTCGACTGGCATGGAGATGAGTTGAAACGCCAGGGAGTACCACCCCAGCACGTCCGGGCCGAGCTTGCCCACCAGGGCGACGTCGCTCTTGCTGTAAAAGTACCAGAGAAGAGTGCCCAGGCTGGCGTGCAGTCCAAACCAGAGCAGCCCCATCTGATGCCGGGTAGGCCAGGCCAGCGCCGGTGTCCAGCCGGCCAGGAGTCCCAGCAGCCCGACCTCGAGGATGCGGGCAGCGAACGCTCCCGCGGCCAGGGCCCAGTAACCGAACCCGGCCAAGGCCAGCCCCAGCACCGTGCCCGACTGGATGAGAGCCACCACCACATGGATGGCCGCCTGTCCGCCCAGCCGCAGGTCCCGATCCAGCAGCGCCAGGCTGACCGTGCGAAACGGAACCAGCAACACCAGCAGCGCCAGGGAGCGCAGGAAGACGGTGAAGTCGGGTTGATCCAGGTACAGTCCCGCAAAGGGTGCCAGTCCCCAGCAGGCCATGTAGAACACCGCGGAGAGCAGGAGACTCACGGTGAAGGCGCAGGCGATGTCGTTTCGCTCCAGCGTCGATTTCTGGATGAGCGCCCTTCCGAACCCGGCCTCGGCGAGCAGATCGGCGAAGCCCAGGAAGACCATGCCCGCGGCCATCGTGCCGTAGTCAGCCGGGACCAGGAGCCGGGCCACCCAGAGTGTGACGATCCACAGCGAGGCCTGCATGGAGAGCCGGGCCGCCATGAGCAATGCGCCGCCACGGACGGCTCGTCGGGCCAGACCGCTTGTGGAAACCTGGGGCGGGGCCTCGGTCGGAGGCGGACCGGGCTGTGCGTGGGCCTCCAGAAATCGATCTGCTGTGTCGGGAATGGTGTCCACTCAGGGTCGGTAGGTCACACGGACGAAGAGGAACATGCCGATCAGGAAGGTCATGCTCAGCAGCACCAGCCGGAGGACGAGATTGCCGTCCCATTTCTGGCGGTCGGGGGGCGGTGTGGTTTCGGCGCGTTCGAGGAACACGCTGGCCAGTCCCAGGAAGGCATAGGTGGTGACGAGGAGGTTCATGGTCAAGGTGAGCATGCCTCCCGCGTAGGCCGTCATGGCGCCGGCGAGGAATGGGTGCATCTGCCGATAGCCCGGATCGATGATCACCCGGGGAACCATCTGCCGACGGCCTGGGGCGGCAGCGGTGTGTCGCGCCAGGCCCCACACCGCCAGCAGTACGGCTCCCAGGTAGAGTAGACCTCCGAAGAACCCCGTGTCGGCGAACTGCTGCATGAACGAGTTGTGCGCCACGTGCCCAGCCTCGAGGTGGTAGCGATCCTGGCCAACACCAAAGAGTGGGTTCTCCTTGAACATCACCAGGCCGGCATTCCACAGTTCGATGCGCTCCTGCCCGGTGTTGGTGTGAGTGGAGATGGCCGTCATGCGGCCAGCCAGTAGCACCAGAAGTAATGGCAAGCCGAGGGCACCCAGCATGATGGCCCGGTTCCAGCCCCAGCGCAGGACCGCCATCACTCCCAGGCCTCCCATCACCGCGATGAGCCCGCCGCGCGATTGCGTGAGATAGAATCCCACTCCAAATATCGCCAGTGGAACCAGCCAGAAGATACGCAGAGCCCCGGCCTGCTTGTCGGTCATGCGGCCCAGAAGCAGGAGCAGATTGGCGGCGATGAGTACGCAGATATCGTTGGGATCGCTGAAGATGCCCGGGCCATACATCCGATCGGGATCGACAAAGATCCGGGAGCCAGGCTCGACAGCTGGACGGGGTAGCTGGATGACCTTCACGTGATCCAGAATCGAGATCAACGTGGTGACGGCGGAGAACAAAACCAGGAAGCTGGTGAAGGTACGCAGCCGACCGGGCGTGGTCACCAGGGAGACCAGGAGAAAGTAGTAGATCTGAATCTTGAAGAAGCGGAACCCTTCCTCCCAGGCGTCGGCGAACTGCGAATGGATCCCGTGTGAGATCACGATGATCGGCAACAATAGAAGCACGCAGACATCAATGGGGGAGCGTTCGAGCTGCTCGGGCGCCAGCCGGGCTAGCACAGCCGGGAAGGAGATCGCCAGGCAGCTGAGGATGAGGTACTGGTAGATTTCCATGCCCTGCAGCGCAGGGATGATATCAGCAGGACGGATAAAGAGCGCCAGGTTGACGAGGATGAACAAGGCGAACCCCAGGCCGTTCGCTGGCGGCATGGGGGGCAGCTGCGGACGGTGGGGCGGTGCCGCCGGGCGGACTCCGGGAGGCACTTGCTGCATGAATGGGACGCCGGGCATGGCCAGGGATGCCTCTCCAGGTCCTCAGGAGCCCGACGACTCACGAATATGGGTGCCGACTCGCTGGGCGCATACCTCGGGAGTCAGCCGGAAGAACCACTTGCTGGGGCGGTAGGGAATCAGCACGTGGATGGCCGTGGCGACCACGATTTTCAGGTCGTTCCAGAAGCTGATGGTCTTGACGTAGTAGAGATCCATGGCGAGCTTGCGTTCCACGCTGGCCAGGTCAGTGTCGGGCCCCAGGTGGATCTGCGCCAGGCCGGTCACACCCGGCAGCACCAACAGGCGGTCGCGATACCTGGGAATGGCCGCTTCCAGCTGAGGCACGAACTCCGGGCGCTCCGGGCGTGGGCCCACCAGACTCATCTCGCCGCGCAGGATATTCAGCAACTGCGGCAGTTCGTCGATGTGGCTGCGGCGAAGAAAACGGCCCACGGGGGTGACCCGCGGATCGCCCTTTTTCGACCATACGATGCCCGACATCTGCTCGCAATTGTGGTACATCGAGCGCAGCTTCCAGATGGTGAACGGCTTGCCGTTGCGGCCCACCCGGGTCTGGCAGTAGAAGATCGGGCCGCGCGAGGTCAACTTGACCAGCAAGGCGGCCAGGAGAATGATCGGCAACGCCAGAAGCGCGATAAGCAAGCCGACGCTCAGGTCGAACAGGCGTTTACAGCCGGTGTACCAGCTCACGGGAACGACCAGCGACTTGCTCCGCGGCAGGGCCACTGTGGAGGGTCGAGAGCCCCAGCTCAATGAGGCCTCTACCTCCAGCAGAGGGTCCGGCACGGGAGTGTGGGTCTCGGCGTACATGGTCGTGCTTCTCACTTCTGGACGAAACTACCAGGACAGTTGACGCTCGAGCAGCGGCAACAGTTCCCCCAGCAAGCGAAGGCTGGGATCTTCGCGGATCGATCCGGGTTCTTCGGCGACCCCTCGAATCAGGTACAACTTGTAGAGCAACGGCTCTCGGGCAAAGGCCCAGCGTGGGCTGGTCGGGGCGCTCCAGCGGTGGTTCGCACCAAAGGCCCAGAAAATCCGCAGCTGGCTGGGCCCGGTAACCTCGTCGCGTACGAACAGGCCAGTCGCCAGCTCGGCTTCCTCAAGACCAGGGATTCCCAACCGCAACGTGGTGGGTTGATTCTTGATGATGTAACCTGCCGTCGTGTAGCAGTGCTCAGGGCGATGCACCACCAACCGACTGGCCTTGCCCACCAGCAGAATCACCAGCACCTGTTCGCCGGTTTGCGGATCCTGGAAGCGTCGGCTGTAGTGCCCGACAGCGCCAGCCATCGCCAGCGCCTCGGGATCCTGCACCACTTCCTGCCCCTTCCAGTCTCCGATGTTCTCCGGAAGTTGAGCCACTCGATCCGCCGCTTCCACCAGGTCGGTCGATGGCTGCCAGCGATCGGTCCACCTGCCATGCACCAGTCCGACAGTCACCAGCACTGCCAGACCGATCAGAAGTGGAACCACTCGCCGCATGCCACCGTTCCTCCTCACCGGGTCGGACTCTATTTCAGCCTAGCTCGCGATTTCCGAAGAAGCTTGCAATTTTCGCCTTCCATCGAACTCATCGACAAATACCGGCGCGACCGGACAAAGCGATCACGTTCCGCTCTGGCGCGGATAGGGAACGGCCCGACCGTAGCGTTCGGACTTCTCGCCGATGACCACCGAGCCGAGCACGCGAATGTCCAGCGCCTCGAGCCGTTGCTGGGCCTGGTACACCGACGGGAGCCGGCTGTGGTCCTTCATGACCGAAAGCAGCACCACGTCTACGTGTTCACCCAGAAGCAGGGCATCGGGCACGGGCAACACCGGGGAGGTATCCAGTACGATGAAGTCGTACTGCTCCTTGAGGTGCTCGAAGCCCTTGCCTACGGTATCCTGGGCCAGCGCCTGCAAGGCGTGACCGTCAAGCTTACCGGCCGGGATCATCCACAGACGGCTCGTCAGCGTGGGGCGAACGATCTCATCCAGTTCCACCTCGCCGCGCAACCATTCACACAACCCCGGTTCCAGCGGTTGTTCAAACTGTTCGTGCTGGGCCGGGTTGCGCAGGTCGCCGTCAATGAGCAAGGTCTTGCGCCAGGCCCGGGCCAGGCTGGCAGCCAGGTGACTGGCCAGGGTCGTTTTCCCCTCACCTTCCAGTGCGCTGGTTACCATGACCACCCGGGTACCATCTGCCCGGGGGGTGTGTAGCAGCACCGTGCGGATGGCGTCGATGGCTTCGGTCATGCCATACTGGGAATCGAGCCCGCCCATCGTCTGGGCCTGGGCCGTCTTGTTGCGAGCCGAGGCGGGCAGCATCGGAAGGGTGCCGAGGATGCGCACCCCCAAGCCCTGCGAAAGCTCCTGCGAGGCGTAGACGCGCTTGCCAGTGGCTTCGAGCAGGCACATACCCACCAGCAACATGCCAAAGGCCAGCACCGCGGCGGCCAGCGAGTACTTCAGCGGTCGGCCATATTCCTTTTCGGTCGGAACAAAGACCTCGGTGTGCTTGGTGATCCGGGGTGGTAGCGGCAGCGAACCTTCCAGCCCGGCCAGTTCGTCACCAATCTTGGCAAGTTCCTTCTCGAGCTGCTTGACCTGGTCACGTAGGGCCTCCACCTCGGGGGGCGCCTTGGGGCCTCCCAGGCGATAGCTCTCCACCTCGCGCGAGTAGCGCACCACTTCGGCCTCGAGCCGATCCTGCTGCTTCTTGTTCTGATCGATCTTGTCCTTCAGCTCCTGCACATCCCGTTGCAGTTGTTCGCGCTGCAGAGCCTTGCGGCGAGAGATAAGCTTTTCTCGGCTCATCTCGATTCGCTCGCGGCGATCGTTCTCCAGCGCGTTGAGTTCCGAACGGGGTGTTTTTACCAGAGCCGCCAGCGCTCCGGGGGCCGCAGTACGTCGCAGGTCGTCGATTTTCTTCCGCTTGAGGGCAATTTCCCTCATCAACTCGAGGTAGTCCTGATCGTTCCGCAGCAGATCTTCAACATCGGCGTCCGATATGACCGGATCCAGCGGGCGCTGCACGCGAATCTGCTTGGCGTTGTAATCCACCTCAAGGGCATCGCGTTCGAGTCTCAGCTTGCTAATCGATTGTTGAGCCGATTGCAACAACAGCTGCGCCGCATGGTACTTGGCCGCGATGGTCCGTGCATCGTCCAGGCCTTCCTTTTCCTCGGCCTGGGCCAACTCGATGCGCTTGTCGCGCAATTGCTCGGCCAGTGTGGGCACACGGCTACCATCGCCGCCGGCCGGGTTCAGCTGCAGACGTCGGCGCAACTGCTGAATGCGACTCTTGACGCGCTGCTCGTCCACACTGTTGACCTTGCGCGGGTAGATTTCGGAGATGGTGGTCAACAGCGCGCCAGTCGCCTCTGGGTTGGTCCCTGCCAGATCGACGCTCATCATCTCGGGTCCGTCGTTAAAGGAAGCCTGGAGCGACTTGGCTACCTTGAGCGGAACAAAAGTGACGCCGTACAGCTCGCTTACCCGCGATTTTTCGATGGCCTCGCTGATGATCTCGGGGCTCTTCAGCAGCGAGATCTGGGCCTTCTGGACGTTGGCGAAGTTGCCTTCATCCTCGGAAGAGCCGGTGATTGGTCGGCTGAGAATGCGGAACCCGACGCTACAGGTATACATGGGCGGGATGAGCGCCCAGGCGATGGCCGCGGCTGCAGCTGCGCCGATGACCGCCACCAGCAGGGCCGATTTCCAGACCCGGCGAAAGGCATGGAGAATGGTGCTGAGCGTAGGAGCCGCCGACAGAGCCGGAGGCGGACCATATCCCGCGGCACCAAGATCCGCCCCTGCAGGCAGGCCCTGGTGAGGACTGGGAACGAGTTCGGAAGTGGTGTCCGCCGGTTGCTGAGGCGGGAACTTCGGATCAGGGGGCACCATCAGTGATCTCCTCAAGCGAGCAGTCCGCCTCCTCGGGACGGGAAGTGCGACCCCGCCTTACGGGGACGCTGGCATTCCAGGTGGGCTCCGGGCGAGGTCCGATGGGACCTCCCAGCGGAATGGGAATCGGACGGGAATCATCCGACGGTAACCAAAGCCACCCCAGCCACAGCAATTCGAGCCACAGCACTACCAGGGCCATGGGCATCATCACCCAGCCGGCCACGTCGTGGAAAACTAAGCGGGCCAGTTCCGGGTCGGCCACCTGGTAGAGAAACACGGTGAGCGTGATACGCAGCACGTTCATCATAACGCCAATGGGAATCGCGCTGAAGAAAATCACCAGCCGATCGTGCCAGGGGCGATCGATCACAAACGCCACAGCAGTCGAGAGGGCGAAGAAGGTCATGAGCATACCCAGGCCGCTGCAGGCTTCCACCACGCCGACTTCCAACTCGTTGACCACGATGATGTTGCCCCGGGCCAACGCGGGCACTCCCAATGTTTGCAGGGCGTAGGTGCTGCACACCGTGGCAATGCGACGAAGCGGGTAGGTCAACAGGACGTCGAGTTGCCAGGGCCAGGGCAGGATGAACAACAGGAAGACAAACAGCGACCATCCCCAGCGCAGGACGGCCGGGCCAAAACTCAATAGCACTACCCCCGCGACCGAGGGAAGAAGCGAACCGGCTTCGAGCCACTCGAACGAAAAGAGCGTCCCGGCGAGGCGCAAACCACCTCCCAGGAGCAGCGCGGGCACGCCCCACCAGCTGGGGTAGATCGACTGCCGGGGAAAATGGTCGCGGTGAAACCAGAGGACGATAAGCGCGAACAGTGGCACCACGTAACCGTGCGTGTACTGCGGATCCTGGGACCAGCGCCGGACCATTTGCTCAAAGGTGGGCCAGTAGGTCCAGGCCAGCGCGACGGATAGCAGGACAAACCAGGCCAGCCTGGCCTGTCTTGCCGCGCCATCTTGGGGCCTGGCTTTCATGATCCCTTGTCTCCGTGGTCGACTGCGATGCAGGCGCTCTCGAACAACCCGACGTTCACCCATCCAGTGGAATCAGGTTGAAAGAGGCCGCGATCACCCGCCGGCGACATGCTGCTACTTGCACTGTTCGTCCATATAGCCTAACAGGTTCCAGAAGCGGGGTCGATTTATTTCCCGGGGATGGCGAACCGCTCACCCGTGCCACCGCCTGATTCCTGCCTTGCCTGAAGTTTATTCATGCCACCCGAAAACCATAGGTCAGGAAATCTCACTCGTCTAGTAATTCACCAATCTCGCTGCAAAAGGTGAGCCGATCCCGCGGAGTTTCCTGGTCAGGTGAATCACAGAGCCCACTCAAGGAGTGATGGGGACGTCAGTTACTAATCATCCTACCTCACCTTTTGGCAGAAGATCGTCGAACCGAAACTGTTCACCGATCTGTACAATGGACCAGAAGATTGTTCAGGCTGAGAAGCAGCGAAGTGTGCCGTTTGACAGGCTGCTAGCCGCAGCCTACAGTTGCAGCGTTGCAGTCTGGGCAGAGGTTACATCATGGGTTCCTGGTCTTCGTGGGGCAAATTCCTGGGGCTGACCGGTTCTTCCTCCAGCGCCGACGAGGAACGACGCCTGTTTGGACGCCTTTCCTGTGACATCGAAACCACCTGCCGGCTGGCCGGCGCAGGCGAAGCGGAGCCGCACACCGTCCGCGTGCGTAATGTCTCCCGAGGCGGCATCGGTCTACTGGCACGCCTGCCGTTTCGCATTGGTGAACTCCTGAGTGTACACCTGCCCGACCTGGCCAGTGGCGCTGTCTCCGACCTGCTTGCCTGTGTTGTCCGCTGCGACCCTGCCGGTGATGGCGTGTGGTTCATCGGTGGCACCTTTGCCTCGTCGTTGAGCGAAGAGGAAATGCGCCGCTTCGACGGCACCGCCACCGAACCGATACCGGGGGAGCAGCGCAGCTGGGCCCGGTATCCCTGCGAGGCCGAGTCGAACTACCAGATCGTGCGCCTGGGAGATCAGCAAGCGTGGACTCCCGCCAAGGTGCTTAACATCTCGGGCGGCGGGCTGGCTCTTCTGGTGAGCGAAATACTGAACGTTGGCGAACTGCTCAGCGTGGAGATTCGTTGCCATTCCCACTCCCTGGTGACCCTGGCCAGCATCGTGCGGACCACGGTGGAACCCAGTGGCGAACGCATCGTCGGCTGTAACTTCATGCACGAATTACTCCCAGAGCAGGTGGCCCATCTCCTGGGCTGAAGCGAAAGCGAAGGGATAGTCCTTGTCCTCTACGCGCGTCCCCCGCGCTGCCGGATAGGTTTGCATCCTTAACCACACATGCGCAGATGCACCCGGGCTCGACTCGGTGTGTTGCTGAACGACTGGGTGGTGATGGCCTCCCCCGAGGCAGGCCGCGCGTCCACGGACAAACTGGGGTTGTTTTTTTTGAGGCGAGAGTGTAATCCCCTCGCCACTCAAATCCAGAGAAGTCCAGAATCTGGCCCGGGGGCTCGCTTGACAAAAGCGAATGCTCGGGTGCGGAGAGCCTTCATGCCCTGGCAAGATGGCTCGGGGAAGTTCACATCGCATGGGGGCAATGATGCCGCCAGGTGGAGGATATTCAGAATGAGCGCTCAGGGACCTCGTGGGACTTGGCTGTCCTGCTTCATTGCGATGGGGCTAATGGTGGTACTTGGTGGCTGCCAGCTCCAGGTATCCTTTCTCGAGCCTTCCACGCCTCCTGCCAAGAAAGCAGAGGAAGGTGAGGTAGCGCGGAACACCAACGGGACGCGGGCGCCTGCGGGGAACTCGGACATTGTGCGCACAGCTGGCATGCAGCCGGTTCCGATTCCGCAGGCCAACCAGCCGCTGCTAAACAACGCGGGCAATGGCATTCCGGGGCCGGAAAACAACGGGCAGTCCTTGCCGATCGGGGGCTCGGGACCGGAGCTGGCGATGCCACCGCCGGGGCAACCGATTCCGCCACAGGGCTTTGTGCCCACCGAGAAGGCCAAGACCAGCCTGCCGCCTTACGTCATCGAGCCTCCGGACATTCTGCTGATCGATCCCATCCGGATGATTCCGCGGCCTCCGTATATCGTCCAGCCACTGGATGTCCTGCTGGTGCGCGTGGCCGAGCCGCTGCCCAACCAGCCGATTGAAGGGCCTTACACCGTCTCGCCGGACGGCGTCCTGAATCTGGGTTACACCTACGGTGTGGTTCGGGTGGCCGGGATGCCCCTGGAAGAGATCGAACGAGCGATCCGCGCCCAGCTGGGCCGCGTGCTGAAGGATCCGCAGGTGGCGGTGGGCCTGGCCCAGTACCGTGGCATTCAACAGGTGCGCGGCGAGCACCTGGTGCGCCCGGACGGCACGGTTAGCCTGGGTAACTACGGCTGTGTGTATGTGGCCGGGCTGACGCTGGCGCAGGCCAAGGTCGCCATCGAACGACACCTGTGCCAGCACCTGCTCGAGCCCGAGGTGGCCGTGGACGTGTTCGGCTACAACAGCAAGGTCTACTACGTGATCACCGACGGCGCCGGCTACGGCATGCAGGTCTACCGCTTCCCGGTGACGGGCAACGAGACAGTGCTCGACGCCATCAGCAACATCCAGGGTCTGCCGGCGGTGGCCTCGACGAAGAAGATCTGGGTCGCCCGGCCGGCTCCGGCGGGACATCCCTGCTCGCAGATCTTGCCGGTGGACTGGCTGGCTGTCGCCGAGGGCGGCGTGACCGGGACCAACTACCAGCTCTTCCCCGGCGACCGCGTCTACATCCAGTCCGACCCGCTGATCAAGTTCGACAATGTCATCGCCAAGGTACTGGCACCGTTTGAACGGATCATGGGCTTCGCCCTGATCTCCACCGCGGTCTTCCAGAACCTGCGGAACAACGGTGGTGGCAATGGCTCGGGCGTTGGCTTCATCGCCAACTGATCCGAAGGACAAGGAACGCCGGGTGGGTCCACCTACCACCCGGCCTGTTCCTCCCGGACCTTCGGGTCAGCTTGAGAGAAAACAGGTGTGGCGATCGGTTCCACTCACGCCGGCTGTCCGGTTGTGACGATTCCTCCCGAAAGGGCGAATGGGCCGGTTTTCCGGGAGGGATTGTCCACGCTGGACGGCGTGTAGTTCCTGACTTACAGTGGAACAGGCGACAGGAAGGGCAACGGGTCGGTGGCCCGGCCGCCAGTGAAAACCGGAGAGCATGACCATGAAGCGAATCAGCCTGGCGGCCCTGCTGGCCACCATGACTCTGAGCCTGGCCGACGTGCAAGCTCAGGTAATCCTGTTCGGCGGCCGACGTCCGCCGCAGGGGGCACCGGTTGTTGGCATGCCCAACCAGGGCGGCCTGTTCGGTGGCAATCTGTTTGGAGGCGGCCTGTTTGGCAGTGGTACCTACGTGCCACCCTCTGGCCCTTCTCCCAATGCCCCGGGCTACCAGATGAGCACGGGTCGTTCCACGATCTCGCGCCAGGTCAGTGACGATGGCATTCCTCAGACAGGGCACGCCGCCCGCTTTTTCTACTACTCGCATTACTTCATGAACCAGAGTGGTGGCGCGATGGGAGGGGGAGGTGGCGGCTCGGGAATTTCGCCCTACACCACGCAAGCCCCCGAGGCGCTGGTTGGCCTGGGCGGGGGCACCTACGCCCGATCTCAGGGAGGCGTCGCTCCCCCGGCTCCGCCCCGGACGCCCAGTCGTGGCGGTCGCTGATGGACTCTGCCTTTGTTAATGGATTGAAACCCGAGGTAGCCCGCTGACTGGCGGGCTCCTCAGATCACTTTCTACCACGGAGGGTGGTGGTCATGTCGAGACAGCATGGATGCTGGGCGCTGTGCCTGGCCTGGTTGCTCTTGCCTGGACTGGCCCAGGCACAGCAGTGCAGCTCGTGCGGCACCTGCGGAACTGGGCAGGCCTGCAGCAGCAACGGCTACGCCTGCAAGCATCCCTGTCCTCCCCACTTCAAGTGGTGGTCGGAGGGCCCCCCGCGCATCTGCTTCAAATGTGGCTGCCCGCGTCCGGTGTGCGACCCCTGTTCGCTCGAACGGTTCGGCTACTACCAGACCTGCTGGCAGCCCTGGCCGTACGCTCCCGACTGGTCGCACTGCCCGTATCCTCCGTCGGGCACCATGCTGCCGCCGCCGGCCTACCCTCCCTACTCGCCGAAGACACATGGCGGACAGGGACTGCCGGGCCGACCGATTCAGCCCGAACCCGAGTCACCGGTGTTGCCTTCGCCGCGAACCACGCCGGCCCCGGCTCCTCTGCCGATTCAGCCGCCCACCATGTCGCGCACACCCACAGTCCGTCTGATCACGCAGTGAGATCACACGCGCCAGGTCAACCAAGGCGCACGCGATCGCGGAGGTCTCTTCGGGGCAGATACCCGAGGGTGGCCTCCGCGATTGTTTTACTTTCTGGACGAGGTGGTATCTTTCTGCGCCGTGCTAGGCGATTTTCGTGCTACGATGTTCTCCATCTCCATGCACCTCCGGAGTGGGAGATAGAACATCCGGAGTGAGACCCATCCAGATAACCTCAGTTCGGCGGTTGATTCGCCGTGCCCCTCGTGGGAATTCGGGAGTGGCATCATGTTCGACCCATATACCAAGTGGCTTCGCATCGATTCAGCCGAACGGCCAGTGGATTACTTCACTCTCCTGGGCCTGGATTTGGAAGAAAAGGATCCGGCCGTCATCAAGAAGGCGGCGGAGCGTCAGCTTGCACGGATCGAACCTCACGAGGAGGGGCCCAACGCAAAATCTGCCACGCGTCTGATCCGGGAGATTGAAAAAGCGCGCGAGACGTTGCTGTCGCCGGTCAAACGCAAGGCTTACCTGGCCACACTCGAATCGGACGGAGCCGACGCCGAGGAAGTCGAGGAGATCGAGGAACCGGAACTCATCGAGGAAGATGACGAGGAGGAAGAGAAGAAGCCTGCCCCTCGGAAGGACGGTAAGGGGAAGAAGAAAGGCTCAGGCAAGAAGAAGGAAAAGGAACCTGCTTCCTCCTCGATGGGGTTGTGGTTGGGCATCGGCGGCGGGGCGGTCGTGCTGCTGGGTGGCATCGGTGGCCTGGTCTACTTCTTGACCCAGCCCAAGCCGCAACCACCTGCCCCACCCTCCACCAACGTGGCGATGCAGAATCCTCCGGTAGTGCCCCTGCCAGCGCCGCCGCCCACCCCCGCGCCCACACCACCGCCGGTGCCCGTGGTGGTGCCGCCCATCGTGCCGGTTGTCCAGGCTCCCAAGCCGGCCCCGAAGGATCCACTGAAACGGCCGCCGGTGGTCAAGCCGCGGCCTCCCATCGTCAAGTTGCCGGTGCCAGATCAGGCCTCGCAGGATCGAGCCGACAAGGCGATCAAGGAGACCTACAAGGCCGACTACGCGAAAGCCAAGAACGCCGAGGGACACCTCGCCCTGGCGACGAAGCTCTTGCAGCCAGGGCGCGAGAATCGCGCTGATCCCGCCGCCTGGTTCGTGATCCTGCGCGAGGCGCGCGACGCTGCCAACCGCGCGGGCCGGCCTCGCCTGGCCATCGAAGCCATCAAGGACATGGAGACATACTTCCAGATGGACGGCCAGCCGTTCAAGCTGCAGGCGCTGGCGCAGGCCACCGAGCAGGCCGACGGAGCGAAGCTGGCCATCAAGGCGGCACTGGGTCAGGTGGAGCCGGCCATCGCAGCGGATAACTACGTGGCTGCCCGGCAGTTCATTGATTCCGCCGAGGCGGCGGCGCGCAAGATCAAGGCGGACGAGAAACAGCTGGCGCCCATCGTTGCCCGACGCACCGAGGTGGACGCCATGGCCAAGGCGTTTGAGCCGGTGGCCGCAGCTCAGGCCAAGCTGAAGGCGAACCCGGCCGACCCCGACGCCAACCTCGTGGTGGGCAAGCACCTCTGCCTCTTCCACGGGCGCTGGGACGAGGGTTTGCCCATCCTCGGTAAGGGCGGCGAGGTCCATCCTGCTCCCCTGGCTCGCAAGGATCTCACCCCGCCCATGGACGTCAAGGCGCAGCTGGACGTGGCCGAGGGATGGTGGCGCTTCTCCGAGGGTGAAAAGGGCCGCATTCGCCGGAATGTCCTCGAGCGCACCCTGGCCTGGTACGAGACGGCCGCCCCGAACATGGTCGCCCAGGAACGCGGCAAGATCGAGGAACGCATGCTCGATATCCGCAAGGATACCTTGCCACCATTCAAACGGCTGATCCCCGGCAGCTTCTTTGCTCGCATCGATCCTCAGGACCGCACGCTGCTGCTCCGCGAGGGCGGTGGCAACATGAAGACCGAGGAAGCCATCGAGCGCGGCCTGGAATGGCTTGCCAATCACCAGGATTCCTCCGGGAAGTGGGCCACCGATGGGTTCCATCTCGCCGGGAAGTGCAACTGCCTGGAGCCCGGGCAGAAGTTCGATGTCGCCGGTACCGCCTTTGGGTTGCTGCCGTTCCTCGGCGCGGGAGAAACCCACAAGCAAGGCAAGTATCGCAAGACGGTGCTGCGTGGCCTGGTCTACCTTCTGCAGCAGCAGAAGCCCGAGGGTAAGTTCAGCGACAGCGCCTACGAGAACGCCCTGGCCACCATCGCCATCTGCGAGGCGCTGGGACAAACCAGGGATCGCACCCTTCTGTTTGCTCCGGCCCAGAAGGCGGTCAACTTCATTGCAGGCGCGCAGCACTCCGAGGGCAGCTGGGGGTACAGCCCTGGCGCGAAAGGCGACACCTCGGTGAGCGGCTGGCAGTTCTCTGCGCTGAAGGCGGGCCTCTATGCGGGCCTCAGCGTTCCTGGCACGGCATTCACCCGAACTGGGCTATTCCTCACACAGGTGGCCGAACCGAATGGCCTGGGTTTCGGCTACAACACTCCCGGCGCTGGACGTGCCACCACGGCCACCGGGGTGGTGTGCCGTGAGTATCTTGGGTGGAGTCCCCGGCACCCGGGTGTCACCAAGGCCATCGAGCACATGCTTCGGCCCGAGAATTTCGTCTCGAAGGAGAAGCCGAGCATCTACTTCCTCTTCTACGCCACGCAGGCGATGCACCATGCCGGCGGCGAGGCCTGGGAGTCGTGGAACCCCCGTGCGCGCGAGCTGCTTCTGGATCTGCAGGACAAGGGTGAAGACGAACGGCGCAGTCATCAGAAGGGCAGCTGGTCGCCCACCGGCGACGAGTGGGCCGAGCAGGGCGGCCGACTGATGTTCACCTCGCTGGCGCTCTTGACGCTCCAGGTGTACTACTACCACGTGCCGTTGAACGACTTCACCCCGGCTGTGCTCGAGGATTGATTGCCCAGCGACACGAAGCGCCGCGCCGTCAGGGTCACGGCTCCGTAGCGCTCCTCGACCACTCCGGTTGCCAGGTATGGCCCCAGGGAAAGGTAAGGTAGCTGCGGGCAGGAGCCGGCGAACAGCGTCACCTCGGCGAGGCCGGCCTCGTCCTCGAGGGTGACGAACTGCACCAACCGTCCATCCTGACCGACGGCGTGGCGCATCGTTGCCACCACGCCGACCACACGCACCAGGCGCCCCACGTGAGCGGGAAGCTCGCAACTGGGGACGACGGCGGGACCACGCGCCGGCAGGGGGCGGGCCAGCACCTGAGCCAGGGGCGGCCCCAGCACGAAGCCCAGGGTATCCCACTCGTCGCGCCAGCGCCGCTCCGGGGGATCATCGGGGGGCGACCAGCCCTCGGTGGGATCGACGGTCAACAGGTCGCCTCCAGAGCCGGCGGAGCGGGCCAGGTGCGCTTCGAGGACCAGCGCGGGACGATTGCGCCCGGTGAAATCGAGCGCGCCGGCCCGAATGAGAACACCCAGTGTCTCCGGCCCCAGCGCGACCCGGCGACGCAGGTCGGCCAGGCTCGTGTAAGGGCCGTGCCGCTGGCGCTGTTCGAGAAGAGAGTCCTTCACCTCGGCCGGGACTGCGGCGATGGCCTCGAGCCCCACGCGGATCGCCCCCTGCTCGGCCCGGAATTGCAGCCGCGAGCGGTTGAGGCAGGGAGGCAGCAGAGGGATGCCGGCCCGCTTCACTGCCTCGATGTAGACCCGCCGCGGGTAAGCGCCCATGTTGTTGTTCAGTGCCGCGGCCCAGAAGGCGACCGGGTGGTGCGCCTTCAGGTAGGCGGCTTGCCACGCGATCAGACCGTAGCTGACTGAGTGGCTCTTGCAGAAGGAGTAGCGGTTGAACTTGGCCAGCTGCAGCCACAGTTCGTCGAGGAACTCCGCCGGCCAGTTGCCTCCCCGGGCGCAGAGCCGCAGAAACTCCTGGCGCAACTCATCGGCTTCCTCGTCGGTGCGATGCTTGCTAACGCGCTTGCGAAATCGATCGGCATCCGCGGGCGGCAGGCCGGTCAGCGCCTGGATCAGACGCAGGGCGTCGTCCTCGTAGATCATCAGCCCCTCGGTCTCGCCCAGCAGTCGGCGCAGCAGGGAATGCGTCAACTCGAACGGTTCGAGCCCCTGCCGGCGACGAATGAAGCGCTCCTTCATGCCGATGGAGGCGGCTCCGGGACGCACCAGCGCCAGCGACTGAATGATGTCGTCCAGGCCGCGCGGCCGCATCTGGATGAGCAGGTGTCGCATCGCCGGCGATTCCAGCTGAGTGACGCCCAGGGTATCGCCAGCCCGCACCAGGGCGAGGGTGGCCGGATCGTCGGCGCAGGCGGTGCTGGAGGGAATGCCTGCCCCCGCATGTCGGATCGCCTCGTCCACCGTGGCCAGGGCGCGGTTGCCCAGCAGGTCGATCTTCACCAGGCCGATGTACTCGACGGCGTCCTTCTCGAACTGCGTCATCCGCACCCCCTTGGCGGCCCACTGCACCGGGACGTAGTCCTCCACCGGCTGAGGCGTGATGACAATGCCCCCGCAGTGCAGCGACAGATGATGCGGCCGCCCCAGCAGTCGGCGTCCGTCGGCCACGATGCGCCGCCAGCGCGCCGGTTCGAGCGGAAACCCCGGTGGCGCGGGCTCGACGCGCGGACGCGCTGCCGGGTCCGGAAGCAGGATGTCGTCCACGCGGGCCTCCAGTCGCATGAGTAGCTCGCTGATCTGCGCGCCGGACAGGCCGTGGAGTTTGCCCGCCTCGCGAAAGGCCGAACGCGGTTGAAAGTAGAGATGGGTGCTGATGCGCGCCACGTGAGCGGGCCCGTAGCGCTGGATGACATGAGCGATGATCTCGTCGCGCACCTTCCAGTCGAAGTCCAGGTCGATGTCAGGCAGATCCACCCGGCCCGGATGAAGAAATCGCTCCATTTCCAGGTGGAACCGTAGCGGATCGACCTCGGTGATGCCGAGCAGATAGCACACCAGCGAGTTGCCCGCGCTGCCACGCAGCGCCATGTTGTGGCCTCGCCGGCGAACCTCGCGGGTGATGTCGCGTACCGTCAGGAAGTAGCCGGCCAGGTCGTTGGCCTGGAGGATGGCCAGCTCCTCGCGCAGCCGCTGGCGAGCGATCAGGTCGTGACCCAGGCCGCGCTCGCGCAGGCCGCGCTCGCACAGCGCCTTCAGATAGACCAGCAGATCGAGCGGGCGCGTCAGGCGCGGACGGGGCAGGATGAGTTCGCGCGGCAAGAGATCCGAACGCAGGAGGCTGGCCAGGTCGTCGCTCGCGCGCAGCGCGTCGGGCCGATCGCGGAACCGTTCGGTCATCTCGGCCATCGAAAGCAACCGATGCTCGGGGCCGTACTCCAGCAGGCGCGGCACCCGGTCGAGCAGGTCGCCATCGCGGATGCCGGCGCCCAACCGCAGGATGGCATACTCGTCCGGGTCGATCAGGCGTGCGGCCGTGCTGGCCACCACGCGAAGCCCCAGGCGACGAGCGCACTCATCCAGCCGGCGCTCGTGGCGAGGATCGCCAGGGCGGATCAGCTCCAGCCACAGCCGACCCGGGAAAGCCTCATGCAATAGCTCGGCCAGCGCCGGGTCATCGACCAGCAGGTGCACCCCTTCGTGATGCGCGGCCAGCAGCGTGGGCAGGTCGGGAACTTCACTGCCCTCCTCTGCCTCCACCGGGGCCAGCTGCACCCGGCTGATGAGTCGGCACAAACTGCGATAGCCGGTCCGATCGGCGGCCAGCACAACCGCGCGGTGTTCGGCATGGCGCAGCTGCGCCCCGTGCAGAGGGCGCAGTCCGGCGCGGGCGGCCAGCTCCGCGAAGGGCACCGCCCCGTAGAGATTATTCGTATCGGTCAGGGCCAGGGCAGTGTGCCCGCCTGCCGCCGCCTGTTCGACCAGGCGCGCAGGGCTGGCGGCTCCTTCGAGCAGAGAGAACCAGCTGTGCGTGTGTAACGAAACCACCATGTCGCGCAGGACATCCTGGGTGGGACGCCCTCCAGCGGAGCAGATTCCGCCTTCGCGCACAAGGTCGGTAGCGAGGAGCCACCCTCGGAAAAACTCAGTGACGCGTCAGGCTGAGAATGACCTCGATGAGGATGAGCAGGACGACGATGACTTCGAGAAACTCCGAGCGAAAATCGCTGCTCTGGTGCGAGATGACCTGGTAGACCCCCTCCAGCACCTCGAGTTTGCGCTGGATGCCTTTCTCCCACTCGGGCAGATGAAAACGCGTCGCCAGCAGGCGATAGACGCGCGCGATGTACTGGTCACCCACCAGTTTGAGCACGTTGCCGGTCCGCTCGAACAGGCCGTTGGCCTCGACGCGCAGCTCGCCCAGCTGGCGCAGCGGCCCCTGATGGCCACGCCACAAAGGCAGCCGGGAACGGCCCACGCGGCGGAGCAGGTCGTCGGCCTGGACAAGTACGCCGTCAAGTCGCTGGTCGATGTGGCGATACTCGAGCAGCTGGAGGTTGGCAAACTCGATGGCCTGCAGCGTTTCAGTACTTTCTCCCTCGCGATCGACCAGGACAGCGGCGCCCCAGTCGGGGATGAAAATGTCATCGTTGCCATAGCGGAGGAAGAGGCGCAGCGCCTCGGCCACTTCCTGGGAACTCAGCGCCTGATCTTCGAGGCGCAGGAGGCCAGACAACCAGTCGCGCCGGTCGGCAAGCAGGACATCAGGTGCAACAGAAGCGGCTGGAGGCAACAGGAAGACAAAGTACTCTTCCCAGAACTGATCGGCCCAGGCGGGGCGAGTGATGGCGGGGAGCAACTTGTGATACAGTGGCTCCAGCGCCGCGCGCGCCGTCTGCATGATCTGGGTGGCAGTGGCAGGTTCATTGAGACGCGCGGCCAGCTCGCGCAGGTCGTCGGAGGGCAGGCTGAAGGGAAACTGCATGGCCACGCTGACGCCCGCGAAGTCGAACACCGTGGCCTCGGCCGAGCGGATCACCGTGCCGGTCATACCCGGCATGCCGATGGCGATCGGCCCCAGCGGGAACCGCAGCGGCGGCGGCCGATAGGCGATGCTCTGAGGCGTGCGTGGCCGACGGACCATATCGAGCACCACGCCCGCGCCCTGCTTCCGCGCCAGCTCCAGATTGACCTCGTCACCCCAGTCGAAAGCCACGAACACGTGCAGCCGGCCGTTCAGGCGGCCATGCTCGTCGAGTGACGCATCGGCGCTGGCATCGACGTTTGTCATGCGGTCAGTGTACCGGTCCGGCCGAGCCCCTACAATGATCGCGGGTTAACGGAGGATTTGCCATGAGTGGGCGGTACGACGCGATCGTCGTGGGGGCAGGACACAACGGCCTGGTAACGGCGGCCTACCTGGCCCGAGCCGGCAAGAAGGTGCTGGTGCTGGAACGGCGCCACGTCGTCGGCGGCGCCTGTGTGACGGAAGAAACCTTCCCAGGCTTCAAGGTTTCGACCGCAGCCTACGTCAACAGCCTGTTTCGTCCCGAGATCATTCGCGACCTGAAACTCCGCGAGCACGGGTTTGCTCTGCTCGAACGCATGCCGTCGTCGTTCTCTCCATTCCTCGATGGGCGCTATCTGCTCATGGGTGGCGACCGGGAGTTGACCCACCGCGAGATCGCCAAGTTCAGCAAGAAGGACGCCGAGGCTTATCCCCGGTACGAGGCCATGCTCGAACGCGTCGCCGATGTCCTCGAGCCGACGCTGATCCAGAAGCCGGCCAACCTGTTGCGCCCGGGACTGAGCGACCTCTGGCGCCTGGCTCGGCTGGGCCTGGCATTCCGGGCCATGGGAGCCAAGATGGGCGAGGCGGTGGAGATCCTCACCGGCCCCGCCCGCACCATCCTCGACCGCTGGTTCGAGTGCGAGCAGCTGAAGGCCACGCTGGCCACCGATGCCATCATCGGCGCTTTCGCCTCGCCCTCGATGCCCGGGACGGCTTATGTCCTCTTTCATCACGTCATGGGTGAGACGAACGGCAAGCGCGGTGTATGGGCCTACGTCCAGGGTGGCATGGGCGGGCTGACCCAGGCGCTGGCTTCGGCCGCGAAGGCCGCCGGCGCCGAAATTCGGGTCAACGCTCCCGTCCGCCGGTTCTTGATGCGCGGCGGAGCTGTCCAGGGTGTGGTGCTGGAGAACGGCGACGAACTCCTGGCGCCAGTGGTCGCCAGCAATGCCGACTGCCACATCACCTTCACGCGATTGATGGACCCGAAGGAGCTGCCGCCCGAGTTCGCCGAGGCCATCGGACGCATTGGCTACGAGAGTGCCAGCCTGAAGATCAACGTCGCCCTGGAACGGTTGCCCAGTTTCCGGTGCCTGCCCGGTCACGAACCTGGTCCGCAGCATCGTGGCACGGTCCACATCTGTCCCGACCAGGACTACATCGAACGTGCCTACGACGATGCCAAGTATGGCCGGCCATCGCAGAACCCGGTGCTGGAATGCACCATGGCGTCGGCTGTCGATCCCAGCGTGGCGCCGGCGGGCAAGCATCTGATGTCGATGTTCATTCAATATGCTCCGTACAAGCTCGCCGAAGGCGACTGGGACACGGCCAAGGACCGCTTCGCGGATCGATGCTTCGACATCCTCGAGGAGTACGCCCCGGGCTTCAAGTCGTCGGTGATTGCCCGACAGATCGTCACGCCGCTCGACCTGGAGCGCACCTTCAGCCTCACGGGAGGCAACATCTTCCAGGGAGCGATGACGCTGAATCAACTATTCTTCCTGCGCCCGGTAGTGGGTTGGGCGGGATACCGTACACCCGTGCGTGGGTTGTACCTGTGTGGGTCGGCTGCGCATCCGGGTGGAGGTGTGATTGGGGCAGCCGGCTGGAACGCGGCTCGGGTGATTCTGGGCAAGCTGTGATCGGAAAAGAATCCCAGCTCCCTGATCTGGGGCGAAGGACTGGGCGCAGAACCAGGGAGCCAGGAAAGTACCACCAGCGCGTGGGCGAGACGCGCTGGCGGTTCGGAGCGATTTGGCGACGCCGACCATGATGGCATTCTGATGGGTGAGCCCCATCTATCAAGTGAAACGAAGCGAGAGGCAAAAAGAGGACAGAGAAAAATGAGAAAATGTCGCCTGGTGGCAAATATCTCGCATTCTCTCGTCGTAAACTGCTTAAGGGATAAGCTCTTATGATGCGACACCTGGCGATGCTCCTGGCGGTATTTTTCGGCGCGAGCCTCGTCCGGGCCGAGACGGGCACCCCACCCAACGTCATCCTCATCTTTGCCGATGATCTGGGCCATGGCGACCTGGGCTGCTACGGTGCCCGGGGCTGGTCCACACCGCATCTCGATCGGCTGGCCCGTCAGGGACGCCGGTTCACCGACTTCTACGCGGCTCAGGCGGTTTGCTCTGCCTCGCGGGCGGCCCTGCTCACCGGCTGCTACCCCAATCGCGTGGGGATCCTGGGCGCGCTGGGCCCCTCGACCAAGACAGGCATCTCCGACAAGGAGACCACCCTGGCCGAACTACTCCGGGCGCGGGGGTACGCCACGGCCATCTACGGCAAATGGCACTTGGGACACCAGCCCCCCTTCCTGCCGACCCGGCACGGCTTCGATGACTATTATGGGTTGCCCTACTCCAACGACATGTGGCCGAAGCATCCCACCTCCAAATTCCCGGCGTTACCTCTGATCGAGGGAGAGAAGGTGATCGCCACCGACCCGGATCAGTCGAAGCTCACGACAGCTTACACCGAGCGCGCGGTTCGCTTCATCGAGAAGCACCGCGATCGCCCCTTCTTTCTCTATCTGCCTCATTCCATGCCGCACGTTCCACTGTTTGTCTCTGCGCGGCACGCCGGGAAGTCTGTCCAGGGACTCTACGGCGATGTGATCGAGGAAATCGACTGGTCGGTCGGGCAGATTCTGGCCACCTTGGCCCGGCTGAAACTCGACGAGCGCACCCTGGTGATCTTCACCTCGGACAATGGCCCCTGGCTGAGCTACGGCCATCATGCCGGAGGGACCGGCGGACTTCGCGAAGGGAAGGGAACGAACTTCGAGGGCGGGGTGCGCGTGCCCTGCCTGATGCGCTGGCCCGGTCGCATTCCAGCGGGGAGCGTCTGCCACGAGCCAGCCATGACCATCGACCTGTTTCCCACCATCGCCCAGATTGTGGGGGCCCGCCTCCCGACGCATCCCATCGATGGACGCAGCGTCCTTCCCCTGATCGAAGGACGCGCAGGCGCGCATAGCCCGCAGCCAGCCTATTTCTTCTGGTGGGGGCGGGAACTCCAGGCCATGCGGAGTGGGAAGTGGAAGCTGCATTTCCCCCACGAGTACCGCAGCATGGAGGGCCAGAAACCCGGCCAGGATGGCAAGCCAGGCCCCTATGCGCAGAAGCACACGCCCCTGGCTCTGTACGACCTCGAGGCGGATCGAGCCGAGACCGTCAACCTGGTGGCGCGCCATCCCGAAGTGGTGGAACGGCTGAAGAAGTTGGCGGATGCCGCCCGGGCAGACCTGGGCGACAGCGCCACCAAGGTTCAGGGCAAGGGCGTCCGCGCACCCGGCAAGGTCGCGCCCTGACCTCGAAGGCTGGAGAGGCTGGCGTCTCTGGCGAGGGTCTGCCGGTCGTGGGGGTTGTAGCAACGGGAGTTTGCGGGTGGAAGGTTTTACAACGAAGAGAGAAACCTGCCGAGTGGCCGGCGCGCCTTACCCAGGTCGCAAGTCGAGGACAGGACGTTGATTGGGGCGCCCACCCCATGGAATCTGAGCACGTCTGGCTCTCCTGGCTCGTCATTTGCGGTTACAGTTCTTCTGGAACAGCCGTGCCCTGGTTCGTTCCTTCCTGTCACGTCCTCCGATTCCAGAGGAGACCCGACGCATGGTCGCACGTCGCTGGGTCATTGTCGTACTCCTGGGTGCTCTGTCCTCGCTGGCTGCTCAATATCGGACCAAGAACTTCATCGTCGAGGCTACCACTCCGGAGATCGCCAAGCACATCGGCGAATGGGCGGAATACCATCGAAAACAGAAGGCCATCGAGTGGCTCGGCACCGAGATGCCGACCTGGGGACAGCCCTGCCCACTCAAGGTCAAGGTCAGCTACAACGGCTCGGGCGGGGCGACCTCGTTCGCCTTCGACCGCGGCCGCATCCTCAGCATGGAAATGCAGATCGAGGGTACGCTCGAACGCCTGACCTACAGTGTGCTGCCCCATGAGGTCACTCACACGGTGCTGGCCTTTCACTTCCGCTGCCCGGTACCCCGGTGGGCCGACGAAGGCGGTAGTGTCCTCTCCGAGGACGACCAGGAACGCACCCGACATGACACCCTGGTGCGCCAGATCCTGGCCACTCCGGGCCGCATGATCCCCCTGCGCCGACTATTCGCTCTGACCCAGTACCCCCGCGATGTGATGGTCCTCTACGCCGAGGGCTACTCGGTCACCAACTACCTGGTGGGACGTTCGAGCCGGCAGGAGTTCCTGAACTTCATCTCGGATGGGATGCGTAGCGGTTGGGACCAGGCTCTGATGACGCATTATCAGATCCGCTCGGTGGATGAACTGGAACAGATCTGGCTCCAGCACCTCCGCGAAACGCGCCGCCCGGCGGCCACCATGGTGGCCAGCGCCTCGGGATCGACGACGCCGACCCAGGCCTCGCCGGCCAGTCGAGTGGTGGTGCGCCAGACGTTGCCGCCTGCCATTCCCATCCTCGGGGCCCCCCGACCGATCGCTCGCGGCGTGTCGGCGGAGGAAACCCCCGCTACACGGGCCGAGGAGGCGGGCGCCAGCCAGGCCACGCCCTTCCCCGCTCCGCCTTCTGATCTTCGCAGCCAGACACCAGCCGTGAAGTTGGGCATGCCCCGGCCGGCCTCTCCGGGTAGCTGGAACCGCCCCGCTCCCACGCCTGGACCGACGACGCCGGCCCCGGGTTCGCCGGTTGGCTTCTCGCCCTGAGCATCCACCCGGTCAGGGCATCACCCGCACACTGATCCGCGAAGGATGCTCGGCCGTCCGGTGAATGCGATGGGTCGCCTTGCGAAAATCGCCCGCCCCCGCGGTGTAGATATCGACGAACGTCTGCGGATTGCGATCGACCAGCGGGAACCACGACGACTGCACCTGCACCATGATCCGATGCCCCGGGCGGAAGGTGTGGTAGATGTCCGGCAAGGTGAAGCGCACCGGCGTGACCTTGCCGGGCACGAACGGCTGCGGCTTCTCGAAACTGTCGCGGAACTTCCCCCGCATCACGTCACCGCGCACTAGCTTCTGGTAGCCTCCCATCTTCACTCCTGTGGGGTTGTTCTTCGGGTCGGGATGATCGTCCGGGAACACATCAATCACCTTCACGACGAAGTCGGCATCTGTACCGGTGGTGGAGACGAATAGCTCTACCTCGATGGGCCCGGCCAGAGTGACGTCTTGCTCCAGTGGCGCGGTGCGGTAGACGAGCACATCGGGCCGCTGGGAAGCGAATCGCTGGTCGGCCGTCATGTACTCGGTGACCATGCCAATGACCGTCTTGTTGATGTAGGGCACCGGTCGGGCGGGATCGCTCAGGTACTCGTCATGGCCCTCGTCGCTTTTACTACCAGCCGGCGCGTTGTCGCGGAGTGCGCCTCCCGCATCGAGATAGAACGAGCGCGGACGAGAGGCTTTGGGTGGCCAGGTATCGTGCTTGCGCCAGAGGTTGGTGCCCGTCTCGAAGACCCAGGCTTCCGGAGCCTGATCGAGCGCCTTGCCCTTGAGGTGATGCTCGAAGAACGGCAGCTCGATCTGCTTGCGGTAATACTCCGCGGTTTTGGCGTGAAAGGAGATATCGCCCAGGCTCTCGCCGTCGCCGCCGCTCCAGCCGCCGTGGACCCACGGCCCCATCACCAGGCGGTTGCTCGTCTTCGGCGATTGCTTCTTCAGGTGCTTGTAGACCTCCAGCGCGCCAAAGAGGTTCTCGGCGTCGTACCAACCGCCAACGGTGAGGACGGCCGGGCGCACGTCACGGAGATGCTGCCGGATATTACGCGACTTCCAGAACTCGTCGTAGGTCCCATGCTGCATCACCTCGTCCCAGAACTTCGCCTCACCCTTGAGGAACCGTTTGTTGGCGTCGCTGAGGCGTCCCAGACGCAGGAAGAAGTCGTAGCCATCGGGCGTGCCATGATCGAAGGTCGGGTTGAACTTGCGCACTGGCTCGGGTCGCGGTCGATCGAACCGGGACAGGAAGTTGAACAGGTGCGGCAGGAACAGCGCGCCGTTGTGGTGAAAGTCATCGCCGATGAACCAGTCGGTCACGGGCGCCTGGGGCGAAGCCGCTTTCAGCGCGGGATGAGCGTCGATCATGCCGGCCGCGACGTAAAACCCCGGATACGAAATGCCCCACATCCCAACCTTGCCGTTGTGGTTGGGCACCTTGTCGAGCAGAAAGGCGATGGTGTCGTAGGTGTCGGTCCCCTCGTCGATGAGGTCGGCCCGACCCGCGCCGCGTGCCTTCTTGTCGGTCAAATGCGGCCGCATGTTGACGAACTCGCCCTCAGACATCCACCGGCCGCGCACGTCCTGGTAGACGAAGATATAGCCTTCCTTGGCGAACAGTGGCGACGGCCCCAGGTTGTCGGGGTAGGCGCTTGGCCCGTAGGGCTGCACACTGTAGGGCGTGCGCTTCAGCAGGATGGGATAGCGGACACTGTCATCCTTGGGCACGTAGACGGCGGTAAAGAGCCGGCGTCCATCACGCATCGGGATGCGATACTCGTACTTGGTGTAGGCCGCCTTGACGGCTTCCTGCCCCTGGGCCAGGCACGGAGTGGGAGCCAACACACCAGGCAGGAAGGCCAGCAGAGCCACCCGCGTCAGCGATAGCCGGGACATGGTCATCATCGAGGAACACCACCAGGGACCAGGAGACGAGAACCGATCCGACGAGGAGAGAAACCACCCTCATCGGATCCGTTATGGGGAAAACTACTACAGTCCGGCCAGGCGCTCGCGGGCATCGCCGAAGGCCGGCAACTTCAGGCCCATGCGGTCCATCAGACCCAAATAGAGCGAGCACAGCTTGCGCCTATCGTTCCCGGCAGCGAGATAATCGAGGGTGCGCCCGGTCTCCAGCGCTCCACCCAGCGAGCCTGTGAGCAGCAGTGGCACCCGGGTGCCATTGTGGGCATCCCAGTGTTCGGACACAAACATGATGCAGGAATTGTCGAGGACGGAGCCTTCTCCCTCGGGCATCTTCGCGAGCTTGTCGAGCAAGTAGGCATACTGTTCGACATGGCATTTCACGATGGCCTGGTAAGCCGGCCCTGTGTTGGCGTGGGAGTAGCTGTGGTGGTCGTCGCGAATGCCGAGGAAGGGATACACCTGCCCGGAGAGATCGCGCGACAAAAGCAGTGTGGCGATGCGCGTGCGGTCGGTCTGAAACGCCAGCGCGATGATGTCGCACATGAGCCGGGCGTAGCTCTTGAAATCCTTCGGCTGCCCCGGCGCCGGCCGCTGACCGGCAGGAACCCGGGGCCCCTCGTCGACGGCCAAGCGGTTGAGCCGCTGCACGCGCTGTTCAGTTTCGCGCACCGACGAGAAGAACTCGTCGAGCTTGCCCCGATCGGTGCCGTTGACCTTGCCGCGCAGGTCGTTCGCCTGCTGCAGCACCTCGTCGAGAATGCTGCCCTGCAGCTTGCCGGCCCGGGCGCCGAACAGGCTGTCGAACGCCAGCGAGGGGTGCAGCTCCATCGGGACCGGCGAGTCCGGCGTGCGCCAGGAGATGTGCGAGGCATAGACCATCGAGTACTGACTCTCGTGGAAGCCGCTCACCGGATGCTCGCACCCCAGCACCAGGCTAGGTAGCGCCGTCTGCTCCTCGAAGTGCCGAGCCAGCATCTGATCCATGCTGACGCCGCCCTTGATGGTTCGCCCCCGATGCAGTGCCGAACCCGACAGGATATTGCCGGTGCAGCGTGCATGGCCGCCATCGCCCTCCTTGTTGAACAGGCCGTTGATGACGTTGAGCTTCTCGCGGAACGGAGCCAGCGGTTCCAGGCTGGGACCCAGTTCCATGGCGGCTCCCTTGCCCCGGGCCCACCAGGTCGGCGGCGAGATGCCATCCCCGATGAACAGGCAGGCGAACCGTTGCGGAGCCTTTTTGCTGGCCCCCGCGCTGGCCAGCGCCCGGAGCGATTCCAGCCAGGGCAGAGCGATGGTGATGCCCAGGCCTTTTAGCAGCGCGCGTCGCGAGAAGTCTGTCATCATGGTTCCCCCCGAGATGAACGATCCGCCCGAAACCGGGTCGGCGAGAAATCCTTGCAGCGTTGCGTGAGAAACTGCGGGCTGGTGGCCACTAGCTCGAACAGGCACGCGGGCCGATATCCCGAGCGTGCCAGCTCGCTCTGCATCCGCTCAAGCAGCGGTTGATCGGACAGCTGTAACGAGCGGCCAAGAGCATACCCCAGGAACTTGTGGCACAGGGTGCGGGCGAACTCCGCCTGGCGTTGCGCGACGAGATGGTCGGCAAACTCCGGCACACCGCGCGCTTCCTTGCCGCCAGGCAGCGTGACGCGGTTGTCGATCGGTCGGCCGGCCAGGTCGCGGGTGCGAGTGCGTCCGATGGGGTCGAACCCTTCCATGGCCAGCCCGATCGGATCGAACCGCTGATGGCAGCGTGCGCAGTTGGCATCCTCGACGTGCAGGCGCAGCAACTCGCGGATCGTCTTTCCCTGCGCGTCGGTCTCCTTGGCGGGTAGCACGGCCACATTCGGTGGAGGCGGCGGAATGTGCTCACCCAGCACCTTGTGTACCATCCAGAAGCCCCGCTTGACCGGACTCGTGCGCTGCGGCTGCGAGTAACGCGTCAGAAAGACTGCCATGCCCATCACCCCGGCACGCCCCTTCTCCCGCAGGCCGGTTACGCGCTGCCAGTCGTCGCCAGCGAGGCTCAGCCCGTAATGTTTGGCCAGGCGAGGATTGACGAAGGTGGCGTCGCCGTTCAATAGCTCGGTGAGTGGGCTGTTACTCCGCACCAGATGTGTGACCAGCCGGGTGGGCTCCTCGAACATGGCCTGGCGAAGGCCATCATCGAAGCCAGGAAAGCTATCCCGAGACACCGCTTCCTGCGTCAAGAAGTCGCGATAGCCCAGCCACTGGCCGAAGAACTCCAGCGCGAATCGGCTCACGCGTGGATCGCGTGTCATCCGACGCACCTGGGACCGCAGGGTGGCGCTGTCGCGCAGCTTGCCGGCCTGGGCCAGGTGCAGTAACTCCTCGTCGGGTGGCCCCGCCCAGAGGAAGTAACTCAATCGCGATGCAAGGGCCAGGTCCGGTAGCGGCGCGACACCCTCTCCTGCCGGCGTCGGCTGGTAGTGCAAACAGAAGTGCGGCGACACGAGGATGCGTACCAGAGAGGAGCGCACTGCGGTTTCCAGTCCGTGAGCGCGATCGCGGCACACCCGGGTATAGAACGCCTCCAGCGCCGTACGTTCCTCCGCGCGCAACGGTCGACGGTAAGCGCGAGCAGCGAAGGCGAGGAGATCATCGCGATAGAGTTGCTCGGTCTGCTTGCGTTGTTCGGCGTGCTCACGCAGCCCCTGGCGGATCTCGGTGAAGAAGACGCTGATAGGGTGCTTCTCCAGAGCGCTGCCTTCCAGCTTGACGCCCGAGCGGCGCAGATACACCGCAGCCAGCCGGGCGATGGTGTCGTCCTGGACGAGGTCGGGATCTTCCTCCTTGAAGGCGTCGAAGTCGGCGTGTTTGAGGAAGTTTCGTTCGGAGCGTTCGAAGAACACGAAGCCGCGCAGCAGCTTCTCCCAGATGCCGGTGACGAAGTAAAGTTCGCGCCACAGGCGGTCGAGTTCGCTCTTCTCCGCGGGTGTCAGCACCGAGCGGCACAGTGGCTGATCGTCACGGAAGAAGCCCTCGATGAGATGGAACCCGGCCGAGAGCCCGCGCGTCGCATCGACGTGGAAGAAGCGACTGGGGAAGACCCGACAAAACGCACCCGCCGAGGCCTCTACCGCCGCCTGCCGTGGATGCCCCGGGGTGATGAGAGGCAGTGCAGGCGCCTCCGCTCGGCTGTCCACGCGGTCGGTGATGTGCACGCTCATCGCGCCGGGGCTGTTGCGATCCAGCCGGCAGGTCAACGTCAAGGTCACGCTCCCCTTGCCGCGCAGAGGAATCGCCTTCGTCGGCAGACGGATCTGTAGCGGCTGCCTGGAGGCTCCACCCACCAAGACGAAGGCATCCGGGCTGATGCGTGCGCCCTGCGGATGAGTGCCGAACCGCAGCGTGCCGAACTGCTCGGGCAAGTGCTGCTCGACCAGCTGACGCAGCGACCATTTCTTCTTGCCGTCGGTCGTGGCGCTGTTGGTAGAAAACTGCCCCTCGACAATCAGGGCCCCCTCGGGCCGTGCATCGCCGAGGCCAGCCAGCTCCACGATCACGGGCAGCTCCCGGCGCTGATTCCACTCGCCGTACTCCAGTTTCACCGTCTGCTGCAGGAGCCTGGCGCTGTCGAAGGTGTCGCGGCGGGTGGCGGTCTGTCGCCGACGTTCGAGATGGTCAATGGGCGCGTTGCCGGCGTGCGCCACGATGGCTGGGGTCTCCTCGGGGCACAGCTCCCGGCTCAGGCGCTGACAGTCCATCGCCAGGCTACGCACAGCGGCTTCCACCTCCGCGACGACCGGCTTACCGGCGGTTTTCGGCCGAGGCAGTGCCTTCCACCGCGCCCGCAACCAGCTCAGCGCGAAGGCGTCCTTCTCCTCGCTCTGGAGAAGATCCCAGAGATGTCGGGCGTAGATCGGACTCAGTTTCTGGTCGCGGGCCCAGGCCTCGATTGTGGCCGGACGCGACTCGGGTGCAGTTTCCCGGTAGAGCCACAGTGCAGACAGGTACTTCGCCGGATCAACCGCGTGTGCCTCGTAGAAGCGGAGAATCTGTTGCTCGTAATACTTCTGTCGATCGGCGAAGGTGATCACCGGGTGTGGCGCAAAGCGAAGCCCGGCCGTGGTCAGCATGGCGTGATCGGCCACCTGCTCGGCAGCCCCGTAGTACTTCTTGAACAGGCTAGGCGACATGGTCAGCGCCTCGCCGGTGTTGGTGAAGCCCTCTCCCGAGGCCGGATCCGCCGGGAACGACCGCGCCGGTTGGATATCCACCCCGGTCAGGTCGTGGATCGTGTTGTCATACTCGGCGTTACTCAGTCGGCGCGGCGGCACCACGCCAGGGTCGCCCGCCAGCTTTCGCGCCTCGGTCTGCAAGACTTTCTCAAGCGCCTTCAGAAACTCGCTGCGCTGCGCAGCCGTCGGTTGTCGGGCCGATTCCGGTGGCATCTCCCCCTTCCGCACAAAGGTGACCACGTGCTCCCACTGCCGGAAATCTTCGAGGATGCGGCCTGGCGTCAGACGGGTCAGGTCGAGTTCGCCGCGCCGGTTCTTCGCATCATGACAGCGCACGCAGTGTGTGTTCAGGAAGGGAGCCACCTGGGTGCGGAACGCTTCGTCGCCGCGCGCCTGACTCCACCCGGCATCCATCAGTGCAGACAGCCCCAGCGCCAGCACGACGATGAGGCGGAAGCAAGCCACCCAGTCCGGCGAGGGGTTCCAAGCGGTGACGACCATGAAGGCTTTCCTCGGACAGAGGCTCCAGGGGGGAGGCCAGGCAGGGTGAGCGGCAGGCCTTCTCAGTGTAACTCCTCGCACCGCGAGTTCCACCGGGATTTTTCCAGGCAAATCCGTCGACGAGCCGAACTACCTGGCGCCTTGTTGTCAGGTGTGGCAGAGCGTAGACTCGATTGCATCTTGCCCGCCATCCTCGCATTCCTCGGAGGGGCCATGTCGTCTCTGATTCGTGTCGTTCTGATGGTCGCCGTGCTTCCGGCCACCTTGCTGGCCGCACCGGCCTCGAACCTCCACGAGGTCGGTGTGGGGCGGGTCGATATTACCCCAAAGCATCCGGTCCGGCTCAACGGGTTCGGCTTCCGGCGCACCGAATCCGAAGGCGTGCAGCAGCGCATCTGGGCCAAGGCGCTGGCCCTGGGCAAGACGAACCCTGCTGTCGTCCTCACGGTCGATAACCTGGGTGTTTCAGCGGACATCACCGCCGAGCTTGCCCGGCGCCTTGAAAAGCACGGCGTACACCGCGATCGCCTGGCCATCACCGCCACGCACACCCACACCGCGCCGATGGTCCGCGGCCTGTGTGCTACCATCTTCAGCACCCCCATTCCGAAGGAGCACCAGGACCACATCGAGCAGTACACCCGACAGTTCATCGATGGCCTGGAGAAGGCCGCCCTGGCCGCCCTGGCTGATCGTCAACCGGCACATATCACCTGGGGCATCGGCCGGGCCAGGTTCGCCATCAATCGACGCACTGCTGGCGGCCCTGTCGATCACGACCTCCCACTTCTCGCCGTGCGCAGCCCCGAGGGGAAACTGCGGGCGCTGTGGGTCAACTATGCCTGTCACGCCGTCACCCTTTCGCACAACAAGATCGGTGGAGACTGGCCCGGCCATGCCCAGCAGGCCATCGAGGACGACCATCCTGGCAGTGTCGCTCTTGTCTCCGTGGGGTGTGGTGCCGACAGCAACCCCTCATCCGGCGTCACCGGCGACAAGGTCGAGATCGCCTCGCGCCAGGGCCAGGAGATCGCCCGCGAGGTGAAACGCCTGTTGACCGGATACCTGGCCCCCGTGACTGGCACGCTCGAGGTGACCTCGCGCACGGTCAACCTACCACTGGATAAGCTACCCACCCGCGAGGAATGGCAGCGACGAGCTACCCGGGGCGGCGCGGTCGGCTACCATGCCCAGATGCAACTCGCCCGCCTCGATCGCGGCGAAAAGCTGCGCGCCAGCATCGACTATCGCATCCTCACCTGGGCCTTCGGAGACTCCCTGGCGATGGTGTTTCTCCCCGGCGAGGTCGTTGTCGATTACGCCCTGCGGCTCAAGAAGGAACTCGATGGCCGGCGCCTGTGGATCAACGCCTACAGCAACGATGCCCCCGGCTATGTTCCCTCCGAGCGCATACGCAAGGAAGGCGGCTACGAGGGAGGCGGCGCGATGGTCTACTACGACATCCCGACCGGCTACCAGGCAGGGCTCGAACGCCCGATCATCGAGGCCGTCCGCCAGCCGCTGCTCCGTCAGTTTCGCCCGACGTTCAACCCGGAGAAGACCAGCGGCACGCTCCCCCTATCGCCCCAGCAATCGGCCGCCGAGCTAGCCACGAAGGCCGGGCTGACCATCGACCTCGTCGCGGCTGAGCCACTGGTGCAAAGTCCCGTGGCCATCGACTTTGGACCCGACGGCCGCCTGTGGGTGGCTGAGATGGCCGACTACCCCTCGGGGGTGCAGGGGACGTTCCAGCCCGGCGGACGGGTCGTCTACCTCGAGGATATCGATGGCGATGGCATCTACGATAAACGCACCCTCTACGTCGATAAGATCCCCTTTCCCACCGGCGTGACTGCCTGGCGCGACGGGGTGCTGATTTGCGCCGCCCCCGACATCCTGTTTGCCGAGGGAAAAGGCCCCGACGGCCAGGCGCGCACAGTGCGCAAGCTCTTCTCGGGGTTCGGCACGGAAAACTACCAGGCGCGGGTCAACAGCCTGGTCTTCGGGCTGGATGGCTGGGTGCACGGCTCGTGCGGCCTGTTCGGCGGAGCGATCACCACACCCGAAGGCAAGGTCGTCAAGCTGGGCGATCGCGACTTTCGCATCCGACCCGACGACGGCACCCTCGAGCCGGCCACCGGTCGTACCCAGCAGGGACGCGTGCGAGACGACTGGGACAACTGGTTCGGCTGCGACAACAGCAACCTGGCCCGCCACCTGGTCCTGCCCGACCATTACCTGCGGCGGAACCCCCACGTCGCCTACCCGACACCGACGGCACACGTGCCGGATTATCCAGGGTGGAACACCCTGTTTCCTCGACGTTCGCTGCAGCTGTTCAAACTGTCCGGCCCCTCGGGCAGAGTGACGGCGGCCTGTGGGCTGGGGGTCTATCGCGACGACCTGCTCGGATCCGACTTCACCGGCAACCTCTTCACCTGCGAGCCGGTGAGTCTCTCCGTGCATCGCGAGCTCCTGCGGCCCCGGGGCAGTTCCTTCCTGGGTAGCCGCGCCGCGGACGAAGCGGATCGCGAGTTTCTGGGGTCGCTGGATGGCTGGTTCCGCCCGGTGCAGGCCCGAACAGGACCCGACGGCGCCCTGTGGATCGTCGATATGTATCGCTTCGTGATCGAGCATCCGCGCTGGATTCCCCCCGAAGAGCTGGCACGGGTGGACACGCGCGCGGGCGCCTCGATGGGTCGGCTCTATCGAGTGCGTCCCGCAAACAAACCGTTGCGCGCGGTGCCGCGCTTCAACCAGCTGGAGCCCCCCGCGCTGGCCGCGTTGCTGGCTAGCCCCAACGGCATCCAGCGCGACCTGGCGACGCAGACCCTCCTGTGGCGCGGCAAGGCCGAGGCAGCTGCTCCCGTGCGAAAACTGCTAGCCTCCGCTCGTCCCGAGGCGCGCGTGCATGCCCTTTGCGTGCTCGATGGCCTCAAACAGTTGACCGCAGACGACGTGCTCACGGCGTTGAAGGATGCCCATCCCGGGGTGCGGCGCCACGCGGTGCGCCTGGCCGAGCGGTTCCTCGGCGAGAAAGAACCGCTGGGCGATGCGCTGGTGTCGCTGGTGGACGATCCCGATGCCCAGGTGCGCCTGCAGGTCGCCTTCAGCCTGGGCGAGTGGAAGCAGCCCCGGGCTGTGGAAGCACTGGCCAGATTAGCCGCCCGACCGGGAGACGACCCCTTCCTGACCGCGGCCGTGCTCAGCAGTATCCGCCCTGACACCGTGGGCGGAGTGGTGGCCCGCGCACGCCAGCTAGGCACCCCCGATGGGATGCTGCAAAAGCTCCAGGCCCTGGCTGCCTCCGTGGGAGATGCGGCCTCGCTGGCGGTGATCGTCGAGGACGTGGTGGATGCGGCCAGGATGAAATCGCCTGCCGCGCGCTACCTGGCGCTGGCCGGTGTGCTGGATGCGCTCGAGCGCCGGCGCCTGACAGTTCCCCAGGCAGACAGGGTTGCCGCCACCATCGCCGAGGCCCGAAAGAGCCTGCAAGCACTCTCCACTCCCGAGGCAGATCGCGTGGCCGCGCTGGCACTCCTGGGCCGCGAGCCCGCTCATCGCCCGGGAGACGCCCGCTTGCTGGCAAGCCTGTTGGTGCCGCAGCAATCGCCTGCCATGCAGAGTGCCGCCCTGGTTGCGCTGAGTCGCTTCGACGACCCTGCCATCGCCTCGTCTCTCCTGGCTGGCTGGAAGAGTTATTCTCCGGCGCTGCGGGGCCAGGTGCTCGATCTCCTGCTCGGGCGGGCCGGCTGGACCAAACTACTGCTGGACGCCATGGAGTCTGGCGCCCTGGCTCCCGGGCAGGTGGATGCAGCCCGGCGGCAGCGCCTGGCGACGCACCGCGACGAGCGCGTCCGACGTGCAGCCGAGCGGTTGTTGTCCAGCGCTGGCAGTGGCGATCGGCGCAAGGTACTGGCCGAGTATGCCGCCGCCACGAACCTGCCTGGTAACGCAGACCAGGGCCGCGCGCTGTTCGCCAAACACTGCGCCGCCTGTCATCGGCTCGAGGGCGTGGGCCACGACGTCGGTCCCGACCTGGCCGCGCTCGCCAATAAGACGCCGCAGTATCTCCTGGGCGAAATCCTCGATCCCAACCGCAACCTCGACTCGCGCTATCAACAGTATGTCGTGACGACGCAGCGCGGCCTGAGCGTCTCCGGCTTGCTCGCCGCGGAGACGGCCACCTCGCTGACGCTGCGTCTGCAAGAGGGGAAGACACAAACCTTCCTGCGAACGGAGGTGGAAGATCTTGTTAGCTCCGGAAAGTCGTTGATGCCCGAGGGGCTGGAGAAGGACCTGGGCAAACCCGAGATGGCGCACCTGTTGGCCTACCTCGGCCGCCAGGCGACGCCGCCGAAAACCTTCGTCGGCAATGCGCCGGTCACCATCGCGCCCGTGCAGGGGGCCTTTCGCCTGGCCGCGACTCAGGCGGAGATTCGCGGCGGGAGCATCTGCTTCGAGCCCGAGTTCGGCAACATCGGCCACTGGCACGGCCAGGCCGACCATGTCACCTGGTCGGTCGAGGTGCTCCGCCCAGGCAACTGGGACGTCTGGATCGACTGGTCGTGCGATCCCGGCTCGGCCGGAAACACCTTCCTCGTCGAAGGAGCCAAAGCTCCGCTGCGCGGCACCGTGGCCAGCACCGGCGGTTGGGATCGCTACCAGCAGCGTCGCATCGGTCAGCTGGCCCTTGAGGCCGGAAAGGTGCGGCTCAGCATCCGGCCAGGGGGCCCGTTGCGGGGAGCCCTGATGGACCTGCGCACGGTCTTTCTGGTCGAACCCGGAAAGAAGCCGCCCACCCGGGAAGCCGACAAGCCCCTTCCCACCGATGCGGCCTCCCTGGCGAAGCTGATTCTGGATGATTCCGCTCCGGCCGCCCGACGCGAGACAGCCACACGCGATCATCCGAAATGGTCGGCCGACCTGCTTCGCTTGCTGGCAGCCGACCTGCCGGCAGACTCCCGCGAAGAGTATCGCCGCATCCCCTGGATCTGGCGCGTAGCCATCGCAGCAGGAAAGCGAAACGATACCGACGAACTTCGCCGCATCCTCGAAGTGGTGTTGCCCGCTAAGGGCGAACCGCTGCGCGACTGGCAGGCCGTGGTCCTCGGCGGAGGCGTCATCAACGGCATCAGCCTGGTCGGCAAATGGCCTGGCGAACGGCTCGACGAGTTACTGACCGGCAAGGAGGCGCTCCGCGAGCGCTGGAAGCGAGCCCTCGACCTGTCCGCCGCCATGGCCGACAACCTCAAGGTGCCCACCGGCACCCGCTACGACGCCCTGCGGATGATCGCCCTGGATGCGTGGGACAAACGCGGGAGCCAGCTTGCACGCTACCTGGTCAAGGGGACCCACGACGAACTGATGATGGGGGCGATCAGCGGCCTGTCCGACGTGCAATCGCCGAAGGTGGCCGACCTGCTCCTCAGCAATCTGGCCCACTGCAACGCCACCAACCGGAAGCTGGCGCTCGAAGCACTGGTCCGCACCGAGGCCCGAGCACTGGTTCTGCTCGACGCCTTCGAGGCAAACCGGCTCGACCGCACCTGGCTGACGCCCGACCTACGCAAGAAGCTTCGCGACCATCCCAGCGAATCTGTGCGCACTCGGGCGTCCCGGGTGATCCCCTGAGTGAACCCCGGGCCGTTAGCCCAGTGTGCGACCGAGCGCCTGGGCCACGGTTCGGCACTCGGTCATCATCTGGACGAAGGCGGCTGGGGTCAGCGCCTGGAAGCCATCGGATAGCGCGCGATCAGGCTCGGGGTGCAGCTCGACAATCAGGCCATCGGCCCCGGCGGCAACGGCAGCTCGCGCCATGACGGCCACCAGGCTCGCCTTGCCGGTTCCGTGGCTGGGATCGACCACCACGGGCAAATGGGTCTTCTGATGCAGGAAGGGCACCGTGGCCAACGGCAGCGTGAAGCGCGTGTGATCCTCGAAGGTGCGGATGCCACGCTCGCACAGCATGACCTGAGTGTTGCCCGTCTTGAGGATGTACTCGGCCGCGAGGAGGAACTCATCCATGGTCGCCGAAGGACCGCGCTTCAGCAGCACCGGCAGGCCGCTCTCGCCGACCGCTTCCAGCAGCGGATAGTTTTGCATGTTCCGCGCGCCGACTTGCAGCACGTCGGCATACCCGGCCACCATCTCCACCATGTCGGGCGCCATCACCTCGGTGACCACGGCCAGCCCGGTGGCGGCGCGAGCCTCGGCCAGCAGCTGCAGGCCCTTCTCCTTCAGCCCCTGGAAGGCATAGGGACTGGTGCGCGGCTTGAACGCGCCGCCGCGCAGGCCGGTCGCTCCCACCTCCTTGACCAGGTGAGCCAGGTCGAGGATCTGCTGCCGGCTCTCCACCGAACAGGGGCCGGCGATCATGCCGATATTCTTGCCACCCACCGCCAGGTTGCGGGACCGCACCACCGTGGGTTCTTTCTTGACCTCCAGCGAGGCGACCTTGTACGGAGCCAGGATGGGCACCACCTTCTCGACCCCTTCCAGGGTTTCCAGCGACTGGCGAGCCCCATCGCGTTTCTCACCCAGGGCGGCCACCACGGTCACCTCGGTACCGACGATGATGTGGCTGCGTAGTCCGAGACTCTCGATATTCTCGATCACCGTCTGGATCTGTTGTTGTTCAGCGCCCTGCTTCATCACCACAATCATGCGAACAACTCCTCCGGGAAGGAATGGGGCCCCGGGCGTGCGTCTGGATGGAATAACCGTAGGGTAGCTGAGGAACGAGGTGGAGTCAGCCCGAAGGTGGGAAAAAAAGAGACCCCGGCGTTCGTTACGCCGGGGTCCAAATCACAAGCGGCTGCGCCCGACGGCAGCCCGTCGGCCGCGTTTAGCGCAGCCTCACCTGGGTACATTTACACACTCGGACCACCTCCTTTTGCTAGTACTCCCGCAGCCCCTGGTCACCAAGGTACGCCAGGGGTTGGCGGCTTCTAGCCCGTCGCGCCACGTTAACGCGACACGAGTCCCCTCCGAAGAAAGGACAACTCCATAATAGACGCCGCCCTTGGCCAGGACAAGGGCCGGCCACACCTCTGGGAGGAAAACGCAATCGAGCCGGGCCCTACGACCCTACTCCGCGTCTTACTCCTGCTCGGTGGCCTTCTTCTTTTTCTTCTTCTTGGCCGGGCCCGCCTCGCTCAGGGTGATACTTTTCGCCGTCTTCCCATCTTCTTCGGTCTCGACGACGGCGCCGGCACCAATCTTAAACGGCTCCAGCTTCAGCAGCTCCGCCACCTTGTCCGCCTTGACCGGCGTCCGCGTCTCTCCCTGGACCAGGGTCACGGTCGTCTTGTCGGTCACCTTGTACTCGCGATCCTCGGTCTGCTTCTTCTTGATCGCCACCTTCACCGTCAGGCTGCCCTTGTCCGGGTCCACCTGGGCGATGGTCCCGTTCGGCCCCGCGGCCTGCTTCTTCTTCTTTTTCTTCTTCGCCTCCTCGTCGGCGCAGAAGGCAAACGAGGCGAAGACCGCCAGGGCCAGAACGCTACACATCAGAGAGCGCAGCATAATTTTCTCCGTGAGAGACCGGAATCACCCAGGAGTTGAACCAGCCTCGGGTCGAAAAGTTCCGGTCCATCATCGATCTGCTGACGCCCGCCAGACAGCGAAGCCGTCACGACCGCGCACCGGTGCAAACAGGCTGGCCCGATCGATGGTGGCAAGAAACGCCGGGGACAACGGAATGCCGCGTCGAGTAGCTTCGGCAAGATGGGCAAGGGCCTGCTCCGCGGCCAGCTCTCGCTGGGGCACCGGTAACGCATCACACCCGGCCAGCCGGGCCCAGACCTCAGTCAACGAGAAGATCAGCCTTTCCGGCTGGGCGCTGGGTTTGCCCAGGCCTCGCAAAGCCTCCACCGCTCGACCTGGCTGGTCGGCATTGCAGCATAAGACGGCGAGTTCGTGGCGATTCCAGGCACGTCGCTGAACGTCGGCCTCCGAGGTTTCCAGGCGAACCACCTGCGCCCAGTCTTCCACCGCTGCCTCCCAGCGACGCAGCCGCGCCAGAACCCGGGCCCGCCGTTCGTGCAGAGGACGCCGAGCAGCAGCCTGGTCAATCGGCACCATCCCCAGCGCGCGTGAGAGCAAGAGGAGGATGCGTTCGTCGTTGCTTCGCCGCAGGGTGAAATCCGCACCCAGGCGTTCGGTGTGCAGGTGGTAGATGCGCTCCAGCTGAAGTAGTGACTCCAGCCCTCCTATCCCCGGGGCCAGTTCGAGCCGAAGCGCCAGCCGTCGAGCCCGAGCGACCTCGCCTGCCAGCGCATGTGCCTCGGCCGCATCGAGCAGGTCGCGCCAGCGATCCTCGGCCGACGCCAGCGAGGCGGCCCGTTCGTGATCCTGCGCCGCCTCCCGATAGCGCCCCAGAGCCCGCGCACAACGAGCCCGCCCTCGATAATGTAGCCAGCGCTTCGCCTCTTCGCCGGACGAGAGCAGGGCCAGAGCCTCTTCGTGTTCGCGCGCCGCCTCCGCTGGTCGGCCCAGCTGTTCGAGCGCCTGGGCCTTGCCCCGATGCGCCTCCAGAACCAGCCCGCGCAGCTCGTCCGTGATGGGCATGGTCCGGGCCGTGTCGATGGCGCGCGAGGCCAGGCGAATTTGATCCGTCGGCGCGGTGCGCAAGCGCATCCCCACCAGGTACCACGACACCAGCCGCCGGGCATGTCCCTGGTGCAGAGCGTCCAGCTGCACCGACCGTTCGACAATGGGCAAGGCGCACTCAAGAAGTTGCTCGACGTGCCTGGTGTTGCCCTGCTCGAGGGCCTGCGTCAGAAGCGCCTGGTGCGCCTCGATCCACAGGGACACATCCTCCCCCCGGGCGCGATCTCCTCGCACCACTGCTTCCAGAGAACTGATGGTCTGACGATGATGGCGCGCCGCCTCCGTGGGCAGATCGGTTCCCCGCGCCCGCAACCGATGCAGCCGGGCCTCGGCTCTTCGCAGCGCAGGGCCCTGTCCGCCGAGCGCCCCCGCCTCGGCCAGGACCTGCTCGATCTCCTCCAGCCGCGTGGGTGCCTCCGGGTTCCACTCGGCCAGGCGCAGCGCACTCCCCACGAGCCCCAGCAAATGCGGCCCCGACCGATGCAGGGCGACCAGCTCGCCCCAGCGCTCCTGCGCACGCCGACCCGTCGCCAGGGCGTCCGTTGTCGCTCCCTGACGCTGCTGCTGTTCGGCAAGTAGATCGAGGACACAGGCCAAGGCCTTCAGTGTTGCCGGTCGGGGATCGCTCCTCACCAGCGATTCCAGCTCCCCCTGCCGCCTCTGGAGCGCCTCGCAAGAGGCACTTTCTCCCTCTGTCTTGAAACTATCTGCATGACTGGCCAGGAGACGCTCCAGTTCCTCCTCGACGGAAGCAACCCTGACCTCCAGCGCACGGGCCAGGGCGTTCGCCTTCCGGGCATCCCGGCTGCTGACCAGCCAGCCCCAGCCGCCGACCAGGCACCCCAGCCCCAGCAGAGCGACCACCAGGGCATTCCGCGACATCCACCGGCTCAGGAACGCCGCTTCCGGCATGGTCATGGGCGGTCTCCTCTCTGGGGTGCAACCCGGAACCCCCGAGTGTAGGCAACCAGGTCGCCCCCTCGCAAGGCAGGTTCGCCTGCTGGCGCCCTCACCGGGCCGGGCCAGAGTGCGTCAGCACCTGGACAGGAACCTCCCCGAACGGCTCAGCCCCCGATATTCTCCGTTTGCTGACGGTGTCACTCATGCCAGTGATCGCCAGCCAGCGCCACCGCTCCGTTACTCTCCGTTTGCTGACGGTGTCGTTCATCGACCCAAGCCTCACCGTTACTCTCCGTTTGCTGACGGAGGCGCTCATGCCCATCAATGCCTGATGCTGCCATCGCACCGTTACTCTTCGTTTGTTGACGGTGTCGCTCATCGTTTGATCGCTCCAGGGAGCCAACGGCGCAGCGTCACATCGACGCGCTGCGCGCCATCCCGCAGGCTACCATCTTCTCGCCCGGTCCCGGAGAGTAGGATCGCTGTCAGAATGGTACAATGCACACGACCTCCCAACTCGCGGAGAAGCGCTCGATGGATGGCTCCGGATTCCGACACCTGTATGCCCCGGCGGGCCCGGAGGGCTACTACCGCGCGCACGCGGACGACTACCACAATCCGCACGAACCAGTGATTCGGCTCGCCCTGGCCCATGCCGTGCAGCACTGGTCCCCACCCCTGCGCTTCGATGCGGTCCTCGACCTGGCCGCTGGCGGCGGCGAGGCCACTCTGGCGCTGCGTGAACTTCTGGAGGGCATCGCCTGCGAAGGCATGGATCCATTCACTGCCGAGCTATACCGCCGGCGTACAGGGCTACCCTGCCAGGCCGTCTCCTTCGAGCAACTCGCCAGCGGTGCCCAAGTCTTGCCGGACTATTCCTGCATCGTCTGTTCCTGCGCCCTGCACCTGGCGAGTGAGTCATGGTTGCCCGTGTTGTGCCAGGTCCTGGCTCGCTCTGCCCCCGACCTCCTCGTCCTGACTCCCCTGCGCCGGCCTTTGCTACGCGAAAGCTGGGGCTGGCGCCTCGAAGCCGAGTCCACCTTCGCCGTGGACGACCGCGGTCTGCGTCTACGCTGGTATCGCAGATGCTGGACCGAACCATAATCGCGCGCCCCCTTCGCCCCTACGGCCGGTCAGTTTCTAGGATGGCAAGACAGATACCATCCCAGGAGAGCGACCATGACTGCCATGCACCTGTCCTTCGACGAGGAAGCCGCCGTCGGCCGGCTGATGCGGTTTCTTGCCATCGAGGGCGTCACCGGCAAGGAAAAGGCCATCGTTCAGGACGTGACCCGGGCCCTGCGCGAGGTGGGGGTTCCCTCCAGCGCGATCCGCCAGGATAGCGCCCACGAACGCATCCCCTTACCCACCCAGACGGGCAACCTCATCGTCCAGCTACCGGGAACTGTCGCCGGACCGCGTCTGCTGTTTTCGACACATCTCGACACTGTGCCGCTGGCCGCCGGCGCCGTGCCGGTCCGCAAGGGCAAGAAGATCGTGGCGGAAGGCGAGACCGCGCTGGGCGGCGACAACCGCACCGGGGTCGCCGCCCTGGTGACCCTGGTGGCCACCCTGCTGGAACACAGCCTGCCGCACCCGCCGATCACCCTGCTGTTCACCGTCCGTGAGGAGAGCGGCCTGTTCGGCGCGCGCCACCTCGACCCGGAAACCCTGGGCGGTCCGACCCTGGGCTTCAACGTGGATGGCAAACGCCCCGACGAGTTCACCATCGGAGCCGTCGGAGCCGAGCGCTGGGAGGTCGAGATCACCGGCAAGGCGGCTCATGCCGGGGTAGCTCCGCAGGATGGCATCTCGGCCACCATGGTAGCCGCGCTGGCTCTGGCCCAGGTGCAGCAGGCCGGCTGGTTTGGCAAGATCGGCCAGGCCGACGGTGAGGGCACCTCCAACGTCGGTTCATTCGGCGGACGTGGCCAGCAGCCCGCAGGTGACGCCACCAACGTCGTGACCGATTACGCTCACCTCACCGGAGAGGCCCGCAGCCACGACAGCAAGTTCGTCAAGGCCATCGTCAAGGTCTACCGCGAGGCGTTCGCCGCCGCTGCCGACCGCCTGGTCGATGCCCGCGGCAAAAAGGCCAAGGTCAAGTTCACCTCGCGTCTGGACTATTATCCCTTCCGCTTGAAGGACAACGCGCCGGTGGTCGAACACGCTCTCCGGGCCGGCGCGCTCGCTGGCTTCACCCCGAAGACGCGCCTGGGCAACGGCGGCCTCGACGCCAACTGGCTCGTCAAGCACGGCATTCCCACCGTCACCTTCGGCGCGGGCCAGCACGAGATCCACACCATTCAGGAGTTTGTCGATCTCGATATGTTCCTCGAAGGCTGTCGCATGGCGCTGGCCCTCGCGCAGTACGGCGCGTCAGCGTAGCCGGTCGGCGACGCGCTCCCAGGCGTTCTGGATGATCGCCTCGGCGGCTCCGCGAATCAGACCGGCTGGCACCAGTTTCAGCAGCCCGCCCAGGCTCTTGACCTCGGCGTTCCAGTGAACGACGGTTTTCCCCTCCCGTTCGCCCAGGGCTAGCTGCGCCTCCACCTCGCTGGAACTGCCGATGCCCCGGGCCAGAAAGCGAAGCCGGGCTGCTGTTGTCGAACGCTCCACCAGGTGCATGGTCATGTCCAGGGCCCCGCGCACGAACTGGAAGCCGGGCCGCAGCACCAGGTCCGCCTGCGTCGTATCCATGCTGCGCACCGATTCCACGTCCGGCAGACAGCTGACCAGGAAGGCCACGTCCGTCAGTTTGTCCGCCACCTCCGGCAGGGGACGGTCGAATTCGCGGTCGCCCTCGAATCGCAACATGGCAGCACCGTCATCGGAAGAGGAGTAGGGGTCGTCCTCAGTTATTCTAGGTTCTCCATCTTGCGAGGGAACGCCCACCCTCTATACTCGGCGGGACGTCGCCCCCTGGTTCCTCTCCGGAGTGCGTGCATGCGTTGGTCCCTGCTACTCTTGCTTGGCCTCGTCGGTTCGATCCCCGCCGAGGAACGACCGCGCCGTAACGTCGTCCTGCTCGTGGCAGATGACCTGGGTCTGCAGCTGGGCTGTTACGGCGATCGTGCCGCGAAAACGCCCCACATCGACAGCCTGTCCCGGGCCGGCACCCGATTCACCCACGCCTTCGCCGCGGTCGCATCGTGCAGCCCCAGCCGCTCCGTCCTCTACACCGGACTGCAGACGCACACGAGCGGACAGTATGGCCTGGCCCACGCCACGCACAACTTCCACACCCGCCCAGGCCTCCGCAGCCTCCCGGGGTATCTGCGCCCGGCGGGGTATCGCACCGGCATTATCGGCAAGACGCACGTGATTCCCGCCTCGGTCTACGACTGGGACGCCGAGATACGTGCCTCAGGTCGCAACGGCGCGCAGATGGCGAACCAGGCGGCGAAGTTCATCGCCGAGTGTGGCGACAAACCGTTCTGCCTGGTCCTGGGGTACACCGACCCCCACCGCGCCGCCCGCGGCTTCGCCAACGAGGCGAAATACCCCGGCCTGGAATCACTTCGCTTCTTGCCGCGCGACGTGACGGTGCCCTCGCACCTGCCGGACACCCCGGAGGTCCGCGACGACCTGGCCGATTACTACCAGTCAGTCCATCGGCTCGACCAGGGCGTGGGCCGCCTCCTCGCCACGCTGAAATCGACCGGGCACGACCGCGACACCCTGGTGCTCTTCCTGTCCGATAACGGCATCCCGTTCCCGGGCGCGAAAACCACCCTCTACGACGCCGGGATTCGCCTCCCGCTCATCGTTCACAACCCGACGCAGAAGAAGTCAGGAGTGGTCAACGCCGCGATGGTCAGCTGGATCGACATCCTGCCTACCATCCTCGACTGGGCTGGTGTGAAGAAGCCCGTGAGCCTCTCCGGCAGGTCGCTCCTGCCTATCCTCGACCAGGAACGCCCCGACGGCTGGGACGAGGTGTTCGCCTCGCACACCTTCCACGAGGTCACCATGTACTACCCCATGCGCGCGCTGCGCACCCGGAAGTACAAGTACATCCGCAACCTTGCCCACAAGCTCGACTTCCCCTTCGCCTCCGACCTCTACGAGTCGCCCACCTGGCAGAGCATCCTGCGCAAGAAGGACAACCAGATGGGCGTGCGCACAGTCACGGCCTACGTCCAGCGCCCGGCGGAGGAACTCTACGATCTCGACGCCGACCCTGCCGAGGCGCGCAACCTCGCCGCGGATCCCGGCAAGGCCGACCTGCTCACGCAGATGCGTAGCCGACTCCGCGCCTGGCAGGAAAAGACGAACGACCCCTGGCTCATCAAGTACAGCCACGAGTAGGGCGCGTGGTCAGCCTTCCTCACCGACGGCGAAGGTGGTGGCCTGCGGCTGACCGGCGCCACCTTCCTCGCCCAGGGCCAACGTGGTGATCTGCACCGGCGGACGGACGCCGCCTTCCTCACCCAGAGCCTTGGTGCTGGGCCGACCACCGTCCTCGCCCTTGCGCTGGGTCGGCTTCTGGCCGCCTTCTTCGCCCAGCGCCTTGGTACTCGGCCGGGGGCCCGGTTCGGGGTTGGCATCGGCCAGGGACTCTTTCCGCGCCGGGGGTGCCGCACCCTGGGCAGTGCGCCCGGCCACTAGGCCCAGCAGCGCCGCCGCAAAGCCGCCCAGCCACGAACGCCGCGAGGAGCGCTCCGGCTCGTTGATTCCATCAAAGGGATGACGCATTGTAGGTTCTCTCTTTCCGGTTCGCCCCGTGATTCCTGGGGGCATATCTTCTCGACGAATAATCCCCGCCTCTGGATTGCAGCTTTTCTCCCCGGGTTTCTCTACAACTCCTCCACCCTACCGTGGAGGCCACCTCATGTTCCTGCGCATCACTCTCGTGGTCCTGCTCCTGTCCCTCGTTCAGGTCACTGGCGCCGAGAAACGGCCCATCGCCGTCGAGGATCTCTACCGCCTCGATAGCCCCTCGGCCGTGACGCTCGCCCCCGATGGCAAGACCGGCGTCTACGTCCGCCAGCGAGTGGCCAACCGCATCGCCGAGCAATTCTCTCTCTGGCATGTCCGCGAAGGTGAGGCGCCTCAACCTCTCGAACCGGACGAACCCGATGGCCGCGCCCCGGTCTACTCGCCCGATGGCAAGTGGTTGGCCTTTCTCTCCACGCGCGCTCGTCCGAAGGGCTGGAAGCAGACCCAGCGCGTGCCGCTCTCCTCGGATGCCGCCTGCGATATCTGGCTGGTCCCGGTGGTAGGGGGGAAAGCCATCCCGCTAGCCGGCCCGAAGAAACCCTATGGCCGGGTCTTCCACGATGGCTTCTACGGTCGGCTCGCCTTCTCGCCGGATGGGCGTCGCCTGGCCTTTGTCGCCGACGATGGCGCCGATGTCCGCACCCGCGAGGAGATCGCCAACGATGTCCAGATCGTCCGTCCCGACCAAGGCGAGGGCTACACCGGCTACGGCACCGCTCAGGTCTGGATCGCCCACCTCGACGACAAACCCGCCGAGTGCGCTGCCGGACGCATCGACCGCCTCACCCGCGACGATGTCTGGTACGGCGACCCCCAGTGGACCCCCGATGGCAAGTCGCTCATCGTCCACGCCAACATCACCGCCGAGCGTGAGTCGGTCCGCTACAGCATCAATCGCAACTTCGATCTCTTCTCTCTCGACGTCGCCACAGGCAAACGACGCCAGCTGACCACCGGCCCCGGCCCCGAGGTGTCGCCCCGGGTGTCGCCCGATGGCAAGCAGGTGCTCTGCCTCAGCGTCCCGCGCCGGGGTTCTCATCGCGATGTCTTCAACGTCGCACTTGTCTCCCTCGAGGGGGAACCGGTCGTCCGGGTGTTGGCTGACCACCACAAAATGGGCCCCTTCTCCCACCTGCCCCCCTCGTTCCCCTTGCCGCAGGTGTGCTGGGAGGACGACCATCACGTCGTCTACACCGCCGAGGATGGCCTCTTCACGCGCACGCTTCGCCTCGACCTCCGCACCGGCAAGGCTGTGGTGCTCGACCTCGATAAGAAGGCGCCTTCTGCCCTGGAAGCTCGTCTGGTGCAGCAGCGGAAGCTCACGCCGTCGGGCAACCGCTGGCTGCAGGATCGCCACGTCGCCGCCTCCGAGCGCATCATCTGGAAGAGTACCGATGGCACCGCGGTCGACGGCATCCTCACCGTGCCTCCCCCCAGCGTCGCCAAACCGCCATTCCCCCTGGTAGTCCACCCCCACGGCGGCCCGCACAGCCGCTCAGCCCTCGGGTTCGACTTCACCGTCCAGGTGCTGGCCGGCCAGGGCTACGCCGTCTTTCAGCCCAACTTTCGCGGCTCGTCCGGCTACGGGCAGAAGTTCATCGATGCCGACCGCTTCGATCTCGGCGGCGGCGACATGCGCGACATCCTCTCTGGCGTCGATGATCTGATCGCCCGCAAACTCGTCGATGCCGACCGCCTGTTCGTCTACGGCACCAGCTACGGTGGTTTCATGACCACCTGGCTTGTCGGGCAGACGCCGCGCTTCCGCGCTGCCGTCGCGCAGAACGCTGTCACCGATCTCAACATGATGTGGGGCCTCAGCGACATTCAGACCTGGACCGAGTGGGAGTTCGGCGGCCCCCCCTGGGAGGTGCCCGATCTCATGCGCAAGCACAGCCCCATCAGCCACGTCGCCCGGGTCCGCACCCCCACCCTCATCCTCCACGCGCGCGACGACCGGCGTGTCCCCCTCCCCATGGGTCTGGCCTACCATCAGGCCTTGCTGGCCCGCAAGGTGCCCACTCAGATGGTGATCTACCCCGACGAGGGCCACGGCATCCGCCAGCCGCGCCATCGCGAGGATGTGCTGCGCCGCCTCCTGGCCTGGATCGCCCGCCACGATCGCCGCTGAACCCCGCAGAGTCGGCGCAACCCGCAGCGATTGCGCAGCAGACGTTCCTGGCAGCCTGCTCCAGGTCCACCCCCGGTCGAGTGACGCCGAGCCGGGTGATACACTATGACTCCAAGCCGAGCCACCCTGAGGAATTGCCATGTCTCCCCCCAATCTGCCGCGACCATTCGTCGGCATCATCCCGCCCCTGGCCACGCCGCTCCTGGCCGAGGACCGTCTCGATCACGCCGGCCTGGAACGCCTGGTCGCACACGTCCTGGCTGGCGGCGTGCATGGCCTGTTCCTGCTGGGATCGACTGGCGAAGGTCCGTCCCTCAGCTATGCCCTGCGCCGCGAACTCGTCGAACGCGTCAGCGAGCTGGTCGGTGGTCGCGTGCCCCTCCTGGTGGGCATCACCGACACCTCGTTTCAGGAAGCGGTGCAGATGGCCGAGTGGGCCCAGGAGTGCGATGCCGCCGCGGTGGTGGTCGCCCCGCCCTGCTACTTCGTGCCCTCGCAGCACGAGCTGACCGGCTACATGCAGCGCCTCGCCGCCACCGTTGAGCTACCGGTCTACCTCTACAACATGCCCGGCCTCACCAAGGTCGCCATCGACCTGGATACCGTGGCCCAGCTCCTCGACGTGCCTAACATCGTCGGCCTGAAAGACAGCTCCGCCCAGATGCTCTACTTCCACAAGGTGCGCCAGCTGGTGGCTCGCCGCCCCGACTTCACCCTGCTCATGGGGCCGGAAGAGCTGACTGCCGAGGCGGTCCTGCTCGGCGGCCATGGCGGCATCTGCGGCGGGGCCAACCTGGCGCCCCGGCTATACGTCGATCTCTTCGACGCCGCCCGCGCGGGCGACCTCCCCCGTGTCCGCACCCTGCATGACCGGGTCATTCGCCTGTCGAGTCTGCTCTATTCCATCGGCCCGGCTTCCTCATCCTATCTGCGTGGGCTGAAGACCGCCCTGCACTGCGTCGGCCTGTGCGACGATTACCTCGCCGAACCGTATCGCCGCTTCAACGATGCCGAGCGCGCCTTGCTCCGCGCCCGCCTCGATGAACTCGGACTAACTCACGGGGCAACCACGCCTTCTTCCGTTTCCCGAATCAGCTGATCGACGACGCTGTGCAGGCTGCCCGACCGCGTGAACTCCGCCACCTGGCGGGAGGCGCTGTTCCCTTGCTCAAGGATGGTGAAGGCGTACTCGATCTCCCGGCGCGTGCCCAGCTCGTCGATGACGTCGGCCAGAAACGACTCGATCAACTCGTGGATCAGGTCATGAATGGGGATCTCCTCCTGCTTCCCCAGGTCGAGCAGCTTGCCGTCCAGCCCGTAGCGGACGGCGCGCCACTTGTTCTCCTCGATGAGCGACATGGGATAGACGCGGAAGGTGACGTTGTCGCGCCGTAGTTTCCACAGCTTGGCGATGAGCGCCTGGAAGATCGCGGCGATGCACACCGCCTCGTCCACCCGGGTGCAGACGTCGCAGGCGCGGAACTCCAGCGTCGGATACTTCCAGTTCGGCCGCAGGTCCCACCACAGCTTCGACGGGTCGGGAATGCTGTTCGTCCGCACCAGCGTCTGCACCAGGTTGTCGAACGACGCCCACGAGTCGAACAACGGTGGGATGCCCGTGCGCGGGAAGTGGCGGAAGATGATGCTCCGATACGACGCCAGCCCGGTGTGCCGCCCCATCCAGTACGGTGACGAGGCCGACAGACACAGCACGTGCGGCACGAAGTAGCGCGCCACGTTCATCGCATCGATGAGAAAGTCGCGATCCTCGATGCCGACGTGGACGTGCGTCCCGAAGATCAACAGCTGCTGCGCCAGATCTTGCATGTCCTGTTTGAGCCCCAGGTAGCGCTCGAACGGCGTGATCTCCTGGTCGGTCCAGCTCGAGAACGGGTGCGTTCCTGCGGCCGCAATCTTCAGGCCGCTGCGCCCCGCCATCCCCATGACCTCGCCGCGCAGACGGACCAGCTCGCGACGTACTTCAGCCGGCGTGGCACAGACTTCAGTTCCCACCTCGACCATCGACTGATGTAGCTCTGCCTTCAACTGGTCGCCCAGCGTGTGCCGGCTGTCCTCCAGCAGCTGCGTGATGTACGGTTTCAGCTCCCGCGTCTGCGGGTCGATGATCTGGTACTCTTCCTCTACACCCAGCGTCAACGAGGGGGTTTTCATGTTCGCTCCATGCAGGGGAGGGGCTGCCAGGTTCGAGTGTAGCCTCTGCGGAGCCAGCCGGCCATCCTCCCATCGACACGACCCACGAAGGGTAATACGATATATTATGTTCGTGGGTTGCCGGGTTGCTCGAGGAGCACAGCATGAGACGAGCGGGATGGACGGTCATGGGGCTAGCTCTGGTAGTCCTGGCCAGCGGATGCGGCAAGGCCACCGACCCCTGGGAGGACGAACCCGGCTCGCCCCGGGTGGTAGTGACCATTGCTCCCCTGGCCAGCCTGGTGCGCGGCGTGGCCGGCGACCGCCCCGCGATCAAGTGCCTGTGTACCACCACGGGACCCCACCACTATCAGCTCGATACCCGCGATGCGCGCGTGCTGCTCAAGGCCGACCTGTTCCTGGCGATTGGGCTTCGCCTCGACGATTCCTTCGCGGACGCCATGCGTAGCCAGGCCCGGCGGGCCGACCTCACCTACTTCAAACTGGGTGGCATGTTACCCACCTCGTCGCTCATGCAGCTGAAGCACGAGCACAAGCATTCAGCAGAGGATGAAGGCCAACCGCACCACCACGGCAAGTGGGATCCCCACGTCTGGCTGGGCCTGGACGAGATGAGCAAGATGGCCGGCTCCGTCTGCGATGCCTTCATCAAACTCGATCCCGATCACGCTGACGAGTACCGCACCAACACCACCGCCTACATCGCCCGCCTGCGAGCCCTGCACGAGGAAGGCAAGAAACTCCTGGCCGACAAAAAGGTGCGCCGGCTAATCAGCTTCCATGAGGCGCTGGGCTACTTTGCTCGCTCCTTTGACCTGACCATCGAGGACGTGATCGAGCCCGGCGCCGGCGATGAACCCTCGTCGGCTCACCTGGCCGACCTGATCCGTCGCTGTCAGATCCCCGATCGGCCCATCGGTGGCATCACGGTCGAACCCCAGTATCCGCGAACCACCTCGGCCACCACCATTCGGCGCGAGCTGGCGGGCAAGGGCATCATCATCCCGCTGATCGAGATCGACCCCCTGGAAACCGCCTCGCCCGACGATCTCGCCAAAGAAGGCGCGGACTGGTACCTCAGCCGGATGCGCAAGAACCTGGAATCCCTGGCGAGCAAGCTCCCATGACCCGCCCGCTGGTCACCATTCGGAACCTGCGCGTGGAACTGGGGGGAAACCCCATTCTCCAGGGCGTGGATTGCGATCTGATTCGCGGCCACGTCACCGCCCTGATCGGCTTGAACGGCGCCGGGAAGACGACCTTGCTGCGCGTCCTGCTCAAGGAAGTCGCCAGCACGGGCGAGGTACAGTTTCTCTGTGGCCACGACCACTCGCGCCCCACCCCGGAACACATCGGCTACGTCCCGCAGAAACTTCGCATCGATGGCAACCTGCCCATCACCGTCCTCGATCTGTTCGGCCTCTGCCTCCGCCGCCGCGCCATCTTCTTCGGCCTGGGCAAGGCCTTCCGCGACCATGTGGTCAACCTGCTCCACTCGGTGGGTGTGGAACACCTCATCGATCGCGCCGTGGAACGCATGTCCGGCGGTGAACTCCAGCGTGTCCTGCTGGCCCTGGCGCTCGAACCGCACCCCGAACTGCTGCTCCTCGACGAGCCCGCCGCCGGCATCGATTTCCAGATGCAGCAGGGCTTCTACAACCTCATCGGCGAGTTAAATCGCCAGCGCAGCATGACCGTGCTGCTCGTCTCGCACGACCTGAGCATGGTCAGCCGGGTCGCCCAGCACATTCTCTGCCTCAAGGATGGCCGGATTGAGTGCCAGGGCTCGCCCGAAGAGATACTCGGCAACGAGGTCCTGCGCCGCATCTTCGGAGCCGACACGGGGCTGTACGTGCATCATCCCCACTAGTGACGGTCGAGGAACAGGGGCCGCCCCTCCACCTCGCGGCGTGTGATCTCCTTGCCTTCCCGGTCGATCTCTACGATCGCGCCGCGGATCCGGCTGGCGTAGAGTACGTTGCCGTTGGGCAGCTTGACCACACAGTTCGGCCGGAAGGCGTCGGCTTCCCAGATCATCTTGCCGCTGGCGTCGTACTCGCGGATCTTGCTGCGCGCGTAGTCGGGCACCACCACGCCCCCACTGGGAAGGAAGTGTGCCCGGAAGCCGATGGCACCCGTGAGAGGACCGATCAGGAACGAGTTCGTTTGCTTCCCCTCCGCATCGAGCCGGACCATGCTGCCGGCCGTCGTGAGCAGACTGAACGACCCATCCTTGTGCCGGTGTGCCGCGAGGATGTCGAACGGCCGGTTGATCACCTTCACCTCCTTGCCCTCGCGATCCACCTCAAGCAGTTGTTGGCGCGTGGCGATGAAGGTGTTGCCCGTGGGTAGACGCACGGCTGCCAGCACCTGGTTACCCACGTGTTTGGTCCACAGCACCGTCCCGCGCAGGTCGCGCTCGGTGACGCGGTTGCCGTAATACTCGCAGATGAGCACCCGATCGCGCCGCACCATCGAGGCATACACTGGATAGTTGAGATTTTCGATCTTCCAACGCGGCTTCCCCGTCGCATCCAGCTCCGCCACCACCCCGGTGGTCGTGCGCGCGGCGTTGACGGTCGAAAGTAAGGTGTACCCCCGGTAGCCTCCGGAGAAATCGACGCGGGCCAGGTCGATCTTGTCGGCGTTGTCTTTCCACCACTGCTGCCAGCGCCCCTGATAGGCGGTCAGAGCCATGGGAGTGGCATCACTGGACCGCTCCGGCGCACGCTCGCCGGCCAGTAGTAGCAGTGTTTCCTCGATGGCGTTGAAATCGGCGCCGCGGGTGGTCGCCAGCAGCGCCACCAGTTCGGGGATGGCTTCGCGGTCGCCCGCCTCCACCAGCCGAATGGCCACTCGACGACGCACCCCGACATCGGGATCGCGAAGCAACTTGCGAACGCTGGCACGCACGCCCGGCACCCGGGCCAGGGCACACCCCGCCGCCTGTCTCCGCAGGGGCACAGGATCGGTCAGCGCGGCCAACAGGACAGGATCGGGTTTGCCCGAGGCGTCCATGGCCAGGCTAGCCAGGCAAGCAGCCACTTCCTGGGCCGCCTCAGGATCCTCGGCGCCGGGGAGAAAATCGAGCAGGACCGCCACGACACCGGCAGGCCGCTTCGAGACGAGCACGCGCGCGGCGGGACCCAGCAGGTTCGCCTCGCTGGAAACGGGGCCGATCTTGTTCAACAGATTACGCGCACGCTTGCGCACCTCGGCGTCCTCGTGCGAACACGCCTGGGTCAACCGCAGACGGGGCAGCGCTTCCATTTCCAGTAGCGCTGCGCTGGCCTTTTCCCGCGTGGCGTACTCCGGCGCTCCTAGATCCGCCACCAGCCGTTCGATCCGCTCGCGCTGGCCTGGCGACAGGGTGCGCTTGCGAAAAAAGGCTAGCAAGTTGGCGCCGTCAGCACTCACCGAGGCGCTTTCCAGCACCTTCTCGTCCGCCTTCAGATCGTCGGCAGCGCCACGCAGGCTGGCTGCCGCGAGGAGGCAGCACCCCAGGGTGAGTGCGGCTCGATACCACTGCCCCATCGAGGCCTCCTCCGGCTGTTTGTGCCCTAGTAGCGCACTGCCCGGGTGACACGCGTGTCGCGCCGATATTCCCACGCGGGCCTGTCCGCAGGATCGATTTCCACCGCTCGTTTCTCGGTCATCGACGTGATGATCACGTTACCGTTGGGCAGTGCGACGCAGGCGATGGGCTGCGGGATGCGGATCTCCCGGATGACCTTGCCGGTCGCATCATACTCGGCCACCCGGTTACTGTACATTTCGGGGATGAGCACATTCCCACGCGAGGTCAGGTCGAGCCGGCCACCCGAGGTGCCGACCTCTACGGGGAAGCTGCGTACCTCACGCCCCTGCGAATCGATGCGCAGGAAGCGCGTGGCCCCCAGCTGCGTCACCATGATCACGTCGCCATTGGGCAGCTTCTTCGCCCGCATGATCTCCGCCCCACCCGGAGGGAAATAGGAGAAGATCTCCTTCCCCGCTCGATCCACCTCCAGAATTTGCGTCTTGGTGGCGATCATCGTGTGGCCATTGGGCAGCCGCTGCGCCGCCAGCGGCTCCTCCACTCGCTTCTCCCAGATCACCTTGCCCTTGCTAGTCCGCTCAGTCACCCGGTTGCCGCGATACTCGGCCAGGAGTACCCGGTTGCCCGGCAGCGGCTGCACGTCCAGCGGCATCTCGATACCAGCGATCTTCCAGCGGATGCGGTTGTCGGCGTCGAGATCCAGAATCTCTTGCTCGTCCAGCAGAACCACCATGGTCCGGCCCAGTAGCCGCGCGGGGCGGGCCAGCTCGGCCAGATCGACGCGTGGTCCCTGGTCCTTCCACCATTTGTCCCATGCCTGCCGATACGCCTGGCGCGACTTCTCGTCGTCGTCCTCTAGCACGGGCGCTTTCTCCCCGGCCAGGCGAATAAGCAGCTCCTCGATCTGTCCATAGCGCGGCGTGATGGGTTGCTCGAGTGCCTGAATGAGGGCCGGAATGGCCTCGCGTTCGCCTCGCGTCGCCAGGATCAGCCCCAGCTCCTGCTTTACCTCAGGATCCTCGTCGCGCAACAGCGCCCGGACCAGCGGGAGGTACTCTGGTTGGCGCGCTTGCAGAATGGCGGCGGCCGCCACCAGCCGGCGCGAGGCATCACGATCACGCAGCTGAGCCAGCACCACCGGGTCGAGCCGGCCCTCACGCACTGAGCAGGCCAGGATGGCGTCGCGAAAGATCGGCGCCAGCGGGTCGTCCTTGAACGAGGGCAAATGCTCGAACAGCAAAGCACAGCTGCCGGGTGGATTGCGACGACCCAGATGCCGCAGAGCAGCTGCCAGGTAGGCCTGGTTGCTCTTTCCGTCGTCGTAGATCTGCTTAAGAAGACGCTCGGCCCGAGTGCGTACTTCCAGGTCGGTGTGATCGCGCGCGTTGAGAAGCAGCGCCCGCGCCGCCTGTCCGGCCCGAAGCAGCTCGCGCGAGGCTTCCTCGCGCCGCTCGAAGGCATCGTCGCCCAGCTGTTCCACCAGTTGCTTCAGCCGGGCGTCACTCCAGGTCGAGCTGAACCGTTTGCGAAGATGGTCGCGTAGCGCTACAGCCTCGGTGGGAATGCCCACCGCCCGCAACAGGCCCTCGTCCTCGTCGGAACCCTGGGGCGGGGCAGCCGATGGCAGCGAGCCGACGACCACCGCGACCAGTACCCCCGCAAGAAGCGCTCCTCGCATGGTGGCCTCTCCTAGCGGCGACGAACCCGGAAGACGTAGGCGTTGTTGGTCGTATAGTCGCCCAGTTGGTTCCCCTTCTTGTCCAGCTCGTAGATGCGGTACGGCCAGTTTTGCGAGGAAACCAGCGTGTGACCGTTCGGCAGGCGGATGGCGTGCATCGGCTGCGAGATGCTCACCCGATCCACTTCCTTGCCATCGGCGTTGTACTCCACTAGCAGGTTGTTCCAACCCAGCGGCACCAGGACATTCCCGTTATTCAGGATCTCGTTCTGGTTGTAATAAATGTTCGGAACAGTCGCACTCTTGATCTCCTTGCCGGATCGATCCAGGCGGAGGATCTGACGGTTACTCGTCACCACCACCATCTGCCCGTTGGGTAGACGACGAGCCGACATGATGTCGTGCGGCCGTTCCACCTTGAAGACCTGCCGTCCACTGCGGTCGTACTCTAGCAGCATGTTGCGACAGACGACGAAGGTCCGCCCGTTGCTCAGGCGCTCGGCCTGCATGGGCCACGAGGGGACGTTCACCTGCCAGAGGATGTCACCCTTCTGGTTCCGCTCGGTGACGCGCTGCCCATTGTACTCCGTGACCAGGATGCGGTTGCCCGGCAGCCACTGTGCGTCCCAGGGGTTGAGCAACCCGGTAAGCTGCCAGCGGATCTTGCGCTCCTTGTCCCACTCGACGATCATGTTATTGTTGGCCTGCACTAGCAGGGTGTAGCCCAGCTGGCGCTCGCGAGCGCTGGGCGAGAAGCGATCGACCATCGCGACGGTGGCCTTGTTGGCGTTCCACCAGCGATCCCAGGCCTCACTCCGCTTCTTGCGATTGTCGTCGCCATCGGGCAGATCCTTGGGCGCGTTTTCGCGGGCCAGCTTGAAGAGGTAATCCTCGACCTGCGCCGAATTTTCCGAGGAGAGCACCCCTACCAGGGCGATCAGCGCGGGGACGGCTTCGCGATCTCGCGAGGCCGCCAGGGCCAGGGCCACCTTTGTCCGCACCGTGAGGTCCTTGTCGTTCAGCATCGCCCGGATGGCGGGCAAATACTCCGCGTGCGGCCCATGGGTCAGCGCCTGGGCCGCGGCTGCCCGGCGAGCAGGCGAGCGATCCTCCAGCGCCTTGACAATTGCGGGATGAGCCTTGCCCCCCGGAAAAGCCGCCGCATTGAGTGCCGTCTGCAGTTCGTCGGCGATGCTGTCCTCATCGGCGAACGGCATGTAGGCCAGCAGCGTCTCCACGGCTCCGCGCGGTTTGCGCAGGGCGATTAGTCGGGCGGTCACCGGAGAAAGCGGTGCGATCTTCTCCATTTCGATAGCAGCCAGGCACTTGCTGGCGCGATTGCGAATCTCCAGGTCGAGGTTCTTCTGCGCCTGCTTGAGCAGCGGGATGATCCGGCTGCCCAGCTTGCGCAGCTCGTCCTCGGCCTTCTGCCGCACCTCGAACGAATCGTCCCCCAGCTTCTCGATCAGGCTGGCCGCCTGGTTGGTGTCGATCTCGGTCAGGGTCCGCTTCTTCAGTTCGTCCAGCAGCGTCGGTTCTTCGCTGTCCAGCCACCAGCGCGCCCAGGCATCGCGAGCCTTCTGGCGCGACGGATCATCGGCGCCCAGGTTGATCTTCGGCGCCTGTTCGGCGGCCAGCTCGCCCAGGAAGCTCTCGACCTCCTTGGCCTGGTTGATTGGCAGGTCGGTCAACAGGGTGATCAACGTCGAGACCGCCTTGGCATCGTGGGCCTGGGCCAGGGCCATGCTGGCGCGCAGACGGACCGACGGCATGGGATCCATCAGAAGCTTGCGCAAGATGTCGCGTGGCTCGGCAATCCCGGACGAGCACAGAGCGACAATGGCACTGGCCCTGCGCAGAGGATGCGGATCAGTCAGCGCCTTGAGCAGAGCGGGATCGGCCTTCCCCTGAGTGTAGGCCGCCGAGGCCAGGGCGTTTTTCAGCTCCTCCATGACCCCTTCCGTCTCGGCGTGGGGCAAATAGGCCAGCAACGTCTCGGCCGTGCCGGTCGGCTTGCGCACCGCCAACAGGCGAATGGCCGCGATGGTCACGAGTCCGGGCTCTTCCTCGAGAATCTTCAGGCACTGCCGTGCCAGGCTAGCCGTCTCGGGGTGATCGAGATCGCGCGCGGCCCGCCGAAGCATGGGAATGGCCGGCGACCCAATCGCGATGAGATCGCCTGCGGCTTTCAGGCGGGTCGTGGGGTTACGGTGATCCAGCGAGTCGATCAGCTCGGCCAGTCGTTCCTGGCTGACTTCGCCCTGCGCACGCGTCCGCAGGAAGTTCACCAGCCCCGGGCCATCCACGGGCTGGAAGGCCGCCTTGAGGCGCTGTTCATCCTCGGAGGTGGTATCGGTTTCATTTCCGTACAACCCCGGGAGGAGCAGCAGGGCCAACGCCACCGCGGGCAGGATCAGCAAAGGTCGCATTGCTCAGTGTCTCGTGAGCCACCCGAGAGAATTGTCCTTACCGCCGGACCACCCGGAAGGGACGGAAGGCGAACCCCTTCCATTCCTTGACGAGTTTACCCTTGCGATCTATCTCGTAGATCGCCGTGTTACTGTTGCCCGCGACGAGAATGTTTCCGTTGCCGGCCACCGTGGGAGCCAGGGGGTAGGTCACGGGACACTCCCACGTCGGTTTGCCGTCGAGGCCGAACTCCAGCACCTTGTTGAACCGCGATTCGGACAGCACGATGCGATCGCCCGGCAGGATGTCGGCCCCGTTAGGGCTGTACGTCCCCCAGTTGGGAATCTGGACGTTCTTCATCTCCTTGCCCGTCCGATCGAGCTTGACGTAGTGGCCCGAGTAGGAGACGAACGCCAGGGTGCCATCGCGGAAGCGCCGCGCCGCCAGGATCGAGTTGGCGGTGTACGGATAGTTGAACGTCGCCACCCCCCGGGCATCGACAATCTGCAGCTGATTGCGGCAGGCGACGAAGGTGGAGCCATCGCGCAGCCGTTCGACCTGAAAGACGCTGGGGTAGTTGCGATCCAGCCCCACCACCTTGCCGTTGCGATCGCGCTCGGTAACGCGGTTTTGCTGTTCGACCACCAGGACGTTTCCGCCTCGCAGCACCTGGGCATCATTGGGCCATTGCAGATCCTTGATCTCCCAGCGCACCTTGCCAGAGGCATCGACCTCGAGGACGCGTCCCCGGCCCAGCGCCGGGTTCCAGTTCTCGATCAGCACGTATACGCCCATGTCCCGCCGGCCCAGTTCGCCCCGGGCCAGGTCCACCGTCTTGTTGTGCTCGGCCCACCACTTCTCCCAGGCGCTCACCGCCTTGGCTCGACCGGCCACCTCCGCCGTCAGCACCTCGGTCGGACTCTGGTCGCCGGCAAGCTGGTTGAGATAGTCCTCGATATCCCAGGCCTGGTCGATGGGAAGATCGCGCAACAAGGCGATCAGCACCGGAATGGCCTCCTTCTCGCCCAGCAAGGAGAGCCCCTGCGCCGTCTTCAGCCGCACATCGGCGTCGGCATCCTTCAGCAGCCGACGGATGGCCGGCACCTGGGAAAGCGCCCGGCCCCGGCACAGCGACGAGGCGGCCAGGGCACGCCGGGCCGGAATGCGATCTTCCAGCGCCTTGACCAGCGAGGCATCGGGTTTGCCGCCCGGCACCGCGACGGCCGCCAGGATCTCAGTCAGTTGCTCCGCCAGGTCCGCCGATTCACAGAACGGCAGGTAGGTCAGTAGCGCCTCCACCGTCCCCGGCGGCTTGCGCAACCCCAGCAACCGCGCCGCGGCCGCCGGCATCACTCCCGGAGCATCTTTCTCGATCGATTCAAGGCAGCGGGCAGCTTGCGGCGAGATACGCGGATGGTTGTCGTTCACGGCTCGGCGTAGCAGCGACGCCGCCGACCGACCCAGGCTCACCAGGTCATTGCTGGCCGCCTCGCGCACCTCAGGTTTTTCATCCCCTAGCCGGGCAATCAGCGCGGATACCTTCAGATAATCCTCGTCGGATGTGGCGCGCGAACGGAACTCCTCGAGCAAGCGGATGCCATCGGTGTTCTTCCACCAGGCCGACCACACATCGCGCCGCAACTGGCGTGACATCTGATCGTTGCCGCGCGGACCGCTGACGGCCCATTCGCCGGCCAGTTGCGTGAGATACTCCTCGGCCTGTTGCCGCAAGCGCGGTTGCAGATCCCCCAGCAGCTCGATGAGTACCGGGATGGCCTCAGCATCGTATGCACCCACCAGGCCCAGGGCCGCACGCAGGCGTACCGAGGGGCGACCATCGCGAAGCAACGGGCGGACCTGGTCGTGATAAGCCTGACCACCCGCCTGACAGATGACCTGGGCCGCGGTCCCTCGCCGAATGGGCAGCGGATCTTTCAGCGCCTTGATCAGCGCCGGATCGGGTTTGCCATCGCGCAGAGCAACCTGCACCAGGGCCAACTCGACTTCCTGGAAGGTGGTTTCATCCTCGGCGAAGGGTAGATAGCCCAGGAGCACCTCGGCCGAGGTGGCGGGACGACGCTGCGCCAGTAGCCGAGCCGCGTGGGTAACCAGCGACGACGCCGCGCTGCCTTCGATGTTTTGCAGGCAGGCCCGCGCCCGGGTGGAAGCCTCAACATTATCCACATTGTTCGCCGCGGTTCGCAGGAACGGCACACTAGCCTGGCCGATGCCCGTCAGATCAGCCTGGGCGGCATCGCGCAAGTTTGGATCGGCGTCCCCCAGTTTGCGGACCAGCTCATCGATCTTCTCACGAGCAGGAGCAGGAGGCGTGCGCAGGCGGAAAAAGGCCAGCAATGCATCGTCGGTAGTTTGAAGTCGGGCGTTGCGTAACAGTGCCTCGTCGGCTGGTCCACCAATGGCGGTACCCGGTTTCATCGCCTGCCCTGGCCCTCGGTCGGCCTGGGTGATCACCAGACCGCCAGGGATGAAGGCCCGCCCGCCGATGCCCACCACCACCGGCGCGGCTGGCACCGCCACCGGCGCGGCTGGCACCGCCACTTTGATCCCCACCGGGGGCGGATTCACGGGGACGATCGCAGGTTGTTTCAGGACCGCCGCCGCGGGCGCAATCTTGCCCCGGGCCGGCAACACCGGCGCGGCGGGCTTCTCGGCCGCAGTCAACGTGGTGGACAACACGATAGAGGCCAGCAGCATGTTCTTCCTCTCCCGCGGCTACGGGGGCATCCCGGCAAGCATCCTCCTATAATAGACGAACCAGTCCGCCTTCGGGAGTAGAAAATAGGCGAGCCACACAAGTAGCAACGGCCCGGGGAAGATCCCCGGGCCGTCATGTGCCACTAGCTCCACCACGTCAGGGCAGCTCGACCTTGAGCCGGCCCTCCTTCACCATCTCTTGCCGCATCTTCTGCATGATCGCCTGCCGCATCTCCTCCGAGCAGAACTCGCGGACTGCTTCCTTGATCTTGGGGAACTCCGAGGGACGCCCCGGCTTCCGATCGGTCACCTTGATCAGGTGCAGGCCGAAGTCAGTCTCCACCACCCCGGAAACCTGGCCCACCGGCAGAGCAAACGCCGCTCGCGAGAATGCCTCGTCGAACCACTTGCGAGGAATGAAGCCCAGGTCGCCCCCCTTGGACGCCATCGGATCCTGTGAGTACTGCTTGGCCATTTCGGCGAAGTCACTCTTGGGGTCGGTGGCCAACCGGGTGCGAATCGCTTCCAGCGTCGAGCGCGCCTTCTGTCGGTCCGCCTCCGTGGCATTGCCCGGCAGCCGCATCACGATGTGGCTGCAGCGCACCGTCACTCCGTCGAAGAAGTCCTTGTTTTCCTTGTAGTACGCCTCGACCTGCTGGTCGGTGATGTTGGCGCGAGCGAAGGTGCCCCAGCGAAGATGCTCACTGATACTGGTGCGCAGCTGCTCCATCGTCTGGTTGGTTTCCTGGCAGAACTCATCCAGGCTCTTGCCCTGCTCCTTCAAACCGCCACGCATCTCGGTGATGCGCCGCTCCACCTCCTCAGGGGAGACGGGCTTGGTGTTCTTCTCGAGAAACTGCCGCATGAGGATGTTTTCGATCATCATCCCCAGCGCTTCCATCTGCCGCTGCCGGCGCTGCGCCTCGGGGAGGTGGACCGGGACGGGGCCCGCCATCTTCAACACAGCTTCCAGCTCGGTCTGATGGATCTTCACCCCGTTGACCAGGGCGACCACCTTGTTGGCCGATCGCGCCGTCGATTGTCCCAGCACCAGGCTCGCGCAGAATAGCGCCGTCAGCCCCCCCGCCCAGATTCGCCGGATCATCGTTCTTCTCCCTCCGTGGAGATGGCCGAACCGCCGGCCGTCTCGGACACATGGCCAGTGGCTATAGCGTGCTTCCCTCTGTTTGGGGAGAGCAGTTTCCCGCCCCCCGGCCGTTCCCCGACTCTCCCCCGTTCAGATCTCCTCGCTGGCCCCTCCCAAACCAGCTTCAGAACATTCCGTTGGCTGCCTGCCAGGTGGGGGACTTCGCCCGGGCTGGGTGGCTTGATAGAATGGGACCCAGTGACCTGGACCCTGCGTCGGGGAAACCATGAGCCGCTCGGAGTGGACCGTGTTGTCAGATGAAAGGCTCCTGGCCCAGTGCGAGGTCGATCTCTATCGCGCCAGCGGGCCTGGAGGCCAGAAACGCAACAAGACTAGCTCGGCGGTGCGGATCCGCCATCCGGCCAGTTCCCTGCTTGTTATCGCCGAGGAAAGCCGGTCCCAGCACGAGAATCGCGCCCGGGCCCTGCGCCGGCTTCGGCAGGCGCTGTATCTGAAGTTACGCGAGCCCCTCGCGCCAGAGGATCTCACGCCCGAACGCCTGGCCGAGCATCCGGAATTTGGTCCGGCGCGAGATGCGGAAGGCCGGCTGCACCTGGGGGTGCGAGATCCCCGCTTCTGGCCTGCCGTCGGAGTCGTCCTTGATGTCCTGCAAGCCGTGGAAGCCCGCCTCAGCGACGCGGCCCGCATCCTGGGAACCACCACTGGCAACCTCGGCGACTTTCTCCGAAGCGACGACAAACTCTGGGAACAGGCCAACCTCCTGCGAATCCACTTTGGTCATAAACCCCTGCACTGAACCGGTCTCCCCGGGAGAGGACGAACATGGCACCCCCCCAAGGATTCTCCTGGATCGAGAAATCCCAGCTGGCCGCCCTGGCCCGCCCTGACTCGATGGAGGACCTCGTCTGGCTCCGCGAACAGGGAGTCCAGCTTCTTGTCTCGCTGACCGAGGATCCACCCCGCCGCGACTGGGTCAATGAATCCGGCCTGCTCGTCTTCCACGAACCGCTCGAGGACATGGAGCCCCCCACGCAGGAGCAGCTGGACCGCTGCATCTCGGCCATTCGCAAGGCGACCGACCTGAACATGGCGGTGGCCGTCCACTGCGGCGCCGGCCTCGGACGCACGGGCGTTGTTCTGGCCGCCTTCCTCGTCACCAAGGGGATGTCGGCCACGAACGCCATTGCCCGCATCCGCAAGCTGCGACCACATTCCATCGAAACCGACGAACAGGCCGAATCGGTCGAGTGGTTCGCCCGCCGTCAGCGCCAGGACCGTGGAGGCGATGACACCGCCCGCACCGCCTAGTCTCGATTCAGCCGTTCGCGCCGCGCATGGTCCCGGATCTCGGAGAGTTGTCGTTCGAGGTATTGCAGCAGCTCCTCGCTCTCCTGGGTCTGACGGCTTAGCTTGAGCACCGCGTTGTGCAGGGCCATCACTGTGGGATAATGGCTCTTGCGCCGCAGAGGCCGACTCAGATCCCGCAGGTCGATGGCCGCGTTGATCCAGGTGGTTCCGTAGTGATCGGCCAGGTCGCGCGAGCGCTTCTCAGCGTCGGTGACCAGGTCGCGAAGCGGTAAACGGCGATACGGTTTCTCGTTGGCCATGGCAGTTACCACTGCTGTGCGGGGTGGACCGGGGAGCGAGTCGGTCGACGAGCCTGGCCTCCCCTGTTTCCTGTCGATTCTCCCCCTCGTGCTCCGGTATCATACCTTCTCCATCTTCGCGGCAGCAACTTTTAGTGGCGGGCTTTTCCCGAGAACCTCATGCGCATTCTGGTGCTGGCGGATATTCATGCCAACTGGCCCGCCCTCGAGACGGTGGTCCAGCACGAACCTCACGACCTCTGCCTCTGCCTGGGCGACCTGGTCGATTACGGCCTCGAACCCGAACCCTGCATTCAGTGGGTGCGCGACCATGCTGCCCACGTGGTGCGCGGCAATCACGACCACGGTGTCGCCCAGAATGTGGTGGTACAGGGAAAGGTGGGCTTCAAGTACCTCACGGGAGTGACCCGCCGCCTCACGCGCGAACTCCTGGCGGAGAAGGAGTTGCGCTACCTGGCGAGCCTGCCCGTCACGAAAACCATCACCATCGACGACACGCGCTTTCTCCTGGCCCATGCCTCCCCGCGCGATCCCCTCGACGAATACGCCCCTGCCGACCCGGAGTTCTGGAAACGCAGGCTGGAACAGATCGATGTCGAGGTGGTCTGCGTCGGCCATACTCATCAGCCCTACGTGCTCGAGGTGGGCGACAAGCTGATCCTCAATCCCGGTTCGGTCGGTCAGCCGCGCGACGGCGACCCCCGCGCCTCCTACGCGATCATCGAGGACTTCAAGGTGGAACTGAAGCGGTTGGAGTATCCGGTCGAGCGCACTATCGAGGTGATTCAGCAAAGTGCACTCTCGGAAACCGATCGCGACATGCTGTCCGAGGTCTTCCGTCGAGGACAATCGGTCCTGGTCAACGGCACCCGGGCCATGGGATAACGAGAACGCCCCGAGCTTCGCGAGAAGCCCGGGGCGCGAGATGTTGCGAAGGGTATCTACCGGCTGAGACGATTAGACCAGCCCAGCGATCGGCTTGCCGTCGGCGATTTCGAGCGGGCGGCCGATGTTGTCGCGCACCTTGGTGGCCGGGTCGATGCCGAGGCCCTTGAAGATGGTGGCGTACAGATCACCGATCTTGACCGGGTCCTTATCCACGTCCATGCCGTCCTTGCTGGTCGAGCCATAGGCCACGCCGCCCTTGATGGCGCCGCCGCCCACGACCACGGACCAGCAACGGCCCCAGTGATCCCGACCACCGTTCTGGTTGATGCGGGGAGTACGGCCGAACTCACCCATCCAGACGACGACGGTGTTCTTCCAGAGACCGCGCTCGTTCAGTTCCTTCACCAGGTTACCCATGCCCTTGTCGAGGCGGGGGCCGTTTCCGGTGCGAAGGGTGTTGAAAATGCCGGCGTGGTTGTCCCAGCCACCGAGGTCCACCTCGATGCAGGAGACACCCTTTTCCACCAGCTTGCGGGCCAGGAGGCAGCCCATGCCGAACTGGTTCTGCCGGCCACCGTAGGCGTCGATCACGCTGGTCGGCTCCTTGCTGACCTCGAAGACGGTCCGCAGCGGAGAGACGGTGAGATCGAAGGCCTTCTTGTAGATCGAGGCGTGAGCGCGAGCCGCGCTGCCAGCCGCTTCGCGCTCGGAAGCAGTCTTCATGTGCGGGAAGGCCGTCTCATCGAAGGCGTCCTCGACACCGTAGAAGAGCCGCTGGCGACGACGGAGGCGCTCCATCGTGGTCTTCTCATCGCCCAGGCCTGGAGAACGAATGTTCTGCGGGGGCTGGCCGGGGTTCTGGACCGTGAACGGAGCATAGGCCATGCCCAGGAAGCCCGGGCCAATCCGCTGCGCGGTGCCACCGATGCCAATGAACGCCGGGAGGGGGAGATCCTTCGACGCCACCTGGCTAGCGGTGATGGCACCGACCGACGGATAAAGCACCACGGGGTTGGGAGCCCGGCCGGTGTTCATCAGGGTCGTGCCGCGCTCGTGGCTGCCTTCGTTGGTCACCAGCGACCGAACGATCGAGAGATGCTTCATCTGCTTGGCGGTCTCGGGCATGATTTCCGAGATCTCGACGCCAGAAGCAGAAGTCTTGATCGGCTTGAACTCGCCGCCGGTCGGCTCGCCTGGCTTCAGATCCCAGAGATCCATGTGGCTGGGGCCGCCGCCCATCCACAGGATGACCAGACTTTTGTTTTCCTTCTGCAGCTTCGGAGCCTGAGCGCGAAGCTCATTGATGAAGCTCAGCCCAGGAACTGCGAGGGCCGAGGCACCCGCGACGTGCGACATGAAGTGCCGCCGATTCATCATAACGATCATCTCCCCCTGATGTTCGTAAACCTGTCCATCTTCCCAACGCGGGAAGCTTGTTCTGGAGTGCCTGCCTGATTTCCCAGCCACCGTCGTGATGGCTGGCTCCCTTCGAGCTTCGCCTCTACCCGGTACTCTGTCAAGGAGCTTTCTCCGGATGAGGGTAGACGATGGTCTGGGCGTTGGACGTGGGTTCCCTCGAGATAGTTCCCAGAAATTCCAAAAAATCTTCCGACGTCACTTTTCTCCCGGAATCTCCTCGATATCTATCTCTTTGTACAGTACCTTGGCCAGCGCGCCGCCGTGGACCTGCAGGCCGATGATGCCGCGTTTCTCGATCTTCGCGTCCTTCTCGGTGTAATCCACAGTCAGGGTCCCGTTGAGCCACAGCCGGATGCGGTCGCCCTCGCAGCGGATGCGATACTCGTTCCACTCGCCCTGCTTCACCAGCTTGCCCAGCACCTTCTTGTCGGGCTGTGCCAGCACCTTGTTCCGCCGCGATTCGTCGTACAACGCGCCCCAGTAGCCCTGTCCGATGTCGGCCTGGTAGCCGCTCACCTCGTGATGGTTGGGTATGCGCTTCGTCCGGAACTGCACGCCCGCGTTCACCTTTTCCGGGTCACCCAGCAGCTTGAACTTCACCTTCAGGTCGAAATCGCCGTAACTCTTCTCGGTGCACAGGAACTCGTTGCGCGGCACCAACTTCTCCAGCGAGCCTCCGACGATGGCTCCCTCGGTGATGCGCCAGGTATGCTTCACATCGCCTTCCCAACCCTTGAACGTCTTCCCATCAAACAGCGGCCGATATTCTGCCAGCGCCGCCAGCGGACTCACCAGCAGGATCACCCAGGCCAGTCGTGTCATGGAACCCCTCCCCGGAGAGTGATTGAGGCCGCCAACACCGTCAAATGGAATATAGTGTGGGACAGACTGCGAGGAAGGGGGAAACCGGATGAGCGTGTGGCGGCAGTGGGGCCTGGAGCCCATCATCAATGGCTCCGGGGCCGTAACCCGGCTCGGCGGCGCTCCCATGCCCGCCGAGGTGCTCGAGGCCTACGTCCAGGCAGCTGCCGAATCTGTACCGCTCGATCAGGTCCAGGGGCTGGCCTCGCGCGTCCTCGCGGAGGTCACCGGCGCGGAAGCCGGCCTGGTCACTACCGGGGCAGCCGCCTCGCTGACTCTGGGTACCGCTGCCTTCCTGGCAGGCCTGAATCTGGCCCGCATCGAGCAGCTGCCGTTCACCGCTGGCTTCCCGTACGAGTTCCTCGTCGCCCGGGAGCAACGCAACGGCTACGATCATGCCGTTCGCGCGGCCGGGGCTCGCCTGGTCGAGGTGGGGTTCAACGAGATCGTGGCTGGGGCTGGCGTGCGGCGGACAGAACTCTGGGAGTACGAGGCCGCCATCGGCCCGAATACCGCAGGCATTCTCGTCGTCCACGATCCCCACGCCCGACCGCCACTGGCGGAGGTCATCGGCCTCGCCCATGCACGCGGATTGCCTGTCCTCGTCGATGCCGCCGGCGAGCTACCCCCACGCGAGAATCTGCGACGGTTGATCGCCCTGGGCGCTGATCTCGTGGCCTTCAGCGGCGGCAAGGCGCTGTGCGGCCCCCAGGGCACGGGGCTCCTCATCGGCAAGCGCGAATGGATCGCCTCGGCTGCCCTGCAAATGCTCGACCTCGACGATCACTTTGAACTCTGGGAACCGCCCGCCGACCTGATCGATCGCAACCGCCTGCGAGGCCTTCCGCGCCATGGCATCGGTCGCGGCTTCAAGGTCTCGAAGGAGCAGGTACTCGCCCTGCTGACCGCGCTGCGCCGATTCGTGGCGCTGGATGCCCCCACCGAGCAACGTCAGAGGCTCGACCTGCTCCACCAGCTGCAATCCCTGCTGGATGGCTTACCCGGCGAGCGCCGACTCCAAATCCCCGGCGATACCGAGGGGATGCCACTCCTCCACGTCGGCACGGGTCCCCGCGCTGCGCTGGAAGTATGCCGCGCACTGCGCAAGGGCAGTCCGCCCATCTACCTGGGCCACGGCCTGCTCGACCAGGGCATCCTGGTCGTTAACCCACTCCACCTCCAGGCAGCCCACCTGCCCATTCTCGCCCGTCGGCTGCGCGAGGAGATTCAGGCCGCCTGACCGTCGTCCTCCGCGATTACTTCCCAGGGCTCGGCGGAGGCAGGCGCTCGGCGCTGACCTCGATTCGACACATGGGTAGCGCCTTGCGCACGGTATCGATCCCCTTGCGCGTGACCGCAGTATCGACCAGGCCCAGCACGCGCAGATCCTTCAACGCTGCCACGCGCGGCATCCCGGCATCGGTCACCTTGCTACCCGAGAGAATCAGCACGCGCAACCGGCCGAACTGATCGAGCTTCGCCAGCCCCCGGTCGGTGATGGCCGTGGCAGCCAGGTTGAGTACCTCCAGCCGGGCCAGGCCGGCCAGATGTTCGATCCCGGCATCGCTGATGGCCGTCCCCGCCAGGTCGAGTGCCGGCAGGCCCGAATCGCGCCGGCCCATCTCGTACCCCTGCATCGACCGATCGCGAATGTCGATGATGTGCAGCCGCTCGGCTTCCGCCAGGGCAGCCAGCAAGGTGTCGTCCACCTGGCGCGGCAGCAACGACAACCGAGACAGCCGCGGCAAGGTCTTGCTGGCCGCCAGCCCGCGCGAGGTTACCCGCGTACCCGCCAGGCCCAGCGCACCAATCCACGACGCCTCGTCGATGGCGCGCAACCCGGCGTCGCTTACCTTCGTCCGGTTGAGCGACAGCACCCGAAGCGCCTTCATCTCCTGCAACTTTTCCAGCCCCGCGTCGCTGATGGCCGTCCCATCCAACCCCAGCGTCTGCAGGGTCTTGATACCCGCCAGCGTGGCCAGCCCCTCGTCATCAAGCCGGGTATCAAAGACCGTGAGCATCTGCAACTTGTCTAGCCGCGCCAGCGCCGGCATGGCCCGGCTGGTCACCTTCGTCGAGGATAAATCGAGAAACCGCATCGGTTTCATCCGAGCAATCGTTTCAGCACCCTGGTCGGTGATGGCGCAGCGAGCCAGGTTTAGCAGGCCGAGCGTTTCGTGGCCCACCAGCTCCGTTAGCCCCGCATCGGTCACCTTCGTGCGAATCAGGAGCAGGGACAGTAGTGCCGGAAACTCACGGATCGATTCCAGCCCGCGATCGGTGATGGTTCGCCCCGTCAGATCGAGCCGCTTGAGACGCTTGAGGCCTACCAGGGCTTTCAGACCAGCATCGCCGACCGGATCCGGCTTCTCGGATTCGAACCGCACCAGGTCCAGCTGCTCGAGCAGCGCTAGCCCGGTTAGGGAAGCCAGGCCCGTGGCAGTGACAGACGTGTCGGTCAGATCGAGCAACTTGAGCGTCTTGATCTTGCCGACAGCAACCAACCCTCGATCGGTGATGCCGGTGCCGGCCAGGTTCAGCTCCTCCAGCTTCGCCAGGCCCGCCACATGCTCGAGGTCGGCATCCTTGACGGACGACCCGTTGAGGTCCACCGCTTCCAGATGCGGTAGGTCGGCCAGCGGGCGCAGGTCGAGCGCCTTTTCGTCCAGCCCCGCGAAGCGAACGAGCACCACCGGCTGATTGATGGCCATTTCGTTGCGAACCACCTCGGCTCCCTGGGCGGTCAACGCGGCGATGGCCTTGGCCTGGTCGGCTCGCGCGACTCCCATCGTCGCAAGCCCCAGCATCAGCACTGCTCCCATTCCTCGCATGGCTCCCTCCTCCTCGTCGGGCCGTCAGATATCTCGGTACGTTATATGCAGAGGTTCTGAGCGAACCCAGGCCGGCTTCCCGTGTCTTACCCTACCGCTGGCATGAAGGGATGTGTAGCATCCAGAGTATGTTCGAGACCTTCGACCACACCGCTGACCTGGGGCTACGCATCCGCGCCGCGGACCTGCCCACACTGTTCGCCGAGGCCGGGCGGGCCCTCCTGTCCATCCTGGTCGAGCAACCCGACGCCGTCGCCGAGCGGGCGCGTCTCGACCTGCGCCTCCCCCCCGATGACCTGGAGTATCTGTTGTTCGACTGGTTGAAGGCGCTGCTGTACCACTTCGAGACCGAGCGGATGCTATTCGCGCGGTTCGCCGTGCGCCTGGACGACACCGGCCTGCACGCCCGCGCCTGGGGCGAACCACTCGACCCGGCCCGGCACGAACCCGCCCATGAGGTCAAGGCCATCACCTACCACGATCTCGTCGTGCAGCAGACCCCCGAGGGTTGGCTGGCCGAGGTCATCGTCGATATCTGACCGAGAGGAACCGTCGCCATGGCCAAGGAAACCTACCACGGTCCCCTGGAGCAGGTGGACCCCTGTTGCTGGCGCATCCCCAAAAGCTACAAGCCCGGCATGCGCGTCGATGGGCTCATCTTCGCCAGCGACAAGCTCGTCAAGCACCTGGTGAAGGATCAGGCCCCCGAACAGGTCGCCAATGTCGCCTTTCTCCCGGGGATCCAGACCGCCAGCCTGGCCATGCCCGACATTCACTGGGGCTACGGCTTCTGCATCGGCGGCGTGGCCGCCACCGACCCCGAGGAAGGCGGCGTCATCTCCCCCGGCGGCGTCGGCTACGACGTCAACTGCGGCGTGCGCCTCGTCCGTTCCAACCTCTTCTACCGCGAGGTCAAGCGCCACATCCGCGAGCTGGTCGAGGAGCTGTTCCGCCGCGTTCCCACGGGCATGGGCAAGTCGGGCCGCTATCACTTCGACTCGCGCGAATTGCGCCAGCTCATGGGCGAGGGGGTGAACTACCTCAAGGGGCGCGGCCTGGCCTCCGAGAACGACATCGCTCACACCGAGGCCGAGGGTTGCCTCGCTGACGCCGATCCTTCCCTGGTCAGCGACATGGCCCTGAAGCGCGGCCTCGATCAGTGCGGCACCCTGGGATCGGGCAACCACTTCCTCGAGGTACAGGTGGTCGATCACGTCTTCGATGAAACCGCCGCCGGCGTCATGGGGCTGGAAAAGGACATGATCTGCGTCATGATCCACTCCGGCTCGCGCGGCCTGGGCTACCAGGTCTGCGACGACGCCCTGACCGCCTTTCGCCGCGTCCCGGAGAAGTACGGCATCGAGCTACCCGACCGTCAGCTGGCCTGCGCCCCCGCGCAAAGCCCCGAGGGCCAGCGCTACATCGGCGCCATGCGGGCGGCAGCCAACTTCGCCTGGTGCAACCGGCAGCTGCTCATGATGCAGGCCCGCGAGGTCTTCGCCCACGTCTTCGGCCGGACCTGGCAAGAACTGCAGATGAACCTCATCTACGATGTCTGCCACAACATCGCCAAGCTGGAAGAACACACCGTCGATGGCAAGAAGAAGCGCGTGTGGGTCCATCGCAAGGGCGCCACGCGGGCCTTTCCTCCGGGCCACCCCGAGGTGCCGGCCATCTACCGCGGCATCGGCCAGCCCGTCATCATCCCCGGTGACATGGGCCGCGCCAGCTGGGTCCTGGTGGGCCAGCCCGGCAGCATGGAGCGCACCTTCGGCACGACCTGCCACGGCGCAGGCCGTCTTCTGAGTCGCACCGCCGCCGTGCGCCATTCCGGCACCCGTCGCATCGACAAGGAGCTGGAAGCCCAGGGAGTCATCGCCCGCGCCCAGAGCCGCCGCGGCCTCGCCGAGGAGCAACCCCAGGCCTACAAGAACGTCGACGACGTGGTGGACGTCGTCGACCAGGCGAACCTGTCGCGCAAGGTGGCCCGAATGCGCCCCATCGGCGTGATCAAGGGATAGCCCGCCGCGTAGGCACTTCGCCTTGTAAATGCGGTGCGAGAGCGTATAACCCCCGGCTCACACCATAATTTATTGATCGAATTCGTACCCGGGGGGGATGACCATGCGGGGCGGAAAACTCCTGCGCGCGCTCGTGGTGAGCGGCGTGTTGACGACGTTGAGCGTCGGGTGCGGCACCACGCGGATGACTGACACTTCCCGCTCGGCCACCGAGATGCTTCTCATCTCCCAGGCCATCGATCAGTCGATCAATCAGCTCGACTTCACCGTGCTGAGCGGCAAATCGGTCTTCTTCGACGAGAAGGTGCTGGATGGCGTGACCGACAAGGGATATCTGGCCAGCTCGCTCCGCGCCAAGATGCTGGCCGATGGCTGCTTGCTCGTCGAGGATCGCACCAAGTCCACCTACGTTGTCGAGGCCCGGGCCGGCTGCGTGGGTACCGACAAGCATTCGCTCCTCGTTGGCATCCCCCAGATGAACCTGCCGACCATCATGCCGGGCCAGCCGCCCGCCATCCCCGAGATGCCCATCGTGAAGAGCACCGATCAGCAGGGCGTGGCCAAGGTCCTCGTCTTCGCCTACAACCGTGTTACCGGTCAGGCTGTCTGGCAGTCCGGCGTGCAGGAGTCAGTGACCCGCTCGAAAGATACCTGGGTCTGTGGCACCGGCCCCTTCCAGAAGGGCACCATCCGCAAGCGCATCGAAACCCCGCTCGAGCAGATGGATGTGCTGGGTGTCATGGGCAACGGCGAGCAGGCCGTCGCCACCAATGGCCGCGTGAGCGTCACCCAGGCCGCTTGCTTCATGAAGGAAGAGAAGTCCGGCGACATCCAGCGTGTCTCCGCCCCGGCTCTCCCGGCCAGCCCTGTGACTCCGGCGGCAGCCTCCGTTCCCGCTCTGGCCCCGACTACTGCGCCAACGAGCGTGCCGGCTCCCTTGCCGCCCGTTCCGGGGTTCAGTCAGCCAGCGAAGTAGGTCGCCAGTCCCTGACGGGCCAGGCCGACCACGGCCCCCATCAGGACCAGCCAGGCGGAGTTGACCTTTCCGCCGAGCAGCAAACCGGCGCTGGCCAGCGCGAGCACCGCGGTGAGCAGATCCACCACGGCCGTCCTGGCCAGCTGCCAGGTGACCACGGCCATGAGCGCCAGCGACGCCACGTTCACGCCATCGAGAAAGGCCCGCGCCGCGGGCGAGCCTTGCAAACGCGGCAGAATGGGCACGCTGAGCGCCACGAAAAAGAACGCTGGCAAGAAGATCCCCACCGTGGCGACCACTGCGCCGGTGGGTCCGCCCAGCAGATACCCGATGAAGGTCGCCGTGGTGAACACCGGTCCGGGAGTGACCTGCCCCACGGCCACCGCATCCAGCAGCTGCTGCTCGGTCAGCCAGCCGGTGCGCTCGACGAAATCGGCGCGGAGAAAGGCCAGCAGCACGTAGCCCGAGCCGAACAGCACCGACCCGATCTTCACGAAGGTCAGAAACAACAGCCCCTGCCCCACGGGTCCCACCCCGCTGATCGAGGCCACCGGCGCAAACACCAGCGCGGGAGGCACCGACCGGCCTGGCAGCCGCACCGTCAGCACCAGAAAGCCCGCGCCGAAGAGCACCGCCAGCTCGTGAACTCCGCACGCTAGCAGCACGATCGCCAGGCAGCCGACGACGGCCAGGAACCTGGAGCGAACGCAGCTCTGCCCCAGGTTCCATAGCGCCTGAAGCACCACGGCAATGATCACCGGCTGAATACCCTGGAACACGGCAAGCACCGCGGGCAGCCGGCCATAGACGCTGTACACCCACGCCAGCGCCCCCACCAGGAGCGCGGCCGGAAGGATGAAGCACACGCCCGCCACCAGCAGCCCGCGCCAGCCGGCCACGCGATATCCCACGTGGATGGCCACCTCCGTGGAGTTGGGCCCCGGAATCAGATTGGCCGCACTGATCAGATCGACGAACTCGCCATCGCTCAGCCAGCCCCGCTGCCTCACGAACTCCTCACGCATCAGAGCGATGTGAGCAGCCGGCCCCCCGAAGCTGATCAACCCCAGCCGCAGGAACACCCCGGCCAGGTTCGCCAGGCCCACCCGGATCATGCCCGCGACACTCCCAGCGCGCTCTGCAGCCGAGCAATCTGCTCGGCCATGGGGCGCGGCGGACGTGGCGTCTTCTGCCCAGGCCGCGGCTCGACGCTCAGCCAGATGACCACTGGTCCCGGGCCACTCAGCGCCTCGGCGGCGCTGCCTTCCCACGCCTCACGGTCGGAAAAGGCGTACGTCCGGGAGATCCCAGCCCCTCGCGCCAGCAGAGTGTAATCCACCCGGCTGGAACCGGCATGAGGCTGTCCGCCAGTCACCTCGTACTGGTTGTTATCGAGAATGACCAGGTAAAGGCTCGCCGGCTGACAGGCCAGCGTCACAAGCGAGCCCAGGCTCATGAGCATCGACCCATCGCCGTTGACGACCACCACCCCACGCTCCGGCTGCGCCAGGGCCAGCCCCAGCCCCAGCGCGGGACCATGCCCCATGGCGGAGGGCATGTAGGCGAAATCCAGCGGCGTGTCTGACAGCTCGGGCCACACCCCGACGGCCGACATGGTGGTGATCACCACGTGCGAGCCGCGATGCTGCGCCAGAATGGCCAGGGCGTCCTGAATCGTCATCGCCATGAGAGTTTACTCGGCAAGAAGGATCACCTGAGGCCCGGTGGACTGCTGGAGAAGACGGGCCAGGTCGGCTGGTCCGTGGCTCTCATCGAGCCAGCTGTAGGGGATCCTCCATCCCTCCACGATCGGCTCGATGAACAGCGGGCAGGTGTCGGTGGACTTCCCCTGCTGGTGTGCCTTCCAGCTCCGCACCCCCACGATCACCTGCACCGGCAGCCGCAGGTCGTGGACGACGTTCCGGAAGGCATCTCCCGCCTCGAAAAAACCCGTACACTGGAGGAGGACGATGGGCCGACGTCCGCCGAGCAACAACCCGGCGGCCAGGGCGAATGCCTCGCCCTCGCGGCAAACTCGCACGAGCCGAAGCCCGGCACACTGGAAGAGTGCATCTTGCCAGCGGCCCAGCTCGCTGTCGGGCAACCACACCACATCGGTGTAGCCGCTCTGCACGAGGGCCGCGACGACCCCGGGACCATCGAGCATCAGAAACCTCCGGGCGGAGACGAGGAGTTCTCCCTCGCCATTGTAGAAATCATGGCCACGCTGGAAGCCGACCTGTGCGAGGAAGCGTTGCGCCTGGGATTCGCTCGGGTGGGCATCGCCGCCGCCCAGCCCGCCGATGATTTCGACCGCTTTCAGGCCTGGCTCGACGCCGGCCACGCTGGGGCCATGGACTACATGCATCGCCATGCTGAAGCCCGACGGCATCCGCGCTCCATTCTCCCCACGGTGCGCTCGGTCGTCATGGTCGCCCTGCCCTACCATCCGGCTCCCTCGCACGGGTCGGCTCGCCTGGCACGCTATGCCCTGGGCGCCGACTATCACCAGGTACTCCGCACCCGTCTCCGGCAGTTAGGCACCTGGGTGAGTCAGCGCAGCCCCGGCGCCTGGGGCCGCTCCGTCGTCGATACCGCCCCGCTGCTGGAACGTGGGTTCGCCCGCCGCGCCGGCCTGGGCTGGTTCGGCAAGAACACCATGTTGATTCACCCCCGCCTGGGTAGCTTCTTTCTGCTCGCAGGCTTGCTCCTCGACATCGACCTGGAGCCGACTCCCTCCTTCGACACGCGCCATTGCGGCACCTGTACGGCGTGCCTCGACGCCTGTCCGACCCAGGCGTTTCCTTCCCCGGGTGTCCTCGATGCCCGCCGCTGCATCAGTTACCTGACGATCGAGCTGAAAAGCTCGATCCCGGAGGAGAGTCGCACCTCGCTGGACGACTGGGTTTTCGGCTGCGACATCTGCCAGGAGGTATGCCCCTGGAACCGCAAGGCGCGGCCCGGCGACCCGGCTCTGGCCCCCCGCGACGACCTGGTGGCGCTGGACGCCATCGAACTACTTGGCCTCTCCGCGCTGGCATTCAAGGCGCGCTTCCAGGGCACCGCTCTGTTTCCTCGACCCGGCCGGCCCGCCGTGCTGCGCAACGCCGCCCTGGTCCTCGGCAACACCGGCGACCTCTCCGCCCAGCCTGTCTTGCATCGAGCCCTGAACGACGAGGAACCGCTGATCCGCGAGGCGGCCGGCTGGGCCATCCGCCAGATCAAATCCCGACACGGGGAGTGAGTCCGTCAAGTCACCCGGATGGCCACACTGGCGGCATGGGCAGTCAGCCCCTCGACGTCGGCCAGGCGGATCGCATCTTCCGCCATGTCGCCCAGGCCTTCCTTCGTGAAGGTCAGCACACTGGAGCGGCGCTGAAAGTCACACGCAGACAGCCCGCTGGTGAAGCGAGCCGTGCCGCCGGTAGGAAGGACGTGCGATGGTCCGGCCGCATAATCGCCGATGGCCACGGGCGAGTACGGGCCCAGGAAGATGGCGCCGGCGTTGTCGATCCGATCGCCCAGGGCGGCCGGTTCACGCGTGATGATTTCGAGATGCTCCGGCCCAAGGCGGTTGGTCAGTTCGAGCGCCTCGTCGATGTTGCGCGCCAGCACCAGAGCGCCGAAGCGTTCCAGGCTATCCCGGGCCAGGTCGCCGCGCGACAGGCGGACCAGCTGGCGCTCCAGCTCGCGGGCCACCTCGTCCAGCACACTTTCATCCCAGGTGATCAGGATGCTCGACCCCGGAGAGTGCTCTGCCTGGGCGATCAGGTCGGCAGCCACGTACTGCGGCGGGGCGGTGTCGTCGGCCAGGATGATGACCTCGCTGGGGCCGGCGATGCAATCGATGGCGACCTGCCCATAGACGTGCCGCTTGGCCAGCGCCACGAAGAGATTGCCCGGCCCAACGATCATGTCCACCGGAGCGATGTCCTCGACGCCGTAGGCCAGTGTCGCCACCGCCTGGGCGCCGCCAATGCGATAGACCTCGGTCACTCCCAGCTCATGACAGACCGCCAGGAGCGAGGGGTTGTTCGCCCCGTGCTCGGTGGGCGGCATGACCACAGCCAGTTCTTTCACGCCGGCCGCCTGCGCCGGGCAGATGGTCATGAGCAGCGTGGACGGATAGGCGGCCGCCCCTCCCGGGACCAGCACGCCGACCCGCCGCATGGGCCGATAGCGCAGCTGAAGCTGGTGCATGCCCGCCACCGACAGGATGGCATTGCGATGCAGTACGCCCAGCTGAAACGCCATCACGTTCTGACGCACCTGCCGCACGGTGTCGAGGAACTCGGCATCGACCTTTTCGTGGGCGTTCTTCAGCTCCTGCGCCGACACCCGCACAGTCTGGGGGGTGAGGTCTACCTGGTCAAACTGCCGGGTGTAGTGAAACAACGCCTCGCGGCCCCGGCTGCGGACATCCTCACAAATGCGCTCGACCACCTGCACCGGCGTCAGCGGCGCACCAAACACCTTCTGAGTCAGAGCCTGGCTGCGTGGCGACACGACATTCCCCGAGCCACTCAGCAACGTGCGCAGCGAGGCCAGTTCTTCGGACGCGCCCGGCGCGCCACAGCAAATACGACGAATCGAAAGAGGTGCCATCACATTCCTCGTGCGTCGTGACGGGCCGCTCAGGCGGTCACAGTCACGGAGACCGGCGCGATGAAGTTGATCATGTAACTGCGACGAGCCGGGTCGTGTTTCTCAGGTTGAGTCCGGCCCAACCGATCGGTGGCTCGGGCCTTCAGCGTCTGGCGTCCCGCGGTGGAGGGTGTCCAGGAATACTCCCAGCGCCTCCAGCAGAATGGTAGGCTGGCGTCGATCCACTTCGCCAGCGCCCACGTCCTGCCGCCATCCGTCGACACCTCGAGCCGCTCCACTTCGGCCTCTCCCGCCCAGGCGGCCCCATGGATGCGGACCGGCTTGCCCGCCGGCACGCTGGCCCCCTCCACCGGCCCGGCGATGGTCGATTTCACCTGCATCTCGGTCACTGGGGTGAGACGCGGTAGCCCGTCCTCTCCCTTCGCCCAGATGCCGTAATCGATCGTCTGATCGAAGCCATTGAACGGCGTGCGCGTCACGATAATGCGCGTGAGCCACTTCACCGAGGCCATGCCGTACCACCCCGGCACGATGGCCCGCAGCGGAAAGCCATGCTCGGGCAGGAGATCCTTGCCGTTCATGCCCCAGGCCAGCATCGTTTCCGGCTTCTGCGCCTTGGTCAGCGACAGACTCCGACAGAAGGTGATGTCGTACGGTGGCTGAATCTCCTTTTTCGGATCTCCCTTGTCCGCACCGTCCAGAATCACTTCCACCGCGCCCGGCTGGACGCCGGCGAGATCGAGCACGGCCGCCAGCGAGATGCCGGTGTAGTCGCCGGTGCTCACGCCGCCCGTGCCCCACTGCACCCCCTTGACCGGGGGATGGAGCAGCGACCGGCCATTCCCCGCGCATTCCATGGTCACACTGAGCGTCCGGCTCTTGATCTTTTGCAGATCATCCAGAGTCAGCGTCAGCGGGCGCTTCACCGCGCCGACCACCTCCAGGCGGTAGCTGCGCGGGTCGAGCTTCGGAATCGGGTAGTGATTCCGCACGTAGAACAGCTCGGTGGGCGTGCGGAAGCTGGCTAGCTTGCCGAACGGAAACTCGAGGTTCAGCGGCTGCCGACTCTGCACGATGCGCGAGCCGATGGCCACCGGCTGCTCGGCCAGCAAGCGACCACCACCCAGCAGAGGCACCACAGCCAGGCCTGCCTGCTGGAGAAACTGTCGTCGGGGGAGGGATGACATGGAGAGCCTCACTTCCGCGAGAAGTAAACCGGCGCTTTCTTGATCTCCTCGAACGAACCGCGCGGGATCAGCACCGTATCGCCCTTGAGCTGGTCGGTCACCGCGGAGTAGCCGGTGCCTTCCGATTCGCCCACGGTCAAGGTCGCCGTTTTCTTGTCAGGCAACCCTAGTTCGATCTCCAGCGCGCCCTCGTCCACCTTCAACCCCTTGCCGCTGGCTACGAACCGCTCCGCCTGCAGGCGCGACAGCTCACGCACCAGGTCCGATGCCTTGGCCGGGTCGAGATTGAACCCCGCGGGCGACTTGACGGTCCACTTGCCGTCTTTCTGCTCCAGACTCAGTGTGAAAACTGCCCCGGTCACGTTCTTCCAGCCGCGCAGCGTCAGGCTGGTCGCCTTCTCCGGGTCGAAGTTGAAAATGGTGGTATCGCGAAGCTCGCGCCGGATAGCGGTAAGGACGTTCGGAGCGACAAGGTAGACCAGGTCGCGGTCGGCCCGTTTCAGAAACACGCCCTTGCCGGCCTGTTCCTTCCCCAGGTCAAAGGTGAACGTCGTCGGCTTCTTGTCGCGCGTCACGGTGACCACCACCTGCACCGGCGGTTTGGCCAGGTCGTAGCTGGTGGCCAGGTCCTTCTCCGCGGGCTTTTCGGCGACGATCTCCACGACGTTGAGTCGGTTCAAATCCTCAAGAATCTCGCGAAGGGCCAGCGGGTTGGCCGGCCGTCCCTTGAGCGCATCCGGTTTGGTGAAGGTCCACGGCGCGGTTGCACTGGCGCGTTCGAACACCAGATTCTCGCCACTGCGCGTGATCTCCACCTTCGTCACATCCTGGTCGGCGGGGCCCGGATTGTACGGGGGCGCCGACCGATCGAGGTACGCCAGCGGCCCCTTGCGCACCTGGTCGAGCACGGTCTGCGGAGCCAGGGCAAGCACCGAATCGGAACCCCAGGTGCGCTCCACGGCCACCTGATCCTGCTCCTTGTTGCCAAACCCCAATACCGCGGCCGGCCGGGCGTCCGTCTTCATCGTCGGCTTTCCCGGCTTTTTCGGATCCGGTTTCTCCAGACTGTCGGCCCACACCTTCACCACCACGTCCGGCTTCTCCAGCCCCAGCTCCTTCTTCCGTCGCGCCTCGGGGAACGACGTCAGCACGTCCTTCCGGTTCAGCTCGTCGATCAGCTTGCGCACCTCATTCTCGTCCACGGGATTGCTCGTCGTTCCACGATACAGCTCCCACGGCCGCGTCTGATCGGCCCGGCGCAGCTCGAACGTCCCGTAACTGTTGGTGATGTCGATGGCATCGGGCTGCCGGAATCCATCGATGGCGACCAGCGCCTTGTTGCGGTACTTGCCCGGATCGTCGATCAACTCGACGAACGGCTTCACCGCCTCGACGGAGATCTTCACCACGTCCAGGGCCTTGCCCTCGTCCACGGCAGCGTAGTACTTCTTGTCGCTGTCGATCTTCTTGCTCACCCCAATCACCGCCGTCTGCGACCTGGCCTTCTCGCCCTCACCCTTGGTAGCGGTGATGCGTAGCACGTCGCCCTTCGTTGGATCCAGGTTGAACTTCGCCAGGTCCTTCGCCCCATCCTCGACGAAGTCGTTCTCCTTCTCACTCTTGAAGTCGATCCGCAGGTCGTTGACGCGCGTCACCAGGTCGGCCACCTCCACGTAACCGTAGGCTGGCTCCGCCATCACCCAGCGATCCTTCTCCTTGCGCAGCTTGACCGGCGTCTTCTTCCCCAGAGTCACCTCCAGGGCGCGGAGGTCGGTCGAGAAGTCGGGCAGCAGATCCTTGTTGCGGAAGTAGCCGACCGGCTCCAGGGCCGACTCGACCGACTGCTTCCGCACGGCATGGACTCGCCCCTTGCGCTCCGACGACGTGGCATAGACCAGGGCGTTCTCGGTACCTGGGGTGACATCGATGACCCCGAACGTCCAGGTACGGTCGTTGGGGCCATGCAGGGCAATGCTCCGCGATGGCTTGCTCGCCCGGGCCGACACGCTGGCTGGCACTTCCTCCTCGCCAATGCGGGCGTCGATCAGGCTATCCACCAGGCTGCTGACCCGCGCCGAATCGGCGGCCATCTCGCGCGGGCTGGTGATCTTCCAGGTGTTCTCGTCCACGCGCTCGAAGGTTAGCGGCCCCTCGCCGTCGGCTCGTTCCACCACCACGCGGGTGATGTCCTTGGACCGGACAGGATCGGCCTTGGCATGCATCGACGGGAAGAGCGTGGTCGCCCCGGGGCTCTCGGTCGGCCCCATGTACAGCACCACCCCCAGCATCGCCAGGAGCAGGACGAGCACACCAAAGAGGAGATAGGTCGTCTTGAAGTTCATGGTGATCGCAACGTGGTTAGGTTCTGTCAGGGGAGAATGCCGGGAGGCAACTCCTCCCGGCGGGTCCGTGGGGGCTTCCGCACTTACCGACGCCGCACGACCCAGACCCCGGTGCCCAGGCCGATAACACCCAGGAGCAGCAGCCCCAGAGGCAGGAACATGACCTTGCCCGCATCCTGCGGAGCGATGTTGGGTTCATACTCCTTGCGCTTCTTGGCCTCGATCTTCTGCCCGATGGACGACTTCTCGCGCAGCCACGACATGCAGCTCTGGAAGAGATCCTGCCGCAGCGTGCCAAGACCGCCCTGAAGTCCCTCGTCGGTGATCCAGTGCGAACTGCCGAAGACTACCATGCGCGGCGTTTCCTTCAGCTGGCTGGAATGATCCTTGTCGCGCGGCATCCCCGGAGGCGGCGCGCCTCCCTCGGAAACAGCGACCGCCACGGTGACGGGCTTCTGAGCGAGGGCCTTTTCCAGGCGATCCTCATCGGCCCGCAAGGCAGCAACATATTCGACCGGATCGATGTCCAGCCGGGTATCCTGGATTATGCCGAACCGAGGAAGGGACACCATCAAGCGGTCGACGTTCGCCAGGCCACCCTTGCCCTCGCCAGGTTCCACGCTCCGCACAACCTGGAAGGGGAACAGCATGGCGGTGGTGGGGCTGGGGGAGAATGCCTTGGCCACGGGATTGGCAGATTGCGGATCGGGAATGGCGCGGATCTCGAGCGGCGTTGGGGCCTGCACGACAGTCAGAATGCGATCGTTCCCCAGCTTGACGTTGTACTCGGCGAGTAGCCCTTCCAGGCCGGTAAGAGCCATCCGCGCACCGGAGCCCTCTTTCTGGATGATGGGGCTTGCCAGCAGGATCATCTTGCCGGCCGCCACCTTTTCGATCTCGCGCTCCTCGCCCGAGGCCTCCTTGACCTTCTCGGTCCGGGCCTGGCGGTGCAGGTACTCCCGCAGCACCTTCACCTCGGCCGGGTCGAACGGCTGGGTTGGCCGGGCGATCACCAGCAGGCTGGCGTCATCCGGAATCCGCTTCAGGTTGCGGTCAAACTCCAGCGTCTTAACCTCGATGCTCTTGCGCTCGGTCAACCGTTCGCGCAGCTTCGTCAATCCACCGCTGCGCGCCCGCGGCTTGGTCGGCATCATCTCCGGCGGGGCGACATCGGGAGTCAGCTCGCCATGGCCGGAAGCGAAGTAGATCACCGCCTTGCCCTCGGTCATGGACGAAAGAGCGTTGTAGAGGGCGTTCTCACCCGAGTAGGCGTAGCTCAGCCCCGCGTTGCGCCGCCGCCCCATGGGGTCATCGTCCTGCTGGTACAGGTCGCGTCCCTTGATGAACTGAAAGTCTGGCTTGGACTTGTCGCTCTCCTGCCCCACGATCACCAGAAGCCCCGACGGATCGGAGATGCCATAGCGCGACATCAGCCCCTCGATGCGGGTGATGTTCTCCGGCGAGGTCGGGGACACCAGCTCCCACGAGAACTTGCTGTTCAGGCTCCGGCAGTTCTCCAGCAGTGTCTGGGTGTCCATCGTGATGGGGCTGTTGCGCGGCAGCATCACGTAGACCTTCACCGGCTCCTTGAGGCCAGCCAGGTAGTTCCGCATCAGCGGCGAGATGGTGTTGATGTCGGTGGCGGTCCAGTCGAACGGCCGCCCGAAAAAGCGTGTGAACGGCTCGGCGTAGGCCAGCACGTTTGGCAGCACCAGCACCGCCAGAAGCAGCAGCGTGGAGAGGACGACGTTGAAGCCATAGACCAGCCGGCGAATGCTCTGACTCTGTCGCTCAAGGCCGCGTACGAGCAGCAGACTGAAGAACATCAGCCCCAGCCCGCCGACGATGGCCAGGCCGGGCCAGATCAGCGCGCCGGGATTGGCACGCCAGCTTTCGAGGCCGGCGGCCAGTTGCTCGCGGTACGTGGTGAACGGCAGCGTGAAGCCGAGTATGGCGGTACCCAGGCCCAGCAATCCGCCCAGCGCCATCAGTTCGAGACGCAGGCGCGATACCTGCCCTTCCTCCGTTTCCTCGTCCCCTACCAGGTCGAAGGTGCCGACCAGGAAGGAGATCAACCCCATGATGGCCGCGTAGATCCAGGTCAGGCGAATTCCACTGCCCAGGCCCGAACGAGCTAGCCCGACGACGGGACCGGCCAGGAAGAGTGCTCCCACCACGAAGATGCCGGCGCGCAGAGAGCTACGATTCTTGAGCAGCGTTCGGAAGAACGGGCTGATCGTCGAGGCCGGCTGCGCTGGCGCGGAAGCGTTGGACGTTGGCTTGTTCATCGGAGTTCTACCCTACCTCATCAACGCCATTTGCGGGACTCGAGTACCTTGACCGTCATGAACAAAAAGAGCACGGTCATCGACAGCGGGAAGAGCAGGAAACGAGGCACAATTTTCCCCTCGAGCGTGTTGAACCACAGGTCGAGGAACGAGACATGCCGAAACACGGTTTCCCAAGAGTTATCGCGCGTCATCTGGCTGGCGAAGAACACCACCATCAGCGCAACCATGCCGGCAAAGGTGAGCACGAAGCTGGCGATCTGGCTGCGCGTCAGGCTCGAGAAGAACAGCCCCATGCTGACGAAGCCCGCCCCGGTCACCACCACCACCACCAGGAAGCTCAGCATTGGGCGATAGTCGAAGGCATTTCCGCCTCCAAGGGGAATGGCTAACAAGAATAGAGCCGAGGGCACCCACATCACCAGGTAGGTGACCAGCGCCGCCAGGAACTTGCTGAGCACGATGGCTGGCTCGTCCACCGGAGCGGTGAGCAACACCTCCAGCGTGCCCGACCGCTGCTCCTCGCTAAGAAGCCGCATGGTCAACGCGGGCACCAGCGCCAGCAGCACGATGACCGGCACCAGCGCGAAGTAGTAACTGCGCACCACCGGTTCGAGTGGTGGATTCCGCGGGTCGGCGTCGAGCAGCCCGTTGAGGAACGTCCAGTAGCAGCCCCACCAGCACAGGCTGAATCCAAGTAGCGCCAGGTAGGCGATGGGCGAGTAGAAGAACGTCCCCAGCTCGCGCCGGGTCATTACCAGCACAGGCCATTCCAGGGCGGTGCCGGCACCGATCAGCAGGTACAGCAGACCTAGAAACAGGAGGATCACGCCATAGGAGACAAAGTAACTCCCGCCGCCCGTTCCAAATGAGCGGGCCAGGCTCACGAGGACGACCAGGACCCCCGCGCCGGCGATGGACAGCGCCGCCAGGTAAGCCATATCGTTAGAGATTCCCCGGCTACCGATGTAGGCTGCCAGGTAAACCAGCCCCACCAGCGAGAACACCACGCCCACAGGCAGGAGGAAGTCACCTCGCAGGTTCCCGCCAAACAACCCGACCACAGCCAGCGATCCGCCCGTGACCAGTAATCCCTGATGCGTCAGATCGCGGAAGAAGGTCGCCGTCTCGTTGCGTAGCACCGATAGCAGGAAGAGTAACGCCAGGAGCAGACAGGGCACGCCCCACTGGAGCAGGTCGCCCACCGCCTTGGGGTAGGGAATCAGGCTCAGGCCCAACCCCAATACCAGCATCACTCCCCCGAAGATCAGGTAGATGCGGCGGAATTGAATGTCGCGGTCGAAGGCGGCATGGAAGAGCAGGCCGCCCATGCCGATCGCCAGGCACAGGATCGACCAGCCGGTGCTGATGCGAACCGCCCGACCATACAGATTGAACGCCAGGGCCATGCCGCCGAAGATCACCAGGGCCGCCCCGATCATCCCCAGGGTGCGGGGCAGGCCGGCCTCGTCCTCGCGCAGGATCGACGGCGCCGTTTCCTGCCCGGGGGGAAGTGAAGGACGTTCGGAGAAGCCTTCGTCTTTTCGGGTGATCGCGTCACTGGTCATTGCTGCCTACCCTCGGAGAACGCGGTCGTGTGCAAAAGAGCGGCGCTGCCCTCTGGCGCGAGCAAGGTCACGCCAGCATGGCTCGCCGGGGGAATCAGGACGCGGAGGCCGGGACCGAGCGACCCTGCGACTGAGCCGCCATCTCGGACCCCAGCTGCCCTTCATCCATGTTGTTGATCTCGTTCCAGCGATCCTGCAAGCGCTTGCGCCGCAGGTCGAGCCGGCGCAGCCCATGTCCGTTGCGCGTCAGGCGCGTGGCCAGCGCTTCGCGAAGATCCTTGAAACCGTTTGTCTTTACCTCGTAGGTGGCCACCCCATCGGTCAGCGTATCGACGCGCACCGACTCGACGCCATCGGTCGTCTCGATGACGCTCTTGATCTGATCGACCGGGCCGCGCACCTCGATGACGATGATGGGGTCGGTCTCCAGTTCCGACAGTTTGCGGGCCAGGCCGACAAAGCCGCGTCGCATGATGATCACCCGCTGCACGAGTGATTCCACCTCGGTCAGCAGGTGCGACGACAGCATGATGGTGTGTTCCTGCCCCAGATGCTTCAGCAGGTTCAGCGTTTCGTACTTCTGCCCAGGGTCCAGGCCGTCGGTCGGTTCGTCGAGAATGAGAATGGCCGGGTCATTGATCATGGCGTCGGCCAGGCCCACACGCTGGCGGTAGCCCTTCGACAATGTGCCCAGCAGGCGGCGCGCCACTTCCTTCACCCGGCACACTTCCATGCAGTAGGCGATCCGGGTGGGACGTTGTCGCCGCTCCACGCCCTTGAGTTTGGCGCGATATTCGAGGTACTCCTGCACGCGCATTTCGGAGTACAGCGGAATGCTTTCCGGGAGGTACCCCACCTGCCGACGCACCTCCATTGACTCGAGCATGACATCGTGCCCAGCCACCCTGGCGACCCCGGATGAGGCCGGCAGGTAGGTGGTCAGCATGCGCATCAGGGTGGTTTTGCCCGCGCCGTTGTTGCCGAGCAGGCCGACAATTTCGCCCTTCTCGACGTGGAAGCTGACGTTGTTGACAGCGCAGACGGGGCCAAAGAATTTGGTGAGCTTTTCGACATGGATCATAGGTACTGTGTCCGCGCGGAGCTTCGGAACCCTCCTCCAGGGAACCCTTGTTCTACGGACGGCCCCGCCGTTCGCAAGGGCCAATCTCATTTACGCCGCCGGGGGGTCGGATGGTTCGTCAGCGGAAGGCCGAGTGCAAATCGAGCCACTGCGCCACATCTCGGAAGATGGGAATTGGATCGGGCTCGAACTCGAGCGTGTGATGCGCCCCCGGATACTCGACGATCCGACAATCCTTCGTCGGAAACTGCGCCACGTACTCGCGCGTCCGGCCGTTATCGATGATCCGATCCTTGCCCGCCAGGGCCACCAGCACCGGCCCCTGCACGCCCCGGCTGGCACGACGCAGGTAGAAATCCAGCCGTCGGCTCTCCACCAGGAAGCGCGCCGTGGCCTGGTGCAACGCCAGCGGATCGGTGCGCAGGAAATCGAGCCAGGCCGGCGTGGTGGTGAACAACTCGGGATCCGACAGCGGAATCGGGAACAACCGTCGCGGCAGGACTAGCCGGGTCAGGCCGATGAGCAACCGCTGCCCCAGCGAGGGGCCCAGCTTGGGGCAGATGCCCGGCGTCACCAGCACCAGGCCTGCCGTGCGGCCCGGCGAGTAATACTCCAGCCCCACCGCCAGCTTGGCGCCCCAGGAGATGGCCAGCAGAAACGGAGGCTCGCTGCATTGGCTGCCAATGAATTCATCGATGTCGGTGAGCAACCGGCGGAAGCTGGGCGCATCGCCCCGGGCGGTGTGGTTCAGCCCACTGCCGCGCCGCTCCAGAAACAGAACCTCCCAGCCGACTTCGGCCAGATACCGGCACGACCCGCCATACCAGCCTGCATGGCTCTGAATACCGTGCAGCGCCACCACTTGACCACGCACCGGCCCCCGCGGGCTGTAACGGTGAAAATGGCACACGTACCCGTCCGAGGTGGAAAAAGTGTCGATCTGGGCTTCGGGGTCGCTCATGGCGTCGTCCAGTGCAGGTGGCGCGGCGCAGTGCCATACCTCCTTGACGTACGGGGTTCCCGGGTGATCCGACAGAGGAGATTTCGCGACTTTCCTGCGCTACGTCAAGCGAACGGTGCGAACCGTCACCCGCGCCAGGGCATCAGGGTCGATCTCCACTCCCAGGCCAGGGCCCGGGAGGGCCGGCGCCTTGCCTCCCACTCCGAAGGTCAGATCGACCCGGCCCAGCGCCTCGCGCACCAGCCGTCGATCGTACGAACCCTCCACGTAGCGAAGCTGCCCCACGCTGGCGGCGAAGTGCCGACCCGCCGCCGAGAGAATCGCTGTCTCTCCGACCTGGCAACCAAGCTGGCAGCGCAGCCCATGCTTCCGCGCCAGCTGAGCCAGCCGCAACGAGGGAATGAACCCACCGCACTTCGACAGCCGCAGGTTGAACAGATCGCACAGCCCCTCGGCGATGGCGCGCTGACCATCCACCAGGCCACACAGCGATTCATCGAGCATGATCGGCGTCTGGACCTCCCGACGCACCTGGGCCAGGCAGGCCACCTGCTCGTGAGAGACCGGTTGCTCCACGCTGGTGATACCAAACCGCTCCAGCTCGCGAATGCGGGCGACGACTTCGTCGGGCTTCCAGGCCTCGTTGGCATCCACTCGCAGGTCCATGGCCGCACCGGCACACCGACGAATGACCTTCAACCGGGAGACATCGTCCTGCCCGGTGATGCCGACCTTGACCTTGATCTGCCGCAGGCCATACAGGCGCTGGGCCCAGGCCGACACGCGCAGTTTCAATCCCGTGGCCGAGGTAATCGCCCCCGAATAACGCACCACCTCCGAGGGAGCATGACACTCGGGCGCCAGCATCGATGTCAGCGACGACAACGGCTTGCCGAAGCGTCGGCCACAGGCGTCCAGCCAGGCCAGCTCGACAGCGCAGCGGGCGGCATTGCCACCGATACCGCGCGTATCGCCGACGATGGGGGCCAGCCGCAGCGCTTCCGCCTGGCTCACCGCCGTCTCGAAACTGCCGACCTGGCCCAGTTGTTCCCGCAGCCGGCTACGGTCGAGCAGTTGCAGCGCCGAGTCGATCGTTTCGCCGGTGACGTAGTCGCGCGGCACTCCCTCGCCATGGCCCACGCTCCCATCGTCCAGCCGACAGCGGACGATCAAGTTGTCGGTTTCTTCGCGCCGGTGCGAGGCATGTTTGATGGCCCGACGCAGGCGGATGCAGACGTGATGGGCAGTCAGTTCGACGATCTGAGCCACGGAACCTCCGACGACTCCTGGGAGCCGATTGCCGTCGCCAGGTGCCGCCGACCTCGGCGCATGCACCTGAACAACTCTTCCATTTTTCACATGCGGAAGGATTGCAGGATCCCCTCCGCAGGGGTAGCATTCTGGTAGGAAACCCTCTCAGAACGAGGGGGGGACGAGCAAGAGGAATCGGCTCATGCCTCAAGCCACGCTCGAAGCCACGCCGCTCATGCAGGCATTCCAGCAACAACGCATCGCGGGGCTCAATCGGGTCGTTGTCACGGAAACCGACGACGAGGTCCTCCTCACCGGCACCGTGCCCAGCTTCTATCACAAGCAGCTCGCCCAGGAGTCGATCCTGCGGCACCTCCAGGGACGTCGGCTGCTCAACCAGGTCGCCGTCGTCCGCGCCTAGTATCAATACACCGGAACCACCTGCTCGACCCGGGCCCCCCGGCTGATCCGGACCAGCCGGAAGCCGCTCGTCACCGCCCAGATGGGCCCCTCCTGACGCAGGGCAAAGCGATTGACGTACTCCGCCTGGCCGGGTTGTTCGTCGAGTCGGAACAACTGACGTCGATCGCCTTCCAGCATGCTGACCGAGCCTCCATCCATACCGCCGGTCAGCAGCAGCTTCGCATCGGGAGAGAAGCCCAGGGCGTGATTGGTGCCCTGGGCCGTCTCGAACATCACCGTTTCCCCCTTGGACCCGATCCGGGCGCACTGATTGAAGCGGTTGAAGACGTAGATGGTGCTGCCGGCCCGTAGCAGCTGGGTCGAGTCGGAATCCGAGGTGTACCAGGTGTTGATCGACGGGCCCAGCTTCCCGGTGGCCACCTCGGCAGTGTACAGGGTCGATTCGAGCCCATCGTTCTTCTGACGAAACGTCCAGCGCGCCAGGCCGCGCAGGTCGCGCGGCACCTCGTCGGCGGAAATGGCCTTTTCTTCGCCCAGCTTGCTCGCCCCGAGGATGAGCAGATTCTTGCCGTCGGCATCGAATGCCCAGGCGATGGGCCGCTCCGGCACGTCGATACGCTGCACCTCCTTGAAGGTGGGCAACTCGAGAATCACCAGGTTATGGCGCAGATTGTCCATCAGATCGCGCACCGCGATCAGGTCGCCCGGGGGATAGACCTGAAAGCCGCCCGCCTGCTTACGCGACGCCACGGCTTTACCCGTGGCCAGCGAGAGGGTCTGGATGCGGTTGGTTTCGTCGGATACAGCCAGATGGCTGCCATCTTTCGAGAACGCCAGCGCCTGGATGCGGACACCCAGCCAGAGCCGGCTCTGGACGGTCAGCTTGTCGGCATCGACGAGGTACACCACCCGGTTTTGACCGCCGACCGCCAGCTGCTTTCCATCGCTGGACACCGCGATGGCCTCCAGCCCGCCGCGCCCGCTGAAGCCGGACGCCAGCACCAGGCCAAGGGGAAGGAGGACGATGGCAAGCGCGCGCATGGATTCACCCTCCGGACCAGATTCACACCGACCGTCATGATGGCACAGATCGCTCGGCGATGCACCGGGTTAGTCGATGAGTAACTGATTCAGCCGCACCCATCCGACGCTTCCATCGGCAAGCTCGATCTGGCCCCACCCTTCCGCGCGATGCACCAGCCGCCCCTCGGCGCCTCGGGGAAGGGTCCGCTCCTCCCACGGCGCGAACGTCTCGCCAGGCCCCTTGCGCAGAAAAATCCCCTCTTCCGCCACCACCACGGCCTCCAGCCTCGGCGACGCCCCCTGCGTCAGGAGCAACAACCCCAGGCTGCCCGCCAGTGTCAGGCCAACCACCGCCGCCTGAAGCCAGCCCGTGCCCCGGACCATCCACCACCGGGTCAGGCAGACCCAGCCCAGGGCACCACTCAGGGCCAGGCCAAGGCAGAGCCAGCGAGCCGCACTCGCGCTCCAGGTGGGCGAGGTCGGCAGCAGGCGTGGATCGCGCGCAGCCACCTGTTCGCGGGCGAACTGCAGTGCGGCTCGCAGTGCCAAATCGTCCGGAGCCAGGCGCACCCCCTGGCGATAAGCCTGGATGGCCTGTGGCAGGTCGCCCGCCAGCAGGTAGGAGTTGCCCAGGTTTCGAAACAGGGGACCACTGGCGCACCCCCGGCTGCGCAGTGTTTCCAGCGCCACAGCCGCCGCGCGAAAGCTCCGCGCACCACGCTCGCCGCGCTCGCGCTGGGCTAGCCCCTCGGCGAAGGCGCGTTCCGCCTCGTCCACCAGGTCGCGGTCGCTGGGACTCTGCCCCAGAAGTGCCAGCGTCAAGAGGGCCGCGGCATACACAGATGCTCCTCCTGACGCAAAATCCACTGGCTCGTCGCCTCGATCAGGGTCGCATCCTGCACCGTGGTCGGCTGGAACCGTAGCGCTGCACACCGCGCGACCAGCCCGGCCACCTCCTCCGGAGCGACGCCCCAGGCAGTCAGGTGAACCAGGTCCGCCGGGGTGGGTTCGTGCGCCTCCAACCCGAAGCGCGCGGCGAGGTAACCCGCCAGGCAGGCCGCCACCGCTTCCCCCAGCGCATGTCCCGAAAAACCTCGGCAGGAACGCAGTGATGCCAGCGCCTGTCGCGCCGCCTGCCCCTGCCGTCGCCGTGCCTGCGCCGCCGCATCGGGATAGCGCCAGCGCCACACCAGGTACCAGACAAGACAGACCACCGGAGGAGCTGTCAGCGCCAGGGTCAGCATGACAGGGGAAGGTGGCTCCATCGGGCCGACCTTGCGCAGCAAACCGTCGCCGGCCTGAAAGGTCAGGGCAACCTCGGGCACCTCGACCGGCAAGGCGTTTTGCTCGGTGGGTCGCACCTCCAGGGGAATCGGATCGCTCCACAGGATCTGAAACCCCTTCTCGCCGGGTCGTAGGTCCGGGTTGAAGTAGACCAGCGGCACCCCCGGAATCGCATGCACCTCGCGCGATTTCGGCCGAAGCCGGTAGATCCACGTCCAGGCCTTCCCGGTGCCAGCCGAGGCGGGGCTCTCCGTCACGTCCTCGATGTGAAAGCGGCGCTGGAAGCCCGCCACCGTCTGAAGATCGAGCCGACTTGGCGGGCTGCGCAAATCTCCCTGGGCCCGCACGATGACCGCCAGCCGCACCGTTTGCTGTTCATCGAGCGACGTTGGGCTGGCCCGCACCTCCAGGGTGAACGGCACCCGGATCGCCTCGGCCGCAGGATCGACCACAAACCCCGCACAGGCCCCACTGAATGGCAGGTCGGCCGGTCGTCCCACCAGGGGAATCTCGACCTCGTCGGGTTTCGCCTGCGAGGTTGCCAGCGTCAGCGCCAGCATCAGGGGAACCAGGCCGACCATGGTGGCGTTTCCCTCTACCAGTCCAGCACGCCAGGACTACCGACGCGGGTCCGGCTTCGCCGATGACGCTGGCCTTCCTCCTGAATGCGCTGCACGGCGCGGTCCAGGTGACGCAGCGCATCGCCCTCGGCCAGCGAAGGCGCCTCCGCCGACGACGGAACCGGCGGCAGTGTGCCCTTCCCGGGCGTCGGCCTGGTTTCCGTGGCGCTGCCCGTTCGACCATCCGGGCTCCCTTCTGGGGGAACAGTCGAGGGATCGGAAGTGGGCGTGCCTTCTGCGGTCCGCTGCTCGCCCTTCTTCCGCGGGCCCGTGGGCGACTGCTTCTCCTCGGGTGACTCCTCCGTGCCCGGGTCGCCTTGCGGAGCCTGCGCCTGGGGAGGTACCTGGAGCAGCAGCAGTCGCGCGCGTTCCCGGTTGTGGAACGCAGCCCGGGTCAGCTCCGGGGTGCAGGTCGGGTCGCGGAGGCATTCCTGAAACCGATCGATGGACGCCCGCAGGCTCAACGCATCGAGCCCCCCGCTACGCCCACGGAGCAGCAAACAGTTGCCCAGGCCGAGCAGGGCGGCGGCGCGACGTGGATCTTCCTTCCCCAGGCAGGCGCGATACTCCGTCTCAGCCCGGCCCAGGGTAGCTCCCGCGCCGTCGCCGGCCTGCTGGTACAACGCAGTGGCCAGGTTGAAGGCCACAAGCGACGGCTGCAGCGATCGCCGCTGGGCACGCTCGTAGAAGAGGACCGCCTCGGGATAGTCCTTCCGATGTAGCGCCAGGTTCCCCCGGCGCACCAGGGCGTCGGGATCGTCCTGCGGCGAGCCGGTCGATGCCAGGAGCAACGGGAGAAGCAATAGTAGCGTCGGATGGCGCGGGTTCATGCCGGACCTCGCCAGGGAAACACGAACGGGAGAGTGAGCAGCAGAAGCGCCGGCAGCAGCAGCCAGGCCTGGCGCTGGCGAAGCACTGGCAGGGTGTCGGGGCTGTCCTCAGCCAGCCCGCGTCCGGCTACAAGGTGCAAGTAGCGATCGCCGAACGGGATGCCGCGGTCGATCTCCGCCAGCACCACCCCACCTGTGGCGTCGGCGATGGCGCGCAGCGGAGCCACCTGTAGCCGCGTTCGTACTTCCTTGCCCTGATGCGTGAGCCAGCCCACCCCGTCGGGAATCCGGCGTTCCTCGAACGCATCGCCGACGCCAAGCACATCCACGGCGATCCCCGCCTGTCGAGCCGCATCGATGCCGACCTGCCATTCGCCATCGCGGGCGGGATCGTCGCCGTCGCTGATCAACAGCACTTCCCATGACGAGGTCGGTCGTCCCTGGAACGACTCAACGGCCAGGGCCAGCCCGGCCCCGATCCGCGTCCCCTGCCCCAGCGACGGGTCCGGCACCTCCCGATCGATTGCTGCCAGCGCTTCGACCACGTGGTCCAGATCGTGAGTCAGCGGGCAGATCACCTGCGCCTTGCCGGCGAAGCCAACCAGCCCCACGCGATTGCCTCCTTGCAGGCGCAGTGCCTCGACCAGGTTGAGGAGGGCCGCGCAGGCGCGGTCGAGCCGGGACGGCGCCTCGGCGTACATGCTACGCGATTGATCGATCACCAGGAACAGATCGCGCCCACGTGCGGTGGATTGGGACCAGTCCCGTCCCCAGCGCGGCCCAGCGATGCCGCCCACCAGCAGCGCCAGACCGAGGTAGAAACCCAGCCGCCTCACCCAGCGAGAGCGATCGGAGAGAAACTTCGGCGAAGGAAAGCCACCGGTCATCAGCGCCAGCATCTGGCGCTTGCGGCGCTGTGTGCGACGAGCGAGCCAGGCCAGCCCGGGGATCACCAGGAGGAGCAGAAAGGTCCAGGGATGCAGGAAAGTGGGGAACATACCTGGTTCAGGGCAGCCGGCTCCAGACGGTCTGTTCGAGGATGAACGCCCCGGCGGCCAGGAGAAAGGCGGTCAGCGCCAGCCAGGGATATGCTTCATGATAGCGCCGGTACTGAAAGCTGGCGATGGGGGAACGCTCCAGTTTGTCGATGGTCCGGCACGCCTGCAGCAGGCCAACGCTGTCTCGTGCCGCGAAGTAATCGCCGCCGGTCAGCCGGGCCATCTCCTGCAACGTCTGCACGGCCAACTCGCGGGCGCGGAGTTGATCGGGGGTGTCGGTCGCTTCCGCCGGTGGGCCGGCGTCAATGGTGTAGATCGGAATCTTCAGGCTGGCAGCCACCTGCGCCGCTTGCAAAGGAGACCAGGTGGAGCGCGTCTCGGCCTGGTTGTGTTCGCCATCGGTCAGAAGGATCAGCACCCGGCGCTGCTGCGGCGCCGTTCGCAGCCGGGCCAGCCCCACGGCCAGGGCATCGCTCAGGTTTGTTTCCGACTCGCCTGGCACGCCGCGCGGCATCTCGGCCTCTAGCATCTGCAGCAGCGTCGAGTGGTTCAGCGTGAGTGGACAGACGGTCTCCGGGCGCGAGGCAAAGCAGACCAGCCCCAGCTGATCGGTGGGTCGTCCCTCGAACCGGATGTGGCTTCCGTCCGCCAGCACCTCGCTGCCGTTCGCTCCAACCACGAAGGCCCGAAACACCCGCTGAACCGCCTCCAGCCGGCTGACCGCCATCCTATCCCAGAGGAAATCGCGCTCGGCCATGCTGCCGGACACATCCACGGCAAACAGGATGGCCACGCCCTCGGTGTCCAGACGCGTGCGCAGGTCGGGCCAGCGCGGCTGGGCCAGCGCCAGGATCAGCGCGATCAGCCCGGCCAGTCGTAGAGCGAATGCCCCATGCCGGGCGAACCAGGCACCCGGAGAAGCGATCTCGTCGAAGAGCGCCAGCGAGGAGATGCGAACGGCCGGCTGACGCCGCCGCAGGTGCCGCCACAGGGCGAACGGTACCACCAGCAGGAACAGCAAGGCCAGGGGCTGGCCCAGGTTCACCAGGTGCAACCCGGTCATGGCACCTCTCCCACGCCTCGTTCGATCTACTGACTCGCCATCGGACAGGATCTCCTACCGACCATATGTTATCTAGCGTTATGGTAGCGAGACAGCCGAGGGCCGAGCGTGAGTGTCATCGTCACCGATACGATTGTGAAGCAGTATGGCCGGGTGCAGGCGCTGCGCGGCGTGTCGATTCACGTGGAGCGCGGCGAGATCTTCGGTCTACTGGGGCAGAACGGCGCCGGTAAGACCACGCTGATCAAGGTGCTGCTGGGAGTCATCTCCGCCACCCAGGGCAAGGCCACCGTCCTGGGCGAGCCGGCCGGCAGCACCCACGCCCGGCGCCGGATTGGCTACCTGCCAGAAGACCACCGATTTCCCGAGTTTCACACGGCGGCAAGCCTGCTCGACTTCTACGGGGCGCTGCTGGATGTTCCCCGAACTGTCCGACGCCAACGCATCCCCCAGGTACTGGAGCTGGTGGGACTCAAGGGGCGGATGCACTCCAAGATTCGCACCTACTCCAAGGGGATGAAGCAGCGCGTCGGCCTGGCCCAGGCGCTGATGCACCACCCCGAGCTGATCTTTCTGGACGAGCCGACCGACGGCGTCGATCCGATCGGCCGGCGCGAGATCCGCGAGCTGTTACAGCAGCTCAAATCCCAGGGGATGACCATCTTCATCAACTCGCACCTCCTGGGAGAGGTCGAGCTACTTTGTGACCGCGTGGCCATCCTGCAGCGCGGCAAAATCGTCCAGGCGGGCGACATCCCGTCACTGACTCAGCAACGCGGCACCTGGCTGCTCGGTCTGGCCCCGGGCGAGGCGTTCCCCTTCGCCGAGGTCGATCGCCTCGGCTATCGGGCCCAGGCGCGGGGCAAACTGGTCGAGTTGGTCCTGCTCGACGAACAAGGCATCGATCCCGTGCTCGCGCTTCTTCACCAAAGTGGCCTGCGGCTGCGCCACCTGGTCGAGAAACGGCAGACACTCGAGGATCTCTTCATCGCCACGGTCGAGGCCGCCGAGCCCGGCGTGGACGATGCTCCTGTCGCGCGGCGGCCCAGGGAGAGTGCCCGGTCATGAAGTTCCTTGCCATGCTCCGAGATTCCCTGCGCGAGGCCATCGACGCCAAGGTCTTCTACGTCATGGTTGGCCTGTCGCTACTCCTCATCGCCCTGGCCTCCACCATCCGCTTCACCCCCCGACCGGGCGGCAAGATGGTGATGACCCTGGCCGCACTCCCGGTCTCCCTCGATCTCTCGAATCTCGATCTCGAAGAGATGCAAAAGGGAGGCAATCCTGGCCAGATGCTGCGCCGGCTTCGCGGCAGCTACCAGGTGAAGGAGGTCGTTCCCGAGGAAGGCGCCGACGATGCGCCGAACAGCCTCTTTCGCGTGGTGCTCGAACCCGGTCCGCAGATTCCCTTTCTCTTCGCGCGACCGAAGCCGCAGCAGATCATCGAGCAGATCGAGGAGCGGTTCGGTCAGTGGGATGACCTGCGCTTCGTCGAGGTGCTGAATGTGCGCCAGATGGGCACCCACTACGAGGTCCTCGGCCGACTGACTCCGCTTGGACAGCGCCTGTGGCCCCACGGCCTGGATCTCTTCTTCGGCGCATTGCCCGTCATCCGCGAGGGCGTGCCCCTGGGGGCCCAGCTCTTTGCCCTGGAGCACATCCTCGTCAACCAGATCGGCGCCTGGGCCACCCTCCTCGTCAGCGTGGTGATCACCGCCTTTTTCATCCCCAACATGCTCCGCAAGGGGACGGTGGACATGCTCATCGTCAAGCCGATCAGTCGTCCCACGCTCCTGCTCTACAAGTACCTGGGCGGCCTGCTCTTCATCTTCCTCAACACCACCCTTGTCGTCGTGGGTGTCTGGCTGGCCCTGAGTTTGCGCAGCGGTATCTGGTCCTTCGGCTTCCTGATGAGCATCCCAGTCATCACCTTCTTCTTCGCCATCCTCTACGCTGTCTCCACCCTCTTCGCCGTTCTCACGCGCAGTCCCATCGTGGCCATCCTGATGACCTGTGGCACCTGGTTTGTCCTGTTCCTGGTCGGCACGATCAACCTCGTCTTCGAGACGAACCAGAAGGCCGAGCTGATCGAGGTGCGCCGCCACGCCTCCCAGGTCGGGGCGACCACCGTGGCCAGCCTGGCCCACGTCGGACCAGCGGTTCCCTTTGCCGCCGCCGCCCTGGTGCAGGAGCAGGCTCGAATCTTAACGCCGCTCGAGCCCAGTGTTAGCACATTCGCCTGGGTGGTGCGTCAGGTGCATTTCTTCCTGCCGCGCACCACCGATCTCGACACACTCATGACAGCCCAGTTACAGCGCGATCTGCTGGTCCTGCCGCGCGGGCTGGGCGCCCAGGCGGTCACGGCCAGGAGCTTTTCCTGGGCGGAAAGTCTGACCGTCTCCAGCGTCTTCATTGCGGTCATGCTGGGCGTGGCCTGCTGGTGGTTCGCCACCCGGGATTATTGAGCCGGCCAGGAGATCGTCCCAGACGATTTGACTCCGGGTGAAGTGTGACCTAGTTTTTGTCTGTCACCTCAACCCCATGCCGAGACTCCGCGCATGAGCCTCCAACAGGCAGCACTCGCCCGGGAATCCTCTCCTGCGGGGGAGCGTTTCTCCTGTAACGTGCCAACCACCTGTCAGCCTCCCTCCTCCTGGGTCAAGGATCCCTGGCCAGCCACCATTTGCGACATCGGCCACGCGGGCCTTTCCATGGTCCTGGCGCGACGCTTCGAGCGCGGCTCGGGCCTGGCTATCGAGTTACCCACTGAGGATGGCAGTACCTCCACCGCGCTGGCCCGGGTGGTGTCTGTTTCGAGCAACCCCGAAGGCGGCTGGATGCTTGACTGCCTGTTCATCAGCGAGTTAAGCGACGAGGAAATCCATCTTGTCCTGCAGCTGGATACGAACCGTCCCGGCGCGGGAGCGCCGGACGACGAGCAGGTCACCAGCTCCGGACGATCGATCAATGGCGTGCTGTTTCAGGTCAAAGGCTCCCGATGCGGCATCCTGCGCTGGTTCGTCCGGCGCCTGGACCACGGCGGCATCTGGCCACTCGAACGCGGCAAGGTCATGTCGCTGCAGGTCGGCCCCCTGGTCAGCGAAGCGCCTCCCTTACAGATGAAGGTGCGCAGCTGTCGGCTCTATGGCTCGTACTGGGTCATCGACGCCCGCCTCCTGGCAGAGCCATCCGAGGACGTCCTGCACTTCCTGATGACGGCCCCAACCATGGGGGGGCGCTCGTAGCCCTTCAGGCGCGTTCCACCTTGCCCGAGGCAGCCGACCGGTATGCAGCATCGATGATGCGCACTGATTGCAATGCAGCCGCGCCGGGCGAGTGGTTGATGGCGGTCTTGCCCAGGATTAACTCGACGAAGTTCACCGGTGGTCCCTCGCACGAATAGGCTCCGGCATCGGGCGCCAGACTCAGGCTCTCCAGCTGACCATCGTGCCGACGGAGTTCGAGGCGAGCCCTTTCGCAATCCAGCAGCAACATGCCCTCGCTGCCGAATAACCGCAGATCGACCTGGTAGGCGGTGATGCCTCCCGGTGGCACCGTGCCCGCCCCCGAGACGGTTCCGATTGCTCCCCCCTGAAAGCGCACCGTGATGGCGTCGTAAAGATCCACCGGCGCATCCGGAGCTGCCATGAAAGCCGCCACCGACTCCGGCACCAGTCCCGTCAGCCAGGACAGTAATCCGGTCGAGTGCGACAGCTGCGCCTGGGCGTAGCCTCCCCCGGCCACCAGCGGGTCAGCCCAGGTTCTCGGGTCGGGCTCGAAAAGCGCTCCCCCAGCCTGGCCACTGTTTCCTTCAGTGACGAAGCGATGCCCCTGAAGCAGACTCCGGATAGGCGAGGCCATGTGGCACAGGGCGAACTGGATGGCGCCGATGCGCCCGGCCTGAAGCCAGCTGCGGGCCGTCTGGATGAACGGCTTGTAGTGCCACCCATAGGGCACCAGCAAATGCAGGTTCCTCGCCCTGGCCAGGTCCACCAGCTCCTGGGCGTGATCTGCCCGGGTACACATCGGCTTGTCGCACAGCACGTGCAGGCCGCGTTCCAGAGCCAGGCGAGCGTGTTCGTGGTGCAACGTGTGCGGCGAGGTGACCAGCACACCGTCCAGGTCGGTCCGTGCCACCAGCTCGGCCGCGTTCTCGGTGGCGAAGCGAAACCCAAAGGCCTGCTGCACCTGACGCAGCTCGGTGGTACCCAGGCGGCACACGGCTACCATCTCGACATCTTCACGAGCCGCCAGCAGCGGCATGTAATTGGCAGTGGCCCACCAGCCCGCCCCGATGAACCCCAGCCGCGCTTTCCTGCTCATGATCGACCCCCTGCAATGTACCTAGCCGGTCAGGAGACCGGTCGCAGCCCGGCCGCTTCGAGTGCCTGGCGCATCCGGGGTTTCTTGTCGGCACTGATGCCCGACACCGGCGACCGACACGGGCCAATCGGCATCCCCAGCATGTCCAGGGCTGCCTTCACAGCGCCAGGGGCCGTGCAAAGGTTCAGGGCCAGGCGCAGCGGGCTCAGCCGAAGCTGGGCCGCCTTCGAGGCCGCCAGATCGCCCCGGCGGAAGGTTTCGTAGATCTCGACGAGCAGCTGCGGCGCGATGTTGCCCGTGGCCGGGACCGCACCCCGGGCACCCATCACCAGCGCGGGGAAAATCAGGGTGTCGCGCCCCATCATCACGCTGAAACGCTCGGGTACGGCGCGGATGTATTCCTGGGTGTTCTGCAGGTCTCCAGACGAGTCCTTCACCCCCAGGATGTTCGGGAGCTGAGCCAGGCGGGCGACTGTATCGACGTCGATCTTCACGCCGCCGCAGGTCGCCGGGTTGTTGTACAGCAGCACCGGCTTCGCGGTGGCCTCGGCAATGCGACGGTAGTGGTCGAAGATCTCCTGCTGCGTCGGGTTCACGAAGTAGGGCGTGATGACGGAAACCCCGTCGGTGCCTTCCTTTTCCGCCATTTGCGTCAGGCGGACCGCCTCGCGGGTCGTCTCTGCCCCGGTGCCTGCATAAACTGGCACGCGCCCGTTCACGTGGGCCACGGCCGTGGCGATCACTTCCTGCTTCTCTCGCTCATCCAGGGCGTAAAACTCGCTGTTGGTGCCCAGCACGAAGATGCCATGCACGCCGCAGCTGATCTGGTGATCGATAAACCAGCGCAGCCGAGGGAGATCGAGATCCTCGTTGTCGCGCATGGGGGTGGCAATGGGTGGGATGATGCCGTGAATCTGCATGGGGCTGCCTCAAAATGCCATAAACACAACCCGGACCGCTGGAAGCAGTGTACCAGGCAGCCCCCCCATCGCCAGGCAGGAAGCACAGAGAACTGCAGGAACCGATTGTAGCGATTGTAGGGGCTATATGGGTTGTAAAGGGAGGGAGAACAGGATGAATAGGTAATTTAGGGGATCCAGGGTGGGCTGAGAAGGCGTTTTCGGGCATCAATAACACCGTTGTTCGCGGTGGGGTCGAACAGCGTTTCATGTTGCATAGAGGTAACGCATGAAGAAGTACTTCGGAACAGCGCTGGCTGCCCTGCTGGCAGTGGCGGTTCCCGTGACCACTCCCGTCCAGGCGGACTGCGGTGGTTGTGGCGGAGCGGTCGTTGTTAGCGGGAATGGTTGCGGTGGCGCCGTCGCCACCAGCGCCGCCTGCGCTGGGGTCGCCTACGTCGATCAGGTCGTCACGGCCTATCGCACGGAAGTGCGGACCCGGACGGTGAACAAGCAGGTGAGCCGTTTGGTCACCCGTGAGGTGAGTGAGCCGTTTACCTACACCGAGATGGTGCCGGTGACGGTGGCCGAGAAGCAGATGCAGACCGTGTACAGCACCGTGCAGAAGCAGGTGCCGTACACCTACACCGAGACGGTGCCGGTAACCGTTCCGCAGACCCAGACTCGCACGGTCTACGAGACGGTCCAGAAGCAGGTGCCGTACACCTACACGGTGAACGTCCCGGTGACCGTGCCGCAGCAGCAGACGCGGACGGTGAACAAGCTGGTCACCAAGGAAGTGCCGTACACCTACACCGAGCAGGTGCCGGTGACGACCGTCCAGAAGCAGGCTCAGACCTACTACGAGACGGTCCAGAAGCAGGTGCCGTACACCTACACGGTGAACGTCCCCGTGACGACGGCCCAGAAGATGACCCGCACGGTCTATCGTCAGGTCCAGAAGCAGGTGCCGTACACCTACACGGTCAGCGTGCCGGTGACGGTCCCCCAGCAGCAGACCCGTACGGTCTACCGTCAGGTCCAGAAGCAGGTGCCGTACACCTACACGGTGAACGTCCCTGTGACGACCGTCCAGAAGCAGGTTCAGACCAACTACGTCTCCGTGCCCCAGACGGTCACCCGTCAGGTGCCGGTGACCCGCTACGTCAAGGAAGTGGTCTGTGACCCCTGCACTGGCCGCAAGAAGCGCGTCTGTACCCCGATCTGCGAGGTGCAGTGCGTGACCGAGACCGTCTGCCAGAAGGTGGCCCAGACCTGCGAAGTCGATGTCCCTGTCACCACCTACGTGGCCAAGACCGAGACCGGCGTCCGCACGGTTTGCGAGACGGTGCCCTCGACCGAGACCGTGACTGTCAACGTGACGACCTACCAGCAGCAGACCCAGACGGGTGTGCGCACGGTTTGCGAGACGGTCCCGCAGGTCGAAGAGTATGTTGCTAACGTGACGACCTACCAGCAGCAGACCCAGACGGCTGTTCGCACGGTCTGCGAGCAGGTCGCTCGGGTGCGTGAAGTGGCCGTGCCGGTCACGACCTACCAGACCGTGACGAAGTCGGCCACCCGCCAGGTGACCGAGTGCGTCCCGACGGTCGAGACCTACACCGTCAACGTGACCAGCTACCAGCCGCAGCAGAAGACCGAGATGCGGACGGTCTGCGAGCAGGTTGCTCGTCAGGTCCAGGAGACGGTCAACGTGACGACCTACCAGCAGCAGACGAAGACCGCCACCCGGACGGTCAGCGAGCAGGTCGCCACCCAGCAGGAAGTCACGGTCAACGTGACCAAGCTGCAGGCCCAGCAGAAGACCGGCACCCGGTCGCGTCTGGTCAGCGAGACGGTCGTCGAGACTGTCCCGTCGACCGAGTGCTACACCGAGCAGGTCCCCTACACCTACACGGTGAAGGTGGCTGTCGCTTCTAGCCCCTGCGAAGCTCCGGCTGTTGCGGCTCCCGCTGCTGGCTACATCGTCCATGAAGGTGGCTGCGTCGCCGCCTGTGGCAGCACCACCAGCTGCTACACCGAGTGCTGCGAGAAGGCCAAGAAGTGCAAGAAGGCTCCTCGCTGCCGCTAATCGCTGTCGATGAACTCGCCTCGTCGAGTTACCCAGCCCGCGCCACTCAGGCGCGGGCTGGGTTTTTTCATGCTCACTCACATGTCTTCAGTGCCAGTGCCGCAAAGGCCGACCCCGCGTTGGCGATGTAGTGGTTCCGATCAGAATTCAGCGACCGGGTGAACCAGCGTCCCGATGCCCGCTGATTACGTCGCAGCCAGTCGGCTCCCTTACGGATGGCCGGATGATCGGCTGGTAGCCCACTTTGGCGAAGGACATACACGACCAGGCCGGTGCTGCATCCATTCGCGGCGGCGTTGGTGTCATTGTCCCGCCCATCGTAACCCTGCCAGTCCCCAGCGAGGGCAGGCTCCATCCTCCTCGGGCCGTTGCTGGGCCAGCAGTGCCTTGATGGTCTCCTGCTGCGTTTCCTTGCTCATCAGGCCATCCAGTTTGAGCGAGGCCCAGAGCAACCAGGTCTTGTGATGCAGCGTCGATGCCGGCGTACTCTGGAAGTAGCCGCGCAACTTCGCCAGACCGGCCTTCGCCTTCTCGGAGCGGGCATAACCGTCTGGAGCCAGGCTGACCCCCACCGCGGCGAGGACCGCCCCGTAATAGTCGTCGTGCTCCATCGGCGGCCACTTGCACTTCAGCCAGTTCCACCCGCCATGTTTCTGCTGAACCGTCCACATGCGATCCAGTGCCTGCCGCGTGGTGGCGTGCAGCTTCCCGGTCGAATGCGCATCGTGCGCCGCCAGCGCGGCCGCGGTCGAAACCACCTCGGCATCCCAGCGCGGCTTGTCGCCCTTCTCGCCCCGGTCCCAGTGCGTTACCCGCTGTTCAAAGAAGCGGCGAATCGCCGTCTCGTCGGCCGACGGCTTCAATCCCAGCGCAGGCCGCACCATCAGGTAGGGAACGTTTGTGTGGCACGAGCCGCACTTGGTCCGCGTGGTCCATTCCGTCGAGGTTTGGTCGAGAAAGACGGCCGCCCGTTCCAGCGACGCCGATTTAGCCAGTGGCTCGTCGGCCGCCGGTTTGGTTGCCGGCTTTGGTTTGGGATCCGCCGCACTGACGGCTACCGCCGCCAGCATCCCCAGAAACAGCAGGATTCGCTTCATGATCCAGTAGCCCCCTAGAGATCAGCGAGGAGAGTCTCCTCTTGTTGAACAGCTTCTACATGGGATAACAAGGAATCGGTCCAGAAGCCAGGATTCGGATTCGAGATGGCCATTCGGCCAGCGCACTGGTTGCTGGGGCATGGTGAGGACCGACGCAGAAATGCAGACTTGAGACGACACCGCGAGGGCGCTCGTCATCCAGGTAGAAATGGGCGTGGCACAGATGCCCGGGATCACCTCGGGCAACTGTGCCACGTAACTCGCGCTACCGTTATTTGGACGCCGGTGCAGCCGGGCTCGCGATGATCGTCTGGTCCGGCTTCTCTTCGGGGGGCGTGCCCTTGAAGAACATTACTCCCAGTGGCGGCACGGTCAGTGACAACGACCAGGATCGGCCGTGCCATTCCTGTTCTTCCGCCTCGAAGCCGCCCTTGTTCCCCTGCCCCGAACCGCCATAGATCATGGCGTCGCTGTTGATCACTTCGCTCCAGAAGCCGGGGAATGGCACGCCCACGCGGTAGCCGAACCGGGTGACCGGGGTGAAGTTGCACACCACCACGATTGTCTCGCCGTTGGACGCCTTCCGCATGAACGACACGATGCTCGAAATCGTGTCGGTGCAATCAATCCACTCAAAACCGACCGGTTTGTTGTCCTGCTCGTGCAAGGCAGCCTCGCGCTGGTAGAGGCTGTTCAGGTCGCACACCCACTGCAGCACGCCACGATGATACCCCTCGCCGCTCTGATGCCAATCGAGGCCGCTTTCAAAGTCCCACTCGCGCCCCTGGCCCCATTCGCTGCCCATGAAGAGCAGCTTCTTGCCCGGCTGGGCCCACTGGTAGCCATACAGCAGCCGCAGGTTGGAGAATTGTTGCCAGCAGTCGCCCGGCATCTTGCCCAGCAGCGATCCCTTGCCGTGGACCACCTCGTCGTGCGACAGAGGCAGAACATAGTTTTCCGCGAAGGCATACAGCATGCGGAAGGTGATCTCATTGTGGTGATACTGTCGGTGGACTGGATCGCGGTGCAGGTAGTTCAGGGTGTCATGCATCCACCCCATGTCCCACTTCATGCCGAAGCCCAGCCCGCCCAGGTAGACCGGTCGGGAAACCATGGGCCAGGCCGTCGACTCCTCGGCAAAGGTTTGGGTATCGGGGAAGTGGCGATACACCTCCTCGTTCAGCCGACGAAGGAAGTAGATGGCGGCCAGGTTCTCGTTGCCACCGTAGTGGTTGGGCACCCATTCGCCCTGCTTGCGCGAGTAATCCAGGTAGAGCATCGAGGCGACGGCATCCACCCGCAGGCCATCGATGTGATAGCGATCCAGCCAGAACATCGCACTGGACAGCAGGAAGCTGCGCACCTCGTGCCGACCATAGTTGAATATGCAGCTCTTCCAGTCCGGATGAAAGCCCTGCTGCGGATCGGCATGCTCGAACAGGTGGGTGCCGTCGAAATAGGCCAGGCCATGCCCATCGTTGGGGAAGTGCGAGGGCACCCAGTCAAGAATCACCCCAATCCCGCGCTGATGCAGGTAGTCGATCAGGTACATCAGATCCTGCGGCGAGCCATACCGGCTCGTCGGCGCGAAGTAACCCGTCGTCTGGTATCCCCATGAGGGGTAGTAGGGATGCTCGGTCAGCGGCAGGAACTCGATGTGCGTGAAGCCCATCGTCTGGACGTGATTGGCCAGCGGCTCAGCTATCTCGCGGTAGGACAACCACCGATCGCCATCTTCCAGGTTGTGGCGCCACGAACCCAGGTGTACCTCGTAGATCGAGATCGGCGCCTGCAGATTGTTGCGCCGGGCCCGATGGGCCATCCAGTCGCCATCTCCCCAGGAGTAATCCAATCGAGAGACGATGCTGGCCGTATTCGGCGCCACCTCATGGAAGAACCCAAACGGGTCGGCCTTCTCGGCAACAAAGCCATCTCCATACGCGGAGATGAAGTACTTGTACCGGGCGCCAGCCTCCACCCCGGGAATGAACCCCGACCAGATGCCCGACGATTGCACCGCCTTGAGCGGATGCACCGTCCGGCTCCAGCCGTTGAAATCACCCATGACCGCGACATAATGCGCGGACGGCGCCCACACCGAAAAGTAGCAGCCCGCCTGCCCATCCAGGTGGCCCAGGTGGGCTCCCATTTTGTCGTAGAGGCGGAGGTGGCTCCCCTCGTTGAACAGGTAGAGATCGTTCTCGGTCAGCAGGGATTTCCCGGATGTAGCCAACTGTTTCATGGACGTTCTCGACGAGTGGAAGCCGTGGAGCTCACAGGGCCCTTGGGAAGTGGGCGGGGAGTCACGCCATCTTCCAGAGGGGGCGGAGTCGGTTTGGTGGCATCACCATCGCGAGGAAGCAGGCGAGTTCGCAGAATCTCGTCGGCAATCGCCTTACCCAGGGCCAACCCCTCGCGGTTGTCACACTCGAAATGGATGCCCCCAAAGATTCGGCTACGGCCTGCCTCCTCGGCAGCCTTCCAGAATCCCTTGTAGGTGCGCTCCGTTCCGGGGATGCCATCAGAACCCACGGTGAATTCTACCTCGTCCGAACCGAAAACCTGGGCCAGGATCGTGGCTGCTGCCCCCGAGAAAGTACTGTGCCCGGATGTATAAGAAGGAAAAGCTGGCGTATCAAGCAGAGAGGTCCAGGTCGGCTCCGTCTGACGGATCATCGTAATCGGCCTCCACAGACGGTAGCGATACTTGTAGTCCCAGCAGACGATGGCCGCATCCGCCAGGCTGATGTTCAACAGCGCGAACAGCCGGGCATTGTCATGAATCCGCAGCCCATTCCGGGCAGACACCTCCTGGGCGATCAGGTTCCAGTGCCCAGGCGGAGTACAGGTGCCGGGACCATCGTTCCAGAACTGCGCGATGAGCGTCCCCTCGGCACTCCGACGGACGCTATCCATCCCCCCCAGGGCCCGTACTTCTTCCAGGTCGAGGCGGAACTCCCGGCTGTCAAGTTCGGGCGGAGGGTTCAGCCGGGGCACCTTCCGCTCAGACAGACCAAACCGTGGTTGTCGCCCATAGTCGGGCAGCAACGCCTCACGATAATCGGGAGGGGTGGGTCGCCACACGCCTGGATCGACCCCAGCGCGGAAGGCGACCGGACGCAGATAATCATCATCCCGGCGCCATTCGAGCATCCGGTCGGCCACATGGCGTCCCAGGCCGATGCCCAGGCTGCGCGGGCGGGAAGCCGGTATCCCCGAAAGCGTGCGTTCCAGAGCGCGATCGAACCGCCGGGTTTGCTCGGGAAACAACTCGCTCAGCACGCGCGCCCCACAGGCAGCGACAGCCGCGTCAGTGTCCATCGATTCGGTGGCCCACAACACTACCCGGTAGGGCCGATGCGTCGTTTGCTTGTAAATCGTGTTGACGGTGTCATAGATGGCCGAGTGAAGGATCGCGAGGTTGCGCGCCGCGATTGGGGGCGGCGTTTTCTCCGCCCGGATGGCGTCCAGGGCCAGCTCGTTCCAGGTGATTACTTCGTCCCGGCGCAGCGCGCGGGCGTCCTGACCTGCCACTAGCGATGCCAGTAATACCACCGTAACCATGTCCGACTCCTCAACTGGTGAGGTTTTACTCCTGCAATCTTTGTTGTACCTCGCCGGAGGAGCAACCACCACCTGGGCGAGGTCGTTTCGATTGCACGAAGCATGCCAGTTGGAGGAGATATGCGGGTTGCGAAGACTGTAACGGAACGAGCCAGCGTGTGGTCACGCTGGCTCGTGGATGATGCACGGAAGTAGTTCGACGAACGAATCAGGTGCTGAATTCAGGCCGTCGTTGCGACAGCTGAGACTGCAACCGCGAGACGATACTCGAGTGCATCTGGCTCACCCGCGATTCGCTCAGATCGAGGGTGGCACCGATCTCCTTCATCGTCATGTCCTCGTAGTAGTAGAGGATGATGATGAGGCGTTCGTTGCGGTTCAGGCCCCGGGTCACCAGCCGCATCAGATCGCGATTCTGAATGCGATGCGTCGGATCCTCGGCCTTCTTGTCCTCGAGAATGTCGATCTCGCGGACATCCTTGTAGCTATCCGTCTCGTACCACTTCTTGTTCAGGCTCACCTGGCTGATGGCCGTGGCATCGCCGAGCATTTTGTAGAAATCCTCGAGCGTCACCCCGAGCTTCTCGGCCATCTCTTCCGGACGCGGAGGGCGGCCCAGCGAAGCCTCGAGGGCCTTGCGGGATTCCTCCATCTTGCTGGCCTTGCTCCGCACCAGGCGGGGCACCCAGTCCATGGTGCGCAGTTCGTCCAGCATGGCCCCGCGAATCCGCGGAACGCAATAGGTCTCGAACTTCACGCCACGTTCCAGATCGAACGCCTCGATAGCGTCCATCAGGCCGAAGATTCCTGCGCTGATCAGGTCATCCAGGTCTACCCCATCCGGCAATCGTGCCCAGATGCGCTCTGCGTTGTATTTCACCAGCGGGAGGAAGTGCTCCACCAGCTGGTTACGCAGCTCGACCGTGGGTGTTTCCTTGTAGTCTCGCCAAACCTGGGCAAAATCGACGTCGGTATGCGCCACCATGGGCTCCTCCCTGCTGGATGGCATGCGGGAGAGGCGTGGCACTGGCTGGATAAGCACGGCATCGCACCGGCATTCGCATGGCACCGACCCCCCGGTCCCATGGAATGCGTTCCCCTGACAGTGCGTTGTCGCGTGTTGCGGGTGACCCCGCATCCAGCCTGCCCCCGGCCCAACCCCCGTTCGGCCTGTTCCCTAGCCAATGTCATCCAGTATCGACCGTGAAGCACATTCCCCTGCAGCAATTACCAGCGTTCGACGAGCGTGTTGACTCTGGGATGTCAGTCAACCCCGGGCATACTGCGCTGCCCGAGAGAATCGAACTCCAGTGATGTTTCTGCCGTTCCCCCGGGCAGCCACATCCGATGCGGGTCGTCGATCACCCCTGATCGCCGCGGAACCGCTCGAACCACGTTTCGTGTGGAAATGTGAGGCGGGGTCTATAGGCCCGATTGCCTTCTTTGTCAAGACAACTTCTGGGCGCTTCCCACCTCGTGGCTTTCTCTGGTACACTCAAGCGATCCCCATGGTTTCGCCGGAGAGTCTCCCGCGATGCGTCGCTATGTCGTTCTTGTTGCCTTCCTCCTCGCCAGTGAACTCCAGGCCGGATTGCACTACTCGGGGGAAACTCTGGCCGAGCTTCCCTCCCGCTGGCGCGGCTTCCTCCTCGATCATCGCACCCTGCGCCAGGTATCCAATCGCAGGCTCAACACGCTCCTGCGCCAGCACTACGAGAAGGAAGCCACCCGCCTGACCGCGGCTGCGCGCGTGCGCACGCTCCTTCCTGACGAGTGGGCCGACCTGGGTGCACTCCATATCCGCCTGGGAGACGTGTCCCGAGCCGTGGAGGTTCTCCGCCCAGCGCATCGCTCCCATCCCCTGCACTTTCGGCTGGCGGCCAACCTCGGCACTGCCTGGCATCTGCAGGGCGACCTGGCGCAGGCCGCCGCGCTGCTCGAAGAGGCAGTGCGCCTGGCCCCGGGGAAGTTCCTCCGTACAGAACAGGCTCACCTGCATCTGGTGCGGCTCCGGCTCAAGGAACGACCGGGCACATCCGACCTCGACAACCTCTTCGGCGTTCGCTTCCTCGGGCCGTCAGGGCGCTTCGAGCCGGGCAATCTGGCACCGGAGGAACGCAAACGGCTGCCTGCCTCCGCCATCGCCACGGTTCAGCATCTCCTCCTCTGGATGCCCGAGGATGCCAGGTTGCTCTGGTTGCTGGGCGAGCTGGCAAACGCTCATGGCGAGGTGAGCACCGCTGCCTCCATCCTCGAAGGCTGCACCGTCGAGTACGGGCTGCGCCATCCCGACCTGCAGGCGCATCGCAAGCTGCTGCGCGAGGTGGTGGCTCGCGAGACCGGACTCGCGCCTTTGGCAAAGAAAGACCATGAAGGTCATGCCGGGTTATTCAAACCGCGCTCGTCGCGTCCCCTCCTGAGCAAGGCAGGCCTGGCAGAACTTCCGCCCATCGATCCAACCGGCATCAACGTGCTGGCCTGGGAAGTGATCGCCGAGACGACAGTGGACCGCAAGGTGCGCCCGACCTTCCCCCCCTACCTGCGCGATCTGGACGGGCGCCAGGTTGTGCTGCGCGGCTACATGCAGCCTCTGGGCGAAAACACCGACCTCGGAGCGTTCCTTCTCGTGGAACATCCGGTCGGCTGCTGGTACTGCGAAATGCCGGAGATGGCCTCCATCGTCCTGGTCGAGCTCCCACCGGGTCAGTCGGGACGGTACACCCGCGACCCACTCCGGGTACGTGGCAAGCTCCAGCTCAACGCCAGTGATCCAGAGAACTTCCTCTACATCGTCCGCGAGGCGCGGGTGCTGACTGGCGGCGACGAATAGGCCGGCCTACTTGCTGCCCTGCAGCGCTGCCAAAAGCCTGTCGATGGTTTCCTGCATCTGCGGAAGCAGGGTCTTGGCCTCGTCGAACCGCTCGGCAGTGGTCAGCATCTCCATCTTCTCGGCGATATCATAGGCGCGCTGCGCGGCAAAGGTGCCCACGGCTCCCTTGACGGTGTGTGCTAGCCGTTTGGCCTCCTCGGTGCGCTTCTGCGCCACTGCCTCCTTCAGGTTGACCATCCAGGTCACGATCTCGGTGTTGAACATCTCGATCAGTTCCTGAAGCAGCTGAGGATCATCTCCACAGCGTTCGAGGGCGGCCTGGCGATCGAAATCTTCGCTCATGGAGGCGGACTCCGGGAAGGCTGCATCAGCAGCGAGAAAAGCGGGGGAGGAATCCTTGAGTTTCTCGGGGGCGTAGATCCGCAGCACCTGCTCGATGGCCTTGAACAGCTCTAGCGCGCGGATCGGCTTGGTGACGTAGTTATCCATCCCTGCATGCAGGCAGCGTTCGCGATCGCCCTTCATGGCATGGGCGGTCAGGGCGATCACGGGAAGATGCCGATTCGTCCCCTTCTCACTCTCCCGGATGCGCAGGGTGGTCTCAAATCCGCCCAGTTCGGGCATTTGCACGTCCATCAGCACCAGGTCGAACGACTGCTGGGCCAGCGCAGCCAGCGCCTCATGGCCATTGCAGGCGATGTGGACCTGGTGCCCGGCCTTCTCGAGGATGCGTAAGGCCAGACGCTGATTCACCAGCGCATCCTCAGCCAGCAAGATGCGCAGGGGCGGTATCCAGGGCAGCGCCTCGCTGGTTGGGAAGCGCTGCTGGCGACTCCGCAGCATCGGGTGCGAGGTGCTGTTGAGAGTGAGCAACGTGTCGAGCAGCTCGGATTGCTTGAACGGCTTGAGAATCGAGGCGTGCGCGCCGATCTCCCGACAACGCTCGCTGCTGTTCGTCCAGTTAGCAGACGTCAGGATGAGAATGACCGACCGTACCAGCTTTTCTTCTCCGCGAATGGCCTGAGTCAGCTCGACGTCTCCATGTGAGGGATTGGCAGAATCGATGAGCGCTACATCGAAAGGCTTTCCTTCCGACGCTGCCCGTCGAAGCTGCGCCAGCGCCTCTTCGGGGGTGGCAACCAGGGTCGGTTGCATGCGCCAGTTCTTGAGCATCTCGCTGAGAATTATTCGGTGCGTGGCATTGTTCTCGACCACCAGCACGCGCAGGCCACGCAGGGCCGGGGAATCATCGAACATCGAGGGAGCGTTCGGCTCGGTAATGCGGCGAAGGCGCGTCGTGAAGTGAAACCGGCTCCCCAGCCCTGGCTGGCTCTCGACCATCAGGCTCCCGCCCATCAGGTGGACCAGCTGAGCCGAGATGGCCAGGCCCAGGCCCGTCCCCTGATACTTGCGCTGGAACGACCCATCGACCTGCTCGAACGGCTCGAAGATCGCCTGCTGCTTCTCTATCGGGATGCCAATGCCGGTGTCGCGCACCTCGAAGTGAAGCATCACCTCGTCGGACGAGGCGGGATCGGGCACACCCAGCTGCAGCCCCACGCGCACAACCACCTCGCCTTTCTCGGTGAACTTGATGGCATTCCCCACCAGGTTCACGATCACCTGGCGCAGCCGGCCCAGGTCGCCGTTCACCAGGTCGGGCACCTCAGACGCGACGTGGCAGGCCAGCTCCAGGCCCTTTTGCTGCGCCTGTAGACCCAGGCTGCGCACGGCGTCAGCCAGGCTGTCGCGCAGGCGGAATGGTGCTGGTTCCAGCTGGAGCTTGCCGGCCTCGATGCGCGAGAAGTCCAGAATGTCGTTGATGACCGTGAGCAACCCCTCGGCGGAGTTCAGTACCATCTGCAGGCATTCGCGCTGCTCGGCGGTCAGGTTCGTTTCCAGGGCCAGTTCGGTCATGCCGATCACCGCGCCCATCGGCGTGCGGATCTCGTGCGACATGCGGGCCAGGAACTCGCTCTTGGCCTTGCTGGCCAGTTCGGCCACCTCCACCGCCCGGCGCAGCTCCGCCTCCATGGTTCGCCGGCCGGTGATGTCATGGCTGATGCCGACGAGGCCGACAATCGCCCCTTCCTCGTTGAGCAGGGGAACCTTCGTGGTTAACAGCCAGCTCACCTTCCCGTGGGCATCGATGAGCAGTTCTTCGTGGTTGAGCAGCGGAATGCCCTGCTCCAGCACCCGGCGTTCATCCTGGTGGAACTGCCGCACCCGCTCTTCCGGCAGGAAGTCGAAGTCGGTCTTGCCCAGAATCTCCTCGAGGAAGGTCGCACCCAGGCTTTGAACCGTCGCGGTGTTGGCGATGAGGAACCGACTTTCCGTGTCCTTCACAAAGATGTGGTCGGGAAGGTGGTTGATCAGCGTCATCAGCAGGTTGCGCTGATGGGCCAGTGCCTTCTCGGCCTCGTGCTGGTCCGTTACATCCCGACCAATGCAGATCAATCCGCTGATCTTCCCCGAGGCATCGCGCACCGGCACCTTGGTGAACTCATGCAGCCGCACCTCGCCGGACCGATCGACGATCGCCTCCACGAGGTTCTGCACCGGCACCCCACCTGCCAGGATGCGGTTGTCGTCCTCAGCGTAGACCCGAGCCGTCTCCGCATCGAAGAAGTCATGCACCGTCTTCCCCAGCACCTCCTGCTCGCTCGACGCGCCTAGCATGGCCTGATGGGCCGCGTTATCCACCAGGTAGCGTCCCTGCGGATCCTTGTAGTAGATCGCCTCGGGAAGGTTGTCCATCAACGTCCGTAGCAGATGCCGTTCCTCGCGGAGGCGATCCTCGGCTAACTTGCGCTCGGTGAAGTCAGTCAGCACCCCATCCAGCTTCAGCGTGTTGCTGTCCTCCTGGCGAATCACCCGCACACTTTCGCGAAGCCAGCGCATCTTCCCTCCGGGCAGGAGAATGCGATACTCGGTCTGCGTCGGCTGAACGTTGCGTAGCTTCTTCAGCGCCTGCAGCCAGGTGGTCCGATCGTCGGGATGGATGATGGCCTGCCAGTGTGCGAGATCGTTCTGATAGTGCGACGGGGGCCGCTGCGTGAGCGTTTCCACCACGGGAGAGAGATAACGATAGGTCCATTTCCCGTCACTGGTCCAGTCGGCACTCCACAGGCAATCGGAGACACTGGAGAGCACCCGGCGCAGCTCCGCCTCCATCCTCTGCACGCGCGAGTGCGTTTCCTGCTGTTCGCGCATGTCACGGGCAGTGATCAGGGCCAGGACGTTGGGCTGAATGTGCAGGCGGGTAATGCTAACGTTCACCGGCACCCAGACGCCATCGCGCTTGTTGCGCAGGAGGAAACCATCCTGGGCGTGGAAGACGGTGGTCTTCTGTGCCGCGTGCTGGAAACGGGCCTTGCTGTTGGTGCCTGTGAAGCGAAAGAGATACGTGGCAGAGAAGGCGAGCAGTTCCTCCCGCGTGTAGCCGCTCAGGCGCTCGGCCATGGGATTGACATCGACAATACGGTCGGTATCTGGGTCAAACAGGACGAGCGCATCCCCGGCCTCTTCAAAGAGCGCCTGAGCAAGGTTCTTGGCCGAGGATTGCCGCATGGCGTCAGGGTCCGCCGGGGGTGCCAGAGAAGATTCAAACCACAGGAGGATTACGCGATCCCGCTCGGGCAGGCAAGGTAGGGAACTCCTGGCGCGATCATTCGCGGTACTCGAGAGGCGCCTCCGCCAGGGGGTCGGCAATGCGCACCAGCCGCCGGCCATCCAGCACGGCCAGGAGGTCCGGCAAGATGTGCTTGCCGCGCCAACCCCGGGCCAGGGGAATGTCGGGCAGCTCGGTTCGGGCCAGCCGCATCCGCACGAGTTCACGCAGATCGTTATTGCACGCGACCAGGTTCGAAGCCAGCTTGTCCCGGGTGCACCGGTCGCCCAGCACCGCCATGAGAATGCCGGCCACATGGGCCAACTGGGGCGGGTCCTGGTCGCGCTCGATCCGTTCGGGAAACTCCTCGGGGTTGCCTTCCCGCGCATCGAGGATCACGTTCACGATGGCATCCAGGTCGCGGTTGGGAACTCCACGAACCACCTGCAAATCCCGGGCTCGGGTCGGGTTGCGTCGAGCGATTTCCACGATCAGGTCATCGCGCAGGATGGTCCGTGCCGGCCGGTTCAACTCGGCCGCCCGATCCTCGCGCCACTGGTACAGGGCACGCACTGCCGCCAGGCGCTTGCGGTCGAGCGAGCCGACACCTTTCAACTTGCGCCAGCGTTCCTCCATGAGCGGATCATTCGGCCCGGCGATCTCGGCCAGGCGGGTGAACTCCTCCCGCGCCCACTCAACGCGATCGAGCCGAACCAGCCGCTGGTGCAACCGCTCGTGGGCCCGCAGTAGATATCGGACATCATCGAAGGCGTAGCCAATCTGCTCGGGCGTGAGCGGACGGCGCCGCCATTCCGTCAGCGTTTCACCCTTGGTCAGCCGGGTGCCCAGCAACTGGCCGATGAGCGTCCCATGACCCAGCGGATAGGGCAGACCTACGAGGCCGGCCGCCAACTGCAGGTCGAAGAGGTTCGGCGGGGAATGGCCGCTCCACAACCGGCACAGCCGCACCTCCTCCCGGCCAGCGTGGACCACCACCGTTCGCTGGGGATCCAGCAACAGCTTCCAGAAGTTGTCGAGAGGCCCCGTGGAGAACGGGTCGATCAGGAAGAGCCGGCCGGGCGTGGCTACTTGCACCAGGCATAGCCGGGGATGGTAGCTCTCCTCGCCGACAAACTCGGTGTCTAGCCCGATGATGGGGCAGGTGGCCAGGAACCGACAACATTCCTGAAGGGCCTCCGCGGTCTGTACGATCTCCTCCGTGCTCTCGGGCATGGTGACTCACCTTCCGAAAAACTGACCTTCGCTGACGGACCAGCCGCCATCGATGGGGAGAGTGATCCCGGTTATGAATCGAGCCGCATCGCTGCACAGGAAGACCGCAGCGTCGGCGCAATCCTCGGGCAGTCCGGGCCCGGCGCGAAGTGGTTGCTTGGTCCGCAGGTAGTGGACAATCTCGGGGTTCGTCACGGCTCGACGAGCCATGGGAGTGTCCATGAGCCCGGGAGCAAGCACGTTGACCCGGATGCCACTGGAGGCGTACCGCGCAGCTGCCTGCCGGCTGAGCCCTATGATAGCAGCTTTCGCCGCAGTGTAGGCACAGGTGTCGAAGTAATGCGGTGCTGGCGAGAATGCCAGCACACTGGCGAGATTCAGAATCGCACCCGGTTGCTCCTGCGCCAGCCAGTGACGGACGACGGCACGATTGGTCAGAAACACACTGGTCAGGTTCACCTGCATCGTCGCCTGCCAACCGGCATCGCTGCATTCGTGCAGGGGGCCATCTCCCATCCGACGTCCACTAGCGCCCGCCAGGTGATACAGCACATCCAGCCCCCCAAACGCTTCCTGCGTCTCCTGCACCACCCTCTCCACCTGGTCCACCTCTGTTGCGTCGCACGGAAGAAACAGTCCACCTTCCACCGCCTGACAGGCCTCCGCTCCCGTGGAAGGATCGTGCCCGGTAATCGCGACCTGGGCACCTTCCGCCAGAAACGCGCGGGCCGCCGCCTGCCCCAGACCTCCTGAGCCTCCCACCAGCAGGCAGCGCTTGCCGGCTAACCGACCGGATGCAACGTGTGTGGACATGCCGCCTCCCGGCGCCTGAGATATAGCTGCAGCCCTAGAAACGCCGGGGCCGCCCAGACGTACCACATGCCGTGTGCCCCGGCCAGCACCTGGAGAAACGCCACCAGGTTCAGTAGAAGGTAGACCACCACGCCCCCACGGGGAAGCGCTCCCATCCCGGTCACCTGAGCTACTCCCGGTAGCATCAGGACGAGATCGTAGAACCAACCGTATCCCATGCTGGCCACCGAGACACCAGCTATCAGCGGGAACTCGTCGAGCCAGTTCCAGCGCGGCCGGGTCCACCAGTAGAGCCCCAGCCAGACCATACCCAGGCACGGCGTCACCGACTGCAGCCAGAATTGCTCGGTTCCGATGGCCAGTCGCAGGAACGTCCCCCAGGTGGGCGTCGCATACTGGGTCGGCGGATGCAGGACCACCGCCTCACGATACTGGGTGATCACCTGCGGATTGAGCAGCAGCGGTGGGAGCAGGCACACCCCGATACCGCAGGCCAGGCCAGCCACCACCCGCCACCGACGACCCGCCACGATCCATAGGCCCAGTGCCACCCAGACCAGGTAGCCCACCTGCGGCTTGATCGACAGCAGCGTCGCTGCCAGCCCCACCAGGAACTCGCGTTCCGCCTCGATGGCCCAGAGTACCAGCGCTGCCCCCAGGGGGAGGAGCCCGGCGATCTGTCCCTGCGCCAGGGCAATGTATACGGGAAAGAACGTGAGACACCCCACCCCGGCCTGGGCGCGCCACTGGTTCGGCGCATACAGCCGGGCGAGCAGCCAGATGGCCCCCAGCAGTGTCAGGGCATTGGCCGCCTGCCACAACCAGTAAGCCGGGCGCACCCCAAGCATCCCCAGGGGAACCACGAGGGTGAGGGCCCAGGGAGGGTTCCACATGAGCACCGGCTCACCTGGCCGACCCGCCTCATTCTCCAGGGTGCGGACCTGCTCGATGTCCCACGGGTTCTCTCCAGCCAGGATCAGGCGACCCGCTGCCCAGTACTCGGCAAAGTCCGCCAGGGGAGGGTCAGGCAAACGCTGCCAGGCAACCACCCCCACCGCCACGACGCCAACCAGCGCGAGCAAGGCTCGCAGGTCGCGTCCGGTCATACCTTGGCTCCCTGCCGGCTATACAGCGAAGCGACCCGGCGAGCGTACTGGGCGTAGAAGTACTCCAGCTGTTCCTCGACCGACCGGCTGCCGACGAACTGGTGACTGGGTAGCAGCACAACCTCGACACCCCGGTCAGCCAATCGCTGGGCCACCTCGCAGCGTAGCATGTTCATAACCAGCGCGCCGCCCAGGGTGCTAAAGGGGCCCGTTTTGCCCGGCGCTCCGCGCAGCTCTACCAACGTGTCGCCCACCGGCGCGCCGTTATCCAGCATCACGTCGGCCACGTCCATCAGCTTCTTTCCCGAACTGTGCGCCGGTTTGGCCTGCTCGCAATGCACCTTGCTGAGTAACCCAATGACCTTGAGTCCGCGTTTCTTCGCTCCCTCGGCCATCTCGATGATCACCTCGCGGATGCCACTAGTGGAGATGACGATGAGCACATCTCGGGGGCCAAAGGCGAAATTGCGCAGGATCTGCTCGGCGTACCCGGGGGTCTTTTCCAGGTGCAGACTCTGCCGCAGGCCGTTGGGGCCGACAATCTGATTGTGGAACGATAGCGCCAGTTCCACGATGGTATGCCAGCCGACGTAACAGCCCTGGCGCGGCGTCATCTCCTCGGCCATCATCCGGCTATGGCCACAGCCAAATAGATGCACCAACCCATCCGAGGCGATGGCCTCCGTGCAGTACGCCGCCGCCCGGTCGAGTGCCTCGCGCTGCCCCTCGAGCAGGTTGTACAACCGTGGCAGGGCCTGCGAGAAGTAAGTCTCCGCGCCGGGAAGGGAGGGAAGATCGGCCATGGCTCTGTCAGTCCTCTGGGATGCGGGATCGGTGATTGCAGCTTAGAATAGGTGCGGTGATCCGGATGGAACACAGCGAACCTGCGAGGGGGTAATCTCGTGCTGGAGGAAATGATTGGGTCGAAGGTGGTGATCGACATGCGTAGCGAGTATGTCTGCATGGGCACCCTGCTGCGGGTGGATGGCCACTTCCTCGAGTTGAAGAACGCCGATCTGCACGACCTGCGCGACACCGACACGACGCGGGAGAACTACATCGCCGCCTCGGTCTCCACGGGGATCAAGCGCAACCGGAAGCGCGTGCTACTCTTTCGCCACGAGATGGTGGCGATTAGTCGGATCGAAGATGTGGTGGACGAGTAAGGCTGGTGTCAGGGTTTTTTCCGTTGAAACACCATGATGCGGACGTTTTCCTCTGGGGAATCGATCTGCGTGGGACGTGTTGGGCCCGTGGTGTAGCAGATCGTTAGCTTGTCCCCTTCGAGAGAACAGATTCCCCGGGTGGTCACCGGCCCGGAATCCCGCTGCAGGTCAAACCAGCAGGGTTTTTGTTTGGGGTCGAGCAGAATGGTGGACGTCATCGAGTGGATGTTGTCCGAGCCCTTCGTGCGGCGAAAGTAGGTATACTTCCCGTCCTTGATCTCCACTTCCAGCTCGTTGCCAGGGACAACGGCCTCCTGAGCCATCCCGGGTTGGCGAGACGACACCAGAATCCAGCGCCCCGCAAACGATTCCATGCGTAAGGAATTCGGGCGCACCCGGGGTGGCGGGGCCGGGGCAAACCCAGTCAGGATGAGGATGCTGCTCACCAACGCAAGGCGTGCTAGCATGATCCAACTCCACAAGATCAGGGCTGGGTGACCCGTTTCAGCAGAAGTATGCGAGTGGAGGGGCTTTCTTCCGTGGCTGGATCCTGCCTGGCTTCGCCCTTCGGCCGCACACTGGCATCGAAGCCGGACCGATAGACCAGGCGCAGCGAGTCACCTTCGATATACAGTAGCCCGTACATCGACACCCGACGGCCTACCTGTTGCTCGGCATGTGGGTTCGGAACGCTGGATAGGATATCGATCTGGATCGGCTGGTTTGCTGTGTTCAACTTGATGGCGTAGCCCGCCGACGATAGCTCCCGCCCTTCGATGTGAACCAACTGAATCCACTGGTTGCCCTGAATACGCACCCGTGCAGCAGGCCCCACCCGCCCCAGACGTTTGATGCCACCACGGCCCGGGTCCGGTCGAGTCACCTGTACCTCATAATCTCCCTGGATCTTTTTGAGCACCTCTGCCTCGCTACCCATGCGAGGCTTCTTCGGCAGTGGTGCTGGTGCGAAGGCTGTGAGTCCGACCAGGACAACCAGCGCGATCCCGATGCGAGCAACCATGGGGCAGGCTCCTGGAATTGGAAAGCAGAGACAGGCACGTACCCTCTAGGATCTCGATCCTCCAAGCAAAAGTCCAGGGGGCAGATACCCGATTACCCAGGAAGGCGATACTGGGGATGCGCCTCGAGATAGCGATGGACTCGATCGGTTCGGGTTACCGCATCGCCCAGGAATTGGACTGCCTCAACCAGGCGCTCGTCGGGTTCGGCACAGCTGAAGCGCAGGAACCCTTGCCCCGCCGGCCCGAAACATTCGCCTCCCAGGCAGGCCACGCCGCGCCGGTCGTCTGCTCCTTCAAGCAGGTACAGTGCCAGCCCATGCGAGGTGATGCCCAGGCGGTGGCAGATCGCGGACACATCCGGAAAGGCATAAAAGGTCCCCGCAGGCATCAGCACCTGCACGCCTGACACCTGACGCAGCGCTTCCACCAGCAGTTCTACCTTGCGACGGAATCTGCCCATCACCTCGTCGCGCTCGGTAGCGTCGTGCTCCAGCGCCGCCTGGCCAGCCAGCTGGACCAGGGGAGGCGTGCACGACAGCGAGGTGTTGATCATCTTGCTGAGCAGGTCGGCCGTCTTCGCATGACAGACCGCGTATCCCAGGCGCCAGCCGCTCATGCTGTACGACTTGCTGAAGGTATAGCAGGCCACCGTCTGCTCAAGCATCCCCGGCTGCGCTAATGGCGTGACGTGCCGCCCTTCCCAGACCATGTGACAGTACGGCTCGTCTGAGAACACCGCGATATCCCGGCCACGCACAATCCGCGCCAGCCCGGCCATGTCTTCGGAAGTGGCCACGCCGCCGGTCGGATTGTGCGGCGAATTGAGAAAGATGGCTCGGGCGCGCGGATGGGTGGTGACGAACCGCTCCACCTCCTGCAGATTGGGCCGAAAGGCGTTCTCCTGCCGCAGCGCCGAGTACACAATCTCCCCGCCTCGCCGATCGATGTTGGGCGGATAGGTGGGGAAGTGGGGCGAGAAAACCAGGACGGCGTCGCCTCGATCGAGAAACGCTTCGCAGAAGAACTGCTCGAACACCTTGGCGCCGGGCCCGACCACGACGTTCTCCGGCCCGATGGTCACGCCAAACTCGGCCTGGTAGTTCCGCGCGATGGCTTCCCGAAACGAGGGCAGTCCCGGCGACGGGCAATAATGCGTCTGGCCCGAGGAGATGGCTTGCAACCCCGCCTCGATGGCCGAGCGCGTGCTGGGAAACGGGCTGTCGCCGATCTGCAGTTCAATGACGTCCTTGCCCTGCCCCTTCAGCCGTTTGGCCACGGCCAGGACGTCGAACGCAGTTTCGGCGCGCAGGCCCGAGGCAAATTGACTGAAGCGCATCGAACTTTCCTCACTGCCGGGTGGCGATGGTCTGCGCCAGGGGGCGCACCACGGCAGGAATGATATGGCTATCGACGAGATCTTGCAGATGGCGACGTTGGTTTCGGTACGACTCGACAAAATCCTTGTACGGCTGACGTCCCCAGTACTGCCGGATGGTGAAGTAGACGCTGATCGGCGCCTCGGGGAACTGCCCCGTGCGAATCTGGTAAGCGTTGGTGCGTGTCTCGATGGAGAGCCGGCACTGCAGCCGACAGGCTTCATCCATCGCCAGCATCAATGACGGTTCATAGTTGATGACCCGGGTACCGGGCATTTCCAGTAACTTGCCCAGGGTGGTGTTCAGCCCCAGCGCCTCGGCGACCACCTCGTCGTGATTGCCCGAGTACATGAAATCGAAGGCGAAAAGCGCATCGAGCGCCTCGCAATCGAGGGGGTTGAAATCCAGGTGGTAAGGCGACACCTCCAGCACGTGCTCGTGTAGCTGGTCGGCCGCCTCAAGTTCGGGTGGGTTGACATACCCGGCACAGAGACGCTTCTTTTCGAGCGTAACCCAGCGATAGCTCCCCTGCTCGCGATCCTCCTCGAGGACGAAGTCGCCGTTCTCCCGGCAGTCGAAGTCAGTTAGCTGGGGAAAGCTCTTCCGCATCCCATCGAAATAGTTGAGGACGGTCTCGCGCCGGTTGGACAGATCCATCTTTGTGTTGACGTAGATGTAGACTCCGAAGTCATCACAAAGGGAGCTATACGGATTCATCTTCCGTTCCTCAGGTCCAGGGGGCGTCACCGCGCGTGGATCGGCTTCCCGAAGGAGGAGTGAGCCATCAGCTTCGGGATCGCATCACCAGTCATTCTTCGGAATTTCATCTCAGGATGCAAGGCTCGGGAAAGGAAATAGCCTTGGAACGGAATCGCCTATGGAGGCACCAACAAAAAACCCCCGGGGGAGCCTCGGCAATCATCGGGAGGCCACCCCGGGGGAACAAGCGGATCGACAGACGCCTCAGGCGCTGCGAGCCAGCTTGGCCTTGACGGGAAGAGTCAGATTGGTCTGGTGCAACCAGCGGCCCGAGTCCGGGGCGCCGTGCCAGCGCTGCAAGGCGACGGAGCGCACCTGATCGCGTTCCTCGTCGTCGAGCACTTCATAAAAGGCCTGGGCAAAGTTGGTACGAACCTGGGTGGAAGACCGGCCGAGGTACACCAGGCGCTCCGAGTAGTCCTCGAAGATAGCCACGGCACGCCAACCCTGGGGTTTCGCTTCGGTTTGATAAAACATGGTCAGACCCTCCTTGGCCTGGGGGAATTGTTGCTGGGCTAGATGATGCCGGGGGAATCGAAAAATGTCAAGTGCAATAGCAATCCAGGATGGTTAGGCCAGGGCGGTGATCTCCGGGGTGGGGCTAAACCGAGAGGGACCCGACCGAAGCCGAGTCCCTCCTGGTATGAACGCATCAAGCAGCGTCATTCACCGTAACCACCGTAGCCGCCGCCACCACCGTAGCCGCCGCCACCACCGCCGTAACCACCGCCGCCACCACTGCGGGGACCACGGCCGCCGCCACCACCGCCGTAGCCACCACCGCCACCGCTGCGGGGACCGCGACCACCGCCGCCGCCACCGTATCCACCCCCACCGCCGCCACTGCGCGGCTCGCGGGGTTGGGCCTCATTAACACGCAGCCGACGGCCGCGGAATGGTTTGTCGTGGAGGCCTTCAATGGCAGCCTGGGCTTCGTTATCGTTGGGCATTTCGACGAAGCCAAAGCCACGCGATCGACCGGTCTCGCGATCAGAGACTACCTGGGCGCGGCCTACCTGGCCGTACTCCTGGAAGAGTTGCAGCAGGTCGTCGGACGTGGCATCCCACGTGAGGTTACCGACGTAAATATTCTTCGCCATCACAGAACCTTTCCGTGCCTGACCCTCACGAGTCATTCATCGATGGTCGGGGAGGCGTGAGAACCTATCTCCGCGGAGATCTCTCCCCATCCCGCAGGAGGGGATCCCCGGTGCTTCCCAGTCCAGCCGAGGCACTGACCTTTTCCAGAACCAATCCACCTTGTCCGCTGAATGATGCGCCACCGAACCAGGGCCCGGGGCTTGCTGTTGTCCGCGCCAGCAGGAAGATCGTTAAAGCGCAACGGCTTTCCTCTTCCAGGGCTTCAGGGGGTGACAGGCAGGAACGAGAGCGTCGCCCGGATGTTCCACGTCGCGATGATCCCGTGGACCCGCTCCGAAGATTCAACCGTGCAGACACCGGCCCGCTTTCAGGGTGTTTAGCTCGATCTTTCGGGGAGACGTCGCCTCAAGAGGTGCACACCGCCGTCGAAAAATGCAGAGCGGAAAAGCGGCGCGAGTGGATTCGCCAGATCGATCTCGAAGAGGTTAGGATGAATCTCCTGTCATGACTATGGCAACGTTTCCAGATAGAACCCTTGCCATATAAGCTGGAATGTATACCAACGATCCCATCCTGTGTAAAGGGTGAAATCGCTCTTTTCTTCCCTCCGTTCACGAAAGCTCCCATGTCCACTCCCTTGAAAGAGGCTCTCCGTCGCCCTGGTCTGCTCCGCGTCTTTGGCCTGGGCCAGCTCTGTCACCCCAAGTTCATCGAGCTGGTCGCCTACCTCGGGGGCTACGATGCCGTCTGGCTCGACCAGGAACACGTCGGGCTTACCCTTCCCCAGATTGAGGAATGCACCCGCGCCGCCCGCGCGGCCGACATCGACGTCTTTGTCCGCCTCACCGCCACCGATTACTTCTCGGTCATGCGCGTGCTCGAAGCCGGTGCCAGCGGCATGATGATCGCCATGGTACGGACCGTCGAACAGGCCACCGACCTCGTCCGCTGGGCCAAGTTCCATCCCATCGGCGAGCGCGGCGTCAATGGTACCGGGGTCGATGGCCGTTACGGCACCGTTCCCTTCGCCGAGTATCTGCGCCGCTCCAACGAGCGTACTGTGCTGGGAGTGCAGATCGAGCACATCGATGCAGTCCGCGTCGTGGACCAGATCTGCGCCGTGCCGGAAATCGATTTCCTCTTCATCGGCCCGGCTGATCTGAGCCAGTCCATGGGCATTCCCGGCGCCTGGGATCATCCCGAGTTGTGGAAGGCGATCGAGCGCGTCGCCGAGAGTTGCCGGCTCGCGGGACGTCACTGGGGCATCCTGCCGCTCAACCCGGCCTTTGCCCGGCGCTGTGTCGATCTGGGATGCAAGATCCTCGGACTCGGCCTCGACATGTGGATTCTGCGCCGGGGGGTCCAGGCCTTCCAGGAGGACTACCGCGAGTTCTTCGAATCGCCGGCCCGCTGAAGAATCCCTTCAAGGAGATTGCCCAGACGTGCGGCCGAGGCTTTTCCCTCGGCCAGCACTTCCTGATGATCGAGTTTGCCAGCCGATAATCCCGCGGCCCGGTTGGTGACCATCGAGATGGCCGCCACCTGCAAGCCAGCAGCCCGGGCTGCCATCGCTTCCCGGCTCGTGGACATTCCCACCGCATCTGCTCCAACACTGCGTAGCGCCCGAATCTCCGCGGGCGTTTCATAGCTAGGGCCCGTCACCGCAGCATAGATACCTGGTAGCTTTGCACCTCCCACCTGTCGAATCACCTCCAGCAATTCTTCCGAGTACGGCGACGAGGTCGGTGTCACACGCCAGGGATGCGGCTGGTTCCACTGCAGGTGATCGCGAATGGGCATGAGAGACCCTGGATCCAGATCGTCGCGAATGCCCCCGGCGGCATTGGTCAGCAGCACTCGACGCACCCCCAGCGAAGCCGCTACCTGAATGGGACGCACAACGACCTCCCATGGGTGCCCCTCGTAGTAATGCAGTCGCCCCTCGCTCATCAGCACACACTGCGACTCCCACAGGCCCAGCGTCCATTGCCCGCGGTGCCCGACTATGGTCGAGGCCGGCAGCCCGGGGATGTCGGCGAACCGAACCCGGGCCAGGGGACGAAGCCGTTCCGCGATCACTCCCAGGCCAGAACCCAGGACCAGAAACGTGGCCGGCGGATGATCCACACAGGCGCGTTGAAAGTCAGGAAAATCGGTCATGGCGATGGCTTCCAGATCGGAGTGGGAGCGTCTCGGACCACACCCGGACCTGGTCGGCTCGAGCCGACGAACCCCGGGTAGCCCCTGTGCATTTGGCCCCTTCTCCGCTAACGATACTCCACGGTGTCATTTTTTCACCTGGGTCGTCCGAAGATCCGCTGGCCCGCATTCCAGCCAGGAGATCACCCCCGGGAAGCACGCTGTCCTCCCCAGTGCGGTGATCCATCGATCGAGGATGTTCCGTGCTCCTGACGAGAGGACTCGATCATGAACCTCTGTCCGCTGGTGCTGGTCCTGGGTTCACTATTGGCTGGGGAAGCAAAGCAGATCCCGGTCGGCCCGGGCGTCACGCTGGAAATGAACGGCGACATGCGTCGGGTGATAGTCCAATCGCGCGTCGTCCTCCGCAAGGGTCCTCTCGAGGGCTTGCTGACCCGGGAGAAAAAGAAGGAGCACGAATACATCCTGGCCGCCGACGTCGATGCCCGGCACATCCACACCGCGCTGGAGCTGGCCCGTGCCCGCGCCGGCAAGCCGGTCACCTTTTCACCAAAGTTTCAGCCAGCCGAGGGCAGCGCGGTCAAGATTCTTCTCCGCTTCGAGCAGGGCGGCAAAAAGATGGCTATCCCGGCTGGTGACTGGATTCGCGAGGATCGGACGAACAAGGCGCTGCCCAGCACCTGGGTCTTCGCAGGCAGTCGCTTCGGCCCCAATCCCGATGGCCCGAACAAGCCGCCCTTCTACCTCGCCAATCACGGTGATCTCATCTGCGTGGTGAACATGGAGAGCGCATTGCTCGACCTCCCCCATCGTTCCCCCAAGGCATTCAACGACCGTATCTATCGGGCAGACACCGACAGTATCCCCGAGGTGGGGACCCGGGTCGAGGTGATCCTCGAACCGCAGACGATGAAGCCTCGCTGATTCTCCTCCAGGGACACCCATGAAGCAGCCAACGCGCCCCACCTACGCCTGGTGGATCGTTCTCAGCCTGGTCGGCCTCGACTACTTCAGCAGTCTGGCCTACCTCCCCTCCATCGCCATCACCTACGCCGCCAATGTTCGCGACCTGGCCCCCGTGGCCGGCGTCGGCGTGGTACTCGTCACCCTGCTGGCCGCGCTACCCGTCTACTGGTACGTCGTCGGGCGCTCTCCAAATGGACGCGGTGGCATCGGCCTGCTTTCCCACGTCACCCATGGCTGGGGCGGCAAGCTCCTGGTCCTGGCCCTGCTTGGCTTCGTCGCGACCGACTTCATCCTGACTCGCACACTGTCAGTCTCGGATGCGGCCACGCACCTGATTCGAAACAACTACTACGAGGAATGGGCCCCCACGCGCGCATCCCTGGCGCAGCATTTCCCGGGTGGCTGGGGTCGCTGGCTGGTAGATCATCTCAACGAGCAACTGGTGCTGACCCTGCTACTCTCTGTCCTCGCTTTCACCTCGTATCACTTTCTCATCCAGACGTTGAGTAAGGGTTTCGTCGGCCTGGCGACGAGCGTGGTGCTGCTCTACCTGATCGTCAACGCCGTGGTCATCGCTTCGGGCGTGGTTTACATCTTCGAGCATCCCACGCTCCTGGGTGACTGGAAGGCCCGGCTTCTTCTCCAACTCGGCGAGCGCAAGCTGGAATCCGGGGGCGCCCTGGGCCTCGCCTTGCTCCTGGGATTGAAGGCCTTTCCACCCATGGCCATCGGCCTGTCGGGCTTCGAGCTGACCATGGCCTCCGCTCCTTCGGTGAAGGGAAGCCCCACCGACACCCCCGAGCATCCGACCGGCCGCATCTGGCGCACCCGCTTATTGATGGTAGTGGTCGCCCTGGTCATGTCGGTCCTGGTGCTGGGTTCGAGTCTGGTGGCAGCCCTGCTCATCGACCCACAGGCGCTTTGGAACCCCGAAGCCGAGGCCTACGAACATCGAGCCCTGTCGTACCTGGCTCACGGTGGCATGATGGCCGACCAGGCCCTGGCGACGCGGATGAACAGCCTGTTCGGCGCGCCGTTCGGCACACTCTACGACCTATCCACCATCCTGATTCTCTGCCTGGCCGGCGCTGGCGCCACCCTCAGTATGAAGGACATTGTGCCCGACCTGCTGAGTCGCTTCGGGATGCAGCTCTCCTGGGCGCATCGCATCGGGGTGATCACGCACCTGTTCAATGGCGTCATCCTGCTCGTCACAGTCGCCTTCAAGGCCAGCGTCGCCGCTCAGCTGTGGGCCTATGCCACGGCCGTCATCGCCCTGCTTTTCGGTGCCTCGTTCGCCGCTTATCTCGACCTCAAGCAGCGCTGGACCGGATCGCTGCTCCGCTTCTACGTCGGACTGCCCTTCCTGCTCATTGCCCTGTTGTTCCTCGCGATGGGCGTCCTCATCGTCTACCAGCAGCCGGTGGGTGTGGCGATTGCCCTCTTGTTCGTCGGTGTGACCCTGGCAACCGCCATCACGTCTCGCTGGCTACGAGCTACCGAGATGCGATTCGATGGCTTCGAGTTTCACGATGCCTCCACTGCCACGCGCTGGGAGGAGATCTGCAAGCTGGAGTACCAGGCCCTGGTGCCGCACGATCCCACCAGTGGCACTCTGAGTATGAAGGACCACGAGGTTCGCCAGCGTCATAGGATCGACGACGAGGTATCGATCATCTTCATCGAGGTGGAGGTCGGCGACCCCAGCGATTTCTTTCAGAAGCCCATGCTCCAGATTGTGAAGGAAGAAAACCGAGAGGTGATTCGCGTCCGCCGGGCCACCTCCGTGGCGCACGTCATCGCGGCCATCGGCCTGGCCTTCCGCGAGGTCGGCAGTCCTCCGGAGTTCTACTTCAAATGGTCCGGCCTGCACCCGATGGAGGCGACCGTCAACTTCCTGCTTCTGGGTCAGGGCAACATCCCGATGCTCGTCCGCACTCTAATCCATCGAGCCGAACCCGATCCCACCCGTCGACCCCGCGTCGTCCTGGCCGACGGCTAACCCTCGGTGGGTGAGGGCGATCGACACCTGGACCTTCCAATACGACGACCGAGCGCCCCTCTAAGGAATGCCGCCACAGATATAAGAAACCTCAATGGCGGGGGCACGTGCCTCCACCACCTGTCCCCACTCGCCGGACGGCTGAAGGTGAACCTGGGCCAGAACCCTACCCGGGCGCCCCCCTACCCTGGGCCCACCCTGGATGGTCCACTAACCCTGCACGGCGAGTGAGTGCCCCGCGCCATCCTCTACCCTTTCGCCTTACCGGGACAGTGGGTGGTGTTTCTGCTGTGCCGCCTGCTGTACTCGCTGGGTGCACCAGGTCACATCGGACCGCATCGGGCCGCACTTAGTGGGTGATGGGGCCGGATACCCTGCCCGTGACGCAACCCCTTGAAATAGAAAGGGCCGGCGCTGTTTTGCACCGGCCCGCGTCGATCTGCTCTGAGCTACCCGGCCTGGATTCGAACCAGGACAAAGAGAGCCAAAATCTCTTGTGCTACCGTTACACTACCGGGTAGGCGGTCCTAGCCGAGCTTCCCCGACCTGGCGAGGTGTACCAGGAAGGCCAGTTGCTCCAGCTGGACGGTGAGGTCCACATTCACCACACTGATTCCGCCCGGGACACGAACCATCACCGGAGCGAAGTTCAGCAAGCCGCGGACCCCTGCGGCGATCAACTCTCCTGCCACATTCTGCACGGCGGGGGCGGGTACTGTCAAGATGCCAAGTTCCGCTCCCGTGGCAGTAATCACCTCCTTCATCCGGGTCGGGGACTGAATTGTCATCCCCTCCACCACCTGGCCCACCTTGCTTCCATCCGTGTCAAACAGCGCCACGATCCGAAAGCCACGCTCCAGGAATCCGTTGTATCGGAGTAGCGCGCGAGCCAGGTTACCCACACCGACCAGGGCGGCTGCCCAGGTCCGATCCAGCCCCAGCGTGGTCCGAATCGAGCCCACAAGGTCGGCCACGTCGTACCCGATGCCGGGCTGCCCCAGGCGACCCAGCGAGGCGAGATCCTTGCGCACCTGAGTGTCCGCGATGCCCAGAGCATCCCCCAGCACGCTGCTGGCTACCCGATGCGTGCCTCCCAGAAGTAGTTCCTCGAGCCGGCGCAGATACAGGCTCAATCTACCGACACAGGCCCGCGACAATCGTCCTTCCTGGGGGATTGCCGGGCGCGTGGGTTGATGGGGCTCGCTCTTGTGGACCATGCCGGCCAGGGACTCCTGCGGAGGGTGTTCCGTGGGGAGTGCCTCCTCCTCACTCTCAGTTTAGGCGAGCCTGACACAGAAGGCCAATCGCCGGTGCGTCCGGTTCTGCGCGGAACAGTCTGCCTGACCGGTAGACCAACCCCAGTTGTTCTGCGCGGAACCCCCCTGGTAGAATCGGGTCAGCCCGGGAACAGAACCCGGGAGGTGACGGGAGGAAGGACCCTCATGAACGCAGAGAAGAAGTCGCGCCTGGGGCGGGGTTTGGATGCCCTTCTGGGCGGAAGCGATGCAGCCACCGCGACCACCTCGGCCAGCAACACGGTGCCGGTCCTGGCCATCGAGAAGAACCCCTTCCAGCCGCGCAAGGCGTTCGACGACGACGATCTGTCCTCGTTGCAGGAAAGCATCCGCAACCACGGAATCCTGCAACCACTCGTCGTTCGCCAGGTCGGCGATCGTTTCCAGCTGATCGCCGGCGAACGCCGTCTACGCGCGGCCCAGGCGGCCGGTCTGGACTCCGTCCCGGTCACGGTCGTCGATTTCAACGACCAGCAGAGCTACGAGGCCGCCCTCGTAGAGAACATCCAGCGAGCCGACCTGAACCCCATCGAGAAGGCTCAGGGGTTCAAGGAATACCTGGATCGCTACCAGATCACCCACGAACAGCTGGCAACGCGCCTGGGCCTGGCCCGTCCCACCATCACCAACCTGGTCGCCCTCCTCGACCTTCCAGTCGAGCTTCAGGATGCGGTCCGGGTGGGACAGTTGACGCTCGGTCATGCCAAGATCCTCAAGGGCATCAACGATCCGGCCCGGCAGCAGGCGATGGCCCGCGAGATCATCGCGCGGGGGCTATCGGTCCATGCGACCGAGGCCTTCATCAAGCAACATGCCACGCCGGAGAAGGAGCCCGAGAGCAATGGCACCGGCAAGTCGGCCCCGGCCGACAAAACTGCCCACGTGGCTGGCATCGAGGACGAGCTGCGCCAGCGCCTGGGGCTCCGCGTCGAGGTTCGCGTCAAGGGCAAGGACAAGGGGCAGCTCGTGCTCACCTTTGAAACGAACGACGATTTTGAACGCCTGATCGATGTCCTGCGCCGCTAGGGAGACGACGTATGCCTGTGCATCGTTGGTGGTGGATTGGACTCCTGCTGCTTCTCGGGACGGGATGTGGCGAGCGACTCGAACCCTACGAATCGGAGGAGGGTCGGTTCCACGTCCTGTTGCCTGGGGTTCCCAACGATGCACCCGACCCCGATCTGCCCCGGGGCATCTCCCGGATCAACCTGGTGCAGCGGAGTGGTTCCTACACCATCGCCTGGGAAGATCTTCCGCGTCAGGAAGGGACAGTCACCGAGCAACTTGACCGCGCCTGCGAGGGAGCGGTCAAGCGGCTCAAGGGGACCGAGGAGGAACGCAAGCCGATCCAGCTGGGGGGCGAGCATCCGGGGCGGGAGATGATTCTGACCTGGCCGCAGAACCGGGGCGTCACCCGGGTGCGGCTCTACCTGGTGGGCAACCGCCTCTACACGGTGGCTGTCAGCGGAGCGAAGTGGTGGATCGAATCCGCCACTCCGCAGCGCGTCCTGGACTCGTTCCGCCTGGAGGAGAAATGAGAGCAGCAGTTGTCGGATTCCTCCGGCATCGGTATGCTACAGAAGCCAACGGGGTGTAGCGTAGCATGGCCTAACGCGCCTGGTTTGGGACCAGGAGGTCGCCGGTTCGAATCCGGCCGCCCCGATCAACGCCGAGCGAGCAGCAATGCTCCTCGGCGTTTAGCTTTTCCAGTCGGCCACTCCCGAGCCGCGCAGCGCCTGGTTCGCCAGGTGGGCGGCCGAGGCAGCACTCACGCCCGCTTCCACCGGGGCCGAGGGTGCCTTGCCCGTGCGGATCGCCTGCACCCAGTTCTCCAGGTGCAGGTACTCGCCGTCTGGCTTGTCGTAGAAGTCCTTGCCCTTCGGGCCCGTGCCCAGCACCTGCTCCTCGGGTTTGCCCCGGCCGCGCTCAGGAGCCAGCTCGAACCGGCCGCGATCGACATACAGCGTCGCGTCGGTGCCCAGCAGTTCCATCATGGCTCCGGCCCGGGCGTTGCTGAACGTCCCCTCAAAGTGCATCTGCACGCCGCCCCGGTAGGTCAGCAACGTCTGCACCGTGTCGGGTGTCTCCCACACCCCCTGGCTGGCGACATGCTCGCCGACCGCTACCGCGCGCACCGGATGATCCACCCCCACCATCCAGTGGGCCACGTCGATCCAGTGGACCATCAGGTCGGTGAACAGACCGCCGCCGAAGTCCCAGAACCAGCGCCAGTTTCGGAAGCGATAGTCATCGAACGGCTGCTCGCGGGCTGAGCCCAGAAACGCCTTCCAGTTCACCTCACCTGGGTTGACCCCGGTCTTGAACCGGCGGATGCGATCGGTGTTGCGGTTCCAGCTCATCCGGACCTTGAGGATGCGCCCGAGCCGGCCGGCCTCCACCAGCTTCTTCGCCTCGACGATGTGCGGCATGCTTCGCTGTTGCGTCCCCACCTGGACCACCTTGCCCGACCGCTTCACCGCATCGATGACCTTCTTCCCCTCAGCCAGGTCATGCGTCAGCGGCTTCTCAACGTAGACGTGCTTGCCGGCCGCCACGGCGTCCACCGTCATGGGGACGTGCCAGTGATCCGGCGCACCGATCACCACAGCATCGATGTCCTTGCGCGCGAGCAGGTCGTGGTAGTTTTTGAAGACATTGGCCCGGGGGTCGGCCAGCTTCTTGCCCGCCGCCAGGTGCACGTCCCAGATGTCACTCACGGCGGTGATCTGCACATCCTTCATCCGACCGAGCGTCGTCATCAGCTGCCGACACCGGCCCCCGGTGCCAATGGCGCCGACCCGCAGTGCCTCCCCAGCATTGCGAGCGCGCACCAGCGATGGCACGGCCAGGGTGGGGACAGCAGCGGCCGAGGCGGCCAGGAAGGAGCGTCGAGAGGTAGTCATGGATAGGCCCAGGTGGGAGGAGAGGAATCCGGGCCCATTCTATTCCGGGTCAGACCGGGATGGCCAGTTGAGCCAGCACCAGGACGAATAGCCCGAGGCTGACCACCGCGTTGACCCCGAAGAAAGCCTGGTTGACCCGGGACAGGTCGTCGGCTTTCACCAGGGAATGCTCGTAGGCCAGCAGCACCCCCACCCCCGCGACTCCAGCCAGGTAGAGCCACCTTAGCTGCGGTGCCGTGGCTCCGAGCGCCAGCAGCAGCATCAACATGATGAGGTGGAGCACCAGAGCCAGGCGAAGACTCAGGGCCACCCCCAGCGCCGCCGGTACACTGTGCAGACGCGCCTGGCGATCGAACTCCACATCCTGGCTGGCGTAGAGGATGTCAAAGCCGGTCACCCAGAACAGCACCGCCCCGCCCAGGAGCAACGGCGTGAGCATCTCCGGATAGGCAGGAATACCGCGGATGGCGATCCAGGCAGCCACTGGTGCGAGGAAGAGCGATGCACCCAGCCAGAAGTGACAGAGAGCGGTGAACCGCTTGGTGAACGAGTACGCGCAGACGAACACCAGGACCGGCCCCCCCAGGAGCGTCGGCCACCAGTTGTCTCGGAGTGTGAACAGGAGTGTCGAGGCCAGGAAGGCCACGGCAGAGACCACCGTGAAGATGGTCACGCTGGCCACCGAGAGCAAGCCAGCGGGGAGGTGGCGCGAGGCCGTCCGGGGGTTCCGGGCGTCGATCCGGCGATCGACCAGACGGTTGAAGGCCATGGCCGTAGTGCGGGCGAAGACCATGCACATGAGGATGCCCAGAAGCTGCACCGGGTCGACTCGCCCCTCCAGATTCCAGGCCAGCGCGGCGCTGGTCAGTGCGAAGGGGAGAGCAAACACCGTGTGACTGAACCGGATCAGCTCGAGAAACGACCGCAGGGTGCCAATCATGCTGGGACTCCGATGCCATGCCTGATCACGTCATAGCAACCGGAGTGCCCCCTGGCCGACAACTCTTCGTCTCACGAGACAGCCTGCGGCTCCTCGATACGGACACTTTCTGCCTCTCGACCTCGCACCACGCGATGCCCCGCCTGGGGGCCCCGGGTTTCGGTCAGGATGGTGCGCTCGCCGCGCTGATGGCCCTTTTCAAACCGGATGGTCACCCAGTCGCCGGTGACGTCTCGACGGTGCGCCAGCGCACTCGAGGCGCGCGTGGCCTGCAGTTGCCACTCCTCCATCATGCGCCCCAGGATGGCGGGCCGACGCCGCGCCCGGTACTCGCAGTCCATGGCCAGCAGGACTTCCACCGATGGTTCCTGATCCAGGGGGACCGGCTCACTGTCCTGCTGTGCCTGGCGATCCATTGCGTTCATGATCAGCCGGAGACGATGGGCCGGGACATGCTGCTGTAACTCACCGCTGCGTCGCGCTTCCTGCAGTTGCTCAAGGCTGGTGACCTGCAGGCGTTCCCCTAGCAGCTGAACCGTCTGACGGCCCACCCCCGGCAGGCTTCGCAACCCTGAATCGGCGAGAGGCGGAAGCACCGGAGAACGCGGCCGATCACCAGGTAGAAGATGTTCGAGCGTGAGTGCGATGCCGTCGCCCATTCCAGGTATGGCGCGCAAAGCATCCCGTCCCCCCTCGCGGAAAATCTCCTCCAACGAGCGCGGCAGCGAGCGCACCAGCATCGCCGCCCCGCGGTAGGCCCGCGCCTCAAAGAGGCTTCTTCCCTGCCGGTCCAGGTCCCGGGCGAGGTGTTGAAACTGGATGGCGATTTCTTCGTTGGTCATGTGGTTCCTCCAGGTAGAGGATTCCAACTTAATCGATGGGACAGGACCGCTGCGATGTCGGTAGGTCCGGCCTGCATCCCTTCGCGCGATTTTGCCAAATAACCACTGTTGCTCGGGGAGTTGCACTTGCTCCGCACCTCATCGGGTACCAGAATAAACCAGGCAGTCGAACGCTTCCTGGCCTCTCCTGGGGACCAGGAACATCCACGGGGCCAGGAGTGCCCCATCCGGCATCGGGAAGCATTCGATCAACGCACCGGGACGGCCATCCCTCTGAACTGTCAGAGTGAGGTCTCTGGACCCGGCCCCAGGCTTAGTTCGTTGTGAGAGACGTGGTAGGCACTCCTCTCACATCCCCTTCGCCAACCGCGACAGGGAGCCAGGTGGGAATCTTCCCACCTGTTTTTGTTGGTCCACCCTCCCGGATGCAGGCACGAGACGAACCATGAGCACCACGCAGAACGACAAGGCCCGGGCTGGTATCGAGCTTCTCCGGGTCATCGAGCAACTCGGCCGCGAAAAGGGCATCCATCCCGAGACCGCCTTCACCGCCATCGAGCGCGCGGTCCGGCTCGCCATCGGCAAGCACTATGGCGACGACGAGGATGTCGTCATCGCCATCGATCGCCAGCGCGGGACCATCCACGCCCAGAAGGGCGACAAGATCATTGACCCCCATACGGGAACGCTCGGCCGCATCGCCGCTCAGGCCGCCAAGCAGCAGATGATCCAGCTCTTCCGGGAAGAAGAATCCCAGAGCCTGATGGTGGACATGGAGCGCATGAAGGGCCAGCTGCTCGTGCAGCCCGGCATGGTTCAGCGCATGGAAGGCGGGGCTGCCATCGTCTCCATCGGGAAGACCGAGGCCATCCTGCCTCGTAGCGAACAGATCCCCGGCGAGACGCATCACGTCGGCGAGAAGATTCGCGCCCTGGTGCTGGATGTCAAGAAGGTCGGCCACCGCGTGAAGGTGATCCTGTCTCGGACCAACCCTCAGTTCGTCCAGCGCCTCTTCGAGCGCGAGATCCCCGAGATCGAGGATCGCACCATCAAGATCGAGCGCGTCGCCCGCGAGGCTGGCTATCGTACCAAGGTGGCCGTCTCAAGCATCGACAGCCGGGTCGATTGCGTCGGAGCTTGCGTCGGTGTGCGCGGTAGCCGGATCAAGAACATTGTCGAGGAGCTGGGCGGCGTCGAGCGCATCGACATTGTCCGCTGGAACGACTCGTTGCAGGTGCTGATCCAGAACTCGCTGCAGCCCGCCACCATCGAGGAAGTCTTCCTCTACGAAATGCTCCAGCGAGCGATCGTCCTGGTGAAGGAAGATCAGCTGTCGCTGGCCATCGGACGCCGCGGCCAGAACGTACGGCTGGCGTCCAAGCTCGTCGAGTGGGACATCGAGATCATGACCGCCGACGAGCTGGGGACGGCCATCGAGAAGGCCGAGTCGCAGTTCTCGCAGATGCCTGGGGTCACCCAGGAGCTGGTGGAGGCGCTGATCGAGCAGGGCTTCCTGTCGTACGAGGACGTGGCGGTCCTGACGCCGGCCGAGCTGTGCGAGATGGGCGGCATGGACGAGGACACTGCCCTCGACATGATCGCCTACGCCGACGAGGAGTCGCAGCGGACCGAGAAGGACGCCAAGCCCGGCAAGCCCCGGGAGTCCACGGCGGTTCCGACTGCCGCCGAGCGGTTCGACAGTCTCTTTGCGCCGCAGGCCCACACGGAGGGCGGCGAGCCAACAGTCGAGGCCGTGGAGGGCGAGGAGCAGCCGCAGGATGAGGCCCCGGTCGCCTCCAGCCTTGATGAGATTTTCGAGGAAGACGTCGGCGATCTCGAGGCCGTCGAGGAGGCCCCGACCTCCTCGGAGGAAGGGTTGGAAGGGGTGGAACCGCAAGATCATGCGGGTGGGGCCGAAGGGGATGAATCGACTCCGCGGGCAAAGGCGGAAGACGAATCGGCCGGATAAACTGCAAACTGAGGGCAGGGATCTCTTTTCCTGGCGGAGGAGTCAGGTAGAATAGGATGGAGTGTTCTTTTCCACCCCCTGAGCATGTGACAAATGGCGGGGGCCATCTTATGTGTTGATGAAACGATCACGGGGAGTTCCGCTTGCAGCAGCAGAAGAAAGAGAAAGTGCGCATCTTCGCCCTTGCACGTGAGCTGGGCATGGAGACCAAGGATCTGATGGTCCTTTGTCAGCAGCACGGACTCGACGTAAAAAATCAGCTGAGTACCATCGAACCCGAGGTCCGGGATCAGATCCTGGCTCTGGTGAAACAGGGAACTCCGAAGCCAGGTCCGGCGGCTCCCACGCCGGCTGCCTCGCCGTCGGTTCCTCCGACCCCGGTTCGCCGCATGGTGAATCTGGATTCCAAACCGAAGACACCCGTCGGTTCGGTCGCTCCCGCAATGCCGGCTCCGCCCGCGCCAGCCGTTCCGGTGGCGCCTGTGGCACCTGTGCCGGCTGCGCCCGTGGGTCATACCTCAGCGCCGGTACCGCCGCCAGCTGTGCCCCCTGCACCTCAACCCACTCCAGCGCCGGTGGCGGAAGCGCCCGCTGCGCCTCCAGCGCCGGTTCCCCCTGTGACGCCAGCGCCGATACCGGCCAGTGCTGCTCCCGCGAAACCTGCGCTGACTACCCCGACTCCTGCTGCTCCGGTGGCGAAGCCGGCGCCTGTGCCTCCTGTTACTCCTCCTGCTGGAACCCGCGCGCCCGCTGCGCACTCCACCCCCACGACCCACGAGAAGCCTCCGATTACGCCCGAGAAGACGCCAACGCCGCCGGCTCAACTGCCTCCTGTCACCCCGCCGGTTGCCCCGGCTGCACGAGCCCCCGAAGCAGGTCCGCCTGCGGCCGCTCGTCCGGTCGAGCCCGTGCGGCCCGCTGCGCCGCCTCCGCCCCGTCCGGTGGAGCCCACCCGGCCTGGCTCCACTCCTGGTATGGAGTCTCCTCGTCCCGGCGCGTTGCCTCAGGGCAATCGTCCGCCGATGCGGAATCTCAGTGGTCCTTCGTCCCAGCGACCAGGCGGTCCTGCGGGTGCTGGTGGTCCTCCTGGTGGGCAGCGTCAGCCACCTCGTCCCGCTGGTCAGCCACCCCGTCCCACTGGTACGCCGTTCCGCATGGCCACCCCGCCTCAGCAGCGCGGCGGTCGGCCTCCCGAACAAACGCCTCAGAAGCCCCAGACGCCGCCTGCCGCGACGGGTCCCCGTAAGCTGGCCAACATCACGGCCGAAACGCTTGCTGGCCTCGAAGGCCGGGGTAGCAACATCTCGATCCGCGAGATCGAGGAACGCATCCGCAAGCAACAGCAGGCTCCGGGTGCTCCCGTGGCCCCTGGTGTTCCCGGCGCTCCCGGGGCTCCAGTTCCACCGGCACCCGAGGGAGAACTGGAGGATGAAGAGGGACGCGATGGCAAGGGCCGCCGTCCCGGAACCGCGGGAGGGGGCGTTCCAGGCAGGGCCGATCGTCACAAGGAACGCAGCGAGCGTCAGGCACGCCGCAAGGCGGGTCCGGGTGATGCCCGTGGCGGCAAGTTGGCCGTGCTGGACGACGACAGCCCTCGGCATCGCAAGGATCCACGCCGCCGGGTGGCCAAGCAGCCCCCCACGGTCGATCGCGTCGGCAAGATCCCGCTGACGCTGCCGATCACGGTGCGGTCCTTCTCCGAAGCCATCGGTCGCAAGGCGGGCGAGGTGCTATTCAAGCTCCTGGGCGCCGGCATGCCGCCAACGACCAACATCAACTCGGGTATCGATCCAGAGGTCGCCGAGGTCGTCGCCCTCGATTTCGGCAAGGAAGTGGAGATCAAGCGGGCCGCGGACGTCGAAGGCGATCTGATCGCCTCGCACGAAGTGGCCGATGCCGCCGAGGACCTGGTGCCTCGCGCTCCGGTCGTCGCCATCATGGGCCACGTCGATCACGGCAAAACGTCGCTGCTCGACCGCATCCGCGAGATGTACGGCGTCAAATCCGACGTCGTCTCCTCCGAGGCGGGCGGCATCACCCAGGTCATTCGCGCCTGGCGCGTCGAGAAGGACGGCAAGCCGATCACCTTCCTCGATACCCCTGGTCACGAAGCCTTCACTAAGATGCGTGCTCGTGGTGCCAACGTCACCGACATCGCTGTCATCGTGGTGGCGGCCAACGACGGCGTCATGCCGCAAACCGAGGAAGCGATCTCGCACGCCAAGGCGGCCGAGGTCAACATCGTGGTGGCCGTCAACAAGGTGGACCTCCCCGATGCCAACCTTCGCAAGACCGAGCAGATGCTCATGTCGCTGGGCCTCGTTCCGGACACCATGGGCGGCGACGTGCCCTTCGTCCAGACCAGCGCCAAGACCGGCAAGGGCATCGACGAGCTGCTCGAGCAACTCTCGGTGGTCGCCGAACTGAACGAGCTGCGGGCCAACCCGAACAAGCATGCATCGGGTACCTGCCTCGAGGCTCATCTGAGCGAGAAGGAAGGCGTGCAGGCTACCCTCCTCATTCAGAACGGTACGCTCAAGACCGGCGACGTGGTGCTCTGCGGTGCCACGTACGGATCGGTCCGCAAGATGTACGACGACCTGGGCCGGGTCATCGAATCGGCTGGCCCCAGCGTGCCGGTCCGCATCCTCGGCCTCGATGAGGTTCCGAACGCGGACGACAACTTCCACGTGGTGCCCGACCTGAGCACTGCCTCGGAAATTGCCGGCGAACGGAAGATGCGTCAGCGAGAGCGGTCGCTGCGCAATCGCGCTCCGGTAACCCTGGAGAACCTCAAGAGCGCGAACATTCCGGAGCTGAAAGTTATCCTCAAGGCAGAGGCGCGTGGTTCGGTCGAAGCCATCCGCAACGAGCTGGAAAAACTCCAGCACGACGAAGTCCGCGTCAGGGTGCTACACACCGGCATTGGTGGGATCAACTCGAGCGACGTGCAGCTGGCACTGACCTCGCCAGAAGATACCCTCATCGTCGGGTTCAATGTGGTGCCGGACAACGAGGCGAAAAGCCTGGCCGAAGAACGCGGCATCCAGATCCGCGAATACGACATCATCTACAAGCTGGCGGATGACATCCGCTCGGCCCTCGAAGGCAAGCTCAAGCCTCGGGAAGAGATCATCCATCTCGGTCGCGCCAACGTCCGCGATACCTTCAAGATCAGTCGGGTCGGCACCATTGCCGGCTGCTTCGTGACCCAGGGTATCATGGATCGGTCGGCCAAGATCCGGGTGATTCGCGGTGGCGTGGTGATCTACCCGCCGGCGGATCGCAGTGCCGGCCTCGAATCGCTCAAGCGGTTCAAGGACGACGTGCGCGAGGTGCGCGAAGGCTTCGAGTGCGGTCTGAAGATCGCCGGTTACGACGACATCAAGGTGGGCGACACCATCGAATGTTACAAGGTGGAGCAGGTGCTCCGGTCGCTCTCTTAAGTCACTCAGCCGCTCCCGACTCCCTAGCGGAGTCGGGAGCTTCTTTCCCCCCACTGGGGTAACGGGGTATCCCCCTTTTCATCATGAACGTCGGTGCCCTCTGCGTCCGCTTGCTCGTGCGCGAGTCCCACTCACTGAAGGACAAGCGTCAGGTCGTGCGCAGTATCAAGGATCGTATCCGCAACACCTTCAACGTGTCGGTGGCCGAGGTCGAGGCCGAGGAACACCGGCAGGTCGTGGTGTTGGGCTTCGCCATGGTCTGCAACGAGTCGGGCCCCATTCGCCGCACCTTCGAGCAGATCGTGGCTGCCCTGCGTAGCCATCCGATTGCCGAGTATGTGTCGCACGAGGACGAGATTCAAAAGCCCTGTCTGGAAGGGGGCTATTCATGAAGATGCATCGCCTGGCCCGGATCTCCGAGGCCATCCGGGAAGTGGCCAGTGAAACCATTCTGTTTGAACTCCGCGATCCGCGGGTCAAACGAGTGACGGTGACACGCGCCGAGGTGTCTGCCGACCTGCAGCACGCCAAGGTCTTCGTGTCGATCATGGGAACGGAGAAGGAGCAACAGTTGACCATGCACGGGTTGCGGCATGCGACGGGATTCGTCCAGTCGAAGCTCGCGGCCCGCTTGCAAACCCGCTTCACCCCGCATCTGACCTTCATCCTGGATGAGGGCGTGAAGAAGAGTCTCGAAGTGACCCGCCTCATCAACGAGGCGCTTGGTCCATCTGCCACAGCGACGGAATCGTCCGGGGAGGAATCCCGGAGCCAGGAGACGCCCGAAGGATCGGTGTCTCCGGACGCGGCCGGGGAATAGACCTGATCAGGCGTTCCCTATATTATCCAACGGAGGGAGTACCGCCACCATGGCGACCACCACCAGCAAGCAGCGGACACTCAGCCAACTCCTTTCGCTTTCGGCCAATGGAAGCGAGGTTCGCGGCAAGGAAACGGAAGGCGCGCTGGATCTGGGCAAGCTGCCGATCCTCGAGCAATTCATTTTTGCGCTGTGTCGAGAGGGCAGCACGACGGAGCAGGCGCAGCAGGCCTTCCACAACCTGAAGACGCGCTTCTTCGACTGGAATGAGATCCGGGTCAGCACGGTGCGCGAGCTGGAAGAAGCAATGGCGGGCCTGTCGGACGCCGAGAGCCGGGCCCAGCGCCTCATTGCCTTCTTGCAGGAAGTGTTTGAAGAACGCTTCTCGTTCGACCTCGAGGACGTGCAGAAGAAGGGGCTGAAGCAGGGGGCCAAGAAGGTCCTGAGCTACGGTGCCGCCAACGATTTCGTGGGAGCCTGGGTGGTCCAGCGTTCTCTGAGTGGCCATGCCTTGCCCCTGGACGCGCCAACCCTGCGTTGCTCGCGTCGCCTGGGCCTGATCGATGGACAGGTGGACGACACCGAGTCTCTGCGGACCGGGCTGGAGCACCTGGTGCCCAAGGCCAAGGGGATCCACTTCACGGAAACCATCAGTCAGGTGGCCGAGACTCATTGTTGGGAGCAGGAGCCCAACTGTGGCCCGTGCCCGCTGCGTGGCGACTGTCCCACGGGACAGGAGCTAAACGGCGAGCAGCTCGCCTCGGCTCGTACCAGTCGCGCCAAACCTCGCTGATTGCCGCATCGGCCAGGCAGAAGAGGCGGATGGCCTTCTGCCTGGCTGGCAGCTCCGGCTAGGAAAAATGCAGCCTCCGCACTACACTCCCCTTCCTTGGATGGCCCGCGCGGTGCGGAACCGGCGGTCGTCGCTGCCTTGGGCAGTGACCCGGGCCAGGAAGTTGCAAGCGGGAGAGGTTCATGCCCCCAATCTGTCGCCGGGCCCCTGTTGCCCTTCTTCTCTTCCTGCTCAGTGTGGTTCCCGGCCCGGTTCGCGCTGAGGAAGATCGCCCCCTCCCCGCCTCTCCCCGTGTCTCCCGTTCCACCACCGACCGCGATCGGATCGAGGCCCAGAAGCTCTTCGGCCTTGCTTCCATCCACGAACGGAACAACCGTCTCATCGAGGCGATCCGCACTTATGAGTCGGCCCAGAAACTCGATCCCGAGTCGGCCGCCATCCCGCGTGCTCTCTTTGGCCTCTACATTGCCATGGATCGCACCGACGATGCGCTGAATGCCTGCAAGAAGGTTCTCCAGGTCGATCCCACCGATGCCACGACCGGTTACGCTTATGCCCGCCAGCTTCGCACGCTGGAGCGCTTCGACGATGCCATCGCCGCTCTCAACCAGGCCAGTCGCTCGGATCGTCTCAAGGAGATGCCCGACCTGGCCAGCCAGATTCACTTTGACCTGGGAATGCTGCAGGAGCGGAAGGGTAACTGGAAGGCCGCCGAGGCCGCATTCCGCAAGGTGGTCGAGATCCTCGAAACCTCTCCAGTACTTCTCACCTCGGGGAAGTTCAACCGGGAGGAGATCACCGGCCAGGTGGCCGAGACGCTGGAGCGCATCGGCAAGCTCTGTCTCAAGTCGAACCAGGTGAACGAGGCCGTCCGGGCCTTCGACCAGGCCCGCCGCAAGGATCCCCTCCGCGCTCCGCGCCTGGCCTTCAACCTAGCCCAGGTATACCGCGATCAGGGGAAACTGAAGGAATCGCTCGAGCAGCTGGAGACCTACCTGCGCAGCCAGCCCCAGGGGATGGAAGGGTACGAGATGCGCATCGAGCTGCAGCGCAAGGTCGGACGCCAGGACGACATCGTGGCCGACCTGGAGAAGGACTCCGGCCGCGACCCACACAACCTGGCCTTGCGGTTACTGTATGCCCGTGAGCTGCGCAAGGTCCGCCGGCTGGCCGATGCAGAGGCGATCTACACCAAGCTGCTGGAAATCCACGTCACCCCCGAGGTCTACCGTGGCCTCTTTCAGCTCTATCGCGAACGAGAGGCGGCCGGCATCCAGCAGTTGCTCACGCTACTCGACGGCATTCTGGATCGCGGGGCCGGCGACGAAAAACGTGCCCCCAGCGAGTCTGACGCACGTCGGGCCCGGGCCATGCTCCTGGTGTTGCGCGATGAACCAGAGCTGGTGCGCAACCTCCTGCCGGCCGCGGTGGCCCGCACCGGACGCAAGGAGCTGAGCTACACCACCCGCGGAGTCCTGGCAACCCTGGCAGCCCGCACACGTCAGCTGGACCGGGCCGAGGAACTGTATCGCAGCTGTCTGGACAGGCCTGGCGGTCTGGGCACGATGGAAGCCGAGGTGTTCGCCGGCCTGCTTCGGGTGCTCCGCCTGCAGAACAAGTACAAGGAGATCGTTCATGTCTCCAAGGATGGCCTGGCGGTCGCCCAGCAGACGAACCGTGTGCTGTTCCACACGGAGCTGGTCCGCGCCTATCAGGTGCTGGATAACCACAAGGCGGCCCTGGCGGCTGCCGACGCGGCCGTGACCGACGCCGGCAAGCCACAACTCTTGATGTGCCGGCGCATCCGGGTGGATGCCCTGGTCCAGGCCGGTCAGGCCGACAAGGCGTTTGCCGAGTGTCAGGAGCTGCTCAAGGAATTTACCAATGGGAGCGAGCTGCGCGATGTGCGTTACACGCTCTCCTCGGTGCTGCAGGCCCAGGGAAAGCACGACCAGGCCGAGGAACAGCTGCAGATGATTCTGCGGCTCGATCCGAACGATGCGACGGCGAACAACGATCTGGGCTATCTGTGGGCCGATCGCAACAAAAACCTCGCGGATGCCGAGCGCATGATCCGCAAGGCCATCGAGCTGGATCGTCAGCAGCGCACCACCGGCACCGCCATCGATGCCGATTCGGACCGCGACAACGCCGCCTACATCGATAGCCTGGGATGGGTGCTCTTCCGCCGGGGTCTACTGGCCGAGGCCGCCCGAGAGTTGGAGAAGGCCTCCACCTTGCCTCACGGCGAGGACGACCCGGTCGTCTGGGATCATCTGGGCGATGTCTACCACCGTCTCATGTTGCCGGAAAAAGCCCTGGAGGCGTGGAAGAAGTCGCTCGGCCTCTACGACCAGGGGGCACGCCGCAAGAGCGACCCTCGATACCGGGATATTCAGAACAAGCTGCACGAGGCGACGCATACCGAAAAGTGATTCGAGAGGAGCGAGTATGGCCGGGCACTCCCACTGGGCAAACATCCAGCACAAGAAAGGTGCCATCGACGCCAAGCGTGGAAAGTTGTGGAGCAAGCTCAGTCGCGCCATCATCATCGCGGCCAGGAATGGTGGTGGCGACTCGACCATGAACCTCAAGTTGCGTTACGCCATCGACAAGGCTCGCGAAGTCTCGATGCCGAAGGATAACATCGAACGAGCCATCAAGCGCGGCACAGGCGAGATCGGCGGCGACCTGGACGAGGAGGTCACCTACGAGGGATTCGGCCCTGGCGGCGTGGCCATTCTGGTGGAGACACTCACCAACAACCGGAACCGCACCTCGAGTGAGGTCCGCAAGCTTTTCGAGAAGGGTGGCGGCCACATGGGGTCGGCCGGCTGCGTCGGCTACCTCTTCGAGCGCAAGGGCCTCTTCACCGTCGGTGTTACAGGCATCCGCGAGGACGACCTCACGACCATTGTCCTCGAATCCGGCGCCGAGGACATGGTTCGCCAAGGTGATGTTTTCGAGATCACCTGCGATCCGACCGCGTTTACCCGGGTGCTGGAGTCACTGCAGCACAGCCAGGTGATCGTGACCGCCTCCGAGCTGCCCCTGCTGCCCAAAACAAGCATAGACTGCCCCGACGTGGCCACCGGGTTGAAGGTGTGCCGGCTCATCGATGCGCTCGACGAGCACGATGATGTCCAGCACGTCTACTCCAACCTGAACATGACCCCCGAACTTCTCGCCGAGCTGAAGTAGTCGCCGTTCACTTCCGCGCGGCCAGCAGTCCCGCCAGGTAAAAGACCGGATCGTTGAGATCCCGGGCGACCTGGGAAAGAAGGTCGTAGGCCCGAAACCGCTGGCATAGCTCGTTGAGACTGGGGCAGCTCAGCTGGCGCGTTTGCACCTCGGGCCCGGCTAGAAACTGCTGCGCCACCTTGAGCGCCTCGGGGCCACGGTTGAGCTTCAGCAGGAGATTGACCAGGACTTCGGCGGGATAGGTTCCGACTTCCTCCGGGTCCGCCTGCTCGGCTTTGGCGCGGAAATGGGCCAGGCCGCCCTCAACATCCTCGCCGCTGAGAATGCCCAGGTAGACGTCGTAATCACGATAGCCGTTGTCGAACGGGGGATCGTCCGGCCGCCCCATGAACCGTCCCTTGAGCTGGGATCCATAGGCGCACAACTCCCGGGCCATCTTCAGTTCCGGGCTGGGACTCAGCAACATGCTCATCTGCACCACGCTCGACAGGTGCGAGGTATCGATGTGGTAGGCATCTTCGCCGAACAGGTAGTCGCGCCCCTCGATCAGCCGGGCGATGACGCCGGGCGAATCCGGCGGGGCATCGGACCCGGTGGGAGCAAACCCCTGGTGCGCCTCGACCTCGGCCGTGAGCCGGGCCCGCAGCTCGCTGTACAGGGCTCGTACCAGGGCGCGGATGCAGTGCTGCTTGACGTCGTCGGAGTGAGGCGTTTCGCCGCCACTCATGGTGGTGATAGCGTTGCAGATGCCGTAGCGAGTGAGAATCCAGTCGAAGCCGCGCTGCGGATGCACCCCCTCGTAGAAGGCCAGGTGAATGAGCGGCTGGATGTCGTCGTCCTCGCCGGGCTCGAGTTGTTCCAGCGCGGTGCGAACCGGCTGGACCTCCCCAATCATGCGAAAGAAGGGCCAGGCCTGCTGGATGTTGCCCTGGGTCAGGAAGAGGTTGCCGACCTCGCGAGCCGCCTCACGGATGGCTTCCTCATAGGGTTCGTGCGTGGCTGGCGGAAGCTCGTCGGAAGGGCCGGTGGGAATTGGATTGACGCCGAGCTGGTGGCGTTTCTTCAGCAGCAGGGCGTAAAACAGGGCGTTGTATTCGCCTCGGGTGCGGAGATCCTCGCACAACTGGTGGATGGCCGCCTCTGGCCCCTGCTGAGAAAGCGTGGATGAGAGTTGATCGAACAGGGCAGCATTCATCGGAGGTGAAATCCTGGGAAAGAATCAAGTGACGCCGGCGCCCTTCAGAGCGTCGGCGTCATGGGTGAAACCGGGAGGGATCAGTTCTGGCTGAAATGCAGCTTCGGAGCCGCTTCCTTGCCCAGTGGATCGCGGAGGTACCGGGTCCGGCAGGAAGAACACAGATCGTAACGAAGACGCTGCGAGGGAGCCTCCAGCTCGGCTGGCGTCTCGCCCGAGGCATCAATCTCGCGAAGAACCTCGGCCACGGCTTCCAGGTGATCCTGATCGAGATCGGCCTCGGTAAGCTCGGTGGGGTCGGCCGCCATGTACACCTCGATGCGGACGATATGGTGCTTATCGCCATGGCCCAGTTCCTTGCCACAGCCGTCACACGATACGTGGAGCATAAGCCCTCCTGAAGCTCACCAGCCGGGCCAGTCTAGCAGACCGACGAGGCGAAGAAGAGTAATCGGTCTGGTGAGATGCGTGCAAATTCTCTCTCTATCCATCCGTCGCAGTTTTCCGACTCCAAGTCAAGCTGAATCCGCCAAGTTCATCAAGTCCGCACCGGCCCTTTCAAGGGCCCGACTCCCCTCCCTGCGCCTGCCCGCAGCGTGTATCATCCTTGCATTCCCCCGGTACTTCCGGCGTTGTAGCATGAGTGACATGCACATGCCGAACCAGCGACGAAACGGACCATCATGATCGGCGGGGTGATGCACCAGGAGCTGCTGCTGGGAGGGCGGCGGAACCGAATCCACGTATTCCGCTGGCTCTATGCCGGGTGGCTGGTGCTCACCGTCGTCTGGTTGTTCGCGGAGTTCCTTGCGGACGAGTACAACGTCGCCCAGGCGCGGATCGGTTCGCGCGGGGAAAACGTAGTAGCCCACGCCAGCGCGCCGGAGGTTGTGGGAGCCCGTTTCGCCGCCCACTTCGTCTGGCAACAAACCGTGCTGCTTCTCCTGGCTGTCCCCATCTTCACGGCTGGCGCGGTGGTGGACGAGAAACGCCAGGGAACCCTGCAGTACCTCCTCCTGAGCGACCTGGAGCCGCGTCACATCATCCTGGGCAAGTTGGTGGGCCGAGTAGCCCAGGTGGCGTTCTGGCTCCTGGCAGGCTTCCCGCTCTTTGGCTTGCTGGCTGGCTTCGGCGGAGTGGAGCCGGTCACCATGGGCATCGTCCTGGCAGCAACCGGGTTCATGGTGGTAGGCCTGGCCAGCATCAGCCTGCTGGCTTCGGTCTGGTGCCGACAAACGCGCGACGCCGTCCTGGCGGTCTACACGCTGGTGGTACTTACCTGGATCATTGCACGCACCGTGGGAGGCCCGGTGTCGGCCCTGAACCCGTTGTGGGTCATCGAACCGGCCTGGGGGGCTGTCGGCTCACTTGATCTTCCCCAGGCGATGCGCCGCCTGAGTCTGAGCGCAGCGCTGTGGACGGGCATCACCGTGGTATCTCTGGGAGTCGCCTCCGCCCGGCTGATTCCCTCCTATCGGGCCGAAATCGAGAACCTGGCACGGCGGTCCGAGGCCTGGTTCTCCCTGGAACGCGAACCCATCGGCAACGATCCCGTCCAGTGGCGCGAACAGCATGTCGAGGGGCTGGCGGTCAACAGCACCTTTCGGCGCATCCCGTTGTGGCAGGCCATCGTGGCCGTCGCCCTGGTTTCGGTGGTCACCTCGCTGCTGATCCTGCAGCGCGGCATGGCTCCAGGCACCACGACAGTGGATGTGCTGCAGGCGCTGCTGCATCTCAATGTTCGCCGGGTCACCCAGCTCATGCCGGAAGCCAGCACCGGGTTTCTCGTGCAGGGCATCGTGGTGATGCTGCTGGCCAGCCTGGTGGTGGGCGTGCGCTGTGCAGGAGCGCTGACACAGGAACGCGAACGGCAGACCTGGGAGGCCGTTCTGCTCACACCGATGAGCGCCAAGCAGATCGTGCGAGGCAAACTCTGGGGCATCTGCCTGGCCAGCGGCTGGTATCTGCTGGCCCACGCAGCACCCGCGTTGACTCTCTCCGTCCTGGGTGGCCCGCTGGCCCTGGCCTACACGCTGGTCTGGCTGGCTGCCACATTGCTGGCGATCTACTTCATCGGGGCGGCCGGGCTGTGGTGCTCGGCCCGGGCCAGTTCGTCGTGGCGCAGTTTGCTTCAGACCATGGGGTTCGGCTACCTGGGTGGGTTATCCGTCTTCGTCCTCTGTTCGCCGGCCATCTTCATCGTGCTGGGAGTGCTGCTCTTCCTGGTCGGCATGCTCGATCTGCTCCTGGGTACCCGGTTCGCCTGGCTATGCGTGTCCAACTTCAGTTACACCACCCGGGTGTTCTTCCTGGCCTCGGCGGCCAGCCTGGTCGCATTGTTCTGGCTGCTCGCTCGCTTCTTCCTATATCGCGCCCAGCGCTGGATTGCCGACCGCGAGCGCACTCGCTTTCAGGTGGATGAGCCGTTGTACCGCCGTTCGCGCCGACGGGCCTCGCTTCCAGATGGGGTATGACCTTGTAGGAGTTACCCGTATTCGGGTGGTTGATGGTAAATCCTACAAGACCTACCCTGGGTCGCCTCCAGGCCCATTCCAGAATTCCATCACCGCAGCTTTCAGGCTGAAAAGGAGTTGGGATGGGATCGCTCCGCGCCAACGGCGTCCGGCACGGCCTGTGCATTTGTATGCATCGAGAACCGTGGGGCCGACGGTGGAGTGCAGCGATGAACCAGCGAGAAATGAACCTCCTGTGGTTGAAAGACACCCTGGAGCATTTGATGGCAAATCATCATCTACTCGAATGGACCGAGGATCCCAACACGACCCGGGTGATCACCCAGGCCATGCTCCGCGACCTGGAACGTTGCCAGCGGTTGTGCGAAATGTTGCACCAACGTTCGACTGTCCTGGTAGTCGCCTGACCCCCTGTCCCCCTCCCGCTCCTCCGGGCCGGATCCCCCTCTGGCTCGAGTCAGCCCCGGTTCAGGATGCGTAACCGGGCCCTGAGTGTTCCCGACCGATACCAACCGACTCCTCCCACGCCAGCGATCCCCCTCGCTGGCGTTCTTTCTTTTCCCCTCCTACCATTCCGCCGATCGTGCCGCTTCTCTGGATTACCAGGGTTGCCCCGGCGCCTGCCGTTAGGTCAGGTTTCATCGATACGTTCGGCACGTCCAGCGCCATCGGAAGCCTGGAAGAGGTGGTAAACGCGGCAATCGGCCCCGGCCATGATTGAGCTGGCAAGACTGCGCCGATAAGTCCCTGCAGAAGGTTGGACGCAAAACGCGACTCACCAGATCCGGAAGGGATGGCGGACGCAGCGGCCAGCAAAGCGAGCGAGACCACCCGCTCGGCTTCCGACGGAGTTCTCGAGGGGAACGGAGATACCCTCGGGTTCGCGCAAGACAAGGTGTCCAGGCCCGTCGGAAGACTTCTGAGGTTCCACCCAATACGTGTCGAAGGAGGCGATGTATGAGGATGCGCATGGGAGCGACGCTGCTGGTCGCGGTTTGCGGGCTGTTCGCGGCCACCGCCACCGCCAGCGCTTCGACCTGTGGCGCGGCGAGCTACGGTTGCAACCCGCAACCGTGTTGCGATGCCCAGTGTTGTCACTCCACCGCGTCACAACAGATGAAGACCTGCTATAAGCTGGTCTACGACACGGTGATGGAGAAGCGGTGGGTAACTTGCTACCAGACAGTGACCGAGACGGTCATGAAGAAGGTGTGCAAGACCTGCTACCGCGACGAGTGCAAGACGTGCTACAAGCCGTGCTACGAAACCTGCTACAAGGACTGCGAGTACACGGTGTGCAAGCCGTGCTACAAGACCTGCTACAAGGAAGTGTGTGAGACGGTCTGCAAGCCGGTCTGCGAGACCTGCTACAAGGACTGCCATTACACCATCTGCAAGAAGGTCCCGGTCTGCTGCGAGAAGATCGTGTGCTGCACGGTGTGCAAGCCCGTGACCGAGGTGCATTGCCACAAGGCGTGCCACCAGGCCTGCCACACCATCTGCGAGACGCACTGCAAGGAGTGCTGCTATACCGTGTGCAAGCCGGTCACCGAGACCTGCTACAAGACGGTCTGCTGCACGGTCTGCAAGCCGGTCTGCGAGACCTGCTACAAGGACGTCTGCTGCACGATGTACCGTGACTGCGTCGAGACCTGCTACAAGACGGTCAAGAAGACCATCTGCGAGCCGGTGACGACCTGCAAGACGGTCAGCCGCAAGGTCAAGGAAACCTGCTGCGAGACGTACTGCGTCCCCGGCAAGACCAAGACCGTCGTTCAGCGTACGCCGGACGAGTGCTGCTTCGACCCCTGCACTTGCCAGACCTACACCAAGAAGGGCAAGAAGGTCCGCTGCACTGTCAAGGAGCCTGACCAGGTCTGCACCCGCCCGGTGACCAAGACCCGGACGATCTGCGAGACGGTCCCCTGCACCGAGATGGTGAAGAAGACGGTCTGCGAGCAGGTGCCCTACACGGTCTGCAAGAAGGTGCCCTACACGGTCGTCAAGAAGGTTCCTTACACCGTCACCCGTATGGTGAAGGAAACGGTCACCAAGCAGGTGCCCTACACCACGACCCGCTACGTCACCGAAGTGGTTCGCAAGCCGGTCACCTACACCACCTCCCGCGTGAGCCGGGGTGCGTGGGTGGACGAAAAGGGTTGCGGTCACGCTTCCCAGAACGACTGCTGCGGTAATGGTTGTGGCAACGGTTCGTGCGGTGGCCAGGCTAGCTCCTCGTCGAGCAGCAGCTCTCGCCGCTGGGTTGAAGGTGCTCACTACACCACGACCTACACGACGACCAGCACCCGCATGGTGCAGGAAGTCCAGCAGCGTAAGATCCAGACCACCGAGTACCGCACGGTTCAGGAAACGCACGTGAAGAAGGTGCCCTACACGGTCACCAAGATGGTCCCCCACACCGTCAAGAAGGTCGTGCCCTACACGGTCTGCGAGATGGTTCAGACCAAGTGCGTCAAGAAGGTTCCTTACACCGTCTGCAAGATGGTGCCCTACACGGTCAACGTGAAGGTGCCCTACACGGTTGAGGAATGCATCCCGACGACCGTGTGCAAGAAGGTGCCCGTCCAGGTCTGCCAGGACGTGTGCAAGACGGTGTGCCGCAAGGTGCCCGTGGTGGTTGAGAGCTGCCAGCCGGCCTGCCCGGCCCCGAGCTGCCAGCCGGCCTGCCAGTCCTCCTGCTGCCCGTCGTCCTGCTGCGTGGCCGAATGCTGCCCGACCTCTTGCAAGGTCAGCGAGTGCAAGCCCCGCACCCGCCTCTTCAAGAAGCGTCTTGGCTGCTGCGATCCTTGCCAGACGACGGCCTGCTGCGACCCGTGCGCCACGGCTGCCCCGGCTGCTCCGGCTTGCTGCAAGTAACCTCTGAACCCCGAGTCCCCTCGGGATTCTAACCTGGGCCGGCCCCTGCGAGGGGGCCGGCCTGGTTCGTTTTACGGCTTCTTCCCCGCCACCTTCTCCAGTAGCGCCTTCCGCACTTCCAATGCGGCCTCCCCTCCCACTTTTCTCCCTCCCTGGTTGCACACCACCAGCACCGCTAGGTTCCGCTCCGGGATCACGATGGCTGTGCAATAGTTCATGGTGTTGCTCCCATCGTGCATCAGGGCGCCTCGTGCCCGGCCCCAGCCTCCTACCGAATATTCCTCCCCTTTCAGCGGTTGCGAAAGCCTGGTGTAACATTCCTGCGGTAGAAGCGCCTTCTTCCCCTCCAGACCATGCATCAGGTCCTGGATAAACCGGGCCCAATCCTGCAAGGAAACATGAACTCGCCCAGCGGGCCCCATTACCGGGGGGTTGTCGCCATCTGGTCCTGGAGTGACCGGCGTACCATCCTCTTCGTGAGGCCAGGGCTGTTCCACTCGATCCGGATGCCCCGCCGGCCCGAATCCCGCGCTTCGCATGCCAAGTGGCTGGAACACATGCTTCCTCATCAGCTGTTCCCAGGTGGCGTTGCAGGCTCGTTCCGCCATGTGGCCCGCAATCATGTAGCCAGCGTTCGAGTACAGAAACTCCTTGCCTGGCGGATGTTCTGGTGGGGCGGATAACAGAATCTTGGTCGCCTTTTCTCGCTGCTCCCGGATGGGGAGTTTCTGGTCGATCTTTTCCCATCCACCCGGAAGGTTACCCGGAAGCCCCGAGCGATGACGGAGTAACATATCCAGAGTGACGCGACGATAATCCGGATGCATTTTCTCCGCGAATTCGGGAAATGCCTGGGCCAGAGTCCGCTCGTAGCTCAGCTTCTTTTCATGCACCAGAATGGCCACCAGCATGGCAGTCATCGCCTTGCTGTCCGAACCCAGATGCCAGAGGTCGGTTGTCTTCACTGGCAACTTGCCACCATGCTTGCGAACGCCCGCGACACTGATGGTGACTTTGTCGCCCTGGATGACCACTGCTCCAAGGGCAGGGACCTTGTGGGATTCCAGAGACTTCACCAGCGCCGCATGCATGGCCGGCGCATCGAGTTGATGTTGGTGTGTAACCAGTGAAGCCACAACGAGGAAGATGGCAGGAGTCAAGGTACCTCCGGAGATGGTGACTCAGGGAGTTGAAGGTGACGCGCCAGCACTTCCAGTGGATGCAAGGCACGACGACCCGCCAGGTCGTGAATTTGATGCCGGCAGGAGGTCCCAGGGGCAACCACGGTCTTTTCAGGTGATTGCTCCAGCGCCGGCAACAACGCCAGATTGGCGATCTGGACGCTCAATGGGAAATGCTCCTGGGAGAACCCAAAGGCCCCGGCCATCCCACAGCATCCCGCATCAAGCGTTTGGACCTGCATCCCGGGAATCAGCCGAAGCGCAGGAGCGCTGGCTCCCACACCGTGCAAGGCTTTCTGGTGGCAATGACCGTGGAGTACGCAAGAATCAGTGGAGGGAGCCAGGGGTAGCTGGCAATGGCCCGCTTTTACCTGAGCTGCAAGCCAGCTATCTGCCAGGTGCGACGCCGCCGCAACCGTTTTGACCTGTGGACCCGGAACTAGCTCCGGCCATTCGTCCACAAGCGTGAGGAGGCAGCTGGGTTCCAGCCCGAGAATGGGAGTGCCATCAGCCACTGCGGCCGCCAGCGCACGAACCTGGGATTGCACCCGCGCCCGGGCCAGCCGCAGGAAGCCCTTGCTGATCCAGACTCGACCACAGCAGAAGAGATCCGCCAGCTCCACCGAGTACCCTGCCGCCTCCAGCACGCGCACACTGGCCTCGCCGATCCATGGCTCGTTGTAGGTGGTGAAGCAATCGGCAAGCAGCAGCACCTTCCCAGCCGTCCCGGCGCGCGGATCGGGGCGGTGCTTTCGCATCCAGCTCCGAAAATGGTCGCGATGCAGCAGCGGCAGCGACCGCCGACGGTCGATGCCGGCCACCTTCTCCAGAAGCCAGCGGGAAACTCTCCTCGTTTGCACCCAGTTCACCACGGGAGCCAGCGGCGCCGCCAGCCGGTTGAACCAGGGGATGCCGGCGACGAGCAGATGCTCCAGCGGCCGCACACGCCCGTGATAGTAGAACTGCAGGAACTCCGCCTTCAGCTTGCCGACATCGACGTTGCTAGGACACTCCGCCTTGCACCCCTTGCACATGAGACAGAGGTCGAACACCTCGTGCAGCCAGCGCTGACGGAGGGCAAGCGGCACCGTCTCCGGCTGCGCCAGGGGCCCCGCACCAGCCAGGGCGTGCCGCAGCGCGTTGGCACGTCCCCGGGTGCTGTCGCGTTCGTCGAGCGTCGCCCGGAACGAAGGGCACATTGTGCCGCCGCTTAGCTTGCGACAGGCGCCCGAGCCATTGCACATCTCCACCGAGCGGAGAAAGCCTTCCTGGCGCGAGTAATCGAAGACTGTGGCAGGCTCGGCGGGGCGATAGTCCGGCGGATAGCGGAGGTGGTCCGTCATCCGCGGGCCATGCACCACACGCCCGGGGTTGAGCAGATTGTGCGGATCAAACGCCCCCTTCACCCGACAGAACGCCTCGTAGAGCGTGGGTCCGAACATCTTGCGGTTCCACTCGCTCCGCGCATAGCCGTCGCCGTGCTCCCCAGAGAGCGACCCGCCATGGAGCAGGACGAGATCGGTCACCTCCTCCATGATCTGCCGCATCCGCGCCACGTGGACCGGATCCTTCAGGTTCATCACAGGCCGAATGTGCAGACAGCCCACCGAGGCATGACCGTAGAACGACCCTTCGGTCCCATGGCGCTGGAGGATCTCCTTGAACGCCGCGACGAAGGCGGGCAGTTGCTCGGGGCTGACCGCCGGATCCTCGATGAACGTGATCGGCTTGGCGTCCCCGGTCATGCTGTAGAGCAGCGGCATCGACGCGCGACGAAGGTTCCACAGCGGATCGCGAATGGCAGGATCGATGGCCGGCACTGACATCACCAGACCAGGACACCCTTGCAGGCGTCGCTGCAATTTCTCGACGCGATCCGCGACCTCGGCGGGGTCGTCGCTGGAAAATTCGACCATGAAGATGGCGCGCGCGCGACGATCGATTGGCCTGGTGGTCTCGCGCAGTGCCAGGTTGCCGGCGGTCAGATCCAGCAGGATGTGATCGAGCACCTCGACGGCGGACGGGCTCATCTCTAGACATGCCGCCAGGGCATTCATGGCGTCGGCCATGGTGGCAAACTGCGGCACCAGCAGGCCGCGCGCAACCGGCCGGCGAACCAGGTTCACCTCTGCCTCGACGACAACGCCCAGGCTGCCTTCGCTTCCTACCAGCAGATGATGCAGCCCCGGCTGTTGTCGCAACCCCTCGGGAGGCACCGGCACAGGCACCCCGGCGAACCGGTCCAGATTGTAGCCGCTGACGCGGCGCAGGATGCGCGGGAAACGTCGGTGGATCTCGTCGTGCTGCTCGCGGACTACCTCAGTCAGCGTGCGATAGGCCGCCCCCTCAATGCCGGGCCGCTGGCTGCGCAACTTCCATTCCTGTTCATCCAGAGGCCCCGCCTGCACCGTGGCCCCATCCGCCAGCACTGCCACCTGGCTGACAACGTGGTCGATGGTCTTCCCATAGACGATGCTGCGCGCACCTGCCGAGTTATTCCCCATCATGCCGCCCAGGTTGGCCCGGCTGGAGGTGGACACATCAGGCCCAAACTGCAGGTCGTGAGCGCCGGCCTCGCGATTGAGTACATCCAGCACCACCCCCGGCTCGATGCGCGCCACCCGGCGCGTCGGATCCAGGTCGAGGATGCGGTGGAGATACTTGCTACAGTCGAGGACAATCCCCGGACCGATCGACTGACCCGACAGGCTAGTTCCGCCTCCCCGGGCGGTCAGGGGCACGCGCATTTCCCCGGCGATCTGCACGGTGGCCACCACGTCGGCGACGGTCCGGGGGAGAACCACCCCCAGCGGCTCCACCTGGTAGATGCTGGCGTCGGTGCTGTAGAGCTTCCGGCTGGTGCTGTCGAACCGGACCTCGCCCTGGAGATGGCGGCTCAGGTGGTGGACGAGTTCCTGCCGTTGTTGTTCGATGAAGGTTGCCATGCCCTCATGATAGCCGGCCGCTTCCAGGTGTGGTATGATGGCATCGTCGAGCTTTCCTGCCCTGGAGATTCCCGTGCATTCTCCCCGTGGTTCCACCGGTACGTTCCGACTGTTCGTCTACGGCACCCTCAAGCGCGGCGGCAGCCGGCACGGGCCCCTGGCCCAGCAGCGATTCCTGGGCATGGCGGAGTCTGCTCCGGGCTACGCCCTCTTCAATCTGGGCGATTATCCGGGTCTGATTCACGATGAACACTCGGCGAACCGGGTCCAGGGCGAACTCTACGAGGTGGCCTGTTCGCTGGTGGATTGGCTCGATGCCGTGGAAGGCTCCCCGGACTGGTTCAAGCTCGAACCGATCGCCCTGGCCGGCCACGATGAACTCGTATGGGCCTACTTCTACCAGAGTGACCCGGGCGACCGACCGCGCATTCTCGAGGGGCGCTGGGAGGTGCCGGGATGACCCTGGAGCGCGCCTTCCTGCAGGCCATCCTCGAAACGCCCGAGGAAGATGGCCCGCGGTTGGTGTTCGCCGACTGGCTCGAAGACCAGGGCGATGCGGATCGAGCCGAGTTCATCCGACTCCGCATCCAGAGCTACCACGACTCCGCCATCGGGCGGCGCAACCTGCCCCGTTCCGCCTCGCTGCTGGAAGCCAACTGGTCCCGCTGGGTTACTCCGCTGTCCCGCTGGGTCACAGCGCGCGGGGCCCGCTGTCACGAGTTCTGGCTCGGATCGCGCGGGCGGGCCCATTCTCCCGAGGTGGTGAAGCAGTTCCCTCGCGGCTTCGTCAATGCCCTGCATCTCGATGCCGGCCCCCTGCTCGACCACGCCGAGGAGATCTTCCGTCTCGCGCCTGTCAGCATTCTCAAGATCAGCGGCGCCTGCACCTTCGCGGATGAACTCGCTCGCTGCCCGCAGCTCGAATGGATCCGCTGGCTGGAGTTCGCCGACTACTTCAGCGATCCTCTCGACGAGCCCGGCCTGGTGGCCCTGGTCACCTCGCCTCATTTCAAGCGCCTGCGCGCGCTCATCCTCCATCGCAACAACCTGGGTGACCGCGGCGTTCAGGCCCTGGCCCGCGCTCCCTGGATGCGCACGCTCGAACGCCTCGACCTGACCGATAACGGCCTGTCTTCCGAGGGGCTGGCCGCCCTGGCCGCCTCGAGGCACCCGCAGCGCCTTCGCCTGCTCATCCTCGACCGCAATGACCTGACCGATGCCCACCTGGAGTGCCTGGCAGCCTCGCCCTGGTTGCATCACCTCACCCACCTGAGTCTGCTAGGCACTGCGGTAACCACCCACGGCGCCCGACTGCTGCGCCGAGCCCATGCCGGACTCACGGTCGTCTTCCCCGGGGGAAGTTCCTCGCCAGAGGTCGCCTGAGGCGCGTTCACGCCACGATGGCATCGATGACATGCCCATGCACGTCGGTCAGCCGGCGGTCGAGGCCATTGTGCCGAAAGGTCAACCGGGTGTGGTCGATCCCGAGCAGGTGCAGGATGGTCGCGTGGATGTCGTAGCAGTAGGTCGCCTTCTCCGCGGCGCGAAACGACCATTCATCACTGGCGCCGTAGGTGGCGCCGCCCCGGATGCCGCCGCCGGCTAACCAGTTGGTGAAGGTGAATGGGTTGTGATCCCGACCCTTCGACCCCTGGCTGCACGGCATCCGGCCAAACTCGGTGGTCCACAGGATGATGGTGTCGTCGAGCAGCCCCCGACTTTTCAGATCCTTGATGAGCGCGGCCGCCGGCTGGTCCAGACTCCGCCCCATCTCGCCGTGATCGCGGGCCAGGTCCTCGTGGCTGTCCCAGTTGCGCCGGGGGAACCCATTATCGGCACCACTCCACAACTGCACGAACCGCACTCCGCGCTCGAGCAGGCGGCGAGCAATCAGGCAGTTGCGTCCAAAGTCCTCGGTCGCCCGGTCCTCCAACCCATAGAGCCGTCGCGTCGCCGCTGTCTCCTTCGAGAGGTCGAGCACCTCGGGAGCCGATAGCTGCAGCCGCGCGGCAAGTTCGTAGCTGGCGATCCTGGCGTCGAGACGCGAGTCGGCCTCGCGGCCCACTCGGTGGCGCGCGTTCAACTGGCCCAGCAAGGAAAGTGTATCCGACTCGCTCTTCGGGCTGGCCCGCGCCTCTTCCGGAGGATAGAGATCCTGAATGGGGTTACGCGCTCCAGGACGCACCAGCGTACCCTGATGGGCGGCGGGAAGGAAGCCGGATCCCCAGTTGGCCGGGCCATTCGGCGCAAACCCCCGACTGTCGGGCAGCACGACGAAGGTCGGCAGGTTGCGGTTCAGGCTGCCCAGGCCATAGCTGATCCACGATCCCATGGCCGGGAAGCCAGGCTGCACGTAGCCGGTCGCCTGCATGAACGTGGCCGGGCCATGCACGTTCGACTTGGCCACCATCGAGTGAACGAACGCCATGTCATCCACACAGCTGGCCAGGTGAGGCAACAGGTCGCTGATCCACTTACCACACTGCCCGTGCTGCCGCCATTTCCAGGGAGCCTGCATCACCTGGCCCGGCGCACTCTGAAACAGCTCTACCTTGCCGCCCGGATCGAAGCGCTCGCCGTGCTTCTTGATCAACAGCGGCTTGTAGTCGAAGGTGTCGCACTGACTCGCGGCCCCCGACATGAACAGCTGCACCACCCGCCTGGCCCGGGCCCGGTGGTGCAATCCTCCGGGGAGCGCCTCCTTCGTGGTGGGCGCAGCGGCGAGCAAACCCTCTTCCCCCAGCATCGAGGCCAGGGCAATGCCGCCCAGCCCGCCGCCGAACTGCCACAGGAAAGAGCGTCGATCCCACATGGCTTCACCCCTGGTGCTAAGTGGTCTGACCACTTAGTTTAGACCTGGCGCGCTAGCAACGCAAGGGAGAAACCCTGCCCGGTCGGCCTGAACGATGGCCAGCGCTGAGCGATTGGGATAAGCCAACGAGTAGAACCTTTTCTGATGCGCGCCTGGATGCTCGGACATGGCTAGCACAGGTATCGACTCTGAAACTCGGGGCGCCAATCTTCTCCAGACGGGAATTGCTGGCCTGGCGCTGATGGGAATCGGCCTTCATCTCCTCCTTCGCTTCCTGCTCGATGCCTCGACCCCGGTTCTCAGCCTTACGCTCGATCAGCTACCCCTGGTGGTGACCCTGGCCCTGGGGGGGACGCCCCTGGTGGTGGAGTTGCTGCTCAAGTTGTTCCGCCTGGAGTTCGGCTCGGACCTGCTGGCGGGTATCTCGATTGTCACTGCGGTGATCCTGGGGCAATACCTGGCCGGGGCGCTGGTGGTCCTCATGTTATCCGGGGGGGAAGCGCTCGAGGGGTTCGCGGTGCGTAGCGCCTCGTCTGTGCTGGCGGCTCTGGCCCGACGCATGCCGTCCACCGGCCATCGTCGCCAGGAAGGCCAGCTGGTGGACATTCCTCTGGCTGAGGTGGCCATTGGCGACGAACTCCTGGTGTTCCCGCACGAGATATGCCCGGTCGATGGCACCGTTCTGGAAGGCAACGGCGTCATGGACGAATCCTACCTCACCGGCGAACCGTACATGATGGCCAAGATCCCCGGCTCGCAGGTCCTCTCGGGGGCGATCAACGGCGAGTCGGCGCTGACCATCCGGGCCGACCGTCTGGCGGTCGATTCGCGCTACGCCAAGATCATGGAAGTGATGCGCGCCTCGGAGCAACGCCGCCCTCGCATCCGTCGCCTGGCCGACACCCTCGGCGCGTTCTACACCCCCCTGGCAGTCGGGCTGGCGCTTCTGGCGTGGATCCTGAGCGGCGAGCCGATCCGCTTCCTGGCTGTGCTGGTGGTCGCGACTCCCTGCCCGCTGTTGATCGCTATTCCCGTGGCCATCATTGGCTCGGTGTCCCTGGCCGCCCGACGCGGCATCATCATCAAGGATCCGACCATCCTCGAGCAGATCAGCCTCTGTCGCACGGCCATCTTCGACAAGACCGGCACGCTGACCTACGGAGAGCCGAGCCTGACCGAGGTGCTACCAGCCGCCGGCGTCGATCCCGACTGGCCTCTTAGCCTGGTGGCCAGCCTCGAACGCTATTCGAAGCATCCTCTCGCCTCCGCCATCCAGGAGGCTGCCCAGGCGCGCGGGCAATCGTTGCAAGAGGCCAACCAGGTCCACGAACGACCCGGCGACGGCCTGCGCGGCCTGGTGGCAGGCCACGCGCTGCAGGTGACCAGCCGAAAAAAGCTGCTGGCTCAGCAACCCGGCATCGAACCGCTGCTCCCCGAGGCAGGCGGCGGTCTGGAATGCGTCGTTCTCATCGATGGGCAGTACGCCGCCACCTTTCGCTTTCGCGACATCCCGCGTCAGGAAGGTGCCTCATTCGTCCACCATCTGGGACCCAACCACAGCTTCAATCGCGTCATGATCGTCTCGGGTGACCGCGAATCGGAGGTGCGCTACCTGGCCGACCAGGTTGGAATCAAGGAGGTGTATGCAGGCCAGACGCCGGAGCAGAAACTGGCCATCGTCCGGGAGGAAACCCAGCGCGCCAGCACCGTCTTCCTGGGCGATGGCATCAACGACGCCCCAGCCTTGACCGCGGCAACGGTCGGCATCGCGTTCGGCCAGGGCAGCGACATCACCGCCCAGGCCGCCGGCGCCGTGGTCCTCGACAGCTCGCTTCGCAAGGTCGATGAGCTGCTCCACATCAGCCACCGGATGCGAACCATCGCACTGCAAAGCGCGGTAGGCGGCATGGCGCTAAGTGTCCTGGGCATGCTCCTGGCGGCCTTCAACTATCTCCCCCCCGTTGGCGGCGCCATCATGCAGGAAGTGATCGACGTCGTCGCCGTGGTTAACGCCCTGCGCGTCGCCCTGCCTCCACGGTCGCTCACCGATTACAGCGATGGACCTGGAGAGTAAGTAGTTCACCGGTCCTTCAGCGCTTCCTGGCTCCAGAGGCCATCCTTGCCGCGGACGACGCGAATCTTGTAGCGCGGCATCCGAAACTCGGTGATCACCCAGCCGCCCTTCGTTGCCTTGGCGACGAACGGGATGCGCCCGGCGAAATAGTCGGACTGGAAGGTCACCACTCCCTCGGCTCGCTCCGCTGTCGAGGTAACCGTGCATGCGGTGATGTAGTCCGGCTGCAGAAATGAAGCGTAGCCCTGCTCCCGGGATACCCACATCGCCTGCGTGATATCCGACACCTTGATCGCCTCCCCGATCATGCGGAACTCCTGCTTCATGGCTGCGTCCGGGTTCCCTCGGGGTCGCAGCGTCAGGATGACCAGCGAGAGGCTCTTGCTCTCGACTGCGTCTGCCTTCCGGTCCTTCATAAGCGCCTCGAAATCGGCGTTACGGATCCCGGCTGCCGCAGGAAGTAGCTTCCTGGCCTGATCACCGGTCAGCTTCGCGTCCTGACCTCGACCTACCGATGTCAGCGCAAGGAGAACGATGGCCACGAGTACCTGCCGCTTCATCACGTTTACCCTCTGACGAGTGCCGCCGTACCCGGGACGGATCGTGGAACTCCCACCCCCTTCCCGTACGCCACTCGCAGCCCCGCTATCGCATTAATCAATCAATCCACCGAGTGGCCGCGATTGATCGTCCATTCTAATGATCGCGATCGCTTCCAGGTGCTTCGGAGGTGAAACATGCCTGTAGGATAGGGCGGGGAGGGAGCAACCTGGAGTGGTAAAAAAAGAAACGCCGTGAGGGGTATCCCTCACGGCGTTATTGATCAAGCCGCCTCCGAGACTCGAACTCGGGACCTACGCTTTACGAAAGCGTCGCTCTACCGGCTGAGCTAAGGCGGCAGGGTGCAACACCCCTCGATCAGTCGCATTGTACGCAGCTCGCAGGGATGCTGCAACGTCACTTCGAGCCCCGGTTTCCCTGCTCGAAATCAGGAGTCACTCCCCCGACGCGACCAAGCACAGGGCCATGGTCGGGGATGAGCAGCCACACCCGGACGAGACACCTTCGATGCCCACTGGCGATCATCAACTATCCGATGGTTTCTCGCCGCTGCGTAGCTCCTTCAGACGCTTCAGCTGCTCCGGGGTCAGCACCTTCTCAAGCGATTCCTTCTCATCGACCTTGAGAAGGTCCATCTTCTTCTTCAGGTCGTCCACCTTCTGCTTATAATCGGCTCGGAGCTTGTAGATCTTTTGCACCTGATCATCGCGGAGGCCAAGTTTCTTGTAGTACGGGGGCAGCTGGCCCTTTAGCTTGGTAGTGGTGCCTTCCTCCGGCTTCTTCGGTTTGTCCTTGTCCTTGTCCTGGGCAAACGCCGTGCCCATCAGAGCCAGGACGAGCACCAACCCACCAATACGGATGCGACTCATGACCTACCTCGATAGATTCCCGATTGCCATGCTGATTTCCCTATAAAACCTGGAGGTATCGACCTTCAAGAGAAATCCGCCCCGGATTACTGACCCACAGACCCCGGCCCCCCGTTACTGCCCGAACTCCTTGCCCCGCTTGCTCGAACGTGGGAGATCCTTCGATGCGGCACCTGCTCCTTCTGCTTCTCCTGGCCTTCTCTCCCGCGCGGGCCGATCTCGCCGAACAGGACCTCTTCCTCCGGGGCCAGGATGGCTACCACACCTACCGCATCCCTGCCCTGCTGATCACGCCGCGCGGCACCATCCTGACCTTTTGCGAGGGCCGCAAGCGCGGGGCCGGCGATGCGGGCCACATCGAAACCGTGCTCAAACGTTCCACCGATGGTGGGAGAACCTGGCTGCCCCTGCAGGTGGTAGCCCGGGATGGCGAGAATACCGTCGGTAACCCCTGCCCTGTTTTCGATGCCACCTCTGGCGCTATCCATCTGCTTCTGACCCACAACCTGGGAAAGGATAACGAACACAAGATCCGCACGGGGACCGCGGCGGGCACCCGGTCGGTCTGGCTGACCACTAGCCGCGACGAGGGAGCAACCTGGTCGAAACCTCGGGATATCACTGGGTCTGTCAAGCGCAGCAACTGGACCTGGTATGCCACCGGGCCCGGCGTGGGGATTCAGCTCGCCTCGGGCAGGCTAGTCGTGCCTTGCGATCACACCGAAGCAAAAACCCTCGCCATGCGGTCGCACGTCATCCTCAGCGATGACCATGGGGCGACCTGGCGCCTGGGTGGTGTCCTCGATGCGCTTACCAACGAATGCCAGGTGGCCGAGCGTCGCGATGGCACTCTGCAGCTCAACATGCGCAGCTATCACGGCAAGTCCCGGCGAGCCGTCTCTACCAGCAAGGATGGCGGCCTGACCTGGACGCCGGTCAGCCTCGAGGAAACCCTCGTCGAACCCGTCTGCCAGGCCAGCCTGATCCGCTGGGGCAATCGCAAGGACAATCGCTTCCTCTTCGCCAACCCGGCCAGCAAACGGCGCGAGAACCTTACCCTCCGCTCCAGCGAGGACGGCGGAGCGACCTGGACCGCCTCCCGCGTGCTGCATCCGGGGCCTGCCGCCTACTCCTGCCTGGCCGAGTCACCCGACGGGATGCTGTTCTGTCTCTACGAGCGCGGCAAGAAATCGCCCTATGAAACCATCCGCCTCGCCCGGTTCGACCCGGCCTGGCTTGCCGGAAAATGACTCCCTTCTCGGGGGCTGGACGTTGACGCTTCCGAACCCTCCACCTAGGTTTTCGGCATGAACCACCATCATCCTCTTCCGCAGCGGAGCCATCTGCTCCACCAGATCAGTCAGAAGCGCATCGAACCGGCCGCCCTGACGGGGAACACCTCGGTCCCCCAGGTGATCGATGAGGCGTTTCTTTCCTACAACGCTGGCCGCCTCCGCGAGGCCTGCCGTCTGTATGCCACAAAGATGCTGGCCGATGATGCCATCGTGGGCCTGTCGCTCTCCGGTGCGCTGACGCCGGCCGGGCTGGGGATGTCTAGCCTGGTTCCGCTCATCGAGGCAGGCTTCATCGACTGGATCGTCAGTACCGGGGCGAACATCTACCACGATGCTCACTTCGCCCTGGGCATGGACCTCCACCAGTCGCGCCCGGGGCTCGATGATCGCATCCTGAAGGATCACCAGGTCATCCGCATCTACGACATCGTCTTCGACTACGAGAACCTCCTGGGGACCGATCGCTTCTTCCGCACGCTTTGTCGGGGTGAAGCGTTCCAGAAGACGATGGGGACGGCCGAGTTCCACTACCTGGTCGGCAAGTACCTCGCCGCGCGCGAGGACGCATCGGGACGGCCTGGCAAGAGCTTCGTCGCTGCCGCCTACCGGGCTGGGGTGCCGATCTTCACCTCGTCCCCCGGCGATAGCTCAATCGGCATGAACCTCGCCGCCCTGCAGCTGGAAGGATCGCAGCTACGCATCGATCCGCTGCGGGACGTGAACCAGAGCGCCGCCATCGTCTACTCCATCAAGCAGCAGGGTGGCCGCAGCGGTGTGTTAATCATCGGGGGTGGGTCGCCGAAGAACTTCATGCTGCAGACAGAACCGCAGATTCAGGAAGTGCTCGGGCTGGAAGACGCTGGCCACGACTACTTCCTGCAGGTGACCGATGCCCGACCTGACACCGGGGGCCTGTCCGGCGCCACGCCCTCCGAGGCCATGACCTGGGGCAAGGTCGATATCAACCAGCTGCCAGACACCGTGACCTGCTACGTCGATTCCACCCTGGCGCTGCCGTTGCTTACCGTGTATGCCCTGGCCAGCCGAGAAAAGCGCCAGCCCCGACGGCTGATGGAGCGCATGGACGAACTCACGTCCCTGCTCGAAAGTCACTACCACCAGAAATCACCCCGCGAAAAGGGCGCAGGCTAGGAACGTCTCTCAGTCGCGGATGGCCAGCGCATGTGCCGTGGCGTAGGCCCGGCAATGGGCCATCGACAGCAGGATGCGGCTGATGCGGTGGTTGATGGCATACTCACGGGTCGCACCGCCCAGACGCACCTGAGTGATGCCCTCGGGATCGACCGAGATCTCCAGGTCGGTCCATTCCATGCCGCGGCGCCAGGGCCGATTCATGGCCAGAAACACTGCTTCCTTGGCCGCCCAGCGCGCCGCGAAATGTTCGATGGCTCGCCGCCGCGCCTGGCAAAAGCGAATCTCCGCCTCGGTGTAAATCTGGGTCAGGAACAGCTCGCCGTGCTGTTCGATCATGCGCCCAACCCGGAGACACTCCACGATGTCGGTGCCTACCCCGAGGATCTCCATGGCTCAGAACCGCCTTTGCCGCTGGATCAGGTACTCCAGAAGCGCCTTGTCGAAGTTCACGCTGGTGTCGATGGGAACGTAGTCCACGCCGCACTTGGTGCACTCCAGGCGGTAAACCTCCGTGAACTCCCGAAGCGCGACCAGGTAGTCGTCCCGCATCCCCCGGGCATCCAGCGTCAGTCGATCGGGGGTTTCCACGTCCTCGAATTCGATCAGGCCATCGAAGGGGAAATGGACCTCGGCCTCGTCGAGAATATGGAAGAGAATCACCTCGTTGCCTCGATGGCGATGATGATGCAGGGCCTGCAAGACGGGTTCGGGATCGGTCAGCAGATCGCTGAAGACCATCACCAGGCTCTTGCTGCGAATCATCGAGGCCAGGCGATGCAGACAGCGAGCCACCTCGGTGGTGCCGCTGGGTTTCAGACCCGCAAGGATCGACAGCATCGTGGCCAGTTGCGTCCGCTTGCTCTTGGGAGGCAGCACCGCGCGAATGTCGGTGTCAAACGTGACCAGGCCCACCGGATCCTGCTGATGGATCATCAGGTAGCCCAGGGCCGCCGCCAGGCAGATGGCATACTCGAACTTGGTCAGCTCCTGGCGGTAGGTGTAGGCCATCGATGCCGACAGGTCCATCACCAGGTAGCCGGTGACGTTCGTCTCCGCCTGAAACTTCTTCACGTAGAAGCGCTCGGTCTTGGCGTAAACGTTCCAGTCGAGATCCTTGACGTCCTCTCCCGGGGTGTAACGGCGATGCTCGGAGAATTCGACCGAGAAGCCGTGAAACGGGCTGCTGTGCAGCCCGGCCAGGAACCCTTCCACGATGAACCGGGCGCGCAGGTCAAGCCGTCCGACGGTGCGGATGACTTCGGGCCGCAGGTACTTCTCGGGACTATTCATCCGGTTCGGAGACCCTCAGCACACCGTCCGCGGTGAAGAAGCCTTGCCCATCCACCTGGAAGAAGCCATCCAGCGCCGAAGCCAGATGGCTTGCCAGCACGAGACCCAACGACTCGAGCGCCGGCGCGGATGCCTCGAAGTAGATCAGCTGCCGGGCCTGAATGGTGCGTTCCATCAGTCCCCGGGAGATGGCGTGGTCGGCCCACATTTCCAGCACCCCCGCCCAGCTGTTCAGTTCGGTCCGGATGCCTTCCTGGTCGGCAAGGTAGCGATGCAGCTCGAGTGTGCAGTCGCCGAGGTGCAACCGGGCCGATTCCCAGTCGTCCCCATCACTCTCCAGGGTAGCAGAAACAGACACACCCAGCCTGGCGAGAACTTGCTGAAGTTCTACCAGGCTGGGGGCCGTTTGTAACGCGCAGAAGACGCGATACCACGTCATTTCGCGGACTTCTCGGCGTTCAGCACCTGCGCGTCGGGGTCATCGCCCTGCAGCGCCCGCAGGAAGAGCACGAGATCAGCCTTCTCCTCGCGGGTCAGGTTGAGCTTGAGGGGAATGATGACCTTGCCGTTGTAGACCTTCGCCTCGGCCGGCAGTTTCACGTCCTTGCCCTCGGCCTTGTACCAGGCGCGTTCCGCATTCTCGTCGCGCATCTTGACATCCAGGTACTCGTTGACGTTTCCACCCCGGTCATAGAAGTCGATCACCTCTTCCAGGGTTTTTTCGGAGCCGTCATGCAGGTAGGGCGCGGTTCCGAGCAGATGCCGCAGCGTGGGAGTCTTGAAGGCGCCGAACAACTCCGGGTTCTTGTGACCCGACGGAAGCGCACCATACCGACCCGCTACACTGGCGGGGAGCTTTCCATCCTTGGCGCCCACACCCAGGTTGTGGAAGGTATTGTCGGTGAAGTTGTCGCCGATGTGGCAGCTGCTGCACCGGGCCTTGCCAAAGAAGAGGTTGCGGCCCTGGACCAGCTTCTTGGCCACCTCTTCCGACTTGCCCGCATCCGCCTCCGGATTGAGCTGGAGGGCCTTCAACGCGGTGGTGTCCTTGGCCTCGAAGGCTGCCTTCAGGGCACTCAGGTAGTCCTGAGCCTTCAGTTCCAGTTTGGCCGTGCCGCTGTCATCCTCGGCAACGCGCTTCCGCATGGCAACCTCGGCTCGGTCGTGAATCGAGTTGCCAGAAAACACGGTTCGCTCGTAGGTGGCGATCGCCTTGGCGACGGTGTCCCGCGTCGGCAACGTGCCGAACACTTCCTTGAACTCTTTCACGAGAGCAGCATCCTCGCGGACGCGCTTTACGAGCTTCGACCAGGCATGGCCTTCGCCATCGTACATTTCCAGCGCGTTCTGAGGCGGTCCCTGCGACTGATCTTCCAGCGAGCTGGCCCGGCCATCCCAGAACTGGAACTGATGGTAGGCCGAGTTCAGCACCGTCGGTGCCGAGATACCGCCCTTCCCTCCACGAATGCCGATGGAGAAGGGGCTCTGATCGGTAAAGCCCTTCTTCGGATCGTGGCAGGAGGCGCAGCTCACCGTCAGGTCCGACGAGATGATCGGGTTGAAGTAGAGGTTCTTGCCCAGCTTCCACTTCTGCACCGTCATCGGGTTCTCAGTCGGGACCGGCGGCGCCGTGTTGAGACCCAGCGGCAGCTTGATCTTCACAACCTTGCGTTCGCTGGCATCACCAGTCCTGGGGTCCACCACCTTCTCGGTGGTTTCATTCCAGAAGCTCTTCAAGGCATCCCACGCTGCCGGGTTGCCACCACGAGCCACGAAGAGAATGGGTATCTCGTCCTTGGTGGGCAGCTTCCAGCTGGCGTTGGGCAGCTGATGTTCGTGATCTTCGAGTATGGACGACTTCTTCTCGTCCTCGGCCCGAACCGCCTGCATCTGGCCCGCGAGCATCCACAAGGTTGCTCCAGCAAAGGCCGCAAGGAAGAGTGTGCCTCCTCCAAGTAACCATTTCATCCTGCAACACATCGCAGGTTCCCCCTTCTAAAACCGTGCATCTTTGGGCAACAGTGAATTTCTAGGCGCCGAGCCGCCGGATTTCAGCGCCGCTTGCGATCGTAGCGCCCTTCCTCGCGCGGCGGGATGGCGGCCAGCAGTTTCTGCACGATGTCATCGCTGGTCAGCCCCTCGGCCTGCGCCTGGAAGTTGCAGCCGATGCGATGCCGCAGCACGGGAATGGCCGCCTTCTGAATGTCCGCCTCGGAAACAGCCGGTTCGCCCTGCATGGCAGCAAAGGCGCGTCCCGCCTCCGCCAGGAAGATGCCCGCCCGGGGGCCCGCCCCATAATCCACCAGGCGCTTGATGAAATCTGGCGCGGTGGGATCAGTCGGCCGCGTCGCCCGCACCAGCCGGGTGATGTAATCGATCACCGTCTCGCCGACGGGGATGGCATGGACCACCTTTTGCAGATTGAGGATCGCCTTGGCGCTGAGCACCTTGGTCAGTTCAACCGGCTCGGTCCTCCCGGACAGCGAGATGATCCGTTTCTCGTCGTCGTAGGCCGGATAATCCACCTTGATGGTAAACATGAAACGGTCGAGCTGCGCCTCGGGCAGCGGGTACGTCCCTTCCTGCTCGATGGGGTTTTGCGTCGCGATCACGAAGAACGGATCCGGCAGCCGATGCGTATCCTGCCCGGCCGACACCTCGCGTTCCTGCATGGCCTGCAACAGAGCTGCCTGCGTCTTGGGCGGTGTGCGGTTGATCTCGTCGGCCAGCAGAATGTTGGTGAAGACCGGCCCCTTGACAAAGCGAAACTCCCGTCGGCCCGGCTCGGGTTCGTCCAGCACCATCGTACCCGTGATGTCCGATGGCATCAGGTCGGGAGTGAACTGCACCCGCTTGAAGGTGACGTCGAGAATCTGGCTAATCGAGCTGACCATGAGCGTCTTGGCCAGGCCCGGCACACCAATCAGCAGGGCATGGCCCCGCGTGAAGATTGCGGCCAGCACCTGCTCGATCACGTCGCTTTGCCCGACGACGATCCGGCGGAGCTGAGCCAGCATCTCGGTCCGTTTCTGGCTGAACTGACTCAATATTTCGTTGGGACTCACCGGGTCGGCTCCAGGCTGGGGAGGGCTCAGAAAGTTATTCTACGGGGAGGCCCGCCGGGGGGCTCAACTCCCAGGGCGTTCCGGCATGCCAATTCGCTTGAGTAACACCGCCGAACGCCGGCCCGAGCGATCGTACTTCTCGCGTCGTTCGGGTGGCAGGTCGTCGGGCTTGCCGGGCAGGAACCCGCCCTTCTGCTGAAAATAGTTGTAGGCCTGCGTGGAGAGGCAAAAGAGTGTGTTCACCCCCAGGGCGCGGGCCTGGTCCTCGGCGAACCGCATCAGTTTGCCGCCGATCCCCTGATTCTCGAATCGAGGATCCACGCACACGCTGGCTAGCTCCGCCATCTCGTGCTCGGGGTAGAGATGCAACGCCGCACAGGCGACCGGGTTCTTGTCCACCTCGAAGACGAAATAGTCGGCAATCTGTCGTTCCACCTCGGCGCGGGAGCGGCGAACCAGCTCCTCGCGTTCAATGCCACCCTGGATCAGGTTCATCAGCGCCGTCAGATCGCGCTTCTGCGCCCGGCGGATCGACTGATACTCATTGGTGTGAATCAGCGTGCCGATGCCGTCGTTGGAAAACACCTCGGCCAGCAGCCCTTCCTCGACCCGGCCATCGATGATGTGGACCCGGGGCACCCCGCCGCGCACGGCCTTGACCGCCTGATCGAGCTTCGAGCGCAGATCGATGGGAAGCTCGGCGCTGTGCCGTTTGAACAGCAGTTCGGCCTCTCCCACCGGCATGTGACGGTAGACCTCTTTTTCCCCATCCGAGGAACCCACCTGGGGAATGCCTCGGTGCGTCGTCAGGTAGATCACCTTGACCGCCTGCAATGCCCGGGCTACCTCGCCGGCCACGGTGTCGGAGTTGAGGCGAAACGAATGGCCCTCGCCATCCGTGCCGATGGGCGGAATGACCGGAATCACATCTTTTTCCAGGAGCGCCTGCAACAGCCCGGTGTCGATGCGCTCCACCTTGCCGGTGTAGCCATAATCGACGCCTTGCAAGATGCCAGCCGGGTGTGCCACGACGCAGTTACTGACGGCTGCGCGTAGATCAGTGGCCGACAACCCTTCTAGTAATTCGTATGACACGCGCGGCGCGGCAAGGAGCGCCAGCTGGAGCGTGGATTCGTCGGTGACTCCCGACCCATCCAGGTTGCTCGGCGTGGTCCCCACCACATGGGCCAGGCGGCGGATCTGATGGGCAGCCCCATGCACCAGGCACACGCCGATGCGCAGGCTGCGCAGCAGCGCGATATCCAGCAAGAGGTTGCGAAAATTATCCGACTCGACCACGGCGCCATCCACCGCGATGACAAACAACTTGTCGCGGAACCGGGGAACGTAGCGAAGAATCTCGCGGAGGTCGATCAAACGCATGCCGGGGCCCTGACATGACCCCGGGCCCGGCGTTGACCGTGCCGGCGGGGCACCTAGAATCAGTGAATCCAAGCATGGAGTGTACCGCCGAGAGACCGCTCGTGAAAGGGCGGCCCGGAACGAGGGAGACAAGAACAATGGCGATCGAAAACGTCGTGATCATCGGCTCGGGCCCGGCGGGCTGGGCCGCGGCCATCTACGCCGCCCGGGCCAACCTCAACCCCCTGGTGCTCGAGGGCAACCCCTCCTGGCCCGACAACCAGGCCAACGGCACGCTGCCTCTGGGACAGCTGGCCCTGACCACCGAGGTGGAAAACTTCCCCGGTTGGCCGTCGGGCCATCTGCGTGAGTTCCTCGGCTCCGCCCTCGATGCTGACCGCCAGCCCTACTGGGTCTCGTCAGGGAAGCCCCAGCCATTGCACGGCATCCAGGGCCCCGAGTTGATGGAGTTGATGCGCAAGCAGGCCACCAACTTTGGCACCCGGATCATCAGCGACGACATCGTGAAGGTCGATTTCTCGCGTCGTCCGTTCACCCTGCATTCGCGCGAAGGCCAGACCTTCCAGGCCAAGGCCGTCATCCTCGCCACCGGCGCCCGGGCAAACTACCTGGGGTTGCCCTCCGAGGATCGCTACAAGAATCAGGGCGTGTCCGCCTGCGCCGTCTGCGATGGTGCGCTGCCACGCTTTCGCAATAAGCCGCTCATCGTCATCGGCGGCGGCGATTCCGCTGTCGAGGAAGCTACCTACCTCAGCAAGTTCGCCAGCACCGTCTACCTGGTGCATCGGCGCGACAAGCTCCGCGCCAGCAAGATCATGGCCGAACGCGCGGTCACCAACCCGCGCATCTCCATGAAGTGGAACAGCGTGCTCGATGAGGTGCTGGGTAACGAGGACGAGGGCGTCACGGCCGCGCGTCTGAAAAGCACCGTGGATGGCAAGACCGAGACGCTCCCGGTCTCCGGGGTGTTCCTCGCCATCGGCCACACCCCCAACACCGCCTTCCTCGACGGGCAGCTGAAGCTGGACCCGGCCGGCTACGTGCTTCTATCCAAACCATTCCGGACCTGGACGAGTGTCGAAGGCGTCTTTGCCGCTGGCGACGTGGCGGACAGCTACTACCGCCAGGCGATCACGGCCGCCGGCACCGGGTGTATGGCCGCCCTCGATGCCGAGCGCTGGCTGGCCGAACACGGCGAGTAGGCCGACCGGCTAGTTCGCCCGGCCAACCGCATGCTGCACCGGATGGTTGCGAGCGTCGTGTTCGCGCAGATGCTCGAGCAGGATGCGGCGCACCTCCAGGATGGCCAGTGGATGATGATGCACATGGTAATGGTCGGCCGAGACGATTAACTCCGACTCAGCCTCCGGTAGCCGTGCGCTCGCCACTGGCACCACTCCATCGCTGGCCTGGCAATACCCACCCCCGAACAGACGTTCCACCAGCAGGACGTTCTTCGGAGTCTGGCCGATGATGGAGTGGTACTGGACCCCCCGGGGCTTCGGCCGTGCCGCGATCAACTGCAGGGCCGGCGCCTCGGGCGCAAGCAGGTCCACGCTGGTGACGCGCCGATTCTTCCACGATTCGGCCAGGTTCGGATTGTCTTCGAGGATATTGGCCTGCAGTTCCAGCAACTCGCTGGGGACACCCGCCAGGTACGCGCCCAGCCGGCCGACGAGCGACGGGCTCAGCTTGCTCCCCCGGTGCGGCGTACCCAGGAAGATCGCCCGGGTGACATAGGGCTGACGCTCGAAGTAGAAGGTGTTGCGTAGCTCGGCGCGCGTGGTCGGCTGCAGATGCAGCGAATCGAACGGCACCCCCGAGGCCACCTTCCAGAAGTCTTCACCCCCGTCGATGGTCATGAGCCGAGAGACCAACCCGCCCATGCTGTGGCCCACCAGCACCATGTCGTTCAGTGCCGGGTCCTTGCCCTGCGGGTCCAGCGTCTTGCGCAGGCGGTTCAGCTCGCGCCGCATCTCGCCTGCAGTGATGAGGTAGGGGTTGCCCGTGGGGTAGAAGTAGACCCAGAACTGATAGCGCGACCGCAATTTGGGGTCGGCCTGGAGATCGTTGAACATGGGCGCCCAGGTCATGGGCGACCCGAGCAGCCCATGCACCAGGATCACGGGAATCCGCCCGGGTTCGTACGGTTCCAGGGCGTGGATGCCTGCCTTCTCCTCCATGCTATCGGGGCGCAAAAAGCCGATGTAGCCATCCGATTCGAGCCGGGCGTTGGCCAGGTAGTAGGCCAGAGGCGTTGTCAAATCGGTCTCCAGAGGCACCGCTCGCTCGCCGATCTTGACGGTCTGCACGTTGCGCGGATTGTAGAACTCCAGACGCCCCGACCGCCGTTCGTGGAGGTCGGCCAGGCTACCCTCGAAGCGGAAGAACGCGGTGATGGGAAAGCTGACGTGCGAGGGGTAGAAGGAATGATCCGGCAGAGGAGCTTCCGGGTCGCGGCTGCCGATGAGCGGGACACCAAGGCCGTAGGTCCGGTGATGGTTGGACATCCCACTGACGACGAAGTCCGAGCAAACCTGCACGGGGCCGAACTCGTTGGGACGGTAACGAAACCCGGTGTGGGTCACCTGCAAGGTAATCGTCTCCCGGCCATCGATGCCAGGCAGCACCAGCCTTTCGCGCGGGTCGAGTTGCCCCACCGACTGGGCGGCAATCAGGCAGTGCGACAGGCTGGCGTTATACAGGTCACAGGCCAGGCGAAAGCGCGGATCAAAGACATCGGCCCGCAGCCGCTCCGGCTGGTCGTCGCCTGGCCGGTCCTGGTCGGATTTCTTGCCGTGGTCGAAGAGATAGTGGTAGGCGTAGCCCGCCGCCAGGTAGAAGTAAGCACACGCCTCCGGTTGCTGGCGGTGCTCGGCTCGAACGCCGCGCAGGTAGTTGATCTCGGCCAGGGCAAACAACAGGCCGGGCTGAGGTTCCTTCATCAGCTCGCCATGCAGCTTGCCGGACAGTTCGGCCAGCCGGTCAGGATACAGACTCTCGAGGTCATAGCGGCGGATGGTCTGTCGCGTGCGCGGGGAGATTTCCTCGCCAACCACGCTGCTGGCGGTCCACGAACCAGCCACGGTGGGCCCGCCGGCTCGCTGCACCCGGATGCTGGAGCAGCCTGTGGCCAGCACCCAGGCCAGGGCAACCAGGCTCACCCCCAGCCGCAGGCGGGTCAGCTTGATGGGAGCAGCTCCTTGTGGCGCTTCCTGCATGGGGGACCTCGGGAAAGAGACTGTTCCGATGGGGCGCGGCAACATACCACCGGCTGGCCTCGCGTCAAGGTCGCTTGAGCTTCCTCTTGAAAAAGCCCCGCCTTCCGGCCAAAAGCACCAACTGAACGACCTGAAGCCGCGGACGGTGCGGCTTCACTCTGATCTCATGCGAAAGGAAAGGCGATGCGGCATACCGGTTGGCTCACGACGGCGGTTCTGCTCGCGGGCAGCACTCTGCTCGCGGCGGAAATGGTCGGCGTCCCTGGCAGCGCCACCCGTTTCCCTTCCGAGGTGGAGGCACCCATCGGCGGCAAGTCGGTCAAGCTGCGTCTGACCGGGACCGCCATTCGTTCGCGCCTCCTCGTCAATGTTTACAGCCTGGCCAGCTACGTGCAGGCCGATGCCACCATACGCAGTGCCGAGGCCCTGGCCGACGCGGACACGCCCAAACGCTTGCACCTGACCATGGAGCGCACCGTGGACGGGCGCGACCTGGCGGAGGCCTTTCGCTCGGCCATCCGCATGAACCACGCCGAACCCAACTTCAGCGAGGAAATTACCAGCCTGTCCCAGTACATGCGCTCCTCGTCGGTGCGCAAGGGAGAGAACATTCTTCTCACCCACATCCCGGGGATCGGCCTGCAGATCAACGTCGCCGGCAAGGCCGACTTCCTGATCAAGAACGTCGAGTTCAGCAAGGCGGTCTGGGAGATCTACCTGGGTTCGCGGAACCTGGGCGACTCTATCAAGAAGGGCCTGACTTCGCGCCTGTAACCGGCCCCCGCACCAGCAGCGGTTCGGCTCGCCAGGTGGTCAGGTCATCCCACGGCCACAGGGGGCGAGGAATCTGCAGGTACGGGTAGGTCCAGAAATCCGACGGAGCACAGCCGGGCGCGCGAACGACCAGGATCTTCGCCGCCCGGCTGGCGTATGCCGCCCGGAAGCCACAGGGACTCTTTGCCACCAGCACACTGGCGGCAAACGGATCGAATCCCGCCGCCCGAAACAGCTCCGGAGCGAAGTGCGGCCCACTCCGCGAGGTCACCACCACGTGGACATTGCCCTGCCGCAGCACGATGCCTGGCCCCATGTCGATGGCCAGGTTTTTCCCCAGATGCCCCGACAGCACAAAGCGCGCATCGAACGCTCGAACCACCTCCATCGCAACCTCCACCGGTTGGGAATGGAGATGATCGCGTTTCCCACCCAGCTTCCCCGTCCAGCGCGTGCCAGCCGGGCTGCCCGTTAGCGAGCGCACGAGATCGGGATCCACCAGCGTCACCAACGCCGGGCGGGGCCATTCGTGGCGCAGCAGCGCCTGAAGCAGATGCGTGCTGTCGCCCGGCGCCCCCGACGTGGTGGCGTCGGCGCTATCGCTGAGCACCACCAGCCCCTCGGGGCACTGCTGCGCTTGCGCAATGGCCTCATCGATGGAAACCAGCTCGGGCAGATAGTCTCGGCGATGCTCCCACACCTCCTGGGCGATCCGACTGCACGATTCGCGAGCCAGCTTTTCATCGCCCGTCGTGACCACCACCACCGCCGTGCCCATCTCGGGGATGTCGAGCCAGGGTTGCACCGGCGCCAACCCGGCGGCCAGGATCTCCGGGTGTTCTTCCAGATTGCGCAGGCTCTGGCAGTGCCGGTAGCTGATGCTTGCCGGATCCTGCGTATTGGCCCGCTCCGCCGGCACTACCATCGGGATCTTGCAGAAGGCCGTCACCGGACGTGCCCCCTCCACCAGGATGCGGCGCAGGACGGCCGCGCCACGCACTCCGGTCTCAAACACATCTATGTGCGGAGCAGTGTGAAACAGGACCAACGAGTCGGCCGATTCGACCATCAACCGGGTGATGTTGGTGTGCAGATCCAGAGTGGCCACGATGGGGATGGCGCCGACGCGCTGACGAATACCTGCCAGAATCGCTCCTTCGACATCCGGTCGGTTCTCGCCGACCATGGCCCCGTGCAGAGCCAGGAGTACCGCATCCAGCCGCCCGGCCCGCTCGATGGCCTGATACATCTCCTGCTCGATCCAGGCGATGGTGTCGGCCGTGGCTCGACCCGCTGGCCAGGCGGGTAGCCGCACCAGGCCTACCAGTTCGGGTTGCTCGGGCCACTTCCGCAACGACGAGATGAAGCCGCCCGGCTCGTTGGTGTCGGCCAGCTCCGCGATCACCTCCGCGCCGCGCAGCACCCCGAACGATTCAAAGTCCTCTCGCGTCGTGGGCACCGGGTTGAAGGTGTTCGTTTCCTGCCACAGTTGCCCGATGGCGATGCGCATGATCCTGACCCCGCGGGTTCGTCTTGTGGGTGGTTGCTTCAACCGTTATATCCCGTCGCCAACACAACGACAGAATTAGGGTGGATCCAGCCGGGGAGCACGGCGATGAAGCATATTCGACGGAGCCTGATGGCTGCCCTCCTGGTGACGGCATCCTTAACCGGAAGCAGCCTCGCCCAGCCGCAGGGGCCGCCTCAGCCCATCGCTCTGGGTGCCAACCCATTCCCGCCTGCGCCGGTCGCCCCTCCACCACCGCCGGCTTCCGAATTGGTGGAACCGCGGATCATTCTGGGTGCGGAATATCTCTTACTGGCACCGCGACGTTCCGGGCAGACCTACGCCATCGTTGGTCGCAATCCCTTCTGGGGCCCGCAGGGCGAGATCAAATCACTCGACGGCGGCTACGATTCCGGCTTCCGCCTCAGCGCCGGCTTTCGCGCCCCCGAGGCACCCTGGGAGATGGTCCTTCGCTACACCTATTTCCACGGCGACAACGATGCCTCTTACCAGGGCACCGCAGACACCGCCATCTTCCCCACCCTGACGCATCCCATCACCATGCAGCGTGCTCAGGCGGTCTATGCCAGTAATCATGTGCAGTTTCACCTGGCCGACCTCGAACTGACTCGACTGGTCCCCTTCGACAATCTGGGTAATCTGCGTGTCTTCGCGGGGCCTCGCTTCGTGAACGTAGAACAGGGTATCGGTGCCACCTACCAGGCAGGCAACGGAGCGGTGGCGCAGACCTGCCGGTGGTCCGAGTTCAACGGCGGCGGCCTGCGCGCGGGTGCCGAGAGCGAGGTCTGGTTTGCCGATTGTCTCGGCCTGTACCTGCGCGGCTCGGCCACGCTGATGACTGGCCATTTCACTAACAGTCGGACCGAACTGGTCAACAGCACCACCATCGTGGACGTCGGAGAGCGCACCACGCGCCTGATTCCCATGATGGACCTGGGCGTGGGCCTGAACTTCAGGCGGAACAACTGGAGGCTGTCCATCGGCTACGAGTTCATGAACTGGTTCGACATGGTCGACTCCAGCGATTTCAGCGACGATGCCAACCCCAGCAAACTCCAGCGCGCGTCGAGCAACCTGGGGTTCGATGGCCTGGTCTTCCGCGCCGAGGTCAGCTTCTGACGCTCAGAGCGCCCCGGCCGTGCCCGGCTGAAGCTTCCATAACTTGACGGTTCGATCCCACCCTGCCGTGGCCAGCAGACGGCCCTGGTCGAGAAAGACCAGCGAGGTGACCGCAAACTTGTGAGCCCGCATGGTGGAGCGCGGAACGCCTGTCTTGACGTCCCACAACTGCGCGATGCCCCCATGGCCGGACACCAGCGTCAACCCATCGGGCGAGAATGCCAGGCAGCGCGCCTCTCCCAGCTTGCCTGGCAGCAGATGCACCTGCTCGCCGGTATCCACCGACCACAGACGGACGGTGCCGTCGCGGCCTCCGGAAGCCAGCAAACGCCCGTCGGGCTGGAAGGCCAGCGCCTGCACGTCGCGCTGATGGCCCAGGAAGGTGCGCAACGGCCGACCTGTGTGGAGATCCCAGAGTCGAATGGTCCCATCGGGATGGCCCGCCGCGATGGTCCGATCATCCGGACCCAGCGCCAGAACCCGTGGACGTTCGAGCCGATCTCCCAGGCGAAACCGCTCCATGCCCACGCCTTCGAGCCGGGAAGGCCTGGCCGGAAGATCCCACACCGATACCCCCTGCCGCCAGGCCGTGCCCAGCACCAGTGTTCGACTATCCAGCGTGGTTGCCAGTGTGTGTACCCGGCGCGGCACGGGTAAGGTGCGGTCGATCTGCTGCCGGGGCACATCCCAGACGATCAGGTTGTCCACCTCCTCGGGGCGCCGGGGAACCGGTTCGTATCCGGCCGCCAGGAAGCGCCCATCCGGTGTGCTGGCCAGCGACATCACCCGACGCTGCTCGGCTGGCAGCACCGCCTGGAGACGCCGGCGCTTCAGATCCCACAGCTTGATGACGCCATTCCAGCAGCCAATCGCCAGAGTCTGCCCGCGATCAACCGGGGCCAGAGCCATGATGGGGCCGGAACTATCCTCGATGACGGCTTCGGGCGCACTCCCCTGGGGAAGCAAGGGGACGGGACGAAACACCTCCACGTCGGGCGAGGCGACTGCGAAGCTGCCGCCATGGATTTCGACCACCCGATCGTCGCTCTTGCCGGAGAGAAACGCCTTGCCCTCTTCCATCTCGATGCGCGTTTCGCCGAGTACGCTGGCCGAGCTAAACCGGTTCCCCGTGGCCAGCAGCTTCGCCTGCAGGGTGTTCACCTGCATCGGCTTGCCACGCGGTTGCGGCGCCACCAGGGCGTTGACAACGCCTTCCACCAGGAAGATGCGCTTGCTCGACGGACCAGTCTCCCAGGCATCCGCCAGGAGACGGACAGCCGTCTCGGCATTGATTTCCAGCCGCGAGGAGTCGGGGTAGGTGACGACGGCGAAACCACTCGTACCGGTACGGATCTCCTCGCCAGGGCGGATCACCTGCCCTGCCCGACCCGGCTTCGTGGACTCAGCCCCAATCACCTGCACCTCGCCCCGCAGTTCCTGCAAACGGGCCAGCACCCCCGCCGATTCCAGCGGCGTACCCGGCTCGGATACAGGCGAAGGCCCCATGAACCAGGCCAGTCCCAACCCCAGAAGCAACAGTAGCGCCAGCGAGGAAAGCAACGGCACCAGCGCCGACCGGCGCCATCCGTGGGCCGGCTGGGCCTGGGCTGGCTCGGCTGGCTGCAACGCGCGTTCTTCCTGGGCCAGTTCGCGACCGCGCGACTCGGCCAGTAAATCGAGCAGGAACGCCTGCTGATACGCATACTCCCAGAACAGCCGTCGTGCCTCGGCCGAGGCGCGGAGTTCAGCGTTGAGAGCGAGGCGGTCGGCCTCGGTCAGGCATTGATCCTGGTAGGCATTCAGCAATTCGAGCAGGCGATCTCGATCCACCGTCAGGACTCCATCTGGGAAAGACGCCGGCGCGTGCATTCCTGGAGAAACTTGCGGGCGCGCGACAGTGCGACGTGGACCGCATTGACCGACCAGGACAGCTTCGAGGCAATTTCCGGAGGTGAGAGAAACGCCTCAGAATAGCGAAGTTCGAGAATCTCCCGGGCTCGGGGCGCCAGTTGCTGCAAACACTGCGCCAGGGCCTCGCGGCGTTCTTTCCAGTGATCCTCGACCTCCGGAGCGTCGAGAACGACGGCCTCCAGGGTATCGGGTTCTAGTAGATGGGGCCCACTGGAGCTGGCGCGACACTGTTCCAGTACCTTGAGCCGGGCGATACTCCGGGCCCAGGCCAGGAAGTTAGACCCCGGCCGAAATTCGTCAGCCTTGCGGGAGAGCGTGAGAAAAAGTTCCTGAAAGACATCCTCCGCCCGATGCGGATCGGGCAGAAGTCCAAGAATAAACCCCCGAAGGACAGCAGCATGGCGAAGAAAGAGCCGCTGCACTTCTTCCAGGCCCGACGTAGCTGGAGCGGTCGTATTCATGCCATCCATCCATGTCTTCAGCGGGCAGATTCTTAGCAGACGAAGTCAAGTAGAAGCCGAGATGGTATTCCAGCCGAGGAGTGTCTAGAATAACGTACCGTGATGGACCCCGTGCCACAAGCATGGTTCCATCTCCGGGGAGTGTTTGCACCTCTGGTGGGGGCCCTGGTCTTCAAAACCAGTGGGGGGTTTGAACAAAGCTCCCAGTGGGTTCGATTCCCATACACTCCCGCTCCGAAATATGCGCCATGCTGCTGGATCTCGTCGGATCTTGCACAAAGTCGCTTCCGATATAAACTTGCGCCGACTGGTGCGAGTTAGTGCGACTTTCCGCCGGATCCCGCTGCGCTTGATTTTGCGCCTCCCGTGCGCCGCTTTGTGCGCCATCTTCCGATGGCACAGTTCTAGAGGGAATCCAATCCATCGCTCTCGTGAACGCTTCTTCAGTCGGGTCAACATAGTGGCGTAGCGCGACACTCGGGGTATTCCCCAGCCACTTCGTTACCGTTGCCAAGGGGAAGCTTTGGGCCAGGTCAGATTCACAACTAGCGCGTAGCGAGTGCCAGATTCTCGGCCATGGTTCCACCCCTGCCCGGCGTACCACCTTCTCCAGGGTCGTACGGAGGTTACATCCTCCCCACCCGCGATCTCCCTGCGCCCTGCTTCGGTACTCCTCAGGAAATACGTAGACCGATCCCTCTCCTGCTGCCTCGAAGGCGGCTTCCAGGTGGGGGCGAATCAGGGGGAACATCGGGATAACGCGATGGCCTTTACCCTTTCCTCGTGTCTTGGGTGAACGGATGACCACGCGGCATCGTTCCCAGTCCACATCGGCCCAGGTCATTGAGAACGGTTCACTGGGCGTTCTGAGTCCTCCAAAACGAGCCAGGGCAACTAACAAGCGCCACCACACGTTTGGACAATGGTCGATGACACGGACTGTATCAGCGACGGGAACATACGCGCGGCGCTCGCTGGGATCACCCTGGCGTTGCCGAATATGTTTCCAGGGGTTTACATCGAGATGTCCCAGGCGAACAGCATCTTCCAGGATCTGCCGAGCGTGGCCCAGTCGCTTGTGAACCGTCGTGGTGCGTAACCTCCGGGCTAACATGGCTCCTTGGTACTTCTCTCCGTCCACGTGCTTCAGCGAGACAACTGGACGGTCGCTGAACATCTCCTTCAGTTCCTTGACTGTCTGTCCCCAGGCAATCAATGATGCAGGAGCATGACCATCACGTTTCTTCCGAGCAAGCCACTCATCGAGAAACACCTCGACGGTCAGATTTTTGATCGGATCCACCAGGCCAGCAGTAGCTAACTTCTCCCGCAAGGTCACGCCGACCTCGTTCAACCATGTGGCTGTTGTCCTGGGCAGAGGCTCTCCGCTTACCTTCCACACCACCAGAGCCTCGACATGACGGCAAACCCCTTCGGCCGTCTTGCGGTCCATTTTTCCCAGTCGAATAGCCTTCCGCGTTCCATCGGCTGCCACGAACAGAATCCGGCGTCGGCCGTTGGGATCGTCACAGATGCTTGCCATATTCGTCTCACCTTTCTTCGGTGGGTTCAGCACCAAGCATGTTCGAGTTCAGAATCGCTCGCGGTAGGGGCCGGACTGGTTTGTGGAACCAAACAGATCGGTTTTACTGCTGGGCTGCTCGACCTCATCGACAGTGTCTACGCTGTCTACGTCTACGGAACCTTGATTATCTCCCGGTGGCGCAGAGGATTCATGGTCAGTAGGCCGCGCTGCGATCACAAACGAACGAGAAGGGCGACCACCCCGCCCGGTCGTTGGCGCGGTCTGCCAGGTGCCGCGCCCGGCCTTTACGAGTTCCTCCAGAGCGGTTTCTGCTGCGCCCCAGAGCCTTGAGCCAGGCGGCAGCTTTGCTGCACTTCGCGCGGTGTCACTGTTCCACGCCCTTGCGGATGATCCATTCGAGTAGACGGCGTTGGTCGCGGTACGACATCACGACTCGTCAAGCATGGCGTAGATACGCCACGGGCCTCGCGCAGCCCAGACCTACTGGCAAGCTCGATTCCCATGTTCATGCTTGTCCAGATCAACCGAGATTCGTTGATCTGGGCATTGGACGCCCATCGAGCGAAATGGATCACCAGCGCTGAACGGGAGTACGCATACTCCTCAACTTTGACCAGGTGGCCGCCAGGTCCCAGTCAACTCTGATTGCTCGGCTGCGTGCGAGTTGTAGTACGCTATCCAAGCCATCTTCGCTTCGGCGTTCAGTTGCACGAGTACCGGGCCTGGTTCGCCGTCCTCGCGGATCAGGGGCTTCAGTTCGTACAGCTTCTCGAAGAGTTGAACCAGTTTAGTTTCAGCATCAGGATCGATATCAGCCTCAGTCCATTTCTTCCCCTTTCGCGGTGGGCATGCCAGCAGAAATCGTGATGCCAGGCCGGATTCGCGATGTTCCGGGCTCAAAGCGCGTTGCAGGATCGCTGGTTGAATTCCGCCGGTCAGGCAGATACATGCGTGTGGTACGTAGATCGTGCGGGGTATGCCCGACTTTCTATCAACCACGATTGATTCTGCGTTGAACATGCTCAGCCAACTGGCAGAGTCCGCGCTGGCCCTTCCCTTACCGGCGTAACGATCAAACGAACCGAACCAGCCAGCTAATTCGTCGCGAGCCAATAGTAAACCGCGAGGGTTTGCCAGTAGGATTGGTGCCAAAGCTTCGATGGTCGTGTCGCTGACAAGAAACCGTTCCGCGTGGGGTTGCGCTGGTTTCTCCGGTGGGTCGCTGCGGGACTCCTTTTCACGTTTCCACGCGGTCATTTCTTTTTCCCAGTGAGCCAGTTCCCCCTCGTACCGCTTCATCTCTTCCTTATGGCGGCTCAGCGCCTTTCTTTCTCGTTCCTTCACGGGCCTCATGACTAACGTGAAAGAGGGTGTCTTGGCGGTGCCGCTCTCCCCAACGACAGCCGTCCACAGGATTGCGGGAGCTGCCCAGCCGCGCTTCAGTTCCAGACGGCGTGTGTTGCCGATGGCGGCGGCGATGGCCGTGAGCAATGGCAGCGCCAGGTAAGAAGGATCACAGAGAATCGCTTTGGCTCCAGCGGATACGAAACTTTGAATTGGTTCGGGAAGTGCATGAACGGGGAACGGTTGACAGTCCAGTTCGTCATTCTCGGTCTGGTTCAGCAGTTCAGCTTGCTGGGCCATGATCTCGATTTCACCTCGCAGGGTGTCGGGTTCGGCCGCGTCGCCCTGGGCCTCAATCCAGTCCGCAATGTCCTCACCTTCGGCCAGGTCGGGCAACTCGACGATGCGGACCTTCGGGGCTGGGGTCAACTTCGTGAGGATGTCCGCCACGACCTCCGCGTATTGGCGGCCGGGCATGTCGTTATCGGGAAGGATCCAGACTTCCTTGCCAGCCAGAGGCCACCAGTCTGTCTTGGTGGCCGCCTGCGAACCGCCAGAGGATGTGGTCGCTGTGAACCCAATGGATCGCGCCGCTTCGGCACACTTCTCGCCTTCGCAGACAATCACTCGACTGGCGCCAGCGATCTCGGGAAGCATGTAGAGAGGTCGCGGCTCTTGCATCGCGCCAATGTGCCAGCCATCCGCGTGACGAGCCACGGGCCGAATCTGTTTTCCGTCTGGAGTGTCCCAGCGCACCACCAGGCCGACCGGTTCGCCCTCGGCGTTCTTGTACGTCCATGTGGCGGATCGGTTGCCATGCGCGCGCTCCATCGCGGTAATCGCGTCGTTAGCCGTAGCGAAGGCCATTCCCTTGGTCGCAGGCTTATCATGGTGTGGCGGGGTCGTGCACACCTTGTTTACCGTGGTGAAGCCCGTTCCGTTAGTCGCAGGCTTACCATGGTGTGGTGGTGTCGGGCGATCCTTCGGCGGGAACAAGTCGCGCATCTCCAGACCAATGGCCGCAAGGATCGCTTCCGTGGTGCAGCCAGCGTGGCACTTTATCAGCACGGTGCCGTCATCACCTTGGCTGACACTCAGGCTGGGCTTTCGATCTTCGTGGGCCGGGCAATGGGCCTTCCAGCCCTTGCCGGACCTCTTTGCATTCGGCAGGTGGGACAGGACGTTATCCAGGGAGGACATCACTCACCCCCTTTCATCTGAGACTGGCGCGTCAGCCAGGCCTGCAGATCGGCCACTGGGTACAGAATGGTCTGGCGTTTGCCAGTGCCGAGCCGTACGGAGGGGATCGCCCCGTCCTTTGTGAGTTGCCAGAGATGGCGTGGGGAGATGCTTAGCGCCTTGGCTGCGTCCTTGGGTCGCAGTGCCAGGGGAGTGGATGGATCAGCGGGAAGCATAAGCTGCGTTCCGGGGGATCGCTTGCCGCATGGTGCGGCTCGCATACCTAAATCCCCGACGACAACCAATTCCGGTAACTTCACGCCTGATGAATAGATCCGCTTGGATCGGAACCAAGCGGCTAGAAAAAATCTGCAAGAAAATCAGGCGGTAACTTGGCGACAACCAGTTGCCGACACCTCGGCAACCGCCAGAGTTAATCGTCGTCATCCGACGTGGATTCGTAGCCCTTGGCTCTCTCGGCATGTCTTTCTTTTCGCCGGCTGATCGCGATTTGCTTCCTATCCTTGAAGGTCAACCTCCACCATTCGGTTTTCAACACGGCCTGCTTTGTAACGCCCAGCAGGGCCCCTAGCTGCTCGGCTGACGAATAAATTGGAAAAGGACATTTATTGTCCATTCGGGTCAACTTCTCATTCGCACTAAGACTGTCGTCGGTGAGAATGTGAAACGCACTCTGGATCCGTTCTTTGGCAATTCCATTGGTGTACAGCTTCAAATACGCCAATAATGCCTTTTGCTCTGGACTGACCGCCGGTGGGCCTTCACCTGAGGGTTCACTCACCCCAGCAACAGCGTCATCCTGGGGGAGTTCTGGCACGGCTTCCGCTGGACATTTACCTGAAGGCTCTTTCAGATCATCAACAGCCTCGGCCAGGGTTAGTCCCAGCACTGCTTCCTCGGCTTCGCCACGATACCTGGCCAACCGATCCACCAGTTTCAGGAGTGCCGGGTGGTCCAGTGCGCAGCCTAGCTCCTGTTCGCTCCAATCACGCAGCCAGGGTAACGCGGGATCGCTTGCTAGCCCGGGATGTTCCGGAGGCCCATATTGCAGCGCGGCCTGGAATAACTCAGGGTGATGGGAGACTCTCGCCCTGGCCAGTGAGTGGCTCAGGTCGCGCAAGGTAGCGCGTTCCGTCCTGGCTGAAGTGCTCACGTGGTCATGAACCTCGGGTGAAAGGCGATCTCCCGAGCCGGTCCCTGGCTACTTCGCCTGTCGGGGTTTGCATCCCGACGAACCGCCCCGGCAGGTTCAGTGGAGTTTCCTTGCCTCGTTCCTGCTGCGCAGCCTTGCCAATGTGAGCTGTAACCCCAGTCGGCCAAATAGCCGCTCAGTCCGGTGGGCACGTTGAGAGCTTCGATAGGTCAGGTCGTGGCATTTCCGGCAGCCGAAGTAGCTCCCGCTGGGTGGCAGGTACAGCTTGCCGGAGCGCCGATTACATGGCACACCGCGCATGATGAGCGGGCAGGTGAACCACCAGCGAAAGCCGTTGAATTGCGTCGGTGTCCTCGTCAGTCGAACCGCGATGTTGACGTCTTCCCCGTCAGCCAGACGGTACTGCAGGTGAATGGCCGGTAGGCGATCACTTCCCGAGACGCGGTAGCCAATCCTCGAATGGCCGCCGGCTCCCCAGGTCCATGTCAGCGTGCCTGACGCGCCAGGGATCAGGTGCTTGCGCAGGTCCTTCATCGCAACAACCAGGGATTCTTCGGCAGTCTCCTTCTTTTGCTGCCTGCTCCACCAATTGCCGCTACCCGGCCCGCCCATGAGTGCCCCCCTGGGATTATGCCAAAATCAATTGGCTTACTCCTGCATATTATATCCCATCCAGGGCCAAACTTGCGAGGAGATGGTAACGGTGCCTGCTGCGCCCAGTGATGCTACTGGTCCATGTTCAACTTCGCACCTTCTCTGCAATCGCTGTGAACTGCTCCAGGGCGGTCTGCAGGTCGTCGGCGATCTCCTGGGCCAGCACATCCGGGGGCGGTAGGTCGTCGCTGTCCTCCAGACTCTTATCACGCAGCCAGAAGATATCGAGATTCACCTTGTCCCGTTTCACCAGATCGTCGTAGTCGTACGACCGCCATCGCCCTTCCGGAGTCTCTGCGCTCCAGGTCGGCCTGCGCTGGTGCCGATTGCTGGGGTGGTAGCATGTCACGAACTCATCCAGGTCGGCCCGCGCCAGTGGGTTGGTCTTCTGCGTGAAGTGCATGTTGGTCCGCAGGTCATAGACCCACAACTTCGTCGTCCAGGGCCTGTCCTGGGCAGGTTTGGCGATCAAGAAACAGGACATTCGCCTTCACGCCCTGGGCGTAAACCCCGGTCGGCAGCCTCAGCAGAGGTGTGAACGTCGCACTGTTTCAGAAGGTTCCGCCGCACCGTCTCCCCTGCTCCACCTTCAAACAGCACGTTGTCCGGAACGACAATCGCGCGGCGTCATTCACCTTCAGCAGGGTTTTCACTTGCTGCACGAAGTTGAGTTGCTTGTTCTTCGTGGTCGTCCAGAAGTCCTGTCGCTCGTATGCGGTGTCATCCTTCTCCAGATCGCCGGCTTCGTTCACCACGGCGATTGAACTTTTCTTTCCGAATGGCGGATTGGTTAGCACCACGCTGAACCGTTCACCGGGATCGCTGGCGAGCGCGTCCACGCCGAGCGGATCGGGCAGGGGTTCGGCGTCGATGCCGTGCAGGTACAGGTTCATGATGCACAGCCGTGCCGTATTCGCGACCAACTCCAGCCCTTCACGAACTTCGTTCGCAGGTGGCGCTTCTGGTCCCGGTCGAGCGTGCTGCCCTGATGCTTGACGACGTAATCGTAAGCCGCCAGCAGGAACCCGCCCGTCCAGCTGCCGGGTCGCAGACGGTGTCCTCGGCGGTCGGCTGCACGCAGTCCACAATGGCCTTGATGAGTTCGCGGGGCGTAAAGTATTGCCCTGCTCCCTTCGGACTCTCGGCTCGCTCTTGGCCAGCAACCCTTCGTAGATGTCGCCCTTCACGTCGGCCTGCATCGAGGACCATTTCACCGGCTCGATCAGGTCCACGATCAGCCGTCGCAATGTGGCCGGGTTCTGGATCTCGAGGTCGAGGCCTTCTTGAAGATTTCGCCCAGCATTCCCGGCTGTCGGCCGAGTTCTTCGAGTAAATGTCGGTACTGTGCTTCGAGTGCATCGCCCTCCCGCTTCAGCAGGCTTTCCCAGCGTACTGGGCCGGGACTATGGGCGGCCTGTTGTAGGCGGTCTGGTCTGCTCGTCGGCCATCTTGAGAAAGAGCAGGAAGGTGATCTGCTCGGTGTACGCCATGTACGAGAGGCCATCGTCGCGCAGGACGTGGGCGAAGTTCCAGGCTTTGCTGACGATCTGCTGGGTGTCGTTGGTCATGGTTCACCAGAGGCGAGTGATGCCGTAGGCGTCCAGTTGCGGATCGGCACTGACAATGGGGATGTTCTCGTACCCTGCCTGCGCGATCAACATGCGGTCAAATGGGTCCTTGTGGTGAAAGGGCATGTCGATCAGGCCCGCCAGGTGTTCGTCAGTAATCGGCAGCAACTCGAAATTGTTCGAAGCATGTGCATGTGGATGTAACCCCGGTACGGTGCGCTAAGGTCGAGCTTCAGGCTCACCTTGATGGCAATTTCCCAGGAACTTGCCGGGCTGATGAGCTTGCGATTCGCTGGATCGCAGATCAACGCCGAGGCCGTATCGCTCAGTTGTGGATCTGCCCACCAGAACCAGAGAAACGTATGTGTGTCCAGCAACAAGGTCATTCCGACTCCGCAAGTCATCGAGCGGAGCATCGAAGTCCGGAGCCATCCAGTGCCTGGTATCCTTCGCCGACCCGGCTGGCATGGCCAGCTCGTCCGTGACGGCCTGGTCACGATGGCTTTCGGCTCGCCCTCCGCGGTCAACACCAGCTCCTCACCCGGAACCATCCCGTCTACCAGTTGATGGAGGAACCGACGGCGACATCGAATGGCAACTTGCGAGGCACGGCTATTCCTCCCGTGTATTCAGATCGGCCTTCCGCCGCCCTGGCGGCCTTGGTGGGCACGTTGATTGTACCCGCTGAAGTCCCGCAGCCGCTCCAGCAGCACGCTGGCCGGCTCGTCGGTCGGATCTTGTGGAACGAGCTTGCCCTCAAGGCTTGCTTCAGGATGCTCTGGCGCAGGCGGGCAGCACGGAGAAGGCCGTGTTCGATCGTGGTTTCCGCCGCTTTGATTTGCGAGAAACGCTCCGCAAGGTCCAGGACAATTTTTGCTGCTCGCCTATCGAACACAAAGGAACCGCAATGGCTTTAACAATTCCGGTGTTCAGATTCAGTGTGCAGCACCCTGATTGATTTGCCGAAGTCGCTTGGTTTGGGATTTCGAAAGTAATAGAGATATAGCTTTAGTGGGTAATCTACATCCAGGAGTGCTACAGAACCGTCATTTATGCAGCCACCAATCATCGTAATCTTTGGGACGCCCAACGTCGCACCGCTATTCGTGAGCAAAAGAGTATCGGGTTCAATCCAACGGCTTGCCTCTTCTACCTCGGTTAAGCCTTCAGTAACACTGTAGAGGTAAGGTTGTTCGCCTGTTGTCAGCGACCCAACAGTGATCCAAGGAATCGGACCACCAAAGAACTTTGGGTCACCAGCCGGACGAGGCGATGCACCCCGTACTACCACCGAAAGTTGCTCCACACTCGCCCAGCACCAGCCCTCCGGGAGTTCCGGCAGACCCGTAATGTCCGGTGGCGTCGGCTCGACGTACTTCGCCTGCCAGTTCTTCGGCGGTTCTTTCCCTGCAGCGGCGAACTTGGCGAGTTGATCCGCCTCCCACTTCCGGCGGCGCTCGGCCAGGATGCGCTCGAGGAGTTTCGAGGCCGGTTCCGTGTGGGGATGCTCGGCCCGCCACGCCTCGGTGAGCTTACCCTCGACGGCGGCTTTCAGCACGGCGGCACGGTAGCGTTTCAGGTTCGCCTTCGCCCGCTCCAGTGCCGCAACCCCAGCGTCCAGGTCCGAGAACAGTTCCTCGATCTTGGCGACAATGCGACGCTGTTCAGCGAGCGGGGGAAAAGCGGTGATATGGCCGAGAATGTGGCCCTTTGAGAGACCTGGAATGTCGCCCTTGGCGTGTCGCAAAACTTGAGCAATGTTGAACCGAAGTGAATACTCAATGAACTTTCGTGAGAGTTCGCCGGGGCTCATAGGCGTAAACATCACGTCCGATCGCACATGCCACGCCAGGGATATTGTGCCTACGCCAGCTCCCTTGACGGTGATGAAAATGCAACCGTCAGGAACTGTTCGTTTCGGATGAGTCGTCCACTTATCGACTGACAGCGACGTTCCATCCCATTGATCTGGTCCCGTGATATACGGTGTGCCAACACTGTCGTGATTTACCTAGGAAACAGCTGGGGATTGGCCAATGAGAATTCCTACATCTGCCAGAGAACACCAAGCCCATCCCGTCGGAAGTTGAACTTCATTGCTCATGCCGCCAACCTCATGTTCAGTTCATCCAGGATGGCGGGGGCTTGTCGCCGAACAGTTCGTAGGCCCGGCCCACCCGCCGATCCCGTTGAACGGCACTTCCTCCAGGTCGTCTGGCTCGATATTCAGACTGCTGGCGATGTGGTCCTTGATGGCGTCCAGCCACTTCCGCTGGTCGAGGTAACTCCACCCCCGCCGCCTGCTTGTCGGCGATCCACATCTGATACCGTTCCTCGACTGTCAGCCCGACCGGGGCCAACGGGGTGTTCGGGTCGATCGCGTGGCGAACCAGAGCGATCAAATCCACCAGCTGCTTACCGCCCTTGCCACGTACCTGGTCCGGCTCCCCGACCACTTCAAACGCTTGCCACAACCGGGCCAGCGACTCCAGGCGCTTCGGGTCCACGAAGAACGGTGGCTGGTTCAGCTTCGCCGCCAGCTCCTTGACGTGCCGAAACTTCAGCCCGGCCCGGTACGGCACGCTGTACAGCACTTGCAGGGCCTCGATCTCGTCCTTGTTGTCGTCGAGGAACTGTCGAAAGCTGGTCAGCATGGCCTTCGCCTTCTTCAGCGCTCAGCATTGAATCCCGCCTGGAGTAGCTTGTCCGGCGTCTGCTCGTCGATCACCTGCTCCAGCGCTGTTTGCCTTCAGGTCGCATCGCGCAGTTCCGGGTTGTGAAACGGCTTCAGCGGCTGCCGTCATCTGCTCCCGCTCCACCTGGGTCCACTGTTCATCGGTCGGCTCCTGGTCTGCGGGTATGCTGAACTTCGCCATCGCTAGCTGGTCAATCACATCGGGGTCGATGCTCGGAGCAGAGCCGCACCGAGCTCGGCGAGGGACTGGCCACCCGACGCTTTCTGGATGTCGGCATCTGGACCGGGTCCACCTCCTGTTCGAGTCGAGCGAGTCGAGAGGCGAGCGTGGACACCACGTCAGCGTGCCGCACCTGTCATCACAACATTGAGAATCTTATCGAGCGGCACGGACGGTTTGCGATCAGCGGCCTGGTGGCCGTCTTCTCGTCCTCGCAGACACCCACGGCATCCACAATGACGAAATGGGTCTTGTGCTTGGCGTCGGGCGTCACACTCTGCAGCACGTCCGGATCGACCACCCGGCAGCCTCGGCCCTTCATCTGCTCGAAGTAGCCCAGCGACCGGATGTTTCGCATGAAGATCAGGCATTCCAGCGGCTTCACGTCGGTTCCCGTGGCGATCATGTCCACGGTAACGGCGATCCGGGGGTTGTACGAATTGCGAAACTCGGACAGCAGATCTTCGGCTTCTTCCCGGTCGTCTTCGAGGTGATCTTCTGGCAGAAGTCTTCCCCTTGCCGAACTCCTCCCGGACATTGCTGATGTCATCGGCATGGAGATCGGTCTTGGCGAAGATCAGCGTCTTGGGCACCTCCTTACGGCCCGGGAAGATGTCCGGCAGCTTCTCCTTGAAGGTTTTGATCACCAGGCGAATCTGGTTCTCGGCCACCACGTCCCGGTCCAGCTGATTGGCCGTGTAGGTCGGGTCCTCGTTCAGTTCCCTGTACTTCTTCCCCTTGGTGCGACGGTCCCGGAAGAACAAACACGCCAGGTTCCCGGGCAAGTTTTGCTCCATCCTTGGTGATCTTCGTCTCAATGCGATAGACGTCGTACCCGACGTTCACGCCCATCGACCACGGCCTGTTCGTGGGCGTAGTCCTGGACGAGATTGCCACCAAGAAGCCGATGGTCTGCTTGGTAGGGGTGGCGGTCAGGCCGATCAGAAACGAGTCGAAGTATTCGAGGACTAGCGCCCAGATGTTGTAGATGCTGCGGTGGCACTCATCGACGACGATGAAGTCGAAGGTTTCGATGGGAACTCTGGCATTGTAGACAACCGGTAGCGGTTCCTTGAGCAGCGGGTTCTCCGTCTCGAATTGCGACCCCTCCTCGTTCTCTTCCTGAAATTGTTCCTCGCCCTTGAGGATGGAGTAAAGCCGCTGGATCGTGGTGATGCAGACCTTCGCGGCCGGGGCGATGCTGTTCTTCTTCAGATGCTGAACGGTGTACTCTTCGGTGAACTTGTAGCCGCTCACGGGGCTGATGAACTGCTGGAACTCGTTGAGCGTCTGATTGCCGAGGTTGTTCCGGTCCACCAGGAACAGGATCCGATTGGCGCGGCATGCTTGATGAGCCGGTAGCGAAGTTGACGGCGGTGAAGGTCTTGCCGCTGCCGGTGGCCATCTGGCGAACTCGGAAAGGAAGTATTCGTAGACGCGGCCGAGAATGTCCTTGGAGCGGTTCTCCTTGTCGCCCAGGCCGATGTTGCTGATCAGGTCAATAAGCTGGCCGAGACGCTGTTTGTCGAGCCGTTGATGCGCATACTCCTTGGGCAGCACGTTCTTGAGGTTGGCATTGTCACGCTCGATGGCCAGCATGGCGTCGTCAACGAGCTTGCCGATGGTGGGCTGCTTGGCGTTGTCCTTCAGCTTCGACCAGCGGGCCTCGGGCGGCACCCAGAAGATGTTCACAGCCCGGTACTCATCCGGGTCTTCGGGGTCAGCTCCGCTACCTTGCTCAGCCACCAGCGCGGCGTGCTTCTCCTCGAAGGCATCGGAGATGTACTTGAGAAAGATCAGGCCGAGGACGACATGCTTGTATTCTGCCGCGTCCATGTTGGCACGCAGGGCATCTGCGGCCTTCCATAGTGTTGCCTCGAATCCGAGGCTAGCACCATTCGATTGGTTCCTGTCCGATTTCGCCATGGTTGGGCTATCCCTGGTTGTGTGATCTCACAAACAAGGATAGTGTACCCGACCAAAGCAGACCTCTGCCATGTCCGTAGATTCAGGTCCAGGCGAGGAGCCACTTGCAGGAATAAACCGGTGGCACAATCCCGTTATGTTTTGCGCAGCCGCTGTGAACGCCAGGACTGGTGGAGTCTGCCCGCCAAGCCTCACGGTTTCGTAGACGTAGACACCGTAGACACTACTTGCCAGATGCGCGAACCATCGCGAGGATGCCGGTGCGAATGGCTTCTGGCAGCGTAGGCCATGCCTCGATGACCGCAGCAAGTGCAGGATCGATGTCCTGGGAATGAGTAGCTGGTGCGCCGCTTTCTGCGCCGCTTGTGGCTTCATGTGAGGTGAATAGCTTGGAATCCTGGGGGAGTTCGACTCCCATACACTCCCGCTCCAAATGCCGCTGCCGTCGTTGGAGAACGACCTGCCCCCATGTCCTCACGTTCAGTTCCTGGTTGACCACAGCCGATCTCTGGTCCGTGAGCGCTGCCGTAACCGAGAGGGTTTCCATCCAGGCGAGGGCTGCGTCTTCGACGACCGATTCGGTGAAGGATGGATTCTTCACGCCTCCTGATTGGGCCACGGCTGTTTCCAGCAAACCCTCATATCCACCTCCTCCGAAGCAGCCACATTTTGACCACTTGCGTGAGGACGACGTAACACACCAATGTGATTCCCAGAAGCGGCCAGTAAAGCGGTGGAAGCGGGGTGAACCCGAGGTAGCTGCCCACCGGCGTGAACGGAAGGGCGATGCCGGCGGCCATGATCACTCCGGACATCACCAGGAGCGGCCACGAGGCGATGCTCTGCAGAAACGGGATTCTGTTGGTGCGGATGACGTGGATGATGAGCGTTTGCGTCAGCAAGCTCTCCACGAACCACCCCGTCTGGAACAGGCTCGCACTCTGGGCAGCGGACTCGGGCGTCGAGACGTTCGAGCATCCGAAGAGGTACAGCATCATGAAGAACGTGGTGTAGTCGAAGATCGACGAGCATGGGCCGACGAACACGATGAAGCGGGTTAACTGCCGAATGTCCCACGGTCGCGGTTTCTCAATCTGCTCAGGATCCACGTCATCGGTGGGGATGGCCGTCTGGCTGACATCGTAGAGCATGTTGTTGGCGAGAATCTGGATCGGGGCCATTAGCAGGAACGGGACGAACACGCTGGCCCCCAGCACGCTGAACATGTTCCCGAAATTGCTGCTCGCTCCCATGCGGACGTACTTGAGGATGTTGACGAAGACCTTGCGCCCCTCGATCACTCCCTCTTCCAGCACCATCAGGGATTTCTCCAGCAGAATCATATCCGCGGATTCCTTGGCGATATCCACGGCGGTGTCGACGCTGATGCCGACGTCGGCCGTCCGCAGGGCCGGGGCATCGTTAATGCCGTCGCCCATGAAGCCCACGGTGTGCCCCCGGGATTGCAGCGCGGTGATGATACGCTGCTTGTGCGCGGGCGAGACGCGGGCGAACAGCGTGGTTTTCTCCACGGCCTCCGCGAGTTGTTCGTCGGTCATCTTCTCGACCTCCGAGCCCAGCAATATGTGCTCGGTGGACAACCCGACCTCTTTGCAGACCTTGCGGGCGACCAGTTCATTGTCGCCGGTCACGACTTTCACGCGGACCCCGTGGCCTTCGAGCGCCCGGATTGCTCTCTGGGCGGTATCCTTGGGTGGATCGAGAAAGGCCACGTAGCCGTTGAGAATGAGGTCGCGCTCGTCGGCCTTTGAGTAGGGCGTGACGTCCCCCGCGCTCACACCGCGCGGCGGCGCATCCTTGCTAGCGATGGCCAGCACGCGAAAGCCCTCGGCGCTCAGCTTTTCGTACTCCTCTTTGAGGTCCTCGATGAGGGCGGGATTGATGGGGAATCGCTCGCCTTCGAGTTCGTACTCCGTGCAGCGGGTGAATATCTCCTCGGGCGCGCCCTTGCAGATGATCCGGTCCATGCTCCCGGCCGTGCGAACCACCACCGACATGATCCGGCGCTGGAAATCGAAGGGGATCTCATCGACCTTGGCATACTCGGCTACCCCGGCCAGATGGTGCGTTTCCGTATGGGCCAGGATCGCCCGGTCCAGGACGTTCTTCAACCCGGTCTGGAAGTGGCTGTTCAGGTACGACAGCGCCAGCACGCCGTCGTCTTCCTTCAACACCACATCACAGTGCCTTTCCAGAATGATCTGATCCATCGTCAGCGTGCCGGTCTTGTCCGTACACAGCACGTCCATCGCTCCAAGATTCTGGATGGCGTTCAGCCGCTTCATGATCACCTTCTTGCGGCTCATGGCGAGCGCGCCCTTCGACAGGCAGACGGCCACGATCATCGGCAGCATCTCGGGGGTCAACCCCACCGCTACGGCGACCGCGAAGAAGAAGGCATCCCCCCACGCCCCCTTGGTCAGCCCGTTGATGAGGAACACTAGCGGCACCATCACCAGGATGAACCGCAGCATCAGCCAGGTGAACCGGGCGATTCCCTGGTCAAACGCCGTCTGCGTAGTCTGCTCCGACAGCGACTCAGCCATCCCGCCCAGGTACGTTGCCGACCCGGTGGCCTGGACGACCGCAGTCGCCGAACCGCTCTCCACGCTAGTCCCCAGAAACGCGATGCTGGTCAGTTCCAGCGGTGTCGACGCCGCCGCATGCTTCTCGACCGCGAACTTCTCCACCGGGAAGCTCTCACCCGTCAGCGCCCCCTGCGTGACAAACAGATCCTTGGCCTCGATCAGTCGCACGTCAGCGGGAATCATGTCCCCGGCAGAGAGTTGCACCACATCGCCCGGCACGATCTGTGCGATCGCCAGTTCGCGCGGTGTACCGTCTCGAACCACCGTCGCCTTCACGGAGATCATTGCTTTAAGCTTGGCTGCAGCGCTGTCGGCTCGGGCTTCCTGGATCAACTTCAACCCCACGCCCAGGGCGATCATCATCGACATGACGACACCGGCCCGGACATCCCCCGTGGCGAACGACACCCCCGCCAGCACCAGCAGCAGAATGACCAGCGGGTTGACCACCGCGTTCCAGAGGAGTTTGCCGAGGCCGGCCCGCCGATCCCTGGCCAGCACGTTGGGGCCGTGTTCCGCCAGACGCGCGGCGGCTTCCTCCGTGGTGAGTCCGGCCGGGCGGGTGGCCAGTCGCACGTACACGCCTGCAGCGTCCAGTGACGCCGACTCCACGACCGCCCGCGAAACCTCGATCTGCGGCTTCTGCTGCCGAATGGCGGCGAACAGTTTCTTGGGGAACACCTGATGATGATTCGTTCGCTTCACGTCGCCCTCCCGACGATCCGCTCGGTGTCCGGCAACCGCAACTCACCGGAGATCAGCTTCGGCAACATGGCATCACGCAGCGCTGCCAGAGTGCGGGATTCCTGGATGTGCTCGCCGGGGCTGCTCAACATCGGCCCAGCAATTTTATGGTATGTCGACAGGACGAGTGGGGTTGGAACTACCACGGGAAACTGCTTGAAACCCGGCCCGAATAGATAACAGGCTTTGATAAAACCTACCCAGCCAGGGCTACTTGTTGCGTCTTCTCCAGGCGATCCTGGCCATGGGCACACCGTCGCAGATGCCAGCGCCGGAACAGCCCACCTCAGCATGCCCGTCGACCGCGCACCAGTTGCTCCAGGGCCTTGTCCGTCAGGCACCGTCTCACTGGTCCAGTCAGTCATCCACCAGTGAGCCGAGTTACACCAGCACTCGGGTAATGGATGATATCCCCAGGAAGCGGGCCATCTCACGGGTTAACAGTCCCGGCTACAAAAATGAACTGGCGCCAGGCTTCCAGGTGAGGACGACCGCCGTCCGGCTGTGGTCGCTTGACAGTAGAGCGATTCTGCACCCGACCGTCGGCTCGGTGGCCGCTGCGCTATTCAGGCACGACATCTTGCTGAATGATGGAAACGCCGGCTTGCTCAGGGCTGTCGTCACCATGGGACCGGCCTCTGCGGCCTGTCCGTCTGCGCACGACGATTGCAGAGCTCGGCGGAATTGGCATAGCCTTTTACCGGCAGGGGGTGTATACTGTGATCTTGTGGGGGGCCTTTCTCCCACAATTACCGAATGACGGACGAGACTATCCGCTTTGCGACTTGCCTTTCTCTCAACTCTTGGCCAACACCAAACTGTACTGAGATCGTCAACCTCCATTGTCGGGCTGCGTGCCGCCCCCTACCGGGGCGTTCGCCACTGTCTGCCGCAGGCCTTTGGCCTCACGTCCGCATGTCCACTGAGACGGGCCGCAGTGCCCGGAGAGGTTGAACGATGAGTAAGAACATTTTCGTGGGCAACCTTCCCTTCTCGACCACGTCGGATGACGTCCGCGGCTGGTTTGCAGAGTACGGGGAGGTTACCCGGGCCCAGGTCGCCACCGACCGCGAGACCGGCCGCTCGCGCGGCTTCGCATTCGTCGAGATGACGACTGGCTCAGACGAGGCGATTGCCGCCCTGTCTGGGGCTCAGGTCGAAGGCCGCAACCTGACCGTGAACGAGGCGAAGCCGCGAGAGGACCGGCCCCGCGCTGGTGCTAGCGGCCCGCGCGGTGGCAACGGCCGCCGCGACCGCTATTAATCGTCAGGTCCAGTAAAATACAGGGGCCCCGGCAGAGACAGCCGGGGCCCCGCCTATTTCAGGGGAGAGGTCACTCATGCTGATCGATGTGGACATCAACGAGGTGTTTGGGGTAGACGTGGTGGAAGACGGGGAGGGACTGGTGGAGCTCGTCGTCGGGATCGGCGACCCGGAGGACTCGGGCACCACTGTCCTGTCGTTTATCGCCGGTTGGGAGGCCGACCTCGAAAAGATCGACCTCCTGATCTCTGGCCTGGAGAAATTCAAGACCCAGGCCACCGCCGCAGCCAACCAAAGGAAACAGAAGGCGGTGCACCCGCAGGACGCCGGCGATTCGCCGCGCCATTGAGCACCCAGCCTTACCCCGACCGGGGGCGTTCTTCGGCGCTTCCGGTACGGCCTCCAGAGCCAGTGGCGGTTGATGCCCTTTCAGGGATCGGGATGCCGCGCTTGCGCTTATACGTCAGGGTACTCCTCCTCCCACGCACCAGCGTCCACTTCGCCTTGTCGCCGTGCCTCTCCGCGTGTTTCCCATGCAGCCCTTCATATGGTCCGGCCCCTTTCGCCCATAGCTGACGAAACGGGCCTGGTCGTGGAGGTGCGGCTCCAGGTGCAGGCGAGCCGCGAGCGGCCCCTTCGTCGAGGAGACCCAACAGTGCGGGCGAGGTGGGTGGCCATCTCTAGAATTGACTTAAAAGAGTGACCGCAATGACCCGCCAGGAAATGATCGCTGTCGCCCACCAGTGCCTGCTCAACGGCCCCTCGCCCTTGCTTCGATACACCCCAGGCGGGCGACGGGCCGAGGCCGAGGGCGTTGTGTTCAACTGCTGGGGTCCGCACGGCCCAGCGCTCAACAAGGCCGTGGTCGTCGGCCCTGCCCCTCCCTTCAGACGAGTCCTCGCACTGGCCGATGCCTTCTTCGGTTCCGAGTCAGGCGGCTTCGGCGTTGTCGTCGAGGCGGACGCAGGCAATCCCGTCGAGGCCGAACTGCGAGCAGCCGGCTGGCAGGTGTTCGAGGACGAGCCGGCCCTGGTGCTACCGACATTCTCGGGGCAGCTACCCCCTGTTCCTACCGGTCTGGAGATCAGGCGGGTGATCGACAACACCGGCAGGCGCGACCTGGGTCACGTGCTGGCTCGGGGGTTTGGCGCGCCGACAGCAGAGGGGATGGTCGAGCTATCGCCGGAAGCCTACGAAGACCTCGTTCCCTCTCTGGAATGCGCCAGTGACCCCGAGGTAGCCCTCCTCGTCGGTTACCTGGACGGCGTACCTGCGTCGTCGGCCTTTCTCTTTATCGTCGGGCAGATCGCTGGCATTACCGGGGTCGCAACGGTCCCAGAGTATCGGCGGCGCGGGCTGGCCGAGGCGCTCACCTGGGCGGCGATACGGGAAGGGGCTGCTCGGGGCTGCACCTGTGCCGCGCTGGCCGGTCTGGGGGCGAGCTTCGAGTTGTACAGGAAGATGGGCTTCGTCCACGTCTGCAACCACCGCGCCTACCAGCGACCCGCCGAGAGCGTTTCATGATCGGGATGCACACCGCCTGAGGACGGGAGAGGAGCCGATGGTTGGCCGATCCTGCTTCGGCGGTGCTTCTGTTCTCTGGCAGACGAAGGAGAGGCAAACGATCAATGACGGCATGATGGGCGGCGTCTCCTGGCTGGAAGACGCTGGCGTTCTTCGGTACGCTCTCGCTAGAAAACCGCAGCAGATTCACCTCGGTGCGAACGTGGGTCGAGGTCGAGCTACCTCTGAAGAAGTGCCAGGCGACCAACGGAGGTAGCCTGGTGAAGGACGCGGCGCGGTGAAACCAGAGGAGATTTCTGCTGTGGACTTCTCGCTGGGCGACGGGATGGCCGACTCTTCCATGGATGAGGCTGGCTCCCAGGTGAGCACAGCTCCCATTCTCTCACCGGACGTCTACCAGGGTCACATCGACCTGCGGGACGGAGGCGAGGAGGCGATCGAGTGCCGACAGGCCGAACCACCGCTGATACCATGGCCGCAGCGATCGACCCATCACGACGTGAGTGATCCGATATTCCACGATGAAGGCTGCCACGGCTTCGGCGAAGCTCGGGCCGTTGAACGGGAGTGAGACAGCCCCCAACTGCTGGGCCAGTGTCAGCGAGTCGCTGATCCGTCGCTGTGTGGCCGCGTCCACCTTCTCCAGGCGCTCTCGGGGTGTCTGGACGTAGACGGCGTACCAGGGGGCATTGAAGCGGTCGGCCAGCCGCGCCGCCTTGCGGAGGAGCCGATGCACGTTCGGGCTGCGCGAGCTGAGGCACGCCATCACCCGGTCGGAGCCGTTATCGGCCTGCCCACCCTGTTTCTGTCGCTGCCGATCCAGGGCCGAGGCGATCTCTTCCAGCGCTAGCTCGCGCAGCCGGTTCAGGTTGTCGGCTGTGAAGAAGTGCGCCAGCGCCTTCTCTATCCGCTCGGTTGGGTAGACCTTTCCCAGGCGAAGCCGTTCCTGCAAGTCCTCGGCCGAGACGTCCACATTGACGATCTGATCGGCCCCGGCCACGATGTGGTCAGGCACTCGCTCCTTCACCTTCACCCCAGAAAAGCGTTCGATGATGTCGTACAGGCTCTCCATGTGCTGGATGTTCATCGTCGTGATGACGTGGATGCCCGCTCGCAGCAACTCCTCCACGTCCTGGTAGCGCTTGGAGTGCTTGCCGCCAGGCGCGTTGGTGTGAGCTAGTTCGTCCACCAGGGCAACGGCCGGGCGACGGACGACCACCGCGTCGGTGTCCATCTCCTCCAGCACCACTCCCCGGTACTCCATCCGCCGACGCGGTACCTGCTCCAGGCCGGCAACCAGCGCGGCGGTATCTGCCCTGCCGTGCGTCTCGACCACACCGACGACCACGTCCACCCCTTGCCGGGAGAGGCGCTGGCCCTCCTGAAGCATCTCGTAGGTCTTGCCCACGCCAGGGGCAAACCCCAGGTAGATCTTGAGACGGCCTCGGTGCTGGTTGCGGATCAGGGCGAGAAACCTCTCCGGTGCACCGCGTGCGGAATCGCTGGTCATGTCGTTCCCTTCGCTGCCGGCAAGGTGATGCGGAAGGTGGTACCCTGGCCTTGCCTGCTCTCGCAGGAGATTTCTCCCCGGTGCGCCGTGACGACCTCGCGGACGATGGCCAGCCCCAGCCCGGTCCCTGGAGTCTGGTCGCGCCCCGGCACGCGGAAGAAGCGGTCGAAGACGTGGGGTAGGTACTCAGCCGGTATCCCAATGCCGGTGTCGCTCAGCGTGAGGCAGACCTCCCCTTCGGGGGTAGCTCGCGCGGCGAGAGTGACCGTGCCGCCTGCCTCGGTGTAGGTGAGGGCGTTGTCGACCAGATTGTTCAGGGCTTGGCCGAACCGGTCAGGGTCCACCTCCACGGGCGGCAGGCCTGGCTCATCTTCCACGGCGATGGTGATCCGCCTGTCCTCCGCCCTCGATGCGGCAGCATCGACAGCGGCCCGAAGCAGTTCCACCGGATCGGTGTCGCGCAGATCGAGCTTTTCCCTGCCATCCTCCAGCCGGGCCAGGGCCAGCAGATGTTCGATCAGCCGGAGGAGTCGCTCGGTGCTGTCGCGCGCCTCGATGAGCAGTTCGGTCTGCTTCGGTTCCAGCGGGCCGACGACTTCCTCCAGCAGCACATGGACGGCCAGCCGGACACTGGTCAGGGGCGTCTTGAGTTCGTGGCTGACCGTCGCCACCCAGTCGGACTTGAGCCGATCAAGTAGTCGAAAGCGGGTCACGTCGCTAAGGACCACCGCCGCCCCGAGGGTTTCCCCCTCCGACGAACGGATCGGTCGCACCTGGGGCAGATACTGATGCTCGCCCCCGTCGAGCCGAAACGTCAGGGCCTGATCAAACGTCTCAGTGAGAGTGGGCCGCTGCTGCTGCAGCGCGTCGGAAACAGCCTGCCTGAGTGGTTCCGGCGGTTGCCATATCGCGGGCAGATCGGTGTCGCCCGGCGGAGTGACCCCCAGCAGGCGCTGGGCGGCAGGATTGGCCGACTCCACTCGACCGAGCAGGTCCAGAACGACGATTGGATCGGGGAAGGAGTCGATCGTCGCCTGCCCCATGCGGCGAGCCCGGAGGAGGCGCTCGGTGTTACTCTGGCGATACGCCCGGAGCGTCGTGGTCATGGCGTTGAACGACTCGGCGAGCTGCCCCAGTTCGTCGGCCCCGTAGACTGGGACCATCAGGTGCAGTTCCCCTTCACCGATGGCCTGGGCAGCTTCCTTCACGGAACGGATCGGTCCGAGGATCGCCCGGTGGAGCCACCACACGGCCACAACGGCGAGCAGTGCCGTGACGGTCAGCCCGAGAAGGAACCCAACCACCGAGACCCGCGCCGTCGTCTGCGCCTGCAGGCTGGCTTTCTGCATCTGGTGTTCGTTCACCGCGTGGATCTCGGCAGCGACTCGCTTGATCTTCTGAAACAGCTGGAGCAGCCCCGGTTCGTCTCCCATGCCGAAGTAGTCGCTTCGTCGTCCGTCGTCGGCCGGGAGACGCTCGAAGAAACGCTTCCCCTTCTCTTCGTATTCGGTCGTAAGCTGCTGCAGATCTGCGACGAGAAGTGGCTCGTCGGGCAGGACGGTGATGTTGTTCTCCTCGATCTTGAGCTGCTTCCAGTACTCCTCCCAGTTCGTTTGGTAGGCGTCACGAGCCTCTGCCTCCTTGCCAGCGAGAGCAAACTGAAAGGAGGAGTCGATCCGTTCGACCGACTCGTTGAGACGGTTCATGGCGCGGATGGTGTCGTAGTTTTCGCGCAGAATGGCGTCGCTGCGCTGGCCGAGCCGGACCAGCAGGAAGGCCCCAGCCACCCCCAGGCCGGCGATCAGGACCAGCAGGGGCGCAACTGTCAGGTGGATGCGGCGGCGCAAAGACAGAGACATGTCACTGTACCTCGTCAGATGCCGAGCCGCTTCCGCTTGCGGTAGAGCGTACTGGGATCGATGCCGAGCGTTCGAGCGGCATCCTCCAGCGAAGGCGACGAGGCCAGCACACGGCGAAGGTGTTCGGCCTCCAGCGCCTCCAGGGTTACCGCCCCCCCGACCTCGATTCTTCCGGGCCCGGCAGGAGCACCTACCTGGACGGGGAGTTGTGCCAGGCTAATCTCGTCGTCTGTGGTCAGGATGACGCCGCGCTCGATGGCGTTGCGCAGCTCGCGAAGGTTGCCGGGCCAACTGTGCCGCGCGAGTGCGGCGTGTGCCTCGGCGCTGAACCCCCGAATCGACTTGCCGGCCTGCCGGGCGAAAAACCACAGGAGGTGGTTGACCAGCGCGGGAAGATCGCGGCGTCGCTCTCGCAGGGGTGGCAGTGCCACCTCGATGACATTCAGGCGATACAGCAGGTCTTCGCGGAACCGCCCGGCGCTCACGTCCGCTTCCAGGTCCCGGTTGGTTGCCGCCAGGATTCGCACGTCGCTCGTTCGCGTCCTCGTCTCTCCGATGCGCTCGTAGGACTTCTCTTGCAAGAACCGCAGGAGCTTTGGTTGCAAGGCCAGAGGAAGATCACCCACCTCGTCCAGAAAGAGGGTGCCGCTCTCGGCCGCTGCCGCCTTGCCCTCGGTCGCCTCGACCGCTCCGGTAAACGCACCCCGGGCGTGACCGAACAGCTCACTCTCCAGCAATTCGCCCGACAGGCTAGGGCAATGGACAGTGACGAATGGCTTGCCAGCGCGCCGACTGCGGGCGTGGACCGCCCGGGCCAGCACTCCCTTGCCGGTACCACTCTCGCCGCGCAACAGCAGGGTGGCATCGGTCGGAGCTACACGAAACGCCACTTCCAGCGCTGCCTGGACGGCGGGCTCTTCCGTGTGCAGATCGATCTCCGGCACTGCCGCCCGCATTTGCTCGCGGAGGTCGTCCACTTCCAGGCGCAGGCCGCGCACCTGCTCCCAGCGCGTCAGCAGCAGACGCAGTTGTTCCGGGGTGAACGGCTTGGGCAAGTAGTCGAACGCCCCACGTCGCATTGCCTCCACCGCGGTGTCGATGGTGGCAAAGGCGGTCATCACCACCACGCCAACGCCTGGGACTGCCTGGAGCAGCTGGGGCAGGAGTTCCAGGCCGGATTCGCGACCCAGCCGCAGATCGAGGAATACCAGGTCGAACCGCTCTCCGGTCACTGCGGCGAGCGCGGCCTGGCCCGAGGAAGCCTCAGCCACCTGGTGCTTCATGCTTTCCAGCGTCAGCCGCAGCGTGCGCCGGAGGCCTACCTCGTCATCGACCAGCAGCAGGTGCATCAAGATCTCCATCGAGCAAAGTGCACTGCGAATCGTGCACTTTGCAACATCAGGCGCGGTCGCGGATGAGACGCCTGAGCAGGTTACATTGCTGGCGTTGCTCCTCTTTCAGCGACGGGGCCCAGCCCGCGGCCTTGAGCGCGGCCTCGGCTGCGTACAGGACCGCGTCATGATCGCTCTGCCCCGGGGCAAGGGCGGCAAACTGCTCTACCACCGTCACATCACTCTGAGCTGGCGGGGTAATCCGTGCCCAGCACCGGCGGACAAACTCCACCAGCAGCTCACGGCTCACTTTTCCTTCCAGTTCCTCCAGGAGCAGGTCGGGCTCGTTGCAGGCGAGCCATTCGGACTCGTTCATTGATTTCTCCCCATCAAGCACGGCGTCTTGCTGTTCGACTCCCACTGCAAACGGAATGCCGATGCCCCACCATGAGTTTATGCAGGCTCAGAGGTGCCGACTCAGGCGGTTCGCAACAGGGAACGTGCAGGATGCCCGAAGCCGTGCGTGGGATCATTCTGGCACCCCGATCGGAACCACTTCCACTTCATGGCCTTGCAGCATTCTTCGGACCAACGGCACGGGTCGTGCTTCTAGTCAGTTCACCCGGAGGGACAAGCGATGGATTCAACACTGTGGCTGATCGCGTATGTGGTGCTTGGGATCGTGACCCTGGGGTTATGTGCCCTCTTCGTCGCCTTCTGCGATCGCGTATAAGGAACTTTCCATGATCTGGCTGACCGCTGCCGTGACCTTGTTCCTGTTCGTGTACCTCGTTGTCGCGCTATTACGTCCCGAGTGGTTTTGAGGAGGTAAGCCCACATGTGGCTCTTGCCCATTCTGATCATCGGCCTCGCAGCGGTGCTGTCGATTCCGCTGGGGCGATACATGGCATACGTCCTCGACCGTCCACCTGGCGGTCGCCTGGAGGCGTGGCTCGACACGGGCCCCCAGGGCTGGAAGGCGTACTGCTTCGCACTACTTGGGTTCAATGCGGTGTTGTTCGTCGTTGGCTTCCTCGTTCTGGCGGCGCAGCCGTTGCTCCCGCTCAACCCGGACGGCAAGGGGATGCTGGCTCCGTCCACGATCTTCAACACCGCCGCGTCGTTTCTCACGAACACCAACCTGCAGCACTACGCGGGCGAGGTCCATCTCACCTATTTCTCCCAGCTGTGCTTCATCTGCTGGAAGCAGTTTGTCGGACCGGCCATCGGTCTGTCCGCCCTGCTGGCGGTCATCCGCGGGCTGCGCGGCGATGGGCACCTGGGCAACTTCCACGTCGATGTGTGGCGCGGGGTGGTGTACGTCCTGCTGCCTCTGGCGTTCGTCGTGGCGGTGCTGCTGGTCGTCGGTGGCGTGCCGATGACGCTGGAAGGGGCGGCAAAGGTGACGACGCTGGAGGGTGGAGAACAAACCATCGCCCGGGGGCCAGTCGCTGCGATCGTCGCCATCAAGCAGTTGGGCACCAACGGCGGTGGATACTTCGGCACCAACTCCGCCCATCCGTTCGAGAACCCCAGCGCCTGGACCAACGTGCTGGAGTGCCTCTGCATCCTCCTGATCCCGATGGCCTGCGTGTGGATGTTCGGGACGATGCTACAAGCGCAGCGTCATGCGATGATCCTCTTCGGAGCGATGCTGCTGTTCCTGGCGGCGTTTGTCGCCTGGGGGATCGCCACCGACACGATGCAGCCCAACCCTGGCCTCGCCGGGCTGCCGCTCGACCAGTCGCTGGGCAACCTGGAGGGCAAGGAGCTGCGATTCGGTCCCTCGGCCGGTGCGACCTGGGCAGCGTGTACGACGGCCACATCGAACGGTTCGGTCAACTGCATGCACGACAGCCTCAATCCACTGGCCGGGCTGGCGCCGCTGGCCGGCATGTGGCTCAACTGCGTCTTCGGTGGCGTCGGTGTCGGGCTGATCAACTTCCTGGTCTACCTGATCGTCGCTGTGTTCCTCGCCGGGCTGATGGTCGGTCGGACACCAGAGTATCTGGGCAAGAAGGTGGAAGCGCGCGAGATGAAGCTGGCGATGCTCGCGCTACTGATCCACCCATTGCTGATCCTTGGTCCCACGGCTGTGGCCGCCATCAGTGACTGGGGTGTCGGTGCGACAAGCAACCCGGGTCCGCATGGGCTTTCGCAGATGCTCTACGAGTTTACGTCCGCGTCCGCGAACAACGGCTCGGGGTTCGAGGGGCTAGCGGACACAGTGGGGACGAACGCCGACGCCACAACGACCGACCCGGAGAAGGAACAGTCGGTTCAGCGCGCCGTCATCTGGGACATCTTCACCGGTCTGGTGATGCTGATCTGCCGGTTCGTTCCGATCATCGCGCCGATCGCACTGGCGGCGTCCCTGGCGAGAAAGAAGCCCACACCGTTGACGGCTGGCACCCTGCGCACCGACAGCCTGACGTTCGGCATCGTCGTCGTTGGCACCATCGTCCTGGTCGGAGCGCTATTGTTCCTGCCGGCGGCCGCGCTGGGGCCGGTGGCCGAGCATCTTGGCCCGATATCGCTGGGCAAGTGAGGAGAACTCCATGTCGGTTGATCTGAAACTGCTCCGTCGGAAGGCCCGGCGGCAGAGCCTGTTCGACCCGGAACTGCTAAGCGCCGCCGCGAGGCGCTCGCTGGTCATGCTGCGGCCCGACATCCTGTGGAAGAACCCGGTGATGTTCGTGGTCGAGGTCGGCACCGTGCTGTCGATCCTCTACACCGTGGCCCGGGCGTTCGATCCCGCCTCAACCCAGGCCACGCTCGGCTACCTGATCGCGCTGGATATCTGGTTGGCGGCGACGGTGCTGTTTGCCAACTTCGCCGAGGCCCTGGCCGAGGCTCGTGGCAAGGCGCAGGCCGAAGCCCTGCGAAAGACAAAGCAGGCGACACCGGCCTTTCGACGCACGGCGTCGGGCGGCATCGAAGATACCATCTCGACGGACCTGCGCGAGGGAGACACGGTCGTGGTGGAGGCCGGACAGGTCATTCCGGCGGATGGCGAGATCATCGAGGGCGTGGCATCGGTGGATGAGTCTGCCATCACGGGCGAGAGTGCCCCGGTGGTGCGCGAGGCGGGTGGCGACCGCTCCGGAGTTACCGGCGGGACAAGGGTGCTTTCGGACCGCATCGTCGTGCGAGTGACCGTCAAGCAGGGCGAGTCATTCCTCGACCGCATGATCGCGCTGGTCGAAGGGGCCGTGCGACAGCGAACGCCGAACGAGATTGCCCTGTCGATCGTGCTGTCGGCCTTCACGCTCATCTTCCTGATCGTGACGGTCACGCTCTGGCCCATGGCTCGCCATGCGGAGAACTACACCGGCAACACCGGGCTTGGGACCGACGTGCCGACGCTGGTGGCCCTGCTCGTGTGCCTCATCCCGACAACGATCGGAGCCCTGCTCGCGGCCATCGGCATCGCCGGCATGGATCGCGCCCTGCGGGCGAACATCATTGCCAAGAGCGGCAAGGCCGTCGAGGTGGCCGGCGATGTGGACACGCTCCTGCTGGACAAGACCGGCACCATCACCATGGGTAACCGCCGGGCCACCCGTTTCGTGCCGCTGGGCGAGTACAGCGCCATCGAGGTGGGCCGGCTAGCAGCGCTGGCGTCCTCCGCCGACGAGACGCCGGAAGGTCGCAGCGTGGTGGACCTGTACCGTCGGCTGGGAGGGGCGGGTAGCGTGGACCCGGCCCCGGGCGCGCGGTTCGTGCCGTTCTCGGCGCATACCCGCATGAGTGGCATCGACCTGCCTGACGGCGAGAGCATCCGCAAGGGTGCCACCGACGCCATCACGAAACATGCCGGCCAGCACGGCGGCGAGGTACCGACCGGAACGGTCGAACAGGTCAACGCCGTTGCCGGGCAGGGGGCGACGCCGCTACTGGTGTGCGAGGGCAACCGGATAGCTGGCATCGTGGTGCTGGAAGACATCCTGAAGCCTGGCATCCGCGAGCGGTTCGAGCGGCTGCGCAGGATGGGGTTGCGAACGGTGATGGTGACTGGCGACAACCCACTGACAGCGAAGTGCATCGCCGAGCAAGCCGGGGTGGACGATTTCATTGCCGAGGCGACACCGGAGGCGAAACTGGCCTACATCCGCCGGGAGCAGGCCGCGGGCAAGCTGGTGGCGATGATGGGTGACGGCACCAACGATGCCCCGGCCCTCGCACAGGCCGACGTCGGCGTGGCCATGAACAGCGGCACCCAGGCGGCCAAGGAGGCCGGCAACATGGTCGATCTCGACAGCGACCCAACGAAGCTGATCGAGGTGGTGGAGGTCGGCAAGCAGTTGCTGATGACGCGCGGTGCGCTGACGACGTTCAGCATCGCCAACGACGTGGCCAAGTACTTTGCCATCGTGCCCGCCCTGTTCGCCGGGACGCTCCCCTGGCTCAAGGCGCTCGACTTCATGCACCTGACCTCGGCGACGTCGGCCATTCTCTCCGCTGTGATCTTCAACGCGATCATCATCCTGCTGCTCATCCCGGTCGCACTCAAGGGGGTGGCTTACCGGCCCATCGGAGCCGACGCCCTGCTGCGACGGAACCTGCTCGTCTGGGGGCTGGGCGGTTTGGTCGCGCCGTTCATCGGCATCAAACTCATCGACGCGGCTCTGACCGCGCTGGGACTCGCCTGAAAGGAAATCGACCATGCAGGCTCATGTGCGTGCGAATCTCGTTCTGCTGACGCTGACGCTGCTCATCGGCGCAGGGCTGTACCCCTTCGCCGTCCTGGTGGTGGGCCAGGGGCTGTTCCCGGCGAGCGCTTCGGGAAGTCTTGTCGTCGGGCCAGACGGCCAGACGGTCGGGTCACGTTTAATTGCCCAGGAGTGCAAGGACGACCGGTGGTTCCACCCCCGGCCCTCGGCAGCCGACTACAACGCGGCAAGTTCCAGCGGCTCGAACCTGAGCGCCGGCAACCCGAAGCTGCGCGAGCGTGCGGAGGGGATCTTGAAGTCTCGCCAGGGCCCGGAATCCATACCTGCGGACGCCGTGACAGCGTCCGGTTCGGGCCTCGATCCCCACATCTCTTTGCGAAACGCCCGGGGACAACTGGATCGGGTCGTGGCGGCGTGGAGGAGCAAGGTCAGAAAGGACGAGGACGTGCGCGCTACAGTCGAGGCGATCCTGGCCGGGGCCGCGTTCTGGCCGCTGAGTGGCGCAGGCGGCGGGGAGGAGATGGTCAACGTGCTCGAGGTCAACCTCGCACTGTCGCGTCAGCTGTCAGTGAACGAGCCGCGAAGGTCAGCGCGATAACCATGGGCCCCGCCAGCCCATACACCGCCCTCAATCCTCGTCGAGTAATTGCCTCAGTCGCTGCTTCTCGGTCAATGACAACTCGCGCCAGTCCCGGTCGTCCAGCCCCGCTACCAGTGCCCACAGCAAGTTCAGGGACGCCCCTGGCTGTTGTAGCAGCACCACCCGGTAAGCGGCGACCGGCCCCAGCCGCTTGAGGTCCTCGACCGTGTTCACCCCGGCCGCGCGCAACCAACCCGCGCTGGCCGGGCCGAGGTTGCGGAGCGATTGAATCGGAACGCCACCCACGTTACCCTCCTGGCCATCAGTCTTCCGCTGTCCCGGGCGAGAGTACCCCGCTGCCAGTCCATAGTTTATTTGGCACCTCTCTCCGCGTCTCCGGTGGTAGCACCGCCGGGCGCAGTGTTGGCCCCGCTTAGAAAAAAGGCTACACTGGTAGGAATCCTCGCGCAGCGACCTCCTGCCGTTGCCTACTTGCTTTCAATCGGTGACACGCCCATGACAGTACCTGCCCGGTTCGTGCCATTGCGAACACCACCAGCACCCATTCGCAGATCTCCGCCAGGATAGATCCTTTGTGGTGCTCCCTTTGACTGGGGCATGACCGCCCTGCAGTCTTTGCGAATGTCAATCATCCATGGACTATTGCCTATTTTACTGAACGCCTCCCCCCACCAGCACACCAAACCATAGCCGTGGTCGCCTATAATGGATCTGATGCGAAGACTCGACAGATGCTCAGAAGAAGGCCAGGAACTGATTCGGTCTGGCAAGCATATCCTGCCGCAAGCCAACTTCGACTCGAAAGTGCTGAACGATCCAGATGTACTCAAGTTGGCACAGATGGCCTACAAAACGAATGATCGTTCCATCCTACCACACCTTGGCGATGCTCTGGAGGATGCCGGCTGCAGCAATCACTGGGCACTGAAACACTGTCACCAACCTCCAGCAAGCTGGCACTGGTCCGACTGCTGGGTGCTGGATGGCCTGCTCGCGATTTACGAATGCCTTCTCAAGGATTGCGACAGAGAAACTTTGATTGAATTCAGCGACAACAGCACTTCTGCTGCCAAGGCTGCCTATTATGTGATCACTACGAACAATTGCTTCCTCTGGTACAGCTGGAGATGGGATGGGCAGAACAAGGGGACGAATAAGTGGTTTGGCCCACAGCGGTATCTGCCTTGCAACCACCATCCGAACTGTCGTTGCTCCATGCTTGTAACGGCTAATCGTCCCTGGTACTCCACCGGGGGCGTTGATCTGCAGCTCACCAGACCCGCACTGGCCCAGATCCTGACACAGGTATTGGCGAAAGGTACGCTGCATTGTAGTGGATTGCTACTGGGGGCGATCCAGACTGATGCCTCCCCCGCCCGGAAGGCGACCCAGTATCATCCATTCCCCAATTCACTACTTGAAAGTGAACCGAACCGGGTTGACCCGGACCTGCTCCTGGATACCCTGCAAAAAATCCAGAGCAACGATCTGGCCGTCATGGCCTTCTTTCGGTTCGTTGGCGAGGGTGAAGCTTTTCCTTTGTCGATCGATCTCGATTGGGATCCACTCCCCAGCCGCCTCCTTGCAGTCATGTCATTCAAAGACCAGGAACCCCACCTGCGTATCTGGACCCGAAATAACGGTCTGTTCAATGAGTCATCCTTGGAGATAACTGGCGAGTAAGATCAATAGGCGGACAGTTTTCAGCTTCGCCACTTCCTGGCATATAGATGGCTCCATAGTGGGCCCCATGCTCCTGCCGCCAGAACATTTCAATGACGGGTCAGAATCCAGTGGAACTAGCAGATTTTAATAACCTGCATCCGAAACTGGCATCGAGAATGAACCATGGATCGATTTCCGCCCTACCGCCGCCATGAATCCGATAGACCCATCACCACCGGACCACAGTCGAAGTCCGGTTCCTCCGGGAGTGATCAATCATATGAATCTGACACGTTTCTTGGTGCAAACCTTCCTTCCTTCGACGCCAATCATTTCAAGATCATTCCTAATCCGGTGCCGCATGGTCTCTTCTTAATTGGGGCCGGTTTGTTGGCCATTTTGATGGCAATAGTATTCGTACTCTTCTCTCTGGTAAGTCCCGATACCATCAAGGTGGCAGCCAACGCATTCACCCGCGGGGTACATACCCTGGCCCTGGGGTTCAAAGTGCTCCTTGGCGGGAAAGATCCAGGCCAGATCGAGTCTTCCGGCCTTGCCCTACCTCCTCTCAATAGCCTCCCTGTCTCCATGGCAGATCAGGATAGATTAGATCACCCTTTGTCTGAAGAGGATGAGGATGAGAAGGAGAATGGGCCGGCTTGCCTGATGATTGATTCCTGGGCCATCGGCCTCATCCTTGCTCACGTGGAGGCTCATCCCAGTTCTATTTGCTACGGATTACTGGCGGGCAAGTACCACCATGGCGATCGATTTGCCGGAAAGGCGTTCGATTACATTCCTCTGGGTGAAGGCCTTCCAGACGAGGACGACTACCCCATACATCCATCAAAACTGCACATCGCCTTGCAAGTAATTGAAAGCCGTGGTCTAACAATTGTCGGTGTCTTCCGGGGTGTCACCGGATTTATACCCGAACCCACTTCTTCAGATCGCGCATGGGATTACTTTCCCCACGCACTATTGGTTCTCCTTGGCCAGATATACGAACCCACGAATAACTTCACCCTGGAAGGCTATATCCGGCACAACGACCAGTTCATCAGTTGCTTTGTAGATATTGCTGGGGAGGAAGAGTAACCCCACTTCCTGACTCGAATTTCCACATCTGGCCAGGCACCCCTAAACTATGCGGTAAGCAATTCCTCGGCGTCGTGGTAGCCGCACAGGTCGATCACTGCGGCGTGGGTCTGATGCAAGCGACGAAGGTGTTCCAGGGTGGCCCGACGCTGGGGGTCGTCGTCCGCTCGCTGGGCGGCTAGTGCAGAAACAGGATGATCATCGGTGGATAGCTCGACGCGTAGATAGTAAGCATCGCCCACGTGCAGCAGCCAGCGGTCGCCCTGCGGAATGGCCACCCCACAGTGGCCCTGGGTGTGGCCAAACAGGGGCACCAGAAACGCCTCGGATGCCAGTCCCAGATCGAGCGGACGCGCCTCCAGGCCAAACCATCGATGTTCAGACCGCGGCCAGGTCTTCCAGCGGGGACCATGGGCGAACTGAATCGGGATATAGCGCCAGCTACCCCGCGTGATACTGTCATGTTCCTCCACGGAGACATGCACCTGAGCCTCGGGAAAGTCGGCCAGGCCGCCAGCGTGGTCGGGGTCGCCGTGCGTCAGCACGATATGCTTCACGTCGGCGGGGCGCAGTCCCAGCTTCTCGATCTGGCGCACCGCGGTGTCTGCCTCGTCGAAAAGAAACCCGGCCATGTCAATGAGGGGCTGCCCCAGGCGCTCGGTGGGGCGCTGGACATCGAGCAGGCCAATACCCGTGTCCACCAGGATCAAACCCGATTTCCCCTCCAGAAGCAGGCAATGGCAGACGGCGCGCGGACCGGGCGGCTTGTGCAGGTACCCGCAATTGATGTGATGCATCTTCGTCATCCGGCCGGCACCTCCTCTGACCCCCTCCCGGCGACCTCAGGGATCCTTCACGTCCACTTCGCGCTGCTTGAGCGCTGCCACCAGGCGAGCGCGGTCGATCTTAGCAGGATCGACCAGGGCAGTCACCTGCCCCACGGTGAAACAGGCCGTGGCCTGCTCGACGCCGGACAGCCGATGGATTGCCTCGTAGGCACCCAGGGAACAGGCCTTGCACTGGCAGCCGGCCACGCGAATCGTCACCTGCGTCAACTTCGGCCGAGGATGGCTGTGCTGGGGATAGAGTCCAAAGGTGTGCCGTGAGATGGAGCGTACCTGATTGTCGAGCATCTGGAGAAACTGAATCGGCCGGCTGGCTCCCGCAAACGCTCGTGCGGGCACGAACTCGACCGTGGCCTCGTTGAGTGTCGCATCAAGGCTAACCAGTTTGACCTCCGGAATTTCCTTCATCACCTCCCGGAAGTCAGTCACTCGATCCGGGCGGAACAGGCCGGTGACCCGGTAAGTGGCCTGGCGCGGGGATTTCAGGTCGTCTGCCTGCGCGCAGGTGGCAGCCAGGAGAAACAGTAGCAGTGCCAGGCGGGCCATGGGTCGTCTTCCTAGCGGGTGGCAAATAGCGGACTGGTGGTCAGCTCGCGGATCAGCGTGCGGATGCCACCTCCCTGTTTCTTCGTCGCCGTCACCAGCGCCTCGATCGCGTCGCGGTCCGCGAAGGAGACCGGGCGGCCAGTGCCGTACACCGCGAACTGCTGGGCGATATTGCGCAGCAACGGATCGCGATCGGCGGCCAGCAGCTCGCGAAACTCGCGGATGTCGCGGAACGCCCGGCCATTCGGCATGGTCCCGCCTGGATCTACCTGGGGGCCCAGTCGGAATCTGATGTGGATGAACGGATCGATGGCGCCACGCGGAGCCGAGTCACCCGCGCCAATCGAGCGATACCGCGTCCGATAGCCGCCAATCACATCGAACGATTCCAGCGCGAATCCCGGTGGATCGATCTTCGCATGACACGAAGCACAGGCGGCGTTGTCCCGGTGCCTGGCAAGTTGCTCGCGAATGGTCTTCCCGCCGCGCACGTCTGGCTCAATGGCCGGGACATTGCTGGGCGGAGGTTCGGGAGGCTGGCCCAGAATGCGCTCGAGGACGAAGGCGCCCCGAGGCACGGGTGAGGTGGTAGTCCCGTTCGCGGTGATGCGCAGCACCGAGGCCTGGGTGAGAAAACCTCCCCGCGGCGAATCTGGGGGCAGAACCACCCGGCGCACTTGCGATCCGCTGACTCCGGAGATGCCGTAGTGGACCGCCAGCTTCTCGTTCAGCATGGCGAAATCCGACTTCACCAGGTAGCTGGCGTCGAGATCGCGTTCGAGTAGCTCGCGGAAGTAGGCCCGCGTCTCGGCGACGGTCGAATCCTGCAGGTAGGTGCTGAACTCTGGGTAGAGAGTCCGGTCGGGATCGTTGACGGCGATCTGACGCAGCTTGAGCCACTGGCCCAGGAAATCCTCAACGAACCGCTGCGCACGAGGATCGCGGAGCAGACGTTCGACCTCGCCGCGGAGCACGCTGGCATCACGAAGCTTGCCTGCATCCGCCAGCTGGCTGAGCCGTTCGTCGGGAAGCGAGCGCCAGTAGAAGTAAGACAATCGGCTCGCCAGGGCATGGCTATCCAGGGGCCCAGCCGGCTCGACGAGATAGAGAAAGTCGGGGGAGCACAGGGCAGCCCGGTAGGCGGATCGCATCGCTGTCTCGAAGCAATCGCCGGCCTGTAGCCGCGCTGCCACCCGGGCGACATACTCCTTGCGCACGGCGTCCGGAACCGGTCGGCGAAAGGCCCGGCGCAGGAATCGCCCCAGCAGACGGTCGGCATCGACCAGCGGTTGCTTGCTCTGCACCGTCCATAACCCCGGGACGGGGTCGGCCCGGTTCAGGCCCATGAACATCTCCTGCCGGTCGGGTCTCCGCTTCGGCGCGCGCACCCCGGGGTTTTTGGCCGAGTCGAACTTCTCCAGCGGGAGGTCGCCAAACAGGGCACGATGACTGCGCGGCGGCCAGACGTCGTGAATCGGGCCTTCCACCTCGAGATAATCACAGGCGATCCCTGGTCCGGTGAACCCCATGGCCCGAAGTTTGCCGCGCGTCTGGGCGCCAGGAGCCAGCGAGGCCGCGTTGTAGCCGATGGTATCGTTCTGGTTGAGCCAGGTCTCCAGGTCGTGTACCTTCTCGTTCAACGAGGGAGCATCGAGATAGCCGATCACGTCGCTGGGATGGCCGCCACCCCTGCCATCTCCGGTGAGATGCACCACGGACAGACGAACCGCCTCGGTCCCCCGGGCGGGCAGCACCTTACCCCGGTCCCACTGGAAGGCCCATAGAGAGGTGCGCAGCCGATACCGGCCAGGGTAGATGGCGACGAACTCGTTGAAGTAGGGGTGGAACGACTCGTCCTCGTGACGAAAAAGCCCCACACTGGCGCCGTTGCGGAACGAACCTAGCCGTTCGTGGGCTCCCTGGTCGATGTGATGGTGGGCGCCTGCCGGGGGAAAGTCCGGGTCGGGCTTCTTGTTCTTCAGCAGCACGCCATCGCCGTGAAGTAGCACATGGGCGACGAACCCTGGCGGATTGGCCAGCGAAATACGCTGCTTGACCACCGCTGGCGGAGTAGGGCGTGTGGCAATGGCCATGTCGAGCGCCCGGTCGGCGGCTTCAAGATACAGGGCCAGGTTCACATGAGAGATATCCAGGGCATCGCCATTGTTGTCGAAGCCGTGGGCCGTCCCATCGCTGGGCAGGTCACCCGCCAGGGGCAGTCCCGGCAGTGCGAGCAGGTCGCGCACGGTATGCTCGTACTCCACCCGGGTCAGTCGGCGAAAGCGCGTCTTGCCCTCGCCGGCGCGGGTCCGCTCGGCCTGCACCAGTTGATCATGAATCCACCGGGTGGCAGCGACAGTGGCTTCGCGCGGCGGACGTTTGCGTGTCGGGGGCGGCATCTCGCCGGAGGCGATTCGGTCGTGGATCTTGATCCACCGTGCCAGGTTCTCAGGCCGGGTCGGCTCCAGGCGAAGCGACGACAGGTCCAGGCCGCCCTTCTTGCTGGACGTGTCGTGGCAGCCCAGGCAGTGGGTACGGAGATATGCCGTCACCTCGGCCCGGCTCGCCGCCGGCGTCACCAGCAGCAGCCCCAGGAAAAGCAGGGCACGCCAGGGCAGCGAGACTTCCACCCGGGTGAATCGGTTGCGCATGGAGGATCCAATCTTGGCAGGGATCGAAACCACTCAGGCCAGTTCCAGACCGCGGAAGGTGCCCTTGCCCGTGGAGAATTCGTTCACCTCGAGGCCCAGACGCTGCAGCATGGAGACGAACAGGTTGGTGAGCGGGTAGTTGTTCTCGGTGTCAAAGGCCAGGTGCTGACCATGGCGGAAGCCGCCCCCCGCCAGGAGGACAGGCAGGTTGTAGTTGGAGTGCGAGTTGGCGCTGCCCATGCAGGTGCCGTACAGCACCATGGTGCGGTCGAGCAACGTCTGGCCCTGCTCACGCGTCTCCTGGAGGCCGTGAAGGAACTTACCCAGGGCGGCGAACTGCCCTTCTTCCTTGGCGCGCAGTTCGGCGAGAACCTCGGGCCGATTCCCGTGGTGGGTGATGTTGTGGATGACCGTGGTATCGATGAACAGCGAGATGATGCGTGACGAGTCGGTCTCCAGAGCCAGCCGGATCACGTCGAACATCAGTTCAGACTTGCGGACGAACTCGCGTGGATCCTCGATGTCCTGCGGCGCAGTGGCTCGCACCTTCGGTTTGGGGCGTTTCTCCCAGGCCTCGGCGCTTTCTAACCGGCGTTCCAGCTCGCGCACCGAGGTGTAATACTGGTCGAGGCGCTGCTGGTCGGCCCTGGGCAAGGTGCGTTGAAGGCGTTTGGCCTGCTCGCCCACGAAATCCAGCATGCTGCGATCCTGCCGCAGCGCCTCGGTGACGGCCGCCACCTCGTCGGGGTTACCCTGGATGAACAGCTTGCGAAACAGCTTGCTCGGACTGCGCTCGGCCGGGATAGGGGCACCGCTGCGGGTGAAGCTCAGCGTTTGATTCCCCTCGCTGCTCATCGCCAGGACAAGTGAGGGAAACCGCGTGTGATTGCCCACGCGCTCGGCGGCGAACTGATCGACCGAGACCCAGTTGCGGAAGCCGCCTCGCTCCGGATGCGGCGTCCCGGTCAGGAAGCACTTCTCCGCCGCATGGGCCCCGGTCACTCCCGGGTGGCTCACCCCGGAAAACACGGTGAGTTGCCGACGGATCGACTCCAGTTTCTTGAGGTAGGGCGTCAGCTCGAAGTCGGGACCCTTCTTCTGTGGGAAGAAGAACTGCGGGAGAATGCCCATGTTCGTTTCGATGGCCACCATCCGCCGCGGGATAGGCCCTGTCGTGTTTGCCTGTCCCCGGGGAAGCCAGGCTTCCAGGAGTGGCAACCCAAGGAGCACACCCGCGCCGCGAAGAAACCGCCGGCGCGACCAGTTCCAATTCATCGCCGAGCCACTCATGGATACCACCCGGGTCCAGGGCCGATGAAACTACCTGGCCCAAATTCTAACCGCGGCTCTGCCTGCCTGCAATCGGGTGGCTTCCCAGGTAGTCCGTACCATTGTGGCCGCCTTGACGGTCAAACTGACACCGGCGAAACACTCCGACCTCCTCAGAGGTGTGTACCTCATCCTGCGAACGACGGAGTGCGTCCAGTTGCAGGCACCGCATCCAGATCATTCAGATAGCCCACCGAAACCACACCTTCGTCGCCGTCACTTGATTCCCAACGTGCTTGTGCCCCAGGTAAGCACTGCACTCCGCATCATCGGTTTTTGCCTTCGCGATGCCAGCGGGTGTTGCGAAAATCGTGATAGAGCGCGGACTCTGGCACCACAACTGGTGATGTGTCTACCCCCACCGCTTGCCAGAGCAACCTGCAATACCCCTGTGCCGAATACCCGCTCAGGTATACCTGGATAGGAATGGGCGGCCCGGTGAAATCGAAAATGGCGTCCTTCGGCGTGCGTGCATGATGAGTCCATCCGCGCTCATGGACAAGATTACCATTGAGCCAGAATTGATAATTGTCCGGTGTGTCCACGCGAAACTGATACCTCCCTGGCTTTGGCGCCTCCAGCCAACCGCTATACCGAATGGAATAAGGGTTATAGAATCGCATGGTACCGTAACCGAGGTACCAGGAATCGTCCAGTAGGGGAAGATAGGTTTCTCGGAGCTTGGTTCCGTACCACAAACCCTGGAACCATTCAACTTTCAGACCATTCACTTTCGTGGGCGACTGGGCCTGCAATACCGGACGCTCGAGCGCCACTGCGTCTGAACGGAGAGGGCGAAGCGACTCCGCGGTGCGGGTGAAGGGCAACCCAAGGTCAGCCATGCGATGAGCAAGGCGGTCGAGTCGCCAGAAGCGCACTACGCGCTCATGCTGAGTGGTTAATGCCAGCCGTGTTTTGTCGTTGGAAAGCGACAGAGCCTGAATAGGACCAGGAGCGCGCCAACGCACCAGTAGAGATCCATTGTTGCTAGAGATCTTGAGTTCACCATCCAGGCCAGCACTGATCACCGTGTTGTCATCGAGGAAGGCCACCCCCTTGACCTGATCCGCATGAGATGGCAATTCCTGAATCAAACGACCGTCTGGCATGGAAACCAGTAATACCTTTCCTCTTTCTGTGCCGACCAAACATTGAGATTCATCCGATGACATGGATAGACAGAGAATGCGGGAGTCACAGGGTGACCAGTGGGTGTACACTTGCATGGTATTCGCATCAATAACCATACATGCGCCGTCCCGCCGGCCGGCAACCATCCAGCTTCGGCCGGCAGCGAGGCATTGAAGGTGCTGGCCGAACTTCCGGTCTCTATCAGAACTGGCCCAGAAGGGAGTAAAGGAAGGTTGGCCTGGCCCTTTCTGAACCTGCAAATCGTAAGAAGTTGCTAACCAGACCCGGCCATCTGGTCCTGAAGCCAGCCCCTCCATGGGAATTCTATCCAGCACAGGATTCAGTACTGGCTTGTTGAGGTGGTCACTGCTCCAGACGTGCAACTCTGATTCCACCATGGCCAGTATGCCTGACTGCCGAATGGATAGAACACCGAAAGACCGGCCACCTCCCTTATTCAAGTAAAACAATTCACGTCTGTTATTGACTTGAGGCGTCCTGATGTCGGGATCAATGCTCGTGCAAACAGCATATTTCATCTCCTCATTGCCGACTCCTGGCAGGAGCAATGCCATCAACGAGTTACCATCCTCAGCAAACCGTGTGGCGTGGATTGACCCTGCCAGGATAGCTGTAACGGCGTAATCCTCATTTGTCGGCAACTCGAATATCAACGCGCCATCACCGGCCGAAACCACAAGCTGATGACCATTGGGGTGGAATGCGACTGCGCGTCCCCCACGCGGTATCGGAATCCTGGCCACCAATCTTGCACTACCCGCTTCCCACAGATGCAACTGTCCCGGATCGGCCGACATGCGCGCGACCAGTCGCCCATCGGGGCTTATGGCAATCCCGTTCATGTGAAGGGTATCATCAGACCCCAGCAATGTTGCAATTCGCTCTCCTTTCAAGAAATCATGGATGTGCAACAATTCGTCGAGACCGCGAAAAACACCATGCTGCTCCCCGGGGAAAATGGCCAACCGTTGCATGGTTGGATAGTCCCACCAGCACGCTACCGGAATCCAGGTCTCCTTCTCCAGGCGGAGTAATCGCCCCTCGGCCTGGCAATACAGAGTGCCCGGCGGGGAACAGGCGGCCAGATCAGTCACATGGTTTGGTTCCTGAACTGTAGACCGTCTCACGGGTTGGTGGATCGCCCAGCGCTTCAATCCTCCCTTTTCGGACAGCGAAAAGATCACCTGGCCATCTGGCGAGAAAGCCACTCGATTGATGTTCCCATTCAGCTGGCAGCCTTCCCAGGAAAGTGCCTGATCAGAAGCATGTGCCAGATTCCAGAGATGTAACTGGCCGTGACGGGTTCCCACGACAAGGAATTGCCCATCCGGACTGATTGCAAGCGACCGGGTCGATTCAGATCGACCGGTTAGTTTTCGAAATCGCTCGGAACTGGGAAAGCTTAGGGTACGCAGAATGGCGCCTTCATTCGCGTCCACCAGCAGCACCTTCATCGGGCTGTTTTCATTCTCGGAAGGTACGCCCTGAACCAGGGCCAGCCAGCGACCATTGGGATGATACGCGGCGTGATAGGCATGGAAACCTGGGGCCACCTTGCGAACTAGCCGCAAATCGGGACTGGCCAGGGCGGCCACTGCCTCCGATCGAAGTTGGGCCTGCTCTTCCGGAGTGGACGCCAGGGGAGCCAGCGCAGCCACCTCGCGCAGGTTATCCCAGGTCCAGCCCGGCGGCCGCCGCGCTTCCCGCCCATTCATGGTTACCAGGCCACTGTAGAATAGCCGCACCCCGGCCAGTTTTTCGGCTTCTTCGCGCCGTTCCGTTTCCTGCTCGGCCCGAATCCTGACTTCCTCCATGCGCACCAGAAACCAGGCCCCTGCCACCAGTACGGTCATCAATGAAACCAGTGCAATCGCAAAGGCCGCCGCAAGGCCCGGTTCACGTTTGCGCCAGAGCAACAGACGTTCAAGAACGCTGTGTCGCCGGGCTAGAACAGGCTTTCCCTCGAGCCAGTTGCGCAAGTCGTTTGCCAGTTCCGCTGCGGTGGCATACCGCTCCTTCGGGTCCTTTTGCAAGCATTTGCGGCAGATGGTTTCCAGGTCTGGCGACACACCCTGGCAACGGCGACTGATGGGGTCCGGGTCCGCCTGATGAATGCGACGAAGCACCTCGGAGGGTGCTCCCTTGCCAAACGGCACCTGGCCGGTCAGCACTTCATACAGGATCACGCCCAGGGCCCAGATGTCAGTGGCCACGCTGATGTCGGCCGTGCGCCCCTCGGCCTGTTCCGGCGCCATGTAAGCGGGCGTTCCGATAATCGCAAAACTTCCCGTGTCTCCCAGCGAATCATTCAGATTCTTCGCCAGGCCAAAATCACAGATCCGCGGAGTGCCCAGATCAGCCAGTGTTAGTGATTGACTGACAACCAGGTTCGCTCCCTGCAAGATCACGTTGCCTGGCTTGAGATCGCGATGGAGCACTCCACGACTGTGCATGTATGCCACCGCATCCGCAAGAATCACTATCAGTTCAGCGACCACCCGACAGGGAATGGGGTCGGGGTGTTTACGAAGCCATTCTGCCAGGGTGGGGCCAGGACAGTAGGCAGTGGCGACGTAGCACACCGAACCGATTTCGCTGGCCTCGTACACGGAGACCAAATGGGGATGTTCCAGCCGGGAAGCAGTCTGAGCCTCGGCTAGAAAACGCCGGCGCAGGTCCGGATGAAATAGCACCTCAAGACGTGGAATTTTCAGGGCCACCAGACGTTTTAGTCTGGGATCCTCAGCAAGATATACGATGCCATGCCCACCCCGACCCAGCACGCGGTGCAAGTGGTAACGCTCGAACACAAGATTCAGAGAGGAAGATTGATCATCCTGAAGCGGCTCCGCAGCCTTCAAGTGATCGGTGGGTTGGCTATCGGATTCCCCCGCGGAACGAAACAGACGGCCCAGGATAGCGATGCCGGCCTTGCCCTCCTCCAGACCGGGCGGAGGCTCCTCTACCCCCTCAGGGTTACCTTCTTGACACAACCCCTGGTCGATTGCTTCCAGTTTCCGGAGGAGAGTTTGCCATTGCAGCGGTGTAAGATCATCGGGATTGGTCATGGGGCGTCATCCACGGTCTTGCCCAGCTGAACTACCGCCCGGGTCCACAACATGCGAATGGCATCCGGACTTCGGTTCATGCGCCGTCCAATTTCCTCAAAACAGAGCCCATCTCGGTGATGCAGTAGTAGCACCTGGCGATAATGTTCGGGCAGTAGTTCGATGGCCCGCAACGCCTTCGATTCCTGCTCAGCGCGGTCCAGTACCGAACTAGGGTTTGGACCGGGATCTACTAGCCAGGAAGTACCCTTCTCCGCTTGCTCCAGCTGAGTTTCACGGCCGGAATCTCTTTTTGCGGTACCTGTGAACGATCGGGCGGTCCCCATCAACACACTCCGGAGGATCGCTCGCAACCAACCCTGCAGTTCCTCCCGGCTCGATCCGTTGAACTGATCAAAGTGATTGATGGCCAGCAAGAACGTGTGCTGCACCAGGTCGGAAGCTCCCAGTTTGGCCTGCAACTGGGGCTGTAGTTCTTCGCGTGCAATTAACAACAGGTAGGGCCGGCACTCTTCCAGGAGTTTACCGAGTGCCTCCGAGATCCCCTGGCGGGATTTCTCGATCAGGGCTTCAATGCGCGTGGCATGGGGCATGGGCAAACCTGCAGAACATGAAGCGATCAGGTGATTACCATGTACCACCCGATTTCGCGATGCACAAGTGCCTTCTTTCAAGAGGAGAAATCCCGCCCCCGTTCTTTGAACCGAAGCGAGACCAGCTTTTTCTCCTGTAGTTCGGATGGCACCAGCAGCCTGTAGTGCGCCACACCAAAACCAGCGATTCGGGTGCAGGTCAAGGATTATTCCAGTTTTCGCGTTCGGATCGGAAAGTTATCGCATCTGGTGAGACAGGGAGGGCCATCGGCGCTGTCGCACCCTGACAGAAAAGCAGAGCGGATTGCCCATCTGCGCCCTTCCCAACGACATGACCTGGCGTTTTGTATCCATCTGGTGGAGCTGAATGTTCCACCAGACCCGTTCAGGCTACGCCTCTACCTCCCAGGATCCCATTCCCGGAAGGCCTGTCGTTCGCTCTCGCGTCGTTGCTTTCTGGCCTCACACCGTTCGGCCCGCACGGTGTCCCCCTGGCTAATTTGGCTTGCGGGCCTGGAGACTCATCATGGCTCGACTCAAATTTCTGTTGGTTGCCTGCATTCGCTTGCTTGCCCTGGCCACAGTGATAGTTGGTGGCACCCGGGCGGAGGCTCAGGTCAAATCGTTCAAGATTAACGGAGCAGGCATCGTCGATTACATCCCCACCGCTCCCGGGCTGACTCCCGCCCATTGGGCAGTCGGAAATGCCACGGAACTGGGCAAGTATTATGGCCTGGGCGCGGTGCAGGTGGATGACGTGGTCACCGGAGCCTTCTCAAGTGCGGTTCCATTTGTGTGTGAGGCAGCCAACGGTGACAAGTTGGCCTTCGATTACTCGGGATTTGTCCAGGTATTATTCGATGAAAATGGTGCGCCTTACACCCTCTGGATCGCGGAATTCACCCCTGCATTAGCACAGTGCACAGGTCGATTCTCAAAGGTTATCGATGGCAGCTTCATCATGACGGCGATTTCTGCGCCGTTTAATCCATTCGTGCCGGCACCGGTCGAGTACAGCTGGGAAGGTAAGGGTTGGATCGAGTACAAACGCAAGGGGAGTTAGCAAGGCGATCAATCGTCATGCAAATGACCTCCTACTTTGCACATGACCGACTCCTTGCTTACCCAGTTTTCAAAAAAAATGCCCTACTGCGGTGGAGGAGTGGTGATGGCACCTTCCTCCACCAGTATTTGCCTGCATCCATGGTCCTTCAATCGAGATTCGGGACCATTTGCAACATGGAAAATGCAAAGGCCTGGTAGTTGATTCACCGGAGTTCTAACATCGCGAGTGAACCATGCCACCCGACTCTAATTCCTCCGGCAACAGGGATCGCCTCCTGCATGAGATCCTGGCGGGCATACTTCGAGGGGTGGAATCGGGACATACTCCGAACTGGCAAGCATTACTGGACTGCCACCCAGATGCACGGAAAGACGTGGCCCGCTTTCTCGCTGGCCTTTCTGCCCTGGTGTGGATGGCCTCGCCGAACAAACCATCATCTCCATGCAGCTCATAATCCCTGGCCCATAATCAATCTTGTGGAGTTCACATGCGCCCAAACCATGTTAATACTCGCAGTGGATTCACGCTGATCGAACTGCTGGTGGTGATTGCCATCATTGCCATCCTCATTGGTTTGCTATTACCGGCAGTTCAGAAAGTTCGGGAAGCTGCTGCCCGCATGAAGTGCGCCAACAGCCTCAAACAACTCGGCCTCGCCATCCACAACTACCACGACACCCATGGCAAATTACCCCCCAGCTACAACATCGAGACTGATTTAACCCGGCCAGACAAACTGTTCCTCAAGTGCATCGTGTCGTGGGGTCCGTTTATCCTTCCCTACATGGAGCAGGACAACGTGGCCAGACAGTACAACTTCAGTGGCCTTTACGCGGCTCCCTTCGCCGCGCCCCCGAACGACGAATTGATCAAGACCCGGCTGAATCTACTCATTTGTCCCTCTTCGGTGCGCTCCACGGAGCTATACACCTCGACCTATTTCCCGTTCACCTGGACCTCCTCGGTGTCGGATTACGCCCCCATCGATCAGATTGAAACGCCAACGGATTTTGGCATCGCCGCCACCTCCCATCCGTTTCGGGGTGCCATGCGTCCGGATATTCGCGGTTTCGCCCCAGTCCTGGCCCTTTTCGGATTGGTTTCTTATCCCGGCTCGCCTTCTCTTGTGCAGATCTCGTCCATGGATGGCACCTCGAATTCAATTCTGATGGCAGAGATTGCCGGGCGACCTGATCTGTACAGGGACGGCAAACTAGTTCCGAACCAGACCACCCTGGGCGGCGGTTGGGGCGACGTCTTCGCGCACACCCATCTTCACCGCGATGCCCGCTGTCCGGTCAATTGCACCAATGACAACCTGATCGGCGCCTCCTTCTCCTTCCATCCTGGCGGCGCCAACCACGTCTTCGTGGATGGCTCCGTGCGCTTCCTCAGCACCCGAGTGAGCTTCAACACCTACGCACGCCTGGTGGCAGTGGATGATGGCTACACCATCGATGGGAATTACTAAACCGCTTCCGCATTAGCTGGAAATGAAACAGGTGAGGGAGTGCTTTCCATGCGAACGGCGGGTTTTATTCTCGCGGGGATGATCCTTCCGGCTCTGACGGGCTGCGGCAATGATGCCAAACTCGCCGTCACTCCGGTGCAAGGCGAAATCCTCTTTCAGAAGAAGGATGGCAAAACCATACCCATGGCCGGTGCTCGGGTGATCTTCCACCCTACTTTCGAGGAGTCCAAATTCCCCGCCTTTCCCGTTGGCAAGGTAAAGGAGGACGGCAGCTTCTCACTGGGAACCTACGCCAGTGAAGATGGCGCCCCCGAGGGCAACTATGTCGTCACTGTCATCTGGAAGAAGCCGAAAGCGCTCAAGTTCGATTTTTTCGTCAAAAACGCGGAGGGAGAGGATCTGCTGAAAGGGGCCTATGCCGACGCAAAGCGATCCTCGCTGCGGGTGAAGATACAGGCTGGAACCGCAGTAAAGATCCTCGTGCCGCAACCGTGAGACCGAATTGATTCAGGCCAGCTAATCCTGCTTCCATTCTTGCCCTTTTATTTCGATGCATGCGAGATCTCTCTGGAGTTTGATCCATGAACGCCGATGGAATTCGCCAGCAAGACAACCAGGTGGATCCAATCGATTCGACCGGGCCCCGAGGCTTCATCGAAAGAGAGGCGACTTCCGATCACCAGGCGGTTGCCTTGCAAGATTTCGACCTTAGTGTGGCCACAACGCCACAGCAGACCGCTGATCTCGCAACGGACACCCCACCTGCACCTTCCCTCTCGGAGGCGGTCGCTCCACCTTCATTGGAGCGTTATCAGGTCCTGGGCCAACTGGGCAAGGGCGGCATGGGCATCGTCTATCGAGCCCTCGACACCCGCACCCGCCGCGAAGTGGCTCTTAAAACCATGCAGCGCATGGATGGCGCCTCTCTGGAACTGTTCAAACGGGAATTCCGCTTTCTCCAGGGCGTGTCGCATCCCAATCTGGCTCAACTGTATGAACTGGAATCCGATGGCTACGAATGGCTGCTGACCATGGAAGTGGTCGAGGGCGTGGACTTTCTTCAATACGTTCGTCCAGGGGCAGCGCCAGGTTCCATGCAGGTTTCGATGGCCACCACGGCCGAGTTCGAAGGCGTCCCCCTGGCCCTGAACCATTCTCCCTTGCATCTGGAGCGGCTACGCGAAACTCTGGGACAGTTGGCCGAGGGAGTGGCGGCGCTGCATGCTCATCGCTGCGTCCATCGTGATCTCAAGCCCGGGAATGTGCGTGTAACCAGAGAGGGACGCGTGGCCGTCCTCGACTTTGGCCTGGCTACCCAGGTGGGGCCCACTGGCCAGCACTGGCAGGGTGATCAGCGCTTGCAGGGCACCTTGCCCTACATGGCCCCTGAGCAATTTCAATCGCCGCCGGTCTCGTCCATGGCCAGCGACTGGTACAGCGTCGGTGTGATGCTCTACCAGGCCCTGACCGGCCGATTACCGTTCACCGGCTCTCTCATGAAGATGATCCGGGACAAACAAACTACCGATCCCACAGAACCTCGCGCTCTGTTCCCCGACGTTCCATCGGACCTCAACGATCTGTGCCTGGCGCTGCTGCGGCGAACTCCCGAGGAGCGACCCACCGCAGGTGAGGTGCTTCAACGCATGGGGCGGACCGTAGATATCCTTCCCAGTGCCAGTCCCCTGGCCCGCGAGACGCCCCTCCTGGGTCGGGAACGTCATCTGCAGTGTTTGAATGAGGCTTACGAGGCCAGCAGGCTGGGCAAACCAGTCCTGGTGACGATCAGCGGTCCGTCGGGTATCGGCAAGAGTGCCCTCCTCCGGCATTTTCTCGCTGATCAAGACGCCCGGGGAACCATCATTCTGGAAGGTCGCTGTTACGAACATGAGTCGGTTCCCTACAAGGCTCTGGATCCGGTGGTGGATGTCCTGGTGCAGTATCTTCGCAGCCTGGACCCCGAGGATGTGGCGTCGCTGCTGCCCCGGGACGTCGGTCCGTTGACGCGTGTCTTTCCCGTGCTGGGACAGGTCGAAGGCTGGGCCGAGGCCGCTAAACGCCAGGTGTTGTCGCCGGACCCCTTCGAGGTTCGGCAACAGGCCTTCGCCGGGTTAAAGGAGTTGCTGAGTCGACTGGGAGAGCGCCATCCGATTGTCATCTATATTGACGACCTGCAATGGGGAGACACCGACAGTGCTCGCATCCTCACCGATCTTTTACTGCCGCCCGAGCCCCCTGCATTGCTGTGGCTGGTCTCGCATCGCAGTGAGGATACCGACAGCCCCTGTCTGCGCGCCTTGACGAAAGCGCTGGAAGAAGGAAAGGACCTGGATCAGCGCGCCTTGCCCATACTGCCGCTCACCGAGGCCGAAACGCGCGAACTGGTGCGCCAACTTCTGGGAGATGAGGGAGAACCGCACGCGGCGGGCATCCACCGGGAGTCTGGCGGCAATCCCTTCTTCATCACCGAATTGATCCAGGGGATCCAGGCCAACGCCGGTCGAGTGGAGGGCGCAACACCACAGGGCGAGATCACCCTGGAAGGATTGATCCGGGCTCGCGTGGGTCGTCTGCCAGAGGGAGCCCAACGTCTCCTGGAAGTGGTGGCGGTATCAGGCCGGCCGATTGGTGAACGTGAAATCTGCCAGGCGGCCGGGGCTGGTGCGGACGCCCGGACCTTGCTGGCGCGATTGGAGGTGGGCCGATTTGTACGCGGTACGCATCTGGGCGAACAACTGCGAGTGGAGACGTACCACGACCGTATTCGAGAAACTGTAACCGCCGGACTGGCACCAGTAGTGTTGCGTGGTCATCACGGGCGATTAGCGCTGGCGCTGGAGGAGTCGGGGCAAGGCGATCTGGAAGAAGTGGCCGGGCATTTTGAGGGAGCGGGGGAGTCGGAGAAAGCCGGCGGCTATTATGGACGGGCCGGAGATCGAGCGGCCGGGAGCATGGCGTTCGACCATGCGGCAGGGTTGTACCAGAAGGCAATGGAACTGCGACCGGTTCAGGGTGTCGAGGCAAGAGAACTGCGCAAGAAACTGGCTGATGCCCTGGCCAATGCCGGGCGCGGGGCAGAGGCAGGACCAATCTACCTGGCAGCTGCCGAGGGGACGGAGGGTCGAGAGGCGGTAGAGTTGCGCCGGCAGGCTGCGGACCAATTCTTGTTGGCGGGGCACGTGAAGGAGGGGATGGATATACTTGAGACGCTCCTGCACTCGGTAGGTTTGCGGCTGATCAAAACCAAATGGCAAGCCATTCTCTCCATCATGAAAGAAAGACTGTATATCAAGTTGCGAGGTCTGAACTTTACAGAACGATCCCCTGAATCAATCCCCAAAGAAGAACTTCTGCGAATCGATGTATGCGACCTGGCTGGTTACCGCACCGCCCTGATCGATATGGCGCAGCATCTCGTTTACCAAACCAAACTTGTCGGGCTGACCTTGAATGCCGGGGAACCTTCTCGTCTTATCGAAGGGCTTGGCACCGAAGCCTTCTTGACCGCATCCGAAGGGCTATCGAGTCTAGTTCGCGCAGATCAAATCAGGAAACAAGCCATTACTCTGGCAGAACGCGTGAACAATCCTCTTCTACTTGCCAAGGCCCATTTGTGGAGCGGATATACCGCCTGGACCGCTGGGGCATGGAAAGAAGGTCAGGCCCGATTTGCACTCGCTGAGGACATAGCGACTCGCAACCATGTTCTGGCAGGAGTCGGAATTACCAAGCTGTTGCATGGCTGGATTGATTGCCTGATGATGCTCGGTCAATGGAAAGACATCAGTCATGACCTACCTGGTTGGATTGCTGATGCCCGCCGGCGAAAAGATCCCTTCGCCTTATGCACCTTGTTGGTACACTCCTACATTCTTTTCCTTGCCTCAGACCAACCCGACAAAGTAGATGAAGTATTGAAGGAGTCATGGGAACAGTGGCCCCAACCAGGCAATGTGATGGGCACTTACTGGAGCTTTTACGGACGGACCGAAGCATACTTATACAGGGGAGAAAACCGTCAGGCGTGGGAATACCTCAGTCGAGAGAGAGCCGCATTGAACCGCACCACCATGTATGAATCATTTTTGATCTTGTACCTGTTTATGATGCATCTTCAGGCTCGTACCACCCTGGCGACTGCTTCGGCAGAGCCTGCAGGGGGAGGCTATTTCAGTCGCCGCGCCCGTTTACTCCGGTCTGCCGGACGCGAAGCCAGGCGGATCGAGAGAAAGAACATGCCATGGTCAAATCCGCTGGCCAAATTGATTCGAGCGGGCATTGCAAACTTGAAAGGACACCAAGCTAACGCTGTATTACTCCTCAATACCGCTGAAGAGGATCTCCTCGGTTCGGATATGCATCTATACGCTGCCGCCGCGCGCCGACAAAGAGGCTCTTTACTCGGCGGAGATCAGGGCGCCGACCTTGTTTCTTCCGCCGATGCCTTCATGCACGAACAGGGAATCCTCCGCCCCGATCGCATTGCCGCCATGCTCATCCCAGGCTTTGCGAGGTGAATGAACTGCCCGTTGCATACTCGACAGCCGCGTCATGGTCACCCGCCCCCCACACTGGAGTCAGCCGGGGCCGAGGTGGCCGAGATCCCAGAGCGATGCACCCCGAGATCAGCCTTCACGACGAGAACATCCCCAGTCCTGTCACCGATGATTCAGTGAATCATTGCCAGGTGCAAGGGCGGCCCTGCGACAACAGGTGTGGGCCACCGGCACATGTGCTACATGGAAAGTGGCAGGAGGCCCGACAAAACCCCCTCGGCGACCGGACGTGGGCACGACCAGACCAGGAAAAACGAGGCCTGCCGAAGTCGCCGCTCCACCGGGTGCGGTGCGATGAACCCGGCCCCCTTGACCGCCAGCAGCCCGGCCTGGGTCGCCGTCAGGGCGAGCCGGGTGGCCTCGGCACGCAGGGCGAGTACCGCTTCGGGTTCTGACGAGACCGCCTGCAGATGGAGCCGCGCTCGTGCCGAGGCCAGGGCCTGATCGAACCGATCAGCCACCACTCCCAGTGCAGGCCGGTGGTGGGATTCCTCGCGGAGATCGTCCGTGGCCGCCTGGGCCAGGCCCAGCGCCAGGGAGGAGGTGTCCAGCCCGCCCCCGCCGACGTTTCCGAGTACTTGGTCCGCCGGCTGGGTCAGGACATCCTCCCCGGCAACGCTCACCCCGGCGCAGCGCACAGCAGCCGTCCGCGAGCCGGCCAGCGCTGCCAGGGGCAGTGGCGGCCCAACGCTCAGGCCGGGCCGATCTGTCGGCACGACGAAGAGTGCCTGTCGTCCATCGGGCAGCACTGCGCCGAGAACCAGCGCGGCTGCCTGGTCGGCCCCAGTCACCCAGGGAGCTTCCCCCTCGAGCCGGTAGCCGCCTCCAGGCTGCGGGGTCGCCAGCAAGGCGGGTTGGCCATGTTGCCGCGAGGTGGTCAGCTGCGACAATCCCACCGTCAGAAACAGGGCACCGCTGGCCAGCTGAGGTAAGTAGCGTTGTCCCAGATGCTCCGGCCCGCGCAGCAGATGGCGAACGGCCGCCTCGCGCTGACTGAGGATGAACGCCGTTGTCAGACACGCCCCGGCAAGCGATTCAGACCGTCGGAGCAGACGCACGGGGTCGGCCTCCGTGCCGCCATACCGGGACGACACACCCGCGGCTAACAACCCGCTGGTGCGAAGAGCATCCCACGACAGAGCCGGCCAGTCACAGAGACGGTCGGCATCGTCGGCCCGCGAAGAGAGAACCTGGCGCAAATCCTCTGGAAGATCGTTCATCGCCTGAGCCACCCCGCATTGAGGACAACCTGGGAGCGCGTGACGAACGCCGAGGATCGCCTACCCGGAAGAGGCAGCCCTGCCTGCGGCAGTAGAGGAGACTGGTTAACTGCCAGGTTGTCGAGTGAACCCAGGCGATTATCGGCCTGCCTGTCGGTTAGCTGGAAAGCGCCACGTCGTGGTAGATTTCCTGCACGTCGTCGCATTCGTTCAACATGCCCAGGAACCGCTCGAACAGGGCCAGTTCGTCCCCGCTGAGTACCTTGCGCGTCAGGGGCAGGAAGGTGATTTCCTGCACGTCCAGCTCGAGGCCAGGGAACGCCTCGAGCAGGGCGGTTTTGGCCTTGAAGAACTCGGCGGGAGGGGCGAAGACCGTGATGGTGCCGTCCTTGCTTTCAACCTCCTCGACGGCGACGTTTGCCGCGAACATGGCTTCCAGCACCTTCTCCTCGTTTTTCCCCTCGAACGAAAGAATCGCCACGTGGTCGAACGACATCGCCACCGATCCGATGGCAGCCAGCTTCGACCCTGTTTTGGTGAAACAGCTGCGCACGTCGGAGATGGTGCGCGTAGGGTTATCGGTCAGACAATCGACGATGATCAGGGCACCACCAGGACCGAATCCCTCGTAGCGCGCGGGTTGGAAGTCCTCGCCTCCTGTGCCGGAGGCCTTCTGAATCGCCTTGTCGATCACGTGGCTCGGGACGTTTTCGCGCTTCGCACGTTCCACGAGGGTGCGCAGCACCGGGTTGGCGTCCGGGTCGGGCACGCCATTCCGGGCCGCCACGTAAAGCTGCTTCCCATACCTGGAGTACAGCTTCGACTTCTGAGCGGCAGTCTTGAAGATCGTCGCCTTGCGCTTCTCAAAAATCCTACCCATGCGGATTCTGCCTCATGTTGTCCCAGAAGTGTCGGACCGCGTTTGTCACTGTTCCGCCATCTTCCAGGATTTGCCCAGGAACCGCAACCTCGTCCTCATCGGCAATCCACCAGTTTCTCCCGCCTCCCCGAGGATCGTGCCACACCCATCCAGCTGGTGGCGCGAGGTCTTTGGAGCCAGAGTGATGGCTCTGGTTGGATACACCGGGAGAAGGTGACTGGGATGACCGAATGAGACGCACACGGACCATACCTTCTAGCAATTTGCTGTCTTCTGTTTTCTTAGAGTTTCCCGACGAGTCCAACAAGCCGAAGTCGTCCACCGTCGGGCCATCTCGCGCGGCGAACTCCCGCCGACGTTTTTCTTGTGGGGCCCGGGCCGGGTTTGTCTCTGACGACACAAAGGTAGCGCTCGCACCCGAGAGCGCCAAGGGGAGGAGTAATGCCAGGCGTTCAGGAATCAACTCGCCGTAGGGCCGGCATGGCGTTCTACCTGTTGGGCGGCATCTGCGCCTGAGATTTCGCTGGAGCATGAGCGGCCAGGGAGCGAGTAGCAAGTAGTGGTGACGATGGCGATCACCTTTCGGCCGTCTCATGTCGTTGGGTCAGAATGGAGAGGAAGAGGAATGATCGTCGAGGATTTCCCGCAGCCACCGCTCCGGGTCCACGCACTCGGCCAACTTGACCTGACGCAGCCGCTGGCAGAAAGCAACGTCGGCCAGGCAACGGAGGAGCCTCTCCCCATCTCGGGCCACGGCGCCGAGATGCCGCCCCGGCTCAGCAGGCGGAGCCAGAACCAGCACGATGAGGTCCACTGGTTCACCGTCGAGACTGTCGAACTCGACCGGTTGGCGACAGACGGCCAGGATGCCAAGCGCCCGGGACAGGGATGCATATCTCGCGTGCGGAATGGCCAGGCCGCGTCCAATGCCTGTAGATCCCAGTTGCTCGCGCCGCAGGACCGCGTCGCGCAGCGCGGGAATGTCCGCGTGAGTAACATGCCCGGCCTCGGCCAGGTGGGTCAGCAACTCTTCCACAAGGTCGCCCTTGGTCGACGAGGGACCACCGTCGAGAAGGACGGCACAGCAGAGAAGGTCGCTCAGAGACATGATGGGACCTTGTTCTCGGGTTAGGGTCGCCCCCAGGCAGATGGCTCGGACTGCCATTCACTGCACACCAGCAGGACTCGACGTTAGCGGATCATTCGACCTGGGCGCCTGGTGCCGTGGGCGCTGCAGGGGCGGCGACGTGTGTAGGCGGTGTGTTCGTGCCATCCACGGAAGGAGTAGGTTTCAGCTCGGGGTGTTCCGGAGAAGTAGAGGTCGTGGCCGGACGCAGGTCGGTGAGTGTCAGCATGTTCACAGTGGTGGGCACTCCGAACAGTTCGGTGCGGATGCGGGTGCGTTCCCGGTCGATCTGCTCGGGCGTGGCTCCGAGCCGCCACAGGAACGATTCGGTCATGGCCAGAGCCACCTCGCCTTCGCCAGTAAAGACCTCGTCGGCCCCAGCTTGAAGAAGGCCCGCTTTTTCGCGCAGGTAAGTGCAGCGGACGGCCACGCGAATGCCGGGGTTCAGCTCGCGGGCCAGGCGGATCATCTCTGCCGCGTTCCGCAAACCGGACGAAGTGAGAAGCAGAGCAGCGGCACTATCGACACCGGCGGCCTCCAGTGTGTCGCGGTGACTGGCATCGCCGTAGATCGCGGCCTGCCCCTCCTCGCGCAGTCGCCGCACCGTTTCCAGATTCATCTCGACGATGATCGGCGCAATGTCGTTGTCACTTAGCAGGCGCGACAGCGTCTGACCGACCGGCCCGTACCCTACCACCACTGCCTGGTAACGGCTGATACGGCCCGCATCGTCCCGGGTGGTGGCAGCCGAGCCAGGTGAAGCGCTGCGCACTCCCAGCCAGCGCAGCAACCGGGGCCGGCGTACGAACCAGGCCTCGATCGGATCGACCAGGCGATACAGCAATGGGTTGAACGAGATGGAGGCGATGGCGGCTCCGACCAGGGCATTGGCGGCGGCATCGGGAAGTACACCCAACCCCCGGCCGAGAGAGGCGAGCATGAACGAAAATTCGCCAATCTGTGCCAGGGCGACCGAAACCGCCAGAGCTACTCGCAGGGGGTAACGAAGTAACAGCACGATGGTGAGGGCGGCCAGGGGCTTGCCCAGCATCACGATCCCCAGGGTGGCCCCCACCAACCAGGGCGTCTCGACAAGGTAGCGGGGGTTGAACAACATGCCTGTCGAGACGAAAAAGAGCACGGCGAAGGCATCGCGCATCGGCAAAGCATCGGTGGCAGCCCGGAGGCTGAAGTCGGAGCGGCCCACCACCATGCCAGCCAGGAAAGCACCCAGGGCCATCGATACGCCAAACAGCTTGGCTGAGCAGACGGCTACTCCCAGGGCGATGGCAAGCACTGCCAGGGTGAACAGCTCGCGCGATCGCGTCTCGGCTACGCGTTGCAAGATCCAGGGGAGGAGGCGACCACCGGCCAAAAACACCAGGGCGACCAGCAGGGCGATCTTGACGGCAGTCAGCACCAGGGCCAAGGCCAGACCGCCCCCAGCGCAGGCTTCGGCTCCGCCAAAGGGAGCCAGCACTCCCGCCGTGAATAAATCCGGTTCGGCATCTCCGCCGAACAGCGCGGGCAACACCACCAGCATCACCACGGTGAACAGATCCTCGACGACCAGCCAGCCGACGGCAACGTGCCCTGCGGGGGTGTGCAGGTCGTTGTTGTCGGAAAGTACGCGGATCAGCACCACAGTGCTGGCGACGGCTATCGCCATCCCATAGACCAGGCCAGCCGACCAGCCCCAGCCAAAGCCCCATCCCATCACTGCTCCGAGAAGGGTGGCAACCAGGCTCTGCACGACCGCACCGGGAACGGCGATCCGCTGCACAGCCAGCAGCTCCTTCAGGTGAAAGTGCAATCCAACGCCGAACATTAGCAGAATGATGCCGACCTCGGCGAGTTGCTCCGCCAGATGCCGATCAGCGGTGAATCCGGGTGTGTAGGGTCCGACTGCGACCCCGGCGAGCAGGTAGCCGACGATGGGCGACAACCCGAGCCGCTTGGTGAGATAGCCAAGAATCAGAGCCGCCACGAGGCCGCCCGTCAGCGTCAGGATCAGATCAAGGTTGGTGTGCATGGCGCGGCGGGCTCCTTGTCGAGGGGTCTTCTGTGCCGAAAACGAGCGAGGGCGGCAGAAGAGCGAAACCTGTGCCAGAAGCGAACTCTGTCTTGCCTCAAAATGAGCAACAAGGCGCCATCCTCTCGACCTGTCGGGACCGGACTCGCATGGGTGAGCCTGGATGCGTCAGGATCTGGAGTATACTGCTCAGCGCCCGACACTGACCACCCAGGGATGCGCCGGGCTACCGCGCGGTTCCGGCCCGGGTGGATTGCAGCTCCGCCAGTAGTTTGATCAGCGCCTGGGGATCCACGGGCTTCACGGTGTGGTGATTAAAGCCGGCCTCCTCCGATCGGTGCCGGTCTTCCTCCTGACCCCAACCCGTGACGGCGATCAGCAGTGTGCCCCGGCTCCAGTCGCGTTGACGGATCTGTCGGGCCGCGTCGTAGCCGTTCAGCTTCGGCATGCCAATGTCGAGCAGAATCACCTCGGGCCGAAACGCGTCGGCGACCTGGACCGCCTCCGCACCATCATTGGCCGTGCGAATGTCATGGCCCAGGATGCGCAGCAGCAGCGCCAGGCTTTCGGCGGCATCGCGGTTGTCGTCCGCCACCAGGATGCGCAGCGAGACGGCCGATCCTGTCAGATGATTCTCCCCCGCAGTGGGTGTGGGTTGCAGAGACGGCTCGATCAGCAGGGGTAGCCGGACGAGGAACTCGCTTCCCTTGCCAACCCCCTCGCTGTGTGCCTCGACCCGGCCGCCGTGCATCTCCACCAGCCGCTGGACCAGGTGCAGCCCGATGCCCACTCCGCCCTGCGAGTGCTGGAGCGTACGACCCACCTGGGTGAACATTTCCCACACGCGTGGCAGCATGTCGGGGGGGATGCCCTCGCCGGTGTCGCGGACGCTGACCACCACCTCGCCCCCCTGCCGTTCTGCGGTCAGCCAGATGTGTCCACCGGGCGCGGTGTACTTGGCGGCGTTGTTCAGCAAGTTGGCGAAAACCTGCGCCAGCCGGGTCAGGTCGCCATCGAGGTAGATCGGTTCGGGCGGCAGCGCCAGGGCCAGCGCGTGCTGCTGCTTCTCGATGAGAGGCCGGCTGGTCTCCACGGCACCTTGCACGACCTTCGCCAGCTCGATGCGCTCCTTGCGAAGCTCGAGCCGCCCCCGGGCGATCCGCGACACATCCATCAGGTCGTCGATGAGCCGGGTCATCTGCTGGATTTGCCGGTCGATCATGTCCCGAGCCCAGACAACCTCCTCCGAAGGCGACTCCCGGAGGTGCAAGATCTGGATGGCGTGACGCACCGGAGCCAGGGGATTGCGCAGCTCGTGGGCCAGAGTGGCGAGAAACTCGTCCTTGCGCCGATCCGCCTCCTTCAGGGCCTGCTGGGCATTTTTCAGCGCGGTGATGTCCATGAAGGCGGCCACGCAGCCGCGCACCGCGCCCTCGGCCGTCAGGATCGGCACGGCATTGCCGTAGAAGTGCCGCACGGTGCCGTCCGCGAAGTGGAAGCTCAGCTCTTCCCCCTCGACGGGGCGTCCGGTCGCCGACGCCCGCTGAATTGGCAGGTCACCGGGTGGCACCGGCACACCGTTGCGATACTCGCGGAATGGCCGGGCCAGCGCACCATCGGCGGTCGCCGACACGTTGGTGCCCTCGGTCATCCCCAGGACCTGGTAGGAGGCCGCGTTGCCAGTGATAGAACGGCAGGCCGGATCGTGGGCGATCCAGATGAGAGTCGGCGCGGCCCGGAGCAACGTCTCCAGTTCAGTAGCGCGTTCCTGCTCGGCCCGCTGACTGGCCCGCAGCGATTCCTCGGCACGCTTGGCGTCGGTCACGTCCTGGGCCACGATTCCATAGCCGATCAGGTCGGCGCCCAGACGGATGGGGTAGTAACTCGACAGCCACACCCCCTCGTCCGGCCCCCGCGACGGAACGGCAGCACGGACCTCGACATTCGCCACCGGTTGGCCCGTTTCCTGCACGCGCCGCAGGTGTGGCGCGATGGCCGACCACAGGGCGGGTAGCACCTCCTGGATGGTGCGGCCCAGGTGCGCTTCCACCGGCAGGCCGTTGAGCCGGGCCAGCGTGTCGTTGACCCGGACATAGCGAAAGCTGGTGTCGAGAAAACATAACCCAACCGGGGCCGTGCCGAGGAACACATCCAGCAGCGCCAGCGACTCCTGCAGCCGTCGGTTCGCCTCCGCCAGCTGGCGTTCCCGCTGCTTCCGCTCGGTCACGTCCACGGTGCAGCCGATCACCCGGATGGGCTTGCCCTCCTCGTCCCGGAGGATCCGGCCACGCTCCCAGACCTGGACATAGTGCCCATCTCGGTGCCGCACCCGGTAGTCATGCTCGAACGCCGAAATCGCCCCCTGGTAGACGTCCCTGGCCAGGCGATCGCCGTCCCTCACGTCATCGGTGTGCCACAGGTTGACCCACCAGCGAGCGGTGGGCTCTGCCTCCTCGGGGTTATAGCCGGTAAGAGCCAGCAGCCCCTGCGATCGCCACACCATGCCTGTCCGCACGTCGTGGTCGTAAATCAACCCGTTGACCGCCTCGGCTGCGAGTCGGAACCGCTCCTCGCTGGCCCGCAGTTGTCGCTCCGATCGCTCCGCCTCGGTCACGTCGAGCATGGTGCCGATCGAGCGCATGCCGCAACAACAGGAGGTGGTGGTGCGTCCGCTCACCTGCACCCAGCGGATCTCCCCATCTGGCCGGACGATGCGGTGCCGGACCTCGAACCTGCCCTCGGCCTGGGGGGCCAGCGATGCCTCGGCCGCAGCTCGCACCCAGTCGCGGTCATCAGGGTGAATGGCCTCCAGCACGACCTCCGGAGTCAACTCCGTCCCTGGCGGGAAACCCCAGATGGCCCTGGCCTGGTCGCTGAACACCTGGCGGCGCGTTACCGGGTCGAAGTCGTAGATACCAACGCCGGTAGCCTCGACCGCCAGCCGCAACCGCTCCTCCTGCTCGCGCAGCGCCTCCTCGGCGCGCTTGCGGTCGGTGATCTCCATGACCGTCGCTCCGACCGCCACGACGCCATGTTCGCCGCGCACCGGGTAGAAGGTGGTCAGCCAGTGCCGGCGCTCGCCTGGACGCGCCGGTGTTTCACCTGCCACCTCAAGATCGGCCACCGCTTTCCCGGTGGCAAACACTTGATCGACTATGGGTTTCACCACCCGGGCGTTGACGGGGAGCAGTTCCGTGATCGTGCGTCCGATGTGGGCCTCGACAGGGATGCCGTTGATGGCCGCCAGTTGCTCGTTGACGCGGAGATAGCGATGCGAGCGATCGAAGAAGGCGAAGCCCAACGGCGCCGACGACAGCAGCGCCTCCAGCTCGGCTGTCCGCGTCTGCAGCGCCTCCTGCGCCTGCTTCAGACCGGTGATATCCAGGGCAGCAAACACACACCCACGCACCTGGCCCCCTCGGTCGAACAGCGGGGTAGCGTAGCAGTAGATGTGCCGCGAATCACCGTCCTCGAAGAGGATTTGAAACTCCGTGTCTCGAACCTCGACGCCATGACGGCAGGCATACTGCATCGGAAGGCGCTCGGGCGGCACCTCCTGGCCGTTCTGCAGAGTACGGTAGGCAGGAGGAGGCAGATCGGCGGTGGGTGTCTTCGACAGGTTGTTGCCGGCCTGCACGCGCAGCAGCTTGTGGGCGGCGGGATTGCCGGTGACGCGACGGCACTCCGCATCCTCGGCCCGGATCACCGCGATGGGGAAGAACTCCATCAGCGTTTCGACTTCCTCCACCCGTCGGCCCAGCTCCTCCTCGGCCCTCGCCTGCTCGGTCACGTCCAGGCCCAGCGACAGAACGGCGACAATCCGGCCCGACTCGTCGTGCAGGACAGTGTTGTACCACTCCATCAGCACCGTCTCGCCGGTTCGCGTACGGTTGCGATTGCGGCAGGGAACGAACGTGGTGGAAGGATCGAGAAGCCGGGCGACTGCCTCCGTGACCCTCGCTTCATCATCCTCGTGTATCCAGCGGAACTCGCTGACTCGTTTTCCCACCACCTCGCCGGCCGACCAGCCAAACAGCTCCTCGGCCCGGCGCGACCAGCGCGAGATGCGAAAGTCGGCATCCCACTCGACGACCGCCAGCGGGGTGTTGTCCACTAGCGACTGCAGCCGCAGCCCCAGGTTGGCCGTCTCTCGCTCGGCTCGCTTCCGTTCGGTGATGTCAGCGTAGGCTCCGATGACGCCCTGCACCTGCTGATCACCGTTCATGAGCGGAGCGACGTTGCACAGCACCGTTTTTATGGTGCCATCGTCGAAGACCACGTCATGCTCGTAGCCGTGGACCGGCTGGCCGGTGCGGGCCACGCGCTGCATTGGCAGCTCGCTGGGAGGAACCTCCTTCCCATCCACGACGCAGCGAAACCCCTGCGAAGCTCCCGCCTCTGGGCCCGTGACCGAGGCGTTCGAGCCTTCGGTCATACCCAGCATGGCATAGGCCGCGCGGTTGCCGATGATGCGCTGACAGGCAGGGTCCGCCTGCCAGACGCCCACGGGGAGGATGTCGAGCAGGGTTTGCAGCTCGCGCACGCGCTCCCTCAACTGGTGGTGCAGCTGCTGGTTGTCCGCCTCCGCCCGTTGTCGCTGAGCCGCCTCGTCCTCCAGGCGCTGCTGGTGTGTCTCCGAGTGCCGGCGCGCAATATGAAAGGCCTCACCAAATGCGACGAGGATGCCACTGGTGGCGAGATAGGTGAGCAGGTCGATGAGGTTACGTGGGGTGTCCACACCGAGCGTGACGAACAGGAGGCCCCAGGCCAGAAGGCCGAGACTGACGGCCAGGAGCCCCGGGCGATAGCCACCCAACCAGACGGCGAAGGCGACGGCAGCGAATAACGGCGCGAACAGCACCCGGTCGCCCAGCCACGGGTCAAGCAGCCAGCGGACGAAAACCGCCAGGGCCGTGGCCAGCACTGCCCCCCCATAGTGCCAGGGTTTCGTCCCAGCCTTGACGCTCATCGACAGCCTCTGCTCTTCGTCGGTGGCGGTGAGGGCCTTGGCCGCTCAACCTGGTTCCACTCGATATCCTGGCATTCACAGTGTCAAACCGCTGACAAAAAGGCTGTTCGTGTCCGAGACAACCTTACAGGGGGTCAGACCTGCTCGCCGTCGGCAGGACGGTCCGCGTCGGATTGCAGTGCCGTATTCCCCCTCATTTTACCCATGATGGGGGCGAAGTCGAGTCCGGCCTGGCGGCCACACTGGCGAAGAACGAGCAGATCGCTAGTCATTCTCGAAGCCCTGCGCAACGAGTCGATGCCCTCTCTCCCTGGAGACACCTTCTCATGAATGCGTTCCGACTGTGTGCGGTCCTGGTGCTGGCCGGAGCGGGAACCTGCGCGGCGGAAGCGCCGAAGAAGAAGCTGCCCCTTCCCGGAGATGTGTTCGAGGTCAGTGGCCGGGTCGCGTTTCTAATCGCTCCGAAGGAGAGTCCGCAGCCCGTTGGCAAGCCATGGGTATGGTATGCACCGACGCTACCCAACCTCCCCGGGCCCGAGGAACGCTGGATGTTCGAGCGGTTTCTGGCCGCGGGGATCGCCATCGCGGGGATCGATGCCGGAGAGTCGTTCGGCAGTCCGGCGGGAAACAAGGTCTTCGACGCGCTGTATGCGACGCTGACGACACGCGGCTACTCGAGCAAACCGGTGCTCCTGGGCCGAAGCAGGGGCGGGTTGATGACGCTGTCGTGGGCGGCCGCCAACCCGGAGAAGGTCGGCGGGTTCGCCGGCATCTACCCGGTGTGCGACCTGGCGAGTTATCCCGGGGTCGATCGCGCGGCAGGTGCGTTCGGCCTGAAGCCCGAGGTTCTGCGCGCCCGGCTTAAGGAATTCACCCCGGTGGATCGCCTGGAGAGCCTGGCCCGGGCGAAGGTGCCTCTGTTCGCCATCCACGGCGACGTCGATAAGGTGGTGCCACTCGAGGCCAACAGCGGGCGGGTGAAGGAGCGATACGCCGCGCTGGGCGGAACGATGACGCTGCTCGTGCCCCGGGGGCAGGGTCACAACATGTGGACGGGGTTCTTCCAATGCCCCGAGTTGGTGGAGTTCGTCGTCGCCCAGGCCGGAGTGGGGCTGCGGCTCGACGCGCCGCAGGAGTGGCAGGTCGTTCAGCGCCAGGCGAAACACACGGGAATGGTTCCCCTGCGAGGCCGACTGAGCGAGGCGGCCCGATCGACGGAGCACCTCGAGGTGCGCCTCAGCCGGGAGAGCAACCCAGGCGAGTGGAGGAAAATCGAGGCAGCCATCACCGACGGTCGCTTCGCCACCAGCCTGGAGGTTCCCACCGGAGGCTGGTATCGCTTGGAGGTGCGGGGGATGGCAAAGGGGAAGCCCATCGCTCTGGCGACCGTGAACCAGGTGGGAGTCGGGGAGGTCTTCGTCGTGGCTGGTCAGTCGAATGCCGCCAACCATGGCGCCGAGAAGCAGACCTCGAAGACGAACCGGGTGGCCTCGTTCGATGGCCAGCGGTGGCAACTGGCCCACGACCCGCAACCTGGGGCCAGCGGGCAAGGCGGTAGCTTCCTGCCCCCCTTCGGCGATGCCCTGGCCCAGCAATTCGACGTCCCGGTGGGACTGGTCGCCTGCGGAGTGGGGGCAACCAGCGTGCGCGAGTGGTTGCCGCAAGGATCCACCTTTCCCAACCCGCCCACCCTGGTAGGCAACGTGCGCAAACGTCCCGGGGGCGACTGGGAGAGCACAGGCGCGCTGTACGCCTCCTTCCGCGACCGCATGAAACAGCTGGGGCCGAACGGCTTCCGTGCGGTGCTGTGGCACCAGGGAGAAAGTGACGCGAACCAGAAGGACCCGTCTCGCACCCTGCCGGGCAAACTGTATCGCGCCTACCTGGAACAACTCATCCGCCAAAGTCGTAAAGATCTCGGCTGGGATGCTCCGTGGTTCGTCGCCCAGGTCAGCTACCATGGTCCGGACGACGAGGGATCCGCCGACATCCGCGCCGCCCAGGCTTCGCTGTGGAAGTCCGACCTGGCACTCGAAGGGCCCGACTCCGACGCACTCCGCGGCCCCTGGCGCGACCAGGGCGGCAAGGGCGTCCACTTCAGCGGACCGGGTCTGCGCGAGCATGCCGCCCGCTGGGTCGCGAAGGTGACTCCGTGGCTGCACCAACAACTACGCGAGAAGAAACCCTAAAGAGACGAGCGATGTCCACCCTTGGGGCTGTGTCGCTCGTCGTCCACGACTACGACGAAGCGATCGACTTCTATACCCGCTGCCTGCGCTTCGACCTTATCGAGGACACCGCGTTGTCACCGCACAAACGCTGGGTGGTCGTTCGTCCTCCGGGCGGAGGCACCGCGCTATTGCTGGCGAAAGCAGCGACCCCCGAACAGGCTGCCCGCGTCGGCGACCAGACCGGCGGCCGGGTCTTTCTCTTCCTGCACACCGATGACTTCTGGCGCGACTATCACATGATGGCCGCCCAGGGCGTGCGCTTCTGCGAGGAGCCACGCGAGGAAGTGTATGGCAGCGTCGCGGTCTTCCTCGACCTGTACGGCAACCAGTGGGACCTGGTGCAGCCCCGCTCAGGCCCGTGAAGAGGAATTCCATCGAGAAGCGCCGAGGATGGTGCTTCCCTCTCACTTCGCTTACACTTTTCTTTCGTCGACCATCCTGAGTGACGGGTTGGCCTCGACGAACCGTCGGAGAGTCCGCCATGTCCCTTGTGCGAAGCCTGATCGGTTATGGTTTGCGTCAGGTGATCGGGCCAGCCAGCGAGGAAGTGCTCGGCTTTGTCGAACAACGGTTCACCGATCCCAGCCAGGCGCTGCCCCGGGCGCTGGCCCGCGCGAACGAGCGCGCCTGGCAGGCACTGGCCATCGCCCTGGCCGGGGACAGCCTGCTGGATCAATTGCGGGTCTTTTTCAGCGCCGGCGACGAGAAGGCCATCCGGGCTCACCTTCGCGCGTTTCTCGAACACTGTCCCCTGCCGGGTGAACTGTCGGCTCTACCGTTCCGACGCCTCTGTCTCGACGAGCTGAAACAGCTACGTAAGAGCGATGAATTATCGGTGGTGGGCCTGCCGGCGTCCCAGGTGGCCCAGGTCACCACCTCTTTTTCCTGGTGCGGCGATCGCCAGGCGCTGATCAGCAGCGCGCACCAGGCAGTCTCTCAGCTTGCCGATGGCCTCGCACCGACCTGTCCAAACCTGGGACGCTTGCTACGTAGCTCAGCACCGTCGAGCCCACCGCTGCTGATGGCAGCGTTCAGCTATTTCTTCCGCCGAGAAGTGGAATGCGACGCAGAGTTGGCCCGGGGGTTGATCCTGGATGGCCTACAGCAACTGTCGGCGCAGCACGCCAGCGCCCTGGCCCAGGTGAATGAGGCGCTGGGCAGCCTGGGCGATCGTTTCGATCAGGTGTTCGACCAGCTCAACCGGATCGAGGGCCTGCTCGAAGAGGTGTTACGCCGCGTGAGCCAGGCCGGCATGCAGCATGGCGAGGTCAAGCCGCACCACAGCCTGAGCATCCGCAACGAGGAAGAACGCCAGGCGGTGCGCCAGCTGCTGGCCCGGTTTCGACAACTCCCGCCCGAACAGCAGAAACAGGCGCCCACGCTCCTCGTCGGCCTGGGCAAACTCCAGCTGGGCAGCGGCGATTTCAGCGCGGCACGCCAGATGTTCGATGAAGCGGCCCATTCCTTCACCGCGCCGACAGAGCAGGCCGAGGCCCACTACAACGCCTTCCGCGCCGCCCTGGAAGAAAACCGCTGGGACGCCGCCCTGGCTTCCATCCAGAAGGCCGCGGAACTCGACGCCCAGCGGTTCACGCCCTTCCCGTTGCACCGGTATCGTCCGCAACGCATCCTCGGCGCGGGAGGGTTCGGAGCCGCCTTTCTCTGCCACGACCGCAACTTTGATTGTCCGGTGGTGATCAAGACCTTGCACCCCGCGGACATGGAACGCAGCATGGCCGAGGTGTTTCAGGAAGCGCGCGTGCTGCAGACCCTGTCGCACCCGGCGATCATCGGCGTGCGCGACTGCGACTACGCCGATTCCACCCGGGCCGCCCGTCCGTACATCGTCATGGATTACTTCGCAGGGAACAGCTTGGGCCAGCAGGTACGCGACCAGGGGCCTCTCACTGCCGAGGAACTGCTGAGTGTGGCCAGGCAGATAGCCGCAGGCATGCAGCAGGCCCACCGACAGCACGTGCTTCATCGCGATCTCAAGCCGGACAACGTGCTCATCAGCAAGGCCCAGGGCCAGTGGCAGGCCCGGATCATCGACTTTGGGCTAGCCCTGCGACGTCAGACCATCGAAACCAGCATGGCGGTTGGATCGACTGGCAACACCATCCTGGGGGAGAGCGTGGCCGGCACGCTGAAGTACGCGCCGCCGGAGCAAATGGGCGAACTGCGCGGAGTAAAGGTCGGTGCCTACTCCGACGTGTATGCCTTCGGCAAGACCTGTTGTTTCGCCCTGTTCCGGACCACCGAGCCTCGACGACGTCAGCTCGCCACACTGCCTGCCGACCTAGCCGAATTGCTCGAACAGTGCATCGAACACGATCTGGAACATCGGCTGGCCGACTTCGATGCGGTTCTCCAGCGGCTGGATGCCCTGACACGCGCACACCCCAGCAAGCAACCGGAACCTCCCCCGGCTCCGCCTCCGGTGGCAATTCCGATGCCTGCTCCACTACCACCTCCCGCCCCCTCAGTGCGTCCGGCGGTCGCTCCCGTCGTATCCAGCTTGAAGGCCCAGGGCGGGCGGTACGAGACGCGCGTCACCCGAGCCAACCCCTCGTGTCTGGTCTTCCTGGTCGATCAATCGTCGTCGATGAGCAAGCCATTTGGCCGACAGCCCGACCAGCGGAAGGCCGATGGGGTAGCCCGGGTGCTGAACAGCATGTTGAGCGACCTGGTCATGCAGTGCGTTCGAGGGAATCAGTGCCGCGATTACCTCCATCTCGCCATCCTCGGTTATGGGCGGCGCGTGGGTTCGATCCTTCCGGGATGGCGCTCCTCCAGCCAGTCTCTGGTTTCCATCGCCGAGCTTGCCGACAAGCCTCTGCGCGTCGAATCGGTGAAATTCAAGAAAGAAGACTATCAGGGTCAGATAGTGCAGCTTGAGCGAAAGGAGCCAATCTGGATCGACCCCGTTGCGGATGGCAATACTCCGCTCACCGAGGCGCTGCAACAGGCTACCGGGCTGGTGCAGAAGTTTGTCCACAAGCATCCGCGCTGTTTTCCGCCCCTGGTGGTCAACCTGACGGATGGCCAACCGACGTCCGATCCCCGGCCACAGGCCCATCTCCTGACCAGCGTGGCCTCTAGCGATGGCCCGGTGCTCCTCTTCAACATTCACATCTCCGAGCGGCCGGATGAACCCATCCCCTTTCCGGAACGAGAAAATGGCCTGCCCGACAACTTCGCCAAACTGCTGTTTCGCATCTCCAGCTTGCTGCCCGCGTCGTTCCATACTATCGCGCTCGAGGAAGGCATCGCGCTCCGACATGGAGCGCGCGGCCTGGTGTTCAATGCTGACCGGGAGGCCGTGAGCCGAACCCTGGTGCCGATGCTGAGCAACCTGATAGGCAACATTGGCACTGCACCCATCGAGTTCAGCTGAGGCACTTTACCGACCATTAACCTCCGCATCATCCTAATAACCACACAGAAGCATGGCCTGGCCGCAGGAACGTGACTACCGTGAAGCAGTAATGAACGCCCATGCGTTCTTCGCGGATCCGCACCTGCGGCAGGCCCACGTTGTCTGTAACCAGCTCGGTTTGCCTCTGGCCCAGGTAAGCCGAATGGCGGTGGTCTTTCACCTGCACTCGCCAGACGAGAAACAGCACTGGGCGGTGAAGTGTTTCACACGCCCCATCCCCGAACGCGCCCGGCGCTACCATGGCATCGTGGAGCATCTCGGCAAGGCGGGCCTATCCTGCTCGACCGGATTGTGCTACCAGGAGCAGGGCCTGTACCTGAAAGATTGCTGGTACCCTGTCCTGAAGATGGACTGGGTAACCGGCCAGCCTCTGGATGAATTTCTGACTCATCGGCTCGATCAACCCCAGGTCCTGCTGGCCCTGTGCCGACTGTGGCTGAAGCTGGAGCAGGACCTCGTCCAGGCAGAGGTGATTCACGGAGACTTGCAGCATGGCAACGTGCTTGTGCAGTCGGGGCAGACTGTCGAGGAGATGGCACTGAAGCTGGTGGATTACGATGCCATGGTGGTGCCGGACCTCGCAGGGATGGTCCTGCCGGAAAAAGGCCACGAGGCTTTTCAGCACCCCCAACGAGAGCAGGGCACGACGGGGACTCCGGCCATCGATCACTTCGCGCACCTGGTTTGTTTCGGAGCACTGCGATGCCTTGCGGTGGGAGGCCGCACCTGGTGGGAACGCCACCATGATGGCAACAACCTACTATTGCAGAGGGCAGATATACTACATCCAGAGCGGTCGTCTCTGCTGCAACAGTTGTGGCACAGTCCGAGTGAGGAGTTGCACTTCATCGCCGGGCACGTCGCCAGGCTCTCGCGCGGAAACCTGGATGAGGTTCCCCGGCTTCCAGACCTGCTATCCGACGATGGATTCCGTCCATTAACACCAGAGGAGCGACAGGTAGCTACTGCCATCCTGGGCGCTCTCTGAGATCGAGAGCGCCAGCGTGCATCTCGTTGCGAGAGTCGCCGGCGCTTGTGGATGAAGCCAGATACTGCATCGCTGAACTGGACGGTGCAGGTTCCTGAGGACACACTGGGTGTGCCATCTGAAACCTGCATCGTTCCACTCGACCCCGCTGGCAACACTCTGGCCAATCAGGTGGTGGCCTCGCTCAACTCGCTGCCCCGGGTGGTTTTCGCCAGATCGGCCATGGCCGGGCCGTGAATGACCTGGCCCTCTTTGGAGAACCGTGAGCCGTGGCATGGGCAGTCGAAGGTTTCTTCCAGGCTGTTCCAGTGGACGACGCATCCCAGGTGCGGACACACGGCAGAGCAGACGTGCGCATCGCCCTGTTCGTCGCGGTAGACGGCCAGCTTGGTCAGCCCCTGGCGAATGACCGCGCCACTGCCTGGGGGAATGTCCTTCAGCGCACCATCACCGGGCGTGACCCAGTCGAGATACTGGGCGGCCACGTTCAGATTCTCTTCCAGGTACTCTCGCGAGGCGCCGAGCGGCTTCCGGGTGCTGTCGTACACCTGGGCCCAGGGATGATAGCGCTTGTGCAGGGTGTCGGTCAGGATGAGGCCGGCCAGGGTGCCGTGAGTCATGCCCATGCCGGAATCGCCGGTGGCCACGTAGACGTTGACCATGCCACCGGGATCGCGGCCAATGAAGGCCAGCCCGTCGATGGTTTCCATGACCTGGCCCGACCAGCGATTACGCACCGGGCCCATCCGAGGAAAGTGCTCGCGCGCCCAGCGTTCGAGACGCACCTGGTGTTCTTCCGGACGTGGCGACTGCCCAGTCTTGTGGTCGCATCCACCGACGATGAGTATGTCGTGGCTATCATTCGCCGGATGCGTTCGGATGTAGTGGTATGGGTCCAGCGTGTCCCAGTACAACCCCGGGGGCACGTCTCCCACGGGAATGTCCGCGGCGAGGGCGTAGGTGGTGTAGGGTGCCTGCTTGGTGTGAATGGCGGTGATGGCATTGATTGGCGTGTTGGTGGCGACGACGATGGCATCGCAGATGACCGATTTGCCCGCCCGCGTGAATACCTCGCCTGGCTTGCCTCCGGTGATGCGAGCGACCGGCGACCCGGTGTACACCTTCCCGCCTCGGCTCAACAGCGCCTGATTCAGTCCCTCCAGATACTTGAGCGGATGGAACTGCGCCTGCTGGGGAAACCGCAGGCTCGCTCGCTGCCGCGGACCCGGTAGAGGAGGCTGCGACAACCACTCGAACGGCAGGCCGATGCGCCGGGCTGCGTCGGCCTCCTTCTCCAGAAGTTCCTCCGAGTCGCCGGGGCCGAGAATGAGGTACCCATCGACCCGACGAAAATCACAGGCGATCTTCTCCTCGGCAATCAGCCACTCGATCCAGTCGATGGCGCCCTGATGGCTCTGAACTGCCAGGCGGAGTATCCGTTCGCCGTGAATGCGCTCCACCTCGGAAAAGCGATCATCGATGACACAGGTGAGATGCGCCGTGGTATGGGCTGACTCACCCGGGACAATGGTGGGCTGGGCCTCCAGCACCACGACCTGGCGGCCTTCGCGTGCCAGCAGGTAGGCTGTTGTCAAACCGGCGATGCCCGCGCCGATGACGCACACCTCGGCCCGGAGATTCTCCGTCAATGGCTCCATCTCCGGCTGGGGCGCGCTGGAGATCCAGCAGGACGTATCCGTTGTTGCCATGTTCGTACTCCTCGTTTCAGGTGGGGGGACAGGACTTGCTCGGACTCGGCGATCAGACGGTCCCGCTCACCTGGAAGAACGCGCGTTCTTCTGCAACCAGCACGACCAACCCAGGTAGTGCTTTTCGTCCGCGTGGCGGGCATCGAATCGAAATGGACGCAGGTGCAGAATGTCGAAGTGCTGGTTCCACTCCGCGCGCACCTGCTGTTCCGTGAGCACCGGAGGGCCAATCTCATCGGCGGGCTCGCCGGCATTTCCCAGCAGAACCAACCCATGGGCACCAGGTCGCAGAGTGTGCACGAGCGTGTGCAGGTAGCCGGGACCATTGGCCTGGCGCACGGCGTGGTAGCAGCCGCAATCAAAGAAGAACTCAAAGCCAGCGAGGATGGTCGAAGGGTTTGTCACGTCGCCGACCCGAAAGTCCACACACACCCCGGCAATCAGGGCGCGCTGACGGGCCTGCCGAATGGCCAGCGGACTGAGATCGATGGCCGTCACCTGAAAGCCTTGCTGGGCCAGCCAGACGGCGCTATTGCCGGTGCCGCAACCGAACTCCAGCGCGGCACACGGTCGCAACCGATACTCTGACAGCACACGCTGCAACTCGCTGGAGGGTCGTCCCGTTTCCCATGGTTCACCCCCGGCCTCGTACTGCACTTCCCAGTGTTGTGGATCGAGCACCTGCGAAGTCATGCCTCATCCTCGTTCGCGGTTCCGGAGAACGGTTCAAACAAGATCAGGAATGGTCGTCCTCGTTCTGAGCAGGGGGCTGCTCAGTCGCGCCGGCGATGTCGCCGTCCTCTTTGCCGCCACGAGCGATCGATTTACCGATGTTGATACGTTCGCCGCGCTCCACAGCGGGATCCTTCTCGACAGGAAGATCCTCAGTCGGCGGTTTCTGCGTTGCGGAACGTTGCTCTTTTTTGTGGCTGGTCCTGGCCATGATGCACCTGATTCAACGAGGAATGCAGCCGAAGCTGCCCCGAAACATCCAAGCGCCACCAGAGAAAGAAGCAGGCAATTCCCGCGCCGGCGGGAGTGTCAGCCAGGCCAAATCAGCGACAATCACGACATCTGAAATCGCCACCTAGTTAGGGGGGCCAGGCCGCACGATCACACCCATTGCGCACGCGCCCAGGGAGAGGGCCGCCCGTCTCGGACTGGTCGGCCCTTTCACGGAGGCAGCACCTCATCGCTCGGCAGCAACGCGCTCCCAGAAACGCAGGGCCCGGCACCGCGCCACGAAGGCGGCGCAGTCATCCGGCCCGTTTAGCGAGACAAACCCATCGTCGAGCGCTTCGAGGCCGGCTTTGTGCAGCAGTGTCGTCGCCCAGTCCACATAGGCGATGAACTTCCGGTGCGCCACGGCGTCGGCCACGAAGTCGCGGGCGGCCGGCAACTGTGCCAGGGCAGTAATGCCCTCGAAGGAAGGCAACAGCGCCACCGCATCGAAAAGCACCGACGGCCCGCCTTCCAGCTTCTCGTCTGCGGGGTACCAGGTGCCATCGCTCGCCTGCACGCCGCCAATCTCTGGGGCGATCAACTTGAGCATCGCACCTTCGGCCTTTACTGTGGCTTCCAGTGCACCGAGCAGAGTGGCATCGACCCCATCGGTCACCAGGGCCCCCACCTTGCGGCCTGCAAAGCTCTGCGGACCGTTGCAAAGAATGCTGAGAGCAGGAGAGGGAGGCAGATCTTGCTGGGTTGGCCGGGCCGCCATCATGGGCGCGGGCATCTCACGCAGTCGAAGGCCCCGGGCCACCTGTTCGGCCAGCTGGGGATCGATGTTGAGCAGATGCGCCACCATCCGCGCCCGGATCGCCAGCGTCTGCACCTTGCTCAACTCGAACGTCAGGGCATTGGCGATGTGCTGTTGCTCGATGGGAGTCTGACTGATGTAGAACTGCCGCGCCTGGCTGTAATGGTCGGCGAATGTGTCCGATCGCACCCGCTGCTTGACCCCCTCGGAACGAGCGGGGTAGCTGACGAAGCCACTGGTCGGCGACTCCCGTGGTCCGGTGCGCCAGGAGTTCGGCTCGTAGTTGACACGCCCCGTGGGGTTGTGCATGGCCATGTGGCCATCCTGCTGGAAATGGCTGACCGGACACCGCGGCGCGTTGATCGGCAGGTGCGTGAAGTTGGGGCTGCCCAGCCGCTTCAGCTGCGTATCGAGGTACGAGAAGTTCCGCCCCTGCAGCAGCGGGTCGTTGGTGAAATCAATCCCCGGCACCACGTTCTGAGTGCAGAAGGCCACCTGCTCCGTCTCGGCGAAGAAGTTATCGACCCGACGGTTCAGCACCAGGCGGCCCACTCGGCGAATCGGCACCACTTCTTCTGGAATGATCTTGGTGGCATCGAGTATGTCGAAGGAGAAGGAATCGGCAAACTCCTCGTCGAAGAGTTGCAGTCCCAGTTCCCACTCCGGGAAGTCGCCCGCCTCGATGGCCTCCCACAGATCGCGCCGGTGGAAGTCGGGGTCGGCTCCGTTGATCTTGACCGCCTCGTTCCACACCACCGATTGCAGGCCTTGCTTCGGCTTCCAGTGGAACTTGACGAAGGTGGATTCCCCCTGGGCGTTGACCAGGCGGAACGTGTGGACGCCGAACCCTTCCATGAAGCGGAACGACCGCGGAATGGTCCGGTCGGACATGATCCACATCACCATGTGCATGCTTTCGGGCGACAGCGAGATGAAGTCCCAGAAGTTGTCGTGCGCGGTCTGGGCCTGCGGAAAACCACGATCTGGCTCCGGCTTGGCGGCATGGACCAGGTCGGGGAACTTGATGGGATCCTGAATGAAAAAGACCGGGATGTTGTTGCCGACGAGATCCCAGTTTCCCTCGCGAGTGTACAGCTTCACAGCGAAGCCGCGCACGTCGCGGGCCAGGTCGGCTGACCCCTTGCTGCCTGCCACGGTTGAGAAGCGGACAAACGCGGGCGTTTTTTCTCCGGCGCGCTGGAAGAGATCGGCGCGGGTAATGTCGGCCAGCGATTCGTAGGTCTCGAAAAAGCCATGCACGCCGAAGCCGCGTGCGTGAACAACTCGTTCCGGGATGCGCTCGTGGTCGAAGTGGAAGAGTTTCTCGCGCAGGTGAAAGTCCTCGATCAGGGTGGGGCCGCGCGGACCGGCCCTGAGCGAGTTCTGGTCATCCGCCACAGGGATACCTTGCTGGGTCGTCAATAATGGGTTGCCGTTGCCGGCTGTCTGATGCGTTTCGCCACCCGAACCCAGAGGCAGTTTGATATCCACGTTCCGCGCCGGTTTCGCCCGGGCATCCGCTGATTTCTCGGTCATGATGAGTATTCCTGGCCATCAAGGGAAAGGAGAAGGAGACGCGACGCTGCCAAGCAAATGACAGGCCAATGCGCCCCAGGCCAGCCTGGCAGCGTGATGCTCGCTGCGGCCAGACTGGCGCGACTGGGCCACTTCTCTACTTCGAGCAAGGTCGTGCGCAGCGCAGGACGTGAGCCCGACTTACCTGGCGACTAGCGGCGACGAGCGCGAAGGGCATCGATCAATTCGGCCTGAGACATGGTGGCAGCGCCGGCGATCCTGCGCTGCTGGGCGAGATTGCGTAGTTCGTCCACCGTGCGTTCCTCAAACCGTCGGCGCGGGTTGCCGGTGCCCTGCGTTCGGTTGCTGGGTGTGCGGTTCTCAGTCCGTCGCTGCTTGTTCACCGTGCGTGCAGCAATCTCGCTGGCACGTTCTTCCTTCGTGCCGCGTGCAAGTTCGTTTTCGCGAATGTGCTCAAACTGCCGTTCATCTTTCGGGGTCCAGGAAGGCATGTTCGTCCTCCCGCCAACTGTGTTCCGGGTTCGCTGACCAGGAAATGTCACCGGCAAAGCCCGCGCCCAGGGAAGAAAACGTGGCCGATCCTCTCTCCCAGCGAGCCATCCCGCGACCCCGAGCCGGCATTTGATTTGCGGAGATCCAACAGAGCGGGGGCGACCAGGAAAACTGGCTCCTGCCACGCGCTTACCGTGCAAAGAAAACCCAGGATCGGGGGATACCGCCAGGCCTCATCCCCTCCTTCCTCAGCAAAGGAACGTGCCCATGACAGCTAGAAAGAAGATCCGTTATGCGGTTGTTGGCCTGGGGTGGTTCGCCCAGGCCGCCATTCTGCCTGCCTTCGCCAGCGCGGGCGACAACTCCGAGTTGACTACCCTGGTCAGCGGCGACCCCGAGAAGGCGCGCGCCCTGGGCCAGCAATACGACGTGCCCGTGGTCAGCTACGACAAATACGCCGACCTGATCCGCTCCGGAAACATTGATGCCGTCTACATCGCTCTCCCCAACACAATGCACCGCGAGTACACCGAGATGGCAGCGCGGGCCGGCGTCCACGTGCTCTGCGAGAAGCCGATGGCTGACTCCAGCGCTGATGCCGAGCAGATGGTCGAGGTCTGTCAGCGGAACAATATCCGGCTGATGATCGCTTATCGGCTTCATTTCGAGGAGGCAAACCTGGAAGCGATCCGGGTGGTCCGCTCCGGCGAGATCGGCGAGGCGCGCGTCTTTCATTCGGTGTTCACTCAGCAGGTCGAGGGCGAAAACATCCGTCTGGAACGCGACCTCGGTGGTGGGCCGATCGAGGACATCGGTATCTACTGCATCAATGCCGCCCGTTACCTGTTCCGGAACGAGCCAACCGAGGTGATGGCCTATGCGGTGGGCTTCGATAACGATCGATTCTCCGAGGTGCCGCGCACAGTCAGCGTGCAGATGCTCTTCCCCGGCGACCGTCTGGCTTACTTTGTGTGCGGCTTCGGAGAAGGGAGAGTGTCCACCTATCAGATGGTCGGCACACAGGGCGACCTGCTCATGAAGGATGCCTATACCTGGCGCGGCGATATCACGCAGATCGTCACCATCGATGGCAAAAGCAAGGAATCGACCTTTGAGCAGCGCGATCAGATCGCGCCGGAGATTCTGTACTTCTCGGATTGCATCCTGCAGGGGCGCGATCCCGAACCGTCAGGCATCGAAGGGCTGATCGATGTCCGCATCATCGAGGCCATTCGCGAATCATACACCTACCATCGCCCGGTGAAGTTGGGCAAGATGCCGAGCAAGCGACGGCCCAGCCTTGCGCAGGAGATTTCCCGCCCCGCCATCGAGCAACCAGAACTGGTCAACGCGAGTCCACCCAGCGAGTGAGCATGGGGCAACGAGGATTCCCCCGGAGGCCTGCTGGGTGAATCGTGTGGATCTCCTTTCAGTGGGTGAGTGGGAAGTACTCTTCCCTCTCACCCACTGGCTTTACTGCGAGCGACAGACAGCGGCGACGGAGTTCCATCGGCGGCATGGAGAATGACCTCGCCATCATTGTTGGGTAACCTGTATTGCCCGGTGCCCGGGTCGGAGAGGTCGAACGCCTGGTAGGTTCGCGGTTCGACCTGGGTACGCGCCAGGGCCAGTGCCTCGCGCAGAATGTGCTGGCGGTATTCCTCCTCCCAGTGTTGTTCGAACTCGTTGCCCCCTGGCCCTTCGGGTAGAGGCTACTGAGGAGTGCCTGCGCGTTGGGCCTGGTGCAAAGCTTGCTGAGCCTGGTAACCACCGCCCTTTTCAGATAATCACGGAAGCAGCCCTTCTCCCGGTCGTAGATAAACAGGTCCAGTTCGATCACCTGGATAGGCATTCCATTCAGAGGGCTCAGATCGCGAACCTGGCTCCCTGTCAGAACGATCGCTTCCAGTCTCAGCGAGGACAGGGCTGCCAGGTCTCTCACCGGTGTGTTGCGGATGCACAGGTTTCGCAGAGAAGTCTGGCGCAGCGCTGCCACGTTGGAGACGCACGAATCTCCGCAATCGAGATTGCCCAGCGGCATCCCGGCCAGGGGGCCGAGGTCCGTGACCAGGCTCTTCTCGCAACGCACCAGGCTCAGTCGGACTCCCTTCAGGAAAGAACAAGCTCAGAAACATCCGTGGCAGAAGTCCAGTGCGATCAGAAGCAGTCGGGCCAGGGGAGACCAGTCCACGGGGGGTTTTCCTTCGCAGTTCAGCACCGTCAGCAGCTGATCGGCCAGAGGCGACAGATCGGAAACCTGGATACTCTCAATGCCCATAATCTGGAGTTTTTGCTACTTCAATGGAGACAGATCAACGACATCACCCCGTTCCTTCTCCGATAGCGCGCTGCAATCCAGCGAGGCGAGGTCGGGCAGGCCCTGCAACGGCGACAGGTCCTGGAGTCCCTCTGGCGGAATCTTGACCGCCATCCGGTTACCGGAGTGAACACTGGCCTTCACCCGTCCCTTGAGCCGGGGATTGAGTTCTTTCAACTTCTGAGCCCCAGCTTTGCCCGTGCCTGCAGTGGCATACCGCGAGGTGCCTCGAGAAACTCTGGATCGGTCTTCGGCGCAGGGCGAGACTGAGCCTACTGTAAATCGGGAGGCGCTTGCGATGTAGCGGCGTCGTTTGGTGGCGACAATGGTGGCTCCTCCGAACACACTGACATTTCACTGTCACTGACCGGATTGCATCTAGATTGAACTATATCGTCACGACAAGAGCCAGAAGCACTAACAGTCCGATCGCAATGCGCCACGACGTGTACCACGGACTGGGAGGCAGCACGCTGCGCATGAAGTGAGGGATTGAACCAGATGTGGGTGATCGTGGTGAAGTTGGCTCTCGAGACGCCATGCTTCTTTTTCGTGATGAGGGGTGGTGGACGAAGTCAGCCTGGCCACCTCCACCACCTTGATCGCGTGGAGCAAACCGCTGCAATCGCGCGCCACCCAAACCGAGCCAAACGCTCCCCGACCAGCCAGGATCTGATAGTCCGGCACCTGGGGCGACTCGGCAGGAACCACCAGGAGTAGGAGATTACTTCCGGACGCAGTCTCCATGTCTACCAGCCATCGCGCAGCGTCAGAACCGTGGGGAGCATCCAGGCACATCCTGTTCCGACTCGGTTTCAGCGGTAACGCCTCCGGATGCTGCGCGCGACCCTGGGACGACCCGGCATCTGGCGCTGCCTGTTTAGGACACACCCGATAGAAAAACTTGTAGCGCTCCCAGAGATGGTTCGAGAAGGTTTCCGGTCATGCGCTTCGGGGAACGGATCCGTGGGCTTCGCACAGAGAAGGGGCTCAGCCAGCGTGGGTTGAGCCGGCTGGTTGGCGTGTCGTTTGCTTACATCAGCAAGATCGAGAGCGGTAAACTCGACTTCGGAGACTACCCCAGCGCTGCCCTGATCGGCCGGCTGGCACAGGCGCTTGGCGCCGACGAGGACGAACTGATGCTGCTGGCCGAGAAGATACCTGAACCGATCCGCCGCCGCTTCTTCGAGCGTCCCGAGGCGTTTCGTCAACTGGCCCAGCTGGATGACCGACGGTTTGATCGGCTGCTTGCATCCCTGGCCAGGGATGGCTCGCTGGATGCCGGCCCCACCCTGGGCACGCATTAGGAAAACGAGACCTTTCATTGAGGAAAGGTATAGAGGTATCAAACGCCCCCTGTGTGATGCGTGCTGAGGAAACTCCCACCATGACCATACACGCAGCGCCCAACCTGCAACATGTCGGAACCGGTATCGAAGGTTTGGATCACATTCTGCGGGGCGGACTGACGCCGAATCGTCTTTATCTGGTTGAGGGTGATCCTGGGTCGGGGAAGACCACCCTTGCCATGCAGTTTCTCCGAGAAGGCGCCCGCCTGGGCGAACCTTGCCTGTTCGTGACCCTGTCGGAAAGCGAGGAGGAACTGCAGGCCTCGGCCGCCTCTCATGGCTGGTCGCTGGATCATATCCAGATCGTCGAGATCATCCCGTCGGAGGACAGTCTCAGGCCCGACGCCCGCTACACCATGTTCCATCCCTCCGAGGTGGAACTCGGCGAGACGGTCAAGGCTGTCCTCGCCGAGGCCGAGCGCTCCCAACCGGCTCGTCTGGTGTTCGACTCGATGTCCGAGCTGCGCTTGCTGGCCCAGAACCCTCTCCGCTATCGCCGGCAGATCCTGGCGCTGAAGCATTTCTTCACCAGGCAGCGCTGCACCGTGCTGTTCATCGACGACAAGACGGGAGACGTGGGCGACACACACCTGCACAGCATCGCGCACGGCGTCATCAGCATGGAGCGCCACTCGCCGGACTACGGCATGGCCCGGCGCAGGCTGCAGGTGATCAAGATGCGGGGCAGCGACTTCCGAACCGGCTTCCACGACTTCGCCATCCGGCAGGGTGGCATCGAGGTCTTTCCTCGCCTCGTCGCGGCTGAGTTCAAAACCAGGTATCAGCGGGAGGCGGTCCCCAGCGGACTCGAGGCACTCGACACCCTGCTCGGCGGCGGCCTGGCGCGAGGTACCAGCACCCTCCTGTTGGGACCAGCCGGCAGTGGTAAATCGAGCGTGGCGACTCAGTACGCAGTGGCTGCGGCCCAGCGAGGCGAACATGTCGCTCTGTTCCTGTTCGACGAGGGCATCGATACGCTCTTCGAGCGATCCGCGGCGCTGGGCATGGATGTGGAAGGGCTGGCCAGGAGCGGACGGCTCAGTCTGCGACAGATCGATCCCGCCGAGCTTTCGACCGGCGAGTTTGCCCACGCCGTGCGTCAGACGATCGACCGGAACGGCACCCGCCTGGTGATGATCGACAGTCTGAACGGCTACCTCCATGCCATGCCCAGCGAGCGGCATTTGACCCTCCACCTGCACGAACTCCTCACCTACCTCGGCCAGCAAGGCACCACCACCCTCCTACTCATGGCACAGCATGGTTTGATCCGGGGAAATGCACAGGGTCCGGTGGACACCAGCTACCTCGCCGACACCGTCATCCTGATGCGCTATTTCGAGGCCTTCGGCGCGGTACGGCAGGCTATCTCCGTCATCAAGAAACGCACGGGACGGCACGAGCGGAACATCCGGGAACTCCGTTTCGAGGGTAAGAAGGGAATCATCATCGGCGAGCCAGTGCAGGAGTTTCACGGTATCCTCTCTGGATCACCGATGATCGTGGGCAACCACCAGGGTGGAGCAGGGGAGAGCACATGAACCAGCCAGGAATCACTGTATTCGAGGAGCGAGTGCTCGTCCTGGCCCCGACCCCGACCGACGGCAACATGACCCAGACGCTCCTGACCGAGGCGGGCCTGGGATTCCAGGTTTGCCTGGACCTCGCTACTCTGTGCCACGAGTATGAGCGAGGTGCCGGGGTGATTCTGTTAACTGAGGAAGCCCTGGCCTTCGACGCGTCGAAATGCCTGGTGGACCAGCTGCGTCAGCAACCCCCCTGGTCGGACCTGCCGATTCTCCTGCTCGCCGGCAGCGGAGCCGATTCACCCGTGGCCCAGTGGGCGCTCGACCTCCTGGGTAACGTGACCGTGCTGGAACGGCCCGTCCGGGTGACCACGCTGGTGAGCAGCCTGCGGGCAGCGCTTCGGGCCCGGCGGCGCCAGTACGAGCTGCGCAGCAGGGTGGACACGCTGCGGCGACAGGACGAGCGGCTGCGCCTGCTGTGGGAGGCAGCGTCGATCCTTCTCTCGGCCGACAATCCCGATGCCATGATGCGGGGGTTATTCGCCAAGCTCTCCCCCAATCTGGGGCTCGACGCCTACTTCAATTACATGGTTGAGGAGAGCGGTGCGACGCTGCGCATGGAGTCGTGCGTCGGCATTCCCGACGAGGAGATGCGCGCGATCACCCGGCTGGAGTTCGGTACCGCGGTCTGTGGAACAGTGGCCCAGCAGTGTCAACCGATCACGGCCACGCACATTCAGCAGTCCGATGACCCGCGCGTACAGTTGGTCAAGAGATTTGGTCTGCGAGTCTACGCCTGTAATCCGCTCATGGCGGGCGACCGCCTTCTGGGCACGCTCTCATTCGCGAGTCGATCGCGCGACACCTTTGAGCCGGATGAGCTGGAGTTTCTTCAGACGGTTTGTCACTACGTCGCCTATGCCTACGAGCGGCTGCGATTGATCCGCCAGCTTCGGCAGGAAGATGAGAAGAAGGACGAGTTTCTCGCCACCCTGGCCCACGAGCTGCGCAACCCCCTGGCCCCCCTGCGCAACGGGCTACAGATCATGCGCCTGGCTGGCACCGACCGGGCGGCGATCGAACAATCGCGCAACATGATGGAGCGCCAGCTGGAGCAAATGGTGCTCCTGGTCAACGACCTGCTGGACCTGAGCCGGGTCAGCCGGGGCAAGGTCGAGTTGCGGAAGGAACGCGTCGAGCTGGCCCGGGTCGTGCAGCAGGCGGTCGAGACCAGCCGACCGCTAATCGAGGAAGCGCATCACGATCTGTCAATCAGCAGCCCGGCCGGGCCCATCTTCGTCGAGGCCGACCCCACCCGGCTGGTGCAGGTGTTTGCCAACCTCCTGAATAACGCCGCCAAGTACACCGACCTGGGCGGCCGCATCCACCTGAGTATCGAGCGCGACGGCAGCGAGGTCGTAGTCCGCGTGACGGATACCGGGGTCGGCATCCCGGCCCACATGCTGGCGAAGGTCTTCGACATGTTTACCCAGGTGGATCGCAGCCTGGAGAAGACCAGGGGGGGCCTGGGCATCGGGTTGTCGCTGGTCAAGAAACTGGTCGAGATGCACGGCGGCACGGTGGGAGCGCGGAGCAACGGCCACGGCACTGGAAGCGAGTTCATCGTGCGACTGCCGGTGGTCCTGTCGCTGGTCGATGCGCAGCGAGCCGCGGGCAAGGGCGACGAGAAGAAAACCGCCTCGGGTCGCCGGCGCATCCTGGTGGTGGATGACAATCGCGACTCGGCCAACAGCCTGGCGATGTTGCTGCGCGTGATGGGCAACGACGCCCAGACCGCCCACGACGGACTCGAAGCCCTGGACGTGGCGCCAGTGTTTCGTCCCGATGTGATCTTGCTCGACATCGGAATGCCGCGGCTGGATGGTTACGAGACCGCCCGGCGCATCCGCAGCGAGCCATGGGGCAAGGGAGTTGTGCTGGTGGCCCAGACCGGCTGGGGGCAGGAAGAAGACAAGCGTCGATCGCGAGAGGCGGGGTTCGACTCGCACCTGGTCAAACCGATTGATCCCGCGGGCCTCGAAAAGCTGCTGGCTAGTTTGCACGTGGGGACCGCTTGACATGACCGACCACTTCACCCCGCCATCGGAGGCGGAAGCTCTCGCCTTCCTGGCAGGTGGTGGCGAGATGGGCGCGCGAACCCGGGCGTTCGACTGGGCCACCACTCCGGTCGGCCCGATGACCAGCTGGCCCCAGAGTCTCAAGATCGCTGTCCGCATCATGCTCGACAGCCGCTATGCCATGTGGCTAGGGTGGGGGCCAAACTTCACCTTCTTCTACAACGACGCCTACGCCCGGATGACACTCGGCCCCAAGCACCCCTGGGCCCTGGGCCGGTCCGCGCGCGAGGTCTGGGCCGAAATCTGGGGCGACATTGGTCCCCGGGCAGAGAAGGTCATCGCCACCGGTGAGGCAACGTGGGACGAGGGCCTCCTTCTGTTCCTCGAGCGGCGCGGCTTTGCCGAGGAAACTTACCACACCTTTTCCTACAGCCCCATCCCCACCGACCGGGGTGAAGTCGGTGGCATGCTCTGTGTGGTGACCGAGGACACCGAACGGACCATCGGCGAGCGGCGGCTGCGCACCCTGCGCGAGGTGGCCGCGCGTACGCTGGACGACGCGAAATCGGTGGAGGAAGCCTGCCAGTCGGCCGCCCGGACCCTGGGCAACAACCCGCGCGATCTTCCGTTCGTTCTCATCTACCTGCTCGACGAGGACACCCGGACGGCCCGGCTTGTCGGCTGCACGGGTCTGCCCGAGGGGTCACCCGCCGCTCCGCCAGTGGTGGACCTGTCGCAGGACGAGACGGGCTGGCCCCTGCGATCAGTGCTAGAGTCGGGTACGGGCCAGATCATCACCGACCTGGGTAGCCGGTTCGGACCGCTACCAGGCGGAGCCTGGCCAGAACCGCCCCAGCAGGCAGTGGTGGTGCCCATGGCCAAGCCAGGCCAGGTGCAGCCCGCCGGGTTCGTCGTGGCCGGGGTCAGTCCTCGGCTGGTGCTCACCGACGAGTACCGAGGTTTTCTCGACCTGCTGGCGGGCCACGTGGGCACCACGGTGAGCAACGCGCGGGCCTACGAGGAAGAACGCAAACGCGCCGAGGCGCTGGCCGAGATCGACCGGGTGAAGACGGCGTTCTTCTCCAACGTCAGCCACGAGTTTCGCACCCCGCTGACGCTCATTCTGGGTCCGGTGGAAGACCTGCTGGCGCGCAGACGCTCCGACCTGGAGCCCGGGTTGGTCAGCCATCTCGAGGTGGTCCATCGCAACGGGCTGCGCCTGATGCGCCTGGTGAACACCCTGCTCGATTTCTCCCGCATGGAGGCGGGGCGCGTCCGGGCAATCTACCAGCCTACCGACCTGGCCGCCTTCACCGCCGACCTGGCCAGCAACTTCCGCTCGGCCTGCGACCGGGCCGGGATCCGTCTCGTGGTGGACTGCCCTGCCCTGCCTCAACCGGTGTTCGTCGACCGGGAGATGTGGGAGAAGATCGTCCTCAACCTCGTTTCCAATGCGTTCAAGTTCACCTTCGAGGGAGAGATTGCCGTCTCGTTGCATCCGGGCGAACACTTGGTCGAGTTACGGGTGCGCGACACCGGCATTGGCATCCCGGCCGAGGAACTCCCCCGGCTGTTCGAGCGCTTCCACCGGGTGCAGCATGCTCGGGGCCGCACGCAGGAAGGCAGCGGCATTGGCCTGGCGCTGGTGCAGGAACTGGTCAAGCTCCACGGCGGAACCGTTCATGCCGAGAGTACCCCTGGGCAGGGAACCACCTTCATCGTCCGGGTGCCGCTGGGGACGGGCCATCTCCCGCACGGCCAGATCAGTGACGGCCAGGCCACGGCTCTCCTGGGCGCCGGGGTCACTCCGTACCTCGAGGAGGTGCTGCGTTGGCTGCCCGACCAGGAACGAGAACGTACGGATGGCGAGCTGCCTAGCTATCCCGAACCGCTACCCACGCCGGACCACCAGGAGGAATCCGACGGGCCGGATGACCGACCGCGGGTGCTGGTGGCGGACGATAATGCCGACATGCGGCAGTACGTCGTCCGGCTGCTGACCGGGCAGTTTCGGGTCGAGGCGGTGCCGGACGGCGAGGCAGCGCTGGCGGCGGTGTGGAAGCAACCACCCGACCTGGTGCTGACCGACGTGATGATGCCGAAACTGACCGGGTTTGACCTCCTGAAGGAGCTGCGTACGGACCCGCGTACTCGGAGCCTTCCGATCATCATGCTGTCGGCCCGTGCCGGTGAAGAAAGCCGGGTGGAGGGCATGGAGGCCGGTGCCGACGACTACCTGGTGAAGCCATTCAGCGCCCGGGAGTTGCTGGCGCGTGTGTCGGCGCACTTGCAGATCGCCCGACTGCGGCGCGAGGCCGAGCGAGCAGTGCGCGAGAGCGAGGAACGGCTACGGCTCGCCCTGACGGCGGCCCGCATGGTGGCCTGGGAGTACGACCCCGCCACCGATTTCATCACCGCGTCGGACAACCTGGCCGAGCTGTATGGCCTGCCGCTCGGCACCACCCTGTCCCGCGCCCCACCATGGGTTTCAGCTGGTCCACCCCGACGACGTGGCCCGGCACCGAACCAGGGTGACGACCGCCCTGGAAGAGTGCGGCAGCTATCTCGGTCAGTTCCGGCTCATCCGACCAGACAATGGGCAGATCATCTGGCTGGAGGAACGCGGTCATTGCATCAACGACGAGACGGGCAAGCCGGTCCGACTCGTCGGCGTGGTCATGGATATTACCGAGCGTACAAAGGCGGAAGAAGAGTTGCGTCAGCGCGCCGAGGAAGTGCAAACGCTCCTCGACACGCTGCCCATTGGTATCTTCGTCGCTCACGATTCGGAAGGCCGAACGATTACCGGCAACAAGGCGGCCCAGGCGCTCCTGCGCAGTCCCGCCTCACGCAATCTCTCGCTGTCTGCTTCCGCGGAGGAGAAGCCGACCCATTTCCGCGTCCTGCGAAATGCTGTTGAACTGCCCCCGGAGCAGCTTCCCGTCCAGCGAGCCGCGCGGGGCGAACTGGTGGAGAACGAAGAACTGGAGGTTGTCTTCGCCAATGGTAGTGTGATCAACGAGATCATCTCAGCGGCTCCGCTCTTCGATCCACAGGGCCGGGTCCGCGGGGCAGTGGCCGGCGTGCTGGACATCACCGACCGCAAGCGCGCCGAGCAGCAGTTGCACGAGGAACGCGATCGCCTCCGGGTAACGCTCGCCAGCATCGGTGACGCGGTGATCGCCACCGACACCGAAGGCCGGATCACCTTCCTCAATGGCGTGGCAGAGACAATGACCGGCTGGACGAACGCCGATGCCGCAGGGCTCCTGCTCGAGGAGGTCTTTCGCATCGTCAATGAGGACACCCGTCTGCCAGTCGAGAACCCGGCCACCCGAGCCCTGCGCGATGGTGTTATCGTGGGGCTGGCGAACCACACGCTCCTGCTGCGTAAGGACGGCACCGAACTGCCCATCGACGACAGCGCCGCCCCGGTGACCGACGGCCAGGGGCAGGTAGTCGGGTGCGTGCTGGTGTTTCGCGACGTGACCGAGCGCCGGCGGGCCGAGGCAGCCCTGCGGGAAAGCGAGGCGCACTTCCGCACGATGGCCGACAACGCGCCCACCATGCTGTGGGTGACCGATTCCACCGGCTCGTGCGTCTATCTCAGCAAGTCGTGGCACGCCTACACGGGTCGGACGCCCGAGCAGGATCTGGGGTTCGGCTGGCTAGAAAACATCCATCCGGATGACCTGCCGCTGACCGAGGAGACGTTCCGCTCGGCGAACGCCCGGCGCGTGCCGTTCAGCGTCGACTACCGCCTTCGGCGACAAGATGGGCAGTATTTCTGGAACGTGGATGCCGGCCAGCCTCGCTTCGACGAACATGGGCACTTTCAGGGGTTCGTGGGCACGGTCACCGACATCCACGCACGCCGGGTGGCGGAAGCAGCACTACGCGAACGCACCGCTCAGTTGGATCTGACGCTGAGTGCGACCGGCGTGGGTATGTGGCTGAACACGCTGCCGTTGGGTGACCTCAACTGGGATGCCCGCACCTGCGAGTTGTTCTTCCTCCCACCCGGGGTGAAGCCAACCATCGAGCTGTTCTGGAGCCGGCTGCATGCCGACGACCACGAGCCGACCCGGAAGGCCGTGGATGCCGCGCTGAAAAACGGCTCGGTGTACGCCATCGATCACCGGGTAGTGAACCCCCACACGGGGGAGATCCGCTGGATGCGTTCGACGGGTCAGGCGACCTACAACGAGGATGGGGTGGCCGTCCGGTTCTATGGCATCAACTACGACATCACCGAGCGCAAATTGCTGGAAGAAGAGCTGCGCCGGGTGGCCGCCGAGTTGTCGGAAGCCAACAGCAAGAAGGACGAGTTCCTGGCTACCCTGGCCCACGAGCTGCGCAACCCCCTGGCTCCCATCCGCACTGGGTTGCAGGTGATGAAGCTGACCGGCGCCAGCGCCGGGGCCATCGAGCAGGCCCGCAGCATGATGGAGCGGCAACTCGAACAGATGGTCCGGTTGGTGGACGATCTGATGGATGTGTCGCGCATCACCCGGGGCAAGGTCGAGCTGCGCAAGGAACGAGTCCAGGTGGCCGCCGCGGTGAACAGCGCTCTGGAGGCCTGCAGGCCTCTCCTCGAGCAGATGAACCACGACCTCATCATTACCATGCCGCCCGACCCCATCACTGTGGATGCCGACCTAACCCGGTTGGCGCAGGTGTTTGCGAACCTGCTGAACAACGCTGCCAAGTACACCGACCGGGGCGGACGCATCCACCTCACCGTCGAGCGCCAGGCAAACGACGTGGTGGTGTCGGTGCGGGACACAGGAATTGGCATCCCTTCCGACAAGCTGATCAGTATCTTCGACATGTTTTCGCAGGTCGATCGGTCGCTGGAGAAGGCGCAGGGTGGGCTGGGGATCGGCCTGACTCTGGTGCGGCGACTGGTGGAAATGCATGGCGGCACGGTGGAGGCTCGCAGCGATGGGCCGGGGCACGGAGCCGAGTTCGTGGTGCGCCTGCCCACGATCGAGGAAACTGTCGCGGCTGCAAGCGACCCTCCCGACGATCCGGCTGCCCGGAAGTCTTCCCTGCGTATCCTGGTCGTGGATGACAACCGCGACGGCGCCGACAGCCTGAGTATGATGCTGCGAATCCTGGGGAATGAAACTCACACCGCCTACGATGGCCAGGAGGGGGTGGAGAAGGCCGAGCGCGTGCGGCCCCACGTGATCCTGTTTGACATCGGGCTGCCCCGGCTCAACGGCTACGAAGCGTGTCGTCACATCCGCCGACAGGTCTGGGGCAAATCGATTGTCCTGCTCGCTTTGACCGGCTGGGGCCAGGACGAGGATCGCCGGCGCTCGCAGGAAGCAGGGTTCGATCACCATCTGGTCAAGCCCGTGGATCCCGAAATGCTGCTCACACTACTGGCCGAGCTACCCCTGCCGTAGAAGTGAACCCCACCGCACCACCGGCCCGGGGGAGTGCCCGGGAGGTGGATGGGACATATGTTATCTCCAAGGAGGATCCAGACGATGCACTACTTGAAGTTTCTGAGCCTGGGGTTGCTGGCCGCGGCCCTGGCCCTCGGATGCAGCAACCAGCCGACCGGTGGAACCAAGGACGCTGCGAAAAAGGATGCGGCGAAGAAGGACGGGGTCCGCATCGACGACAACAAGGAGGATAGCGAACACGCACACGGCAAGGGGCCCAACGGCGGGGTCGTCTTTGATCTCGGTCGGTTCCATGCCGAATTCACTGTGGATCACGACAAGAAGCAATGCGCCATCCTCATCCTGGGTTCGGACGAGAAGTCGGCCAAGGCGGTCGCCGCGAAGGAACTCACGGTGACCACGAAGGAGACGAGTACAAAGGAGGGCAAAAAGGTGGCCCCCCTGACTATCAAGCTCACCCCCCAGGATGAGAAGGATGGCAAGGCGTCGAAGTTCGTCGGCACCGACCCTGGGTTGGGCAACGTGGCCGACTTTGCAGGTACCGTCCTCGGCGAGATCAACGGTAAGCCTTCGCAGGGTGCGTTCAAGGAGTAACCCCAGGATATCACCAGCCACGCGCACGAGCCGTCTTCTCGACGGCTCGTGCTGTTTTGTGCGCAGTCTTTCTCTCAGTGTTTACTTGCGGAAGAGGCAGCGAAGGTCGGTGTATTCCCTCCGATCGTCGCCGCCGGTCGAGTCGGGTCGTACCTGGCCTTCAGAGCAGCGCTGCCCACTCAAACCTGGGCTCGGCCAGTGCATCCATGAGGCATACTGTTTCTGCCCCGAACGCAGGCGGCGGCCGTGCGCTCGTCTCGCCTGGAGAACGAGCCGGATAACATGGTGCGGTTCTACGGACTGGGGAAAATGGGGCGAATGGACCGAGTTGTGCAGGGCCATTGGGGCCCGGGACTGGTTGCGAGATGATGGCTACTCGACAGAACAGGATCCGATTATTCCGACCCCGGGTAGTTTCTTAATGGCAATGATTGCGCTCTAGCTCATTGATTCATGGGTGATCACTGAGATAGAATGCGTAGGCTAGGCAGGATGGTCGGTGGATCCTACCAACCGCCCGGCTCGATCCCACCCAAGCCCGGGATGGGTTCGGAGCGGTTTGGTCCTCAAACGGAACAAACCTCCAGTTCGGCAGGGTGTGTGCATCTGATCCGCTGGGAGGGTCAGTACCGGAGTGGTTCCGGAATCCCCGCCGAGGTTCCAGCGGGAAGGATGCGTCAGCGGAAGGCGGCCTTCCTGCGGAGACGGGCTATGCGCAGAGTGGTGGTTACTGGCCTGGGCGTGGTGGCCCCCAACGGCATTGGCAAGGAAGCGTTCTGGTCTGCCTGCGTCGAAGGTCGCAGCGGGGTGGGCCCCATTCGCGCCTTCGATGCCTCCGGACATCCCGTGAAGATCGCGGCCGAGGTCCCGGAGTTCGATATTAATCCGTACCTTCCCAATCCTCACCGGAAGAGCCTGAAGATCATGGGCCGGGCGGCTCGCTTCGGCGTGGCCGCTTCCTCCCTGGCCGTGCAGGATTCCGGTCTGGAACTGGCCCAGGAAGACCCCGAGCGTGTGGGTGTGGTGATGGGCACCGGCATCGTCCCCATGGACCTGCCCGAGGTAGCCCCCATCCTGGGCCCCGCCTACGGCGAAGACGGCCGGCTTTCCTTCGAGGAGATCGGTCGGCAGGGCCAGGGCAAGCTGGCGCCATTGTGGATCCTCAAGTACCTGCCGAACATGTCGGCGGCGCACATCTCGTTGCTGCACAACGCCCAGGGACCCAACAGCACGATCACGACGGCTTGTGCGGCCGGCACCCAGGCAGTGGGTGAAGCGTTTCGCCTGATTGCGCGAGACGATGCCGATATCGTCCTGTGCGGCGGGGCCGACAGCCGGCTCGATCCGTTGCTCATCCTGGCCTACCATGCGCTGGGTGCGCTGAGCATGTCCGAGCGTAATCCCTCGGAGGTGTCCCGCCCCTTCGACGGCCAGCGCGACGGCTTCGTCCTGGGCGAAGGCGCTGGCGTGCTCATTCTCGAGGAGCTGGAGCACGCCCGGCAGCGCGGCGCAGAGATCTATGCCGAGATTCTTGGCCTGGGTTCGAGCTTCGACGCTTATGGCGTGACCAAGCCCGACCCCGACGCCGGAGGCGCTACCCGCGCCATTCGCTGGGCGCTCCGCGAGGCGCGCATCGATCCATCCGAGGTCGATTACATCAACGCACATGGCACCAGCACCCGCCTGAACGATCAGATGGAAACCATCGCCGTCAAGCGGACCTTCGACGGACGGGCGCGTCGGCTGCCATTGTCGAGCATCAAGTCGATGATTGGCCACCTGATCGGCGCGGCTGGCGCGGTTGAGGCCTGCGCCCTGGCCCTGACGCTTAAGCAGGGCGTGCTACCTCCGACCATCAACCAGACGACGCCCGACCCGGTGTGCGACCTCGACTACGTGCCCAACGCCGCGAGAGACAAGCGAGTCAATGTGGCCGTGTCCACCAGCTTCGGATTCGGCGGTCAGAACGCCGCCCTGGTCATGCGCCGCTTCCGCGATTGATCCGGAGCGTCAGGCGGGAGCCAGTTCCAGCGTCTTCACCGCGGCCTGGTGAACCTCATCCGGGGTAAAGGCGATAGGCACACCCTCGCCGCGCTGCCAGAGAGGGAGCATGTCGCCGTAGTGGGGCGAAAGCGGGTTGCCAGACTGGCCTCCGGGCAGGATGAATCGACTCTGGTGCCAGGCGCCAACGTCGAAGACCGCCCGGAGCGAGGGAATGTTGTTCGATGGAGTGAGCGGATGGAGCGGCAGGACCGCCGCCTGATTGATGACATCGGCATCGCCACCGCCCGGGATCGGCCCCAGGTTGAAGATCGCTCCCAGAGCACGCCCCAGCGGCCCAGGCTTGCGCGTGAGAGGGTGCCAGAATAACTGCGGTCGCACCGCGCCCCAGGTCCAGGTGCCGGTCTGTACGCCGCGCACTGTGTTGAGCTTGCGGACAGCCTCGCCCAGGGCCGAAGCGACTACTTCGGGCCAGGGATGGTCGAACCAGCCGTCGGGTTGCTCGCGGAGCAGCCGCACGAGGTGTCCGGTGCGGCGGAAGGCCGTGAAGTTATAGGGGGTGAGAGGGCTGAGCCCCGCGCCAACCACCCACTGCCAGCTTTTGGGAGCGCGAGCGCGAGCGATACGCAGGATCATTTCCACCAGGAACAGCTCGTACACCGAGGCAGGCACCGAGTCGCCCGTCACTCGTCCATCCCAGCCGGCCAGCATTTCCAGGGCCAGGTTGGTGTCGAGATCCAGACCCGGAACGGCCAGCACCACCTCCTTCATTTCCTCCCAGGCCAGGGCATAGCGATCCATCTGCAGCGCCATGGTGTCGGCCACGGTCCAGTCGTGGCGATGGGCCAGGGCGCGCGTGATGGCGGCGGCTCGGTAGCCATCGGTGAAATCGACGCCGACGAACGGCCCCTGCCCCTCGGGCGTGGGACGGTTGTTGGCCGTGACGACGAACCCCTCGGGGGGATTGTGGACGTACGGATGCTGCTCGAACGGCACGGGGTCGTCGTACCAGCCAGCTTCGGGGTCGGCCCCATGCTGCGGGATCGTGCCGTGCCCCTTCTTGCGCCGGGGAATGCGACCGATGAGCTGCCAGCCAATCGATCCATGCACGTCGGCATAGACCATGTTCTGCGTGGCGATGGGCCACTGCGCCAGCGTCGCGCGGAACTCGGCGAAACTCTTCACCAGATGAATGCGAAACAGCCCCACCACCGGCACTCGATCGAGCCAGGTGGCCCGCAACGACAGGCCTACAGGAGCCTCCGTCAGCGCCGGACTGATGATCGGGCCGCGGGGGGTGATCAGGACCCGCTCCTCGACGGCTGCCTCACCCTTGACGCTAATCGACTCGACCACCACGGGACAGGGAACGAAGTCGGCTCCCTGGCGCACGCTGGTGCCATCGGGTCCGAGTTCCTCCACAAAGAGATCCGTATTGTCGGCCAGGCCCGCAGTCAGGCCCCAGGCTGCGGTGCCATTGTGGCCACACAGAAAGAAGGGCCCACCCACGAACGAGGCCCCGGCCACTCCGCCGGCTGGCGTGCGCAGGCTTGCCAGGTACCAGTGTGCGGGCAAGCTGGCGTCCAGGTGAGGATCGTTGGCCAACAGGGGTCGACCGGTCTGGCTGCGTTCCTTGCCCACGGCCCAGCAGTTCGACCCGCCTCCAGAGCCGGTCCAGGCCAGGAAGCCGGCCAGATCCTGCGCCAGGCGATCAGCAGCCGGCCCCACCGGTTGTCCTCCTGGGACGATGGCCGGGTGCCATTCCGGGTAGGTGCCATCCACGGCAAGCAGCGCCTGCGGTCCATCGGCCGACAGCACCTTAAGCCGGGCCAGTTCAGCGTCCCAGTTGGCGGCCAGGGTGAACGACAACGCCTTCGTCACAGCCAGCGTGTCGAGCGGCGTCCAGGGGGTCGGACGCCCGCCCAGCAGGGCGAACTCGTGGGCCGGGTGGGTACCCCCCAGCCCGATCCCTGCCTGGACCCCGCGCGCATAGGCCTCGATGTCCGCGCGAATGGCGGCATCGAGCAACGGCCACTGCTCGACGGCGGCCCGGTAGAAGCCGATCCGCCGGGAGAGCCGATCCGCCGGCAGGGACAGCGAGCCGAACAACTCCGACAACGTCCCCCGAGCGACGCGCAGGAGCACTTCCAGCTGAAAGGCTCGGTCTTGCCCGTGGCAGAACCCCAGGCCAAACGGTCCGTCGCGCGGGTCGTCGGCCTCGACCAGGGCGATGCCCCAGCGGTCCCGGTGAATCTGCACCCGCCCGTGCAGGGCCGGCACCTTCAGAGTGCCAGTCGTGGTGGGCAGGCGCCGACCGAGGAACCAGCGGAACACGGTGCGTAGCAAGGTCACGGGCGACGATCCTCCCAGACGGCCGGGTTACGAACCCCGCTCCGACGTGGCGTAGGCTTCCATCCCTTCGCAGGTACACACAAGGTTTCGATCGCCGTGCGCGTTGTCCACCCGACGGACTGGCGGCCAGTACTTGCTGGCCACCACCCAGGGGAGCGGCAGCGCGGCTTCCTGGCGGGAGTACGGATGCGGCCAGGCGTCCGCCGCCACCTGTTCGGCGGTGTGCGGGGCGTTCTTCAACGGATTGTCGCCGCGCGGCCAGCGCCCCTGTTCCACGGCGCGGATCTCCTCGCGAATGGCGATCATCGCCTCGCAGAAACGATCCAGCTCCGCCTGCGATTCGCTCTCGGTGGGCTCGATCATCAAGGTGCCGGCCACCGGCCAGGACATGGTGGGGGCGTGATAGCCATAGTCCTGCAACCGCTTGGCGATGTCCTCCACGGTGACGCCCGCCGCCTTGTCGAAGGCGCGGCAATCGAGAATGCACTCGTGGGCCACCAGGCCGTGCTTGCCCCGGAAAAGGATGGGGTAGTGCGCCTCCAGCCGGCGAGCCATGTAGTTGGCGTTGAGAATGGCCACCCGCGTGGCATGGGTCAGCCCCGGCCCGCCCATGAGCGCGATGTAGGCATAGGAGATGGGCAGGATACTGGCACTGCCCCACGGAGCCGCGCTGATCGGCCCCACACCCGTGGCCGGCCCGGCGGTGGCGTTCAGAGGATGATTGGGCAGGTAGGGCGCCAGGTGGGCGGCCACGCCGATGGGACCCACGCCAGGGCCTCCTCCTCCATGTGGGATGCAGAATGTCTTGTGCAGGTTGAGATGGCAGACGTCCGCCCCGATCAGACCCGGGCTGGTCAATCCGACCTGAGCGTTCAGGTTGGCTCCGTCCATGTAGACCTGCCCGCCGTGATCGTGGACCACCTGACACAGCTCGCGGATCGACTCCTCGAAGACGCCGTGGGTCGAAGGATAGGTCACCATCAGGGCAGCCAGCCGGTCGGCATACTGAGCGGCCTTGGCGCGGAGGTCGGGCAGGTCGATATTGCCCTCGCGGTCGCAGGCCACGGGAACGACTCGAAAACCAGCCATGACGGCGGAGGCGGGGTTCGTCCCATGAGCCGACGTCGGGATCAAGCAGATATCGCGCTGGCCCTGGCCCCGACTCTGATGCCAGGCGCGGATCACCAGCAGGCCGGCGTATTCGCCCGCGCTGCCGGCGTTGGGCTGCAGCGACACCGCGGCGAACCCGGTGATCCGGCACAGCCAGTTCTCCAGCCGGCGCGTCAGGAGGTGGTAGCCCTCGGCCTGGTCGGCGGGGACGAACGGGTGGATGCGACCGAACCCGGGCAAGGTGACCGGGATCATCTCCACCGCCGCGTTGAGCTTCATCGTACACGATCCCAGAGGAATCATGCTGCGATTGAGCGCGACGTCCTTCTCCTCCAGCCGGCGCAGGTAGCGGAGCATCTCATGCTCGGCGTGGTAACGATTGAACACCGCCTCGGTCAGCACAGCCCCGGAGCGGACCAGCGCCGTCGGCAAACTATCGGGCGGGTTCAGACGGGCCAGCGCCGGCGCAGGCTTGCCAGCAGCCTCGGCCAGCACGGCGATCAATGACTCGAGCTCGGCCCGGGTGACGGTTTCGTCCAGGGCAATGCCGACGCTGCCGTTGTCGAGGACGCGCAGGTTAAAGCCGCGGGTAAGCGCGCGGGCCACCACGTCGGCAGCGAGCGGTCCACATTCCACAGCGACGGTGTCAAAGAACTGCTCGTGCCGCAAGCTGAACCCCAGCTGACGCGCCGACTCGGCCAGCAGGCGAGCCAGGAGGTTGCAGCGGCGAGCGATGGTGCGCAGCCCCTCCGGGCCATGCCACACGGCGTAGAACCCGGCCATCACCGCCAGAAGCACCTGCGCCGTGCAAATGTTGCTGGTCGCCTTTTCGCGCCGAATGTGCTGCTCGCGCGTTTGCAGCGCCAGCCGAAGCGCGGGCCGTCCTCCGGCATCCACACTGACGCCGACCAATCGACCCGGCATCTGGCGCTTGAAATCGTCGCGGGTGGCGAAGAAGGCGGCATGCGGCCCGCCGAACCCCATCGGCACGCCGAAACGCTGCGACGATCCGACGGCCACGTCGGCGCCCAGTTCGCCGGGCGGCCTGAGCACGCAGAGCGAGAGAAGGTCGCAGGCCATCACCACCAGAGCGCCGCCAGCGTGGGCAGCCGTGATGATCGCCGTGGGATCGGCCACCTCGCCCGTGGTTCCGGGATACTGCAGCAGGATGCCACAGGGCCGCTCGGCACAGGCTGCCGCCAGATCCGCGGGCGGGACGATGCGCACCTCAACCCCCAGAGGCCGGGCGCGGGTTTCCACCACGGCGATCGTCTGCGGGTGACAGTCGGCTGCCACCAGAAAGAGCTTGCTCTTCGCCTTGTGGGCGTGCAGCGCCAGCGCCATGGCCTCTGCGGCAGCTGTCCCCTCGTCGAGCAGCGAGGCGTTGGCGATGGCCAGGCCGGTCAGGTCGGCCACCATCGTCTGGAAGTTCAGCAGCGCCTCCAGGCGTCCCTGGGCAATCTCCGCCTGGTACGGCGTGTAGGCGGTGTACCAGCCAGGATTCTCCAGCACGTTGCGCAGGATCACCGCCGGGGTGTGCGTCCCGTGGTAACCCATGCCCAGCAGGCTCTTGATGTCCGCGCGGTTGCGCTCGGCCAGGGCAGTAATCTCCGCCAGCACGGCGGCCTCGTTCCGCGCCGGGGGAAGATCGAGCGAGCCGTTGCTGCGAATGGCCGCAGGAACCGCGCGATCCGCCAGCTCGGCCAGACTGGCCAGGCCCAGCGTGGCCAGCATGGTGTTTTGCTCGGCCGTGGTCGGCCCGACGTGACGGGAAACGAACTCGTCCTGCCGCTCCAGTGCGGCCAGGGCTGCAAGGACATCCATCGCGAATCCTCATTTGGGGCGTCGTACGGCCGACCCGGCCACTCCCTGTCCGGCGCGAAACCCGATCCCTGGCCGCCTCCGTTAGTGCTGCTCGGAGGCCACCTGCTTCTTGTACTGCTCGGCGGATAACAGATGCTCGAACAGCGCCGGCTTTTCGATCCGGATCTTGATCAGCCAGCCAGCTCCGTAGGGGTCGTTCTTGACCGGGGCCGGATCTTCCTCAAGCGGAGAGTTGACCTCGACCACCTCGCCATCGAGGGGGGCGTACAGGTCGTTCACCGCCTTGACGGTCTCGATGTTGCCAAACTCCTGGTTGGCGAACACATGATCACCGACGTCGGGCAGTTCCACGAAAGTGATGTCCGTCAGCTGGTCGGCGGCAAACTGACTGATGCCGACGGTGACAATGTTCTTCTCCAGCGATGCCCATTCGTGGGTCTTGAGGAAGCGCAGCTTGGTAAGATCCATGTCGTTGATATCTCCTGCTGGAAAACCTTCATGCCCGGGGTCGTCGGTAGAACGGGAGGCTGACCACCTGGGCGACCGCCAGAGACTTGCCCACCTCGACACTCAACTTCGTGCCAGGGGCCGCATGGGCTGGCTGGACGTACCCCATGGCAATCGCCTTGCCCAGCGTGGGGGTGATGGTGCCACTGGTGACGATACCGACCGGCTGCTCGCCGGCCAGCACCCGGGCACGCTCCCGGGCAGCCCGGCGTCCCTCGACCTCGAGGCCAACGCGTACCGGCCGAGTGCGATCGGCTTCGCGCTGGAGCAGTGATTCGCGGCCCACGAACGGTCCCTTATCCAGCTTCACCGCCCAGCCCAGGCCCGCCTGCAACGGGTCAATCGCCTTGTCCAGCTCGTGGCCATAGAGCGGCATCGCGGCTTCCAGGCGCAGGGTGTCGCGTGCCCCCAGGCCACAGGGCCGGGCGCCGCGGGCTGCCAGCGCATCAGCCAGCGCAAGGGCAGCCTCCGCAGGCACCACCACCTCGAAGCCATCCTCGCCGGTGTAGCCGGTGCGACTGACCAGGCAGTCGCCGTCTGCGAAACGTCCCGGGGCGGCGAAGTAATACTTCAGAGCCGCAACATCCAGGCCCAGGAGGTTAGAGCAAACTTCCACCGCACGCGGTCCTTGCACGGCCAGCATGGCGGTGGACTCGGTGCGATCGATCACCTGCACGTCGAGCCCCTGGCGCTGGGCATCGAGCCAGCCGACGATGCGGGCCCGGTTCGAGGCGTTGACCACCAGCGACCAGCCGGTCGCCAGGCAGTACACCAGGATATCATCGAGGATGCCACCCGCGTCGTTGCACACCAGCCCGTAGCGCACCTGACCCGGGCGCATCGTGGCGGCGTTGTTGGTCCACACACGCTGGACCAGGTCGAACGCTCCGGGGCCCACCAGGTTCAGGCGGGCCATGTGCGAGACATCGAAGAGGCCGCACGCGCCGCGGACGGCCTGGTGCTCCTCCGTGATTGAGGCGTAGCGAATCGGCATCTCCCAGCCGGCAAAATCCACCATCGTCGCGCCGTGATCGACGTGCCAATTATGTAGGGGAGTGCGAAGCGCCATGCAGATTGAACCTCGACCCTGCGGGTGGGGGATAGCCGAGCACGACTGGTATGGATTGCGCGCGTGGCTTCCTGCGCCCATTGTATCTGGAAGGGCGACAAGCGGCGCGGGTACTCACGCTGCGCTCAGGCCGCCACTCCCGTTGGGCCGGAAGCGGGCATGTCGATGGTAGCCGAAGTGTCGTTGCGCCGGCCTGTACGCAGTAGCACCACCACGCCTCCACTCAGGAGAAGAAACGCCCCGGTGTAGGCGCCATAGGCCAGGGAGAGTTTAGCCAGGCCGGGCCGTCGTCCCGACTCGAACCTGTCGCGTCCCCGACCCAGTGCCGGCAACAGCATCAGCACCAGCGCCGTGGAAATGATCCCCACCTGGAGCCGGCTCCACGCCGCACTCTGCAACCCCTGGGCCAGCGCGTAAACAAGCACCGCGAAGGGAAGCACCAGCACCACGGCATGATGCTTCCACGTCCGTTCGCTGAACAGCAGCATCCCCAGAGCGATGAGGGCAAACTCGGCCGTGCGGCGCCAGCCGGGAGCATCCTTGCCGGCGCGACAAACCCACACCACCAGGAGAGCGAATGCCACCAGGAAGCTCTGCACGATCCGCTTGGCCGTCGTGGGAGAAAGAGCGAGGAAGTTATCGTAGCGCATCGGCTGCTCGACGTCGTTGACCCAGGCGACGAAGGAGGGTTGATGCGTCGCCAGCCGCGCGACCAGGCCCGGCAGCGATTGGTTGATGTGCTCGCTGGTCACCTTGCCCTCGACGACGAAGGGATGCACCATCCCCCGATACCAGCTGACCAGCTGCTCCTGGTTATCTTCAAACCCCAGCCGCAATGAGGGAACCACGCCCGGCCAGAGGAACAGGCCGATCCCGACGACGCATCCCGCCAGCGCCTTCCACGATCGCTTCCAGACGAAGTAGGGGACGAACAGCGCGGGAGTCACCTTGCAGGCGATGGCCAGGGCCAGGACGACGCCGCCCAGAACCTCGCGCCCGGCGGTGTAGGCTCGGAGAGACGCCACGACGAGAAACAGGATGAGCAGGTTGACGTTGCCATGAGATAAATCATCGAGGATCGGCTTGAGGCTGCAGACCACCAGGAGCATCCAGGCCCAGGTCGGAAACGGACGATCACCCTCCTGCACCATCTGGATGACCCAGTACAGCGACAGAGTGGCCAGCCCGGCCTTGAGGAAGAACCACAGCATGGCGCCGACCACGGGTGGGAGGTGCGCCAGGGGCTCGAGCATCACGGCCATGATCGGCGGGTTGGGGTAGTTGTAGGCGGCGGAGATGTCCACGCCCTCGGACATCTGACGAATCTGCGGCTGCCAGCGCACGAACGCCGACCGGTTGTCGGCGACTTTCAGCGCGGTGCGGACCGCTACCACGGCCAGGATAACCCCGATCCCGAGGAAAAAGGCGCGGCGAGCATGCATCGGATGGCCTCCCTGCCGGGGCGAACTCCAGCCCAGGGGGAAACTCCTGCCCCCAGGGGGCGAAGTGTACCCCATCTCGCCCGGTCAGGGCAAGCTCTGCAGGTCGCGCGGGGCCGTGCTGGCAACCCGGAGTCTCATCCGGTCGTTTCTTCCTTGGCGCGGCAGGACTGCCTCACTTATCGTGTCAAGATAGGAGATGGTCGCGCAGGGATTCCCCGAGTTCCCCTTCCCCCAGCCAGGCGCAATCCTCCATGCCCGCCCTCAAGAAGCCAACCTCCATGGCTGTTTCCGATCCTCGCGAATCCCCAGTGACCATCGCGTCGCGGCTTGATCCTGCCCAGCTGCGCCAGGTGGGTGTTCGCGGCTTCGTCGATGAACTCCTGGCCGCTCTGGATGGCACGGCCGTCCCCTGCAAGCTGCAGGCTGCCGCCCTCGCCGGCCTGGGTCTGGGCGGACTCTTCGCCGCCGGCCGGCATCCACTCGCCTCCTTCCGCCTCGAGCCGCTGGGCTTTGGCTGGGTCCTGGTTGGAGTCGGCCTGTTTGTCCTTGCCTGGCTGGCCGGCATCCTCAGCCGCATGACCTACGCCGAACTCTCGCGTCTACGGCCGGCACGCTGGAAGGATGGCTTGGCCGGCGCGGTCACTCTCACCACCCGGCTGGCTGCTGCTTACGCCGTCATCGGCGGATTGGTAGGAGGCCTGGTCTATCTGCTGCGCTGGCTACCCGGCTGGTGTCTCCTGGCGGCCGAGGCACAGGACAACCCGGCCTGGGCCCTGGCGGGACAGGTGGCGGTGGTTCTGGCCATCCCGGCGGAGGTCCTTCTCTGGCTGCTTCTGGTCCTGCTGCTTCCCCTGGGCGCGCTTCTCGTCGTCGAGGAATGCTCGGTGGTCCGGGGAGTGTGGGAATGGCTAGGGCTGGTCCGTCGGCACTGCATCCGCTTGCTGGTGGTGGAATCGCTGGCCATCACTGCCGCGCTGGCGCTGTGTTTGCCGCTGCTAGCACTGCTGACCCTGGTCGAATCCGGAACCCCACCTCCTGCGCTGCGGGTGGCCGCTCGGGCCGCACTCGATGTGCTAACTTGCCTGATCGGCACTCTACCGCTTGCCTACCTACTGGTCGCCAACGTGTTCATCTACCTGAACGTCCGCTACGGCAGCGCACGCCGCTGATCGTTCACCAGGAAACAGCAACGGCCGGGAAGAGTTCCTCCCGGCCGTCTGCATTGGATGCACGGAGCGTGGCTTACAGCAGTTCGGAGATCGGCTCGCGATCCTCGAGGATGTGCATGGGCCGGCCGGTTCCACTGAGGAAGGTCTGCGAAGGATCGATCCCCATGGCCCGGTAGAGGGTGCTGAGCACCTGCTGGGCCGAAACGCGACGATCGCGTGGGTATTCGCCCCGGGCGCTGGACGAGCCAATCGCCTGGCCCATGCGCAACCCGCCGCCGGCCACCAGGGCGCTCATGACGGGCGACCAGTGGTCGCGGCCGCCGTCGCTGTTGTTGACGCGCGGGGTGCGGCCGAATTCGCCCCACATCACCACCACCACGTCCTTGTCCATGCCGCGATCGTGCAGGTCCTTGATCAGGTTGGCCACGCCACGATCAACCTCGGGAAGCTGCTTCCGCAACGTCTTGAAGTTGCTCGAGTGGGTGTCCCAGCCGCCGATCGACAGCGTCACACAGCCGACGCCCGCCTCGACGAGACGCCGCGCCTGCAAGAACTGCTCGATGCCCTTGTAGCGATCCCGGCTGCGCGGCTCTTCGCGCTGCAGGTCCAGCGCCTTGCGGACCGTGCCAGACGACACCATGTCAAACGCACGCGAGGTGAACGAATCGATGCCCTTCATGGTGCCCGAGGCGTCGATGTCGCGCCGCACGTCGTCGAAGCTCGACAGCAGCGACTTGCGATCATCCATGCGGGTGGCGTCGATGCCGCCGGCGCGCTGCAGATTACGGAAGCCCTGCCCATCCGGGGTGAACGGCCGATGGGCTACGCCGAGGATCCCCGGCTCAGTGCCCCGGGCCATGCCGCGTAGGCTGACGAACGGCGGAATATCGTTGGCCGAGTTGTCGCGGAGACGCGACACCACCGAACCAAAACTCGGGCGGTTCTGCGTGCGGTTGGAGTTTTCGCTCCAGCCGGTCATCACCAACGAGTCCGAATGTTCGTCCACCGAAACGATGGAGCGGATGCAGGCCAGCTTGTCCCACATCTTCGCCTGCTGGGGGAAGTGCTCGCAGATCTGTACGCCGGGGACGTTCGTGGCGATGGGGTTGAACTCCCCGCGGTACTCCTTGGGGGCATCAGGTTTCAGGTCGTACATGTCCATGTGCGACGGGCCGCCCGGCAGGTAGATCATGATGGCGGCCTTGTTCGACGAGCCGGTGGCTTCCCGGGCCCGGAGCATGCCGGCCAGAGAGAGTCCCGCGCCGAAGGCGCCAATTTGCAGGAAGTTGCGCCGCGAAATGCCGTCACAGAATTGCTGGCGGCCACCCCAGAGCGTGATCATTCTACGTACCCCCCTGAATCTTGAGTGTCGCTCCTCGAACGACCGAGGAGGAATGTCGGTAGGTCAGCTAGACTTAGCAACCTTTTTGGAGGCTGCTCGGAGGGAATCTGTCCCGCAAAGGTGTGGGCAGAGTCTCGCGGCGTTCAAGCTAACGCGCCAGCCCGCGCCTGTCCAGCGAATCTCAGAATCGGGGTGCGCGGAGCGAGCCGTAGCCGGTTTCCACGCAGTGGCCGGCCCGCGCCTTGACCGCCACCCTGCACAGTTCGGTACGCACCCGCGAGGCGTCCCAGTCGTGATGCCGCCCCCATACCAGTGCCGCCACTCCAGCCGCCTGGGGTGCTGCTGCGGAGGTGCCGGCGAATGGCTGTTCGGCTCGCCACACACTGGGGAATGGCACCGGCGCCACCAGGTCGGGCTTGGGCGCTGCGGCACAGGGACCACACGAGCTATAGCTCATCCGGCGTCCCTTCACATCCACTGCGCCCACGGCCACCACTTCCTGACCATCCGAAGGGAACGGAATGCTTCCCAGGGCGGTGGCATACTGCAGTTTCCCACCCAGGCAGGTCAGGTGAAACTTCCCCGCGGTCTGCAGGCCACGCACACGCACCACATACCGACCATGGTGCGTCGGCTCGAACCGCACCACCGCGTTGCGGCAGCCGGTCCCTTCGCCGGTCGAACTGCGACCCACCTCACGTCCCCGGGCCAGGTCGTGGACGACCACCTCGTAGGCGCCATCGCAGGTGGTTAACTCCACCGAAACGCGCTCACTGGAGAATGGACGAATGCTACAATCACGTCGTCCCTTCACCCACTGATGCACGCCATCCTTCTCCGCTACCAGCGGACCACTCCAGTGCCGCTGCGCGGTGTTGCCCGCGCTGGCGAACATGAGAGCGTTGCCCAGGGCACGCGTTAACTCTCGATGAATCGGTCCTCCTCCCTCGCCATCGCTCCAGGCGGGCATGATGACCGAGCAGGAAATAATCTGTGCGCCTTCACTGCGTACCCAGCGAACGGCATCGAGAAACGCAGCCGGCGTTTCTGGCTCCCAGTTGGCGAAGATCAGTTCGGCGCCCGGAGCCAGGTGGTGGATCACCTCGCCACAGAGGATGCCATGCTGACTATCGCGGGCTTCGAGCTGGCCATCCTTGCGGAACGAGCGACACTTGACCTGCGCCGGAAGCGCCTTCCCCAGAGCGTTGCGGTAGCCGCGGAACCCAGAGTCGAGCACGGCCACCTTGATGCCTTTTCCCGTCTGACCGGTCCGGTGATATTCGAGCACGCCCAGGTGGCGCAGGGCATCGCGCACGGCCTCGGCCTGGGGATCGAGCGGACGGGGGCGGACCAGGGACTGCATCCCCAAGTTGACCCGATCCAGCATCGAACGCTGGGGAGGCGGTTCCTGTTCGCGGTGGGAAGAAGCGGCCGTGGGTGAGCCAGCGGGGAGAGGCTGGACGAGTACCCAGCCTGTCAGGATCAGCCAACCGAGGACCGCCGCGGTCAGCCCATGTCTGCCTGTTCGCTTCCTGGTCATTACGGCCGCCGCCCGATGGTTTCGTGGATGCACACCATGGCCGAGTCCCAGACGGGAAATTGCGCCACCTGATCTTCGGCCGGACCGGGCTCGTTCCTGGCACCCAAGTGCCTGGCCAGGGCCCCTCCCCGGCATTCTACCCCGGTACAACCGGCATCTCTGATGCCGCTGCAGCGGAAGCGGCCTTCCCAGAGGTCGAAGCGGGAGGGTTGTGCGGGTCAGGAAAAGAAGACCGGGCGGCCACTTCGCGAGAAGCAGCCGCCCGGGGGATCATCGCCGGAAGGAGTGTCGGCTCACTTGTTGAAGACGAACTCCTTGGTGTTGATCAGCGCCCAGAGGATGTTCTCGTAGGCCTGCTTCTTGTTGTTGTTGTGCCGGGCAATGTGCTCGAGGGCCACCCGACGCTGTTCGTCCGAAGGCTTGCGAGCGAACGCCCACAGGAACAGCTCGTCCACCTTCTCGGCCTCGGGCATCTTGGCTTCCTTCGCCAGCAAGTCGGCGCGACCGCCGGCTCGGGACAGCTTGCCCTGCACCTCGTCGCTGTTGAGCAGGTGCAGCGCCTGGGCCAGGTTGGCCTCGCTGACCCGTTCGCACTCGCAGGCGCTGATCCGCTGGGGTCGACCGAACACATCGAGGAAGTACGAGGTGAACGATTCGTCCGGCAGCATGATGGCCCGGTTGGGAGCATGCTTGTCGGTGGGCAGCCCACCGAAGCCAGCCGGCGACTGCGACACCTGATTGACCGCGTCGAACAGGACCTCGGCCGACATGCGCCGCGGGTAGTACCGGGCGTAGTTCTGCTTGTCGTGCTTGTTGAAGTCGTTTGGCGTCGAGGAGAGCTGGTAGGTCCGGCTCTTCACGATGGTGCGGATCAGGTGTTTGAGGCTGTAGCGGTTATCGACCAGCTCCTTGGCCAGAGCGTCGAGCAGTTCCGGGTTGGAGGGCGGGTTGGTCACGCGCATGTCGTCCAGGGGATCGACGATACCGCGGCCGAAGAAGTGCGCCCAGTAGCGGTTGGCAACGGCCCGCGCAAAGAAGGGGTTCTCCTTGGCGACCATCCAGTCCACCAGCTTCTGCCGCGGATCTTCGTAGCTGCCGACCTCGATGGGCGGGCCGTCAAGCGGCTTGATGGCCGCCGGCTTGTTGGTCTTTTTGTTGATGACCTCGCCGCGCGAGGCCGTGAAGATCGCCAGCCGGTTGTTCTGCCCACCGTTCAGTGCCGATCCCAGCACAGGAATCTGCTTGCGGCCGATCCGCCCGAAGAACGCGGCCAGGCCCCAGTAATCGTCCTGGCTCCACTTCTCGTACGGGTGGTGATGACACTGAGCGCAGGTGAGCCGGAGGCCGAGGAACACCTGAGCGGTGTCGTCCACGAACTCCTGCGGCTGGTTCAGCTCCTTGTACCACACCGTGGGCGGCGTGGACTGCTCGTCGCCGGTCGCGCCAAGGATGTCGCGGACAAAGTCATCGTAAGGCACATCGCGAGCGATGGCCTTCTGGATCCAGTTGTGGAAGGCGAAGGTGCCCTTGGCCCGCTCCTGCTGCCCACGACGCTTCACCCGAAGGATGTCGGCCCACTTGTTGGCGAAGAAGTAGCTGTACTCCTGCGATTCCAGCAGGCGTTCGACCAGGGCATCGCGCTTGGTCGGGCTGCTGTCCGCCACGAAGTCGTTAACCTGCTTTGGCGTCGGCAGCGTGCCGCACAGGTCGATGTAGAGACGACGGATGAACTCCGCGTCGCTGCACAGTTCGCTCGGCTGCAGCCCCAGCGTCTGCCACTTCTTCAAGGTGTGCCGGTCAACGACGGTCTTGCCCTCGAAGGTGTAGGCCGGCAGCTTCAACCCCAGGGGGACCGTAGCGCGGAAGGTGGTCACGAACTCCTGGTACCGGACCATGACTGCCGCTTCGCCGGACTGGCCGAGCGTCCGCACCAGTCCACTCTCGTTGACGGTGGCGATTTCCTGGTCGTTACTCTCGTACTGGGCGCGCCGGGTGATGTCCTCGACGCTGTTGTCGGAGTAGTGGGCGTAGACGGCAAACTGCTGCTTGCTCTGCCGCGCCATCATGCGGTGCTCGGGGTGGACCGAGATTCGCGTCACGACGGGGTCGTTCTTGTCGCCAAACGGCATGCCCGAGGCGATCCAGCGGCGGATCATGCGATACTCGTCGGACCCCACTTCCATCCGCTTACCACCGCCGTGCGCCACCAGGCCCACCGACTTGGTCAAGAGAAGACTGTTATCCGGTGCGGCGGGGAACAACCGACGCCCCCGCGCCTCCTTCACCAGGGCCGTGTAATCCACGTCGGGCTCGAACCCCAGGAGCGACAGCTTGAAGCCGTTCTGTCCGCTGGCCTTGCCGTGGCAACCGCCCGAGTTGCAACCCAGCTTGGTGAAGATGGGCACGACGGCGTTGCCGAAGTTGATCGGCAGATCGACGTTGCACCCGTCCGTCTTCACGCTGACCTGGGCGCTGCGATCGCCGTACCGCGCAGTGATGGTAGTCGCCCCGTTGGTCAGGGGAATGACACGCCCGGTCGTGGTGACCCGGGCCACCTTCTCGTCAGCCACCTCGTACTTGATATCGTGCGTCAGATCGACCAGGGCATCGCCGGCCAGCTTGCCGGTGAGCACCAGCTGATAGGCGTCATCCAGCCCCCGCAGGGTGATGGTCGTAGGCCGCACCTCGAGGGCCAGGACATCCGCTGGCTTCGGTAAAGGTGCCGACTGGATGGGAGGGGCCTGTTTGTCCCCGTAGAGATCTGCTGCTCGTAGAGATCCGTTGGCGAGGGCGACCAGAGCCATGGCCGCGAGAACGGGCCAGCGGGTTGGTGTCATGAAGAGTCCCCCCAGAGGTAAACATGGCAGGTTGTAACAGGCAGGCAAAGGAAGAAGGTGTATTGTCGCGTCGTTTTGGCAGGAGTGCAAGTCTTATTCTGGTCGGGAAGAGAGGGCGGGTGGTCAGCCAGAGTCAGGGCGTGGCGGCGTGGATGGCATTCCTACCCCGTGAGGAGAAAGAACGAGGCGAGAGCAGCCAGGCCAGACTACTCTCGCCTCGGAAGCATTAGCTGCCGGTGCCCGGCTGCTGCTGCACGCCGGTGCCCGTGGCCCGACGACGAATGTCCAGTTCGATGGCCCCGAAGGTCTGCTCGTGGCGTTGCAGCGTCATACCCAGCGCGCTGAAGAGACGCTTGGCAGTGTAGAAGTTCATGATCAGACGCTGCGAGACGTTGATTTCCTGACGGCCCGTCTGGAACGGGTTGGGGTTCAGGCAGAAGTCGATGATCACCTCTTCGGCGGTGGACGTCACGCGCGCGAAGTTCGAGTAGGCGACATGAGCGTCCTTCTCCAGGAGGACGATCTCCGCCTGCATCTGCTGGGGTTGATCCTGGGCGGTCTTTGGCTGGGATTCCGACATGGCAAGCTTCCTCGAGACGTTGCGAGAGCATGCTCTCTACTTCGGAGCCGGGCACCTCGCGTGGGTGTAATTATGGCCATTCAACGGGTGTCCGGGTAGCCTCTCCTTGTTGGGAATTCTCTGAATTCCGCTCGCCTGGTTGCGACTCTGCCACCTGGCGAGTATGATGGTGGAGGTTGCACCCGTAGCTCAATTGGATAGAGCATCGGTCTTCGGAACCGACGGTTGGGGGTTCGAGTCCCTCCGGGTGTACTAGGCCAGCCTGAATCAAAGAAGCTCGCTGATCGGCTGATACGGATCGTCCACCAGGAAATGGGGACGGCCAGCGTGGTCGGTCACGGTGTGCTTGCGCGGATCCAGCCCCAGGTTGTGATACAGCGTGGCGAAGACATCCTGGAAATGCACCGGTCGGTCCTTCGCGTGCTCGGCGTAGGCGTTGGTGGAGCCGATCACCTGGCCCCCGCGTAGACCGCCACCCGTCATCAAGGCACAGCCGACCTGCGGCCAGTGATCGCGTCCGCCCTGCGCATTGATGCGCGGCGTGCGGCCGAACTCGCCCCAGACCAGCACGGTCACATCGCGATCCAGGCCGCGATCGCGCAGGTCGTCCATCAACGCGCTCAGCCCCTGATCGAGCACAGGGAAATGATGACGCGAGTTCTCGAACGTCGTCCCGTGCGGCTTGCCGTGCCAGTCCCATCGACCATACGCCAGCGTCACAACCCGGGCGCCGGCCTCCACCAGACGACGCGCGGCTAGCAGGTAATCGTTCATGAGCGGGCCGGCATCACCATACCCGGCAGGTTTGGGATCGCCCCGGCCGTAGCGGTCACGGATGCGAGTTGGCTCGCGCTCGAGGTCCAGCGCTTCCGCCAACCGACTGGACGTCAGAATGCCCACAGCTTGCCTGGTGTGCTCGTCGGCTGCGCTCAGGTTGCCGCTGACTTCCGCCTGGCGGCGCAGACCATCGAAGGCGGCTGCCAGCTTGCGACGATTGCCCAGTTCGTCCAGCGTGATGCCCCGGAGGGTCATGCTGCCCATGCCGTCGGCGTTGGGTTTGACAGCGGCATAGGTCCGGCCCAGGAATCCGGGTTCTCCCACGTTGGCCCAGGTGGAGGTGGTCATGCGCGGCGACAGGCCGATAAACGGCGGCATCCCTTCGTGGGTCGGCCCCTGGAGCCGGCTAACGGTGCTGCCCAGCGAAGGCCAGCCGCCGCCAGGCTGATTTTGCTGCGTTCGCCCGTGCATGCACTGAAACGCGGAATGATGCCCCTCGCTTCCGACCAGCGAGCGAATAATGGCCAGGCGATCCAGCCGGCTGGCCAGGCCAGGAAGCAGCTCGCAAATCTGGACGCCGGGCACCCGGGTGGCGATCGGCTTGAATTCGCCGCGAATCTCGGCAGGTGCGTGTGGCTTGAGATCGACCATGTCCTGGTGCGGAGGACCACCGGAGAGAAAGACCATGATGACCGAGCGATGCGACCGTTTGACCCCAGCCTGGGCCTCGGCCGCCAGAAGCTGGGGGAGAGAGAGTCCCCCCAGCGCCAGGCCTCCAATGCTCAGGAAGCCACGTCGGGAGACCATGTCGCAGTAGCGTGCGGAGTGGTGGTTCTGGATGGTTAGCATCGGATGGATCTCTTGAGCTTCCCGGGTGAGATTGGCCAGCGTAAACCAGAGCATCTACGCCGTCCAGCAGATAATTCTGCTCGGAATCGGCTCGCCCAGGCGATAATCGTTGGCATCCATCGCGGGGCCGGGTATAACCTGTCATCACCACCCCAGTCCTTTCTCCTTCCCTCCAGTGGTTGTTCGATGAGTGTGACCAACACCCCGCCTGCGCAGTCCGAAACATCTCTGACCATCCCAACCGGGTGGGGCACCCTACGGTTATTGAACCGTTACCACTGGTTTGTCTTCGTGGTCGCCGCCCTGGGCTGGCTGGCGGATTGCATGGATCAGCAGCTCTTCAACCTGGCGCGAGTGGCTGCCATCTCCGAACTGCTCAAACTGCCCGCCAGCGACCAGATGGTAAAGGCCTGGGCCGGCTACAGCACCTCGTTCTTTCTCATCGGCTGGGCCATCGGCGGGTTGTTCTTCGGCGTGCTGGGCGATCGCTGGGGACGGGTACGCACCATGCTCCTCACCATTCTGCTCTATTCGGTCTGCACCGGTCTTAGTGCCATCTCGGTCAACGTCTACGATTTCTGCTTCTACCGCCTGATCACCGGCCTGGGTGTGGGTGGCGAGTTCGCGGTGGGTGTGGCTCTACTCGCCGAAACCATGCCGGCCGCCGCCCGACCCTACACGCTAGGCCTGCTGCAGGCATTTTCGGCAATTGGTAACATCACCGCCGCCTCGTTGTACATGCTCATGGGCTGGCTGGAGATGCAGGGCACCTTCCTGAACGCTGGGTTCTCCGCCTGGCGCTTGCTCTTCATCATCGGAACCATTCCCGCGGCCATCGCCCTGATCGTCCGGCGCCGCCTCGACGAACCTGACGCCTGGAAGCAGATGATTGCTTCGGGTGGGAGCAAGAAGGCCGGCTCGTTCTCAGCCCTGCTCGGAGAACAACCGTGGGCCAAGCGTGCCTGGGCCGGCCTGGCGCTGGCGTTCGCAGGCGTGGTAGGGCTGTGGGGCATCGGGTTCTTCTCGGTCGATCTGCAGCAGTACGCGATGAAGGACTACATGGACGCCCAGATGCAGGGCCTGGAGGGTCATCAGAAGGCGGGCCTGAGCAAGATCTGGGCAGGCATTACCTCGGCGATGATCAACATTGGCGCCTTCTTTGGGATGTTCGCCTTCAGCTGGGTCACCGCTTATACTGGCCGCAAACTCGCCTTTGCCGTCACGTTCGTGCTTGCTTTTGGCAGCACCGTTCTGGTCTTCCTGCGGTTGCACACCGTGCAAGACATCTTCTGGATGATCCCGCTCATGGGCTTTTGTCAGCTCGCCCTGTTCGGCGGCTATGCCATTTACTTCCCCGAACTGTTCCCCACTCGCCTCCGAAGCACCGGCACCAGCTTCTGCTACAACGTCGGCCGCTTCGTCGCCGCCTCTGGCCCCGCTGCCCTCGGTCTGCTCACCAGCGTGGTCTACAAGCACTACGAGGCGGTCGATCGAGTTCTGCCCTTCCGTTACGCCGGCCTCACCATGTGCTGCGTCTTCGGCATCGGACTCATCGCCCTGCTCTTCCTGCCGGAGACCAAGGGCAAGCCGCTGCCCGAGTGAGGGTTGTTTCAGCCGGTCGGATCTCTATACCCATGGAGATGACTGTTTCCTGGTTGTGAGGATCTGACGCGATGGCCGTTTCCCTCCCCGACTGGCTCAAACAACGCGAGGGCGAACTGCGCCTGTCCCGGGATGGTCGCTCCTGCAGTGTCTACTTCGCCGGACAGCTGCAGTACGTCCTCATCCCCGTACCGACCAAGGGGCAATACTCCTGCCGCATCACCGAGACGATCAACGGCCGCCGGCTGGATTCCGCACGCACCTTCCCCAGCGTCGAACAGACCCTGCAGGGCGGTCTCGAAGATCTTCGCGGCAAGCTCGGCTGGTAGCCCCGATGTGACCTGATCCCCAGGCGCGTTCTGGCGCAACTACTCTGTTCTCTCCCGTTCGTGGAGTCCCCTCAGGGAACCTTCCCGCATGGTTCGCACGCGCTTCGCACCCAGTCCGACTGGTTATCTTCACATCGGTGGCGTTCGCACCGCCCTGTTTAACTGGTTGTTCGCGCGCAAACATGGCGGGCAGTTCATCCTTCGCATCGACGACACCGACGAACAACGCAACGTCGCCGAAGCGCTGGCGCCCATCCTCCACGGCTTCCGCTGGCTGGGAATCGACTGGGACGAGGGTGCCGAGGTCGGTGGCCCACACGGCCCGTATTATCAGTCGCAGAAACTGGCCCGCTATCAGGACGTGGTGCGCCAGTTGCTCGACCGCGGAGTGGCCTACTGGGATTACTCGACCGCCGAGGAACGCAAGGCCGAGGACGAGGCCGCCGATCGCGAGAAGCGGCCCCGGATGTACAGCCGTCGCTGGCGAGCCGAAACCGAGACGGACCGCCACCGGTTCGAGGCCGAGGGCCGCAAGGGTGTGGTGCGCCTGCTCATGCCTCGCGAGGGCGCGTGCGAGTTCCACGATCACATTCGCGGCGACATGAAAGTCGACTGGGTCAGCGAGCAGGATCACGTTATCCAGCGCGGCGACGGCACGGTGCTGTACAACCTCGCCAACATCGTCGATGACCAGGACATGCAGATCACCCACGTGATCCGCGCCCAGGAGCATCTGTCGAACACCCCCCGGCAGATCTTCATGATTGATGCGCTGGGCTGGCCGCGCCCGGAGTATGCCCACCTGCCGTTCGTGGCCGAGCCGGGTAGCTCCAACAAGCTGAGCAAGCGGAAGCTCAAGGATTACCTGAAGAACCCCGACTTCAAGAAGGTCCACGATCGCGCTCTGACCATTGCTGCCACCATCGGCCTGAAGACTTCCGACGAGACCTTCAACCCGGTCATCGTCGATTTCTACGAGCAGGTCGGCTACCTGCCCGACGCCATCATCAACTACCTGCTCCTGCTGGGCTGGTCGCTCGACGACAAGACCGAAAGCTTCTCGCGCGAGCAGATGATCCAGGCCTTCACGCTCGACCGCGTCAACAAGGCGCCGGCCAGCTTCGACGTCAAGAAGCTCAGCGCCTTTCAGGAACGCTACATGATCGCCTTGCCCGTCGAGGACAAGGTGGCCCGGGTGACTCCTTATCTCGTTGGCGCCGGAGTGGTGTCCGAACCGGCTCCACTCGCCACCATCACCGCCATTGTTCAGGCCGCCGGCGAGCGCATCAAGATTGCCGGTGACATCCTCGACTACGTGGATTTCTTCACCGCGGATGAAGCCTTGCCCGTGGACGACAAGGCGTTCGACAAGCGCATCCGCAAGCCGGCCCGGGCCCGGGAGTTGCTGACGGGCGTCCGCCAGGCACTGGCCCACGCCACAGCCTTCGATGTGGCTAGCCTCGAACAACGGGTCGCAGCCTTCGTGAGCGAGCAGGGGATCGAACTGGGTGACATCATCCACGCACTGCGTGTGGCTGTCACCGGCAAGGGAGTGGGGTTCGGCCTGTACGAGACGCTGGCCATTCTGGGGCAGACGCGCTGCCTGGCTCGCATCGACCGGGCTCTGACGCGAACCTAGCCCCCCTGCTGCCCCCTCTTCCCTGGCATCGACAAATCGCCCGATTCGCGCTAGAGTATGATTCCTCTCCATCCTAGCGAGACCAGGACGGACTAACGGACCCGATTTCATGAGTAGTACACCCGAATCGACGCCCTCCGCGCTCAACTTCATCGAGCAAATCATCGAGGATGACCGCCGGCAGGGCAAACACGATGGCCGTGTCCACACGCGGTTCCCGCCCGAACCCAACGGTTACCTGCACATCGGGCACGTGAAGTCCATCTGCCTGAACTTCGGGCTGGCCCAGAAGTACGGCGGGCAGTGCAACCTGCGCATGGACGACACCAACCCCGAGAAAGAAGATCGCGAATACATCGAGGCCATCAAGGAGGACGTCCAGTGGCTGGGGTTCCAGTGGTCCGGCCCGGTCTATCATGCCTCGGACTACTTCGACCAGCTATACACCTGGGCCGAGGAGCTGATTCAGAAGGGGAAGGCGTACGTTTGCGATCTGTCCAGTGATGATGTCTCTTCTGGGCGAGGCGGCCTCAAGGGTGACGCCGTGTCGCCCTATCGGAACCGCTCGGTCGAGGAAAATCTCGATCTGTTTCGTCGCATGAAGGCTGGCGAGTTCCCCGACGGCGCGCGGACCTTGCGCGCGAAGATCGACATCGACGGCATCGAGCCGATGCGGCATCCGAACTTCAACCTGCGCGATCCGATCATGTACCGGATCAAGCACGCCCCGCACCCGCACGTCGGCGACAGGTGGTGCATCTACGCCACCTACGACTGGGCGCACGGGCAGAGTGACTCCATCGAGAAGATCACGCATTCGATCTGCACGCTGGAGTTCGAGAACCACCGCCCACTCTACGATTGGTACATCCAGTCGCTGGGTATCTTCGCGCCACAGCAGATCGAGTTCGCCAAGCTCCGCGTCAGCTACATCATGCTCAGCAAGCGGAACCTGCTGCGTCTGGTGAAGGAAGGCAGGGTCAGCGGCTGGGACGACCCGCGCATGCCCACCATTCGTGGGTTGCGCCGGCGCGGCTACACTCCCGAAGCGCTGCAGGCTTTCTGTGCCCGCATCGGTGTCTCGAAGTTCGAGGGCACCATCGACATCAGCTGGCTCGAAGAGGCGGTGCGCAACGATCTCAACAAGCGGGCACGTCGCGCGCTGGCCGTGCTCCGTCCGCTGAAGCTGGTCATCGACAACTACCCCGAGGGCCAGGTCGAGCAGATGGAGGTGGCCAACAATCCCGAGGACCCCTCCGCCGGCACGCGTCAGGTTCCGTTCTCCCGCGTCCTTTACATCGAGCAGGAAGACTTCCTGGAGAACCCGCCGAAGGATTACTACCGCCTTTCGCCCGGCCGCGAAGTACGTCTGCGCTCGGGGTACTTCGTCACCTGCACCAGTGTGGTCAAGGACGGCAGCGGCAAGGTGGTCGAGGTCCACTGCACCTACGATCCAGCCACGCGGGGGGGCAACTCTCCGGATGGGCGCAAGGTCAAGGGGACCATTCACTGGGTGTCGGCCGAGCACGCCTTCGAGGCGGAGGTGCGAATTTACGACCACCTGTTCCGGGTGCCTGATCCGTCGGACGTGCCCGAAGGCACTGACTGGATGACGCATCTGAACCCGGATTCGCTGGTTGTGCTACACGGGTGCAAGCTGGAGCCGGCCCTGGCGCAGGCCGCCCCAGGCGAGCGCTTCCAGTTCGAGCGCCAGGGATACTTCTGCGCCGACACGCGCGACTCGCGTCCCGGCCAGCCAGTCTTCAACCGCACCGTGGGTCTACGCGACTCGTGGGCCAAGGGCGGCGGGAAGAAGTAAGCGCCTTTCTGGCACTCGGGGATCATTCGTCCTCGAGTGCCACCATCATGTCCAGAGGCATCCCCCGCGGTTGCACCCGTCCCACCTGAATAGCTGCGCGGCGATCGGCCGTGTGGTATTCGATCCCTTCGGGCAAGGCAGCAAGCAACCGTTCGAGCACCGGCCCGGATTTCACCAGCAGGAGGGTGCCCGGGTTGGCTCGCAGGTAGGTGAGCAGCTCGGCCTTCTGATGCGCCCCGAAGACCTGCACCCGACCGTTGGGAAGATAGAAACTCAGAGACTCATATCGCTGCGGATAGCAGACAATCGGCCTGCCCTCGCGCTCGGCGATGCCAGCCACCTTGCGCAGTTTCCCGCGCAGCGAGAAGAGGTCGTTGTAAGCGGGCAGGTGCACATGAACGCCCACCAGCATGACCAGGAACCCACCCAGCGTCGCATGCGCCCAGGTGATGCGCGACCAGGCCAGGGCCAGGATAGCCAGGCTGGCCACACAGGCGGCCATCAGCAGAAGAGCCTCGCGCATGGGCAGGAAGTTGAGCGCCCCAGCCAGTGTGGTCACCAGGAACCCCGCGCAGAGGACCAGGCATAGACTCGCGCCTGCCGACTGGCTGGCCACGCGCCACAGGTCGCGTGGCGAAGTAGTGTGGAGATACCAGCCGATGGCCAGCGCCAGAGGTGGCAGGGCCGGCAGCAAGTAAGTGGGCCGCTTGCACCCTGCCGCCGAGAAGAAGACCAGCGTCCATACGAAGGCCAGCAAGGCCAGTCCCAGGCCAGCGGGTCGTTGTCGGGCCACCTCACCCGAGCGCGCCAGCAGCGTTCGCCCCAGCCCGGGTAGCACCAGCCACCACGGCAAGAGACCCAGCAACAACCCCGGGAGATAGAACCAGACCGGCTTGGCGTGGTCGAACGGCGCCAGGAAGCGAACGACATTGTGCCGCCAGAAGAAATCCGCCGCGAACTCCGGCCGCTGGATCATCACCGCCAGGTACCACGGGGCGGCCACTCCGATCGACACCCCCAGGTAGACCAGCCAGGCCAGAATGCCAGGTCGAGCATGCCGCCGGTCGAGCCAGGAAAGCGCGAAGAGAGGGACGGCCACGAGCACCAGCGCGACTGGCCCCTTGGTCAGCAATCCCAGCCCGCAGGCCAGGGCCGACAGCAGCCACCAGCCGCGTGACAGGCTGCCGCGCGCCAGGGCAATCTGGCCGGCCGCCAGCGCGGCCACCACCCACAGCATGAGCAGGGTGTCGAAGGTGAGCATCCGCCCGCGGTAGATGAAGCCGGGCATCAGGCAGAGCGCCAGCGCGGCGTACAACCCGGCGCGACCGCCCAGCACCCGGCTCCCCCACAGGTAGGTGATCAGCACCGTCAGCACGCCCACCAACCCGGCGACCCAGCGCGTCGAGGTGTCGCGGACACCGAGGATCTGATAACTCGCCATCACCGACCAGTAGAACAACGGCGGTTTGTCGAGGTAGTCCTGCCCGTGCAGCCGCGGGATCAGCCAGCTACCCTCGGCCAGCATCTGCCGGGGAATCTCGGCGTAACGGCCTTCCTGCGGTTCCAATAGCGGGGCGCGCAACCGGGCGAAGAACAGGAGCCCTGCCAGCAGCAGAACCAGCGCGCACCCCAACCAGGTAAACCCGCTGGCGGGCTGTTCGGTGTTGGCGAACACCACGCGCGACCACCAGAACGGCAGCATCCGCCCCAGCGTGCGCGGCACCTCACGCAGCGAGACGGTGCTCAGCCCGTGCAAGCGTGGGCGATGCCGGACTCCGACCTCGGCCACCGCCAATCCTTCCTGGGTCGCACGGGTCAGCATCTCCGTGTTGACGAAGAAGCCCGGCGATTCCGGCAGGATGCGGCCCAGAGCGTCACGGTCGAACACCTTCAGGGCACAGTCGATGTCGCGGACCGTGGTTCCGAGCAGCGTGCGCGCCAGGAGGTTATAACCCCGGGAGAGAAACTTGCGGCGCCAGGGATCCTGACGGTCGATGCGGTACCCCACCACCACGGGCGCCTCGGCGAGACGCGGCAACATGTTGGCCAGATCGTCGAGGTGGAACTGGCAATCGGCATCGGTGAAGGCCACGGCGTCGAAGCGCGCCGCCTCGAACCCGGTGCGCAAAGCGGCGCCGTACCCGCGATTGGTGGGATGCTGTAGCACACGGACGGCGGGGCGGTCGGCCGCCTCGGCACGGGCCTGGGCCAGGGTGGTATCGCGGCTGCCATCATCGACGACCAGGATTTCGTAAGGCGCGCCGAGTCGGGCCAGCGCCTCGTCGGCTTCCTGGATCGCCTGACGAATTCCCGCCTCCTCGTTGTAGGCAGGCAGTACGAGCGACAGGGGCCGGCCTTCCATGGCGCTACCTCCGCAGGATCGAAGCGAGTAAGCGCCGAGGTTCGCACAAACAGGCTCGACGTGTCAAGGCGATCACCAGACCTCAGCCTGGCGCAGCGCCTCGTACAGAACGATGCCGACGGCCGTCGCCAGGTTCAGGCTTCGCACCACACCTCCGGGCTGGGGAATGGTGACGACACGCTCCTGATGGCGAGCCAGCACCTCCGGAGGCAATCCGCGCGACTCGCTGCCGAATAGCAAGGCATCGCCAGGGTGGAAGGACACGCGCGAATATGGCCGCGAGGCATGGGCGCTCAGGCAGAACAATCGCTCGACAGGAAACTGCTCCTCGAACTCGGCCAGGGTGCCATGGCGGACCAGGCGGACATGGGGCCAGTAGTCGAGACCCGCCCGGCGCAGCGAGCGGTCGTCCAGGTGGAAACCCAGTCGGCCCACGAGGTGGAGGGTGGCGCCGGTGGCGACGCACAGACGGCCGATGTTCCCGGTGTTGGCTGGTATCTCCGGTTCGTACAGCACCACGTGGAACATACTCAAGCTGGCCTCGTCCTCTTTTTGCTGGAGATCCTATCAGTCGGCCGCCGACGAAGGGAAGTGAGATACTGTGAGGAGCCCCAGGGAGTCGACCCCATGACGCAGGAACGAGCCTGGCGCCTGGATCTTTCCGCGTTTCTGCTGCTGGTGGTCGGCCTACTGGTAGCCGCGGCCGTCTTCAGCCACGATCCGGGCGTGGTCCACCCACCTCCCGCCTCGGCGGCCAATGTCCTGGGCGCGCCCGGCGACTGGGTGGCGGGCGAGCTGGTCCGTTTGCTCGGCGTCGCTGTGTACGCCTGGCTAACGGCCTGGTTCGTCTTCGTGCTGATGTTGCTGCTGCGTCGGCGCTGGTGGGCCTGGGCGAAGCGATTCGCCGGCTGGTTGCTCGTCGTGCCGTTGACCGCCCTGCTCGCGCATCGGCACGGAGAAGCGGTGCGCGCCGGCCCACTCGTCGGGCCAGGAGGCTCGCTGGGGGCCACACTCGACGCCTGGTGCGATGAGTACCTCACCCTGCCGCAGCAGCTGGCGCTCCTGGCGGTGTTGGCGGTCGGGGTCGCGCTGCTCACGGCCGACTGGTTGCTGGCCAGCGGTTGGCGCCTGCTACGGCGGGGCCTCCGTGGGCTGAGCCGGGTGCGTCTGTCGCGCCAGCTCACGCCGCAGCCGGTCGTTCTAATCGAGCCCCCCGTCATCTCTGTTCCGGCGGAGGAGCCCGTGGAGGAGGTGGTCGAGGAGCTGGAGGAAGAAGCCCCCGAGCCAGTCAAGAAGACGCCCCCTGTGAAATCTGAGGAGATCCAGGGCATTCCGATCACGCACCACGGGATGAGTCTCCTGCCAGAAGTGGCCCGCGGCGAGGACGAGCCGGAGCTGGAAGAACGTGCGACGTTGAATCTCTCCAATGGGTTGCATTCCGAGCGCGAGCGGTTCGCCGGATACGAGCTACCTCCCCTGCACCTGCTCGAAGATCCTCGTCCCTTCGCCCACGAGGCACACGACCGCCACCTGCGCGAGACGGCCACGCTTCTGGAGAAGACCTTCCTGGACTTTGGCCTGACAGTGAAGGTGGTCGGCATCAGCACCGGCCCGGTGGTCACCATGTACGAAGTCTCGCTGGAGACGGGTCTGCGCGTGGCCAAGGTGACCAGCCTGGCCGACGACCTCGCGCTGCATCTGAAGGTGCCCAGCGTCCGCATGGTGGCGCCGTTGCCGGGCAAGAACGCCGTCGGCATCGAGATCCCCAACGAGCATCGCGCCGAGGTGCGCCTGAAGGAGGTGATTCAGGCGTCGGTGGCACGCACAGCCCGGGCCCGCGTGCCGCTCTTTCTGGGCAAGGATGCCGAAGGTCGGCCCCTCGTCTTCGATCTCGCCGAGATGCCACACCTGCTCATCGCAGGCACCACGGGAACCGGCAAGTCGGTCTGCCTCAACGCCATCATCCTCAGCCTGTTGATGTCGCGCCGGCCGGATGAGCTACGCATGATTCTCATGGACCCCAAGCGCGGCGTCGAGATGGAGTGCTTCAGCCGGGTGCCCCACCTGATGTGCCCCATCATCGATGACATGAAAAAGGCCGAGGCCGTCCTGGCCTGGGCAGTGGACAAGATGGAAGAGCGTTACGATCTGCTGCGTCGCGCCCGGGTGCGCAACATCGCCGGGTACAACGAGCTTTCCACCGAGGAGTTACTCCGCCGGGTGCAGCCGCTCGACGACGAGGAGCGCCAGCGCATCCCGGAGCGCATGAGTTACATCGTCATGGTCATCGATGAAATGTCCGACCTGATGATGCAATTCAAGAAGGAGGTCGAGGGCTACATCGTGCGCCTGGCGCAGAAGTCGCGTGCGGCCGGCATTCACCTCGTCCTGGCCACGCAGAAACCGACCGTCGATGTCATCACCGGCCTGATCAAGTCGAACCTGCCATCGCGGATCTGCTTCAAGGTGGCCGCCCGATCGGACAGCCGCGTCGTGCTCGACCAGATGGGGGCCGACAAGCTCCTGGGCAAGGGCGACCTGCTGTTCCTGCCCCCGGGGACGAGCGACCTTGTGCGTGCGCAGGGAGCGTTCGCCAGCGACAGTGAGATCGCCCAGGTGGCGAATTACCTCGAATCGGAGCCGTGTTACGAGGCCGAGTTGTTGCAGCTGAAGACGAAGGAAGCTCGAGAGGCCGAGGAGGACGGCGGGTCGCTCGTCGAGCGGCTCAAGTCGAGAGACAAGCTGTACGAGCAGGCGGTGGATGTGATCATCCGCGAGGGACGGGGCAGCGTGTCGCTGCTGCAACGCTCACTGGGCATCGGGTACGGCCGGGCGGCGCGGCTCATCGATTTCATGGCTCAGGATGGCATCGTCGGGACGTACAACGGAGCGAATGCCCGCGACGTGCTCTACACACCCGAGCAGTGGGCCGACCTGCGCCGCGGTAACGACGACGGTCAGGAATGACCTGGCGCAGGCCCTCGAAACGCAACCAGGGCCGCGAGGAGTGAGTTCCTCGCGGCCCCGGTACGTTGACGGAAGATCAATCGTCGTTGAGGATCACATCGCGGACGCCGGGCAGGCGCCGCAGCCTACCTACCAGGTCCATCAGGTCGGCGCCGGAGGAAGCGCCTCGCTGCACGTGGAGCGATTGCCCCTGGACCTCGACCACGATGGCGCGGAAGCGGGGCTCCTCGCGCTGCATTTGCTGAATCTTCGCCGACAGCGAGGCCTCGGGACTGCGCCGCTCGCCTGATGCTTCCGGCCGGGTGGATGCCACCGCGCGGGGAGCAAACACGCGAGGTGCGCCCACCGCTTCGGAACCGACTCGCGCCACGGGAACGACGGGCTCCCGGGGACGAATCGGTAGTTTTCCAGTCTCGATCTCCGGCTTGGCCGCCTCGATGCGCTCGGGAGCGGGTTCGGCCTGGACGAGATCGAGCAGACGGCGTTCGCGGCGATCTTCCAGGTAGAAGTTCGTGCGAACCAGGCGCACCCCGGCGATGCCTTCAAGACGCAGAACCGCATCGCGGGCGGCCTCCGGGGTGGGCACCGGTCCCCAGACCTGGGCCACGCCGTTTTCCACGGACACCCCCAGATTCAGCTCGGCCAGGGCCGGGTTTTCCTGAAGCACACGCCGCGCCTTGACCGTGGCAGCCAGATCGCGAATCTTCCCCAGCGCCGACTCTGGCGGCCGGGGTGGCTCACTCCCGGCCCAGGCGGGCTGGGCTAGCACTCCCAGGGCCAGCACCAGGGCGGCCCATCTTCTTCTGGGATTCTCTTTCATCGAAGCCCCTCCTTCCGTGCCTCCATTGTGTGGTGGGAAGGTGGGGGAGGGGAATGGCCTCTTAACCGTTTCTGCCTAGATTTCCCGCACTTCACGAGAAACCCGGCCGTGCGCTCCTGGAGATCCTGTCAGCGAGAGCCTACCGGACAGAAAAGCTGTTCCGGTGCGTCCGGGTGCGAGGGGGGTGTCAGGCCCCGAAGCGTTTGATCTTGCGCACGTAGTTTCGACGAGCCTGGCCGGTGCGTACCTGGGCCAGCACGCGGTTGAGCGAGGGAAGATCGAACGTGGAAACATCCAGGGTGGTCAGGGGATAGTCACCCAGGCACACCGAGGCTCGATCCCCCCGGGCCACGACCCAGGCGTCCCCCTTGAACCGCAGGTCGATCAGGGCCGGCCGCGAAGCTTTGATGCTCCGCCGTCGGCTCGTCGAATGCTCGTTGGAGAATTGCGCCATGGTCTGCTCAGGGGCAGGAGAACTCGAGGGGGAGATCCCTGTGACCTCGACCCACTTTCATTCCTTGCACGCAGATTCAGTGCCAACCAGTACTCAACCAGGAAGTCGACGACGAGGGAACCGGCTCAAGGCACCATCTCACAAGTAGTTAGCGAGGTTGGCCCTCAGGGCTGATTTTTTCGGCTTCTGTGGTGTTTTCACACACCTTGCCGCATCTTGCCGCATCGGAATGAAGACACGGAAGCCGAGCGTGCGGGCGATGCGGACTGTGGGGGTTCTCGGCTACATTGGCAGGCGGAGAGGCCACGGGATGACTGGTCGTCGGCCCGAACGCAGGGAAGAATGAACGTGGAGGATTCCGTCTGGTCCTGTCCGTTGCCCGACCGTGGGCCGTGCTGGAAGGAGAGTGATGCTGACATGCTGCACCCCGCCACCCCATCCCGCCCGGATCGCCTGTTGCGCTGGCTGGTGCAGGGCCTGGTGCTCACCCTGGCGCTAGTCCTGCACCCTGCCACCCGGCTACCGGCTGGCCCCTTCACCCGAGATCCGGTCGACCAGTTCCGCCAGGCCCTGTTGCTGGAGCAAAACAAGAGCATCACCTACAAGAGTCGGCTCGACGTGGACGACAAGGCCCTCGACCTGGCCCTGGACTTCCGGCGCCGCAACCTCGAACAGGCCGCCCGGGATCTGAAGACAACCAGCGACCTGAGCCGGGCGTTACTCCTTATCGACTGGCCGCGTCCTCCCCGGTCGCGCAGCGAGCGTGACGCCGAAACCAAGTTCGACAAGGGCGCCCGCGACATCGAGTCGGAGATCCGCCGGGAAATGGCGCAGCTGTTCGTCAAGAAGGTGCAGGCAACCATCAGGGCCAGCGCCACGACACCGGACGCAGTCGCGGGCCAGGTGGCGACAGCAAACCTGGTGGGCGAGACGGTCTCCAGCGCGGGCGATCTTCAGGACGAAAGTTTGCTGCTCTACAAAGAGTTCGAGCCACTGGCCGAGAACCTGGCCACGCTGGTGACAGCGCCCAGCTTCCGGGTACGCGAGGCTGCGGCGCGGGCGCTGGGGCAGTTCCCCAACAGCCCGAAGATTGCTGGCCCGGCGTTGAAGGCGCTGCTCAGCCCGCCCAACCCGGAGTCCACACGCAAGGCTGCGGCTGATGCCCTGCTCAACCTAGCCCTTCTGGTCACGCCCAACCAGCCGGTCCGCAGCTCCGAGCCCGGCGTTTCTGTCCGCGAAACTCGACGGCCCGGCAAAATCTTCCAGCTACCCGACGTGGCGGCTGTGGTGACCCAGATTGCTCGCGCCGCGGGCGTCGGCCTGTCTGATCCCTCGGTGGCCATTCGCCGACAGTGCATCAAGGCCATTCGCCAGGCAGCCGACACTCTTCCCTCCGAAATCAAGGTGCTGCTGCCGGTCTCGTCCAGTGAGGTGGATCTGCCTCCGCTGGAACGGCGCTGGTCGCCCGACGAGCGAGAGCGCGTGCTGGAGCGCCGCAAGCAGATCGCGGAAGATCTGAAGATTCTGAAGCCGTCGCTGGCCGCCTTCCGCGACCAGGCCAACGCTTTGACGCGGGCGGCGATCGACCCCGATCCGGAGGTGCGGTTGAATGCCCGGCGGACCCTCGATTCGCTGGCCCAGACGCGCGACCAGATCCAGCGGCTGTCCACCTCGGTGCCGGACAAACCGACGCTGAAAAAGCTGCCCGGCGGCAAGGATGACGTCCGCCGACCCACTGCGCCTGCCGACCACGTGGCGGTGGGTTACTACCAGGAGAAGAACGGCGACAAGAAGGACGACGAGAAGAAGGAGCCCAAAAAGGACGAGGAGCCAGAGGACAACGATCCCGATCCGATCGGGTCGCTGCTCCACAAGGTGGGCGACTACCTGGTGCAAAGCGGGTTCGTGGATCCCCGGGCCGAGTCGCGCCGCGCCGCGGTTGAGGCCATGGAATCGTCCGGCACCTTCGGGGCGTCCTTCATTCCCGCGCTGACCAAGCGTCTGAAGGATGACGACGAGTTTGTGCGGCTCATCGCCGCTCGGGCCCTGGGGAAGCTGGCGCCACGCCAGGCGGAGGAGGTGGTGCCGGCCCTGGTCTGCAACCTGGACGATCCGGACCTGGATGCCCGCATCTCCGCGGTCCGGGCGCTGGGTTTGTTCGGAGAAGCCGGCTCCCGGGCGGTGCCAGCCATCTCGGATCGCCTGCTCAAGGGCGACGTGGAGTATCGCATGGCGGCCATGAAAGCGCTGGAGGGGATCGGCACCGATAGCGCGCCTGCTCTGCCGCAGCTGGCCCGGGCGCTGACCGACGGCGATCCACGCATCCGGGCAGAGGCGGCCCGGGTGATTGGCCTGTTCGGCACGGTCTCCCAGGAGTACCTCGACGCTCTCCGCCGCATGACCACCGACCCGGATAGCGACGTGCGGAAGTCCGCCAGCGCAGCCATCCTGAGCATCGTGGGCAAGTAATCAGCGCGGGCCGCTGTTCGCGACCTCGCACTCCTGCAAGGGGGGCACCTTTATCCGAGGTGCCCCCCTGCTCTTCTTTTTCATCCCTCATCTCCCCGGCCGAACCTGGCCGAGCGTCCAGTAAGGATAAACGCCTCGCCAGGTGTCTGGAAGTCCCCGGGGTTTCAGGGGGGAGGTGCCAGGACGCCACTGGCAGGGGGACGGGACCAGAACTGCTTGTCGAACAACACTCTGCGTCGTGTTACCCTGGCGCATCTGCGCGGCGGAGCGGCTCGGCGGCGAATCGGAGAAGACAGAATGGCCTGCGCGACCGATTCCTCGGTAAAATACCGGGTGGGTTCGTGCGAATAATCTTCCAGGCGGAGCCGACCGTGTTGGTGGTCCCCTCCGCAGTCCGTCATGAGCTAACTGATTAGGGGTTCCGCAACATGTACAAGAAGCTTGTGATCGCCGCCCTGGCGGTGGGGCTCGGCCTGGTCGTCGTGAAGGGGACCTGGCTGGGCAGCCACCTGCGAGCGCGGGCGAACCGGGTGATCAACTCGGTCAAGGAGAGCATCCCGCCGGAGCAGGAGATCGCCCGGCTGCGGATGGAGCTGAAGGGCCTCGAACGCGACGACGACAAGCACTACGACAAGGTCGCCCGCATGGTAGTGCAGGTCGAGAAGGTCGAGCGCGAGGTCAGCGATATCAAGAAGAACCTGACCCGGGAAGAGGCCCGCATTCGCAAGGTGCGTGAAGGCCTGACGGGCAACGTCGAGTTCGTGCTGCACGAAGGCACTCGCTATACGCGGGACGATCTCCGCGCCGAGGCTGTGGCCTTCCGGACCGCCGAGGATAACTACAAGAGCAAGGAAGACAACCTCCAGGCTCAGAAGAAGCACCTGGCGCTGGAACGCAAGAAGCTGACCGAACTGCGCACCATCCGCGAGCAGATGTCGGCCGAGCTGCAGCGGCTGGAAACTGCCCTGGCCGAGGAGCGGCACGCCCAGGCGGCCAGCGAATCGACCATCGACGACAGTGGCTATCGGAAGCTGCGGCAGGACATGGAATCGGTCCGCGAGCGGATCGACGTCCTGAAGACCAAGCGCGAGCTGCGCGGCGAGTTGCGGCCGACCATCAAGACCGAGCAGACCCGCGAACGCGACCAGCAGGCCGACAAGTATCTCGAGTCCCGCTTCGGCCCCGTCAAGGAAGTTGTGGACCGCAAGTAACTCATGATGAAGCGTCGGCTCCCGACGCTCTTACGATGGAGCCTCCCACGCGGGATTCGTCCTGGGTTGGAGGCTCCCTCACAAACCGACGAGTCGCCGCGAGATCCTCTCCCATGTTCGGTTTCGCCTGGTTGACGATCCGACAGGCTCAGGAGGCTCTGCGCAACGGGCGCCTCGAGGAGGCCCTCCGACTCGTCGAGCAACCAGCTGTCCGTGGCCATCGCAAGGCGGGCGATCTGCTCACCCGGATCGCCCGGGCTTATGTCGAACGTGGTGAACAGCACCTCAAGCGAGACGACGTGACCAGAGCATGGGCGGACCTGCTTCAGGCAGAACAGCTGGGAGTGGCTCCCCGGGTGGCCGACGGCCTCCGCAAGGGGTTGACGCGACTGGGCCTGGCCGAGCTGCGGGCCGTGCTGCACTCCGGCGATCTGCCCCGGGCCGAGGAATCGGTCCTGAAGCTGCGGCAACGGCAGGTCGCCTCGGGTGAGTTGGGCATCCTGGAAGAAGGGCTCCGCGACTGGGTGCGAGGTCGAGAGCTGCAGGGCAAGGGAGAGTTCGCCCTGGCTGAGGAATCGCTAGGGCAGGCCAGCCGGTTGCTCGGCGTGAACTCGCGGCTGGATCAGTTTCGCGACACGCTCCGCAGCCAGCGCGACCAGTTCCCCGAGCTGCTGTGCAAGCTGCACGAGGCCGCTTACGAGGAGCGTTGGCGCGACGTGGTGGTACTGGCCGAGCAGGTGCTGGCCATCGCCCCCCAGCACGACAAGGCGCGGGCCCTGCGAGCGCGAGCCTGGCGTGCCATCGAGCCTCTCACCATCACGCAGCCGGGAGCCGCACTCTCGGTCACGAAGCCAGATGAGGCCAACCCCGCCGACCCCCTGCCGCCGCGGTTCTATCTGTGGATCGACAGCGTGGGCGGCTACCTGGTCTGCCTGGGGAATCGGCTGACCTTCGGGCAGGCCGCCCCCGATGCTCGCGTTGACGTGCCGCTGGTGGCGGATGTCTCGCGCCTGCATGCGACACTCTCGCGCGATGGGGAAGGCTACGTCCTCGAAGCGGTTCGGCCCATCCAGGTCAATGGCGGGTCGGCCACGCGGGCGCTCCTGCAACCGGGCGATCGAGTCACCATCGGGGCGTCGTGTCAGTTTCTGTTTCGACTCCCGGTGCCTGGCAGCACCAGCGCCCGGTTGGACCTGGTGAGTGGCCACCGCCTGCCCACCTCCGTCGAGGGGGTGATTCTCATGGCGGAAACCCTGGTGCTCGCCTCCGAGGCCCAGGCGCATATCCAGGTACCCGACCTGCGCGACCGCCTCGTCCTGTTTCGCCATCGCGATGGGCTGGGCCTGCGGCACTCGGGCGAGATGACCGTGAACGGCCAGAAGAGCAACGGGCGGAGCATTCTCCCGCCCCGAACGACGATTAGCGGCGAAGACATCGGATTTGCCATCGAACCAGCGTAGTGGGGACCACCATGAAGTTCACCTACTCCTCCGGCCAGCGGCCCCTCGACGGGTACACGCTGAAGCGAGGTATCGGCCGGGGCGGCTTCGGCGAGGTCTACTTCGCCATCAGCGATGGAGGCAAGGAAGTCGCCCTGAAACTGGTCCGCGGCGACCACCTCGTCGAACTGCGCGGCGTGGCCCACTGCCTGAACCTGAAGCACCCCAACTTGGTCGCCCTGTACGATCTCCGCAAGGATGCCCAGGGCGATCCGTGGGTCATCATGGAGTATGTCGCTGGCGAACCGCTGAACGCGGTGATCGCGCGGCATCCCAACGGTCTGCCGCGCGAACTGGTGCGCGAGTGGTTCACCGGCCTGGCCCGGGCCATCGCCTACCTGCACGAGCACGGCATCGTCCACCGCGATCTGAAGCCGGCCAACGTCTTCATCGAGAACAGCGTGGTGAAGGTCGGCGATTATGGCCTATCCAAATCGATCAGTACCAGCCAGCGCACCGCCCAAACGCAGTCGGTGGGCACGGTTCACTACATGGCCCCGGAGATTTCGACGGGGAACTACAACAAGCAGATCGACACCTACGCCGCCGGTGTCATGCTCTACGAGATGGTGACCGGCCGGGTCCCATTCGATGGAGAAAGCGCCGGCGAAATCCTGATGAAGCATCTCACCAGTGCTCCGGACCTGAGCAAGGTGCCGCGCGAGTGGGTGTCGATCATCTCGCGGGCGCTATCCAAGAACCCGGCGCATCGCTACGGCAGCATGAGCGAGATGGCCCGAGACGTTGAGGCGGTTGGGCAGGAACCGGTTCTGCCGACCCCTCCACCCGTGCCGTTGCGGGGTCCGAGGGCAGCGCATCCGGCCGCCTTGCCTGTCCCTGGCCAGCCAGAGCCGATTCGGGATGCGCTGCCAGCCATCACCACCCGACAGCAGATCATGGAGCTGACCTGGTCGATGGCGGTGACGGTCGCCTTCGCCGGGCTGGCCACGGCGTTGTGGGCCGCTTTGCAGCGCGAGGCGTACCAGTACTACGACTGGACCCGGCTAACCACGCTCTTCTTCCTGACCATTGCCACATCGTGGGCCATCCTCATCCCCGCCAAGTTCTGGACCGAACGTCGCGGCGATGGCTGGACCCGGCGCCTGGTTATGATGGGCCTGGGCGGGCTGGTGGGGCTGTTTGCCTGCTGGCTCGATGGCTGGACGCCCGGCTCGCGCTGGATGGCCGACTCGTCGGGCAGCGCCTTCGTCCGGCTGTTTCCCAACCACATCGCCGACGAGGCAAGTTACTTCAGCTACTATGCCCTGGCCTTCTTCGTCCTGCGCTGGTGGCGGATGACCGCCCGGCGCCGCACGCCGCGCTTCAGCTTCGCCCCGATCCTGGGCGCAGGCTTCTGGGGGGCGGTGCTGCTTCTCATGATTCGTCCCCAGCATCAGCCCTGGCCGGGTCTGGCCGCCCTGGTACTGGTAATGACCGCCATCATCGTGCAACTGGTGAGCCCGTGGGAACCGCCACCGCCGGCGCCCGCGCGTCGTGTCCGACTGCGGTACGCCTGACCCCGGGTGGAGGTAAATAACCATGATGACCCCAACCAGATGGGCCCTGGTGCTGGTGCTCGGTTGGCTGCTTGCAGCCGTTCCGGCCCAGGCAGGGCGTAAACCCAAGCCAGCACCGGAGCAGATCGCGGCTCCTGCGGAACCCGAGGTCGTGGTGGACGGCTACGGGGAAAATCCCGACAAGGCTCGCGAACTGGCCCTCGACCGTGCCTGCAAACGCGTCGAGAAGCTCCTGCTGGAACGACTGGGGAACTCGGGCTACCTGCCTCCGCGCGAGCAGCTCGATCCAGAGTTCCTGGCCACCTACCGGGTCCTGCAGCCGCGAGGCGAACCCGAATCCACGGTGATGCAGGGTGAGAAGCTCGTCGTGGCACGCTACGGCGTGCAATTGACCCCCGAGTACCTGCGCAAGGTCGCCGAAACAGCCCGCGATCAGAAGGTACAGGAAAGGCACCTGCTCTTCGCCCGTGTGCTGGCTGCTATACTGGCGGTGTGCCTGGTCGTGGCGGGATACCTGCGCCTGGATGAATGGACGCGCGGCTACGCAAGTAAACTCCTTCGTCTTGCCGCTGTTCTCATCCTCGCTGTCATCGGACTGGGCCTGCTCGTGGTGGGGTAACCCTCGGGAGAGCGCCATGGTCTCCGATAGCGATCGCCTGCTGATCCAGCACATTCGCCAGGGCGATTCGCGTGCCTGGGAAACGCTGATTGCCCGCTACGAGGGCCGGCTGCTGGCCTACGTCCAGCGCCGGCTCCGCGACCGCTCCGCCAGCGAGGACGTGGTGCAGGAAACCTTCGTCGGGTTCCTCAATAGCCTGCCCAACTTCGATGACCGCCGCGAGCTGCAAACCTATCTCTTCACCATCGCGTCGCACAAGCTGACCGATCATCTGCGCAAGGCGGGCCGACATCCCCTGCGCTCGCTGACCGAGGGCAACGAGGATCTCCTGGATCAACAGTTTGATCATCAGCCCACCGCCTCCAGCCGGGTGCGTTCCGACGAGCGCCAGGAACTGGAGAGTTCCGCCCTGCAGCGCTGCCTGGGTCAGATCATCCGGGGCTGGCAGGAGCGCGGCGACTACCTGCGCATCAAGGTGATGGAGCTGCTCTGGGTCAAGGGCTGGGCCAACCGCGATGTGGCGGCCTTTCTTCAGATCAGCGAGCAGCAGGTGGCGAACTACCGCTTCGCTGCCGTGAAGAAACTGACCGAGCTGATCCGCGCGGCCGGCCTCTCGGCAGACGTCTTCCCCGAGTTGCAGGAGTTGCCCCCCGAATGAACCGGGAGCGGCAAAAAGTTGACGCTTCTCCTGGCTGGTGGTCTAATCAGGTCAGCCCCTCTGTCCTGTGAGCCAGCCGGCCCCATGAAAAGTATCACCCGCGAACAACTGCACGCCTACCTGGACGACGCTCTGGGCGAGACCGAGACGGCCCGGGTCGAGCAGGCTCTCCGCGACGACCCCCAGCTGCGACGGCTGCTGCAGCAGACCATGCAGGAACGCGACCGGGGCGAACATTCGCTGGGTGCCATCTGGCGGCGCGAGCGGCTCACCTGCCCCAACCGCGAGATGCTCGGCAGCTACCTCCTGCAGGTGCTCGACGACAACGAGATGGATTATCTCACCTTCCACGTCCAGACTGTCGGCTGCCCCTACTGCGTGGCCAACATCACCGACCTGGAAGCGCAAAAGAAGGAACCCGCACCCCAGCTGCGCGAACGGCGGCGCCGCATCTTTCAGTCGTCGGCGGGGCTGCTGAACCACCAGCGCGACGGCTGAGCGCCCGCGCTCTCTTGCCTCACCCGAAGCCGCTGTCTAGCATGGAGTTCAGTGAGGCAGCGCGATGAGAACCAGGAACCAGCCCGGGCTATCCGACGCTGACCTGCGCCAGGTACTGGAGCAGGCCGGGCGTCGATTCACGCGCCAGCGGGCCGCGGTCTACTCATTCCTCCGCTCGGTGGACACCCACCCCACGGCCGAGCAGGTGTTCGCCCAGGTGCGTCTCCGTATCCCCAACATTAGCCTGGCCACGGTCTACAAGGCGCTGGAAGCGCTGGTGGACCTGGGGTTGGCGGCGCGCCTGGCCGACAGCGGCGGGGGACCGATCCGGTACGATGGCCGGCCGCAGCCTCACTATCATTTCCGCTGCGAGAAGACCGGGCAGGTGCGTGACCTGGAACTTCCCTACGATCCCCAACTACTCGACCGCCTGGCTCCAGATCTGCTTCACACCTTACGCGCACAGGGGTTCGAGATCGTCGGACATCGCCTCGAGGTGATCGGGCGATTCCGCGAAGAGACGTGAGCGCCTCGATTCCGAGGGAACGACCTGCCTATGAATAGTCCTGGTCGTTCGTCATCCTTCACAAGGGAATCCTGATGTTCGCACGCCTCCTCTTCACCGGGGTAGCTCTCGCCTGCCTCGCCCAGCATGTTTCTGCCGACGATAACCCTGCCCAGTGGATGCAGTGGCGTGGTCCGCAGCGCGACGGCATAGTCCAGGGGCCGCCCTGGCCGGCCACCCTGCAGGGTTCCGCCCTGGAAGAACGTTGGCGGGTCGAGTTGGCCGAGGGCTATCCTGGGCCGATCGTGGGCAAGGATCGCATCTTCGTCGTCGAGACCCGGACGAAGTCCGACGAGGTAGTGCGCTGCCTGGACCGGAAGACCGGGAAGCAGCTCTGGGAGTACTCGTGGAAAGGGTCGATGACAGTGCCCTTCTTTGCGAGTGCGAACGGCTCGTGGGTGCGTTCCACCCCGGGCTACGATGGCGAATCGCTCTACGTGGCCGGGATGCGCGACGTGTTGGTCTGCCTCGACGCGACGACGGGGAAGCCTCGCTGGAAGGCCGACCTGATGGAGCGCTACAAGACTCCCCTTCCCGCCTTCGGCTTCGTCTGCTCGCCCCTGGTGGATGACCAGGCGGTCTACGTGCAGGCGGCCGCCTCGTTCCTGAAGATCAACAAGAAGACGGGCGAGACCCTCTGGCGGACGCTTTCGGATGGAGGCGGCATGTACGGCAGCGCCTTCTCGTCGCCGATTTTCGCGACGATTCAGGGCAAGAAGCAGATTGTGGTGCAGACACGCACCACCCTGGCGGGGGTGGACCTCGACAAGGGGACCGTGCTGTGGAAGCAGGAGATCCCGGCCTTCCGTGGCATGAACATTCTGACGCCGACGATGCACGGCGACGCCATCTTCACGAGCGCCTATGGCGCCAAGACGTACCTGTTCCGCCCGGAGAAGGACGGCGTGAAGACCGTCTGGACGCTCCCCATGGACGCCAACATGTCCAGCCCGGTGATCATCGGCAAGCACGCTTACCTGCATCTGAAGAACCAGCGGTTCACCTGCATCGACCTGGAGAACGGCAAAACCTGCTGGACGACCGCGAAGCCGTTCGGCAAGTACATGAGCATGGTCGCCCAGGGCGACCGGATCCTGGCGCTGGACCAGCGTGGCATCCTCTTCCTGTTCAAGGCCAACCCCGAGAAGTTCGAGCAGATCGATGAGCGCCGGGTAAGCAAGCAGGAGACCTGGGGCCATCTCGCCGTGGTGGGCGATGAGATCTACATTCGCGAACTCAAGGGACTGACGGTCTTCCGCTGGGCTCCCACGCGGTCGGCCCAGGCCGGAGCGCCTGCCTCTGGTCAGTGAGCGAATTAGCGCCCGGAGTCATCCGAAGAAGGCCATCCCGCGTGGTGGCCTTCTTCCGTTTGGAGGCGCCGTATTTCTCGCAGGAGCAGGTCGATCGAGGGACGGTCGGTCGGATCCTCGCTGCGATGCGCGAAGACGACTTTACCTGAGGAATCCAGCAGGAAGTCGCCCCCCAGTTGGAGATAGTCCTCGCCCCGACGGCCCCGGCGTGGAGCCCAGCCGCGGAACAGGAACCCCAGATATCCGAGGATCACCCGCGGATGCAGAATGCGCCCCCAGGTGGCGCGTTGCAGGCCAAACGCGCGATAGACCGACCGGCTCGGATCACCCAGGACGGGAAAGGGATAGTGGCCCTCGTCGGTGAAGAGCTTCAGCATCAGTGGTTCAGCAAACGTGATGGCGACCACACAGGCGCCGGCCTGCTGGATCTCCTGGTACCTATCTCGCACCTCGACCAGGTGCGCCCGGCAGGGGATTCACCCCAGATGCCGGAGGAAGACCAGCAGCAGCGGTCGGCCGGTGCGATACTCTTTCAGACGATGCCCGCGCCCCTCGGCGTCGAGCAGTTCCTGGGGTAAGTCATTAATCTGCATCCGGGGATTGTATTCGGCGAAGCGATGGGGGATAATGCCTTCCGTCCCCAGACATGCCTGCCACCGTCCTGCCTCGCCAGCCTTCCCCGGGTTGTGAACCCTCATGATGATACAACTGCCACTGCTGCTCGCTCTCGCGCTGCCCGGCCAGAATGCCGCCCCGCTCTCCGTGACGCCGGCCTCTCTGACGCTTCTGGGCAAGGGTGATCGTCAACAACTGCTCGTGAACCTGCGCGTGGAGGGCCGCCCCGTAGATCGGACCCGACAGGCCCGGTATCGCAGCGAGAACCCGGCCATCGCAAGCGTGTCGCCCGACGGTGTGGTCACCTCGGCCGGTAACGGATCGACCAACATCGTGGCCGAGGTGGAGGGCCAGAGCGTCCGCGTCGCGGTGCAGGTGCGCCAGGCGGATCAGTACCTGGATGCGACCTTCGAGCGTGACGTGATTCCCATCCTGACCCGGGCCGGCTGTAACGGTGGCCCCTGCCATGGCAAGGCGCGGGGGCAAAACGGCTTCCAGCTGTCGCTGCTGGGGTTCGATCCCGATTTCGACTTCAACGCCATCGTGAACGATGCACGGGGTCGCCGACTGTTCCCCTCCTCACCCGAGCAGAGTCTGTTTTTGCGCAAGGGAGCAGCGCAGGTGCCGCATGGTGGCGGGAAGCGCCTGGTGCCCGGCGACCCCAGCTACGAGTTACTCCTGCGCTGGATTGCCGCCGGCACGCCGCGCACCCCGGCCGCGGCCCCGCGCGTCGAGCGGATTACCATCGAGCCCAGCGAACGACAGCTGGGCTTCAACGCCGAGCAGCAGCTGGCGGTCACGGCGATCTACTCCGATGGCAGCCGGGCCGACGTGACGCACCTAGCCACGTTCCAGTCGAGTGAAAGCACCGTGGTGGCGGTGAACGCCGACGGGCTGGCGAAGTCGGGGCCACTCCCCGGCGAGGCCGCAATCATGGCGCGGTTCATGGAGAAGTTCGCCATCTGCAACGTGCTAATCCCCCAGCCGGGCAAGGTGGCTGACGAGGTCTACGCCCGATTACCCCGGCACAACTTCATCGACGGCCTGGTGTGGGACAAGCTGCGTCAACTGAACCTCACGCCCTCCGAGCCGGCCACCGAGGCGACGTTTCTGCGCCGTGTCTACCTCGATGTGATTGGCCGGCTGCCCACCCCCGAGGAGACGCAGACCTACCTGGCGGACACCCGCCAGGATCGTCGGCAGCGTCTCATCGATGGACTGTTGCGCCGACCCGAGTATGCCGATTACTGGGCCAACAAGTGGGCCGACCTGCTGCGACCCAACCCCTACCGGGTCGGCATCAAGGCGGTCTTCAACCTGGATGCCTGGCTCCGCGAGTCATTCCGCGAGAACAAGCCCTACGACCGATTCGTCCGCGAGATTCTTACCGCGCGCGGCAGCACCTTCCGGCAGGGACCGGTGACCGTGTTCCGCGACCGGCGCGAGCCAGACGAGATCACCACCATGGTCTCCCAGTTGTTCCTGGGGATCCGCCTGGAATGCGCCAAGTGCCATCATCACCCCTTCGAGATCTGGGGGCAGAACGACTTTTACTCACTGGCCGCCTACTTCGCCCGGATGGGCCGCAAGGGTGTGGGGCTATCGCCGCCCATCTCCGGCAGCGAAGAGGTGGTATTCCCGGCCACGAATGGCGAGGTGAAGCATCCGCTGACCAACAAGGTGCTGCCTCCGCGACCGCTCTTCGGCACCGGCGGCGAGATCGGTGACCGCGACCCACGCGAGGCCCTGGCCGACTGGGTTGTCTCGAAGGAGAACCCCTTCTTCGCCCGGGTGATTGTGAACCGTGTCTGGGCCGATCTCATGGGACGCGGCCTGGTCGAGCCCGTGGACGACATGCGGGCGACCAATCCGCCAACCAATGGGCCGTTGCTGGACGCTCTCGCCGCCGATTTCCGCAAGAATGGGCACGATCTGAAGAAATTGATCCGGACCATCACCACTTCGTATGTGTACAGCCTGTCCTCGTTGCCGAATGAACGGAACGTGGCGGACACGCGCAACTACTCGCGGCACTACCGTCAGCGGCTCCGCGCCGAGGTGCTCCTCGACGCGGTCAGCGACATCACTGGGGTGCCCGAGGCGTTCTCGGCCATGCCAGCCCAGTCGCGTGCCATGGAGCTGTGGACGGTCCGCACCCAGTCGTTGTTCCTCGACAGCTTCGGCCGGCCCGATCCCAACCAGGATCCGCCCTGCGAACGGAGCACCGACACGACAGTCGTGCAGGTGCTGCACCTGATGAACGCCCCGGGTTTGCATCAAAAGGTGATCAGTGACCGCGGACGAGCCGCCCGGCTGGCCTCGGGTCCGAAATCCGCGGCGGAGATCGTGGACGAGCTGTACGCCTTGGTGTACAGTCGAAAACCGAGTGACGAGGAGCGAGCGCTGTGTCTGAAGGAGTTTGAACGGAAGGGGACGACGCGCCGCCGGGCAACCGAGGATCTCCTCTGGGCGCTGCTGAACACACCGGAATTTCTCTTCAAGGACTGACCGAACGATCGCGACGTGGGGGGCTACGGAATGATGCGCGGTGATCAACCATCTCGACGAGATTGCCTGACCCTGGGCCTGGGAGCCCTGCTGGGCGGTGGGTTGGCCGGGGCGCTGCGCCTGCGGGCGGCCTCGACGGATGCGACGCAAACTCCGCCGGTGGCGCGCAGTTGCATCCTCATCTGGATGGACGGCGGACCCACGCACTACGAAACCTTCGATCCCAAGCCAGACGCTCCGCGCGAGTTTCGGGGCGAATTCGGCGTCGTGAAAACACGCACGCCGGGCATGCTCTTCTCCGAGCATCTGCCCCGCCTGGCGGCCATCAGCCCCCGGTTGGCGGTTGTCCGCTCGATCCGCCACGACCAGGGCAACCACGGGGCGGGCAACCACTACATGATGACCGGCGCTCCCCCGCGCATTCCTGTCGGCTGTGGCGCCTTCGTCAGCTTCCACCCGAGCCTGGGCGCGGTCACGGCCCACGAACGACCGGCACCTCCGGGCCTGCCAGCTTATTTCTCGATGCCGGACATGTCACGTTCGGGCGGCTCGAACTTCCTCGGCGCGCGATACGCTCCATTCGTGGTGGGCGACAACCCGAACTCACCCGGTTTCCGCGTCCGCGACGTGGCGCTGCCACCCGGTCTAAATGGCGAGCGGTTCGGAACGCGGCGCGAGATCCGCGTGAATCTTGACCGGATGAAGCGCATCGCCGACAAGGCCGCGGGCGACCCGGTGGCGGGACTCGACGAGCATTATCAGCAAGGGTACAGCATGGTGACCTCGAAGGAGGCGCAGGCCGCCTTCGACATTCACACCGAACCGGACCGTGTGCGCGAGGCCTACGGTCGCAATCCTTTCGGGCAGCGGGCCCTGCTTGCTCGCCGACTGGTCGAGGCTGGCGTGCCGTTCATCACGCTTGTCGAGGGTGGCTGGGACCATCACACAAAGATCTTCACGACCCTGAAGGGCCGGCTACCCACCTTCGAACAGACCATCGCCACGCTCATCGAGGATCTCGCGCAGCGTGGGCTGCTCGAATCGACACTGGTCCTCGCGCTGGGCGAGTTTGGTCGTACGCCCCAGGTCAACAAGGACGCCGGGCGCGATCACTGGTCCAACGCCATGTCGGTGCTCTTCGCCGGCGGCGGCACGCCGGGTGGCCAGGTCATCGGGGCCACCGACGCCAAGGGCTTCGCGGCTGTCGAACGGGTGCTCTCTCCCGAGAACTTCGCCTCGACGGTGTACCTGAAGCTGGGCATCAACCCTGACAAGATGCTGTACACGCCGACGGGCCGTCCCGCCCACATCGTGAGTGATCCGACCCCCATCCGTGAGCTGATGGGCTGAGCAGGCAGGTTTCCGCATGATCCTTCGCACCCTGTGTCTGCTGGCGTTGCTTGCTCCTCCGCTGCTGGCCGCTCCCACGGTCACCGCGCTGCTTCCTGCCGGAGGCCAGCGTGGCAAAACGGTGGAGATCACGGCGAGCGGCACCTTCCCGCGCTGGCCGGTGGACGTCTGGGTCGAAGGAACGGGAGTCAGTGCCCAGGCCGGCAAGGAGAAAGGGAAGCTGACGCTGACCATCGCTGCCGACGCGGTGCCCGGACCGCGCTGGCTGCGTCTGGTCGACTCCGAGGGAGCCAGCTCGCCCCGACGCATCGTCATCGGCACCTTGCCCGAACTGCTCGAGCAGGAACCCAATGACGACCGGACCCAGCCTCAGATTCTCCCCGGCCCGGCGACGGTGGTGCATGGCAAGCTGGCCCGGTCCGGTGACGTCGATTGTTTCGCGGTGAAGGGACGCAAGGGACAGACGCTGGTGGCCTCGATGGACGCCCAGCGCTGGCTCGGCTCGCCCATGGATGGGGTGCTGCAAATCGTCTCCGAGACGGGCTTTGTCCTGGCGCAGAACAACGACCATCACGGCCAGGATCCACAGGTGGTCCTGCCTCTCGAGGCGGATGGCACCTACATCGTTCGCGTTTTCGGGTTCCCCGCCGTGGCGGACGCCACCATCGGTTTCGCGGGAGGCGAACGCTTTCAGTATCGCCTCACCATCACTACCGGGCCGTTCATCGATCATGCCTGGCCCGTGGCGGTGGAACGCAGCAAACTGACGCCAGTGGAGCTGGTCGGCTGGAACCTGCCAGGCGCGGTGGGGCGTCAGGCGGTGGTTCCCTTCGGCGACGAGGGCCGGGTGTTTCTCCCCGAGGCAGGCGGCCTGGGTCTGGTAGCGCTAGAAGCGCATGGCTGCGCGATCCGCAGTGGCGAAACACTCGTGGCCGTGCCCTCCACCACCACTGCCCGGCTGGCCGGCCCGAATGAATCCCACCCCTACCGCTTCCAGGGTAAGAAGGGACAGCGCTATCTCTTCCAGGTGGAGTCGCCCTCGCGCGGCTTCGTGGTCGATCCGACGCTGCGTCTGACCGATGCGGCCGGCAAACTGCTGGGCCAGGCCCGCGCCGGCGAGTTATACCGCGACGTGGAGCTGCTGGCGACCATCCCGGCGGATGGTGCCTATCTACTCACCGTGGGCGACGAGACGCGCCATGGCGGGCCCCGGCATGTCTACCTGCTCCGCGCCCGGCTGGTCGAGCCAGACTTTGCCCTGCAGGTCAAGGCCGACCAGTTCAGCGTCGCGCCAGGCAAGACGCTCGATGTTCCCATCACCGTGGAGCGCAAGCACGGCTTCGCGGGTCCCATCGACCTGACAATCGAGGGGTTGCCCCAGGGAGTACGGGCCCAGGCGGTCCCAGGCATGGGAGCGACGCAGACGCTTCGCCTGACCGCCGACGAGAAGGCCAAAGGTGGCGGACCGATACGCATCGTGGGCAAGGCCGGTGCGCGTTCCGTCCTGGCCCGGGCGACCTTGACCGATCCCGAAGCCACCACGTCTGAACTCTGGCTCACTTTGTCCGGTGCTCCTCTTCCCGCACCGCCCACCAAGAAGAAGAAACGATGACTCCCTCATCGCGCTGCCCTGGCACACTCCACCGTCGCGGCTTCCTTCGTGCCGGCCTGGTGGGCCTGTCCAGCCTGGGTCTGGCCGATCTGTTGCGCGGGCAGGCGGCCGCCGCGCGCTCGGTGCGTTCGCCACGCTCGATGATCGTTCTCTGGCTGTGGGGCGGGCCCAGCCACATGGAGACGTTCGATCTCAAGCCGGCTGCGCCGGCCGAGTACCGGGGCGAGTTCAAGCCGATCCGCACCAGCGTTCCCGGCATCGAAATCAGCGAGCATCTGCCGCGCCTGGCCCGGATGGCGCAGCGCTGGTCGCTCATTCGTTCGATGCATCACAATAGCCCGGGGCATGTGAACAGCACCCACACGGTGATGACGGGCTATCCCGGCGAGCTGGTCGAGACCGCGCCGTTCCGGCCCAAGCATCCCGACCTCTGGGCGGTCACCCAGCGCGTCCTGGGGCAACGGGTGCCCGGAGCGCCGACGCACGTCGCCATGCCGTTCGTTCGTTACAACGGATCCGCCTACCTGGGTGGCGGCCTCGACCCGTTCGTGGTGGCAGGCGATCCCACGAAGGCGGGGTTCTCTGCCGGTAGTTTGAGTCTGCCCGACACCGAACAGGGTCGGCTCCGCGGCCGGCTCCAGCTGCTGGGCCAGGTCGATCGCTTCCGCCGCGAGACGGAGCAGGTCGCCGGTCAGTCACACGATCGCTACACGCAGCAGGCGGCCGACCTGCTGACCAGTTCGGCCACCGCCAGAGCGTTCGATCTGCGCCAGGAACCGACGAGTGTTCGCGAGCGCTATGGCATGGATCAGGTTGGCCAGCGCTGTCTGCTGGCGCGCCGCCTGGTGGAAGCCGGCGTACGTCTCGTGAGCATCGATTTCCCCTGTGTCCCGGGGCAAAAGGCGTTCAGCTGGGACGATCATGCCAGCGTCTGGAACATCTTCGAGCAGATGAAGATCCGACTGCCCGTACTCGACCGCGTGGTGTCCGCGCTGGTGGAGGACCTGGCGATGCGCGGCCTCGACCGCGACACCCTGGTCGTGGTGATGGGCGAGATGTCGCACACCCCCAAACTCAGCAACCACCAGGGACAGCCCGGCCGCGAACACTGGGGCCAGACGATGTCGGTGTTCCTGGCCGGGGGCGGCCTGCCCATGGGCCAGGTGATCGGCTCGACCAACGCGCGCGGCGACGAGCCGCGAACGCGCCCCGTCTCGCCGGGCGATCTGCTGGCCACCTGGTACGCCTATCTGGGCGTGCCGCTGGACACCACCTTCGCGGATGCCGCCGGCCGGCCGATCCCCGTGGCCCCGGGCACACCGCTGGCCGAGCTGGTGGGCTGAACCGTCCCGGGGAATTTTCGCCCTGTCGGATCGTCGTCCCGGGACGTACGAAGTGGGTGTGGGATCGCGTTTCTCTCACCCCGGGCCGGTCATGACCATTCTGATTCTTGGCGCCAGCGATGATGCTCATGCCCTGCACATCCTGGGGCGCCTGCGCGAGCGTGGCCAGGCGGCCGAACTGCTCGATAGTCGCTGGTTTCCAACCGAGATGTGCCTGGCACAAGATCCACGCGCGAACCGCTGGTGGCTGCAGCTTCCGGAAGGTCGGGTCCTCGAACCGGGCAGCGTGTCTGCGGTGTACTGGCGCAACTACCATGGCGTGGATACGCCCGACCTGCCGGACGAGGAACAGGCACTGATCGCCGCCAACGATGCGCGCAGTCTGTTCGAGTCGTTCCTGGCCGCGTTTCCCGCCCGGTGGGTCAACGGCTGGGAGGGGTACCTGCTGCATCAGACCAAACCGGCCGCCCTGGCGCGGGTAGCCGCTCTGGGGGTGGCCATTCCTGCCACGGTGTCGGGGAACGATCCAGACCAGGTGCGTACCTTCGCTTCCAGTGAAACCGCCTGTATCTTCAAACCGGTGCAGGGTGGTGCCCACGCGCAACGACTCAGCGAACGCCATCTGGAAGCAGCCAACCTGCGTCACCTGGAACTCGCTCCGGTGACGGTGCAGGAGGAGATACCGGGGACGAACATCCGCGCCTTCGTGGCCGGGTCGCGCGTGCTGGCCTGCGAGGTGCGGGCCGATACGCTCGATTTTCGCGACACCCCCGACCCCGAGATCGTGCCTCACGCCCTGCCCCCTGAAATGGAAGAGCAGTGTCGGCGCATCGCCCAGGCGCTACACCTGGTCTGGACGGGCATCGACTTCCGGCTCACCCCCGACGGACGTTACGTCTTCCTCGAAGCCAACCCCAGCCCCATGTTTCTCGGGTTCGAGCTGCGCAGCCGCCTACCACTCACCGAGGCACTGCTGGAACTTCTGCTCAACGATGCCAATGGAGATCGCACATGAAGCACTCTGTCCTCGCTCTGGCGGTTCTGATGGTGCCGCTGTTTTCCCTCATCGGCGAAAGCCCACGTCCGACGGCACTCACCGCGGAGGAAGTGCGCGACGGCTGGCTGTCGCTTTTCGACGGCGAATCGACCTTCGGCTGGATCATCGAGGGTGAGGCGCGCATCGAAAAGGGTACTCTGGTACTGGGTGGCAAGAAGGTGACCACGGCCCGGCCCTCACTGATCCTGGCCGCCTTTCGGCTGTGCGCTCAGCTGGATGTGGTAGGACCCGGCGAGGTCGAGGTGCAGACGGGACCGGGGCAGCAGAAACTGCGCGCCCGCATCGGTCATGCCTTCGACCTGCAAACCACCTATAGCGTCAACCTCGGGCCCGTGTTCCAGGTGCGCATCCCGGCCGACACCCAGGTACGGTTGCATAATTTGCGCGTGCAGCCGACGCGCCTCGTCAGCCTCTTCAACGGCAAGGATCTGACCGGGTGGAAGATCTTCCGGGGCAACCCCAAGCAGGAGAAGTCGCGCTGGACCGTCACGCCCGAGGGCTGGCTCAACGTGAAGGATGGCCCCGGCGACCTGCAGACCGAGAAGCAGTTCGATGACTTCGTGCTCCAGCTCGAATGTCGCAGCAATGGCAAGCATCTCAACAGCGGCCTCTTCTTCCGCTGTCAGCCCGACCGCTATCAGCAGGGGTACGAGGCACAGATCCGCAACCAGCTCTCAAGTAAAGGTGCCGAGAAGTACACCGTCGAGGACTACGATCCGCGGACGAACAAGCTGGTGGGCAAGAAGACGATCGAATCGCCGGCGTTCGACTTCGGCACCGGGGCCATCTATCGCCGGGTGCCGGCCCGCAAGCTCAACGCCAGGGACGGCGAGTGGTTCACGATGACCGTGGTGACGCGAGGGCGTCATATCGCCACCTGGGTGAATGGACTGCAGGTGGTGGACTGGACTGATAATCGTCCCGCAGCTGACAACGGACGGAACGGCTACCGGGCAGCGGCAGGAGCGCTCAGCATCCAGGGCCATGATCCCACCACCGATCTGAGTTTCCGCAACCTGCGCATCACCGCCATACCGCGCTGAATGGAGATCGGGCTGGAAAAAGAGCGTTCTCCCTGGCCAGCCAGCATAGACAAAGGTACACTTCCTCTGTCTCAGCCGGGGAGAAGCCGTCGTGATCACGCTGGCCGATGTATCATCGCGCGTTGTGAGGTTGGAGGAGCTGACTCGCGGACTGGCCAAGGAGGTCACCCTGTGGAAGGGGGGCAACGATCCGCTGCTGTACCTGGAGCGGCGTGCCTATCTGAACGCGGTGCAGGACGCCCTGGCGGGCCTGGAGGAAGCCCGGGTGGTGCTGGCGCGGGCTGCCCAGCGCGTGCATCAGGAGCAGCAACGGGAGTCCACTCCTTCATGACCCCTTGCCGAAAGCGCCATCCCGGCCGATGATGCCTTCCTGTTCTCTGGGAAGGAGTTGCTCATGACACGTGCCGTTGTCGTCCTGCTGTGCCTCGTGGCTTGCGCCCGGGCGGCGGACAAGCCGCAAACAATCGACCTCTGGCCAGGCAAGCCGCCTGGTCCCATCGCGGCGACCGAGAAGGAGCAGGATCTGACGAAGCCGTCGGACGGCCTGATCGCGGGGAAGCGGCTCATCCGCCTGGGCCATGTGGCCACCCCCACGCTGACCGTCTACCGCCCCGCCAAACCCAATGGCGTCGGCGTCGTGATCTGCCCGGGTGGCGCCTACAACATCCTCGCCATGGACCTGGAAGGGACCGAGGTAGCCGAGTGGCTCAACACCCTGGGCATCACAGCCGTGGTGCTGAAGCACCGGGTACCCCGCCCCAAGACCGGGGCGTATCACCTGCCTGCGCTGATGGATGCGCAGCGCGCGCTCAGCACCGTTCGCAGCAGGGCGACCGAGTGGGGAATGAACCCCAAGCAGATCGGCATACTCGGGTTCTCGGCTGGCGGACACCTCGCGGCCGCGGCCTCAACGAACTTTGCACGGCGGGCCTACGAACCAACCGACCGCATCGACGAGGTCAGCTGTCGCCCGGACTTCACGGTGCTCATCTACCCCGCCTACCTGACCGACAAGAGCAAGGAGAAGCTGGCCGAGGAGATCGCGGTGACGAAGGAGACGCCACCAGCCTTCCTGGCCCACGCGGGGGACGATCCCATCCCCGCCGACAACAGCGCCCAGTATTACCTGGCCCTGAGGCGCGTCGGGGTACCGGCCGAGCTGCACATCTACCCCCGGGGCGGCCACGGCTACGGGCTGCGCCGGACGAGCTTCCCAGTGACAGCCTGGCCCACGCAGTGCGAGGCGTGGTTCCGCGATCGCGGCCTGCTGAAGTAGGCACAGCGAATTAGCCGCCCTGTAGCTCGCGCTGCCACTGCCGGGCCAGGGCGGCAATCTGGTCGCTGGTCAGACTCTCCAGGTCGGCATCGCGTAGGGCGACCAGCACGGGATCCTCGGTGCCAGCGAACAGACTGGCCTGCACCAGCCGAGGCCGCGCCAGATGGGCCGCGGGACGCACCTCCTGCTGCAGATGGAGAGCTTCCAGCTCGGCAAGCACGGCCCGGGCTCGCGCCAGCACGGGCTCGGGCACACCCGCGCGCTGGGCCACATGGATGCCGTAGCTCTTGTCGGCCGACCCCGGGGCGATCCGGTGCAGGAAGAGAATGCTGTCGGCTTCTTCGTGGACCAGGGCGTTGAAGTTGCGCAGACGCGGCAAACGCTCCTCCAGCTCGGCCAGCTCGTGGTAGTGCGTCGCGAAGAAGGTGCGGCACTGGATCTGCTCGTGCAGATACTCGGTGATGCCCCAGGCCAGCGAGACGCCGTCGTAGGTGCTTGTGCCGCGGCCAATCTCGTCGAGAATCACCAGACTCTGGGCGGTGGCGTTGTTCAGGATGTTGGCCGCCTCCGTCATCTCGACCATGAAGGTGGACTGGGCCCGCCCCAGGTCGTCGCTGGCTCCCACCCGGGTGAAGATGCGATCAACCAGGCCGATGGTGGCCTCGCGCGCAGGGACGAAACTACCCGCCTGGGCCAGGAGCGTGAGCAGGGCTACCTGGCGCAGGTAGACACTCTTGCCACCCATGTTAGGCCCGGTGATCAGTAGAAACATCCCCTCGCGCGGGCCGAGCACGGCATCGTTGGGGACGAACGTGCCCACCGGTAGCGTCTGATCGAGCACTGGATGGCGGGCATCGCGCAGGACCAGGACTGGCTCTGGGCTCAACCGTGGCCGACAGTAGCCGCGCTCGGCGGCCAGCTCGGCCAGCCCGGCTAGCACATCCAGCGTGGCGATCACCTCGCCGGTTTGCAGTAGCTGATGAGTCCGCGCAGCGGCCTGATCACGCAGGCCTACGAACAACTCGTACTCGCGCGAATGAATCTTCTCGGTGGCGCTGAGGACCTTCTCCTCGTACTCCTTCAACTCGGGAGTGATGTAGCGCTCGGCGTTCTTCAGCGTCTGCTTCCGCGTGTAGTCGGCGGGGATGCGCGAGATGTGCGCGTGGGTGATCTCGATGTAGTAGCCGAACACCTGGTTGAAGCCGACCTTAAGGCTAGGGATGCCCGTGCGGCGCGACTCCTCGGCCTGGTACCGCGCGATCCAGTCCTTGCCCCCGGTGGCGATACGGTGTAGCTCGTCCAGCTCGGCATCGTAGCCTCGCCGAATCACGTCGCCCTCGCGGGCGCTCAGTGGAGCATCCTCGACCAGGGCAGAGACCAACAACTCGCGCAGATCGGGGCAGGCCTCGACACGTTGCTGCAGCTCGCGCAACAAGGGGGCTCGGCAGCCATCCAGCCGGGCTTTCAGATCGGGTAGAAGGGCCAGGGTACGGGCGACGGCGGCCAGGTCACGCGGCGTGGCTCGTCCCGTCGTGCAGCGCGCCGTCAGCCGTTGCAGATCGTAGACTCCAGCCAGCTGTTCGCGCAGATCGCGCCGGAGTGCGTGTTCGCTCAGCAGCTCGGCCACAGCATCCAGGCGCGCCTCGATGGCTGCCTGGTCGCGCAACGGCGCCTGCAGCCAGTGGACGAGCAGGCGTGCGCCCATGGCGGTCACAGTACGATCGACGACGCCCAGCAGCGAGCCCTCGCGGGAGTTTTCCCGGAGCGTGCGCGTCAGCTCCAGCGCCCGGCGGGTAACCTCGTCCAGGTAGAGATGGCGCGATTCGATGTGGGGGCTGAGCCGTCGCAGATGCACGAGGCTGCTCTTGATCGTGTCCTGGATATATAGCAGCAGCGCTCCCGCTGCCACCAGGCACGGCTGGTCATCCTCGAAGCCGTGGCCTGCCATCGTGGCCACCTGAAAGTGGCCCAGCAAGGCCGAGCGGGCGGTGGTGGCGTCAAAGGTCCAGTCGGGCCGGGTGGTGATGGTGACCTGCCCCAGGGCCTCCTCGAGACGCTGCAACAGGGGAGCCGCCTCGGCAGCCGCGGCCATCTCGCCGACCACGACCTCGGAAGGAGCCAGTCGATCGAGTTCGTCGGCCACGCGATCCCGGCTGACATCAGCTGCCTGATACAACCCGGTGGATAGCTCGACCCAGGCCAGACCGACGGGGCCGCGCCCGGCCGGAATCGTCAGGGCTACCAGGTGGTTGGAGGAGCGTGGATCGAGAAGGGCATCGTCGGTCAGGGTGCCCGGGGTGACGACGCGAGTGACCTCGCGGCGAATCAGCCGCCCCTTGGCCTGGGCGGCATCCTCCACCTGATCGCAAATGGCCACGCGATGACCCGAGCGCAGCAGTTTCCGCAGGTGCACCTCGAGCGAGTGGTGGGGAAACCCCGCCATCGGAGCCTGTTTGTCCCGGCTGGTGAGGGTGAGGCCCAGCACCCGGGAGGCCAGCTCGGCATCCTCGTAGAATAGTTCGTAGAAGTCGCCCGCTCGAAAGAGCAGGAGCATACCCGGGTGGCGCTCCTTGGCCTCCCGGTACTGAAGCATCATCGGCGTGTTCATGGAAAACCAGGCAGCCGTCACCACCCAGCCGAGAAAGCTGGAAAGCGACGGCTGCGTGGGTGTGGCTCTCCGTTGCTAGAGCTTCCCGTTGGTCTGAAACACCTTCGACATGGACACCGAGTTGCCGCGCTCGTTGTAATTCACATCGCCCATGTAGTGGCGCATGAGCATCAGGCCGCGCCCGCAGGGGCGTTCGAGGTTCTCGACCGCGGTCGGATCGGGCACATCGCTTGGATCGAAGCCGTTGCCCTCGTCGGTGATCTGGATGTCGAGACGATTACCGACGAAGCGGTAGGAGATGTGTACTTTCTTGGTGCGATCCATCTGGTTGCCATGCTTGATGGCATTAACCAGGGCTTCCTCGAGCGCGAGGCGCACACTGAAGATTTCTTTTTCAGAAGCAAGACGGGTTTGCAGGTGAGCTTCGATTTCGTCCTGAACCTTACGGGCTTCCTGGGTGTCGCTGGGGATCGTCACCTGGGTAAAGAGGCCGGGATCGACTCCGCTCATAAGGTTCATCTTCACCAAATTAGGTAAGAGCACAGAAGGGAGCCTCCAGACGATGAACCAACTCCGCAGGGTGGTCGATAAGATCGGGTCATTGGGTCGGCGCGGCCCGCTGAGGCATCCTGGGCCTGTTCTCCGGAAAGAACCGACCCGCTTCGACCTGTCGCCGCTCTGGTCCGTGAGCGGCACCACTGGAGAAAGGAACTCACACCGTTGATCCTCGGATGCAGCAATAACCCAGGGCGGAAGCCAGAAGAAAGGAGTGGGATTCTAGCAGAGTCCGCCAGGTTTTGGGTCATTCTCCCGAAACATCAAAACAGATTGAGGGCAGTCTGTTCATCCTTGACAATCTTGAAGAACTTGTCGAGCTTGGTGATCTCGAACACTTCAAAGATCTTGGCGTCGATGTTGCACAGCACCAGCTTGCCACCACCCTGAAGCTTCTTGTTCAGCGTGATGAGCTTGCCCAGAGCTGCCGACGAGAGGTACTCGACGTTGGAAAAGTTCAGGACGATCTTCTTGAACCCTTCCTCTTCCACCAGGCTCAGCAGCTGCTCGCCGATGATCTGGATGTTCTGCTCGTCGAGAATCTTGCGGTCCACGAAATTCACTACGGTGACGTCACCAATATGTTCGACTTCGAGGCGGCGACGACGAGCGGGGGAGGACATGCAGTTCACTCCTTGGATGCTACCAGATCGTCCTGTAAGGTCCGGCCGATTGGGGACGATCACGCATCTGACCATGATCGAGCAGCAATGATTTGATGGTAAACTTGATCGGCTCCCTGTCAAGCGCATTCCGGGTCGAAACAGGCCAGGCAGTCCCCGGCTAGTTATGGCCCCGGAATAACCTCCCCTTCTTGCCTGGAAACCGAACGACCCGGGACCCAGGAGAGGCAAAGGCCTCTTCTCAGGATCATCCCGGGTCGTCGCAGCCCACAGACATCCGCGCTCACGTAGTTCCAGCCGCCTGCCAGGAAGCCATATCCACTCAGGGACGGGGGACTTCCACGGGAATGGGCGTGGCGACCAGGCCAATGGGGTCGGCGCCGCCCTGCGAGTTGAACTTCAAGTTGGTGATCTGCCGCTGGAGACGCTGCATCTCGGGGTCCTCGGGGCTATCGAAGCCACCGACACAGACCACGCTCGAGTAGCGCGTGTGCAGCACCCAGGAGGTGAAGCCCATGGCAGGTTGCCGCAGGAAGCGCGCCAACTCATGCGCCTGCTGGGCGGAGGCGTCGAGCGCTTCGCCGGCCTTCGATCCCCCCAGGCCCAGTGCATTGAGGAACGATCCGCCCGTCTGCTGCTGTTGCTGGATCGTTCGTCCCCCCATGTACTCCTTCACCACCAGGGTGTAGCGCTTGGGGTTCTTCAGGAGGCTGAACTCTTCGTTCTCGTTGAGCTGTTTCCAGAACGGATCCCACTTCGGCTTGTTGGCCTGGGACTGTGGAACCAGAGGGTTGCGCACCACCATGGCGTTGTGGAAGGGATGGACCAGACCAGCCTTGGTGACCTGCTTCTTGGTCTGCGGGTCCATCTCCTGGTAGGTCATCACCTCGTAGGGGTTCTTGCCCCCTTCCAGCTCGAGCTTCGGCGCAGGCAGCTTCTTCAGGTGGGGCAGGTAGGCGCTGGCTGCGTCCAGATCCTTGAACCCGCCCACCAGGACGGCGTATTGATCCTGCACGCGGTAGATCTTGCGCTTCAATTGCACGCCCGGGTAGCGCTTCTTGAGCGCCTCGTGCTCCTCGTCCTGCCTACGCCGCTCCTCGTCGCCGCGGTTGTAGATGTAGGCACCCAGCCGATGCTTTTCGCGCAGCTCACGCACCACCTGGGTGGCGAGGTTGAGGCCGTCGGGGCCTACGTAGGTGGTGGCACAGACCATCCAGGCGCCGACATCGGGCGGAAGCGGGTAGGGGTTGACCGGGCGATGCGCGGGTGCAGATGCAGCAGCGGGCGCAGGAGCAGCCGACCGGGGATCGGGTTCAATGCCGGCCGGGACGGTCCGGGGCGCGGCCGGAGCAGCCGGGGTAGTCTTGAGCACGCCAAAATCGTCACCCGGTTGAGCCAGGGCATGGACTCCCAGGCCTGCTATCCCCAGGGCTGCCGCCAAAGGCAGCCAGAGCAACCTCCTCATCGCGACATCCTCCTGACCTGCCGATAAGACGGAATCAGGCCTGAGGCTATAGCAATCGCGGAAGGCTCTGTCGAGAGCGAACACACGCCGGCTGGACCGCTAGTAGCGGAACCCCTTGCGACGACGCGAGCTGTAAGCGGCCAGGGCGGCCTCGATCACGGGCAGCGCGGTTTCCGGCGGCTCCATCTCCTCCACCTCGACCGCCTTGCCTTCCAGGGTCTTGTAGTCCTGGAAGAAGCGCCGCAGCATGGTGAGACGATGGATGGGCAGCTGGCTGGCCTCGCGGAAGCCGTTGTACTCCGGGTCGTGAGTGGCCACCGCCAGGATCTTGTGATCGCGCTTCCCCGAGTCGATCATGGTCATCAGCCCGATGGCCCGGGCGTGGACCAGCGTCAGCGGCGCAACCGTTTCCTGGCAGAGCACCAGCACGTCGAGTGGATCATCGTCCTCGGCGAGCGTCTGTGGGATGAAGCCATAATTCGCGGGGTAATAGACCGCCGAGTAGAGGATGCGGTCCACCCGCAGCATCCCGGTCTCCTTGTCCAGCTCGTACTTGACGCTGGAACCCATGGGGATCTCGATGACTGCGGTGAATTCGGCCGGCAAACCCTCGCCGGGGGTGACGTCGTGCCAGGCGTGCATGGTTGGTGGCGGCTCCCAGTCGGTGGAGTAAATCTATCAGGCGACCCGGCGCGGCTCGTCGCGCTGGAAGTTCAGGGTAGCTCGCACCGAGTAGGCGGTCTTCCCCTGACTTTCAAAGTACGTCCGTGCCAGCATCTCGCCCAGCAATCCCATCGAGATGAACTGCACCCCGACCATCTCGAGCATGATGCCCAGGTGCAGGAGCGGGTTGCCGGTCATGAACACCGGGTTGCTCGAGACGTACTTCATCCAGACGGTCGCCAGCAGGCTGAGGATCCCCAGACCCATGCAGACGAGGCCGGGCAAGCCCAGCGCGTGCATGGGTCGGCTCAGGTAGGTGTGCAGGAACTTGATGGTGATGAGATCGAGCAGCACCCGCACGGTGCGTGACAGGTTGTACTTGGTCACTCCCGCCACCCGAGGATGATGCGACACATCGACCTGAAGCACGCGCGCGCCCTGCATCTTGGCCAGCACGGGGACGAAGCGGTGCATCTCGCCATAAAGGGGCAGCGACTCGGCCAGCTCGCGCCGCATGGCCCGGAGTGTGCAGCCCATATCCTTGATGGTGACGCCGGTTACCTTGCGGATGAGCCAGTTGCCCGCCAGGCTGGGCACCTTGCGGAGGAAGAGGCGATCCTGCCGTTTCTTGCGCAGGCCAAACACGGCGTCGTGGCCCTCATCGAGCCGGGCGAGCAGCATGGGGATATCGGCCGGGTCGTTCTGCAGGTCGCCATCCATGGTGACGATGATGTCACCCCGGGACCAGTCGATGCCGGCACGCAGAGCGGGCGTCTGACCATAGTTGCGCGACAGCGCCACCACCTTGAAGCGGGGGTTGCTGCGAGCCAGCTGCTGCATCAGCTCGAACGAGCCGTCGCTGGAACCATCGTCCACCAGGACAATCTCGTAGTCTTCCAGCGCCGCGGGACCGGAAGCTCCCACGAGCGGATCGAGCGCCTGCGTCAGACGATCATGCAGCGGCCGCAGGTTGTCCTTCTCGTCCTTGATCGGAATCACGACGGACAGCAGGGTCATGGTCCAGCACTCCGACGGGTTCATGAATTCGGGCATACGGGCCGGCGAGGTAGCACACCGCGCCCAGCAAACTGGCGGCGACCGTGGTCGCGAAGACGAGCAAGGACAGCATCACCGCCTGGGGAGCGGTCACCCCCACGGGTCCGAGGAGGACAACCAACCCCAGCTCGCGCAGACCCATGCCGTTGAGACTGATCGGCACCAGGGTAAGCAGGGTGACCAGCGGCACTGCCACCGCCAGGTAGACGAACGGCACTTCCAGTCCAAGCCCCAGGCACACCAGCCAGACCTGGGCCACGCTGGCCAGTTGTACCAGCACCGACAGAGCCGCAGCGCCACCCAGCAAACGGGGCAAACGGGCGTAGGTGTGGACGAGCTGAATCAACCGCGGCACCTTGTCGCCCACCCAGGGCAGCCGGGTCATCGCGGGCAAGAGGGGCAACGACAGCACGCCACCCACCATGCCGGCCCCGATGGCGGCCAGCACCAGCAGCATCCATCCTGGCAACGCCACCGGCGAAAACAGCGCCGCCACGCAGGCCATCAGCATAAGCACCATCAACCCACTGCCACGCTCGGCCAGCACGCTGAGAAAGGCGCGAGGCCGTCGCCCACCCATGTAGAGGGCACGCACGACGTCGCCGCCTACCGAGGTTGGCAGCACCAGGTTGAAGAACATGCCGACGAAGTAGAGCGACACATAACGCCGGTACGGCAAGTGGTAGCCCAGAGGCACGGCCAGCATCTGCCAGCGGTAGCTGGAGATGAGCTGCGCCAGGAGGAAGACCGCCAGGGCCAGCCCCCAGAACCGGACATCCAGTCGATGGAATGCCTCGGCGATCTGGGTCCAGTCCAGACGCCAGGCCAGCAAGCCAAGCAGAGCGACACTTCCGAGGGCGCGCAGGGCAGTCTTCATGACACCTCCAGCTCGATCACCTGCAGTGCGTTCCCAACCTGGAGGAAGAACGCGTGCTGTTCGTTGATCAGGTCCAGCCGAAGTTCGTGGCGGCCCGGCGGCAGGGCGGGGAGGGGGACCGTCAGATCCAGCGATTCTCCGGGTGCCACCACCGCGTGAAACAATCCGGCCCGGTCGCAGCGAAGTAGCCGTTCGTCCCGGTCGTGAACGAACCACCAGAGATGAACGCCCGCGTTGGTGCCCGGCTGAAACACCCACGCCTCCTCAGACAGGTTCCGGCAGCGCACCTGCACCAGCTGAGACTGATGGGCCTGCACCTTCAGGCGCGGCCGATGTCCTTCGCGGTGTTCGAGATTGGCCAGCACGGTGATCTCCGCACGGCCATCGCCGGGGCAGTAGTGCTGGGTGGCCCAGGTTCGGAACGTGGAGGGCGAGTGCTCCAGCCCCTGCTCCTCGAGCCAGTCTCGGTAAAACTCAAAGAAGCGATCGACGTGGCGCGTCTTGCCGAGAGGCAGATGCCCGCTGCGCACGCTCAGTTCGCGGAGCGCCTCGTCGAGGCTAGCGTCGGTGCGCAGCAACTTGACCATCACCGAGGCCAATCCCGTGCGGTCAGCCCCCTGGTGACAGTGGAATAGCAGTGGATACTCGGATCGATCGAGCACCTCGACCAGATGCCGAAGGGAAATGGTCGAGGGTAGCCGGGTGGCCGAGAAATTGATGTCTTCCTGGCACACGTCCAGGCTGGCAGTGGTGCGAGCTTCGTCACGATACCAGGCCGCAGTGGGACAGCAGCCGCGCAGGTTCACCACGGTGCGGATGCCGTGTTTCGTGATGAACTGTTCGAGATGCGATGCCGAAGGCTGGGCACAGCGGTAGGCCTGTCCGGGCAGCACCGTGCGGAAGTTGCTCCCGCCCAGGATGTAGCCCGCCTGCAAGCCGATGGCCAGCATCACCCCGGTGATTGCCCCCCGGATTAACATTTCTGCCAGCGAGCGCCTCTGCGCAGCCGGTTGGTCGGCCATGCCACTCCGCCTCCTGCGGACGATGTTCCCGGGACAGTCCCTGTCCGGGTGCGAATCTTGCCACAACCGCGAGCCCGACACCAGACCGACTTCTGCCGGGCCCAGGCAACGTTTACCCTCCTTGTGTCGCCGGCCCGGATGCCTACAATCGACCCGGGTTGCCTCCCCTGCCCGAACCACGAGAGTCGATCATGTTTGTCTTCGAGAAAGCTCCGTTTCCCTCGTGCCATGCCTCCACCATCGTCGAGGTGGAACCCGGCCGGCTGCTCTGCGCCTGGTTCGGCGGCAAGGCCGAGGGCGCGCGCGACGTGCGCATCTGGCAGTCGGCGTTCGACGGCAAGAGCTGGTCGAAACCCGAGATGGTGGCCGAGGAACCCGGCTACCCCTGCTGGAACCCGGTATTGTTCCGAAGCGCCCGGGGCACGCTCTCGCTCTTCTACAAGGCGGGTCCATCGCCCATGACGTGGTCGGGGTTCGTCCAAACGTCGAAAGATGGCGGTAAGAGCTGGAGTAAAGCCAGCATCCTCGAGGCGGGGCTGCTCGGTCCCATCAAAAACAAGCCGATCGAGCACAAGGGGGTGATCATTTCCCCCACCTCGGTGGAAAGCCATCGCGCCTGGTGTTCCTGGGTCGAGCGCTCCACCGATGACGGGAAGACCTGGACGCGCCACGGTCCGATTGCTGTGCCGGGCAAGCCACATGGCCTGATTCAGCCGACCTTGTTGACCACCGCGAAGGGGCACCTGATTGCCCTGTGTCGGTCGCGCGGCATAGGCTTCGTCTGTCAGAGCGAATCGACCGACGAGGGCCTGACCTGGAGCCCGGCGCGGCCCACCACGCTGCTGAATCCCAACAGCGGCATCGACGGCGTGACCGCGAAGGATGGGGCGCATTACCTGGCGTTCAACAACGCTCGTCTGACGCGCTGGCCGCTCAATCTGGCGCGCTCCACGGACGACGGCAAGACCTGGAAGGTCGTGGCGACCGCCGAGGACACCGTGGGCGAGTTCTCTTACCCAGCACTGATCCAGGCCAGCGATGGGAAGCTGCACCTGACCTACACCTGGAACCGCAACCACATCAAGCATCTGACCTTCGATCCGGCCAAGCTAGGTGGCTGAGACTACCGGAGGCGCGTCGTAGCCGTAGCGATCGAGCACGACGCGCCAGCGCTGGGCGATGACAGCCCGGGTGGGTGCGTCTAGCGGAGGAAACCGGTTGGTCTGGTAGCCCGACTGATCGCGCCAGAACGCTTCCAGACGCGGCCGCGCCTCGACAAATCCGGGCAGACGGAGAGTGGCATACAGCTGTTCCATCTGCCCGAGGGGATCCGCTATCAGGTCCTCGTAGCGCACCTCGTGGAAGTCTCCTGGGGGAACCAGGCGCTTGCCGATCTCGATGCGCTCGTACAGGTGGACGAAGGTGGATAGTACCTCGTCGTGCAGGCCGGCGAATGTCGGAACCTGCAGACCATGGCTCTGATACAGCGATTGCCAGAGGCGGACCGTCGAGGCGAAGACAACGTACGGGTTGCGTACGATGTGGACGAACTGCGCCCCGGGAAACATCTCGAGCAAGGTCGGGATGCGGCAGGAATGCGTGGGTGACTTGAGAATCAACCGCCGTGGGTCGCGGAAGGTGACGCGCCGAAGGAAGCCGAGGAGCCCCCGCTTCCACGCTTCGCGCTGACGCGGGGCCAGCGTTTCCACATCGAGCGCGTCGTGATCCATGGGGGGGCGATTGGGGAAGGCGATGCGCAGATACGGCGAGGGAAGCCCCAGCATGCACAGGGCGAACTCGTCTTCCTGGGGTCGCTGCCAGCCTACGGGCATGTTGTCCATCGGGCGTCGCGTCGGAAGCATCCAGCGAAAGCAGGTGTCGGCCAGGGTCTCGGTGAGAAGGAAGTGGTTGGCGGCCATGCAGTCGTAGGTGGTCGGGTAGCCGAACTGCGGATCGAGGGCCAGCAGTTCGTGTAGCAACGTCGTCCCGGTGCGCCAGTGTCCGATGATGAACACCGGAGCGCCGCGCAACGGCGTCTGGTCGAGCCGGCTACCAAACCACGATTCTTGCAGGAGATGCAGCGCGGAGTTGAAGAGGCTGACGGTCGTCATCACCAGAGGCATGTACCAGTAACCCGGATGGACCGCACAACCGTTCTTCCACAGCAAGCGCGAGAAGGCGGGAAAACTGCACCCCTGCCACATGCGTGGCGTCCATTCCCTGCCCTGGCTCACGTGGCGCTCCCCAAAAAACACAAGGCGAGGGCCGGGCTGCCCTCGCCCGTCCTGTGCGCCAGGGTTACTTCTTCAGCTCGGCCTCGATGGCATCGATCACTTCCTGGGCATCGGGGCTGACGCGCGGCTCGAAGCGGGCGATCACCTGGCCATCCTTGCCGACCAGAAACTTGGTGAAGTTCCAGCCGATGTCGCCACCGAACTTCGGGTTACTCTTCTTCGAGGTCAGCACCTCGTAGAGGGGGGTGATACCTTTGCCCTTCACCACCACCTTGGCCAGCATCGGGAAGGAGACGTTGTACTCCTTCTTGCAGAACTCGGCGATCTGCTTGTTGGTGCCGGGCTCCTGGGCGCCGAACTCGTTGGCCGGCACGCCGATCAGCACAAAGCCCTTCTCGGCGTAGGTTTCGTGAAGCTTTTGCAGCTGCTTGTACTGTGGCGTGAGGCCGCACTCGCTGGCGACGTTGACGAACATCACGACCTTGCCCTTGTACTTCGACAGATCGACGTCCTTGCCGTCGAGACCCTTCATCTTGAAGCTGAGGGGGCTGGACACCTTCTTCTCCTCCTTGTCGGCGAGGACCACCACGGGGGCGAGCAGGGCCACGGCGAGGCTGAAAAGCAGACGCATGCGGTTTCTCCTTAGGTGCGAGGGACGCCGCATTGGGACAGGGTGTCGGCGCGCCCTCTGTGAACACGATAGGGAGGCCCAGCCCGGTCTGCCAGGCAAGTGTGACACGGTGGCGCCCTGTTCAGAGTCGCACGAACCTGCTATGCTTGGGTCGCCGGTGCGCCCCGTGCCGCCCCCCTGTGGAGGAGCAGAGAGTCATCCATGACTGATCCGAAGCTGATCCGCAACTTCTCGATCATCGCCCACATCGACCATGGCAAAAGTACCCTCTGCGACCAGCTGCTGCTGAAAACCGGAGCGATTACCGAGCGCGACTTCCGCAACCAGGTGCTCGACTCGATGGACCTGGAGCGCGAGCGCGGCATTACCATCCGCATGCACCCGGTGACGGTGTACTACGACCACAACGGGCAGAGGTACGAGCTGAACCTCGTCGATACGCCCGGTCACGTCGATTTCGCCTACGAGGTGTCGCGCAGCCTGGCGGCCTGCGAAGGCGCCGTGCTGCTGGTCGATTCCACCCAGGGCGTGCAGGCGCAGACGGTGGCCAACGCATACCTGGCCATCGAACACGACCTGACCATTGTGCCGGTGCTGAACAAGATCGACATGCCGATCTCCCGGCCCGAGGCCGTGGCCGATGAGATGAACCAGGCGCTGGGCATCAAGCCCGAGGAAGTGCTGCACGCTTCCGGCAAGACGGGCAAGGGCGTGGACGACGTGCTGCGGGCCGTCATCGAGCGCGTGCCTCATCCCGCGGGCGATCCCAACGCGCCGCTCAAGGCCCTGGTCTACAACAGCCACTTCGACACCTACAAGGGAGTGGTTGTCTACATCCGCGTGAAGGAAGGCACCCTGCGCAAGGGGCAACGTATCCGTCTGATGCGTGGAGCCACCGAGCACGAGGTGAGCGAGATTGGGCAGTTCCGCCCCGCGCCCACGACCTGCAACGAGCTGACCACCGGGCAGGTCGGCTACTTCATGGCGCAGATCAAGAACATCACCGATGTGCACATCGGCGATACCGTCACCGACGCGCTGAACCCCACCACCGACGCGCTGCCGGGCTACAAGGAGCCCAAGCCGATGGTGTTCAGCGGGCTGTATCCGACCAACAACAACGACTTCGAGGCGCTGCGCGAGGCGCTGGCCAAGCTACGGCTGAACGACTCCAGCTTCGTCTACCAACCCGAGGTCAGCGAGGGGCTGGGGTTCGGCTTCCGCTGCGGCTTCCTGGGCATGCTCCACCGCGAGATCATCCAGCAGCGTCTCGAACGCGACTGCGAACTCGACCTCGTCCAGACGGCTCCCAACGTCACCTACGAGATCCTCAACCACAGGGGTGAGACGCTCGTCATCGACAATCCGCAGAAGGTGCCGGACGCCGGGCAGATCAACGAGTTCCGCGAACCGATTGTCCGGATCAACTTCCTGCTGCCTGCCGACAATATTGGCGACCTGATGACGCTGTGCCACGAACGCCGGGGCGCCTATGTGCGAACCGAGTACCTGAGCCCGACCCGGGCCATCCTGGTCTTTGAGATGCCGCTCGCCGAGGTCATTTACGACCTCTACGACAAGCTCAAGTCGGTGACGCACGGCTACGGAACGATGGACTACGAGATCATCGGCTATCGCGCGGCCGACCTCGTACGGCTGGATGTGTTGGTGCATCACAAGCGGGTGGATGCCCTCTCCACCATCGTGCATCGCGGAGTCGCCGACCGTCGTGGCCGGGCCATGCTCAAGAAACTCCGCGAGGAGATCGACCGGCATCTCTTCGAGATCGCGCTGCAGGCGGCCATCGGCAGCCGGGTGGTGGCTCGCGAAAACATCGCGGCGATGAAGAAGAACGTCACCGCCAAGTGCTATGGCGGCGACATCACCCGCAAGCGCAAGCTGTGGGCCAAGCAGGCGGCCGGCAAGAAACGCATGAAGATGATCGGCCAGGTCGAGATTCCCCAGGAAGCATTCCTGGCCGTCCTCGAGTCGGACGACTGACCCGCCATGTCCGCCTGGACCTACGCTGGTCTGATCGTGGTGATCGTTGCCAACGTGCTGCTCAACGCCGGGATCACCTGGCTCGCTTGCCGCTGGCTGCATCCCATCGACCTCCGCCGCGCCCTGCGTCTGACGCTGGCGATCTTCCTGATCGGCTGGCCAGTGTTTCTGGCACTGGCGGGCATCGCCTGGGCGGGTTGGCAGGTCCCGCTGCGCACCATGGCGCTGTGGGTGCTACCTCCGCTGGGGATTCTCATTCCGTATGCGGTATTTCGGGTCGGGCTGAAGCAGGCCTGGGGCCGCACGCTGGCGATTTTCCTGGCCTGGCGCATTCCGACGCTGGGCCAGTCGGCGCTGCTGAACTGGCTGCTGGGGCCGTGGTTGGCCGGCTGACCGCCTCTTGTTGCCGGGCGCCCCTGTTGTGTACACTCCTGGGTATGAACCTTGCCGGTGGCGTGGGCCTGGTGGCTCAGGCGGGCGGGATTGGGACAATGCGACGACAGTTGCCCCGAATAGCATTCCAAGGCGCACTGGTTCCTCGCTAGATGAAGGTGTGGCATGGCCGATAATCCGACCCCGTCCCCGCACTCCCCCCTGGCCTCCAGTTCCACCGAACCTCCTTCATCACTTCCTGCTACCAACGCCGGCGACGGATCGGCTGCATTGCCGGAATCGGCACCTGGTTCCACCCTGCTCGAACGACTGCATCATCAGGCCATCAACCTGGGATTGCTGGCGGGCATCTGGGTAATCGCGCTCATTGGCCTGCTTCTGGCGGGTTACGGTCGGGCCGATGCCATCGGCTTCGCCACCGTGGCGGCCCTGGTCGGGTCGTTTTTCACCCGGTCGCTGCTACCTCAACCCAGCGAGAAGGTGCAGGCGAGTTCCCCGGCCACGCAGCCGCACCATAACGACAGCGCGCGTGAGATCATCGAAACCGTGGTCTTCGTCGTGGTGCTGGTGCTGCTCCTGAAGTCGTTCGTGGCGGAGGCGTTTGTCATTCCGACCGGATCGATGGCCGAAACCCTGTGGGGCTACCAGAAAGTGGTGACCTGCCCGCAGTGCGGCCTGCAGTTCCCGGTCAACTGCTCCAGCGAGGTCGATCCGTCCGATGGCAACCCGCCCTCGTACGTGCGCGGCTGCACCTGCCCCAATTGTCGGCAAGACATCACCTTCTGGCGCCCAGATCCGAACAATCCCAACCAGGCGCCGCCGGCCCAGGTCGGCCTCATCCCCGATCCGCGCTGGCGCAGCGGTGATCGCGTGCTGGTGGCCAAGTACGTCTACGATCTTCCGCCTGCAGTGACGGGCCTGGAAAAGAGCCCGGCGCCGGATCGGCTCGACGTGGTGGTCTTCAAGTTCCCCGGCGAGAACGACTTTCCTCGCTCCGGCCCGGTGAAGCGGCACGTGGCCATCAACTACATCAAGCGGTTGATCGGCAAGCCGGGCGAGACCATCGCCCTGCATCGCGGCAAGCTGTGGCTGCTTCCTCCCGAGGAAAGCCCGAAGTACGACGATTTCGCCAAATCGGAGAACAACCCCGGAGCCCGCGCCGTGCTCTGGCAGCGCGAGTACACGCATCACAACGATCCCGCCGCACTCGAACTCTTTCACGCCAACAAGTTCCAGATCGTCCGGAAGAAGCCCGAGAACATCCTGGCGATGATGCGGATCGTGTATGACCACGACCACCAGCCACTCGACCTGCGCGACAAACCGGAATTCCAGCGCTGGATCCCTGCGTCGAACAGTGGATGGACCGCCAGTGGACGCACCGCATTCGAGCACAACGGCGAGGGTGACAAGGTGGCCTGGCTGCACTACCGGCACGTGCTGCGCAACAGCCCGGATCGTCCGCAACTCATCACCGATTTCACCGGCTACAACACCTGGATGGGTGGACCGCACCAGACCCATCCGCGCGAGAACTGGGCCAGCGATCTGCTCGTCGATTGCGAGGTCAAGGTCGATAAGGCCGAGGGCACCTTCGCACTGGAACTGTCGCGAGGCAACCATCGCTACCAGGCCTCGTTCAACCTGGCGACCGGCGATTGTACCCTGTACGACGAGGACAAGGGTAAGCAACCGCAGGCACTCCAGACCGCGGGGACGGCGATGAAGGGGCCGGGCACCTATCACATCCGCTTCGGCAACATGGACGACCGCCTGGTTGTCTGGGTCAACGATCGGCTTCCATTCGGCGAAGGGGTGAACTACAGCCCTATCCGCAACATCGTTCCGACGAAAGAGAATGACCTGGAACGCCCGGTCAGCGTGGGCGTGAAAGGAGCGCGGCTAACGGTGTCGAAACTGAAGGTGTTCCGCGACACCTACTACACCACCTCCAACGGCGGGAGCCCGGCGGCGGCGGATGTCGATCGCTTTCGGCCAGACGATCCGGACACCTTCCCGGCGCTGGGTGATGCTCCGGTGGCCACCTTCTACGTGCAACCGGACCATTTCCTCTGCCTGGGCGACAACAGCCCGGAAAGCTCGGACGGTCGGACCTGGGGCCTGGTGCCACAGCGCTTGCTCCTGGGGCGGGCCCTGCTGGTCTATTACCCATTCAGCCGGGCTGGCCGCATCCGCTAGGAGGAAAGCTCCCATGACCACGGGCGAGATCCAGGTTCGCGTGCGCTACGCCGAGACCGATCGGATGGGGTTGCTGCACCATGCCAACTACCTCGTATACTTCGAGCAGGCACGGACCGAACTCCTGCGGCAGGCCGGGGCCACGTATCGCGACCTCGAGGATCAGGGCTACCTGCTGGTGCTGACCCGGGTCGAGGTCAAGTATCTGAAACCGGCCCACTACGACGACGTCCTGACCATTCGCACCACCATCGAGCGCTCGACCTTTGTGCGCATCGACCACCGGTACGAGGTCTTCTGCAACGAGACGTTGCTGGCCGAGGGACGAACCACGCTGGCCTGCGTGGACCGCGAGGGCAAGCCGCAGGCGCTGCCCGACTTCCTCCAGGGACGATCCACCCGCAAATCGGAGTAACCAGGCCGTGCGTCGCCGTCTGATCCAGACCCTGCTGCCGTTCGCCTTCGCCATCCTTCCCCTGCTGGCCGCGTTGCTGATCCTGGCCACGCTGCCGCCCATCGCGCGACAGTTCTACTTCGAGCACATCACCCCTCTCGACATGGTGATTCTCTCGCTGGGCGGAGGACTCTTCCTGTTGCAGTCGTACCTGGCCTTTCAGGCGCTGCGCTGGATCGGCGAGGGATTCAACGAACGGCCCGACCCCTGGCTGAACCGGCTGGCCCAGTCGTCGGAGTGGTTCCCGCTGCTGGGTCTGATCGGCACCGTCGGCGGCATCCTGCAGACGTTCAGCTCGATTACCGGAACGACCGCACCGGAACGAATCATTCAGCTTTACGCGCCGGCGCTGACGGCGACCGGCAGCGGGTTGTTCATGGCCCTCGTCAACATCTTGCCGGCCTGGATGGTGCTGGTGGGGCGCGGCCTGATCACCTCCCTGGGCGACGACGATCCCACGGATGCCGTCCCCCGTTGATCCTTCGCTGGAAGCCGCGCCATGATCGAGCTACCCGAACGAAGCGTCACCCGGTTCTTCATCCCGCTCATTGATGTGCTGACGCTGCTGTTCTGCATTTACCTGCTGATGCCAGTCGTGCAGAAGCCCGGTGACGGCGAATCGGAAGCCGATCGGCGCCAGCGTGAGGAGCGCCTGCGCGAGCTGGAGGCCGAGCTGCACCAGAAGGGCGGCGGAGAGACACTGCCGGCCCAGCTGCGAGAAGAGATCGAACGGTTGCGCAAGGAGAAGATCGACGCGCTGCGGTCGCGCCTGGCTGTGCGGGTGCTGGAGATCGACGCGAAGGATGGCCGGCTCTACTACCGCGACCCGGAACGTCTGGAGATCCGCGACCAGGCCGACGCCCACCGGTTGATCGAACGCGATCGCCAGAAGCAGGGTGTCTCTCGGCGGGAACTCTACTATCTCATCCTCTATCCCCGGGAGCGCTCGAGCGCCTACCCGACGGTCGAGCAACGCAAGAACTACGACCGCTGGTTCGAGGGCGTGGCGCTGGGGTACGACATCCCCGGCACCGCCCCCGGGAAGGAGTAACGGCCATGGCAGCCGAGCTACTACTGGCGATCGGATCGGACCTCCCTGTGCGAGCGCTGGCCGTCGTGGGGGCCTTCGCGCTGGGCGGGTTTGGCCTGGGCTGGCTGGTGCGTCTTGGGGCCGGCCTGTTTCGCCAGAAGCTTCCCGGAGCAGTTCAGTGGGCCCTGCGTGCCCTCGGCGGGATCGCCATGGCCTGGATCACCGCGCTATGGCTCTTCGGCGGAGGTGGCGGCGGCGTGGGGGGCAGCGGTGGTTTGGGGCTAGGTTCCGGCACCGGCAGTGGACCCGACAAGGATTCCGGCCAGGCCGTCAAGGCAGACGAGAAGAACCCCGAGAAGAAGGTGCGGCCCGATCCACCTCCGGCGGACGAGAAAACTTCGCTGGCGGTCGAGATCCTGGGCGATGCGCCCCTGGCCCGGCGAGCCGGCGCCACGACCTTCGATTCAGCGCGCCGGTATCGCATCGTCGGTGAGATGCCCCTGCGCACGCTCGAGGACATCAAGGACGTCGTCCGCCAGCGCCGCGAGGGACAGCCCAGGTTGCGCCGGCTGACGGTGGTGCTGTACCTGGATAGCCCGGAACGGCAACGGCCGCAGGTTAGTGCGCTGGTGGACTGGGTCAACGACCTGGAAGCCCGACCGCATCGCATCGAGGTGGACTTCGTGGAGAAAGATCGCCACGCCCCGATAGACTGAGCCCGCGAGAAGGCCCCTAGCAGGAGAGGGAATGTCGCCAACCGCGCCACCAGCATCGCCAGTCGACGACGACGCTCTGCGTGTCGTCCTGTTCGGGCTCCCCGCGGCCGGCAAGTCGTCCCTGTTGGGCGCCCTGGGGCAGGCGGCAGTCATGCAGGATCACGACCTGGGCGGCAAGCTGCAGGCGAGCGGACCGGGCCTGGCCGCGTTGTCGCGACAACTGTACGAGGAAACCCCGCGCCGCACTCCTGAAGAGGTGGTGCCCTACCCGGTACGCTACTACCCACTCCAGGCGTCCGGGCGTTCGGTGGCCGAAGCCATCGATGCGGTGCTTCTCGACTGCGACGGTCAGGTGGCCAACGACATTCTTCAGCGGCGCAAGGCGCTGGCGGAGGATAGCCCCGATGGCACCCTGGCGCACGAGATCCTGGAAGCCGACGCGCTGATCCTGGTAGTCGATGCCTCGGCACCGCCCCGGCAGCTCGAGGCCGATTTCGCCGAGTTTGGCCGATTGCTCGAGGCCATCGAAACCGGACGAGGGGAGCGCGTCGAGGTGGCCGGTTTGCCGGTGTTTCTCGTGCTGACCAAGTGCGACCTGCTGGCCGAGAAATCCGACTCGGCAGGATCGTGGATGGACCGGATCGAACAGCGCAAGGGTGAAGTGGGAGAGAAGTTTCGCGCGTTCCTGGCGGAGCGAGAAGGCCCGCCGACGCCCCCCGCGGCAGGGAGCAAGCCGCCCGCGGCCGGGAGTAAGCCGCCCGAAGAACCAAAGGCGTCTCCCTTCGGCAAGATCGACCTGCATGTCTGGGCGACGGCGGTGCGCCGGCCGGCGCTGGCGGGATCGCCAGCCCGACCGCGCGAACCCTATGCGGTCGCCTCGCTCTTTCGTCAGTGCCTGAGCGAAGCGGCCAAATATCGCAGGCGGCACGAACGCTCGCAGCAACGGCTGACGCGCCTGGTAGTCGCTGCGAGTCTACTCATCGGGGTGATGACGGTGCTTACCGCCACCCTCTTCGTGGTCAACGCCAACACCCGAGTGAGCATGTTGCAGGCCCGGGTCGAGGACTTTCAGTTTCTCGACCGGGGGGGCCCCGCCGAGCGTCTCAAGGGTGGGGTGGACCAGCTGCGCGGCAAGCTCGAACGGCTGCAGGAAATCCACAACGACCCGTCGTTCCCACGTCTACGGCCTCCCTTTCGCGACTTTATCGACGAGCGCATCGAGGAACTGACCGCCTACATCCCCTACCTGGAGAAACTCCTCGAACAGCGCTCGCTGGCCCTGCTGCAGACCGAGGACGAGCTGGACCGGACCATCGAGCGGCTGCGTAACGACCTGGCCCCGCCGCGCGAGGAGTGGACGGACACCCGCGCCGGCCTGCTTCAGCGCGAGCGCCTGGAGTCGGCCGAGGCGCTGCGCAAGGCCGTGCTGGCAGTGCGCAACTGGTTCCTCGACGCAGGCGACCGGGCCGGACGATTGTGGACCTTTGCGGACTACCCGCCGCCCATGCCCGTGGTGTGGCCCGAGTGGACCTCCCGGGTGGAAACGTTGATCGATCCTACCCGGTTGGCTCCGTTCCGCGAGGCCGACTCGATTCCAGGTGCCGCGGGCGGAACGCTGACCTTCGCCACGGCCTTTCGGTTCGACCAGGTCATTGAAGCGCGATCGGCCTGGGAATCGGAACGGCTGAAACTCTCTCGGCTGCTCGACGTGGTCTCGGCGGTGGGATTGGCCCCGGCCACTCGAACTCGACCGGCTCTTCTGAGTCTGTCCCGGGGCATCACCCTGGCCGAGTGCAAGACACGACTGGCCGAACTTACCGCTGCCTATCCGGAGTATGCCACCACGTTTATCCGCGATACCCTGCCGGAAACGATTCTCGACCGGCTCCGCCCCACGCTGCGCCGCCAGTATGAGATCCTGCTGACGCCGGGACGCGCAGAGGTGCTGCGGCAGCTGCGACAGGGAGGCAAGGGCGCCGAGGAAACCGCGGCCCGCTGGGAGCCGGTGCGTGCCTGGCTACGCAAACCAGTAGAGCTGACCGCCTGGCGCGAGCTGGCTCGTGTCCTGCTACGGCTGGAAGATTCCTCCCTGGTCGATCCTGTGCAGGCGCTGGCCACCTTCCTGGATCAATCGCAGTTCACGCTCGATATCCGCTCGGTGCGCCTGGAAATCCCCGAGTCGCGCGGCCTTCATCCCCGGGCCGAGGGCCGACTGATCGTGCATCACCCAGCCAGTATGCGCCAACCGGCCCTGTCGCTGGAAGTGAGCGGCGAACCCGAAAGCGACTCGCTGCGACGGAAAGTTTACACCTTTCGCCTCGTCGAGGGCCAGCGCCTGACCTACCACCCCGGCGACAAGCTCTGGGCCGAGCTACCCCTGCGCGGCGGAACCGAACGGCTGACCTGGTCGCAGGGACGCTCGCAGCTGTTTCAGTTCGAGCGTCTGCACAACCCACCCCGGCTACAAAGCGCCACCGCTACCACTCTCGGCGAGGGCCGCCTACTCGACGACGTGCGGCTAATCCTGCGCCCCGAGGAGGGCGTACCCACAGTACCCGATCTGCTTCCATCCGTGCAGTTGGAGAACTGATCGCGTCAGAAAATCGGCAAGGGCGATCCACTATTCACCCTGAACCGTTACTCATTTCACTGTAACGAGTTAGCGAACACGATCGCCTGGCACCTTTCCGTTCACATGTGAAGCCTCTGTCCGTTCCGATCCGTCGTACCGATGGAGCGAGAGAAGGATGCCATGGCTCAACAGGGCCTCCGGGCCACACCGTTTCATCACACAAACTTCACGCCATTTACCGGCTCCTTCACTTGATGTCAGGGGATTTGAGGACAACAATGACCTTGTCTTCCTGAGAATGCCCCGGCGAGTCTGGAACGCTCGCCCGTCTCCCGTGATCAGGCATTCTCCTGAGGGGAAGATCCTGCCCGGATAGTTCTTAACAGAACCTTCACAGTATTCCACTAAAGAGATCCTTGAAGACGATATAGGTTCTTTCTACTGTTGACAGTGTCGTCGGAATCAATCTCCGGACGATCTGGTCTGGTATTTTTCGTGTTCTCACGGAGCCTTGTTCATGCTGATTCGTGCTTCGCTGCGGCGTGCGTTCACGCTGATTGAGCTGCTGGTGGTGATCGCGATCATCGCGATCCTCATCGGCCTGCTTCTCCCCGCTGTCCAGAAGGTGCGCGAGGCGGCTGCTCGCATGCAGTGCAGCAACAACCTCAAGCAGATCGGCCTGGCGGTTCACAACTACGAAAGCACCTACGGCTATCTGCCACACCCCGGCCAGTGTGACAGCACTGGTGGTGGGTCCACGGTGTACATGACCGAATCCACCCCGACACTCCTGCTGCCCTACATCGAGCAGGAAAACGTCTACAAGATGATGGATCACACCCTGACGTATGCCAACATGGCTGGAGCAGGGTACAGCGTTGCCACCCTTCACCCCAAGGCCATGGGCCGCATCTACAACGATGCTGCAGCTGCTAGCACCATGGCGGCTGCCCAGACGCAGATCAAGACTTTCATCTGCCCCAGCACGCCGATCGCCTTCGGCTCGCGGAGCCCGGATGGCTACGGCGCGTGGGATTACATGTTCGTGGCCGTGTCTGACATCGAAGACGGCTCGGCAGGAGCGGTGGACCCGGTTGGCACCCGTCCCACGGCGTCTGCTCGTCGCGTGCAGATGACCGTCCAGGGCATGCTGTCGTGCGAAGGCCGCACCATTAACCAGGTGACTGACGGCAGCTCGAACACGATCCTGTGCATCGAGGACGCTGGCCGCGCTCATCCGAACGCGGGGACGTGGGGTTCGCTGTCCAGCCGTCCGTCGCCGAACGGCGAAGGCCCGGCCTGGAGCGGTGGCGCCACTGGTGGCCGCCGCATGTACGCCTGGGCGGATCCCGATGCAGGGACGAACGGCCTGTCCGGGCCGAGCAACTCGACGGCCAGCCGGGTGGCTGCGGTCAACCAGAACAAGACGCCGATCGGCGGTCCGAGCACCTGCCTGTGGGCTACCAACAATTGCGGTCCCAACGACGAGCCGTTCGCTTTCCACACGGGTGGCGTGAACTGCGTAATGGGCGATGGATCGGTGCGGTTCATCAACGACAGCACCCCGGCCCTGACGCTGAAGTGGCTGGCGGGTGCGACGGACGGCGTGACCTTCACCCTGAACTAAGGAACTGTGATGATGCGGAAGCTGCTTCCTCTTCTCGGACTGGTTTTGCTCGTGGGTTGTGGCGGAGTGACTCCCTCGAAGACTGCGGATTCCGTGGACATCACGGGCCGGGTGACCCTGGGAGGGAAGCCGGTTTCCGACGTGGTCCTGAACCTGATCCCCACGGTCGCTGGTGGCCAGCAGGCCACCCTCCCGATCACCAACGGGGGGTTCCAGGGCAAGGCGGTCCCGGGCAAGTACACCTTCCTGATCGCTGAAGGCCGCAACCCGCGAGCCATCGCGGCCATCCCCCAGAAGTACCTGACGGCGTCTGCCGACCGTACGCTGGATGTGGCGGCTGGTGCTTCGCTGACAATCACTCTGGATTGACCTCCCGCCGGGAAGTCGAACCTAGCCTCCGGGCCAGCGCTCACCAGCGCTGGCCCGGAGTGCTTTTTCACCCTAGCGCTGAGTGGGCTCGGCGACCCCCTTCGTGGCGGCCTGCTCGGCCTCGCGGCTGAACATCAACAAGCCCATTCCTTCCGGACGCATCGCTTCCTCCGGCGCCTCAGCGGGGAGCGAGAACGCCTGTACCCCCTGCCCCGGCATCACACGCACCACATTGGCGGCCCAGGCCTTGCCCGAGGTGAAGTGATCGTTGGTCAGAGCCACGCGCGGGATGGCGGCCTCCATCGTCCAGCCCTCCGGATCGCGCTTCACCGCTACGAACCAGCGCGGGTTCCAGGTCCGATCACCCCAGCAATCTTCGACGACGCAGCCGGTGGCATCGACCTGCAGATGGAAGCAGGTACTGTAGTCACGGTCGAGATCGAGCATCAGACTCACCCGATCGTTGGCGCGCAGGTCGCGATCGCGACTCCGGGCAGCTGCGGCAGGCTGGCCGGCTCCCGTCGGATGCCCGCAGCGCACCGCCAGGTAGAGGAAGTCGCGATCATGGCTCATCCGCACCTCGGTGGGATATCGCGACGCCGAGTCACCCACGGCATTAAGCAGCTTCACTGACTTGGCTTCCTGCCAACAGGGATCGTCGAGCTTGCCATCGAGGTAGGGCCGGCTGCCGGTCGGCCGCAAGGTGACCACTGGCTTGGGCGGCGCGCCGACGCGGTTGGACAGCCACAGTTCGGCCAGGGCGGCCTTCTTCCACGGCCCCTCGGGCTGAGCGGCGGCAAACTGGCGGTACCAGTCGAGGGCAGCTTTCACATCGCCCAGCTGTCGGCGGGCTGACTGCACGGCGAACTGCATGGCCGGGTCGTTGGCGTACAGCGGGCCGAAGGCCGACAGCTTGGCCTCCAGCGCGAGGGCCCCCTGGTGCCAGCGACGGACATCCTCGGGCGTGCTGATGTAGGCCAGCGTCTGGTTCGATTCGGTGCCAAAGCTCGGCACATCACCCAGCCGGCGCTTCACCTTCTCGTCCTTCGGAGCGCCCTCTGGGTTGGCGGGCTTCGCCTCCAGCGGCTGTTGTTTGCCTCCCGGCACGCCGCCGGTGGTCTGTCCCACGACGAGAAACTGCCCCATCTCGTGGCGGCGACGCGCCTCGCTCGACGCCTGATGCTGCAGCAGCCACCGATAGCCATCGACAGCGAGGGGATGCGTCGGATAGCGGTCCACCAGGAGCAGAAACGTCTCGCGAGCCAGGGCCCACTGCCCCTTGCGGGCATACTGCCAGGCCAGCCCATGCGCCACCCGGGCCCCCGCATCGGCGGGCATGTCGGCGATGGTCGGACCGATCTGTGCGAGCAGGCGTTCCGAGCTGGTCAGCTCGCTGGGAGGCGCCTCGGCAATGGCCCACAGGCCGGCTCGCTGCCGGGCGGCCTTCACCACAGCCGGATCCAGTTCCTCCAGACGGTTCATTTCGCGCCGGGCGACGCCACCCGCAGCCAGGGAGATCCCCTGCATCAGCTCACGGTGCGTGGCCGAGCCGGGCAAGTCGTTCGCCAGTAGCTGGAAGGCGAGGTCGGCCGGCGGATGGCCTCGGCCAATCAAGGTCAAGGGTGCGGTAGAGAACTCCCGCAAGGTGGTACCCAGCCGCGGGCTCAGGGTGGTGAGATCGACACGTACCGGCGACATGGCTCCAGCACCCGCCAGGCTGTAGAGCTTCTTCGGACGATGCGCTTCCAGCCCCAGGGCCGACATCTGCTCCGGAAAGGCGCGGGGGTCACTTGCCTGGCGAAATGCCTCGGTGAGCGCCTCGACCACCATCGATTCCGCTCCGGCCCCGGGCGCGTCGGTCAGCACCACATCCGGACGATACATGCGCAGTGCCAGCACCAGTTGCGCCAACATCTGCTGCGGCGCCTCGCCAGCGTGCATGCGGTTCCACACGGTCAGCAGCTTGTCCTGCTCGCTTCGGGACAGATGGGTGCTGAGCGGAAACTGCCAGAGCGTCTCGCCGACAGCACCACCAGCCTGGCGAAACGCCTCGACAAAGCGGCAGCTTTCACCCACGCGAGAAAGCTCGGCACTGGACGGCTCCGGCGAAGTCAGGCAGAGTCCCGCGGTCAGATAGCCATCCTCGGCGCCAAGGCGTGCCACAGCTTCCAGGGTCGCCCCGCCAGGACGAGCATGGACGCACAGCACGGCCAGGCGCTGACCTCCACGCCGTTGCACCTGCCAGGTCTGTCCGCCATCAGTGGTGGCCACGATGGTGCCCAGTTCGCCAACGGCCCAGCCATGTTTGGCATCGCGGAAGAAGACGCCATGCAGCGGCATCGACTGCCCCAGAGGCACCAGCTTCCAGGTCCGGCCCCGATCCGGGCTGTGCAGCGCCACCGAGCCGGGACGTCCCACCACCCAGATATGCTCGTCCACCCCGTGGACGGCCTGGAAATCCAGGCTCTCGCGCACGCCACCGGGTAGTTCCATCCGAGCATAATCCCAGCTCGAACCGCGCGTGTTGCGCGACAGGAGGACAAGGCCACCCTGGCCGACCGCGACGGCATCGTTGCCGCGCAGCTGCAGGCCCTGGATGGTTCGGCCTCCGAGCGAATCCATATCGAGGCTGAAGACCTGGGCGCGACGGACAGTGGCCAGGCGATTCCAGGCGCCGGCAAGGGCGCCCCCCTCGGCGGAGAAGTCGCCCGCACGCCACGACGGCGCTCGATTGCCAGCGACCGGCTGCCAGGTCTTACCGCCATCCGTGGTGGAGAAGACGCCCGAGGGAAACTGATCGGACCCATCGCCGGCCAGGTAGCCGGTGCGTTCATCGACGAAGCGCACCAGATGCAAGCCGGGCAACGAGTTCACGAGAATGCGGCGCCACTTGAGCCCACCATCGCGGGTGTAGAGCACCACGCCCGCCGCGCCGCCACCGGGTAGCTCCTCGCGGCCGGCGATCCAGCCAGTGAACGGATCGAGGAACTGCACGCTGCGCAGCGAGGCTCGCACCCCCGACGACTGGCGTTCCCAGTTCTTCCCGCCGTCAATGGTGTGCCAGATTACCCCGTCATCCCCAACTGCCCAGCCCTGGCGATCCTCAAAGAAGTGGACCGCGCGGACGCAGGCATCCTCGAACGCGGGAGTCTCGGCGGCCTGCGCGGGCAGACCGAGCAGTAGTGCGGTAAGAAGCGTCGCGATGGATCGCATACCTGGATTTCCTCGCGGGTGGGGGAAGGCGGCCGGTCGGCCCAAGGCGAAAACCGGAAGCGACGGGGAGATACTCCCACCGGGCAAGCCGGGTCAAGGCGAACCCTGGGGGAACAATCCGCGCCGTTGCTTGCAACTCGCCTCCTGGCTGGGTAAAATTCATCACCCTGACCTGAAACCCCAGGAATCATGCACCCCACGAGGTCAGCGATGCCGGCGCTCCAGATCCTCAAGGGCCCCAACGAGGGCAACACGATTCAGCTCGAAGGCGAACGGATCATCCTCGGCCGCAATCCCGAGTGTGGCGTTCACATTCCCGTCACCAGTGTCAGCCGGGAACATGCTCAGATCGTTCGCGTCTCCGGCAAGTACTACATTGAGGACAAGCAGAGCCGAAACGGCACCTTCGTCAACAACCAGGCCATTAATCAGCGGACCCTGCTGAAGAACAACGACCGGATCCGCATCTGCGACTTCATCGCGGCCTTCCACGACACCACCATCGCCCCCGAAAGCGACATCGAGGAGCCGGAAGCCGACGAGGGACCGAGCACGGTCGAGGCCACGCTCAACCACACCAGCCACCTGTTGCTGGAAACCCAGCCGGCCGAGAAGCTTCGCCTGCTGATCGACATCACCAACAACCTGTCGCGGACACTGGAGCTGCAGACGCTGCTGCCCAAGATCGCCGACAGCCTGTTCCAGGTGTTCAAGCAGGCGGATCGCTGCTTCATCATCCAGGCAGAGGGCGACAAGCTCATGCCGCGGGTGGTGAAAAGTCGCCGGGCCACCGAGGAAGGCAACGCCCGATTCAGCAAGAGCATCGTGAGGCGAACGCTGGAGGAAGCCAAGGCGTTCCTGTCGGACGATGCCAGCCGGGACGACCGCATTCAGCTGAGTCAGTCGGTGGTCGATTTCCGCATCCGCAGCGTGATGTGCGCTCCGCTGTGCCGGGCGGATGGCAAGGCGTTCGGCGTCATTCAGCTCGACACGCAGGATCGCAGCAAGAAGTTCTCGCAGGAAGACCTGAAGCTACTCTGCGGCGTGGCGAACCAGGCTTCCATCTCGATGGAAAACGCCCGGATGCTCGACGACACGGTCCGGCAGGAGCGCGTGCAGCGTGACCTGGCGCTGGCCAAGAAGGTGCAGGAGAGCTTCCTGCCCCGGTTCCCGCCCAAGGTGGAGGGGTACGAGTTCTGCGGTTTCTACGAGGCAGCCCGCGAAGTGGGCGGCGACTACTACGGCTACATCCCACTCAACGATGGCCGCTGGGTCTGCGCGGTGGGCGACGTGGCAGGCAAGGGAGTACCGGCCTCGCTCATCATGGCCAAGCTCTCCAGCGATATTCGCTTCTGCACGCTGGCGGAACCCGAGCCGCACCGGGCCATTGCTCGCCTCAACGACTCGCTGACCGAGTTCACCAGCCCCATGGATCGCTTCGTGACCGTGGTGGCGGTGGTGCTCAATCCGGCCACGCACGAAGCCACGGTGGTGTCGGGCGGCCATGGCTCTCCCTTGCTCTATCGCTCGGCCACGGGCGAGGTGGTCAACGCCATCCCCGACGACGTGAGCGGCCCGCCGTTGGGCATGATGGAGGGATTGGATTTCGGGTCGCACACCCTGACCCTGCAACCAGGCGAGAGTCTGGTGATGTTCAGCGACGGCCTGAACGAGTCGATGAACGTCAAGGGCGATGAATTCTCGATGGAAATGGTGCAAAAGGTGATCAAGTCGGTCGGGAAGTCGGGTCCGAAGGAGATCGTTGAGAAGCTGGTGGCTGCGGTCAAGCAGCACGCCGCTGGCCGGGAACCGCACGACGACCTGACCGTGGCCATCGTTGGTCGCCGCGCCTGATCCTGTTGCCTGGGGTCGTATGTCGTACGTCACCTACCTGGCCAGTCGCGATTTGCCCAGCGGACGGCCTCCGCGCCGGGTTGCCCGGGAGGCATTTGAACGGTTGCTCGACAACCTCCTTGAGCACGGCCGCTATGCGCTGCACCAGATGAAGAGTGAACTGGAGCGCGGCAGCACCGAGGTGCGCAGCCTGGTAGAGGCCGGCTATCTCCAGGTCCATGGCTCCGGACAGGTCGAGCTATCGCCGATGGCGCTCCGTGCCAGTGAGGAACGGCAGTTGCTGGAGTTATTCCGGCCGCGCGGCGATGCGCTGGCGGGTCAGCACGATCTGGCGCGACCGGGTCCAGGGCCCGAGCCAGGCGACGAGGTGCAACCGTACCAGCCTGGCGAGCCACTCGATCACCTCGACCTGGCTGGGACGCTGCGCGAGGCACTGGCCCGGGGCTGGCCGCTGACTCTGACCGACGACGACATCCGGGTACGGCCGGGCCCCGCCACGGGTCGCTGCGCCTGCGTGTTACTGATCGATCTGTCTGGTTCGATGGAACGGCACAACAAGTTCCCCGCAGCCCGCCGGGCTGCCCTGGCGTTGCGGGCGCTCATTCGGTCGCGCTTTCCGGGAGATGTGCTGGTGACCGGCGGGTTTGCTACCCGCGCGAACCTTCTGCCTGGGGCTCGCCTCCTGGAAGCGCGGCCCCATAGCGTGGGGCTGTACGATCCTCACGAGGCGGGGCGTCGCCTGCCCGGTGATGCTCCAGAGGTGCCGGACCATTTCACCAACATCCAGGCCGGACTACGGCTCGCCCGGAAGGTGCTGCGCCGCGAGGCGCACGCCGCCCGACAGATCCTGCTGATCACTGATGGCGAGCCAACCGCGCATCTGGAAGGTTCCGACCTGGTGCTGGCCTATCCGCCCACCGAGGCCACCTTCCGCCACACGCTCGAGGAGGCCCGTCGCTGCGCCGCCGAGGGCATCGCCCTGGGGGTGTTTGGCCTGGTGGGTGAGTTCTCACCGCCGGGCCTCGAACCGTTTCTCGATCGCCTGGCCCGGGCGGGGCGGGGCACGTCTCTGTGTTGCTCGCCGCGCCGCCTGGCCTCGAACCTGGTACATCGCTTTCTTCGCACTCGATCCGGACAGGAGTGACGCCCGTGACAGAACCGCTCACGCTTCCCGCTCAGCCCAAGGTAGACCCCGAAGAACGGGTCCGGCGGCAGCCACCCTATCATGTGATCCTGCTCGACGACGACCACCACACGTTCGAGTATGTCATCACCATGCTGCAGCAGCTGTTCGGCTATCCGCGAGAAAAGGGATTCCAGATGGCGCTGGAGGTCCACACCGCCGGGCGCTGCATCGTCCTGACCACCTCGAAGGAGCACGCCGAGCTGAAGGTGGAGCAGATTCACGCCTTCGGCCCCGATCCGCTCAGCTCGCAGGATTGCGCGGGGTCGATGTCGGCCATCCTCGAGCCGGCCTACTGATTCGTGGTTTTCTTCGCTCCGTCCAGCGTCGCCAGGGCACGGGTGGCCAGCGGGTGTCCTGGCTCGCAGCGCAGCGCCTCGCGCCAGGCTTGCTGGGCTCCGCCCCGGTCGCCCTGCTGCAGCCGACATACGCCCAGGTTGTAATGGCCCATGGCATGGTCAGGCTTGAGTCGCACCACCGTGGTGAAGGCCTCGGCGGCTCCTGGCACCTGGCTGCGCTCCAGGCGGACGAGGCCCAGCGCGAACCATCCCTCTACCAGTTGGGGATCGTGCTTGACCGCCTGAGACAACGCCTCCTCGGCCTCGGGCAGACGCTTGCCCGCGCGCAGTAACCGGCCCAGCTGGAGCCAGGCGCGAGGTTCGGCGGGGTAACGTCGGACCAGGCGTTCCAACTCGGCCAGGGCGAGGTCGGGGCGCTGCTGCTGCTCGTAGGCCTCGACCCGGGCCAGGCGAGCCAGCAGACCGACCCGCAACTTTTCAACCGCCGCCACCAGCGGATCGGGCCAGGGTGGATCAGGGGGACACTCCGCCAGGGCCGCGATGGCTTTCTCGGCCTCCTGGGTTTGCCCCAGCCGGCGGTGACAATCGATGGTCAGCCGCAGGCCTGCCTGTCGGGTGCGGGAATCGTTGCTCGACTGCAGAGCGAGCGCCAGCGCGTCCTTCCATTCCTGCCGGGCGGCGTGCCAGCGAGCGCGGAGAAGGCGCACGCGAGGATGGTTGCGCGGCAGGCGATCGAGCACCTCACTGGCCTCGTCGAGCAGTCCCTGCTCCAGTAGCGCGGTGATCAACCGGCAGGCGGGGCCTGGCTCGTCGGACAGGCGCGCCACCGCCCGGCGCAGGTAGTCTAACCCGGCGGGAGGATTCTCCAGGACCAGGGTGAGGCCAAGGATGTAAGGCCACCGGCCATCGCGCGGATCGAGGCGTTCTGCCTGGGCCAGGCAGAGGTTGGACTCGGCGGCAAAGTCGTGGGCGCGAAGCACCAGCCCCAGGTGCCCCCACGCGGTGGCAGAGCGAGGGCTGGTGACTACCTGGCTGCGGGCCGCGTCGATGGCCTCGATCACTTCGGGATCGACCCCGCTGGGTTCGATCTGTGGAGGTTCCGGCGGCGCTGTGCTACGCCACCACCAGACGGCTCCCCCAACCAGGAGCGCCGCAAGGCCCAGCAACATCCAGCGGACCAGGCCGCGCGCGGTTCTGACCGTGCCAGTCATGGTGACACCCGGGTGCCAGTGCCGCGTTCGAGGGTGCGATGGCGATCAAGCCCCGCGGGCGGGAAGGTTTCGGCCAGACCGCAGGGCCAGTCGATGCGCAGCTCGTCGAGTGCCTCGATCGAGCCGAGTCCCAGATGCACCCGAGCATCGCCACTGGATTGATAACTCTGGCCAGGACAGACGAGAGCGACCCAGCGGCGCGAGCCGGCACGGGCTGTCACTCGGGCGCCCAGGGCGTCGCGCTGGTAGCGGGGATCGAGCAGACGCAGCATCAGCCAGTGGCCTCGCTTCTTCGCCACGTTGCGATAGAGCCTGGCCCTTCCCGCGACGTGAGATACGAGCAGGTCGATGGCGCCATCGTTGTCGAAATCGCCCCAACACAGGGCGCGGCCCATCCCCGGAGTACCGCACAGAGCCGGGTGGGCGGACGACACGTCGAGGAAGCGCCCCTCACCCTGGTTGAGGAGGAGCTGGTTGCGCTCGGCGTAATCCTGCCAGAAGGGGGGCAGCGGGCCAGGTCGTCGCGGTCCTCGGCTGACCCGGCCAGTTACCAGGGCGAGATCGAGCCAGCCGTCGTGGTCGAAATCGGCCAGCACGGTGCCGAACCCGGTTGAACGCCAGGCCATGGTCTGCAGGTCCGCGGCGGAGGTGCAGTCGCGGAACAGACCCGGGGGCCCCTGTTGCCACAGGACGTGCGACTCCTCGGTGAGGTGCGTGATGAAAACGTCGAGCAAGCCATCACCGTTGACATCGCCCAGCGCGACACCCATGTTGGCCTGGGGTTGGCCCAGCAGGTTGAAGGCCAGACCCCGGGCAAGAGCCTCGTCGCGGAAGGTACCGTTGCGACGATTGATCCACAGGTGGTTGGCCCGGGCATCGTTGGCGGCCAGGAGATCGGGCCAACCATCGCCGTCGAAGTCGGCGACCGCAGCGCCAAGGCCAGACGATGGCGCAGTGGCCAAACCGGCGCGCTGGGTGATATCCTCGAAGCCGGCCCAGTGTCCCTGGGGTGTCTTGCCCCGATTGCGGTAGAGCCGGGCGGCGGTGCCGGGAAACTCGCTGGGGTGGCAGAAGTCCGGCCGTCCCGCGGCGTTGCCACAAGGACGTGAGGGGTCGTAATCGACGTAGTTGACCACGAAGAGATCGAGCCAGCCATCACGATCGATATCGACAAAGCAGCACGACGAGCCCCAGCGCGGCTGGGCGACGCCCGCAGAGTCGGTGACGTCCTCGAATCCGCGCCAGCCACCGGGGCCGACCCCGCGATTGCGGAAGAGACGACCGCCACCATATTGAGCCAGGTACAGATCGACCCAGCCATCGTTGTCGAAATCGCCGACGGCGACCCCCATGCCATGACCGGCGAAGGTGAGTCCGGACTCGGCCCCGACCTTACGCAGATGGCCGTCGGGTTGCTGGAGGTAGAGAGTGTGCGTGGCGGCACTTCTGGGACCGCCATTCTGCAGGAGCAAGACATCGAGCCGGCCATCGTTGTTGGCATCGAGAAAGGCCGCCCCGGACCCCATGATGGCCGGGAGGCGATGGAGCGAGGCCTGGTCAGCGACATGCTCAAAATCGAGACCTACCTGCTCCGTGATATCCTCAAAATACGGCTCGGCCGCAGCCTTGGGCGCGGAGACGGGTTGCTCCCGGGACCGACAGGCGGCCAGGAGGACCAGACCTGGGATCGCCAGGTAGAGAAGGTACCGGAGGTACATATCTGCGTCCGTGGGGGAGAGAGATGCGCGTGGGTGTCCCACCGAACTGTGCCAGATACGCACATTTTTACAGGAACATTCTTGACAAGCCAATCATCATTTGGAATGATCTCCCTGGCCTCTCTCCCAGGTTACTCGTTTTTCCATCGTAAATGGTTGTTCGAGTCGATGACTCGTTGATCTCCTCTTCTCTCCCGAAGGGGCATCAACACGAAAAGTTATCGCGCAGATTTTTACCCTTCGTTCTTCGCGCCGAGTTTTTCGGTTTTTGATACTCTTCCTTGTTTCTGCTGGGAGGCTTCCATGTCACGAGTTCGCTTTTTGTCTGCGAGTCGTCGCGCCTTCACGTTGATTGAATTGCTGGTGGTCATTGCCATCATCGCTATTCTTATTGGTCTTCTTCTGCCGGCCGTGCAGAAGGTCCGCGAAGCCGCGGCCCGTATGCAGTGCAGCAACAACCTGAAGCAGATGGGTCTGGCCCTGCACAACTACGAGGGTGTGTACGGCTACTTCCCGCCCGCGCTAGTTAACAGCGGTCGGTGGAACGGCAACACGGCTACGTTGTCGTACTACCCCTCGGATGGCGCCTGGTATGTCTACAACCACAGCGGTTTCGTGTTTCTGCTGCCCTTCATCGAACAGGAGAACCTGTTCAAGCAGTACGACTTCACTGGCCCGGCTTGCCTTTCTTCACCGTATGGCCAGCCATATCGGGTCGCTGCAGTACCCGCAAATAATGTCACCGTGCAGAGCCAGAAGATGAAGACCTACAGCTGCCCGTCGGACCGCGACCCGGAAATCGTCGTGGATGCAACCGCGGGCTTCTACCACCGGCCCAACACTGCCCGGTCGAACTACCTGTTTTCTGCTGGTGGCTACACGGATTACGACAGCCCTCTGGCCATGAATAATGCTGCCGCTGGTGCATTCGGCCACAACTCGAAGACCAAGATTGCTGACATCCAAGACGGTACCAGCTCGACCATCGCAATCGGCGAGTCGGTGCAACGTAAGGAAGGCACCAGCACCTCGTTCGGTCCATACTGGGGTTCGGGCACTCACACCGCGGTCACTGGCTACACCCCCAGCTCCAGTGCATTGTTCAACATCAATGCCCGGTACACCAGCACTTGCACGCTTGGCCCCCGCTGTGTTTACGCCTGGGTGTATAGCAGCTTCCACTCTGGCGGAGCCAACTTCGTGATGTGCGACGGCTCGGTCCGGTTCATCGCCGAATCCATCGCCTACCCGACCTTCTACGCCCTGAACACCAAGGCCGCTGGTGAGACCATTTCGAACTACTAATCAGCTCGCGTTCGTAATGGTGGGTGAACTTGAAGGTCTGGCTGGGCCGACGACTCGGTTCGGCCAGACCTTGTTCTTGTTGGACTTTCCTTTTGACCTTCTTCAAGCGAGTGAGAGTTGACCATGTCGCGCTGGATGATGCAGCTGACCGGAACAGCGTTTCTCGTGGCCCTGATGGCGCTGGTGGGCTGTGGAAGTGGTGGCAGTGCCAAGGGAGACAAGATCATCGTCAAGGGTAAGGTCACCCTTGACGGCAAGGACGCGGAAGGAGTGTCTCTTTCCTTTTATGGCCCTTCTGACAAGGCCGCCTCGGGGAACGTGACCACTCAGGCCGATGGTACCTACGAAGTCATGTTCGTATCCCAGGCGGGTGAAGGAAATTACCAGGTGAGCGCCTCAAAGGGAGGTAACGTTCCGGGAATCACCAAGGGAGAAGGCATCGACGACTTCCAAATGAAGTTGGCAAGCGGAGCCAAGAGCGGGAATAACCCCGGCGGATTACCTGCTCGCTACGCAGACCCTTCCAGCTCAGGCCTCACCGTGCCCCTGGTCAAGGGGATGAACGAGGGCAAGAACTTCGCCCTCAAGACCCGGTAAGTAGCCACTGGGATCGCCCAGACTGGTACACACAGAAGCGCCCCAGGTTTGCTGGGGCGCTTTCTCTTTTTGCAGCCTGGATTTCTTCTCAGCCCGCAGCACGGAGGGCTTCGTGGGTTGGGGCAGCAGTCTGCTCTTTTCGCCACAGCCACAGCGTGAAGGCCGGAACGAGGATGGGGCGCACCAGGAAGGTGTCTAGCAGCACCCCGAAGGCCAGGGCAAAGCCGATCTGCACCATGGTGTTCAGACCGGCCAGCATCAGCGTTGCGAAGGTGCCAGCCATGATCAACCCGCACGAGGTGATCGTACTGCCGGTCTGTGCCAGGGCCCGCCGCGTGCCCTCCACGCCGCCATGGCGCTTGCGTTCCTCCAGGGCCCGGGTGATAAGCAGGATGTTGTAGTCCTCTCCCACAGCCACCAGGATGGTGAACAGGAAGAACGGCACGCGCCAGTCGATCTCGCCCCAGGGTCGGCCATGCCAGGCATGCGCGAGCAACATCGTGGCTCCTAGCGTGGCGTAGTAGCTCAGCAGGACGGTGCCCAGCAGATAGACCGCCAGGAGCAGATTCCGTACCAGCAGGAACAGAATCGCGAAGATGCCTCCGAGCACCAGGAGATTGATCCGGCGACGGTCGGACTCGGTCACCTCGGCCAGGTCGGTAGCGCTGACGGTCACGCCGTAGGTCTCCGCCCGCAGGTCGGGCCCGTCCGAAAGCCTGGGCAGACGTTCCTGCAACAGCCGGTGGAGCTGCCGCAAGGTGTCGGCACTACGTGGATCGAACGGATCGGTGTGCAGCACCACATCCAGCCGAGTAACGTGGCGGGGAGGTTCTCCAGGCAGGGTGGCCACGTAGAATCCGGTCGCCTGCCGGTGGATCTGCTCGGAGATGTTGTCGGTGGTCATCTTCCAGACCATGGTGAACAACGACCCGCGCAGATTGCGTTGCGTCTGGGACGGCGGTGGCGGGGGCTGATCGATCGGCCCGCCCAGGGGATGCGTCAGGCAGCGGATCTCGGCGACGTGCGGCAAGGCGCTGCATTCGACGGCCAGGTGTTCGAGATGCTGCCGTCCCTCGCGAGTGTCCCAGGGTCGGCTCGATTCGAGCAAGATGGTGATGGGACCCAGTTCGCCCGCCGTGAAATGCTGGCTGATGGCGCGCAATCCCAGGACGCTGGAACTGGTGGAAGACAGTTCGGCGGTAGCTCGATAACTGGCTCGCACCTGCAACCCCATCAGTCCCAGCGGCAGCAAGAGGCCGGCGGCCACGGACGACCAGACGAGCGGCCTGCGGACCAGCGCATGGCTCAGCTTTTCCCAAAGTCCCTGCGCCTGATCGACCGAGGAACGCACCAGCACCCGCCCAGGCCAGAAGACCGCCTTGCCCAGGATGCGAAGTAGTGCGGGCGTCAGGGTCAGCGAGGCCAGCAGAGCGAAGGTGAGGCTGACTGCGATGGCGGGCCCACCGGAGCGCACCTTGGCAAATTCCGCCGTGGCCATGAGTGCCATGCCGCAGATGACCGTGGCCGCGCTGGCGGCCAGTGCGCCGCCCACGCCGCTGATCGCGCCCATGAGTGCCTGGGTCCGCTCCTGCCCCTCAACCAGTCCTTCGCGATAACGGCTGACCAGGAAGAGGCAGTAATCGGTGCCCGCTCCGTAAAGCATCACCACGGCGAAGATCTGGCTGACGTTGACCAGGTGGAAGCCGGGAATCAGAGTCAGCAGCGCCAGCACGCTGAGCGCCACCCACACAGCGATGGCAATGCTGACCAGTGGCACCAGCGCCAGCAGTGGCGAACGATACACCAGCAGGAGGATCACCAGGACCAGGATCACAGTGGCAAGAGTCGTGTTGTCGAGGCTGCGGCCCCCAGCGGTCAGCAGGTCGCGGCCAACTCCGGCGGGGCCCGAGAAGTAGACGCGTGGCGCCTGCGAGCCGGCCCGGGTCAGTTCCTCTTTCACGGCGGATTCCACCTCGTCCACGGCCTGCCGGGTGTGCAGGGCCAGGTACGGGGTGTCGAGCGCAATCTGCACCAGGGTGCAGTGACCATCATCGCTCAGCAGACGCTTGCCGATGAAGGCATCGCGGTGAGAGTAGACCTTGAGAATCTTCAGGTCGGGTCGCTCATCCCGCAGACGATGAATGCGGGTGACCACCTCATCGACCAGATTCAGATCGGACGCCTCGAGCGGACTCTCTTGGCGCTCCACCACCAGAATCAACCGGCTGGCAAACACCTCCTGGGGGAAAGCCTCCTGCAGCAGGCGGTAGCCTCGAACGCTGGCGCAGCGAGCGGGAAGGAAGTGGATATCGTCGTCCTGAGTCCGACTGTCCCAGGCCGGGGCCAGCCACCAGAGGACGACCCCCGCCACCAGCCAGCTCAGGCAGATCAGCCAGGCAAACCGGGCAACCACTCGCCCGAGCAACGTGAACATGCCATCTCCCCCGCAGCAGCATCATCCGACCAGCTCTTAGCTTGCTGGCGGCCATCGAGGCCAGCCTTGCCAATAACGAAAAGACGCGGACTGGGAAAGCCCAGCCCGCGTCACAGGATCGGTTGCTCGCCGCCTGGTTTACCCAGGCTGCCGGCTCAATACTCCGTGGGATGGGTCTTGCGCGGCGTTTCCGGCGTGTCAGCCAGGATGGTCTGTGGGGGTAAGCTCGGGTCGTTCTCCAGCTTCAGCGGCTGGATCTGTTCGGACTTATCCACGGTGAGCACGATGCGATACTGCCCTGGCGGAGCTGCCTGCTGCTGGCGGTTCATCGAGTTCAGAAGGCCGCCCGGCAGAAGCAGGTCGAGCCCCAGCGGCGTGGGCGTGCCGCGCAGGTTCCACATCACGCGATGCAGGCCGGGCTCGTTCTTGACGGGCAGCGTCGTCAGTCGCTTCCCGGTGACATCCTGCACCTCCAGGCGCAGGTCGCCGACCTTCTTCGCCAGCGAGTAGTAAATCGCCGCCCCCGGTTGCGGATTGTCGGCGAAGTACTCGCGATGCCCTGATCCGTAGATGGTGCCGCGGGTCAGCTCGCGCCGCCAGCGAACAGCGGTGGGCGGAGCGTACAGCGTGGCATTGGATCGAACGGTGGCTGGCTTCAGCTGACGCAGAGCCGACACGTCCAGAATCCAGATGCTGCGTCCGTGCGTGGCGGCTACCAGCTCGCCCGCGGTGGGATGCTGGGCCAGCTCGTGGACGGCCACCGTGGGCAGATTGCTGTTAATGCGCGTCCAGCTTGCCCCTCGGTCGATGGAGGCCCACACGGCGAACTCGGTTCCGAGATACAACACCTCCGGATTGTAGAGATCCTCGCGCAGCACCCTGGACGAACCGGTCGGCAGGTTGCCCCGGATCGGCTTCCAGGTCTGGCCGAAATCCTCGGTGACGTACACGTGGGGCTCGTCGTTGTCGTTGCGGTGGGTATCGAAGCAGACGTAGCAGCGGCCCTCTACAAAGCGCGACGGTTCGATGGTGGCGACCCAGTAGGGCCGGGGCAGGCCCACCTTCGTCGTCAGATTGGTCCAGGTGGTGCCACCATCGCGCGTGTTCCAGAGCTGGCCATCGTCGGTTCCCACCCACAGGACATCCGGGTTGCGCGGCGACTCTGCCAGAGAGACTGCACTTGCCTTGGCGTTGGCTGTCAACTCGGGCGAGATACGCCGGGGATCCTCGCCCCGTTTTGTTGAGCGGAAGACATGGTTGCCGGCGCAGTAAAAGATGCTGGGGTTGTGCTGCGACACCACCATGGGCGAGTTCCAGTTGAAGCGGTAGGCGGGCTGCCCAGCCGGAGTGCGGGGCTTGATGCTCTTTCGCTCGCCGGTCCGCAGGTTGGTGCGGAACATGTTCCCTTCCTGGGATTCGCTGTAGACGATATCCGGATCGGACGGATCCACCTGGCAAACGAAGCCATCGCCCCCCTGGACCAGCACCCAGTCCGAGTTGATCGGTCCCCGCCCATCCAGGGCCATCGAGATCCCGCCCCAGGAACCGTTGTCCTGCATGCCGCCATAGACGCGGTAGGGTTTCCGGGAATCGACACAGACGTGGTAGAACTGTCCCACGGCCATGTTGTTCAGGTAGTCCCAGTGCTTGCAGCGGTTATAGGTCACGTAGGTGCCGCCGTCGGTACCCAGGATGATGTGCCGGCCATCGCGCGGGTTGATCCACATGGCGTGGTGGTCGGGATGTACCCCCGCGTCGCCTTCCTGCTTGAAGGTTTTTCCGCCATCCTCCGAGCGATACATTCCCACGCCCAGCACGTAGACGAGATTCTCGTCCGACGGGTCGACGCGGACCTGGCTGAAGTACATCGGCCGCGGATTGACGCTGTTGATGCGCGTCCAGGTTTCGCCCACGTCTGTCGATTTGTAAACGCCGCCGTACTCATGGCCCTCGGAACCCTGGCGATCCTGGACATTCACAAGCTGTCCGCCGTACATGTAGCCGTAGGGTCGAGGTGGAGTCGAGGAACTGGCCTGGGCTGGAATCAATTCAACCTGTTTCGTCGCCTTCTCGCGCTGAATGGTCAGGGCCAGTTTGTTACCCGGCCCGGTGGCGCGGAGGGCGCCGACCAGCTGGCCCATGCGGGTGGCGGCTTCCTTGTCCACCCGGGTGATCACATCGCCGACCTGAAGGCCAGCCTTCGCGGCAGCGCCACCGGCCTCGACCTGCTTGACGCGGAGGCCGCCCATCGCCACTTCCACCTGGAAATCCAGCTGCACCTGACGACTGCCAGCCAGGTCAGGGGGCTCGGACAGAGTAACCTCCAGCGTCTGGGCCTTGCCGTCCCGCAGGAGGCCCACCTTGATGCGATCGCCCGGTCCACGCGTCTGCACGGCTGAACCCAGCTCATCACGAGTCTTCAGGGCCTTTCCATCGATGGTCGTGAGAATATCGCCGACCTTCAGCCCCGCCTTCTCCGCAGGACTTCGCTGGGTCACCCCCGTGATCTTGACGCCGCTGTCCTTGCCAGCATTCTCGGGGGTGACGCCCAGATAGCCCGGCACCCTGCCCATGCCGATCTTGGCGGTATCGATGATGGCGAACAGAGTGTTGGGGTTCTTCCGCGAGAAATCCAGGCCGATGCGACCTGTCTCGCAGGTGGGTAGCCCCTTGGCAAGTTTACGGAAGGTCTTGCCGCCATCGGTGGTTTTCCAGAGGCCGCCGCCCTTCCCCCACTTCTTGATGGGGTCGTAGGCGTCGTAGCCATTCTCGAGCGGCGGGTCAATCTTGGTCGTCGTGGTGCGCACGCCAAACATCTGGTTTGCCAGGGCTCCCGCATGGCTATCGAAGCCGTCGCGCAACCGTTCCCAGGTGGCGACCACCAGCGTGTCGGGCTGGGTGGGATGCATCTGCATGTCGATGACGCCGGTGCGGTCATCCACGAAGAGGATGCGACTCCAGGTTTTGCCACCGTCGGTGGTTTTGAACAGGCCGCGTTCCTCGCTGGGGCCGTAGAGCCGACCGAGGACTCCGACGTAGGCCACGTCTGGATTCGTCGGGTGAACGACGATTTTTCCGATCTGAAAGCTCTTTCGCAGGCCGACATTGGTCCAGGTCTTGCCACCATCCACCGACCGGTAGACGCCATCGCCATAGCTCACCGAGTTGCGCGGATTGTTCTCGCCGGTGCCGACCCAGACGATGTTGGGGTTGGACGGAGCCACCGCAACGTCTCCGATCGACACGGTGGCTTCACGATCGAACTGATGTTCAAAGGTCACCCCGGCGTTGGTCGTCTTGAGGAGGCCGCCCGAGGCGGTGGCGACCCAGTAAATGGTGGGGTCGGCCGGGTAGACCGACAGAGCGACGATGCGTCCACCCATCGAGGCAGGGCCTATGCAGCGCCAAGACAGCGCCTTGACCCACTCGGCCGGCAAGGTAGGTCCAGCTGGTGTCGCCGGAGCCGCCTTTTTCAGCGCCTCCAGTTTCAGCTTCATCTCCTGGATCTGCTTTTCGAGGTTGGCGATTTCCTCGGTCCGGTTCGCCGGAGCCTGGGCAGGAGCCGGAGTAAACGACAGCAGAGCCAGCGCCAGGACCAACAAGGCCCCCGGCAGCAAGGATCGATGCACGCTCACGTGAGCCTCATGAAAGAGATAGATGAAGAAGGGGCTTCCTGCGGTCCGGTGCCGACCTCGTGCGCGGCAACCGATTATCTGGGCAAGATAGCGAAACGAGGAAGGAGATCCAACCGTCTGGATGTCATCGCCGGCCGGATAGGGTGCGGAATATGCGGGTCGTCACGGTCCCAACGGCGGGCAGGGGTGGTCTCCCCTGCCCCTCCGGGTCGGAACTATCAAAGATCATCGTACGGCAGGTCGAAGAGCGCCCGTGCCTTTTGCACGCTACCGGTTTCCAGGCCACGCTTGAACCAGCGCATGCGCTGCTGCGAAGTGCCATGGGTAAAGGAGTCTGGAACGACAGTGCCGCGCGACTTCTTCTGGAGACGGTCGTCGCCAATCTCGAAGGCGGCTTTGAGCGCGGATTCGACGTCGCCTTCCTCCAGGAAGTTGAACTGCTGCTGCCCGTGGTGCGCCCAGACGCCAGCGAGGTAATCGGCCTGCAATTCCAAACGGACCGACATCTTGTTGTATTCCGCCTTGGGCAGCGAGCGCCTGGCCTCATCCACCCGGGCCGAGTAGCCGAGCAACCGCTGCACGTGGTGACCGACCTCGTGGGCGACGACGTAGGCACGAGCAAACTCTCCCGGCGCATTGAGCTGCCGCTCCATGTCCTTGTAGAAAGTCAGGTCGATGTAGACCTTGCTGTCACCGGGACAGTAGAAGGGACCGACCGCCGAATCGGCCGAGCCACACGCGGAATTCACCATGCCGGTAAAGAGCACGAGGGTCGGCTTGCGGTAGGTCTTGCCCATCTCCTGAAACAGGCGATCCCACACCACCTCGGTGTCGCGGAAGATCACCTTGGTGAACGAGGCGAGCCGTTCCTCGGCGGGATCGACGGGGCGTTTCGCGTTGCCGTCCTGGTCGGCGCCGGGCTGTTGCTGGCCCGGAGCAGGCTGCCCGAGCATGGAGCCGAGTTTTTGCGGATCGACGCCAAAGAGCATGGCCACCAGCAACAACACGATGCTGCCCCCGCCGATGGCGACCCCGGCCGTCGTCGCCATGCTGCGACGGTCCTCGACGTTGCCACTTTCTTCGCGTCCTTCCCACTTCATGCCGTGTCTCCCCTCGGGTTACTCTGGAAGCCTGAGTTCCGGAGCCTTGCTCCATTGTAGATAAACCAGCCACGGAACCGTCAATGGTCCGCACCCTCGTCCGGATTATGATGAACCCCAGCATAGCACGAGGAGACCGGATTCATGCTGCTGCTCGACGAACCGGCCGGCCAACCTGTGGTAGCGTTGGCGTTCTCCGCGGATGGTCAGCGCCTGGCCAGCGTGGCCCGGCGCTCGCACCTCATTCGCATCTGGAACCTGGCCACCCACGAGCTGGAGTTTACCCTCACCGGCAACACTGGTCGGGTGGTGGCCATCGCCTTTGCTCCCTCGGGCGAGTATTTCGCCTCGGCCTCCTTCGCTGGCGCACTGTGGCTGTGGGAATGCGATCTCACCCGCACGTCGTGGCGTGGCGCCATGGCGCATCACTGGCCCCGGAGCCCTGGCGTCCATGCTCCGGGGCAGCTGGCTTTCTCCCCCGATAGCTCCATCCTGGCGTCCACCCAGTGTCGGCTCCCGCTTCAACGTGGACCCCGGCGCTATGCCCCGGCCACACTCACACAGATCGCCCTGGTGGAACCAGTCACCGCGCAGGTGCGCTGGCTGGAGACGGGGCATACGGAGGATGTCTCGTCAGTGGCGTTTTCCCCCGATGGCACCACGGTGGCCACCGGGAGCTTCGATCGGACCGTGCGCCTGCACCAGCTCGGGAAGCGCGCCCGCAGCGTGATGAACCTGCACGAGAAGGTTCACTTTTTAACCTTCGCCGGTGATGGGTTGTCGATCGCGGCCGCCTCGGCCCGGGGGCTGGTGCGCGTGTTCGACACCCTGTCCACCGGAGAGCGCCTGCACCTGTTTGCGGAGGAGTCACCCCTGCACGCCCTGTGCTTCTCGCCGGATGGGCGGACCCTGGCCTCGGCCGCCGGGCAGCAACAGGGAGTGGTCAGCTTCTGGGAGGTGCAGACCGGCTCGCGCATGTCGTCCTTCGACTGGAACATTGGCGAGATCCACTCGATGGCGTTTGCTCCGGATGGCATGCGCGCCTGTGCTGGCGGCGACGGAAAAATCATGGTCTGGGACATCGATGACTGGTGCTAGCGCGGGCTCAACCACCGCTGCCGCCGCCGGTCATGCGGCCGACCCAGGCACCGGTACTCACCGATACCACGCGTTCGCTCAGAGTGGGCCCCTCGTCGCCTTCGAGGCGATGTCCCGACAGGGTGGAGAGCAGAAACTCGACGATGATGATGGCGAACAGCAACCAGATCAGGAACGGCCAGACCTCGCGTTCCCTGCCGATGGCCCCGTGCAGCGCCTGCGATTCGGCCGAGGCGTCGATGTAGGTCATCTCGACGTTGTTGGGGAGCAACTTGCGCAGCTCGGCCTCGTTCAGCTGGCGAAACTCCGACTCGTCAGGGGCGAGATTGACCGCGAACGCCAGGGAGGCGGCCCGGAGCAGGTCGGCACGGCCGCTGCGCGCCTCGACGTTGTAGTAGCCGCGTCGGCCTGTTTGCTCGAACACCCCCAGGAGTCGAGCCCCCGATCGCTCCATCTTCACCTCGGTGCTGCGGTTGGCGGGATCCTTCACCAGAACCTCGGCCGGGTCCCAGGTGGCCTGCACGCCGATCTCCGCGGCGCTATCCGCCACCACCACGGGAGGCACCTCGGCCTCGGGTCGATGCTCGGCGTGAGCGACCAGGCGCAGCAGCAGGGGCACGAAGTCGGGCTTCAACGGCAGGTTGCCCCAGCGCGGATGCGCTGGGAAGCCAGCCACGATCACCACGCCATCGCCCAGGCGGCTCTCCACCAGGGCCGGCTGCCGTGTGCCCTCCCAGTAAGCGATGGGCCAGGCGTTGCCGCGCTCCTTGGGTAGGTCAAGACCGAAGCGGCGGTATACGCGCACCGTGCGGAAGGCCTCGCGCGGGTTGAACACCGTCAGGGCCGGATGCGCCAGGTCGAACTCGATGCCCGCCAGGGCATCTCCCTTGTCGGGATCACCGATGGGGGGCTTCATCTTCGCCTGGGTCAGACTCTCGCCGCGCGGTCCGGGCACGGGGAAGAACCGGGTGTTGTAGGCCTCCTCGGAAACCTTGTCGCCGGGGAAGACGAGAAGGCCGCCCCCCTCGCGAACGAACCCACGCAGCCAGGTGAACTGCTGGTCGGTCAAGCTTCCGCAGTTGGCCAGGATGACCACCCCAGCATCGCGGAGCGTGTCGAAGGTCAGACCTGGCTGTGGCACCTCCACCACCTCCAGTGACCGCTGAATCTCGCGCGTCGTTGGGACGTCGGGCTTCTTCTCCTCACCCTTCTTTTCCTCGCTGTACGGGTCGGCCCGGGTCGTCAGGGCGGTCGCCAGATAGCGAGCCTCGTCTACCAGCGGATCGTCCGACGGGTTACCGTTCACCACCACCACCTTGACGCGCGGCTGCACGGAGAGGGTGAAGAGGAAGCGGTCGTCGTCGGGGAAGACATCGCCGGTCCGCGCGGTGATCTCGTAGCGGCCCTTCTTCAGGCCAGGCTCGGCCGGGGTGTAGACGATCGAGCGCACCAGCGACTCCCCTGGTTTGAGGGTGAGCGGCGTGCGGGCCACCTCCTTCTCATCGATCAGCACACTGAGCGTCACTGAGGCCTCGGCCCGACCATGATTGACGATGCGCGGCGTGAGGACGAACGGTAACCCGGCGATGGCGCGATTGCGGCGCGGTGCATCGCCCACGACGGCCAGGTTGTCACCGGCCTGGGTGGGACCGACATGCACCACCGTCAGAGGCAAGCCGGGGGGGAGCAGGCGGTCCAGCCCCTGGCTGCGCGCCTCCTTCCACGACACTGCCTGGCTATCGGTGAAGACGTAAACCACCGGGTTGGTGCGTCGAGAAGCCTCGGGGCCGAAGAGCTGGAGAAAGGCGGCGAAGAAGTTGGCCCGGGAGGAAGATGCCTCGAGGCCCTCGATGCGCGAACGGATACCCTGGGTGTCGGTGTTGAACCGGCTGAGTAGCTCCTCGGGCCGGGCCGTCACGCGGATCAGGGTCACCCGGTCGTTGCTTCCCAGGCGCTCGACGATGGACAGGCAGGCGGTCCGGGCCCGCTCCATGGCCGACACCCCGGCCGTTTTGGCGTTCATGCTGGCGGAAGAGTCCACGAGCAGTACCACCTCGCGTCCGCCGGAGCCGCCGGAAGCACCAAAGAGCTGATCCCAGTGCTTGATGACGGGGCGACTGATGAGAAAGATGAGGAACAGAAGAAAAAGGGTCCGGAGTATGGCCAGAAGCGCTTCGAGGAAGCGCATGCGGCGACGCTGCTGGACGTAGCTGTCGAAGAGGAAGCGGAAGGTGGGCAGCTCGACGGTGCGTAGGCGATGTAACGTCAGCAGGTGCAGGAGGATAGGAATGACCGCCAGGGGGAGCAACCAGAGCATCCAGACGTGAAAAAAGCTCATGTCGGCCTCGGCAGGCGGTGCGGGAGGGGGGAGGGCGCGTGAAACGAGAGCCATTCTACGACGTGGTGGAGGCAGACTCAACCACCGAGTAAACCGAGGCAGACTGGCGAGTTAGAGAAAGCTGCGCGAAGGCTGGCGCGACTTCCTGGAACGACCCGAAAAATCCTCTTGATCGGATGCCCGGGAATAGGTACAAGGGGAATCGTCATGCCACACAGGGCATGAGAAGGATCTCGACTGACGCTTAGCGTCTGACGGTAAGGAAGCCTGCCCACCGGTGCTTGACACCTGCACACGACCTTTCAGGCTAGCATCTTGAGCTTGTCATCCTCGGTTGTGTGAGCTTGCTGATGTCTCCCTCGTCTTCAGGACGGAGTCCTGTGGATTGGGACGAGGGGACTGCTCGCACTCGCTCCTCCGAGCGACGAGTGGTGATGACCACCCGGCTAGATGTAAGGCTTCCGAACCAAAAGGGGTTCACTCATGCTCGTCTTGCACACTCGCGCCAACGAAAAGATCGTTCTGCCCAACGCCGAAACCTCCATCGAAGTGGTTGCCATCCAGTCGGGCAGCGTGCGTCTGGCCATCCGCGGTCCTGAGAATGTTCAGGTGCTTCGCGAACCCCAGGCCGAGTGGGCTCCCGACGCTCAGTCCGACGAAGTGCCCTCGCTTCCCAAGATCCGGCAGCTTCTCGAGAAGCGGCTCGAAATCGCCCGCGAAGGGCTGACCGAGGCGCACGCCATGATGCGGGCCGGCAACAGCGAGGATGCCCAGCTACTCATCGAGAAGATCGACGAGGACCTGCACCTGCTGCGCCGCCGTCTCCGTCGCGAATTCGAGCGGGCGGAAACGCTCTCCTGTGGCATCTGAAACATCCAATCTATTCTCGAAGCGAGCCGACCCCTTCGGGTCGGCTCGCTTCGTTACCCTCCGCCTTCCAGCCCTGGCGGCAGCGCATTGATGCGCAGCGCCTGCCAGGGGTTAGCCTCCGATTCGCGCACCAGCTCGTGAATGGCGACGTTGCGGATGGGGCCCAGCCGGGGCCAATCTGCCGGAGTGTGACCCGGCAGCAGACTCAGTAGCAGCACCCGGCACACAATGCCATGCGCCACGATGACGATGGTGCGCCCGGTGTGCGTCGTCGTCACCCGCTCCCAGATCGGCACTACTCGCTCGCGGATGTCGTCGTACGATTCCGCGCCTGGTGTGGCGTAGTTTGTTTCTCCGGCCATCCAGCGGCGCAGCGTCTCGGGCCAGGGTCCATCCTTCCCGCCCGTGGGCGTGCCCGAGAGCAGGCCGACCCGGCGTTCGTGCAGCGATGGTTCCACCTGTACGGGTAGTCCGCACTGCGTCGCGATAGGCTGGGCGGTTTCGCGCGCCCGCGTCATCGCCGAGGAGATAAGCACCTGGGGCCGATAGGTAGCCAGGTGAAGCGCGGTAATCTGCGCCTGCTGGTATCCCCAGCCGCTGAGGCCGACGTCGGACTCGGCTCCGTGGAAGATGGACGGATCGGCAGTCTCGGCATGACGCAGGAGCAGGACACGGGTCGGCATCGGTTGGCCTTCAGCGAGCGGGCGACGTTGGATAGAGTATGACTCCCCTGGCCCGTTCCCAGGCACGGAGGCCTGCGCATGCGTATCCTTTCCTGGCTGGTCGTTCTTCTGACCACTCCCGCCCTCCTTGGCGCTCCGGGGCCCACCACGCCCACCCCAGTGAAGGATCGCAAGGCACTGCGCGAGGAGGCCCGGCGCTTCGCCCAGCAGTTTGGCCATCTCGTCGAGCAGGTGAGTACCCAGTATGTGCGGCCCGTCCCGCGCGAGGATCTGCTCGAGGCGGCCGCCAACGGGCTCTACCAGGCGGCGCGACGCACTCCGCCACGCGACCTGCGAGCTCAGGTTCGCCAGGCGGTGTCGCTGGCATCGATGCTGCGCGCCCAGGCGGTCAGCCCCGAGGCGATGAACAACCTGGACAAACCGCAGCTCGACCCCATCGAGAAGTACCTGGTCCGACTCCGCGAGGAACTCGGGGATGCACTCGCTGACGGCCCGCCGGCCACGCTGGTCGCCGCTCGCTCACTGACACGCTTGCTCGATCCCCATTCCGGGGTGGTCAGCGCTGAGGAGCAGCGCCGCAACGTGGGCATGGATCACGAGCACATGGGGACCGGGTTGTCGTTCCGGGAGGCGATTACCCCCGGGCCGCTGGAGGTGGAAGGCGTCCACCCGGGAAGCCCCGCCCAGCGCGCGGGCCTGCGTCCGGGTGATGTCATCGTGAAGATCGACGATCAGCCCATCGCACGCGCTTCGCAAGCGCGGCTAATGGCTCTGCGCAACAGTCGGCCACTGGACGAGGGGTTCCAGAACCTGGCGGCGCCGGTCGCATCCACGCCGCAACCGGTCGATCTGCCGCGCCTGGTGCGAGTGACCTTCCAGCGCGCTGGCTCTGCCGACCAGACGGTGACTCTGCTGCGCGAACGCTATCGCGCCGAGACAGTGCAGGGAGTAAGACGTCGAGATGACAACACCTGGGAATGGATGGCGGACGAGAAGACCGGGCTGGCGCATATCCGGCTCACCAGCCTGGGACGCGGCACGGCGGACGAACTGCGTGGCGTGCTGACCTCGCTGACCGATCGGGGCGCGCGAGGGCTGGTGCTTGATCTGCGCTGGTGTCCGGGAGGCTATCTCAACGAGGCCGTCGAGGTAGCCGACCTGTTCCTGGGGAACGGCACCATCGCCACCATCAAGAATCGCGGGCGCGAGGACACCGTCTATCGGGGCAGCGACGAGAACCAGTTCCGCAAACTGGAACTGATCGTCCTCGTCAATGGCGAGACGTCCGGCGGCGCGGAGTTGATCGCCGCGGCGCTGCAGGACCACGCGCGCGGCAAGGTGGTGGGTCAGCGGACGCTCGGTAAAGCCAGCGTGCAGACTCCCCTGGCGGTCGGCATCGAGGGGTTCGGCTTCAAGCTGACCAGCGGAACCTTCGTGCGTCCCAGCGGCAAGAACCTGCACCGCTTCCCCGACAGCGCCGGCGACGCCGACTGGGGTGTCCTGCCCGACGAGGATGCGCGACTCTCGCCCGATCTGGGGAAACGTCTGAAGCAGTGGTGGGTGTTGCAGGGGCTCCGCCCAGCGCGAGCAGCCGATCGGTTGCCCCTGGATGATCCCCGGGCTGACCCGCAGCAGATCGCGGCGTTGACCCTGCTTCGCAAACAGGTGGTGCGGTAACCGCCCTGTCCTGCGGTTGCTAGGATGACAGGGTTCCACTCCCTGGTTTTGCAGAGTCAGCCATGAGCGACGCCGTCATCCAGCGCATCCATGCCCGTGAAGTGCTCGACAGTCGAGGCCGTCCTACCGTGGAGGTCGAGGTAACCACCTCGACGGGCAACCCGGGACGGGCCATTGTCCCTTCCGGTGCCAGCACTGGCAGGCACGAGGCGGTCGAACTTCGCGACCGGGATGCTCAGCGGTACGGGGGACTCGGCGTTCGGCGCGCGGTGGCCCACGTGATCGAGACGTTAGGTCCCGCACTCCAGGGCATGCCGGTAGAGCACCAGGCGGCCATGGATCGCCGGATGATCGAGCTCGACGGCACACCCAACAAGAGCCGGCTGGGTGCGAATGCGATTCTGGGTGTGTCGTTGGCCTGCGCTCACGCAGCCGCTGCAGTGCATGGGGTGCCTCTCTGGCAGTATCTCGAGCCGGGAGACCGGGCCTGCCTTCCCCTGCCGATGATCAACATGATCTCGGGCGGCCTGCACGCGGGCGGGAACCTCGACTTCCAGGATTACCTCCTGATCCCGATCGGTGCGCGCACCTACAGCGAGGCGCTGGAGATGGCTGTTGCCACCTACCGCGCCCTGGCAGTCACCCTGAGCGAACGAGGATTCGAGGGCACTCTGGTCGGCGACGAAGGCGGCTTCGGCCCGCGTCTGCCCGACAACGAAGCTGCGGTGCAGTTGGTGCTGGAGGCGGCGCGACGAGCCGGTCTGGAACCGGGACGCGATGCAGGCCTGGCCCTGGATGTGGCTTCCACGCATTTCTTCCGCGAGGGGCGGTATCATCTGCGCGAGGGAGGCGGGCGCATTCTCGAACCGGGCGCCATGGTCGAACGCCTGGCGGAATGGGCTCGTAACTACCCGATTCTGAGCATCGAGGATGGCCTGGCCGAGGACGACTGGGACGGCTGGGCGATGCTGACCCGGGCGCTGGGCAGTCAGGTGCAGTTGATCGGTGACGATCTGTTCGTGACCAACGCCGAGCGTCTGCGTCGAGGTATCTCCACGGGGGTGGGCAACGCCGTCCTGGTGAAGGTCAACCAGATCGGAACCCTGAGCGAGGCGCTGGGCGTGGTCGATCAGGCGCACGAGGCGGGGTATCGCTGCATCATTTCGGCACGGTCGGGCGAAACCGAGGACGCGACCCTGGCCGACCTGGCCGTGGCCACCGGGGCAGGCCAGATCAAGATCGGCAGCGTGGCGCGAAGCGAGCGACTAGCCAAGTACAATCAGCTTCTCCGCATCGAGGAGCAGCTCGGTCGGTTCTGGACCTGGCCCGCCTAGAACCGCCTGGACCGACGGTGACGGAGTTGATGGTCTTGTCCGGCCGATAGGTGACGAACTCGCGTCACAGGGCGTAGGGCGGAAGTGGTGGTACTGGTTCTTGAAGTCGCGAAGCTCGGTCCATGGGATGCTGGCATCGCTGCGGTCGATGTCCGCCAAAAGCTGAGCCACCTCGCGCCACTCCTCGGGCACCCTGTCCAGCTCCGCTTCCTTCCTGTCGGAGGCAGCGTCCGCCCGGATCGGCCCCGCGCTCAGCGCCAGTGCCATCATCACTCCCACCTGCCAACCCGCAGACATAGGTTCGCCTCGTCCGATCGGGAGACCCAGGGCATAATCGTCCTACACAGAACCCGGAGTTGACGAAGAATCTGCTACAATCCCCAGAACCCGCACCTTCGCCGCACGAGTCCTGAAGAGAGCGTCAGATGCTGCCCCGGGAGATTCTTCGCCAGGTCCGGCGCCTTCAGCTGCGCGCTCGCCGCGCGGTCGAGGACCTGCTGGGAGGCGAGTATCACTCGGTGTTCCGGGGAGCGGGCATCGCCTTCGAGGAGGTCCGCGCCTATCAGCCCGGCGACGACATCCGCAGCATTGACTGGAACGTCACCGCGCGCATGGGCCAGCCGTTCGTCAAACGCTACGTCGAAGAACGCGAGCGGACGCTGGTGCTGGCCATGGACATCTCGGCCAGCCAGGCGTTTGGCACAGGAGTCCAGACCAAACGCGAGGTTGCGGCAGAGCTGGCAGCCATCCTCGCATTCAGCGCCATCAGCAACAACGACCGGGTCGGCCTCGTGCAGTTCTCCGACCGCATCGAACATTACCTTCCCCCGCGCAAGGGGACACGGCATGTCCTACGGCTTATCCGTGACGTGCTCTTTCGCGAACCGGCCAGCCGGGGCACCTGTCTGCGCGAGGGCCTGGATCATCTCAATCGCGTCGTGCGCCGACGAGCCATCACCTTCCTGTTCAGCGACTTTCTCGATACTGATTATGACCGAAGCTTTCGCCGGACCGCACGTCGGCACGAGCTGATCGCCGTGCGCCTCCGGGACGAGCGCGAGCAGGTGCTGCCCAGCGTGGGACTGGTGGAACTGGAAGATGCCGAGACAGGGCAGCGCCGACTGATCGACACCGCAGCGCCCGAGGTGCGCGTGGCCTATGCCCGCCAGGCCCGGAAGCGTTCCGACCAGCTGGAGCAACTGGTGCGTTCGGCAGGGGTGGATCTCATCGAGGCCGCTACCGACGGACGGCATCTCGATCAGCTGGTGCGCTTCTTCCGAATGCGTCAGAAACGGACGCCCGGGAGATGACCATGGCCGGGGTGATCATGCTCCTTTTGATTCCCGGGGCGATGGAGTTGCCCCCGCAGCAGCAGGGAGGCATCCGCGCCCAAGCCGTGCTGTCGATTCCCGAGGAAGGCGTCGAACCCGGTCGGGCCCGAGCCCGACTCGAGCTGGAGTTTACGGGGCCGGCCGGGCTGGAGGTTGATCGTCCACAGCTGGAAGACGCCTTGCAGGCCTGGCGCATGCCCTGGCTGGCCTCGTCAAGTACATCCGAGAGTCCACTCCGGGTGGTTCTGACGTTGGAGCTGGAGCAGACCAGGCCGGGAACCATCCCCCTGCCAGGTGTGCGAGTGCGGGCGCGGGAAGGACCGGACCAGTCATGGCAGACCTTCGATTGGCTCGATTTGCTGCGCCAGGATGCCGACGTCGCCCCCATCGAGGAACTGCCCGAACCCGAACCGTCGCCCTGGCCCGGTCGGGTGCGCCTGGCCGCGGTGGGAGTGCTCCTGGCGCTGGGGTTGATGTTGCTTCTGCGACGGTTCAACCGAGCACGCCCTGCATCGCCTCCTACGCCAATATCGCTAGCGCGGACCAAACTTCAGCAGGCACAACATGTGGGCGATCTGGCCGACATCGTGCGCGAGTGCATCCGGATGCAGACCGGCATCGCGGTCACCTCGCTCACCAGCGGCGATTTGCTGGCCGCGCTCAGCAAGATCGGCCACGCGCGCGACACCCTGGAAAGCCTGCAGCAACTGCTGGAGCTGGGCGATCTGGGCAAGTTCGCCGGGCAGCGGTTGGAGGGGGCCGCCCTGGAAGAAACACGAGCGCTGGCGCTGGACATCGTGGCAAGCCTGGCAAGCTGGCCATCTGGAGAAAAGGACCCGACTGGTGAAGAGAGATAAAGTCCGGGCGCCGAACGTGACGAAATAGGTTGCGGCAAGATACGAGAGCGGGGCAACATGACAAGCTGGGGAAAACCTGGCTGGCTCTGCTGCTCGGGTCATGCCTGTGAACCTTCCACCGGATTGCAACCCGCGTCCCCGCCAGGGTGTCGCGGTGAACCCACAGGAGATGCACCGATGTCCCTCAAGCCGAGGAAAGAAGAGACGCTGTCCGGCACGATGAAGATTGGGATCGTCATCCTTGTCGTGACCGTTGGTGTCTGGGGTTGCGCCCGCAAGACGGACAATCGAGTCGGCACCAACGAGCGGGTGCGTGTGCTGGAGACTCGTTGTCAGAAGTTTGAGCAGGATTATCGGATCGTGGCCCAGGCCCGGGATGCGGCCCGGAAGGAAGCGGCCCTGCTCCGTGAGGAGACGGAACGGTTGCAGAAGGAGCTGGCGGACAAGGCGGCCCTGATTCAGGAGCGCGACCAGCTGTTGGCCCAGGTGAAGTCGAACGGCCAGCAGATCGAGGAGATGGGCAAACTGATCGGTCTGCGCACCAGCGAACGGGACGACCTGAAGGCGCAGCTCGTGCAGCGCAGCGGCGAGCGCGACCAGCTTCAGGGACGGATGGACAAGTTCCGCAAGGGGTTGCAGCATCTGTTGGCCCAGGATGAAGCCCCGGCCGTCTCGGTGCCGAGTGGCACGCCGGCCCCGGTCGCTCCCACGCTTAGCAACCTGGAGTAATCCACGGGGGTATCCCGCGACAACACCACGGTCCTGGACTGGTGGAAGAAAAACGAGCAGGCGGGGCGAGGGAACCAGGTTCCCTCAGCCCCGCACTGCTCTTCCCCCATCCCCCAACTTCACTTCACGTCCCGGGCCACCTCGATGATGGCCGAACGCTTCAATTCGTTGATCACCTTCCGCATTTCCTGCTGGAAGACGACTCCCTTGAGCTTCTCGCGAATCTGTTTCTGCGTGCGATCGTCGAACGGGGTACGTCCCGCATAGGTGCGCTTCGTCAGACGAATGATGTGGAAACCGGTCTCCAGCTCGATGAGTGGCCCAAGTTGGCCATCCTTGAGCTGGAAGAGCACCTGCTCGGCCTCGCGCGGCAAGATTTCACCCCGTTTGTTGCCGATGCCCTCGGCATTCTCGCGGAGCGAGCTGTCGCCGTTGTCGAACTCCTTGGCCAGTTTGACGAAATCCTCGCCCTTGCGGATGCGCTCCATGAGCACCTCGGCGAACTGTCGCGCTGCTGCCGGGGTGGGATGCCGGACGGTGGCGATGAAGATATCCTGCCAGACGACCTTGTCCTCGACCTTGAAGTCGTCGCGGTTCTTCTCGTAGTACTCCTCCACTTCCTTGTGGCCAATCTTGTTGAGCTGGGGTTCGACCCGGGTTCGCAGGTACTCCATGGCGATGAAGTTACGCACCCACTGTCGACGCACCAGGTCCACCGGCATGCCCTGGTCGCGCAACATGCGGGTGAAGATGTCCATGTCGGTAATATGGTTGGCACGCATAAGGCGGTGAAGCCACTGCTTCTCGAACTCGCGTTCGGCGATTTTCTCAAGTTCCTGATAGAACCGCATGCCGCCCCGCTTGCTCAGGCGAGCGATGGCATCCTGCATCAGCAGCTCGCGTTCGATGATTTCGGTGAGCTTCTGATTCATCACCTCGGCCTTCTCGGCTTCAGTGCGGGCGGTCAGCAGGCCCTGCATGGCTGCGGCGGTGACTTCCTCATCGAGAATGGCCTCGCCATTAACGGTGGCGCGAATGCGAGCGGTACGAGTGTCCCGACTGCCGGGAGCCTCGGGCCCTAGTTCAAGGAGACTCTTGACGGGCGGTTGTGGTGGCTTCTGCCCGCGGGCGACCGCTGCCTCGGACCCAGGCAACTTGAGCAGGGTAGTAAAATCGGGGCTGTAGCCGTTGATGGCGGGGCGCTCGGCCGCCCGACAGCCCCCCAGGACGAGCTGGCAGCTAAAGACCGAAACGGCAAGCCATTGCGTGTGACGACGCCAGAGCATGGCGACCCCCCTGACCCTGACCCGCAACCCTCCATGGTTTGCGAGTGTGTCGTTGCCCGGTGCGGGGGCGGACTATACCGCGACGCGTCGCGGCTGCAAGAGGAGATTCGGGGCGGTCATGGGGGTCACCTTGCCGGGAGCAGAGGATGGGTAAGGTGGTCAAGAGGAATAAACCGTGCAGACTGTGCCTGAGGAGGATATCGGCGGGAGCGATCTTGACGGACGAAGAATGGGAAAAGCTGCGTGAGAGGAGTTGACGTGGTCGAAATCGAGGATGAAGGAGGAAGAGCGACCCAGGAAGGGTTGCTCCGCTGACCGGAGGCCTCCGCCGCCACCTGGGCAACCCGGTGGCAGTAGCACCCCCGTGTTCAGGGAGGACGTAACTGATGAGGAAATTGTGGCTGAGGAGTCTCGCCCTGTCACTGGGTTTGGTAGTGACAGGGGCTCGCGGCCAAGAGGGCGTGTGGCGTGCGCCGCAGAGCCCCGGTGCGAGCAATTCTCCCCCGGCAGCGGTGGCGCTCGGTAAGCCCATTGCCATCGCCAGTTCACGCCCGGGGGCAACCGTGGCCAGCACATCGGCCGCGACCAGCCCGGCGGCTTCGCTGGGTCGTCCGCAGGCGATTGCCACGTCGAAGACGGTGCAGGACGCGAATCTGACGCAGGTATCGTTCACGCCGCGTCGCGATCCGCGTGCCCCCATCGCCCGGGGAGCCGCCCTTGATAACGTCCCGGCCCGGCCGATGCCGATGGGCCCCAATGGCGGTAGCGGTGATCATGCCGGCTCCGGGTATGCACACCTGGCGGACCGGCGAGGGGGTGGTAGCCTCGACGGTGTCGCGCAACCAGGCCGACCCGCTGGCAGCGCCGCCGCCCAGTGTAGGCGGTGGCACGCTGGTGGCGCCCACGCCGGTTCCTTCCGCGCCCATGGGCCCCGGGCTATCGCCAGCACCGATGCCGTCGCCGGGCATCATCAGTTCGCCGGGCACCATCATCTCGCAGCCGGGCCCCGCGCTGCCAGGTGGGATGGCGAGCCCGGGAATCGTGAATGGTCCGGGCATCTCCACGGGTCCGGGGATTGTCGCGGGTCCGGGGATTGTCGCGGATCCTGGGGTGGTGACGACGCCGGGTTCTCCCTTCCCGGCGCCCACCATCATCAGCGGCCCGGGCATGCTGAGCAACGGTAGCTGCTGCGGTCCCTCGGGCATCGGCTACGGCAGCGCGGGCTGCTGCGCTACCGGCGGCTGCAACCCCTGGGGTGGCGGCGGCTGCTGCCCGGGCGAACCGCGCTTCGTCATTGGCGCCGAAGCGCTGTTGTGGTGGATGCCCGGTGACAAGACTCCCCGGTTGGTGCGTCAGGGAGCCCCTGCTACTGTATTGACTTACGTTAACAACCTCGATAACGGAAGCACTCTCTACGGGGACGCTCGTAATGCGGACAACGCCCGGCCAGGTGGCCGGCTATATGGGCAATACTGGTTCAGCGATGACCACTGCTGGGGTATTGACGCCAGTGGGTTTGCCCTGGGTAACGCGGACGATGGCAACTTCACAGTTTACGGCAATGGCGCCGAAACTAGTATCGGCCGTCCCATTCTAGTTAACCCATCCATCGAGAATGGTGGGGGTTATGAAGAGGTGGCAGGACCGTTCCTGAACGGTAGCGTTACCATAGGTCGGCAGAGCAACCTGTGGGGCGCAGACTTCAACATTCGCAAGAATGTTTGCTGCTCGGACTGGTACCGGTTGGACGCGCTGGTTGGTGCCCGGGTGTTGGGCCTCGATGAAAACCTAAGCATCACCGAGAACCTGACGGTTATCACTGTTCCCCCCAATAGTCCTGGTCTAGCCGTCAACAACCAGTTCACCGTCAACGACCGATTCACCACAGTGAACCGCTTCTACGGTGGTCAGGTGGGTGTTGATGGCGAGATGCGTTATGGTCCATTCTCGCTCGGCATGCGGGCGAAGTTGGCCATCGGTAGCTCACAACAACAGGTGCAAATTGCCGGGAGTACAATCCTGACCCAGGGAACCAACAAAACGGTGCTTGTCAACAGGACTGGCAACACAGGTGGCCTCCTCGCCCAGGCGGGAACCAACATCGGCTCATATACCCGGACGATGTTCGGTATCGTGCCCGAAGTTGGCTTTACCCTGGGCTACGATATCTTCGATTGGTGGCGGCTAACTGCAGGCTACAACGTCATGTACTGGAACAGCGTAGCTCGGCCTGGAGAGCAGATTGATCCGAGGGTAAACCCCGCCTACCTGCCTGCAGGCCGACCTCCGGTCTACGCCGGCGCGGCTCCGGGCGACCCCCAGTGGCCGGCCTTCAGCATGAAGTCGTCGGATATGCTCATCCACGGCATCACGCTGGGCATGGAGTTCCGTTACTAATCGTTCCTCCCTTGCGAATGAGGGCCCGATGCTGACTCAGCAGCGTCGGGCCCTTCGTCATTTTCCCTTCCTTCGATCCATCCGACAGAGAATTCGGCCCAGTGCGGCGACATGGCTCAGGCCACTCTCATCCTGTCTGGCGGTCCTGGTCGATTTTTTCCCAAGACAGACCGGGCCTGCCTGGCACTGAGCCGCTGTGGCCTCGGATGGGCCGTCCGCAGTTGCGGATGGTCGCTCGCTACCCTCACCAGGATGGAGGACACATGTTCGACGCCCTTTCTGGCCACTCTGTGCAACAAGGCTTTCTGAAAACCGGGCAGCAGCCTCGGCTGGAGAAGCTCGAGGATCGCGACGTACCGGCCGTCATCTCCGGGTGCGTCTACCAGGACACCAACCGAAACGGCATTCGCGACCCCGGCGAGATGGGGATCGCCAACAATACCGTCCAGCTGTTCGACAGCAACAACCGGGTGGTTGCCACCGCCGTCACCGACTCGATGGGCATGTACTCGTTCACCCGACGCAGCGGGGCGAGATCCGGGACCGGCCCAGGCCAGTCATGAGGTCTCGTTCCAGCAAGCGCGCCCAATGTCCTGCGATCGGGCACCCTGCCGCTGTTCGATCCGTCGCTGGGTCAGCTGACGAAGGTGGAGATCATTGCCGAGGGTGGCTTCCAGTCCAACGTGATGCTGGAGAACCTGGAAGGTGCCGCCCAGATGGAAGCCAAGCTGAAAGGCTCCATTCGCTACCAGGTGGGCGGGACCACCATCCAGGCCTCACCCGAACGAAAGCTCACTGACACCGTCGCTGCCTTCGACGGCACCCCGGATCTTCAGGGCGCGTCGGCCCGGGACTTTGGGGTGACCCAGCTGCAGGGGTCCTTCCAGAGCGTCACGCTGACCAATCCAGGGGATATCTCGGGGTTTGTCGGGCAGGGCACCATCGGGGTGACGCAGAACGCCTCCATGGAAGCGTGTGCCTGTGGCACCGGCAACCTCATGGCCATGATCCGTTCCACCGCCCAGGGCAAGGTGCGCGTGGTGTATCACTACCAGCCGGGCAACGAGATTGGCCCGGGCAGCTACAAGATTGTCCAGGTCAACCAGCCGCCGGGCTTCACCGACGGGTTTGACACGCGCGGCAATCAGACCCCGATCCCCAACAGCAATCGCACCGACTTCATCAATGTGAACGTGGTGAATGTCAACGATGTGGTGGGAGACAACTGCTTCGGAGAAGTCCGCGCCAGTTCCGTGGCGGGCAAGGTCTATGTGGATAACGACCGGTCCACCCGGTTTTCCTCTGGAGACACTGGTATCGCTGGTGTGTCTCTGACGTTGCGCGGCACCGACGTCTTCGGACGCAGCATCGTCCGCACCACCACCACCGACGCGGCAGGCAACTACCGGTTCGGCGGTCTGGCGGCCGGCAGCTACACCATCACGGAGACGCAGCCGGGCGGCTACCAGCAGGGCTCCAACAATGCCGGATCGTCTGGCGGCACGGTCGCCGGCGATTCGATCTCCCTGCGTTTGGGCCAGGCGGTTCACGCCATCAACTACAACTTCGGTGAGGTGCTGAGTACGCCTGGCGGCGGTGGCAGCAACACCGACGGCGTTGGTGGCAAGGGCTGGTTCATCTACACCGGTGGCAAGACCTGGACCTGGTAACGGGAGGCCCTGGTCTGCGGCCCCACGATGAGGAGGGAGAACGCTCCCTCCCATCGTGGGGCCGCAGTGTATTAGTAGTGTTTCGGCATGGTGGCGCTGCGCACCCAGGCGGTGTACCACAGGTCCATGGTCAGCTGGGCCCCGGCGCGGCAGCGGTCGAGGATGAACTGCCGGCTCTCCTTCGTCGGTTTCTCGAACGCCCCGGCCTGGTCGAGCTGATAGCACTTCTCGATCTGCTCGTGCGACTCCTGAATCGTCTTCAGCACGTGTTCCCAGACGTCGTCGATCTTTTTCGCCTTCAGCCCGCGTGAGATCTCCTCGGCGGTCAGACCCTGCTTCTCGGGAAAGGCGTCGATCTTCGCGTGAATGCCCTTCTGCACGAACTTCCCTTCCTTGTTGCGTCGGCCATCGTAGTTGCGCGTGGTGTGCAACGGCATCACGCTGTCGCCCGTCAGGTGGGCCAGGACGCCGGCGTAGACGATGGCCTTGGCCTGAACGGCGGGGTCCTTGGGGTCGGCGCGATAGTCGTAGAACGCCACGCTGAGCCGGTCGTAGTTCTCCAGGATGGCGTAGGGGAGGAATCCGACCCGATCGGGAGAACGCTTCAGCTTCTGAAGCAGGGCAATGGCTTTCCAGCGGTCGGGCGGCAGAGGGTTGCCCTCGTAATCCTCGAGATCGATGAAGTGGTCTGGCGACTCGGCGGCGCGCAGGTGCTTGCAGGAAGGGTTTTTCCAGCGGTCAGGTTCTCCCGCCAGATGCCCCAACTGACGAGCTGCCGCCCGGAAGAACACAGGAATATCATCGGGCAGCCCCTTCGTGGCTGCCTCGGCAACGCTGGCGTGGCCTATCACCCACCAGGCCCGACCCAGGCCCACCAGCACCAGCACCAGAATTAGAACCAAGGCGACCTTTCTGGTCATGTGCGCAACTTCCACAACGAGGAGAAGAGGGAGACAGCCGGCAGCCCCGGCAAACATTGCCGGTCGAAGCGAGCGAGAATCCGGCTCATTCCACGTTTTACGGATGATCCGGTTAGTCCAGCAGTGCCAGGAATGACGAAATAGGGAAGGAATCCGGCGGAGGAAGCCGGCGTGTCCCGGCGTAGGCCAGGCTTGATGGGGGAGCCATCCATGAACCTTCGACACCTGCGATGGCTGGCGGCTCTGGGTTTCTCGCTGAGCCTGGGTGGGACGCTTTCCGCTCAACAGCCGATTGTCTGGCGCGCGGCAGGCGGACGCCCGACCACCAGCCCCGTGGCCTCGCTTGGACGCCCCGTGGCGCTGCCGGCGGCCCGTGCCGCCTTTGCCCCCGGCTCGCCGACGTTTCGCGCCCAGTCGAGTGATGCAGGGTCGCGCTCTTCCCGGGTGTCGCCGCCACCCACGGCCGACCCACTCCTGGGCGATACTGTGCCCAGCCGGGGAGAAGCAGGCTACACGACGCCCATCGGCAGCGAAATTCCCTCGGACGATCGGAACAAGGAGCGCGACCGCGATCGCGATCGCGATTGGGACAGGAATCGTGATGTAGATCGAGCCAGGACCAGCGACCGCGAGAGTGAACGAACCCGGCGCGAGCGCGACGAGGAAGATCGTGGCAGCCCCGTGGGAACCGGGATGGCGAAGGTGCAACCCTGGGAAGCGCCACCAGTCAAGCACGTGGTATCCGGTCCACCGGACGAGGTACCGCCCCCGCCGACCTCGCCGTTTCCCACAGGGGGCAGCGGATCGGATGTGGCCCCGGGGGTCATTACCGATAACCCAGTGAGTCCTTCAGTCTGGGATCGCTGTGTGAACGCGGTCACCTTCGGCGATAAGGGCACTACGCACGGCCGCAGCGCCTTTGAATCGGACAACTGCTTCCCGGGCCTGATGTCCCCGATCTCCATGCCGTTCTACTTCGAGGATCCGCGTGCACTGACCGAGGTGCGGCCGATCTTCATGTACCAGAGCATCCCGGGCGACAATCCCTACACCCGAGGCGGCAGTGCGATGTGGTTTGGCACCCAGCTGCGCCTGGCGGTGTCGGATCGGCTGTCGTTCGTCATGAACGAACTGGGATTTCTGAGCATTAATCCCGAGCAGGCAACGCCGCCCTTCTCGAACAGCACCGGCTTCACTGAGTTGAAGCTCGGGCCCAAGTACACCTTCCTGAGGAACACCGATTCGGGCACCGTGGCGGCTGCCGGTATGACCTTCGAGATCCCCTGCGGCAACGGCTCGGTCTTTCAGAACACCGGGGCCCTCAGCATCGACCCCTACGCCAGCATCGGACAAACTTTCGGCATCGGCAGCGGTTGGGGTTCGATCAACCTGCTGGGCACGACGGGTTACTCGTTCAGCGTCAACGACAAGCGAGCCGAGTTCCTCTATCTGAACTTCCACATGGACTACAACATCGCCAACACCAACACCATCTTCCCGCTCTTCGAGCTTAACTGGATGCACTATACCAACACGCCCACCTCGCGCAACCTGGGCTTTGAGGGGGCCTACATGATCAACTTCGGTTCATCCACTCGGGCCGGGAACGACTGGCTTTCACTGGTCGGCGGGCTTCGTGGTCGTATCTCCGAGCATGTATTTGCTGGCTTCGCTGCCGAGTTCCCGGTGATGCCCGAAACCGGTTTCGCTGACTACCGACTCATCTTCGACGTCATCTTCCGCTTCTAATCTACAGGCAGCCCCCTTGGAGGAGGCGGGCGAGGCGCGAGTCCAGGAAGGACTGGCGACCTCGCTCGCCTTCGCTCTTTTTCTTGCCCTCTGATGCATCTGCAAACACCCCGCCAGGGGTCCACGCGTGAGGTCGGGCTGCTGGTACTTCTCGCCAGGAGGTGCAGCCGGACCTATAATCGCTTCAGCCCGGGCCGCCTCATTTACTGAGCGTTTCCCCAATCCAACCTGGCGGATAACGTTCGGCACCGGAATCCTCAGCACCAGAGCCTCATGGCCACACCTTCCAAGGATTCGCCCAACCAACCCACCTCGGGAACCCTGGCGCAACGGTTTGTCACCGGCACCGGCATCATCATCGTCAGCAGCGTGATGTTCACGTTCATCAGCTACTGGCGCACTGCCGCGGTGGTCCTCTGCGACCTCGCCAGCACGGCGTACTACATTGGCGCGATCGTTGAGCAATCGATCGGGCCCGCTGCGCCCTGGTTCATCCTGGCGGTGATGTGCTTCAGCTACGCGGTGCGCTGGGTCTACATCGAAAGCTGCACCATGTTCGTTCGCGGCGGCGTTTACCGCGTCGTCCGCGAGGCGATGGGGAGCTGGATGGCCAAGCTGGCCGTCTCGGCGCTCATGTTCGATTACATCCTCACCGGACCCATCTCCAGCGTGTCGGCCGGGCAGTACATCATCGGCCTGGGCATCGACCTGCTCAACCTGCAATTCGGACATGGCACCATCGATCCCAGCAGCGACGCGGCCAAGGCGATCAAGAACTGGGGTTCGGTCTTCCTCGCCTGCCTGGTCACCATCTACTTCTTCTACCAGAACCTGCGCGGCATCCACGAATCGAGCGAGAAGGCGCTGCGCATTATGCAGATCACCACTGTCATGGGTGCGCTGGTGATTGGCTGGTGCGTACTGACCATTGTCGTCAAGGGTGCGCCCAACTCCATCCCCAGCCCGCTGCCCCGCCTTCAGCCGCGCGTCAACAACACCGTGGATCCACCCCACGAGGTGGATCCGACCGGCTTCATCAGCGAAACGAAGGCGGCCAAGACGCTGCGCGGCGAGAAGCAGCTGGATCCCATCAGCGGAGACCCGCTCAAGGGGCCCGATGGCAACGACCTGTACGACATGTCGCCGACCTTCCGGTGGTTCAGCTTCATCGGCTTTGTGGGCGTCTTCATCGCCTTTGGGCACTCGATCCTCGCCATGTCCGGCGAGGAGACTCTGGCGCAGGTCTACCGCGAGGTGGAGTCGCCCAAGCTGCCCAACTTCAAGAAGGCGGCGCTGATCGTCTTCATCTTCAGCATCTGTTTGACCGGAACCATCAGTTTCCTGGCAGTCATCATGATCCCGGATCATGAACGGCTACCCCAGTATGCCGGCAACTTGCTGGGCGGCCTGGCCATGCAGGTCTGGGGTCCGAGTTGGGCGCGAATCGCCCTGCAGGCGCTGGTGGTGGTGGTGGGCTTTTTGATCCTATCCGGAGCCGTCAACACGGCGATCATTGGGTCCAACGGCGTGCTGAACCGCGTGGCCGAGGACGGTGTGATGCCGGACTGGTTTCTTCGTCCGCATCCGCGTTATGGCACCACCTATCGAGTGTTGTACCTGATCGTGGGTCTGCAGCTATTCACCATCATTGCCAGCCGGGGCGATGTGTTCCTCCTTGGTGAGGCGTACGCCTTTGGCGTGGTGTGGAGCTTCGTCTTCCAGGCCCTGTCAATGATGGTCCTCCGCTTCAAGCGGAAACAGCATCGCGAGTTCAAGGTGCCGCTGAACCTCACCATCCGCGGCGTGGAGATTCCCATCGGCCTGGGCATCATCCTGTTCATCCTGCTGACGTCCGCCATCATGAACTTCCTGACCAAGGAGCTGGCCACCATCGGGGGGATGGTGTTCACCCTGACCTTCTTCACCATGTTCACCATCTCCGAGCGGTTCCATCCCGCCCGGATGCAGGGGAAGAAGCACGAGCACCTCGAGCAGTTCAACCAGGAAACGACCGAAGAGGTGACCGCGCAGAGCCTCAATCTGACGCACACCTACCGGAAGTTGGTGTCTATCCGTTCGACGCAGAACCTATTCATGCTGGAAAAGGCGCTGGCGGAGACCGATCCGGAAACCACCAGCGTGGTGGTCATGACCGCCAAGTTCATCCCGCCGGGTTCTGGTGGCGGGCCGGCCACCCTCGACATGCCCGACCTGGACACCTACGACCAGCAGTTGATGACCGCCGTCGTCGAACGGGCCGAGAAGGCGGGCAAGGAAGTCAAGCCGCTGATCGTCCCGACCAACAACCCACTGCACGCGATCCTGAAGCTGGCCAAGGACATTCAGGCGCACGAGTTGATCATGGGAGCGAGCAACAAATACACCGCCGACGAACAGCTCGAGCAAATCGCCTTCTACTGGATCAGCCTGCACGATGGCAATCCGGCTCCGCTCACGGTCCGCATCCTCAGCCGCGAGCGCGACATGTATCTCGACCTGGCGGGCGGCAACCGGATTCCCAAGATCAGCGAACGACGGGCTCGCTCGGTGGACGAGCTGCGTGCCGCGGGCGTTGGGGTTGATCGCGTCCTGCTGCTGCACGATGGCAGCCCGGCCAACAGCGATCTGTTCCACGGCGTATTGACCATGCTCGACGAGAAGGTCGCGCTGGGCATCGTCTCCGTGGTGCCGCTGGGCTCCGATCCGCTCAATGGCCACAGCATCGTGCACCAGGACGAGCAGCGCGCCGAGCAGATCGGCCGGCAAATGACCCTGCACGAACTCAAGCGCGGCACCGGCGAGGAAATCGTCGAGCTAGCGCAGAAAGAGCTTTACGACCTCATCATCCTTCCGCTTCCGGCGGAATCACCCACGGATCCGTTGGGGCATCTCGACGAACGAGGCACCTACATCATTCAGCACGCCCATTGCCGGGTCATGCTGGCCACGGCTCCGTTCATCCCCGATGAGGTCGTGGACCGCACCCAGGTGGTCCCCCAGCACCCCTGAGCGGGTCGCGCACCCGCCCCCGGCATCCGAACCTGATTTGCTTGCACCATCGCCCCACGGAGTAACTCGATCCATGATTGTTCACGCCAAGAACTGCCCCTGGGTGACCGGTGTGGTGCTGACCACGCTGTTGACGGCTCCGGTACTGAGGGCGGCCGACGGCCAGGCGCGGGACGGCGATGTAGAAGCGCGGATGCGGAAGGATGCCACATTTCTGGCTTCGCCCCAGTGTGAGGGACGCGGGCCCACCACGGCGGGGCTGCTCCGCGCGGGCGACTACCTGGCGGCGGAGTTTCAGCGCATCGGTCTGAAGCCGGGCAACAAGGGCAGCTACTTCCAGCCGTTCACCATCACTGGCGCGGTGGGAACCCTCCGCCTGGCCGGGCCGCTGAAGCAATCGATCGAGCTGGTCCAGGGACGGCAGTTCCTCCCACTGGGGTACGATCAGCCCGGCCAGGCCGCGGGCGACCTGGTCTTCGCGGGTTATGGCCTGCGCCTGACGAACCCGGCCTACGATGACTACGCCGGCCTTGACGTGAAGGGCAAGATCGTCGTGCTGCTGCGCGATACTCCTCGGGCGACCACCCCGGATCGGTCGAAGGAGCTGATCTCGGCTGGAAGCATCTCGGCGAAGCTGGTGCTGGCCCACAAGCTTGGTGCGGTTGGAGTGTTGCTGGTCAACGATGCCGAGACTGCGGAGGAAAGCGACGGTCTGCTCGATTTCTCGTTCACCACTATAATGCCGGGTGGCGGGCCGAAGCGCGTGCCGGCTGCGGCGATCAAGCGCGCGGTGCTGGAGTCGATGCTGCCCGCCGGACGGACGCTGACGAGCATCGAACGCGACATCGATCGCGAGTTGAAGCCAATCAGCATGCCTTTGACCGGCTGGACGGCCGAGCTGAAAGTGGAACGTGTACCCACGGCCATCCCCTTGCGAAACATCGTGGGTGTGCTGGAAGGCGCGGGGCCGCTGGCACGCGAAACCATCGTTATTGGGGCGCACTACGATCACCTGGGGTACGGCTCGCCCAGCAGTCTGTTTCGCGGGAAGAAGCGTGCCATCCACCACGGCGCCGACGACAACGCCTCGGGCACCTCAGCCTTGCTGGAGCTGGCTCGACGCTATGCCGCACAGCCGCAGCGGCAGGGTCGCCGACTGGTCTTCATCGCCTTTTCGGGCGAAGAGCTGGGTCTGTTTGGCTCGGCGCACTACTGCAAACAGCCGCTCTTCCCACTTGAGGAGACCGCCGCCATGTTCAACCTCGACATGGTGGGAAGGCTCACGAAGGAGAAGGAGACCGGCCTCGACCGCGTGCTGACCGAGGGCCACGGTACCGCCTCCGGCTTCAAGGAGCTGATCGACAACCAGGCGAAGAAGCATGGCTTCACGCTGAAATCGCAGGCGTCGGGCATCGGGCCGAGCGATCATGCTTCGTTCACGTCGAAGCGCGTGCCCGTGCTATTTGTCTGGACAGGCACGCACCCGGATTATCACAAGCCCAGCGACACCGTGGACAAGCTCAACTTCGCGGGAATGCGGCGCATCGTCGCCATGAGCGAGGAGATCGTGAACCATTTCACGACCATGGAACGTCCCAAATTCATCGAGGTCAAGGGCACGGCGATGGGTCGTCCCTCGAGCGGCCCCCGGCTAGGCATTCGCCCGGGTTACAGCGATGCCGAGGGTGTTGAGGTCGAGGGCGTTACCCCTGGAAGTGTGGCCGAGAAGGGGGGCATCAAGGAGGGGGATCGCATCGTCTCGATCGCGGGCAACCCGGTGAAGAACATCAACACCTACATGCAGACCATGGGGTTGCAGAAGAAGGGTAACACCATCGAGGTGCAGGTGGTCCGCGGCAAGCAGACCGTGAAGCTCAAGGTCACCCTGGAGTAGACCCCACACCGCCCGGGATTTGCTCGTGGAATCCCGGGCGGTGGTGCGAGTTACTCCTTCTTGTACGTCCCTTCCACCAGACGACGGCTGTCGTCGTTGACCTGCGTGCCCTTCAGCTCACTCACGATCAGTTCCTTGTCCTTGACGGCGAACTGGAAGCTGAAGAGATCGCGCTTGTCGGGCCCGCCATCTCCCTGCTTCTTGACCTTGGTGATCGAACCGAACAGCACGTCGCCGGTCACGGCGTAGGCCGCTTCGACCACCACATGGTCATCGCCCACGGTGACGGTCATCGCGTCCGCCTTGAAGGAAAGAGTGATCTTCTGCCCGTCGGCTTCGCGAACGAAGGTTCCCTGCGGCTTCTTGCTGACCTTCTCTTCGGCCAGGACCGTGAAGGGCAGCGCTAGCACGATCGCACAGAGCATCAAACGACTGGACATGGTGCGTAACCTCCTGCGCAATGAAACAACCACACCGGGGCGAGGAGTTACGCTAGGAAGCGAGAAGGAAGGTACAAGCGAAAAGGATGTGAAAAGTGTACCCCCAGCCCGGTGACGACGCTCACCTGGCTGGGGGTCTCTGGTTCGACAAGGTTACTTGCCGAACAAGCGATCGATGAAGCTGCCGCGCGACTGGGAGGGCTGCGGTTGCGGTCCGGTAACGGAAGGCAGATTGGCCGATGAGGCAGGACGTCCCGCCGTCGTGGCCGGAGCTGACCCCCGACGGTTGGAAACATCTTGCAGCTTGGCCTTGAGATCTTCCATCTTGTTCTGCATGGCGCCGTTGCGCTCGAGTCGCTCGAGTTCGTGGCGGATCTCGCCATACAGGCGCTGCAGGTCGTTGCGTTGCCGGGCCATCTCGGCTCGCTCACGCGCCATCGACATTTCCATCTGGCGCATCTGTTCCATCAACGACTGCTCGTCTTCCTGCAGCTGGCGCCGTTCCTGTTCGAGATCCTCGCTCAGTTGCAGCAGTTCCTCCTCGCGAGGCAGCGGCATCCCCGGCCGGGTCTGGGGTTTGTGCTCGGCCTCCTCCATGGCTGCGCGGGCTTCCTGCAGTTCCTGGTGCAACTGCCGGATGGTGTCCGATTTTTCCTCGAGCATTTGCTCGTACTCGCGGAGCCGTTCCTCGTAGGCGGTGATATCCGGCACCTGCTGGGTGGCTTCCTGCAAGGCCTGCTCGAGTTCCGCGCACAGTCCCCGCAGCTGTTCGTTCTCGAGCCGCAGATTCTCGAGTTCCTCGTGAGAGGAAGGGCCCTGAGGGGGATGATCATCAAGCCGATAACGCGGAGGATAAGCGCCCAGCGGCTCAGATCCGCGATAAGGATCGGAAGCGGAGAGAGGTCTTGCCATATCCTGTCTCCCAGAGGATGTGTGGCTAATTTCCCCATCGGCGAGTCATGCCGGTGACGCCAAGGAGGGATCCATGGGAACCATAGCTCACATTTTGGGCGGCGGAGGTCGGGCTGTAAGGATTTTATCCGTTACGGGGTGCAGGGATGGAAGCGCAGCGAGAAAGAAGCCCGCCGGGCAAGGGCGGGCTTCTTTCGAACACCTGGATCAGGGGGCCATTTTGGTCAGTTCGACGGACAGGACGTTGCTCCCGGCGCGGATCTCCTGCTTGAGCGACTGCCCCTTGTAGAGGGTGATGCCACTACTTCCTTTGGGGCCGTTCACTTGCAGGGTCACCTTGTAGGTGCCGGGGACCACTTCGCCTCCCGATGCGGCCAGCTCGAACGAGCCGTCCTTGTTCAAGGGAACGGGGTAGCTGCGCAGGGTATCCGTCTTGCCGTCGGGTCCGATCAGGTCGAACATCAGGGCAGCCTGGGCCTCGACGGTAACGGGCTTGCCGTTCTCGACGACCTGGCCTTTCACACGGGCCTTACTGCTGCCGCACCCCGCGGCGCACACAGCGAGCAAGGCTATCATCAGGACGAGCGTTCTCATGGGATGCTCAATAATCATTAGCCAGGGTTTGACCGTCGTTCCGGCTGTGGAGCTGGAACCAGGTGCGTTGCGAGACGCCGTTGGAGACGAACTTCACGCTGCCGTCGGTGAAGCAGGTCATCACACCGCCGCTATGCTTGCTCTTGGCGGTGACCTGCCAGCTGTTGCAACCACAGCACCCCATGCCCAGGGTTGGATTGTCCTGGCAGCCCTGGATGTCGTCGTAGCCGCTGAAGGAGACGTTCGGGGTGGGGGTGTCGATCCGGCCGTTGCCCGCGGAGATGCTCGCGCCGCACTGCCCCAGAGCCCAGGTGCCGCGAATGTCCTCGGCGTTCCACCCCACGCGCAACTCGTCGATCATGATGGTGTTCGATGCACCATCCGATATGGTGTGAATGCGCGGCCCACCGTTGACCACCAGCACGCCGCCGCCACTCCAGCCAGCCGTCCACGACGGATAATACTCGCTGGCGAAGCCGTTGGGATTGTTGTCGGACCACTGGCCATTGCGCAACACAGCGACGCCGACCGTCCCACCATTCCAGCTCATGCCCGGACCGGCGTTGGCGCCGTAGTTACCGCGGGCCCAGCCTCCGCCGGCGCGGCTGGAGAACACGGCGTGGCCAGAATCCGAGGGACATTCAAAGGTCTTGACCCGGTTCCCGCGGATGGCGCGCCAGTTCGCATCACCGGTGGTTAGATAGCTCGTGATGCTGGTTTCGACCTGCTTGTAGAGGTTGTCCTGCTCGATGAAGGGGAGAATGAGCACGGCCCAGTTGGGGCCGAAGTTCTGGTTGTAGTCGTCGATGGCACCAACGAACGGGCCCATCAGCACACTGGCGGGCAGCTTTCCGTTGTTGGTGTCGGCGTAGTTGTGGCAGGCGAGGCCCAGTTGCTTGAGATTGTTGGAGCACTGCATGCGAGCGGCCGCTTCTCGCACTTTCTGGACGGCTGGTAGCAGCAAGCCAATGAGGATAGCGATGATGGCGATCACCACCAGCAGTTCGATCAGGGTGAACGCACGACGGGCCCTGGGAGAGTGGCACATGGGAGTTACCTGTGAGGAACAAGAAATCGCATCTGCGACAAATGAGATCTGGAGCAGTCCAGCTCCACGTTCAGGCTGAAGAGCACCTGGTGGTTCCCACGCGGATTCGACAACCTGAAAGGCGTTCTCCCCGGGCGGTATGCGAGCCCCACCGGGGAGGTTTGTCACTTCACCGATATATCAGCTGTCTTTCACCATTTCCAGCGAAATGAGACAACCAGAGCAGAAATGTGATGCCTCGTCTCAACAGGTGACCGGAGCGCTGCGCTCGGCCAGGACGGCGTGCAGGATCTCCAGGGCGCGATCGACCTGCTCGTCAGTGATGCACAGCGGCGGACAGAAGCGGATGGCGCTCTCGCCGCAGCCCAGGAGCAACAGACCCCGGTGGAAGGCCGCCTGAATCAACTCGTCGCGCAGGGATGCGGCTGGCAGATAGGGGTCGCGCGAGGAGACCAGATCGACCGCGGTCATCAGGCCGAGCCCACGCACGTCGCCCAGCTCGGCATGATCGCGACGCAGGTGCTGTAACCCCTGGCGAAGTTGCTCGCCGCGCGCCGTGGCGTTGGCCATGTAGCCGCCCTCGAGCAGATCGAGTGTGGCCAGCGCGGCCCGGCAGCTGACCGGGTTGCCGCCGAAGGTGCTGGCGTGGCTACCGGGCGGCCAGTTCATCACCTCCTCACGAGCCACAATGGCTCCCAGTGGCATCCCACTGGCGATCCCCTTGGCCAGGCAGAGGATGTCCGGCTGCACGCCCCAGTGCTCGCAGGCGAACATCTTGCCCGTGCGCCCCATGCCCGACTGCACCTCATCGAGCACCAGAAGAATGCCATGGCGATCGCACAGCGCGCGCAGCGCCGGCAGAAACCCCGGCGGCGGGACGTTGTACCCGCCCTCGCCCTGGATCGGCTCGACGAAAATGGCGGCAACCTCCTCTGGCGGAGCGGTGCGCCGCAGGACCGTTTCCTCGATCTGCCGCACGCAAACGCAGTGGCTGGCATCTGGGCAGGGACCACAGCCACGCGGATAGGGGACGTGGTGGATGTCGGGTACCAGCGGCGCGAAGCCCTTGCGATGGACCAGCTTCGAGCCCGACAGCGACATGGCGCCGTAGGTCCGCCCGTGGAAGGCGCCGAAGAACGCCAGTGCGCGCGGTCGGCGGGTATGCCAGCGGGCCAGCTTCAGCGCGGCTTCCAGCGCCTCGGCTCCCGAGTTGGTGAAGAAGACGCGTCGCGTGCCGGGCCAGGGCCCCAGTTCAGCTAGCCGCTGCGCCAGGTCGATCTGCGGCTGATAGTAGAAGTCGGTCCCCGACATGTGGAGCAGCTTGTGGGCCTGGTCAGTGATGGCCTCCACAACGTGAGGATGGCAATGCC